>CP073261.1:1850000-3220578 GCA_019739335.1 Erythrobacter sp.
ATCTTGTCCTCCGCCTCGCCGGCTATCGCAGCCTGGTGCGCCCCGGTTTCGGCCAGATCGCCCCGCGCTTTGCGACCGAGCAGAACGACGATGACGAGATCGAAGGCGAATTCGGCAATCCGGCGTTGAGGCCTTATGAGGCGTGGAACGCCGATGTCGGGATCGAATACTACTTCTCCGGTAACGGTGCGATCAGCCTGGGTGCGTTCTGGAAGGATGTGTCCAACTACATCGTCAATGTCGAGTATGAGGCCGAGGACACAAACGGCAATGACATGATCGACCCTGACGAGCGGCTCGTCTTCAACGGCGTGGCTTTCAACGAAGCCGTAATCCCGGTCAACGGGGACAGCGCGGAAATCTTCGGGGTGGAATTCGGCTTCGCGATGCAGTGGGACATGCTCCCCGCGCCGTTCGACGGACTGATTACGCAGGCGAACTACACCTGGACCGATGCCAGCGGCGTGGTGCCGGATGGCGGTGTGGACCAGCTTGGCATTATCGGCGATGCGCGCACTATCGCGCTTCCTGCCACCTCGGAGCACACGCTGAACGGCGTGCTCGGCTACGAAAAGGGGCCGATCAGCCTGCGACTGGCGGCGACCTATCGCGACGATTATCTCGATGAACTGGGCGGTTCGCCGGAGGAAGACCGGATGGTGGACAGCCACTTCCAGCTCGATGCCAGCGCCCGCTACCGCATTACGCCGAACATTCAGGTGTTCGTGGAAGCGGTGAACCTCACCGATGCGGAATATTTTGCCTACAACACCGTTGGGGCGCAGCAGAACAACTACCAATACGAAATCTACGGTCGCACCTTCAAGGGCGGCGTGCGGGTGAGCTTCTGATGCGCGGCGCGGCAATTGCGACAGGGGCGCTGCTGCTGGCTGGTTGTGCCACCACGCCGCAGGGGGTACCCCCGGTGGCGGTGACGGCAGTAGCGCAGACCACTCCGGTAGGCGGCGTATTGGGCGAAGATGCAGCCGACGATCCGGCGATCTGGCGTAATGCCGCAGACCCATCGCGGAGCCTGATCGTGGCGACCGACAAGAACAGCGGACTCAACGTCTACGGGCTGGACGGAACTGTGCGCGATTTTGCCGCGGCGGGTGAGGTCAACAACGTCGATCTGGCCGAGGTTTCGGGCCAGGGGGTTATCGTCGTTGCCAGCGATCGCAACGATCTCGTGGTTGCGCATATTCGCGTGTACCGACTCGACACCACTTCGGGTGAATTGACCGAGCTGGGCCTGTTCAGCAGCGGACCAGGCGAGGGCTATGGCCTGTGTATGGGCGTGGTGGACGGGCAGCTGCGATCCTACCTCAACACCAAGCAGGGGCAGATTTATGAACAGGCGATCGAGGTTTCGGGCGCGAGCCTGACGGTTTCACCCCTGCGCACGATGAGCGTGCCCACCCAGCCCGAAGGCTGCGTGGTCGATCCGCGCAATCACGCTCTTTATATTGGGGAGGAGAACGCCGGCATCTGGCGTTTTCCAGCCGATAGCACTGATGGGGAGATGGTTGCGGCCATCGACAACCAGTGGCTGGTCGCCGATGTCGAAGGGCTGGCACTTGCTCCCGACGGTATTGACGGCGGTTATCTGGTCGCCTCCAGCCAAGGCGACAATGCCTTCGCCGTATTCTCGCTACCGGACATGCAGCCGCGCGGTCGCTTTGCCATCGGAGCTGGCGCGGTTGGCTCGGTGGAAGAAACCGACGGGATCGAGCTTGCGCTCGGAAATTTCGGGCCGGACTATCCTGAAGGCCTGTTCGTGGCGCAAGATGGGCAGAACCAGCCGGATACGCAGAACTTCAAGTTGGTAAGCTGGGCGGCAATCCGCGCGGCGCTTGGCCTTTAGCGCGGGGTGACAAGCAGGACAGCTTTGGCGCTATAGTGAGCTTCTGAGAATCGCAGAAGGGACGGACAGCCATGTACGCAGATCGCCGCAAGTTCATCGCCGCCACGGGAGCTGCATTTGGCGGGCTGCTGCTCGGCGGGTGCATGTCGGCACGTATGCCGCTGGCCGCATCGGGAGCGAGCCGCTTCGGGCCGTTGCAGCCCGATCCGGCAGGCGTCCTGGATCTGCCCCAGGGATTTTCGTATCGTGTGCTGTCGCGGCTCGGCGATGTGATGAGCGATGGCGGCACCGTGCCGGACCGGGCGGACGGGATGGGATGTTTCGATATCGGCGGCGGGCGGCTGGCGCTGGTGCGCAATCACGAACTCGCCCCCAACCATGACGGCGGCGGGGCGAGCGGCCCAGCCTATGACACGGTGGCGCGCAGTCTGGTCCCCTTGCCAGGCGGGACGACCACGCTGGTGCTCGACTCCGATACGCTCGATGTGCAGCGCCAGTATCGGAGCCTCGCGGGCACGATACGCAATTGCGCGGGCGGGACCACGCCGTGGAACACCTGGCTCACCTGCGAAGAAAACACTTCGCGCGCGGACGGACGCATCAACAAGGATCACGGCTATGCTTTCGAAGTCCCCGCCGACGCGCCGGGGCAGGTTGATCCGGTGCCGCTGACCGCAATGGGGCGCTTCGTGCGCGAAGCCGCTTGTGTCGATCCGGCAACCGGCATCGTCTACCAGACCGAGGATCGCGGCGATTCACTGCTCTATCGCTTCATTCCCACCCATTCCGGTGAACTCGCGCGCGGGGGCACATTGCAGGCGCTGGTGCTGGAAGGGGTGACCGACACCAGCAACAAGGACAGCGTGGCGATGCGCGTTGGACAGCCCGTGCGCGGGACCTGGGTGACGCTCGACGATCCCGAATCCCCTGAAGACGACCTGCGCCATCGCGGTGCGGCGCTGGGCGCGGCAGTCTTCTCGCGCGGCGAAGGTATCTGGATGGGCGACGGGGAGATGTTCTTCACCGCCACCAGCGGCGGCGCGGCGCAGGAAGGGCAGATCTTCCGACTCCGCCCGAACCTCCACGGCGGCGATATGCTGGACCTGTTTTACGAAAGCCCGGCTAACGCGGAATACAGCTATGGCGACAACCTGTGCGTCGCGCCGTACGGCGATCTGGTGGTCTGCGAAGATCAATATACCGACGGGGCGGTAAACCATCTGCGGGGGATCACTCCGGAGGGCGAAGCCTATCCGCTGGGCCGGGTCCGCCTGCAGACCGAAACGGCGGGCGCGTGCTTCTCGCCGGATGGACGCGTGATGTTTCTCAATATCTATTCGCCGACCATGACGCTGGCGATCACCGGACCGTGGCCTGCTTAGGGGTCATGACGTGACCCTCAGCCCGGCGATCCTGTTCGTCTGCCTCGGCAACATCTGTCGATCGCCGCTGGCGGAGGGGGCGCTAAGGGCGGCCACCGAGGCGGCGGGACTGGATTGGCTTATCGATAGCGCCGGAACGAGTGACTGGCATGTCGGAAGCCCGCCCGACAGCCGCGCCATCGCGACCGCGCTGGCCAATGGCGTGGACATTTCCGGCCAGCGCGCGCGGCAGATCGAGGCAGCGGACTTCACGCGTTTCACGCATATTTTCGCGCTCGATAGCAAGAACTTGGCCGATCTCAAACAGATCGCTCCCGGCATGGCCAGCGCGGAACTGGCGCTGCTGCTCGATATCGTTCCGGCCCGCACCGGTCAGGGCGTGCCCGATCCCTATCATAGCGATACGGACGCGTTCGCCTGGACCTGGCGCCATGTCAGCGAAGCGGCGGATGCCTTGGTGGCCCGGCTCAACTCGTCAGCATCTTGATCGCCGAGACGACCAACATTCCCGACAAGGCATAACGCACCCAGTCCTCGTTGACTTTGCCGCTCACTAGCGAACCCACCACGATGCCCGGAATCGAGCCGAGCAGCAGGCTGGCCAGCAGCCAGCCGTCGAAATTGCCCAGTGCAGCATGGCCGCCCGCCGCCACGAGCGTCAGCGGCACGGCATGCATGATATCGGTGCCGACGATGGTCTTGGTGCCCAGCCGCAGTGGGTAAAGCATCGCCAACATCACCGCCACCAGCGCTCCCGCGCCAACCGATGTCAGCGTCACCAGCGCTCCGATGACGGCAGCGCCGAGCAATGTGAAGATAAGCTGTTTGCCGCGAACGCTGTGCCCCATCCGGCTGCGCAGCAAGGCCAGCGCGGGCCGAATGCGCGGCTTCAGCAGCATCAGGATTGCAGTGAACAGCAAGGCCGCTCCCAGCAGCCGCATCAGCAGTGCGCTTTCCATTCGCCCGCCTTCGAACAGCCACAGCCACACCAGCGTCAGCAGGGCCGCCGGGATGCTCCCTGCGGCCAGTCTTCCAACCAGCTTCCAGTCCACCGAACCGAGCCGGTGGTGGACGCCGCCTCCCACCGCTTTGGTGATCGCGGCGAACCACAGGTCGGTGCCCACGGCCACGGCGGGATTGATACCGAACAGCAGGATCAGGATCGGTGCCATCAGCGATCCCCCGCCCACGCCGGTCAACCCGACGAGGAAGCTCACGAAGGCCCCTGCCAGCGTATACTGGAGATCGATATTGCCCATGCGACAGGCCCGATGGCCCTATGCTCCCCTGTTAGCCCTTCGGCTCAAGCACATTACGCGAAAGGCGTCCATTCCTCATCGGCAGGCAGCGGCGCGAATACCGCGTCGATCATCTCGTCGGTGACAGCCTCGGGTGTGGCGGGATCCCAGCGCGGGGCATTGTCCTTGTCCACCAGCACCGCGCGCACGCCTTCGACGAAATCGGGGCGCAACATCATCCGCGCGGCGACCCGGTACTCCATCGCCATGTTGGCGGCGAAATCGGGCTGCGCGGCGGCGAACTGGCGCAAGGCGACCTTGCTGGTCATCGGGCATTTGGCCGTAACCGCCTTCAGCTCCTTGGCTGCCCACTCGCTGCCATCGGCAGCAAGCGCGGCGATGATCTCTTCAAGCGCGTCGGGCGCGAACAGGCGGTCGATCCGTTCGGCATTGCCCGCCAGACGCGGCGGCAAAAGGTCAGGTTCGCTCAATGTATCAAGCACAGCTGCGGGTTGCTCCCCCGCAACAATTCGCGCCTTGGCGGCGGCAAGGTTTTCGCTCGGCAGGTAATGCGTCGCCAGTCCGGCCCACAGGCATTCGACCCCGTCCAGCCGGGCTCCTGTCAGCGCGAGGAACTTTCCGACCGCCCCCGGCAGGCGCGGCAGATACCAGCCCGCGCCGACATCGGGGAACAGCCCGATCGATCCTTCGGGCATTGCGAACAGGGTGTTCTCGGTCGCCACGCGGAAGCGGCACGGTTGCGAGATGCCCACTCCGCCGCCCATCGTCACGCCATCCATGAAGGCCACGGTCGGTTTGGGATAGGTGAACATCAGGTGGTTGAGACGGTATTCCGCATGAAAGAACGCACGCCCCGCGGCTCCGCCATCCTCCAGCGCGGAGTTGCGCACGAGTTGCACATCGCCCCCGGCGCAAAACCCCCGCCCCTCGGCGTGATCGAGGATCACAGCGTCGATCGCATCGTCGCTCCGCCAAGCCAGCAGCACTTGCGCCATGTCCTCGCACATCCCCTGCGTCAGCGCGTGCAGCGCCTTGGGGCGGTTGAGCGAGATGTGGCCGATGCGACCGTGGGTATGGGTGTGTAGTTCGCTCATTGCCGCAACAGGTCCCGCCCCACGATCATCCGCATCACCTGATTGGTGCCCTCAAGGATCGAATGCACTCGCAGATCGCGCCAGAAGCGTTCGATCGGGTAATCGCGCAAGTAGCCGTAGCCGCCGAACAGTTGCAGCGCATTGTTGACCACATTCGATCCGCTGTCGGTCGCCAGCCGCTTGGCCATGGCGGAAAAGCGCGTCTTGTCTGGCGCGTTGTCGGTCACCTTGGCGGCGGCGAGATAGAGCAGCGCGCGCGCCGCTTCCAGTTCGGTTGCCATGTCGGCGAGCATGAACTGGGTGTTCTGGAAATCGGCAATCGGCTGGTCGAACTGCTGGCGGTCCTTGCAATAGGCCACCGCTTCATCGAGGCACCGCTGCGCCCCGCCCAGCGAGCAGGCGCCGATATTGATCCGCCCGCCATCGAGCCCCGCCATCGCAAAACGGAAACCTTCGCCTTCGGCGCCGACCCGGTTTTCGACCGGCACCAGCGCATCTTCGAAAATCACCTGCGCGGTGGGGCTGGCGTTCCAGCCAAGCTTCTTTTCCGGCGCTCCGAAGCTGACGCCGGGAGTGTCCTTGTCCACCACCAGGCAAGTGATGCCGCGCGACTTGTGCTCGTCGGTGCGCACCATCGTCACATAAACGTCGTTCACCCCGCCGCCGCTGATGAACTGCTTGGTGCCGTTGACCACGTAGTGGTCGCCGTCCAGCCGCGCGCTGGTTTTCAGCGCCGCCGCATCAGAGCCGCTGCCCGGTTCGGTGAGGCAATAGCTGGCGAGCTTTTCCATCCCGATCAGGTCGGGCAGGTACTTGGCCTTCAATGCCTCACCGCCATAAGTGTCGATCATCCACGCGGCCATGTTGTGGATCGAAATAAAGGCGCTGGTCGCTGGGCAACCATAGGCCATCGCTTCCATGATCAGCGCCGCTTCCAGCCTGCCCAGGCCGATGCCACCTGATTCCTCGCTGACATAGATCGCCCCGAAGCCGAGTTCGGCGGTCCGCTTGATCGTGTCGCGGGGGAAGATGTGGTGTTCGTCCCACCCGGCGGCGTGCGGACTGATATGGTCGGCGGTGAAGCGTTGCGCCATTTCCTGGATCGCAAGCTGGTCTTCGTTGAGCTGGAACTGTCCGGTCATTCCCGCGCCATGTCAAAAAGCGGCAGGCCGCGCAACTCTTGCGCGCAAGGCTGGCTATTCGCCGGAGTTGTGGACGTGGGGCGAGGGATTGAAGCCTGCGGCGTCGTCCATCGGTTCGGGAGCGAAGCCTTCGGTGCGGTCGATCAGGTCGTCGGGTGCCGCATCGACCACCGTCTCCTCGCTTTCTTCGCTTCCGGGCGGCAGTGGCGCGAAGGCTACCCTGTCCTCGGCGGGCAATTCGTCAATTGCTTCGTCCTCGAACCCGGCATCGGCACCGGCCGGCCGTTCGATGGTCACTTCAGGCGCAGCTTCCTCATCCAGTCCCAGCGCGGCGTTGCGACTTTCCAGATCATCGTTGCAGGCTGACAGCGCTAGCAAGGCTGGGAGGGCAAGGGTGGGCAACAGAGGGGCAGGCACGCGCAGCGTCACATTCATTGCAGGCTCCCGATTACAGCTTCGGCTTCGATCTCGCATTTCCATTCCGGGTTATAGAGCGCCGATACCGCCACCAGCGTGCCGGTGGGACGGGCATGGCTCACGGCGCGGGTGAAAGCAGCGGTCACCGCGTCGGCATAGGCGATATCGGTTACGAACATCCTGACGCGAACTACATCGCCCGCATGGCCGCCAAGCTGGCCGATGTAGTCAAGGATCTGTTCGAAACAGCGATCCGCCTGCCGCCCGGCATCGGGGCTGACGCTGCCGTCCGCTTCGACGCCGACGCTGCCGGAAACCACGATCCGGTCCCCGACCCGCAGGGCGCGGGTGAAGCCCGCCACATCCTCGAAAGCCGTGAGCGGCGGAATGCGCTGGCGGCCGTCGTTCGGATCGTCAGCCACAGCTGATGCGATCGATCATCATGGCATCGTCGTAGGAAACGGTCAGCCGATCCTCGCGATAGTCCATAGTAACGGCAGTCCGCGGCGGAACCCAGCGCAACTGCCGCGCGCCCGTCATCCGCAACAGCATGGCTCCAGCCTCTGCCGTGGCGCGATGGCCCACGTGGTCCTGCACGCCGCTGGCATCGCACTGGCCCGACGAGGCGGGCATCGGGCCTTCGCCCGGCGCCTCTGTCGTGGCGCAACCGGCCAGTGCCGAACCGGCCAGCGCAGCAAATATCATCGAACGCATTGCTGGTTCTCCTAACCGCATTTCGTATAGCGCCGCGCACCGGGCACGGCATCATCGCCGAATTCTTCGAGGATGAGTGTATTGCCATCGTCTGCCAGCGCAAGTGTCACTTCGCGCGACCAGGCCATCCCCTCGCCTTCATAGGCGAAATTGCCGCGCAGGCTGTCGGTTGTCGAGGCAGCCACTTCTTCGAGCTCTCCAACCGACTCGTAAAACCGCATGGAATTGCCCGATACGGTTAGCAGCCCCTTGTTGGCGGCTTCTTCCGGATCGCAGTCGGCAGGTGTCATCCCCCATCGCCCGGCCATGGCAGCGGGGATCGCCGACTGGGCGACGGGGCTGGTCATCGGTACGTCAGCAGGGGTGGCTTCCGATTGCGCCGGAGGCGGCGGAACGGTCTCCCCGGACCTTTCGGCAGACGAGGAATCGCAAGCAGCCAGCAACAGCGCGGCGCAGGCAAGGGCGGACTGGGTAATTTTCATTCTGAACCTCCGGATAGCCTGTTTCGCCAACGATCAAGCCGCAATCCGGTGCCCGGACAGAATCAACGAAGTGGATTTTCCGCGGCGTGGCTGCTAGGCTCCGGCCAAACATACCGAGAGGACATCATGCCCCTGCACTGCGAACCCATCCTGCCGCAATTCGGCGCTGTCTGCTCCGGTCTCGACCTGACGCAGCCCCTGTCGCCCGCCGAAGTGAAGCAGGTGACCGACGCGATGGACCGCTACGGCGTCACCGTCTGGCGCGATACCGGGCTGGATGACGAAGGCCATGTCGAATTCAGCCGCAATTTCGGCTATCTTGAACGGGTGCCCAAGCGGCCCGACGGGGCGCGGATGCGACTGCCCTATCGCGAGCTGTTCGATGCCTCGAACCTCAATCTGGATGGCGAAATTACCACCGATCCCGCAGCGGTGGAATACCGCAAGGGGGACCGGCTGTGGCACACCGACAGCGCCTTCCTCGAAAAGCGCACCAGCTATTCGCTCCTGCTCGCGCACATTGTCCCGCCCGCCGAGGCCGGGGGCGAGACCTGGTTCGCCGATGCCCGCACCGCCTATGACGACCTGCCGCAGGAAACCAAGGACCTGATCGCCGACAAGGTGGGCATCAATTCGCTCTGGTGGAGCCGCAAGAAGGCGGGAGCCGCAATCGACGAGGCCGACATCTACGAACGCCCGGTGGCGCGTCACCCCATCGTCCACACCCATGCCGGATCGGGCCGCAAGAGCCTGTTCATCGCCGCGCACACGATGGACATCGAAGGGATGGACAAGGCCGAGGGCCGCCAGCTGATCGCCGACCTGATCGCCCACACCACTCAGCCGAAGTATACCTTCCATTGGCAATGGAAGCCGGGTGACATGGTGATCTGGGACAACCTGTGTTCGATGCACAAGGGCGGCGAATACGATTACACCATGCACAAGCGCGACATGCGCCGCACCACAGTGCGCGAAGGCACCGAGCCGCACACGATGGATTCGGGCGACGATCCATACACCGCGCTGTTCGCGCAGAGCCCGCGCGCGGTAGACATCAACGCGGCGCGAGATGCGGGGCGTTAAAGCGTCAGCCTGAAACTCAAAAACGCCCGGTCCTCCCTCTGGAGAACCGGGCGTTTGCTTATCCTTATCGCGCGGAGGCAGCGGCTCCGGCGCGAAGCCGCACTAGACGAGGATCACGCTGAACAGCGAGGTGCTGATCGTGATTGCGGCCAGCGTCGAGAACAGGCGGGTTGCCATGAGGGTCATTTGAAAAGCTCCTGAGAAACCCCGCAGCGGCGGGGCGTGGCGTGCATATGGTGCGATGCAGCATCAAAGACAAATGTCCGTTTTGCGGCATGTGTTGCGTGTTTTGCAACATCGAGATTCACGTTTTGTCAGGGCTGTTGCTCAGGGGCCGCACAACGAAAACGCCCGGCCCTCCGCAGGGAGGACCGGGCGCTTTCATTCAGCAAAATGGCTGGATCAGAAGATCCGGCACGCCGTCGTCGCCGGTGCGGCAAGGTACTTTTCGATTTCGTCGTCCAGCTTGAGCAGGGTGATCGAGCAGCCCGCCATTTCGATGGCCGTGCAATATTCGCCCACGTAATTGCGCGCCACGGTCAGCCCGCGTGCTTCGCACAGCTGTGCGGCCTTGTTGTAGAGCACGTAGAGCTCAGCCGGGGGCGTGCCGCCGAGGCCGTTGACCATCAGCGCCACCCGGTCACCCGAAGCGAAGGGCAGGTCGTCCGCCACCGCATCGAACAGGATCTGGGTGATCTCGTCCGCGCTCTTGATCTTGGTACGCTCGCGCCCCGGCTCGCCATGGATGCCGACGCCGACTTCCATTTCATCGTCGCCAATGTCGAAGATCGTCGTGCCCTTGGCGGGCGGAATGCAGCTGGTGAGCGCGACGCCCATCGTGCGGACATTGGCGTTCACCTTCTCCGCCACGGACTTCACCTGCGCCAGGCTCTGGCCTTCCTCGGCGGCGGCACCGCAGGCCTTCATCACGAAGAAATTGCCCGCCACGCCGCGGCGGCCGACGGTGTAGAGCGAATCCTTCACCGCCACGTCGTCGTTGATGATGAACTGGTCGACCACGATATCCTCGGCCTGCGCCAGTTCGACAGCAGTATCCCAAGCCATCCGGTCGCCCTGGTAATTGTTCACCAGCACCAGCACGCCCGCCGGAGTGGCGAGCGCCTTAATCGTTTCATAGCATGCATCGACCGGCGGCGCAGCGAAGACCGGGCCTTGGCATGCGCCATCGAGCATGCCGGGCCCGACCGCCATCACGTGCGCGGGTTCGTGGCCGGAGCCGGAGCCCTGCACGATCGAGACCTTGTCAGCGCGCGGGGCATCCTTGCGCTTGATCATCTGGAATTCGAGATTGCCTTCGAGCAGGTCCGGGTTGGCGGCGAGCACGCCGGCCATGAACTCGGGCACGAATTGGGCGGGATCGTTGACGAACTTTTTCATTGTGATGGTCCTCTCCAGTAACAGTTGAATCTATGCGACGGCCTTGGCCACCTCGGGGGCAGTGGCGGTCCGGTCCACGCCGAATGCCTTGCACCAGTCGGTCAGGATGGTGGCAATGGCGACGATGCCCGGATCGGGAGTATCGCCGCTGCGCTCGCCCACCTGGCTGGCGCGGCCCCGACGGGCGACGAGGCTGCGGGTGGCATCGACGGCGTTATCGGCGATGTCGGCGCAGTCCTTCAGCAGCGCGGCCGGATCGCTCGTTGCATCGGCTGCCTTCAACCGCTCGCTGACCGGGATCAGTGCATCGAGCAGGGTCTTGTCGCCCAGTTGCGCGCCGCCACGCGCCATGATGCCATCGACCGCATTGCCGATCATCGCCGCCAGTTCTTCGAGCGTCACCTCGGTCTTTCCCTTGGCGATCACGCCTGCTTTCATGAAGCCGGTGCACCAGATCGGGCCGGAGGAACCGCCGATGTGCTTGCTCATCAGCATCGACAGCTTGATCAGCATGGCACCGATATCGGGCTTCTCGATCGCCGGCAGGTCAGCCTTGATGATCCTGAACCCGGTCGCCAGCGAAGTGCCGAAATCGCCGTCTCCCGCCAGCCCGTCGAGATCGGAAAAATAGTGTTCGTTGCGCAGCACCGTGTCGGCGGTGGTGTCGATCGCTTTTTCGATATTGGCTTGCGAAATGGCCATTGGTTGTCTCTCTCCGTGGTCGGTTTCAGCCCGCTGTCGTCAGCGCGGCAAGGTCTGCAAGTGTCACTTCGGGCTCCGGCGCATCGCCCAGTTCGGGCACTACGCGCGCGGCCTCGGTAAAGTCTTCCTCCACCGTATAGGTGCTGGCGGTGATGAGCACGGGATAGCCCGCACCATGCGCCGCGAGCAAGCCGTTGCGGCTGTCCTCGATCACCACACATTCGCGCGGATCGATCCCCAGCGATTGGGTAGCAAGGTGGTAGATCGCCGGATCGGGCTTCTTCTTCGCCACCACGTCGCCCGCGTGGACGAATTCGAACGCCGCCTTGCGCTCCGGCCCGAACAGATCGAGCACCGCGTCGATGAACTTGGGGTTCGACGTGGTGCAAACCCCCAGCCGCACGCCTGCCGCCATCGCTTCGTCAACGATCCGCAGAACGCCGGGGCGCACGGGGAGTTCGCCGACGAGGGCCGAGGTGATCGCGGTCTTTTCCTTGTGCAGCGCGGCGATGAGCTCATCCCGCCCGCCGTGCTGCGCCACCGCGTCTTCCGGCCAGCCGAACTCGTCAAAATAGGCGCGCATCCGTTCCTTGCCGCCAGCGGTGAGGAGCAGCCGACCATAAAGCTCGACACTCCATTCGGCATCGATTCCGAACGCGGCAAAGGCGCGGTTGAAGCCGACCCGGTGCGCATCGCGCTCGGTATCGACCAGCACGCCGTCACAATCGAAGACGATGGCTTTGACCATCAGACGGGCACCTGCTGACTGGCGAAGAACTTCTCGCCCTGCCCGGTGCCGCCGAACTTCTCGATAAAGCCGTGGAACAGGCTCTTGCACGCCTGGTACTGCGCGTCGATCACCCGCAGCGGCTCGTAATCGTTGGGCTTGGCCGCCCGATAGGCGTCCACGCTTTCGATGTAGACGTGCTTGAGGTTGGTCGAAATGTTGATCTTGGCCGCGCCCCGCGCAATCGCCTTGGCGAAGGTCTCGTCCGAAAGCCCGGTGCCGCCGTGCAGCGCCATCGGCGTGCGGGTGAGGCGGTTGATCGCTTCGATCCGGTCGAAGTCGACCACCGGCTCGCCGCGATAGAAGCCGTGCGCGGTGCCCACGGCGCAGGCAAAGGCGCTGAGGTCCAGCGCATCGCAGAACCGTTTGGCATCTTCCGGATCAGTCAGGACGCTGTCGGCCTCGTCCACCACCATGTCGTCTTCCACGCCCATGATCTGGCCCAGTTCGGCTTCCATGCCGACGTTGTACCGCTCGGCAATCTCGCGCACCCGCAGCGACTGGGCGAGGTTTTCCTCGAACGGCAGTTCGCTCGCGTCGATCATGATCGAGGTCCAGCCTTCTCGCGCGCATTGCTCGATCATCGGCAGGTCGTGGCAATGGTCGAGATGCAGCACGACCGGCACCGGCGAGTCCTCCGCCACGGTGCGCACCCAGCTGACGATTTCGCGGTGGCTGTAGTGCAGGATGGTTTTCGAAGAGGTTTGGCAGATCACCGGCGCGCCCAGTTCCTCCGCAGCCTTCACCATCGCCTTGGTGGTGGAATAGTCGACCAGGTTGAACGCGGCGACCGCGTAACCATTGTCCATTGCGTGCCGCAGCAGCGGCTTCATGTTGACGAGTGGCATTTCGTGCTCCCTACGATAGCCGTGACAGGCCGCCCACAATGATTGTGTCCGGCTTTTCGAATCGCAGCCATAGCGAGAGATACGGCGGCAAACCACCCGCTATCGGCGCGATTTTTCGCATCGAGATTGAAAATGTCCGAAAACAGGATGGCTCCTATAGGCTACAGGCTGCTCAACAACAGCCCGCCCGCAGCCGAGACTGCGAGCACTGCCAGTATCGACCATTTCGCACGGAAAATCAGTACGCAGGCAATCATAGCGAGCAGCGCAGCGCGCCAATCAAACGTCGACCAATCGGGTGTGTAGAGTCGGAATGGACCGACGCGGGTCTCCCCCATCACTGCGAAGATGACATGCAGGAAGAACCATGCCGTGAGGTTGGCAATGACCCCCACCACCGATGCGGTGATCGCCGCCAGCGCGCCTTTCAGCCGCACCGCATTGCCCAGCCGGTCGATCCACGGGGCCATGGCGAAAATCCACAGGAAGCACGGCGCAAAGGTGACCCAGGTGGTCAGCCCCGCTCCCAGCAATCCGGCCACTAACGGCGTGAACGGATCAGGCGCGCGGTAGGCCGCCAGATAGCCGACGAACTGCGTCACCAGGATCAGCGGCCCCGGCGTGGTTTCCGCCAGCCCCAGCCCATCGGCCATTTCCCCGGCTTCCAGCCATCCGAACCCCTGCACGGCTTCCTGCGCCATATAGGCGAGCACGGCGTAGGCGCCGCCGAACGTCACCACCGCCATTTGCGAGAAGAAGCTGCCGATGTCCCACAGCACATGGTCGCGCCCGAGGGTGGCGGCGACCAATACCATCGGGATGGCCCAGATCACCCCCCACACCGCGATGGCGATAGCAGTGGATCGCCACGGTCGGGTTGAGTCTCCTTCGACGGGCCCGGCAGCTTTCAGCGCCAGCCATTCCGGCTTGGCCCGCGCGGCAATCATTCCCAGCACGCCCGCGCCCAGAATGATCGCCGGAAACGGCAGGTTGAACAGGAACAGCGCCACGAAGGCACCCAGCGCTACCGCCTGTTTGAAGCGCGTATCCAGCGCCCGCCCCGCAATCCGGATCAGCGCCTGCAACACGATCGCCAGCACCGCTGCCTTCACCCCAAGAAACAGCGCCGCGAACCGGCCAAGATTGGCCGCCACCGCGTAGAGTAGCGACAGGATGAGGATGATGAGCGCACCGGGAATGACGAACAGCAATCCCGCCGCGATGCCCCCTTTCCACCCGTGCAGCCGCCAGCCCGCCCAGGTCGCCAGTTGCTGCGCTTCGGGGCCGGGCAGCAGGTGGCAGAAATTGAGCGCGTGGAGATAGTCCTCCTCCCGCACCCAGCGCCGTTCCTCCACCAGTTCGCGGTGCATCAGCGCGATCTGCCCGGCGGGGCCGCCAAAGCTCAGCAATCCGATGCGCAAGAATGCGCGCAGGAGTTGAGGAAAAGAGGGAGTGGTGACATCATTCGCCATGCATACCTCGCAAAAGTCCGGTCCCCTTGCAGCGACAACGAGGCAACACTTGAGCCGAATAGGCTGACCGGGAGGCTGCTCAACCCCGGTGGCTCGCGATTGACGGCGGCTTTCGCGCTTGGCCAACACTGATCATGTGTTGACCAGACACGACCTCTCGTGGCAAGCGGCCCAGCACCGCAAGGGGCACGCGGGTGTAGCTCAATGGTAGAGCAGCAGCTTCCCAAGCTCAGCACAACTGCACAATTCCTGGCTTTCTCGTGTAAAAACCGCCCGGATTGCATCACAGAGTTTCAATAACATAGGAATGGAGTGTAAAAAATTTTGGCTGCCGATGATTGTCTAACAGGGTGGCCGAGATTCACCTCAAAGATGATCCTCGTCGCCGCGTTCCGGATCCTAAACGCCTAGGTTTTCAGCGACCCCCATCTACCATTCCGGTGACAAGGGGATCGGCCTAATTACAGCATGATGAGCCGAGAACTGATTTGTAATTGTACAAATCGAGGCTAGCTTCGTGCCCTTAGAGCAGTTAGCATCGGCCAGTTACAGGCTGCAAGGTCGGGTGAGCGCGACCTAAATGCTCATGAACGGACCTAGCTATGGCGGTCGCGAGGTCGACTGGAACGGCATTACCTAGCTGCCTCATAGTTTCAGTCCACGAACCGTGAAACACGAAATCATCGGGAAATGTCTGCAGTCTAGCACTTTCGCGGATGGTGAAATAACGCACCGTTCCATCGGAACGACGTAACATATTCTCGCCACCTGGAACTCCGTGCACTCCGGCCTTCAATGTCTTTGCCGGCTCGTCAAGCGTGCTACCGGTGTGGCCGGGATAGGACCGAGCACCAGGCTGGAATCGATGATCTGCATGGTCAAGATTGATATTACCCAGCTCGGGTTCGCCCAGCCCAACGAATGCGTCACGCGCCGTACGCCAGGGACGCGCGTCGGGATTGGAGCTAAGCCGCTCCGCTGCAATTTTCGCCTTCGGATTTTCGGGGCGGTGACGCTTCGCAATTCGATGCGCGTGCCAATAGTCACCCGAGCGATATTGCGACCATAGGAGTGCGTCGCGTGAAAAGGTTTCGCGGGGGAACGACCACTCGACCCCGATGTCTGAGCGGAAACCGACGAAGAAGACACGCTCTCGCTTCTGCGGGACCCCGAAGTTGGCCGCATTCAAAACCTTCGGAGGGAGTACCCGATAGGCAAGATCGGCCGAACCGTTCGATGTATGATGCTGCTCAAGGCGGGCGCGGTGGTCGAGCCACTTCTCGCCGTCGCGTAGCGCGATCATAGGATAAGAAAGCTGAAGATAGATGTATGAAAAGTAGATCGAAAAAGTCTCGCGGGTTAGCCCCTTAACGTTTTCAAAAATGAAGGCGCGCGGCTTGGTTTCGCGAACTACGCGCACCGCTTCGCTCCACATATCTCGATGATCGTGTTGGGCACGATGACGTCCGCCCATTGAGAACGGTTGGCACGGCGGGCCGCCGGCCACAAGATCGACTTTTTCCTCGAGATGGGTGAATGAAAACGCTCGCACATCACCTTCCCGTGGGGTCGGCCAGTTTTTGACCCACTCGGCGCCCCGCGCTCGATTCTCCCGGATCGTGTCACAACACCAACGGTCCCATTCGACAATGTCGACTGGGAGAAATCCAGCCCGACTGATGCCAAGACCCAGTCCACCGGCGCCTGAAAAAAGTTCGATCGCCTTCATTCCTGTCCCTCGAGAAATCTCCGCAACCCGCACTTTTGCAGTCACCCTTTTTCGAAACTCAAATTGCCATACAAGCGGGTCTCCCCAGCCCATAACTACAAAGCAGGCTGAACGACCGTTTCACTTGCTCAGCCCATGCGATTACGGCCGCAAGCCAATTGGTCCAAAACCAAACCAAAATCTACTGAAGCGGTTTGATGCGTCCAGTGTCCTCTCAGCACTGGGGAGGTTAATCGGACCTGTCATCATCAAATCTCTTATCGCCATAAGAAGCCAAAGCGGCTAGTTCAGACTATGCCCGCCCTTCAAAATCGATCTCACGCCGTAATGGCTCAGCGACATGAGGCCGCTGACAGCGTCGATGATTTTCCAACGCCACCTTGGGCAACCCGCGCGCTTTTAGAGCATGTGATCGGTCGAGAAAATGTCATCGGGCAAACCTGCTTCGAGCCAGCGTGCGGCCGGGGATATATGGCTGAACCGCTCAGATCGTATTTTGCGAGGGTCCTCGCCAGCGACATTGTGGACTATCATTATGGCGATGTTGGGGATTTCCTCAGTGCCAGGTTACCCAACGGTGTGGATTGGGTTATCACCAACCCCCCATTCCGCTTGGCCGAGGCCTTCTTCCACCGAGCAATTGGTTTCGCGAATGTTGGTGTTGCCCTTCTTGTGCGCACCGTGTTTCTTGAGGGTATTGGACGCCTTGAGCGGGTGTTCTCCAAGAACCCTCCATCCTTGGTAGCACAATTCTCCGAGCGTGTGCCAATGGTACGCGGCAGATTGGATCCCAAGGCATCGACTGCCACTGGATACGCCTGGGTGGTATGGAACAAGCCGCCTGGTAGAGAAACGCGCCTAATTTGGATTCCACCCTGTCGAAAGCTGCTCGAATTAGACACGGACTATGTACCCGCAATCGCCAGCGTGTGAAATCGAGCCGTTGAGGCTGCAGACCAACAATATGAACATGGTAGCGTTTTCGAGAACAGCGATCAAATAGGTGCGTCACCTTCGATCAAGGCGTACAGACCCTCGCGGAATTGGTCGTTTAATGACTCAATAGCGTTGCGGACTGGGAAGTGAAAATGATCATCCAATTCTTCGGCGATTAGCGAGAATGGTTCCGGAATCGACCGAAGACCATAATAGAATATGATTTGCGCTTCTGCTCGATCGACGTCGAACCCCATAGATCGTCCGTACCCAGCCAGATGCATTTGAACGCGCAGCAATTCGTTTAAGATTATGCGCTTCTTTCCAGCGTCATAAGCGCCGTTGCCGCGCTTCACATTGTAAGATCGCAGGGTTTGGGCGGCAGCGTCATAAACGATCAAATCGACCGGAATCACCTGTTCCATCTCGCCATAAGGGAGCAGAACTTCGCGATACGCAGTAGGTGGCATACCCAATAGCAATTCCTCGCGGGAGGCCATCGCGAGCTTGAACGCATCTTCGGTCCACACCTGGAATCGATCGCAGTCCTTTAGACGTTCAAGCAATGCACGACCCAATAATTGGCCATGTCGCTTATAGGCGGAGCTAATGATGCTTGTAGCGCGAGAGTATTTATCTCCACCAATGGGATCTGTCCGGAAACTTGTGTCAGCGAGCTTCGCCAAGGTTGCCGACAGCATCGGCGCCATGCGCATCAAAAATGTCTCAATTTCCGCTGGATGCCGATCCATCATCGTCGCATAGAATGCTACCATAAACTATCGATGTACAAGAGCGTATCAAAGAAATTTTACAAGGAAACAAAATGGCCCACAACGAAATGGCGCAGGGCGAGCTGCGGGAGTTCGATCTGGCACCATCTCCACGCGTTCTTCCCATGCTGGGTGAGATCAATCTCGACCAGTGGCGCTGCGTGGGTGAATTAGTCGATAACTCCATCGACGGCTTTTTGCACGCCAAGCGGTGCGGCCAGGCGGTCGATGACCCAGTGGTACAGATCACGCTGCCCGAAGCGGATCGTGATGACGCAGTCCTCCAGATCGTCGACAACGGTCCGGGAATGACCATAGAAAACCTTGAGCGGGCCGTCAAAGCAGGTTGGTCGGGGAACAATCCAACGGACAATCTCGGCCTTTTCGGGATGGGCTTCAACATTGCAACCGCACGATTGGGCCTCACAACTGAGGTTTGGACCACACAGGCTGGAGACCCCGACTGGCATGGCTTAGAAATTGATTTCGATCGTCTCCAAAGACAGGGGAATTTTCGTACTCCGGTGCTGACTGCACCTAAGCCCGATGTTGCATCACACGGAACGAAGATAATCATAAGACGGCTCAAGCCAGCTCAACGGCAATGGCTCGCCAAGGCCGCAAACCAAGGGCAAGTTCGGAAACGCCTGTCGCAAGCTTATGCGGCCATGCTGCGATCCAACGGTCATCCGATTGAATTCAAACTCTATCTAAATAATCGCGTGATCCATTCACGTCCATTCTGCGTTTGGGGTGAAACACGCTCAGTTGAGCTGCCGGATTTTGGTGAAGTACTCGCAGTACAATCGTTTAACTTTCCCCTCGGAGATCGGCACCACTGCTTATCTTGCATGAACTGGGTC
The DNA here is from genome assembly GCA_019739335.1 of Erythrobacter sp. Taxonomy (NCBI): domain Bacteria; kingdom Pseudomonadati; phylum Pseudomonadota; class Alphaproteobacteria; order Sphingomonadales; family Erythrobacteraceae; genus Erythrobacter; species Erythrobacter sp. Next base: position 1,868,949 of record CP073261.1, read on the forward strand.
GCGTTGCCTTCAAATGCGCCGGAGACCTGCCCAGTGTGCGATGGCGTGGGCACGCTCCAGCGTCGCACTCGTCGTGTGCACGGCTGGATCGGCTTGCAGAGATACGCCGACACGGTGGACTTTGGGCTCGATTTCATCCGGAACGGGCGAAAAATCGAGATAAGCAGTAAGGACCTATATATTTGGCGCGGTGAGAACGGAGACGAACCGGAATATCCCATTGACGACCCAAGCCGACGTGGCCGATTCGTTGGTGAGATCCACATCGATCACTGTCGGGTGAACTTCGCCAAAGAGCGCTTTGATCGTTCCGATCCAGCGTGGGAAGAGATGGTCAAGCTTATCCGGGGCGAAGGACCGCTACGGCCGGAGAAGGCTCGCGAGCTTGGTTACACCGGCAATGCCAGCCCGCTTTTCAAACTTTACAAGGCCTTTCGGCGTATGCGGCCACATAGCAGCGTCGCGGGGGGATGGCGGCGACTGCTAGTGGTTCCCGACAATGGCATCGCGAAGGAATTTGCGCAAAAATTCTATGACGGGCATCCCGACTATCAAGAGGACGCGCAGTGGTGGCGGCTTATAGAGGAGGCCGAACGCAGGTCCCTGACTACACCTGAAACTCCACCCGAGCACGGCGGCGAGGATGAGGGGTTACCGGACGGGTTGCTCGATGGGCCAACTGCCCTACCGCCGACGGATGGTATACCCAGCGCTCCGACGGCGCCGCCACCGGATCTTCGCGCGCAGCGCCGCGAGGCACCCAGTCTTTCAAGAAATTATGTCTACGCACCGGCAGGTCAGACTTTTGCAGTGCGCGCCTTCGAATGTGTTGCTGGTGACCCCGACATCGATAGTGAAGCCGCTTGGAATCTGATAATGGGCGACCTTCCGACTCGCACCTATTTCTTTTTATATAAGCCCCGCGCCGATGTGTTCCGGTCAATCACGCTTGAGCCTCTTGACGCGTTGCTTATTGAGCTTTCTGGGCTAACGAGCGAGTACTTACGCACCACAAAAATCGCTCCGTCACTTGCGACAATTCTAGGTAATTTTCGGGAAGAATATGCACGCACGGCCAGCCTAGATGCGCGAGTCATCGGTCTGGATGCAGCCGACGCACTGATTACGTTGGCTCACGCAATCGTCAAGAACACGCCATCCGGAGAAGCAGGCAAGTTATTTGATGCTCTCACGGCCGATCAGCGCGCCGAGGTGATGCGAGTCATGGCGCGCAAGGGTGTTGCGCCGGCCGCCCCAATCGCCGACGGGACGTTTCTCACGTCGGTGCCTCTTGCAGTATTGGGTCAAATTGTTGAGGCCTTCCCTGAATTGGTTTTCGACGGTGCGTTCTGGGACACGCCATATGCATCGCTCGACTACAATGACGCCCAACTCACCGAACGCGCCAAGCAACGCGTCGTCGATCGCGCACGCTCATTGATTTCCGACGCTTCATGGTTAGTGGAGGCCGACAGCGCGATTTTGTACAACATCCGCAAGGAAGAGCTTGTGCGAGGTCTGATGTCGATCAGCCTGCTCCGCCCTGACAGTGAGATGCTGTGAAGCGGCCGTTCCTCGATGAACGACGGCTCCTTGATGGACCTTGGCAGGCCTTCGAGCGTGACGTGGCCCGCGCTTTCATGTTCGCTGGTTTTGATGACGTGCGCATCGTCGGCGGGTCAGGCGACATGGGTGCCGATGTTGTCGGAGTGAAAAAAGGTCAGGTCTGGGTGGTGCAATGCAAATACACAAGCACGTCTGCCCCTCCGAAGTCGGCCGTCGAGGAAGTGATCAACGCGGGTCGCTTTTATGAGGCACATCGCATGGCGCTTGCCACAAGTCGCGCGCCCGGCAAGGCTCTAACTGACGAGATCGCTCGCGTGAAGAAGCTCGGTTTCACCATCGATCTCCTAAGTCCTAATCAGTTGCTTCAACTCATGGTGGGAATTCCTGATTTCCCACCGGCCCGTCGGGCACTTCGCGACTACCAGAGAGACGCATGCGAGCGACTGTTCGACGCTCTTGAAGAGACCGGCCGCGGTCAGCTCGTGCTAGCGACCGGTTTGGGCAAGACCGTGGTAATGGCGGAGGTAGCTTCGAGGCTCTTTGAGGCCGGGACGCTCCCAAACAATCGCATTCTCGTGCTCGCCGATAAGCGCGAACTCGTGCGGCAGCTTCAAATTGGTTTTTGGGCGCAGCTTCCGAAAACTGTAAGCACCCACCTTCTGGCTCCGGATGAAGAGCCGATCCACTGGGAGGGGATCACATTTGCGACCGTGCAGACCGTCTATAGCAGAATGGGTAAGCTTCCAGAATTTGATGCAGTTTTCGTCGATGAGGCCCACCACATAGGATCACGCACCTATCAGGAGGTCATAGCAACGCTCGCACCGAAACGGATTGCTGGGGTCACCGCGACGCCTTGGAGGGGTGACGAGTTCGATATCGACACCTCTCTTGGTCAACCGCTTGTCCGCATGGGGATCGCCGATGGCCTACGGCTCGATTATTTGAGCGAGGTGGATTACAGATTGCTCGCAGATAACATCGACTGGGAGCTGGTCCAAGGCGTGTCAACCTATGGGTATACGATGTCCGAGCTGAATCGGCGTCTAATTATCCCCACGCGCGACGAAGAGGCCGCCCGAATTTTCTCTGAGGTTTTCAGGACCGAAGGGCGAAAGTCAGCCTTAGTCTTTTCACCAAGTGTCGAACACGCCGAGCGATTCACCGCGCAGCTACGACTTTTTGGCTTTCGAGCTGAGGCGATGTTCGGCGCATCCCCTGCTCGGGAACGGGACAAGCTCATGACCCTGTTTAAGCGAGGCGCAATCGACGTGCTCTGTACAGTCGACCTTTTCAATGAAGGTGTCGATGTGCCTGATGTTGATTTGATTGCTTTCATGCGAGCGACCCATAGTCGCCGCATTTTTGTCCAGCAGCTCGGCAGAGGTTTGCGGGTTAAGCCTGGCAAGGACAAGGTGGTGGTACTCGACTTCGTGACTGATCTCAGGCGGGTCGCCGAAGTGTCGGAACTTGAACGCATGGCGGGGCGTAACGCGCCCACTGAGACCCTGCCACTCGGTAGCCATCTCATCCAGTTCACCGACGAATCTGCGGGATCGTACCTTATGGAATGGGTGAAAGATCAAGCTTCCCTTATGTTGCGGGAAGGTGACCCTACGTTGGACATCCCTAAGTATGAGTTCCCTAACACGCTGCCGCATGGGAGTGCCAATTGAGAATTCCGTCCGAGATCAGGTCAGCGATCAAAGAGCGCCTGTGGGAAGAGGCCGATCAGCTCAATTGGGAATCTTTGGGGCCAGCTGATAAAGCACGCCACTACAAGCAATGGACCGATAGCGACATCGGTCGCACTCTTGCTGCCCACATGGATGCACGAGCTGTTCGTGTGTACATCAAGGACACGTTACTCAAGGGTTACGGCCGCGAGAAGCTAAATGCACACGAGGCCTTAGTATTGCGGGTGCTCAATAAGCAAAGGTCCGAAATCGCAGAGAATTTCATTAAGCCTCATGGTTTTCGTTTCGTCGACAATGCTTTCACAGTGTGGGGACGAGCGGACGACTGGAAGTCTTTGTTGGGCGCGTTGTTTGAACGGTCCTACGGCCTGCGGGATGTGGATCAGAGCGTCCTTTTGTTTCTCGCTGCGCCCCGTTATGTGACCCCGTCTTCTCGCGAGATAGTCGATGCAGCTGCACGTCGGTTAGGTGTGACAAAATGCGTCTGGTTCGACTAGCCAGTTGAAGCGGTCTCCACACAAAGGTGAAAGATGGATGAGTTGGCTCGTCGGGTCCGCCAATAAAGCTAGTCAGCGATCGTGCGCACTTTCGAGCAATTTTGGCAACGAGTAGCTTGCCTAAAATCTTGACGCTGCCGTTGGCGCGATGAGCAGGCGGCCCCACGGCTTCATTTCCCATGAGCTTCTGTAGAGGGCCTGTCTGTCATGGCTTAACCTACAAAAAAGTACGAGGTTAGAGAGCTTGGATTGGACGTGAGTTGCGCTATGCGTTTGGTCCAATCGGCGCACTTGCGGGCAAGAGCCGAATGGGCATCTTGTTCTTTTATCGCATCTCGGAACGGCCCAGGCGTAGGGCGTCTAGGTTGTGCAATGAAAGGGCGGGCTCTGCCCGCCCTTCAACGATTTAAGCGCCGAGACCGTCAAGGTTCGGAGGCCACTCATACAAGCCACTATTCTTGAACAGCTGCCAAGCCGGCTCATTGTCGTCGGCGAATAGCGTCGGGAGGATGGGCACGCTGTCGCCGTCCGGATCGCAACCAAATTCGAATTCCCAATAGCCAGGCTGGAAATGGTAGATACCGATTTCATCAAGGCCACGAGGCCCCATGTTAAAGCAGGCGCGTCGCTCGTTATGACAGCGGATTTCAATGACGGTCCAGCCAGCCTTGTCGACAGTACTTTCACCGATCATGGTTGGTGATTTGCGCATGTAGGCGCGATACCGATTGGGGAGGATTTCGATACGAAGGGGAAGCAATTCGACGATACAGGTGTGGTCCGGGCAGCCCGGGTAGTGGGCAGGCATCTTGGTTCCGTGGCTGGCGGCCAGCTTCAGAGCCACCCGACAGATCTTGCGGGCACGCCGGATTTTGGAATTTGCGTTATTCATGGAATATCCTTGTGGAATATAGGGCGCTCCTAAATCGACCATAATTGCAGAGCATGAGGATTGTATTTGCTATCTGCTAAATACAGAACGCATTATATCAAGAAAATTGCTTTAAGTCTAGTTTTGAAATGGATTTGATCTGCAGATTTATTTAAAGGTGGTGACCTTTGTCGGCCTTTTAAATGATTGCAGAGCAAAGGTGCTGAAGGCTTTGGGGTCTATACGCAGGATGGGAAGTGTGCGCTCGCGCAGGCCCAGAGAGCCTGTTTTGCATATGCCACTGGGCGGCAGGAGATATCGGCCCAAGGTCTCGAAGTTCGCGCTCGATTAAGTATCTGATAAACAATTGAAACATGGAAACTTGTCTGAGAAAAGGCGGATCCGACGGTTGAACTCCAAATTCCTGCGCTCGTTTTCTCGGTTAAGTCGCTTAAATATCTGAAAACAAATAAACTATTGACAAAAGTGAGAAAAGCCTGGTTCTCTCGGTTAAAGCTCTTTCTCCAATACTTTCAAGGCCCCATTGCGAGCTTTTCTCGGATAGACCCATCAATCCCTTCCATCCGCAGGACCCAGCCCGCAGGGCTGCCACCAAAGCCCCGCAGGGGCGAAGCATAAAGAGCGCGAAGCTCCGTCAATTGCCTCCTGATCGTGCTTCCCACCAGGAAGGTTGCCACAAGCAGATCCAGGTCCCCGCTTCGCGGTGGGAGCGGAACCCGCATCGCCGAGTTCAGCGACGCAGGAGCCAACGGCGCGAATCACTGCGCCAAAGGCAGGGCGATTCGCCTCCCGGATGACAGAATTGCTTGTTGGGGCATCTTAAAAGACGCTCTCCAAGGGCTCAAAATGCGTCCCACCTTGGCACACAACTGACACTCGGATGCAACGCGCCTGCGCTCTGGCGGCACAGGCCCTTTAAAGGGTCTAAAAAACACGCTCCTGAATAAGGAATGTAATTTCTACTTGAAATAAACCTCCCTTATACTTGTGATTATAAGTATAAAAGCAAGTAAAAGTGCCTCGTTAAGGTTAATATCATTTTTCGAGGGATCAAAAGTAAATCAGGTACTTGCGGAATAGAGAAATAGTCGTTCTCATAATAGGCGTCGCAACAACTGCGGCAGTCAACAAAGGAGAAAACGACTTATGGAACATATATATCATGATCTCGATCTGAGCCGGCTACGTCGGCCTCGCCGCAAAGGCCGGGGGCCGCTGGGTAAGCCCCGTGGACAAGCCCGAATTCTCAGCGACACCGATCTGGTCCGTCTCGAACAACATATCGCGACCGCCAGTAACGCGCCCCACAGCAACAGGCTGAAGGTCTACCTCACCATCTACGCCGGCCTCCGCGTGGGGGAGGTGTGCCAGATGCTGGTGGCTGACCTCCTCCAGAAGGACGGGTCCATTTCACCCTTCGTCCGGGTCCGTGCAAGGATCGCCAAGGGCAATCGGGAACGTGTGATTCCGATGCATCCGAAGATCCGAGCAGCACTCGTGGAGTTCATCAAGCATCACCCCAATGTGCCATACATTGCCTTCTCCCATCGTGGAGCGAAGCCGAAGCAACAAAGCCTTACTGCGCTGACGAACTATCTCTCGGACCTCTACCAGAAGGCCAGCCTGTTCGGCTGCTCAAGCCACACGGGCCGCCGGACGTTCATCACTAATCTGGCGCGCAACGCAAACGGCACAGACTTCAGCTTGCGTGATGTCCAGCGTCTCGCTGGTCACGCGCGGCTCGACACGACCGAGAAATATATCGGGCTGGGTGAGAACCTTGCCAACTTCGTCGGGAGCCTGAAATGACCCGCACCGGCGCGGCGCAACGCCGCTCGTGTTTCCCGGCCGATCTCAGCCCGGAAGCTCTTCTTCTCGACGCCCTGCAGCCCACTGTTGTCGAACGGGTCGAATTGCCACTTCGCAAGGAGCGCATGGCCGCCTTGCCCAAGGCATTCCACGACAGCCCCGCCTGTTCCGCGTTCGTCCGCTCGTTCGGATCCGGCAGGGTCTGGTTGCACCAGGCCGAGGCGCTGGAACACGTTGCTGCGGGACGCGATGTCCTGGTGACCACGGGTACTGGTTCGGGCAAGTCGCTGGTTTTCCAGCTCGCGCTTTTGCGTGAAGTGGCAGAAGGCGAGGGGACTGCGCTTGTCTTCTACCCGCAGAAGGCGCTGTGCAGCGACCAGCTTTCCCGCTGGCGCTCCATGCTGGCGGTGGCGGGCCTTCCGGAAGCCCTTGTCGGTGAGATCAGCGGCGACACCCCGATGGCAGAACGCGAGACGATTATCGCTTCATCGCGGATTGTTCTCGCGACACCGGACGTCGCTCATGCCTGGCTCGCACGCGTCCAATCGGCCCCATCGGTCCGAGACTTCCTCGCCCGCACACGCTTCATTGTGCTCGACGAAGCCCACGCACTCGATGGGGTATTCGGCAGCAATTGCGCATACCTGTTCCGGCGACTGGCCCTTGCTATTGAGCGTGTTCGGGGGAACGGTTCTCCCCAACTCCAATACATCGCTGCCTCTGCCACGATCGGGGATGCAGCGGACCACCTCGCGCAGCTGACTGGGAAAGTATTCCAGCTCGTCGACGAGGAGTCGAACGGCGCGCCCGGGCGCGGAATGACCTTGCTACACCTCGAAGGACCCGAACGAGGTGCTCCGGCCGAAGCGCAGCTGGCAGAGATGCTAACCGCCCTTGTCGACCGGATCGAGGAGGACGCGATGGTCGCCTTCGTCGACGGTCGACAAGCGGTAGAGCGCATCACCAAGAAGCTCGGGGACGACCGTGTTCTGCCCTATCGCAGCGGCTACGAGCTTGCCGATCGCCACAAGATCGAGAATGCCTTGGCCGAGGGTAGCCTGCGAGGCTGCGTAGCGACCTCGGCGCTCGAGCTGGGAATCGACGTCGCCGGGTTCCGGATCGGCTTCAACCTCGGCGTTCCCGCCACCCGAAAGGCGCTTCGCCAGAGGGCTGGTCGGGTTGGACGAGCACGTCCCGGCGTATTCGCTGTAATCGCACCGCGCAATGCTTTTGCCCGGCTCGGAACCACGCTTGAAGAGGTCGCTACCGGACCGGTCGAAAGCGGACACCTCTATCTCCAGAATTCCGCAGTCCAGTTTCAGCAAGCCTGCTGTCTGCGTCAGGAAACGGGTGGCGTAACGATCGAGGCAGAACATTGGCCGGCAGGATTTGCCGAGATGAACCGGAGACTGATGCCCGGGGCACGGCTGCCCCGCGAACTCGAACGGTTGGCCGCCTCCGTGACTAACTCACCCCACCACGCCTTTCCGTTGCGGCAGATTGCCGACACACGATTGGTGGTTCGATTGGCGAACGCCCGCTCGGTGGAAATCGGTACGATCACCCTCGAGAAAGCTCTGCGCGAGGCCTATCCCGGTGCGACCTATCTGCACTTTCGTAAGGCCTACCGGGTTCTCGACTGGCGTGTGTCGTCTTTCGAACGCTCGATCCTGGTCGAGCCAGTGGCGGGCGGACTGCGATCCAGTCCGATGCTGTCAGCACGCGTCGACATCTCGCTCGATCCAGAATCTCTACTCAGTGCCGGGGTTTTGGTGAGCGAGCGCGGATCGATTGCGGAGCGCTGTCTCAGGATTACCGAGACCGTGCATGGCTTCGCGATCGGCGCAAAGAAGTTCCCTTACGCTACGTTGTCGCAATCGGACCGGCGGCTTCAATCCAAGTACCGGCAGTTCGAGAGTACCGGTGTGGTTCTGCGAATCGCGGAAACGTGGTTTGCAGGAAGGAGTGTTAGCAAGCTCGAGGCCCGCAAGAGAGTAGCTTCAGCGCTGCGGGCTATGCTGCTCGCAGAGCAGGGTATTCTGCCTAGTGAAGTCGGACAAACTCATGCCGGGATTTCCTTTTGCTCGTTGATGAATTCAAACGGTGTCGACGATGCCATCGTGATTTTTGACGACATGCAGGGTGGACTACGCCTGACTGCACCCATCCTCTCGAATTTCACCGGCCTGTTGGCGCGGTTGCGCAAAGCTGCCGAGCTGGCAGGTGAGGATTCGTTGCTCGATCTCGGCACGGTCGCCCGTCTCGAAGACTGGCATGCGTCATTGCAGGTCACGCCTGATTCCCCGACCCTGGACCTACCACGCCGCGTCTTCGCACCCGGTAGCGAACTCTGCAGTTTGAGGAACGGGGAGGTCTTCACATATACCATCACCGGCCACCAGGTGATGTGTATCGGGGGTCGCGATCAGCTTATGTACGAATACGCAGTCGAAGGCGGCGGCTGTGCATGGGTCAGCCAGGAAAGTGTTCGTCCAATTGGCGAAAACTGGAGCTACCTCCCCGAGGATGGGCTGGGGACCGGGCAGGTGTCGCAATGACCCACGATCCTGCTTTCGATTTCCGCCGGCTGTTGAGCACGGGCCGGTCAGGCGAGCCCTTGCGGCAAGAGTGCCAATGCGTTGTGGGGGTGGCCTGGTCCGGCCGCGGGGTGGGGGTCGTTGCCCTGACACCCCAAGCCTCCAAATCCACCAAGCTCAAGGCGTACAACAACATCGCCTTTGGCCCGATCGAAGCTGATTGGCACCAGATCGCTCTGAAGATCAGCCAACATCTGCCGTTCATCTTCGCCGACAAGGCACCACGTGTGTTCGTCGGAGGAGCAATCGACCGTGATGGCAATCGGCATTGCGTGAGAGAAACCTTCGAGAAAGCTTTCCCGTCATGTGCAGAAGCCGTCGGACGCGACGAGGTCGAAGAATGGGTGTCGCGAACTCCGCTTTCCATCGCAATTCCCCGCGTGCCTCCACGCGACGAATGGGCGCTAAAACCGCTTTATGCTGCTGCCGAGATTGCCTTGTTTGCAGGGCACATGAAGCTCGTTCGTCCGGCGTCCTATGCAAAGGGAGGCGAGCGATGAAACACGGGTCGTTCAGTGGACGAGGCGCTGTTCGTCATTCCCGCCATCATGCGGCGCACCGCGCTATCTTGGAACTTGAGGCGAAGGACCTTCCGCAAGACGACGAGCCGGTTTGGTTCGGGCCCGTCGTTACGGCGGCTTGTTATGCCAAGCCCACATTGCACTTCGCAACGGTGAGGATGAAGGCAGGTCACCAGTTCGAAATCAAGAGCAATCGCTGTGCTTCCTTCACCTTCGACGAACGCTCGCCTTCGGCGTCGCTCGAGCTCTATGAGAAGGTGACCCGGTTCCTCAAGAAGACGCGGATCGAAGTGGTCGTTTTGAGGACGGGTATCATGCGGGGAGCCTATATTCCCCACCCCTTCGCGTTCATGGCCGAGGCCGTACTCGGCTTGGCTTTGGGTTCTAATCTCTATCGTGTCGATGCGGCGGCCGTGGCCAATTGGCTGCGCAAGCAAGAAATCGAACTCCCCGAACCCGAGGCTCTGGGCCTCCCATCAACTTGGCGTGTCGGACAGCAAAGGACAATTGAGGCTGGTGCATACGCGCTTCTGGACGGCAAGATCTATTCTGGTGAAAAGGAGGTCTTGCGGTGAGCGTGCGAGCGCCCGCACGGCGTTATCCGCGCAAGGCTGACGTAGCGCGCGCGGTACAAGCTGCCCGCCACAATGGCATCACCGTTCGCAGCCTCGAGCTCCGCGCTGATGGTACTATTCGCCTCTCTGATGCGGCAGATGCCGAACGTCGCGCTGAGGGTGACCGGAGCGAGTTCGATATCTGGAACGAAGAGGGTCGCCTATGACGGACGGCCTGCATTTTGTAAGGATCAGGGGCAAGGGCAAGCTCCCTACCTGGTATGTTTATGCCTGGCGCGGTGGTCCCCGAATCTGCCGCGTCGAGTGCCGGACCAAGCCCCGCCTGAATCACGAGCACCTTGCGAAGTTGAAGGAAGCCCTTGATGGGCGTCATCAGGCGGATCCAACTACGCTGCGTTCGCTAATCCGCGAATGGCGTTCGGAGAGTGCGGACCGTCCATCCAGCCCGGAATGGGAAAGCCTCGCCAAGGGCACCAAGAAAACCTGGGGATCGGCATTGAACATGATCGAGGCGAAATGGGGAGACGTGCCGCTATCGGTCTGGGATGATCCGCGCATGGTCGCCAAGGTGGTCGCCTGGCGCGACAGCCGCTCGGCGACGCCCCGCGGCGCCGACATCGGCGTAACCACCTTGCGGGCGCTTCTCGAATTCGGGCGTCTTCGCGGCCGCGTCAGCATCAACGCAGCATCCAAGATCCCGGCGCTATACCGCAATGGCCAGCGTGCTGAGATCATTTGGACGAACGATGATATGCAGCGTTTCGCACTCGTGGCGGCCAGATGCGACAAGAAGCACGTGAGCGACGGTATGCGACTTGCTGCACTGACAGGGCTTCGGCGTGCAGATCTCGTCACGCTCGAGTGGAGTCATGTCAGCGAAACTGCCATCCGTAAGAAGGCGCTCAAGTCGAGCCGTCGCAAGCGCCAGCACGTAACCGTACCGATCATACCCGCCCTGGCTTCCTTGCTGTCCGAGTTGCGCGCGCTCCCCCGCAAGGACGGTGTCGATACTGTGCTTGTGAATAGCCTCGGTCAGCCTTGGTCTTCCGACGGTTTCGGCGGATCATTCAACCGGGTGCGCGATGAGGCCCAGATCGTGTTCGTCGACACCGACACGGGCGAGCGCAAGGCAAAGCATCTCCACGACCTGCGCGGGACCTTCTGCACGCGCCTTCTCACCGAGGCTGGGCTGAACGACGAGGAGGCGGCGAGTGTGATGGGGTGGTCGACTAACAAGGTGGCATCAATTCGCAGGGTCTACGTAGACCAAGGCGCGTTGATCGCCTCGATCGGTGCAAGGATGGCGCGATAAACACCTCGGCGTGGCCTAAGGCTTGCGCTCCATGGCGGTCACCCCATCGGAAGATCCGATTCCTCGAAATCGGCCGTGGTTTAAGTCGAGAAGCTTCTTCGTCGTCTTTGTGTGTGCCAATCCGGGAGATAGTCGGTTGCCGCACCTATGCGCGACTTCAGGAGGGGCGCAGCTCCTCGTAGCGCCGAAGGAAGGCGGCCCTTGCAACGATCGGGGAGAGACTGCGTACGGTGACCGGTGCCGGGGTAATTCCAGCTTCCCTCGCCCAGTCTGCGCAGCCTGGCGCCATCACTTGCTCCTGCTCTGCCGCGAGGACCCGCAGGTCCGCTTCCTTAATCGTTGCCTTGGCCGCACGGTCGAGACCGAATCGTTCAATCACCGCATCCTCAATGCGAGCCTCAATTTCACGGTAGTCCGGAAGAAGCCTTTTTAGCGGCCTGGTGATGTCGCCGATGAATGCTTCGGCCGCATCGTGCAGAAGCGCCTCGAAGGCGTACCGGCTCACCGTCTCGCTGACCAGAAGGGAGTGCTCGGCCACGGAATAGAACGTGCGGCACTGACCGGCGTAACGGCAAACGTTTGCCAGCCCTTGAGCGATATCCTCGATGCCGAATTCGCTCAACCACGGGTCGAGCAGGTCGAAGCGCCGTCCACTGGCCAGCATGATCGTCGGACCTTTAGCATGGTGGATCGCAAGGTTCGGAGCGAAAATGTTCATCGTCAGTTGCTTGTCCTTTTGCAGTTCGGTTACCAAATGCGGGGCAGGAGCGCATCCGTCGTTTGTCGCCTTTGTAGCGTAGGGTCTACTCCACCGGGGTTAAGGGGAGCAACACTGAATGGAACTTCTTGTCGTAATGTCGGGGCCGATCGGCTCGGGCAAGACCCGTTTCGCCGAGGCGCTCGCCGCCTACGGCGCGCGGTCGGTCAGCACCCGGTCATACATTCGCGAGCGCACCGGCTGCGGCGAGGGTCGCATTGAACTCCAGGCCGCTGGAGCCGCGCTGGACGAGGAAACCGGAGGCCTCTGGGTGGTGGACGCCGTGGTCGCCGCCGACGCGGGAGGTGGCGACTTCCTGCTCCTCGACTCCGCTCGCATCGTCTCCCAGGTCGAGGGCCTACGCGAGAGATTTCCCGGAAAGGTTGTTCACGCCCATCTCGAGGCGTCTCCGGTGGTGCTTGAGGCGCGCTACCGTTCCCGTCCCACCGTAACGCGCGAGTACGCGAGCTACGAGGAGGCTTCGGCGCACGGGACCGAGCGGCAGGTCGGCACCCTCGCAGGTATCGCGGACCTGGTGTTCGACACAGAGGACACGGATCCCTACGATCTCGCGCTCGCGACGATGGCCTTCGTCGGCAAGCTTCCACCGACCAGGCCGCTCGTCGACGTCATCGTTGGTGGGCAGTACGGGAGCGAGGGTAAGGGCAACGTATGCGCGTCGATCGCCTCGCGATACGACGGCCTGCTGCGCATCGGCGGCCCAAACGCTGGACACCGCGTCGCGGACCCCAGCTACAAGTACGTGCAGCTGCCATCAGGTTCAATGTCAAACATGGGGTCGCAGATCATAATCGCAGCTGGCTCGACCGTCTGGTTGCCGCAGCTTATGCTCGAGATTTTGGACCACGGCCTCACCGGAGAGCGGTTGACCATCGACCCGCAGGTGATGGTGATCGACGACGATGACCGCCGGATCGAGGGTGGTAGCGGCGAGGGTGACGCCTTAACAGCGATTGCGACCACCAAGCAGGGGGTCGGAGCGGCCGTTGCTCGCAAGGTGCTGAACCGCGGGAAGCCACTCTTCGGCTCGCCGGTCATCCTCGCCCGCGACGTCCCACAGCTCGAGAGGTTCGTGCGGCCTGCGCGAGTCGTAGTCGATCGGCTGCTCCGCGAGGGTAAGCCGATCCTTGTCGAGGGCACACAGGGCACCGAGCTTTCCATCCATCATGGGCGCTACCCTCACGTGACTTCCCGCGAGACCACCAGTTCCGGTTGCATCTCGGACGCGGGAATCCCCCCGGGTGCGGTTCGCGATGTGATTATGGTGCTTCGTACCTATCCCATCCGCGTTGGCGGCCCGTCGGGGCCTATGGGTCGGGAGATCGACTTCGCAACGGTTTCAGGCCGCTGCGGCCTGCCCGTCGACGAGATCGCCCGCACCGAGCGTGGAACGGTCTCCAATCGCGAACGCAGGATCGCCGAGTTCGACTGGGGACGGCTCCGCCGCGAGGCAGAGCTCAACGGCGCCACCTGCATCGCGCTCACCTTTGCCGATTACATCGACTGCGCCAACCGCGATGCCTCCTGCTTCGGCGATCTCAGCGCGGAGACGCAAGACTTCATCCGTAAAGTCGAGCGCGTTGCGGGTGTTCCGGTCACGCTCGTATCGAAGGCATTCGCCAAAGACGGAATCCTCGAGCGCGGTGACTGGTCGTGAAGGCCGAGCAGCTCATCGAGACTTACCCGCGCCTGTGGCACATGGCGCACGACGGAGCCTGGCCGGCCATCCGCGATCACGGCCTTATGAGCGCCGAGGCGCTTGTCGACGCATATGGTGTTGGAGCCGCAGAGCGCGACAGGTTGCTTGGTATCCGCCGGCCCTCGAATAAGGCGCTAGCCGCCCCCGGTCTTCCCGGCGCGGTCGTCCGCGACCAGAAGCCCATGACTGACAATGCTCTTCTCAAGTGCCTTCAGGGCGGTATGTCGCCAGAGGACTGGTACCGTCTACTGAATGGCCGCACCTTCTTCTGGCTGGCGGCGGAAAGGGTGCGCGGGCTGACGAGAGCGGTTGCTTACAGGAAAGAGCCTCAGACCGTCATTACGCTCTGCACGAAGTCGCTGGTCGCGGTGCACGAGAGCGACATTTGGTTAAGCCCCCTAAATAGCGGCGCAACGCTATACGTTCCGCAGGCCCGCGGTCCCGACACCTTTAAGCGTATCGCCGACTTTCCTTTCGAAGATCGCGCAAAGACCAGGAAGCCGCCGCAGAACGTCGTCGAACTGCTCGTCGACCATTCGGTTCCGAACATCGCCGACTACGTCCTCGCGGTGCACCGCATGAAGGCGGGCGAGATCTTGGAGGAGATCTGGCGGTCGCCTGAAGCCACGGACGCTGATCGCCCCTAGGACAGTCGCTCCGCCCGTCAGCTTGCAGCGACGGTTCTTCTCGACATTCTTGAGGCGACCCCAGCCTTCCTCAGGAGGTCCGCCACGTGGCTGGTGAGACCGACTTCGCCTCTCACCAAAATTCCTTGGCCATCGCCGACGCGCGAGATCAGCTCCCGCAGGGCGGCGAGTCCATCGCCGGCGTCGAACTCCGTCCAGTCGACCACGTCACCAGGAACAAGTACGTCGCCGTCGCTGACGCTTGTGCCTACGTGGAGTTGCACGCACCACGCCCGGGTGCCGTCGTGCACCCATTCAAATCTCACCGGGCCGAGCGCGCTCCTCAGCCGGCGATCCAGCGCCCTCACGTCCCGCACCACCGCATCGGGCAGCGACCCGCCGACTTTCTCGCCCAGCATAAAGCGGTCGCCCTCTCCGCTCACACCTTCGATCACAAGACTGCCGCCGGTCGATGTGATCGCGGCGCCCGAGTAGACAGCGCGAACGGCGTGCTGGACGATCACTGAGGCGATACGATCGCCCTCGGGATCCTCGAGGGCGAGGAGAGCGTATGGATCCGTCCAGCCCTTCACGGTCGTGTAGAGGCCAGGCTGCTGCTCGGCAGGGCAGGTCCGAGTCCATATCTCACAGTCGCCGGTTGGCTTCCCAAAGCGGAATGGTGCGACCTTCCTCGGGATCACGAGCGTTTCGGGGACTGGCGCCCCGGTCAGCGAAGCGACGAGAAGTCCGAATGCTTTGTCTCCGATATGCCGACTGAAGCGGTTGGGCCAGCGCGGTTCGACTCTCACATCTTGATAGGGAGCGTACTCGTGCTCCCACAGCAGGGTGTGACTTCCTTTCCAGCCGCGCGGACGTGGGTGAATGCTAAATTCGGTCCTCTCGCCGACAACGGCTTCGATGTCCGGCCGGAACCCGTAGACCGCTTCGAGCAGGCCCATTCCAAGTTCGAAATCCATGGACGCAACTCCCGGCTTCTCGACGCAGCGGGGCGTATCGTCGGGAGCGAACTCAATCGTCCTCCCCTGCAAGACGCCGGAGACGCCTCCGTCGGAGATATCGACGGTCTCGTTGGCGATTGTGTGCAGTCCCTCGCCCGTCAGCCGGAGTACCGTCGCTAGCGCCTCGTTGGCGTCTTTCAGGCCGTAGACGAACTCTCGGCTTCGGGGATCGCTCGGCAAGTAGCTACGGATGTTTATCATCCTCTCGGCGCTTGAGGCTAGCAAGGTCTCCAGCGCCTCCTGCACGCTGAGGAACCGTTCGTTCGGCTCGTGCCCGCGAATGCGAGAATAGCTCTGCCTGGGGTCGCCACCTTCGGGGCGGAACCCCACAAACTGCGCGACGTTGCCTCGCGTGGCCAGCTGGTCGAGAATCGTGTCCTTGTAAAGCATCAGCTTCCCCTTCGCGCGTCACCGTCGGTGAGGCAATGACCATTTTCTCCCAAATCAGGCGGCAGATCGCTGGCCGGACGATTGTCGACAACGTCGCGCATACTGCTAGTCCCCGTTTACGCGTGTCGTGAATGGTGCTCCGCCAATGTCCTCTTTCGCGTCCGATCGCCTTAAAGCCCTATTTCTTGGGTCCGGACCCATAAACGGGACTCCCATCAGCGCCCGGAGGTGATTCACCAGCCTCCAGTGAGGAGGCATGGAAGATGGCGGATTTCTTCTGGTTTTCGGATAAACAGTGGGCGCGGATCGAGCCGCTCCTGCCGCAGGATACGCGCGGGATGCTGCGGGTATCTCCATCTCCCGAAATCTCGCCTTTGCTTGCTTGTGGAGGGCAGCTCGTCGATGCTCTTGCAACAGCACGCGAGTAGCATCACCGTGCGGAACGTTTTAAAGCGGGGGATACATTGGCGAGCATCGAGATCAACTGGGCTGAGACTGGCCCGATCAGCATATTTGAGGAAGCTCGAAAGCTTGGCTTCGACCTGCGCCGTTTCGAGTCACAGCCGGCTGACGTGCAGGCTGCGATTAAGAAACTGACGATCGACCAAATCATCCGTCTGATTCGCGAGGCTTGGCGGGAATCCTATGATCACGCCTATGCGCCTGCAAAGGACTTCAACCGGATCGTAAATGGGGTGTATGTGATCTCTGTCGGTGGGGGATTTGCAGTCAGCTACGGTAGCCGATCATGCGAGGTGATGTACATCGGACGCGGCAAGATCGCAAACCGGCTGCGGTCACATCTGGTCAACTGGATATTCGATATGTCGCTATCGCTGCGGGATGCGCCCTTCAAGTTCTTCATGGAGACGGTAGGCGATGGTCGATCAAAAAGCGCATTCATGGACTTCGAGCACTTCATGTTGGAGAACTTTTCAAAGAGGTTTGGCGATAAGCCGCTGATCAACAAGATCCACGGCAGGGAAGGCCGCATCGAGCACAGTTTTTCCGGCGACTGGGGGCGGCCCTTTGATAAACGAACGAGTAAGTGCCTCTGGGCAATTAGGCCGTCGGAGCGAAACGCGTGGTTCAAGGAGTTTCGGGACGAGTGATCGACTATCGACAAGATTCCTAACGTTCGAGGGGCGCAAATTCTGCTGCGGCGGAGAATTGAACCAACTTCCGCATTAGAAGCAGATTGCCCTAAGCCCGCTTCGGGCAGAGCCACAAGATTCGCCAAGTCGGAGCCCTTTCTCAAGCACTCTCAGCTAGCACCTTCCGAAGATCGATTGATCCATCCGATCCAAGACGGAAGAAGTATGACAGTAATCGGCCGTCGATGTCGTCGAGCAGATTAACCGCCAGCGAAGCAGCCGGAGCGAAATCAACGGGGTCGTCGAGAACGCGCGGTTTTACCTCAGCGCCGGTAGCTACATGCGCGATGTAAGAATTACGATGCGACACTTTTAGGCCGTTCACGACCTGACGGAAGGCCTTCACCTTGAGGTCGAGATCTTTCGTGCGCGAAGGATCGAGACCTTCACGTTTCAGAGCACTGAAGAGGGTCTGAAACGATCGATTGTTCTTTCCATCATCGTCCAGAGCCGCCAGTCGGGATACAATGTCGCGGCTCGCGCTCTCAAGGAGAATCGCTTCCACCTGCAAATCCTCGCGCGACATTTCGCGGATCCGGTCAAAGCGCATCCTACTATTATATGAGTATATCGTGATCAATAGCCAAAGGATGTCCTGCTTAAGACCGACCTTTATTTCCCCGGAAGAGGCTGTCGCGCGCGCCATACGAGGCGTGTAGTGAAGAGTTCAGTAAAAGCAATATGAAAGAAAGATGCGTGATGACACGACCATGGAGAGCTTCACCCATCAACGAGCCGCCTAAGGACATGTAATCGATGGTTGGCCTCCTCTGGCGGTGGTGAAACATAGGACACACGTGCGCACTGCCATCCGCATTGCTCAGTATCGGAACCTCACGGCTCAATTGATCTACGATGGCGTCCTTTGCGACCTACGGACGAAGGTTCTCTGGAGTCAGCCAACTAGGTGGCGGTCCGCACTTACATACGCCGCGTGGAAACTCGCAGATTGTATCCGCCCCAACGGCGGTGAAAATGATCATTGACGCTTCGGAGCCAACACTGCAAACGCGGTGCTCAACGGAAGCACTGTAAAAGACATTGTAAAAAATGTCTCAAAATATCAGCTAAGTCGTTGAAATGCGGGTGTAGCTCAATGGTAGAGCAGCAGCTTCCCAAGCTGAATACGAGGGTTCGATTCCCTTCACCCGCTCCATTTTCCCATTCGCTACCGTCCGTATTTGACTGGACAACCCCCTAAAATCCTCGGCATTTTTCGGTTTCTAGGCCGCTAGCGTTCACCTGCGTTCGGCTCCAGCCATGTGCTGCTGGGGGTATGATTGGGGGGTATATGCTAATCGGCTCAATCGATGCCTTCAGCGCTGGGGGTATATTGGGGGTATCGGCCCTCGGAAGGGATGGGGGGCGATGGCACTTACAGACGTGGCAATCCGGAATGCGAAGCCGGGGGCAAAGGCGATCAAGCTGGCGGACGGGGGCGGCATGTTCCTGCTTGTCACTCCAGCCGGGGGCAAGCTGTGGCGGCTGAAATACCGGATCGATGGCAGCGAAAAATTGCTGGCCATGGGAGCCTATCCCGAAACCAGCCTGAGCGATGCCCGCAAGCGGCGCGAGGAAGCGCGCGGGATGATAGCGCAGGGCAAAGACCCTTCGCGCGAAAAGCAGCGCGGCAAGGTGCGCGCCCGTATACAGGCAACCGATACGTTCATGGCGATTGCCAATGAGTATTGCGCCAAGCGCAGGCGCGACGGGGAAAAGGGATGGTCCCCCAACACAGCCGTTCGCAGCGAATATCTGCTGTCCCTCTTGAATAGCAGCATCGGGCGGCTGGCGATTGCCGAGATAGAGCCTGCCGACGTTCTGGTGGCGGTGCGCAAGATAGAGGCCAAGGGCAATCTGGAAAGCGCACGGCGCACCCTGCAACTGGCCAGCATGGTTTTCCGCTATGCCGTGGCAACAGCCCGCCTTCTCTCAGACCCTACGCGCGACCTGAAAGGGGCACTGACTGCCCCCACGGTGACGCATTACGGCGCGATAACCGATGCCAAGCAGGTTGGCGGCCTGTTGCGCGCTATCGATGAATATGACGGCAGCGGGATAACGAAGCTGGCCTTGCAGCTTGCCCCGCATGTGTTCGTCCGCCCCGGCGAATTGCGCCATGCCGAATGGGAGGAAATCGATCTGGACGGGGCGGTGTGGAATATCCCGGCGGGCAAAATGAAAATGGGCAAGGCGCATAGTGTGCCGCTGTCCAAGCAGGCGGTGGCGATCCTGAAGCAGCTACAGGCCGCTACAGGGCCGACAGGATATGCCTTCCCCTCTATTCGCACCCGTGCCCGCCCGATGAGCGAAAACACCCTGAATGCGGCTTTGCGGCGGCTGGGATACACCAGCGACGAAATGACCGCGCACGGCTTCAGCGCGATGGCATCCACGCTCTTGAATGAAAGCGGCAAGTTCAATCCCGATGCCATCGAACGCGCCCTTGCCCATGGCGACAGCGACAAGGTGCGCGCGGCCTATCATCGCGGGGCGCATTGGGATGAACGGGTGACAATGGCGCAATGGTGGAGCGATTATCTGGACCAGTTGCGCAAGGGGGCGGACGTGGTGGCTTTCCCGGCGCGCGGGGCGGGGTGAACCGCTAGGGCTTGCCCCATGCCCCCGCCCATGCCTAAACCCTTGCGAACGCTAGGGGGATCGAATGGCTCGGCTGGGATGAAATCAAGCGGCGCGCCAAAGCCTTCAGCGAGGAATGGCAGAACGCCGATTACGAAAAGGGCGAAACTCAAACCTTCTACAACGAATTTTTCGAGATATTCGGCATCAAGCGCAAGCAGGTGGCGATCTACGAACAGCGGGTAAAGCTGCTGAAGCAAAAGCACGGGTTCATCGATCTGTTCTGGCCGGGAACCCTGCTTGTCGAACAGAAAAGCAGCAACCTGGACCTAGACCGGGCGCAAGGGCAGGCGCTGGACTATCTGGCGGGCATCCAGGCGGTGATTGCCGATCAGGTCCACAATCATACCGGGGGCAGGGAAAATGCAAAATCAAACGGACAACCCCATGCAACCGGAGCGGCTGGCACGAGCCCGCCGATGCTTGGCCATGACG
The DNA here is from genome assembly GCA_019739335.1 of Erythrobacter sp. Taxonomy (NCBI): domain Bacteria; kingdom Pseudomonadati; phylum Pseudomonadota; class Alphaproteobacteria; order Sphingomonadales; family Erythrobacteraceae; genus Erythrobacter; species Erythrobacter sp. The sequence goes on from CP073261.1 coordinate 1,889,156, forward strand.
CGGAAGGGAACGGCCTGCCAATCCCCGGCGGTGAAGGGGAAGGCGCGATGCAGGATGCACGGGGGCAAGGGCAGCGGCGCGCCTAGGGGCAACAGGAACGCATGGAAGCACGGCGGGCGATCCGGAGAGGCGGAAGGCGCGGCGCGCTACCTGAAGGCCTTGGCGCGCTTGCTGGACGAAGCCGGGTGATGGTTGGCGAATGTGGCAGATACGCGCGCCCGCGCGCGGGGGACGGGGGGAGGGGGTGTTGCTACCTCCAGCCGCTTGGCAGCTAGGACCGATTGGGAAACCCGCCTCTATCGCTAACACAGTTTTCTCATTCCCGTTGGAAATGAGGGAGCGGCAGCTATCGCGGCGATCGAGACAAAAGCGGCCTTTCAGCAAACGACCCCAAAGATGTTATTGTCAGCCAGGGGATATCCTGACTACCCGAGCAGCTTTGTACCACCTCATCATAAGCGATTGACGGGGCTTGACGCAGTGAACTAGCCACACTGGATGGCCGGGTTTCTCCCGTCCCTAGCATTTGATACCAACACTATAGCATTCGGGTCGCACCGTATTTCCATGTCCCTTAGCGGGCAGGCGTAGCGTGCGTCTTTCCGGCGGGGATTTATTCCACTGGAGGACTACCGATGCTTACTACCAATCGCACCCTGTTCGCCGCAACCCTGCTCGCCGGAACCGCGGCAGTCACGCTGTTGCTCGCACCACAAGAAGCCATGGCCGACGATTGCCTGCTCGATACCAACAATGACGGCAATGCCGACAGCAATGTCGATACCGATCTTGGTGCGGAGTCGAATGGGTTCGATACCCGCCTCGCCTGCGGCTCCGCAGCCGGAGCGACCGGGCCCAATTCGACCAGTATAGGGGCCTCATCAGACGCAACAGGGTCCAGTGCCAGTGCTCTGGGTTCATTTGCTCAAGCTACCGGCTCGCAATCGACCAGCATCGGAGCCTTGTCTGAAGCAACCCAGCAGAACGCCAGCGCGCTTGGCTTCTCTGCCGAAGCGACAGGACTGCGATCGTCCAGCGTTGGCGCGTTTTCGGTAGCGAGCATCGACAATGCCAGCGCTTTCGGTTTCGGTGCGACGGCAAGCGGCATTAATTCGACCAGTATCGGGACAAGCTCCATAGCGTCCGCAAACAATAGCAGTGCACTGGGCAATCTTGCCGGTGCATCGGGCCTCCAATCGACCAGCATCGGCGCATCATCGGACGCAACCGGACAGGATTCCAGTGCGCTGGGCTTTGGTGCCCAGGCCACCGGCACAAGTTCGACCAGCCTTGGCAGAGGTGCCAGTGCATCTGCAATCAACGCTAGTGCTTTGGGCGCGTTTGCCCAGGCCAGCAATACCTCGACAACAAGTGTCGGCACATCCTCGCTTGCAAGCATGAACAGCGCCAGTGCTCTGGGCGCAAGCGCACAGGCAGCCGGGGTCAATTCAACCAGTATCGGCGCATTTACCGTTGCCTCCGGCCTGCAATCGACCAGTGTTGGCGCAAGTTCCGACGCGACCCAACAGAACGCCAGCGCGCTGGGGTATCTCGCTCAGGCGACAGGGCTGCAATCAACCAGCGTGGGCGCGTTTTCGGGCGCGGTGACCAACAACGCCAGCGCATTGGGCTTCAACGCCGTGGCAAGCGGCACGGGTTCGACCAGCCTCGGCGCACTCTCAGACGCGAACCAACAGAACGCCAGCGCATTGGGCTTCCAGGCCCAGGCGACCGGCGCCGAATCGCTTGCTTTGGGAGCCAACTCGGGCGCAACAGCGATCGAAGCTGTCGCTATCGGCGCCAGCGCTTTGGCAAGCGGGTTTTCGGCTACCAGCGTTGGAACAAGTTCCGATGCTACACAAACTGAGGCCACGGCAGTTGGCGCCTTTGCCCAATCAACAGGCGTGCAGTCGACCAGTGTCGGTGCCTTCTCCGGTGCGACCGCATCGAGTGCTTCTGCATTTGGCGTCAGTGCGCAGGCTACCGGCGCGGGTTCGACCAGCATCGGGAACGGTGCCGGGGCATCTGGCAATTCGTCCACGGCATTGGGTATTTCGGCTCAGGCCAGCGATTTTGCCAGCCTTGCCGGCGGGTTCGGCACTGCTGCCAGCGGCAATGGGGCGATTGCCCTGGGCGGGCTGGCGACCACGATCAATGGCTCTGGCGCGACCCACGGAAACATCGCCATCGGCAGTTCATCGGGCGTGATTGCCGGAATGAACGGCGGCACGCTCACCACTGCCAATGGCGGAAACTCCATTGCCCTGGGAAGTGCGGCACAGGCCACCGGATTGCAGGCTGTGGGCATCGGGGCCAATTCGGTCGCTTCGCTGAACAATGCAATCGCGCTCGGCTTCGCGGCGCAAGCACTTGGTGCGGCTTCGCTTGCAATCGGAGGGCAATCGCTTGCCAACCAGTTTTTTGCCATTGCCATAGGCAACAATGCGCAGGCCACCGGGGCTTCGACCACTACGATTGGCACGGGATCGGGTGCATCGGCAGAGTTCGCCAGCGCGCTCGGCAATCTGGCTCTGGCCAGCGGTGTGCAGTCCACTGCGATCGGTGCCAATTCGGATGCGACGCTGCAATTCGCCAGCGCTTTCGGCGAATCGGCGCAGGCCACCGGAGTGGCCGCCACTGCCATCGGGACAAGTTCGACAGCATCGGCAACCGATGCCACCGCGCTCGGCGGAACAGCGCAGGCGAGCGGGATCGGCGCAACCGCACTCGGTTCGCTATCGGTAGCTAATGCCGCCGGAGCGGTGGCGCTCGGATTGAAAGCCCAATCGAGCGGCATCGGCGCAATCGCCATCGGCGGCGACGGGGCCGACGACCTTGCGCTGGGCGCACAGGCGACTGGTCTTTCTGCAATCGCCCTTGGCGTCGACGCCGAGGCACTGGCAGAGGACGCAACTGCGATCGGGCGCGATACGCTCGTTACCGGCCTGCGCAGCGTGGCGCTGGGCAATGCGGTGGAAGTGACCAACAACAATGCCACAGCCGTTGGCGCCTCTGCAGGGGCCACCGGCCTATCCGGCTCGGCCTTCGGCGCGCTGGCGCGGGCCGATGCGCAGAATGCTACGGCCGTGGGCCGCTCGACGGATGTCACCGGCATCAGCGGCACGGCTGTGGGCTTTACCGCCAGCGTCGCCGGAACCCGCGGCACGGCGGTGGGTGCAGGTGCCAGTGCCTCCGCCACCCGCGGCACCGCGGTGGGGGACAGCGCGGTGGCGGACCAGGTCCAGTCGACCGCAGTGGGCTACCTCGCCAACACCACTGCCGCCAACCAGGTGATGATCGGCGGGGCAGGCTCCTCGGTCGCCATCGGCGACATCATGGCGAGCGATGCGGTCCAGGTGGGCGAGGAGCAGGTCGTCACCATCGACAGCGCCGGAACGCTGGGTGTCTCGAACGTTGCCAGCGCCGCTAGCGTCGCCAACGTCAGGGTCAGCGTCGATTACCTCGCCGCGGTGACCGACGCACAGTTCAGCGCCTTGCAAAGCCGGGTGGCCGGGGTCGAGGGCAGCATCGATACGCTGTTCGATCTCACCAGCGACATCGACCGCGATGCGCAACGCGGCATCGCCTCGATCGCGGCGGCGGCGAACCCGCATTTCCCCAGCGCGCCGGGGCGCACCTCCTACGCGTCCAACGTCGCCACCTATCGCGGAGAGGTGGGCTTCTCGGCCGGCCTGATGCACCGCTTCGATGGCGATTTCGCGATTACTGCCGGGGTCACCTACGCTGGCGGCAATTCCACCAGCGTGCGTGCCGGGGTGGCGGGCGAGTTCTGACCCTTGGCAGGCAGCACCTGCACGGCCCGCGCAACCGCGTTGACGTAAAGCGGAGGCCGTGATTTACCTCAGGAGTGCAGGCAGGACGCGATCCTGCCCGTAACTTGTTGTGTCATTTTACAATTCATCGGGTCGCACCGCTTTTCATGTCCCTTGTCGGACAGGCGCGACCTGCGTTCTTCCGGCGGGGACCAATCCTCGGGAGGACTACCTATGCTTACCACCAATCGCACCCTGTTCGCCGCCACCCTGCTCGCCGGCACTGCCGGAGCCGCACTCATGCTCGCCCCGCAGCAGGCCCGCGCCGATGACTGCCTGCTCGACCGCGACAACGACGGCATAGTCGACGCCGGGTCCGATAATGACGGCGGGGCCAACTCGGACGATTCCGACACCAATCTCGCCTGCGGCAATGGCGCGACAACAGCCGGCGCGACTCTGGCAACCGCAGTGGGGACCAATGCATCGGCTACGGCCACCCGCGCAACGGCATTGGGTCGTTTCGCTTCTGCCAACCAGGCTCAGACTGTGGCGATTGGTTACAATTCCGGTGCGGTCGGCGTGAATTCTGTCGCGGTGGGCGACAGCGCCTTTGCCGATTTCGAAGACAGCACCGCCATTGGCCAGAGCGCGGATGTCGGCGGGATCGGCGCGGTTGCCGTCGGCGCGGATGCCAATGCGGTCGGCGCAGGCAATATCGCCGTCGGAGCGCAATCTCTTGCTTTCGGAGCGAACAGCGTCGCGATCGGCGGCGACGGAACCGATGGGGACAACGTGGGCGCTCAGGCGACCGGAAGCGAAAGCACGGCTGTTGGCACCGATGCGATTGCCAGCGGCAGCGAATCCTCCGCTTTCGGCAACTTCGCGCGGGCACAGAACAGCGAAGCCACCGCCATCGGTGAAAGTACGCAGGCGACCGGAACTAGTTCGACCGCTCTAGGTGCAAACGCGATGGCCACGGGCGATGGTTCGATGGCATTGGGAGCAAATTCGAGTGCAAGTGCGATCGAAGCCGTCGCTGTCGGAGTCAGCGCTTTGGCAAGCGGGTTTTCGGCTACCAGCGTGGGGACGAGTTCCGATGCAACCAGTACAGAGGCGACTGCGATAGGCGCTTTTGCCCAATCCACAGGGGTGCAATCGACCAGTGTCGGCGCTTTTTCCGGCGCGACTGCCGGGAGTGCTGCCGCATTCGGGGTGAGTGCGCAGGCGACCGGCCAGTTTTCAACGAGCATCGGAACCGGGGCCAGCGCAAATTCGCTAAGTGCAAGCGCGTTGGGATATGCTGCACAAGCAAACGCGGGTCAGGCAACCAGCATCGGAACAGTATCTCAGGCCTCGTCAACCGGCGCCAGCGCGCTCGGATACGATGCCCGGGCGACTGGCCTTACCGCAACAAGCATCGGCGCATTTTCCGACGCTTCCATGCACAATGCCACCGCGCTGGGCGGCACCGCGCAAGCAACTGGCATCGGGGCAACCTCGCTGGGTTCCATGTCCTTGGCGAACGCCGATGGGGCGACAGCGCTGGGCAATCTAGCGCAGGCGACTGGCATTCGCAGCATCGCCATCGGGGTGGACGGGGCGGACGACGATACGGGAGGCCAGTTCGGCGCACAGGCGACTGGTATTTCTGCAATCGCCCTTGGCGTCGACGCCGAGGCACTGGCAGAGGACGCCACCGCGATCGGGCGCGATGCGCTCGTTACCGGCCTACGCAGCGTGGCGCTGGGCAATGCGGTGGAAGTGACCAACAACAATGCCACAGCCGTTGGCGCCTCTGCCGGAGCGACAGGCCTATCCGGCTCGGCCTTCGGCGCGCTGGCGCGGGCCGATGCGCAGAATGCGACGGCCGTGGGCCGGTCGACCGATGTCACCGGGATCAGCGGGACGGCGGTGGGCTTCAGTTCGACTGTTTCCGGCACCCGGGGCACCGCCGTGGGTGCGGGAGCCAGCGCCGCTGCCACCCGCGGCACCGCGGTGGGGGACAGCGCGGTGGCGGACCAGGTCCAGTCGACCGCAGTGGGCTACCTCGCCAATACCACGGCCGCCAACCAGGTGATGATCGGCGGGGCAGGCTCCTCGGTCGCCATCGGCGACATCATGGCTTCGGACGCTGTGCAAGTGGGCGAGGAGCAGGTCGTCACCATCGACAGCGCCGGAACGCTGGGTGTCTCGAACGTGGCCAGTGCCGCCAGCGTCGCCAATGTCCGGGTCAGCGTCGATTACCTCGCGGCGGTGACCGATGCACAGTTCTCGGCGCTGGAAGGACGGGTGAGCGACATCAATTTCCGGCTCGACGATCTCGACAGCTCCACCCGCTCCGGCATCGCCACCTCGATGGCGATGGGCGGGATGATGGTGGTGCCCGACAGCGCCATTTCCGTCAGCCTGAACGCCGCCACCTATCGTGGGCAGCAGGGTTTTGCCGGGGGCATCACCGCGCGGGTGCTGCCGCGGGTCTATGTTTCGGCGACAGCAGCGGGATCGACAGGCGAAGGCTCGGTAAGCGGGCGCGTCGGGGTTGCCTTCGGGCTATAGTGCGAATTTCTTCGCCGTCATTCCAGTAACATAATAAAGTAATTGACTTGAGCAATATTTGAACCACAAAATCGTCTGTCGGTTTGCGGCGCTCGCCGCCTTTACTTCAGCGAGTCGAACAGAACATGCGCCATGCACTTGATGGAAATATTTCATCGGTTGCATGGCGCGATTACTTATTTTTTGGGGATTTCAAGATGATCACTAAATTCATTCCGCTCCGTTCGCTGCTGCTGGCCGGAGTAGGCGGCCTTGCCTTCGCCGCCACCGCCATCACCCCGCAACAGGCCCGCGCCGACGACTGCCTGCTGGACAGCAACAATGACGGCAATGCCGACACCGACGTCGATACCGATCTGGGAGCGGATTCGGGCGGAGTGGACGCGCAACTTGCCTGTGGCGCAGGTGCGCAGGCGACGGGCGTACAATCGACCAGCGTCGGGGCAGCCTCCGATGCTAGCCAGCAAAATTCCAGCGCATTCGGATTCCAGGCTCAGGCATTGGGTACGGATTCGACCAGTGTCGGGGCCTTTTCAGAAGCAACCATGCTGAATTCCACTGCGCTGGGAATCAACGCTTTGGCAACGGGCCTGAATTCAACGAGTATCGGGGCGTTGTCCGATGCGACGCAGGAGCGCTCAACTGCGCTGGGCCACCTTGCTCAAGCAACAGGCTTCGGTGCGACCAGTATCGGCGCCAGTTCCCTTGCCAGCCAGAATGATGCCGTAGCCATAGGTGATGCCGCGCTGGCGACCGGGGGGGGATCGATTGCCGTGGGAGGCGGCGTTGCAGCAACCACTTTCCATGCCATCGCGATCGGCACGCAGACGCAGGCAAACGGCGCCGGCGCGGTCAGTCTTGGTGGATTTTCCGCTGCGACGATGAACAATTCCGTGGCGCTGGGTTTCCTCGCGCAGGCGACCGCAGCAGATACGCTGGCGCTCGGCGCGAACTCCAGTGCCAGCGCTGCCGGGGCCGTCGCCATCGGCGATGGCGCGACGGGGCGGCTTTCCAGCTATACCGTGGCCACATTGAGCAATAGCTGGGCGCAGACCGCCGCCGGCCAGGACGCCTTGGCTCTCGGGCAGGGAACAACTGCCTTTGGCGCCAATGCGCGGGCCGCAGGTCAGGCCACGCTGACCAACCCCGGCGATGGCGACGTCTACGTCAGCGAAACGGTCCGCTTTGCAACCGCAGTGGGCACAGGCGCGGGTGCAGCCGCAGACCGCACGCTCGCGCTCGGCGCTTTCGCCGGTGCCTCGCAGGTCGGCGCGACTGCTGTAGGCTATGGCACTCAGGCCTTTGCCGAAAACGCGGTGACCGTAGGACACGGCGCAACCGTTATTGCGAATGAAGGGATCGCCATCGGCCAAGGCAGCCTGGTGCTCGCGCAGGGGTCCATCGCCATCGGCGGTGACGGGTCCGATGCCGATACCGCCGGGGCACAGGCGACGGGAGAGCGTTCGATAGCTTTGGGAGCCGATGCCTCGTCCGGCGGGAACGGCGGCATCGCGATCGGTTCGCGCGCCAACGCCAGCACCTTTTCCGCCACCGCCATTGGGATTGGCGCGCGTGGCAATGCTGATCTGGGGATCGCTATCGGCAACGGTACCGAGGCCGCTTTCGCCGCAACGTCGCTCGGCGCAATCAGCAATGCACTCGGCAATGGCTCGGTCGCGCTGGGTGCATCTGCATCGACCGCGAACGGTGTGGCACAAACCCACGGCAATATCGCAATCGGCAGTTCGAGCGGCTTTGTCGCTGGCGTTTACGGGGGCGGGACTGCGACTACTGCCAACGGCGGCAATTCGATTGCACTGGGCACCGCGACACAGGCGACCGGTGCTTCGGCAGTGGCGCTGGGCAACCTGTCGCTGGCCAGCGGGCTTGGAGCCATGGCCTTCGGAGGGGACGGGTCGGACGACGATACGGGGGGCCAGTTCGGCGCACAGGCCACCGGGGCGCAATCCATCGCTTTGGGCGTAGATGCCGAGGCATTGGCAGAGGACGCCACCGCGATTGGTCGTGATGCGCTGGTGACGGGCTCGCGCAGTATTGCGCTGGGCAATGCGGTGGAAGTGACCAACAACAATGCCACTGCCGTCGGCGCCTCTGCCGGGGCCACCGGCCTGTCCGGCTCGGCCTTCGGCGCGCTGGCGCGGGCCGATGCGCAGAATGCGACGGCCGTGGGCCGGTCGACCGATGTCACCGGCATCAGCGGCACGGCGGTGGGGTTCTCCTCGACCGTTTCCGGCACCCGCGGCACGGCGGTGGGTGCCGGAGCCAGCGCCTCCGCCACCCGCAGTACGGCAGTGGGCGACAGCGCGGTGGCGGACCAGGTCCAGTCGACCGCTCTGGGCTACCTCGCCAATACCACTGCCGCCAACCAGGTGATGATCGGCGGGGCAGGCTCCTCGGTCGCCATCGGCGACATCATGGCGAGCGATGCGGTCCAGGTGGGCGAGGAGCAGGTCGTTACCATCGATAGCGCCGGAACGCTGGGTGTCTCGAACGTGGCCAGTGCCGCCAGCGTCGCCAATGTCCGGGTCAGCGTCGATTACCTCGCCGCCGTCACTGATGCGCAATTCAGTGCCCTATCGGGCCGTGTCGGCGGACTGGAAAGCGGGCTTGTTGCCACCAATTTCCGGCTGGACGAGATGAATGAGCAATTGAGCGGCGGGATTGCGGCGGCAATGGCGATGGGGGCGGCGAATATCGTGCCCGGCAGCAACATCTCGGTTTCTCTCCACGCGGCGAACTACGGCGGTGAGCAGGGCTTTGCCGGATCGCTGGCGGGCCGCGTGGGGGAGATGGTCTACGTCTCGGCGGGTGTCAGCGGCAATACCGGCGGCGACGACTGGGGGGCCCGGGTTGGGGTTGATTTCGGATTCTAAGATTGCACTGTTGGGAAACGGACTTCGGGGCGAAGGCTACATGTCCGTTTCCCACCCTCATTCAAGACATAGCGCCACCGCTCTGCATTACCCGAAACCGGACATGGCAGATATCGCCCGGATTCAGACAAAAGCGGCCTTCAGCAAACGACCCCTTGCGGTCGTTGACCATTGGTGATTACAGCGCCGCCGATGACGAAACACAAGCACAGCAACATCATCGTCTTTGCACTCCTCGCCTTCTTGTTTTCCTACGGCCTATCGTTCGGTTTCCAGTGGGTCGTGGCAGTTCACCGCTTGCCGATCGCGGACGCGGCTGCTGACCTTTTGGCAAAGGGGTTGGCGGTTTCCGGCCCGGCGCTGGCGGGACTGACCCTCACCTGGATCGCTCGCAAATCTGTATGGCGCTGGCTAAAGGAAGATTTGTCCGAAACCCGATTTGCCTTGTGGTGGCTCGGCATTCCCATCTTCACGATGACGATCACATTGTTGGCCTTCAGTCTTGCAGGTGCGAGAGCGTCTGCCTTTCCCGCGCTGCTGGGCCAACTACCCACTCTGCTTAGCCTTTTTGTCTTTCACGTTCTCGTGGTCGGTCTGCTTGAAGAATTGGGCTGGCGCGGATGGCTCCTTCGGCGGCTGCTCCTGGTTCGAACCCCTCTGGTCGCGACGCTCATCATCGCTCCTGTCTGGTTCGCCTGGCATTTGCCGAAGCTGCTATCCGATGGCAGTTTCGCCGCTGCCTTCGCGCTCGGAGCGATAGTGAACTCCACAATACTCACGGCTCTCTGGAGCAGGTTCTCAGGCCGGACGGCTCTGGCTGCACTCGCTCATGGCAGCTTCAATGCTCCCATCTACTTCATGGCGGATCAGTTCCCCGAGGCGGACGCGGTGTTTGCGTTCAGCATCGTAGTTTCGAGCTATGGGCTAGTGGCATTGGCTATCATCGCTTCGAACTGGCGGTGGTGGCTGAGAAGGCCGGCAGGGGAAAAGATCACAAAGACATCGCGAGTAATTGCCGCCTCGGGTTGAGGTCCGCTTTCCACCCCATTGTCGCCATTCGATCCTTCGCCGGAATTCACCAAAAGCGGACCAAGCGCGAAAGTTTGGGGGTATCTTTGGGGGTATGTTCAAGAATCTTTGAAAAACATTCAACATATTTCAACATGATGGTGGGATTTCGCGGTTCCCTTCACCGCTCCATTTTCCCATTCGCTACCGTCCGCATTTGACTGGACTCCAGGCAATCGGAACGCTTGGAAGCGCGGCGCGGATGTAGCGTCAATGAACAACTCATTTCTTCCGCTGCCTCTCATGCAAGTTGCCCATGGCAAGAGAGAGCCGCACGGCAATCCCGACTCTTCGTCAACGCTCTAACGTAGCGTGGCGAGACAAACGCTCGCCGCGTACGCCATGTGGCAGCGAATTCGATCGGCACCGCTTTTTCCAAGAGTCGCCACAGGCTGATCCTCGCCAATCTTGCAGGAGCCAATCGCACCCAATCGTCGGCTACAGGATTGCTATTGCGAATGAGACGCATTAGAGAGCGTGCGAACGACTCGCAGTAGCAAGTTGGAAAAGCGAAAGACTGAGGGATCGAATATGAAGGTTTCCACCATCACCCTGCTTGCAGGCACTGCACTCTTCTCAGGCCAGGTTTCCGCGCAGGACGGCTCTCTGGAAGACGAACGCCGCCAGATCATCGTTTCCGGCGAACGCCTGCAAAGCGAAGGCGCAACCAAGACCACGGTTCCCGCAATCGAAGTGCCGCAGCCGGTGACGGTGATCCCGTCCGACCTCTACGAATTGCAGGGCGCGGTCTCGATTTCCGACACGCTCAACTATGTCGCCGGGGTGCACTCCAATCCCTATGGCCCCGACAGCCGGGTGGACGGCGGCTTCGTCCGCGGCGTCAACGCGCTGCAATTCCGCGACGGGATGCGCGACATTTTCAGCTTCTACGCCAGCATCCGTGCCGATCCTTACAATTTCGAACAGGTCGAGGTGCTGCGCGGGCCTTCGTCAGGCCTGTTCGGCGCGGGCTCGCTCGGCGGGATCATCAATCTTGTCTCCAAGACCCCGCAATTCACGCCGGAAGGCGAGGTATCGCTGAGGGTCGGTTCGTTCGACCGGCTGGAGGCGCTCGCCGATATCACCGGACCGGTCAGCGATACGCTCGCGGCGCGCGTGGTGGCGCGGGTGCGCGACAGCGGAACGCAGACCGATTTCGTGCCCGATGACCGGATCATGGTCTCGCCCTCGCTCACCTGGGCACCGAGCATGGATACCGAACTTACACTGATCGGGCTGTATCAGGAGGACGACGGCGGTTCGACCTCGCAGTTCCTGCCGCTGGTGGGCACGATCCTGCCCAATCCCAACGGCCAGCTGCCGGGCGACCTGTTCATCGGCAAGCCCGGCTGGGATCGCTACGACGGGCGCCTCTTGCAGGGCACCGCGCTGTTCACACAGCGGTTCGGCGAGAATGTCCGGCTGAACCTGCGCGGCCGCTATATCGACAGTGACCTGACCTACTTCACCCATTACCCCAACAGCTATTCGAACCCCGCCAATCCCTACGTGCTGTCCGGCACCAGCACGCCCGATCCGGACCAGCGGACCATCGGCCTCTACGCCGATGGCTCGATTGCGGGGCTCGAAGTGGCTTCCAGCGACAACAATGTGCAAATCGACTTCAACACCGGCGCAAATATCGAGCATGTGCTGCTCGCAGGGGTCGACTATTCGTGGAGCCGCGTGCGCAAGCGCGGCGGCTTCGGGTTCGAATACATCGACATCTACGACATCGACTACGATGCGCTCAACGACTTCGGTGGCGGCCTGCCGCAGCCCGAAAGCGCCCGCGAGGACGTGACGACCGAGCAACTCGGCTTCTATGTGCAGGACCAGATTCGCTTTTTCGACCGGGTATCGCTGATGCTCGGCGCACGGCACGACAACGTGACCGTGGACAGCTTCGGCACCCGGACGATCGACACCAGCGCCACTTCTTTCCGCGCCGGGCTTATCGGCGAAGTGGTGCGCGGGGTCTCGCCCTTCGTCAGCTATACCGAGAGTTTCGAACCGATTGCCGGCACCGCCAGCGACGGCACCGCGTTCTCGCCGCTGCAGGGCAGCCAGTGGGAAGTGGGGGTGAAGATCCACCCGTTCGAAAACGCGCTGCTCACGCTGACCTATTACGATATCGACCAGACCGGGCGTCCTATCAGCGACGATTCCACAGCCGATCCGACCGACCGCGTGCAGGCGGGACGGAGCTTCTCGCGCGGCTTCGAGGCGGAGGGGAGTGTGCTGCTGCCGGGCAATTTCAACCTGCTGGTCAACTACAGCCACAATGAAGCGGAAATCGTCGGCACCGGGCGGCAACTCGACAATGTGCCAAAGGAAAACGCCTCGATCTGGCTCAGCCGCCCGTTCACGCTCTCCAGAGAGATCAGCCTGCTGCTGGGCGGCGGGGTGCGCTATGCCGGGGACAACGTCTCCTACGGCGCGGCCTTCCCTGACGGCTTGGTCACGCCCGGTCACACGCTGGTGGATGCAGTGGCGGAACTGCGCTGGAACGACTGGAGCCTCGGCGTCAATGCCACCAACCTGCTGGGGGAAGACTACTACTCCGCCTGCCTCGCGCGCGGCGATTGCTTCCAGGGCAATGAGCGCAATGTCTTCGCCACACTGACGCGGCGGTTCTGATGGGCGGCCTGCTCTGGCCCGCCGCGCTTGCCGCCTTAGCCGGGATTACGGTGTTGCGATGGTCTTGGGCGCGCAAGCAGCGTTCGGCCGCTGCCAATCTGGCGGGCTGGATGCTGCTGGGTGTCGCTGTTGTGCTGGCCGGAGCGGAAGCGGGGGCGTGGGGCATCTCGGTGGTCTCGCTGATCGCGATGGGCGCCGCGAGCCTGATGCTGGTGCATTCTGCCCTCCTCTCACCGCAAAGGGTTGTGGCGAAGCGCGCCAGCCAGCGGGTGGGAATGCTGCCCGAACCGGGCGAGGACAAGCGTCTGGGCGCGCGGCTGGCGACTTTCCTGATCGTGGTGCTGGGCGGCTTCGTTGCTTCGCTTGCGCTCGGCATCGGCCTGCGCGCGGTGGCCATGCTGCTGGGCATGGGAGAGCCGGACGCCAATGCCACCGCGCTGTTTGTCGTGCCGATCGCATGGGGCGTGCTGGCCACAGTGCTGCTGATGCAGACTAAGCGGCGCGCGCAGATCACCACCATCGCTATCGCCGGGCTGCTGATCGTGCCCGCCATGCTTGCAGGGAGCTGACGCCATGAACCTCGCTATCGAACCCGGCACGGTGAAGCGCGGCCTTTCCGCGCACGCGGCCATCGGCCTGCTCGCCGGAGCGCTGCTCTACCTCGTCTGCCTGTCGGGCACCGTGCTGGTGCTGTATGAGGAATGGCAGAGGTTCGAGCAGCCTGCCGCACCCGAAATGTCCGCCATCGCGCCCGCCGCAGTGCAGCGCGCCGTCACCGAAGTGATGGCGCAGGAAGCGGCAGCCGGAGAGTCGCTCACCACGCACCTCTATGTCCACATGCCGACCGGGGAACTGCCGCGCGCCACGCTTACCACGGATACACAGGCCTTCCACCTCAACCCGGACGGCTCGCGCGCGGTGCCGGAGGAGAACGCCTGGTCCGAATTCCTCTACGGCCTGCACTATACGTTCAATCTGCCCACGCTGGTGGGCATTACCATCGTCGGCATTCTGGGCGCGCTGATGCTGGCGCTGGCGATAACCGGAGTGATGGCGCACCCGCGGATATTTCGCGATGCCTTCCGCCTGCGTGCTCGATCCACAGGGGGCGTGGCGCTCGCGGACTGGCACAACCGGCTGAGCGTCTGGACCCTGCCGTTCTCGTTGGCGCTAGCGCTGACGGGGGCGGTGATCGGGCTGGCGACTGTCACCGCCTATGCGCTCGCCTGGACGAATTATGGCGGCGACGTGGAAGCGGTCTACGCCCCGATTTTTGGGGAGGAAATGGAAGGGGAAAGCCCGCCCGAGACATTGCCCGATGTCGCAGCCGCACTGGATTACATGGCGGAAGAACATCCCGGCATCTTCGTGTCCTATGCCATCCTCCATGACCCCGGCACGCCCGCCCAGCACGTGCAGATTGTCGGCGGGCACGAGCAGCGGCTGATCTTCGGCGAGTATTATATGTTTGCGCCAGACGGCAGCTTCCACGGCACCGCAGGCATGGCCGATGGCGCGCTGGGTCAGCAGGCCGCGGCGAGCATCTACAGCCTGCACTTCGGCGATTACGGCGGCTTGCCGGTGAAGATCGCCTATATCGTCTTCGGTCTTGCGCTGACCGTGGTGAGCGCGACGGGGGTATACATCTGGCTCGGCAAGCGCCGCCGCCGCGGCATCGTGGAACCGCGCCTTGCCGCACTGTGGGGCGCGGTGGTCTGGGGATCGCCGCTCGCTCTCGCCCTGACCCTGGCGGTGCGGCTGGTGGCGGGGAACGACGCACCGTTTACCGCCATCTTCTGGATCGCGCTTGCGGTGATGCTGCTGGTGGCAGGCTGGCGACCGCATTGGATCAGTCGCGGGGCGGACCTGCCTGCCACCGCTGCTGGTTGAAGCGGGTGAGAGCGATGGCATCGGCACCAGCCTTGCGATAAGGCTGGCGCGACAATGGCCCCGTTCTTCCTCAGCTTTCTGGCAGTGGCCCTGGCGATGCTTGCCGGACGCGAAGCGGTGCGCGTGTCCCGCTTCGCCGCTGCGGGCGCAAATGTGGGCGCCTTGCTGGCGCTGGTTGCATTGGCGGCGGTGGCGGGATGCGCGCTGGCGGCCTGGCTGGCGGGGAACTTCGCCGAACTGCTCGGCCCGAAACAGCAGAGCTGGTTCGTCGCTGCGGCACTGGTGATGGCAGGGCTGGAAGTGATCTTCCTCGACGCGCCCAAGGCTCCGCGCGAGCCGACGCAATCGCTTGGTGCGCTGGCGCTGGTGCTGTTCGCCGGGGTGCTGGCCGATGCGAGCGGGCTGCTGGTGCTCTCGCTCAGCGTAGCCACGGGTGCGCCGATGCTGGCGGCAGCAGGCGGCGGGCTCGGCGCGGCGATGGTGCTGGGGATGGCAGCACTGGCGGGTGGTGACTGGGAAAAAGTGCCGCGTCAGCCCCTGCGCTGGGTGGTTGGCGGGTCGCTTTTGGCTGGAGCATTCATCGTCGCGCTTTTCCCACCAGGGACGCTTCAGTAATCGCATATGGCGATTACTCTAACGCCAAACTATCCTGCAACCTTGCATCCGTTCAGCCGTTGGATAACTGTAGACGCAGGAGGAAAAACTCATGGCAAAAACTGGCGACAATTCGAAAACCGCACTGATCGAGGGACTGAACGGCTTGCTGGCCGATCATCTGGCGCTGTTTTTCAAGACCAAGAACTTTCACTGGCATGTGACCGGACCGCGCTTTCGCGATCTGCACTTGATGTTCGACGAACAGGCCATCGCCATCCGGGACCAGATCGACCTGATCGGTGAACGGGTGCGCAAGAACGGAGCGATGACGCTGACCTCGATCGGTTCGGTCGCGGCGGCTACGCAGATCAAGGATCAGGACGACACCTCGCTTTCCGCCGAAAAGATGGTCAAGGAACTGCGGGACGACAATCGCAAACTGGTCGAACGGCTGAAAGAGCTGAAAAAGCATGCCGAGGCGGCAGGCGACAATGCCACCGATGGGATGATTGATGACTGGACCGACATGGCCGAGGAGCGCGTGTGGTTCCTTGAATCGACGCTGAAGTAGGCCGATTTCCGCATGGGTGTTGCAACCGCCGCTCGGCTATCGCCCTGTGGCGGTTATGCGTTATGGGGTACCGCATGGCCGATATCGACATCATTGAAAATGCAACCGACGTTGAGATTGCGGACTTCCTGCACCGCTATCTCGTGGCCAAGCTGGCCGCAAGCGATGCCCCGCTCGCTATTAGCGTCCCCGGCGGATCGACCCCCTTCCCGATCCTCGAAGCGCTGACCCAATCGGGCCTCGACTGGCGTCGCATCACCGTCTGGCCGGGGGACGACCGCGTGGTGCCGGAGGATCACCCTGCCAGCAACACCGGCAAGATCCGCACGCTGCTAGAGCCTGCCGGGGCCGAAGTGGTCACGCTGACCACGATGGAGCAGGTGCCACGCTTCGCGCTTGTGTGGCTGGGGATGGGCGCGGACGGGCACATTGCCTCGCTGTTCCCCAACACCGATCCGCAGGTGGACGATCCGCAGGCCATCCGCCGCCTCACACCCGATCCGCTGCCGCCCGAAGCGCCGTTCGACCGGATCACCCTGACTCTTCCGGCGCTGCTTGCCAGTGATGCGCTGATGTTCGTGATCCGGGGCGAGGACAAGCGGGCGGTGTTCGATGCGGCGGTGCGCGGCGAGCACGATCTGCCTATTGCCCGGCTGTTGGGTGCGGCAACACAGCAGGTGACATGCTTCACCTGATCCCCGCCCCGCTGCACCGGCTGGGATTACGGATTGCCCACGCGCTGCGCCAGCGGCTTCGGAGGCTGACCCGCCCTGATATCGCCGGGGTGGCGGTAATGCTGGAAGACGGCGATGGCCGGGTGTTGCTGGTGCGGCATAGCTACGGCCCACGAGGCTGGTCCCTTCCCGGTGGCGGGCTGGGGAAGGGTGAAAACCCTGTCGAAGCGGCACGGCGCGAAATGCGCGAGGAACTGGGGTGCGAACTGGAGGCGGTGAAATGCGTGCTGGTGGCGCAGGAAGTGCTCTCCGGAGCGCCGCATACTGCTCATGTCTTTACCGCCCGCCCGCTCAGCGAACCTCGCGCCGACCAGCGTGAGATCGATGCCTTGCGCTGGATTGTCCGTGACGAGCTGGCGCAAGCGGACCTGACGCGGGTCACGCGGCGGCGGCTGGGGGAGCTTGGACTGCTATAGCAGCGAAAGCTGCGCATCCTCCCTTGCCGGTTCCTCGACCCCGTCACGCTCCAGATTGCTCAGCGTCAGCCCCATCAGCCGGATCGGCATCGGCAAGGGCAATTCCGCCGCCAGCAGCTCGTGCGCGATTCCCGCGAATTGTGCCTTGCCCTCCACCGCGCGGTCGAGCGAGCGGGCGCGGGTCATCTGCTGGAAGTCGGTGAACTTCAGCTTCAGCGTCACCGTGCGCCCTTTCGCCTGCTTCTCGGCAATCCGCTCCCACACGATCTCGACAATATCGTCCAGAGTCGCCCGCAGCGCGCTGCCGCTGGCAATATCCTCCCCGAAAGTGCGCTCCCCGCCGATCGACTTGCGCAGGCGGTTGGCGCGGACCGGACGCAGGTCTATCCCGCGCGCGGCGCGGAACAGGTATTCGCCGAAGCTGCCGAACTGCGCGCGCAGCCATGCTGCATCTTTCGCTGCAAGATCGGCGCCCGTTTCGATTCCCAGCCGCGCCATCTTCTCCGCACCCTTCGGGCCGATCCCGTGAAAGCGCCGGACCGGGAGCGACTGAACGAATGCCGCGCCTTCGCCGGGGCGGATCACGCAAAGGCCGTCGGGCTTGTTCTGGTCGCTCGCCAGCTTGGCGAGGAACTTGTTGTAGCTCACCCCGGCGCTGGCGGTCAATTGCGTCTGCTCACGGATCGCCCTGCGGATAGCCTGCGCGATGGCGGTGGCGCTGCCGATGCCGTGGATATCCTCGGTCACGTCGAGATAGGCCTCGTCGAGGCTCAAGGGTTCGACGTGCGGGGTGTGATGGTGGAAGATCGCCCGGATCTGCCGCGAGACTTCCTGATAGACATCGAACCGCGCCTTGCAGAAGATCAGATCGGGGCACAGCCGCTTCGCAGTGACCGAGGGCATGGCACTCCGCACCCCGAATTGCCGCGCTTCGTAACTCGCCGCCGCCACCACTCCGCGCCCGCTCGATCCGCCCACCGCCACCGGCTTGCCGCGCAGGTCCGGATTGTCGCGCTGCTCGACGCTGGCGAAGAAGGCATCCATATCGACATGGATGATCTTGCGCAGGCCCTGCTGCGCCTCGTCACCATTGTCGTCGTCCGGATTCGCCATCTGTTCCGTTCTATAGCGCTCCTACCGCTGTTGGGGGAGAGATTGACTTAATCCTTTTCTAGGCTGGGCCGCGCGGCTAGGCCAACTGCAATGTCCGCAGTAAATTCCTCCCCAATCGACTCGTTGCCCCTGGGCAAGCGCGAGCTGATTGCGCTGCTGGCGCTGCTGATGAGCCTGAACGCGCTATCGATCGATGCGATGTTGCCCGCGCTGGCGGACATGGCCCGCGAACTGGGCGCGGCGGACGGAAACGACCGGCAGCTGATCGTTGCAGTTTATACCATCACCATGGGCATCGGCTGCCTGGTGCCGGGCAGTTTTGCCGACCGCTTCGGCCGCCGCCCGATCATCCTGCTGGCGCTGGCGGCCTTTGCCGGGCTGTCGCTGGTGACGGCCCTGCTGACCGATTTCACCGCCATGCTCGCGGTGCGCGGAGTGACCGGGCTGCTCGCCGCCGGGCTGATGGTCGCCCCCGTGGCGGTGGTGCGCGATCTCTACGAAGGCGACGGCATGGCCCGGCTGATGAGCCTGATCTCGGCGGTGTTCATTACCGTGCCGGTGATCGCGCCGAGCCTGGGGCAGGCGATCCTGCTGGTGGCAGGCTGGCGATGGATCTTCGTCGCGCTTTCGGCCGTCAGCGCGCTCGCAGCGGTGTGGGTCTGGTTCCGCCTGCCCGAAACCTTGGCGAAGGAGAACGTGCAGCTCGTCAACGTGCCGATCATCGCCCGCAACATGCGGATGGCGCTGATGAACCGCGCGGCCATCGGCTATGTGCTCGGTTCCATGCTGCTGATGGGCAGCGTGTTCGGTTACGTCAACTCGGCGCAGCAACTGTTCCAGCAGCATTTCGGCGTGGGAGAACTGTTCCCGGTAGTATTCGGCGGCACGGCGGCGATGATGGCGGTGAGCAACATTGCCAATTCGCGCATCGTCATGCGCTTCGGCGCGCGGCGGGTTTCGCATTTCGGGGTGATCGTGTTCGTGGTGGTGAGCGCGGTGCAGGTCTGGTCTTCCTACGCCCACCCGCAGAGCCTGCCGTGGTTCATCGGGTTGATGAGCATCAACCTGGCACTGCTCGGCTTTCTCGGCGCGAATTTCGGCTCGATCGCCATGCAGCCCTTCGCGCAGATCGCCGGCGCGGCCTCAAGCGTGCAGACCTTCCTGCGCATGTTCGGTGCGGCGATGGTGGGGGCGGTGATCGGGCAAAGCTATGACGGATCCGCGGTGCCGTTTGCCTGGTCGCTGCTGATCTGCTCCTCCTGCGCGCTGCTGCTGGTGCTTTTCAGCGAGCGCGGGCGACTGTTCCGCCGCTTCCACACCGGGCCACGCCAGCGGGTGGTGCCATGAGCGCGGTGTTCGACCTGATCGTCGTCGGCGGCGGGGTCAACGGCGCGGGGGTGGCGCGCGATGCTGCCGGACGCGGGGCCAGGGTGCTGCTGCTGGAGAAGGGCGATCTCGCCAGCGGTACTTCCAGCAAGAGCACCAAGCTGGTCCACGGTGGGCTGCGCTATCTCGAATACTACGAATTTGCACTGGTGCGCGAGGCCTTGGGCGAGCGCGACACGCTGTGGCAGATCGCCCCGCACATCATCCGCCCGATGCGCTTCGTCCTGCCCGTCACCCCGCAGATGCGCCCCAAGTGGATGCTGCGCGCGGGGCTGCTGCTGTATGACCACATCGGCGGTCGGGGTAAGCTCACAAAAGCGAAATCGATCAGCCTGAAGAAGCATCCGGCGGGCGTTCCCTTGGAGGCCGCCTGCAAGACAGCCTTCGAATATTCGGACGGCTGGGTGGACGACGCGCGGCTGGTGGCGCTCAACGCGCTCGACGCCGCCGAACGCGGCGCGACGATCCGCACCCGCTGCCCGCTCACTTCCGCGCGGCGCGAGGGCGACCTGTGGCATGTCGAAGCGGGCGGGGAGCGCTTCATCGGCTCTGCGCTGGTCAATGCCGCTGGCCCGGGGGCTGACGAACTGGCGCGGCTGGCGGGCGAGCACCCCGCCTACGGCATCCGCCGCGTGCGCGGATCGCATATCGTCGTGCCCAGGCTGTTCGATCACGATTACGCCTATTTCCTCCAGCAGCCCGACACGCGGATCTGCTTTGCGATCCCGTGGGAGGAGGACTTTACGCTGGTCGGCACCACCGATGCCGATCACACCGGCTCGCTCGACGATTTGGCGCCGAGTGCGGAAGAAGTGCGCTACCTTTGCGACGCGGTGAACCGCTACTTCGAGCACGACGTGACGCCCGCCGACGTGGTGCACAGCTTCGCTGGCGTGCGCGCGCTGGTGGACGACGGCTCGGGCCGCCCCGAAGCGGCGACGCGCGGCTACCGGCTAGCGCTGAGCGATGCCGCGCGCGGTGCCCCACTGCTGGGCATCTACGGCGGCAAGATCACTTCCTATCGCCATGTGGCTGAGGACGCGGTGGACCGTCTGGCCGCGCGGGTTCCGGCGCTGAAAAGCGAGAGCTGGACGGGCAAGCAGCCGCTTCCCGGCGGCGATTTTGCTCACACCGCGCAAGGCTATCTGTTGCAGGTGCTGGCGGAGGAGTACCCCTTCCTCGCCCCGCGCGATGTCACCCGCATCGGCCGCGCCTACGGCACCCGCGCGGTGGACTGGTTGGGCGAGGCTAAGGTTTGGCAGGATCTCGGGCGCTCCTTCGGGGCCGGGCTGAGCGAGGCGGAAGTCGGGTACCTGCGGCGGGTGGAATGGGCGGTTACTGCCGAGGACGTGCTCTGGCGGCGGACCAAGCTGGGGTTGCACATGAGTGCGGACGAGCAGGCTGGGCTGGTGGGGTATATGGGCGGATAGTTCCTCCCGAGCGTTTCCCTTTCGTCATTGCGATTGCGAGCGAAGCGAAGCAATCCATCTCCCACCCTGGCGAATGGGGCGATGGCCGGAGATGGATTGCCGCGTCGCCTGCGGCTCCTCGCAATGACGAAGGGTATTGCGGGGGGCAAATCTTCAAGGCAACCTTTCCCCTCTTGCCGCAGCAAACACCGCGTACCAGTCCGTCCGCGTCCAGCGGATCCCCAGCGCCTGCGCCGCCTCGGCAATCCGCGCCGGGTTCTGCGTTCCGACGATCGGCACGATCCCCGCCGGATGCGCCATCAGCCAGCCGTAGGCGGCGACGGCGCGGGAGACGCCCGCCGCCTCGGCAACAGCATCCAGCGCGGCGGCAACCGCCAATTCGCGCGGGGTTTCCGGTGCCATGATCCGCCCTCCCGCCAGCGGGCTCCACGCCATCGGTGCCATGCCCAGCCGCATCGCCTGATCGAGTTCGCCGTTATCGATGGCATCAATCCGCAGGGGGCTGATTTCCGGCTGGGTCGCGGCGAGCGGGGTGTCGAGCAGTGCCGCCAGCACCTCGATCTGCGCCACGGTGAAGTTGGACACCCCCAGGCTGCGCACCTTGCCACTCGTCACGGCGTGATCGAGGAAGCCCGCCAGCTCCTGCGGGTGGGTGAGCAGATCAGGGCGATGGATCAGGTAGAGGTCGATTACGTCCGTGCCCAGCCGCGCCAGCGAGGCTTCGAGCGCTGCATCCATGTAGCCGCGCGACTGATCATAGGGCACCGGCGGGCGGATTCCGCCCTTGGTGACGAGCGTGATGCGCTGGCGCAGGCGGGGATCGGACCGCAAGGCTGCGCCCAGCCTGGCCTCCACCGCGCCGAACCCGTCGCTGCCGTTCCAGCCGTAGATGTCGGCCGTGTCGATCAGGTCGATCCCCGCATCGAGCGCGGTGTGGAGCAAGCGGGCGACCTCGGCGGCAGCGCCTGCGGAGCGCCACATGCCCCAGGCAAGCGGACTGGTGGCGATGAGGGATGCGCCGAGTGTGCGGCGGGTGGGGAGGGGGAGAGTCATGCGATCCTTTCATCTCCCCTCCCGCTGGCGGGAGGGGCCGGGGGTGGGCCTGTCATGGCGAGGGTGGTCATCCCCACCCCCAACCCCTCCCGCCAGCGGGAGGAGAGTTTTCAGGTCTCCACTTCCACCGCCTCAACGCCCGATTGTTCAACCCGCACCAGCAGCGTTTCGACCTGCACCTGCGCGCCGAGGCTGGTATTGAGCTCCGCCACCACCCCGTCGAACGGCGCCGTGAGGGCGTGTTCCATCTTCATCGCTTCGAGCACCAGCAGCCGCTGCCCGGCGGTGACCGCCTGCCCCTCGCTGACGTCCACCGCGATAACCTTCCCCGGCATCGGTGCGAGGATGTCGCCATCGTGGGCGTGGTGGTGGCCGGTTCCTTCGTGCCGATGCGGCTGCACCATGAAGGCGGCACCATTGCAGAAGAAGAGGCTCCCAGTTTGGCCCTGGAAGCCGATATCGTATACGGAATCGTCGGAGCCGTATTCGGGATCGACTTCAATGGTTTCCTGATCGACAAGCAATCGAATAGATCGTTTGCAGGGAGCATTAAGTCGGAATCCGCCGATGCCAGATAGTCTGGCATAGTCGTCTCCGAATGCATCCGCATAGAGTAGCCGTTCAGCGTAATGTGCCAAGGAAAGCTTCGGCAGTGCTGGTGGCACGATAAGATCATCAGTATTGTCTGCGATCGTACTCGTGGTCATCTCACCAGAAGTGAAATCGGTCAGACCGAGCAACCGATATAAGAACCAAGCGTTCTGCTTCACTGGCCAGATTTGCGTGCAACCAAGCGCCTGACGAAGCTTTTGAATAGCATCGTCGCGATTCTCACCATGTGCGATGATCTTGGCAATCATCGGATCGTAGTATGGTGAAATCACTGAACCGCCCTCGATGCCGGTGTCGGTGCGAACCCCGTGAGCATGAGCGGAGAAAACCTCCAACTTCCCCACACTGGGCAAAAACCCCTTGGCCGGGTCCTCCGCATACAACCGCGCCTCGATCGCCCAGCCGTTGATCGACAACTCATCCTGCCGCTTCGGCAGCGGCTCACCGCTCGCCACGCGCAATTGCCATTCGACCAGATCGACCCCGGTGATCTCCTCGGTTACCGGGTGTTCGACTTGCAGGCGGGTGTTCATTTCCATGAAGAAAATGCGATCCGCGCGGAGGCCTTCGCTGGCGTCGGCGATGAATTCGATGGTCCCCGCGCCTTCGTAATCCACCGCTTTGGCTGCGCGCACGGCGGCACCGCAGATCGCTTCGCGGGTCGCCTCGTCCATGCCGGGCGCGGGGGCTTCCTCGATCACCTTCTGGTGACGGCGTTGCAGTGAGCAATCGCGTTCGAACAGGTGGACGACATTGCCGTGGGCATCGCCGAACACCTGCACTTCGATATGGCGGGGCGAAGTGATCCACTTTTCCAGCAGCACCTCGTCATTGCCGAAGCTCGACTTCGCTTCACGTTTGCAGGATTCCAGCGCGGCGGCGAAATCGGCGGGCGCATCGACCTTGCGCATCCCTTTGCCGCCACCACCTGCCACCGCCTTGATGAGCACCGGATAGCCGATCGCTGCGGCCTCCTGCGCCAGCCGCTCGGGCGACTGGTCCCTGCCGTCGTACCCCGGCGTCACCGGCACCCCCGCCGCGCGCATCAGCTGCTTGGCGGCATCCTTCAGCCCCATCGCGGTGATGCTGGCAGGCTTCGGCCCGACCCAGACCAGCCCGGCGTCGATCACTCCTTGCGCAAACTCCGCGTTCTCGCTGAGGAAGCCGTAGCCGGGATGGATCGCGTCCGCGCCCGTCGCTTTTGCCGCGGCAATAATCTTCTCAGCCCGCAGGTAGCTTTCGGCAGCGGGAGAGGGGCCGATATGCACTGCCTCGTCCGCCTGCCGCACGTGCAGCGCCCTGGCATCGGCATCCGAATAGACCGCCACCGTGGCCACCCCCATCGCCCGCGCGGTGCGGATGATGCGGCAGGCGATTTCGCCGCGATTGGCGATGAGCAATTTCTGGATCATGGAGTGGGCGCGTCCTCGCAATCGTCGGCGATATAGCTGTCGGTCACGGTGGCGATCTTCCACTCGCCCGCAACGCGGACCAGCGTGAACACATCGACCCCGCAGTGGCTACGTTCGCCATTGAGATAGAAGGCATAGTCCGCCCAGACCATCGCTACCGGGCCATCGACCAGCACCTGCGTGATCGAAATCGGCTCGGCGATGTCGGCGGAAACATTGGCGATCCCCATGACAACATCGTGCATTGGCATGGACAGAACAGGATCGCCGCCCTCGCCTTCTCGTACGGCGATGCGAAAGGCATTGTCGGCGAGAAGCGCTGCCATCGCTTCACCATCCTTGTCGGCAAAGGCAGCCATGAAGGTATTGATCGTGGCGATCACTTCCGCCTCGGCGGGGGTCTCCTGCGCCAGCGCGGCGCCCGGCAGGAGCAGCGCTGCCAATGCAGCCAGTCCGGTAAGAAATCGCATCGTGTCCTCCCGCAAGTTGCCGACGTTCAGTCTTCCTTGCGGCGGACTCCCTCGTCGCGCAAGGGGGTCATCGGCGTGTCGGCGACCGGTCCGGCCATCCGCGCCAGCACCAGCAGCTTGCCGCGCGTCCATTCGGGCGCGATCTGCGGTTCGTACGATCCCGCCAGAGCTTCCTTGAAAGCGGTGATGACATGGCCCAGCTTGTCCAGCAGGCTGGTGTGAACGCGATGGTCCCAGGCGAATTCGCCCTGCCGCACCACTTCCTCGCCGATCGCGCCGTAGATGTTGGCGGCCGCAAGGATCGCCCAGCGCTGGCGGAAGCCGAGCCGCCCGGCGCCTATCCGGGCATTGGCATCGTGTACCCGCGCCAGATCGACCAGCCGCTTGGCCAGTTTGACCAGTTGCTGGCGATGCTGCGGCTTCATGTGTTCGCCGGGGGGAATGTCCATTTCCGCGAGCCAATCCATCGGCAGGTAGCAGCGTTCGGCGGCGGCATCCTCGCTGATGTCGCGGGCGATGTTGTTGAGCTGGAAAGCGAGGCCGAGGTCGCAGGCGCGGTCCAGCGTGTCTTCCGCATCGGCGGGAACGCCCATCACCCGCGCCATCATCACACCAACCGCGCCCGCGACGTGGTAGCAGTAGCGCATCAGGTCGCCCTCGCTGCGCGGCATCCAGCCCGCGGCGTCGAGCGCGAAACCGTCGACCACGTCGTCGGCCATGTCGCGGGTGAGGCCGGTTTCGCTGGCGACCTGCCCCAGCGCATCGAAGGCAACATCGGCGGTCGGCTGGCCGTCGAGCGCGCGGTGGGTGAGGATGCGGATCGCGCCGACCCGGTCCTCGGCGCTGGACTCGTCGAGCTTCAGCGTGCCACCGTGATCCTGCCCGTCGGCGATGTCGTCGCACCGGCGGCACCAGGCGTAGAGCAGGTGCGCGCGTTCGCGGGTGACCTTGTCGAACAGCAAGCTGGCGACGGCGAAGCTTTTGGAGCCCTTGGCGATGCTCGCCTTCGCCTGCCTGACCAGCGCCGAGCGCTCCCGTCCGCCGCCCATCTGGCGCGGCGTGGGCTTCACCACATGGCTGGAAACGAGCGGGCGTGGTTTGATCCGGGTGGGCTTGGCAGGTTTCACAGGTCCTCGGCGCGCATCTGCACGATGGTGGTTGCGGGAGTAAAATCGGCCATCTTCTGCAACAGTTCCCCGATGGTTTCGCCCACGATGATGATATCGCGGTGCATGGCCCTGATGAAGCCGGTGTCAGCCATTTCCCGGTTGAACGCTACAAGCCCGTCATAGTATCCCATTGCATTGAGGAGTCCGACGGGATTGGTGTGATATCCCAGCTGCGCCCAGCTGACTGCTTCCCACAACTCGTCCATCGTCCCCACCCCGCCGGGCAGGGTGACGAAGCCGTCGGACAGGTCGGTAAACAGCTGCTTGCGCTGGTGCATGGTCTGGACGACGTGCAACTCGGTGCAGTCGCGATTGGCGACTTCCATGTCCACCAGCGCCTGCGGGATCACCCCGATCACTTCGCCCCCCGCTGCCAGCGCGGCAGAGGCAAGCGCCCCCATCAGCCCGGCCTTGCCGCCGCCATAGACAACCCCGATCCCGCGCTCTGCGAGCACGGTGCCGACTTCTCGGGCGAGTTCAATATAGCGCGGATCGGCGGGCGTGGCGGACCCGCAATAGACGGCGAGGCGGTTCATGCGGTCAAATCCGCAATCATCAGACCCGCCGTAGCCTTTGCGCTGCCCACAACCCCGGGAATCCCCGCGCCCGGATGGGTGCCTGCGCCGACCAGGTAGAAGTTCCCGATCACATCGTCGCGGTTGTGCCCGCGGAAGAACGCGCTCTGGGTCAGCAGCGGTTCGAGGCTGAAGGCGCTGCCGACGTGGGCGTTCAGGTCATGCGCGAAGTCGCTCGGCGCGTAGTGGAACTTGGTCACGATCCGGTCATGGATGTCGGGGATCAGCCGCCGTCCGACTTCGTCGAGCACGCGCTTTTCCAGTTCCGGGCCGACCTTGTCCCAGTCCACCGCCAGCTTGCCCATGTGCGCCACCGGGACGAGCGCGTAGAAGGTGCTCTTGCCCTCGGGCGCCATGCTCGGATCGGTCACGGTGGGGTGGTGCAGGTAGATCGAGAAATCGGCCGGCAGCACGCCGCGATCGTAGATGTCCTGCAGCAGCCCTTTGTAGCGCGGGCCGAACAGGATCATGTGGTGGGGAATTCCCGGCCAGCTGCCTTGGACCCCGAAGTGGACGACGAACAGGCTGGGCGAGAATTTCTTCTTCGTCAGCGCCTTGCCCTGCGCACGCCCACGCGGGCTGTCCCCCAGCAGCTTCTTGTACGAATGGACGATATCGGCATTGCTGGCGACGGCATCGAAATTGGCCTGCCAGCCGCTCTTGGTCAGCACCCCGGTGGCGCGATTGCCGAGCGTTTCGACCTTTTCCACCGCATCACCAATGCGCATCGTGCCGCCGATCCGCTCGAAATGGCGGACCATGCCGGCGATCAGGCGATTGGTGCCGCCGCGCGTCCACCACACGCCGCCATCCTTCTCCAGCTTGTGGATCAGCGCGTAGATGCTCGACGTTTTCATCGGATCGCCGCCCACCAGCAGGGTGTGGAAACTCAATGCCTCGCGCAGCTTTTCGCTGCGGATGTACTTGGAAACGATCGAATAGACGCTGCGCCAGGCCTGGTGCTTCATCAGCGCGGGCGCGGCCTTGAGCATCGACTTGAAATCGAGGAACGGCACGGTGCCCAGCTTGACGTAGCCTTCATCGTGGACGGCGGCCGAGTATTCGAGGAACCGTTCGTAGCCCGCGACATCGGCCGGATCGAGCTTGGCGATTTCCTTGCGCAGCCCTTCCTCGTCGTTCGAATAGTCGAAATTGGTGCCGTCTGGCCAGTTGAGCCGGTAGAACGGCATCACCGGCATCAGCTCCAGGTCCTCGTCCATGTCGTGCCCGGTCAGCGCCCAGAGCTGGCGCAGGCAATCGGGATCGGTGACGACGGTGGGGCCGGCATCGAAGGTGAAGCCGTCCCGCTCCCAGAAGTATGCACGCCCGCCCGGCTTGTCGCGGCTTTCGATCACGGTGGTGGCGATGCCGGCGCTTTGCAGGCGGATGGCGAGCGCCATGCCGCCGAAACCGGCGCCGATAACGCAAGCCGTCTTGGAACTGGCGGTACGACCTTGGGGAGTGGTCATGTCTTGTCCTTGGGGGAGAGTGGAGGGGAATGCGAGAGCAGCGCGGAAATGCCGCGATGGATGGGGATGGGCGGCTTGCCGATCAGCACGCGGGCGCGGTCGAGCAGCGATGAATGCCCCGCGTAGAAACGCTCGATCAGCGGCTCGCGCAGCCGGTAGAACCGTTCGAAAATGCGGTAGCGATGGTCCGGCGCCGCGCCGATGAACAGCATCCGCCCGAGCGCGCGGTAGAAGCCCATCGCCCGCCAGTGCCGCCGCGCGCGTGCTTCCAGCTTGGCCGCGAGCTGTTCGCCCGGCAGGTCGGCATCGGCGGCAATCGCCAGCGCCACATCTACCGCAATCGGCAGGGTATAGCTGGTAAGCGGGTGGACGAACCCGCCGCGCGCGCCCGCCACCGCCACGCCGGGAATCCGGTGCGCGCGCTGGAACGCGGCGAAATTCCCGCCGGTGATGACCGGCAGGACGCCGGTCTCGAACCCGACCGGATCGCCCTTGATCCCGGCTGCATGGCAGTACTGGTCGATCCGACCCGACAGCGCGCTGCGGTCCAGCGCGGGATTGTCGGCGTAGTAGGTGTCCTCGACGAAGACATCGTGCGCGCCCAGCGGCAGGACATAGACGAAGCGGTAGGCCCCGCCGTTGCCCGCCGGGGCGAGCTGGTCCACCTTGGCGTCCATCACCACGGGGCGGGTAATGCCGTGCGGTTCGTGGGTGCGCACGTGGCGGCCCATGAACACCTGCCAGCCGCCTTCGAGATCGCTGCTGGGCGCAAAGCCCCGGCAGTCGATCACGCTGCGCGCGGTGATGCGCGAGCCATCGCCCAGCACCACTTCGCGCGCCGAGACTTCCGCCGCATCCTTGCCCATGACCAGCGTGCCGGGAGCCAGCTCGCGCTCCAGCCGGGCGGCGAAATCGGGGCTGGCGAGCGAACGGTAACCGGCATCCAAGTGGCGTGAATGGCCGGGGAAGCGGATTTCGTAGCCTTCGCTCCACTCGGTCTTGCGGAAGCCAGCCATCAGTTCATTGCCTGCGGGGGAGAGATCGGTGGCGAACCAGCTCCAGCGGTGATTGCCGCCCGGCTGCGCGCCGTGCTCGATCAGCCGCACCGACAGTTCGGGCCGGAGCCGGGCCAGCGCCAACGCGATCAGCCCACCCGAAAGGCCGCCGCCGACAATGGCGATATCGCAATCACGGATGGTCATTGTGCGGGTGCTTTAGCGCAAAGGCCGGGAGAGGCAATCATGGCGGAAAGGCTGTGCAGGGGGGCGGTAATCATTTGGCAGCTTGCCAAGTGCTAGAGCGGCGGCGATTTATGGCCATGACCAAACTCCTCCCGCACCGCGCTGCGATGATCGCTTCGGCCCTTTTCGCGATTGCTGCCGTGGCGGTGCTGTTCGCAATGGGCCGCCCGCCGATCTGCACCTGCGGCACGATCGAACTGTGGCACGGGCAGGTGCAATCGGCGGGCAACAGCCAGCACATCACCGACTGGTACGCGCCGAGCCACTTCACCCACGGGCTGATCATGGCGGGCGTGGCCTACCTGCTGTGGCAACGGTGGAAGCTGTTCGGCGGGCGGCCCGAACGCTGGGCGCTGCCTATTGCGGTGCTGGTGGAATCGGCGTGGGAGATTTCCGAGAACACCCCCGCGGTGATCAACCGCTATCGCGAGGCGACCGCGGCCTTCGGTTATAGTGGCGATTCCATCGTCAATTCCGCTGCCGATATCGGCTGGATGGTGCTCGGCTTCCTGCTCGCCGGGCGCTTGCCCGCCTGGGCCAGCGTGGCGCTGGCGCTGTTCCTGGAATTGCTGGCGCTCTACGCCATCCGCGACAACCTGACGCTCAACGTGGTCATGCTGCTCTACCCCATCGATGCGATCCGCGACTGGCAGGCGGCGGGCGGGGCCCTGTAGACACTACCAGGTCCAGGGAACTTGTCGCTGGCAGCATTCGTTGTCATGAAAAGTCCATGAGGAATTCTTCGATAATGCGCATTCGCCAGCTTGCGGCTTACGCCGCCGTTTCGTCATTCGCGCTCTCCGCGCCCGCGCTGGCGCAGCAGGCACCGGAAGGCCCGCCGGTCGATATGGAGGACTCCGTTTTCGCAGGCGATTACCTCTCGGTCGGCGTCGGCGCGGCGCTGAACCCCTCCTATACGGGATCGGACGATTACGTGGTCACCGTGCTGCCGATCCTGCAAGGTTCGCTTGGGGGAGTGGGCATCAGCCCGCGGGCAGGCGGGGTAACGCTCGATTTCATTCCCGATGCGACGGAGGGCGTGTCTTTCGACGCTGGCATCGCTGCGCGTGTTCGCGGCAACCGCGCCAACCAGATCAAGGACGATGTAGTCATCCAGTACGGCGAGCTCGATACCGCCATCGAAGTCGGCCCGTCGGTCGGGTTCAGCGTGCCGCAGGTGCTCAACCCCTATGACAGCCTGTCCTTCGGCACCGACGTGATGTTCGATGTGGCAGGCGCGCACGGAGGGATGACGGTCAGCCCCTCGGTTTCCTATTTCACCCCGCTCAGCCGCTCGATCGTGGCCAGCCTTTCGCTGGGCGCGGAATGGGCGGACGAGGATTTCCAGGATTACTACTTCCGCAGCGATCCCGCGGACTACATCGGTGCCGGCCCCGCCCCGCTCGCACCCTATGAGCCGGACGGTGGAGGCTTCACCAGCATGGGCGTGAACCTGCTGCTTGGCGTCGATCTCGATGGCGATGTGACCAACGGCGGGCTGGGGCTGGTGGTGATCACCGGCTATTCCCGACTGCTGGGCGATGCGGCGAACAATCCCTTCACCACGGTGCGCGGTTCGCGTGACCAGTTCCTGGGCGCGGTGGGCGTGGGCTATACTTTCTGAGCCAAGGCCCCCTGCGCACTTTCCACCAGCGCGGTCAGCGCCTTCATGTGCGATGCGAACGCCTTCCGCCCCGTGCGGGTGAAGGTGGCCCAGGTCCGCTGCCGACCATCCCGCGCCGCCTTCGACAAGGTAACATAGCCAGCGTCAGACAGCGCGGAGAGGTGTTTCGACAGCACGCTGTCACTCACTTCCAACAGCTCGCGAAGGGTGGCGAATTCGACGTCGTCGGCAGAAGCCAGCACGGCGGCAATCTGCAGGCGTGCGGGGGGATGCAGCACTGGATCGATCTGCGACCCGTTCATCGCGGATCACCTTCGCGTAGCTCTGCGCGGTAGATCTTTTGCCACATCAGGCTTCCGATCAAACAGCCCGCGAAAGTGGCGAGCGACGCTACCACGGCGGTGGGCGCAGGAATCGGTTCGCCGCGTGCCGAAAAGGAAACGAATGCCATTGCCAAGACAAAGGCAATCAGGATCAGCAGCACGATACGCGTACGCCCACCTTGCCATCCGGATACGAACAGGCCGTACCGCTGCTTGTCGTCCCGGACAGTGAAGATCGTTATCAACATGGCGATCCCGAAGCCGGCCAGCGTGCCTGGCAGGGGGAGCGAAATTCCAAAGACGAGCACGGTTTCCGCAAGGGCGAACAGCGCGTGCCGCCAGAGCGGCCACTGTGTTCGTTCCGCGAGTTTGCCCTGCGTATATTTCACGCTGTCCAGCGCAGCATAGGCTTCATTGCGATCCATGACCAACCTCTCATTTTCCACTCTGGAAAGTGAATACTGATGACTTTCCGATTCAGCAAGTGAAAACTTTCCGATACGGAAAGTGAAGCTGCGCGGGCACGAAAAAGGGGCGGCAAGCTGCGCTCACCGCCCCCTCAATCTTTTAACGAGAGATGCAGCCTATTCCTCGCCGTCGCCCAGATCCAGCGTCGGGCGCGCCGGCGGCAGCGGGGCGTCCCGATCACCCGTCATCAGGTAGGTGTCGAACCACTGCAGCATCCGCAGGTTGTAGTCAAAGCGCGATGCGGCGCGGGCGTTGCCGTGGCCTTCGCCCGGATACCAGACCAGCCGCACCGGCGTATCGGGACGACGCACGCGGATGTGGCGGTAGAGTTCGGCGCTCTGCGTCGGGCTGACGCGCGGATCGCGGTCGCCGTGCATGATCAGCAGCGGGGTGTTCGCCTGGTCGGCGTAGAACACCGGGCTGCGGCGCAGCGTGTCCTCGTAGTCCTCCCACGGATAGGCGAGCGCATGGACGTTGTACTCCTCGGTCGGGATATCGGTGGTACCCCACTTGGACAGCACGTTGGAAATTCCCACGAACATCACGCCCGCGGCGAATTCCTCCGAATAGCGGGTGCTGCTCCAGGCGGTGGCATAGCCGCCATAGGAACCGCCGGTCACGCCGACGCGCGCCGCATCGGCCACGCCGTCTGCCACCAGCGCCGCCTTGGCATCGACCAGATCGTCGAACTCGACGCCTGCCGCATCGCCCTGGTGCTGGCGCGAGAAGTCGCTGCCGTAGCCGGTGGAGCCGCGATAGTTGGGCAGGAACACCGCATAGCCGCGCCCGGCGGCCACCTGGCCGGGCATCGAATAGGCCGTGACCCAGCCATTGCTGTCATGCGCTTCCGGTCCGCCGTGAACGTTGAGGATCAGCGGTGCGCCGCCAGCGGGAACGCCGCCAACGGGTTCGATCAGCACGCCCTCGATCGCCTGCCCGTCGCGCGCAGTATAGGTATAGGCGCGCTGGGCACCGAGGCTGCGCTCGGCCAGCCAGGGGTTGTGATCGGTCCAGCGTTCGAAGCCGCTGCTCGAATAGAGGAACAGCTCGTTGGGGTGGCTCGGCGAATGGGCTTCGACTGCCACGCGGTTGCCGCCCTGCTCGATGCTGGACAGGATCAGCCCTTCGGGATCGATATTGCGCAGCACTTCGCCCTCGTCGGAATAGAAGCGCAATACGCTCTGCACCCCGACGTGGATGATGGCGGCGAGCCGCCCGTCGGCCATCCATTCGGCATCCACCGCTGCTTCGGGCGCCCCCGCGTTGAGCGCGCGGAAGGTGCCGGTGGCGGTGTCGACCAGGTGCAGCGTGGTATCGGCGGGATCGTTGATGTCGGTTCCCGCGATCATCGAAAGCTGGCTGCCATCGGGCGAAATCTCGACATCGCCGAGCTTTCCGGGGGTCTCGACGGTGACAAGCCCACCGCTCGCCAGGTCGAGGATATGTGCACGGCGCGACGTATAGGCATCGTCCACCAGCGGGGTCGGCGCACTGGTGATCAGCGCCCAGTTGCCGCCCGGAACGATCTCGAAGCTGTCGACATAGCCCGGCACGGTGATTTCGCGCGGCTCGGCGTCGAGATCCTCACCGCCCAGCGTAGCGACGAACAGGCGGTTCAGCCGCGCTTCCTCTTCATAGACGATCGCATCGAAACCCGCGCCGGATTCGGCGGTGCGGGTGGCGTCGGGCGCGGCGGCGACAAGCAGGTATGCACTGCTGCCATCGGGGGAGATCGCGTAGGAGTTGACCGCCGCATCTTCCACCGCGGCCAGCTTGCGATGCGCGCCGCCGTCGACCGGAATGCCCCACAGCGCGCGGTCACTGCCAGCGCCATAGAGGAAAGTGATCATCGAACCGTCGGGGGTGAAATCGATGCCGGAAACCGACATGTCTTCGGGCAGGAATTCCCGCGCCGCCATCGGCCCGTCCGCAACGAACAGTTGCTGCCGCGCGCGGCCATCATCCTCGCCCTGCGTCACATCAGGGTAATGCACGCGGGTATAGGCGATCCGGGTGCCATCGCGAGAGACGGCGACGGTGCCGGTGTTTTCGATACGGGCGATATCTTCCGGGGTGAGCACTTCCTGCGCCAGTGCGGGCGAGAAGGGCAGCGCGAGGGCGGAAGCGAGCAGGGCCGGGCGAAGCAGCTTCATGTGGGGCGGTCCTCAATGGTTGGTTTCTGTTGCAACGGGCATAGCGAAAGCGGTGCTCCAGGCAAAGTGTGCTTTAGGCGCGATGTAACCGGGGTTGGGGCGGTGGCGAACAGCGAGAAGGGCAAGCAGAGGGAATTGGCCATGTATCTCACCACCGCACGCGCCACGCCGCTGATTGCCGTCGCGCTGATCGCCACCGTGGTGACGCAGGTGCTCTACATTTCCACCGGCGTGAGCGGAACTGCCGGAGCGCTGGTGCTGTGGCGGAGCGAGGCCGTGGCCTTCCTCGCCGTTGCCTTGCTGGGCTTTGTGCTGGTGCGCGACACGCCGCTGGTGGCGGGCGGGCTGGTGCTGGGCGGGCTGTTCAACGTGCTGCAAGTGGGGATCGGCATCACGATGTTCGGCCCGCTGGGCGAGGGCGGTGATCCGCTCGCCCCGGTGATGGGCGCGGTGCTGGACTTCGCTTTCTTCATCTATCACGCCGGCAAGATTGGCTTTGCGGCGGCGGCCGTGGCACTCGGTCTGGCTGCATGGAGCGGGGCGACAGGACTGGCGAAGATCCTGGGAATGCTCGCGCTGTTGGCAGGCTTGGCGGCGCTGGCGACCAACCTGTTTGCGCTGGCTGGTGGTTCGGCGACTTTCTTGGCCGGAGCCTGCGGCACGGCGGCAACGCTGTTCCTCGCGCTGGCCATCAGCGCGGCGCGCCCTGCCGAAGGCTAAAATTCCTCCATCAGCGAGGACGAATAGGGCTGGAGCAGCGCGCTAGCCTTGTCCCACCCGCCGTGCAGCCAGGTCGCCCAGGCCCCGCGATGCGGCGGCAGGATAACCGGCATGGCATCGCGCCCAGCCGCTTTCAGCGAGGCATTGGGCGCGCAGGTGAGCAGTGCGAAGGCGGGCACTTCGCTGTCTTTCCACACTCCGGCGAGCGCGAACAGCGGCTGGTCGCTGGTGCCGAACCAGTGCTGGCGGCGCTTGCCCTCGCGATCAGCCCCTGCGCCCCATTCCATGAACATGGTGGCGGGGACGAGGCAGCGGAATTCCGGATTGCGCAGGTTGCCGGTCCAGAACGGACTGTCGGGATTGCGCACGGTAAGCACCGGGCGCGCGGCGTCGGTAGCCGAGGGCGGCGGCGGCACGCCCCAGAGGCGCGGAACCATCCGCCACGGCTGGCGTGGCTGGCCCGGCCCGGCAATGAATTCCCGCCCGGCGGTGATGACCGGAGCGAAGCTGCCGGGTGCGACATAGCCGCCCGCCCACGGATCATCGCCCCCGTCGATTGCGAAAGCGTGGCCGATCGCTGCGGCGTCGGCATCCAGGCGGTAGAGCACGGTCATGGGTGCGCAAACGCCCTGACCGTGCCCTTACCAAGCGTCAACGGGCGATCAGAACCCGAAGGCAAAGCCCGCCTGCGCCACGATCTCGCCATCGCCGGTATTGCCCGCGATCCCTGCGCCGACGGCAAAGTTCTCGCTCACTCGCCCGGTGATGGTGGCGGCATAGCCTTGTTCACCGTTGTAGGTGGCGACATTGCCGCCGATGGTGAAGCTCTGGTCGGGCAGGGCAATGGCACTGCCCAGCGCCGCCGTAGCCGCAATCCCGCCGGAGAGGCGCTGGTTGACATCCTCGATGCGGAAGTTGGTCGCTGCAAGGCTGGATTCGAGCGACCCCACGCGGCCCGACAGCGCCGAGAATTGCGCATCAGTCACCGCAGCGAGGTAATCGACGCTGACCCGGACATTGGCGACGCTGGCGGCGCTGGCCACGTTCGAGACACCCAGCGTTCCGGCGCTATCGATGGTAACGACCTGCTCCTCGCCCACTTGCACAGCGTCCGAAGCCATGATGTCGCCGATGGCCACCGAAGATCCCGCACCGCCGATCATCACCTGGTTGGCGGCAGTGGTGTTGGCGAGATAGCCCAGAGCGGTCGATTGCACCTGGTCCGCCACCGCGCTGTCGCCCACTGCCGTACTGCGGGTGGCGGAGGCGCTGGCTCCGGCACCCACCGCCGTGCCGCGGGTTCCGGAAACGGTGGAAGAAAAGCCCACCGCCGTGCCGCTGATGCCGGTGACATCGGTCGACCGGCCAACAGCCGTCGCATTCTGCGCATCGGCCCGCGCCAGCGCGCCGAAGGCCGAGCCGGATAGGCCGGTGGCCCCTGCAGAGGCGCCAACGGCTGTGGCATTGTTGTTGGTCACTTCCACCGCATTGCCCAGCGCCACGCTGCGCAGGCCGGTAACGAGCGTATCGCGCCCGATCGCGGTGGCGTCCTCCGCCAGCGCCTCGGCATCGACGCCCAAAGCGATGGATTGCGCTCCGGTGGCGCGGGCGCCGAACTGGCCCCCCGTATCGTCATCCGCCCCGTCCCCTCCGAAAGCCATGGCGCCAAGCCCGCTGGCCAGCGACAGGTTGCCGAGCGCCAGCGCCGATGCCCCGGTCGACTGCGCAGCTGTGCCCAGCGCAATCGAATTGCCGCCGTTGGCAGTGGTGCGGGCTGCCGGCCCGGACAGGCTGACCCCGCCGGGACCGTATGACCCACCCCCGCCACTGGCCCCGCCGATGGCGATATTGCCGCCGATCCCGCTTCCTCCCGCGGTGGTTGCAAATCCTCCAATCGCTACGTCGGCAGTAAAGCTGGCCCTTGCTCCAGCCCCCCCGGCAAACGAATTCGTGCCTGCTTGTGTATCGACACCGACGGCAGTGCCGTTGGTGCCGTTCGTGATGGCCGAGGCACCCAGCGCCGTTCCGCCTAAGCTCGTAGCCGAACTGCTGTTGCCGACTGCGGTGCCTGAATTGTCTCCAGCGGATGCCCGGTTTCCCAGTGCTACCGTATTCGCACCCGCAGCAGAGCTGTCCGTACCCACGGCAGTTGCGTTGAAGCCTGCTGCCTGCGCTCCAAATCCGTTGCCGTCGTTATCCCCGCCGATGGCAACCGAGCGATTTCCGGTTGCACTCGCCTGACCGCCGATGCCGATGCTTCCGGCATTGCTGGACACTGCCCTGTCCCCGATCGCAATCGACTGGACGCCGGAAGCGGAGGCGCCGGTGAAGCCGGCGCCTCCGTCGCCACCCAGCGCGATCGCGCCGGTGTTGGAGGCCGAGGAGAAGGCCCCGATGGCCGTTGCCCCCCGGAAGGTGCCGGCATTGGCCGATGATCCCAGCGAAGTGGCCATGAAGCCCGTGGCCTGGGCGTCCTCACCGATAGCTGTAGAAGCTTGCCCGGTGGCGTCGGCATTTTCGCCGACCGCAGTCGCTTCCTGGCCGCTGGCAATCGCCGAGGCCCCTATTGCCGTCGCGCCAGAGGCGCCGGTCGCCTGCGCACCGACGCCGCAGGCCAGGGCATTGTCCTGATTGTTCGAATTGGCCCCGCCGTCGTTGTCGGTCCCGGCATCAACCACGCCGTCGTTGTCGCGGTCGAGCAGGCAATCGTCGGCCCGCGCCTGTTGCGGGGTCAGCAGCAACGCGGCTCCGGCAGTGCCGGCGAGCAGGGTGGCGGCGAAAAGGATGCGATTGGTGGTAAGCATAGGGGGTCCTCCCGAGGATTGGTCCCCGCCGGAAGAACGCAGGTCGCGCCTGTCCGACAAGGGACATGGTAACGCGGTGCGACCCGATTGCTGTATTGTTGCACGATATGCCGTGGGCGAGGATTATCTCCCGCCCGTGACACAGCCCTAAATCACGGCGGCCTGCCGCCGTCAATCGCATAGGCAGGGTGTCCCGCAGCGGGAAGCCGGATCAGAATATGCCCGCCACGCCAATCGAGCCGCCGGTGTTGCTGCCGCCCGAATGGCTGACACTGGCATTGATGGTCAGCGGCACGTCGATGGCGAGTCGGTGGCTGATGCCGAGGCTGAACCCGTACTCCCCGCGATAGGTTGCGCTGCGCAAGGCATACCCTGTCTGGCCCGGCTCTGGTGGGAAAGGCGGCTCCGCTTGAGCCATGGCAGCGGCGATGCCGCTGCGCGATTCCTCGGACAATTCGTCCAGCCGGAAATTGGTGGCAACAAGCCCGCTTTCCAGTCCGCCGACACGGCCCGATAGGGCACTGAATTGCGCATCAGTGACGGCGGCGAGGTAATCGACGCTGACCCGGACATTGGCGACGCTGGCGGCACTGGCCACGTTCGAGACACCCAGCGTTCCGGCGCTATCGATGGTAACGACCTGCTCCTCGCCCACCTGCACGGCATCGCTCGACATGATGTCGCCGATGGCGACCGAGGAGCCTGCCCCGCCGATCATCACCTGGTTGGCGGCAGTGGTGTTGGCGAGGTAGCCCAGAGCGGTCGATTGCACCTGGTCCGCCACGGCGCTGTCGCCCACTGCCGTACCGCGGGTGGCGGAGGCGCTGGCTCCGGCACCCACCGCCGTGCCGCGGGTGCCGGAAACGGTGGAAGAAAAGCCCACCGCCGTCCCGCTGATCCCGGTGACATCGGTCGACCGGCCAACGGCCGTCGCATTCTGGGCATCGGCCCGCGCCAGCGCTCCGAAGGCCGAGCCGGACAGGCCGGTGGCCCCGGCAGAGGCGCCGACGGCAGTGGCGTTGTTGTTCGTCACTTCCACCGCATTGCCCAGCGCCACGCTGCGTAGGCCAGTAACGAGCGCATCGCGCCCGATCGCGGTGGCGTCCTCCGCCAGTGCTTCGGCATCGACGCCAAGGGCGATTGCAGAAATACCTGTCGCCTGTGCGCCCAGCGCAAGGTCGTCATCCCCGTCAGTGCCGATAGCGATGCCGCGCGCTCCGCTGGCGGCGGCGAAGGCGCCAAAGGCCAGTGCCGAAGCACCGGTCGCCTGCGTCGCTGTTCCCAAGGCAATGGCATTGCCGCCGTTGGCCAGGGTCGAGAGGGCTAGCTGGGGAGAAGCGGCTCCGGCAACGATGTCCGAATTGCTGCCGATGGCAATGTTGCCGCCCGTCTGCGGCCCGGCGATTGGGCTTGCCGTAGTCGAGAAGCTGCCGAAGGCGACCGAGCCGTTGCCGAAGGCAGCCGCATTGTCGCCGATGGCTGTCGACGAATAGCTTACCGCTCCGGCAGCATTGCCCAGCGCGAGTCCGATCGGACCAATTGCCGAACTGCCGTTGCCCAGCGCTACCGCGCGCACCCCCGAGGCCGAGCTGTCGATGCCGATGGCTACCGACCGGTCCGCGCTCGCTGATGCGCCGACGCTGTCCGCATCGTCGCCGTCGGTGCCGATGGCGATGCTGTGGATCCCGGTTGCCTGCGCTACATTGCCCAATGCAATCGCGCCAGAACCGCTCGCCAACGAATTGGCTCCGAACGCGGTCGCGGCCACACCTGTTGCCTGAGCCACGCTGCCTACAGCAATCGCCAGCGCCGCATTTGCCGTTGAAGACGAGCCGAGAGCAGTTGCGGCGGATCCGGAAGCTTCGGCGGAAAAGCCAACCGCAACCCCGCTTCCCAAGCTCGCGATCGCTGAGGCACCGACCACGGTGGTGAAGCCGCCCGTTGCCTGCGCGCCCTGCCCGAATGCTACGGACGATTGACCCGTAGCAGAACTGGAAGCACCGACCGACGTCGAGTCTTGGCCGGTGGCTTCGCTATTGGCACCAAGCGCAGTCGCCTGGACATTGCTGGCGAGCGAGTCAGTCCCGATGGCAATGGCCAGATTGGCGCTGGCGACTGCCCCCAGAGTGAGCGCATCGCCGCCGTCCCCACCCAATGCAATGCTCCCTACACCGGTAGCGCGGGAACTGAAGCCGATTGCATTGGCATTGGACTGCAAGGCCTGTGCTTCGGCGCCGACGGCGGTGGATTGTGAACCTTCTGCAACGGCGAAAGCGCCCAAGGACGAATCTGAAAACTGGCCTGCCTCGCTAGAATGGCCGAGCGAAGTGGAGCCCGAACCAAACGCCTCCGAGAATGACCCGATAGCCGTCGAACGGGCTCCGAATGCATTGGCTGAGTTTCCGATCGCGGTAGCGTTGCTTACCGTTGCTTGGGCCAGCGCTCCGATAGCTACGGCGCCTGGCCCTGTCGCGTCGCTGTCGCGGCCGATGGCGATTGCATCGATAGCAGTGATTGAGGCGCGTGTTCCGACGGCCACGCCTTCAGTCGCCAATGCATTTGCGCTGGCAAACTGCCCAATTACAGTTGAGCCAAGTGCAAGGGAAGCCGAGTTTTGGCCTACGGCTATCGCGTTCTGGCCAGTTGCAGTGGAGAAATGGCCAACGGCGGTCGAATTAATGCCGCTGGCGGTCGAAATGCGGCCGACGGCAAGCGAGCGGTCCGCCGATGCAGTCGAGGCACTTCCCAGTGCGGTAGCGAAATCGGCGGTCGCTTGCGCACTTGCACCAATCGCAGTGGTATTGAGACCCGTGGCAGTTGCATTCTGTCCGCAGGCCAGCAGAGTGTCGGTGCCGCCGGAATTGGCCCCCAGGTCGGTATCGACGTTGCTGTCGGCGTTGCCGTCGTTGTTGGTGTCGAGCAGGCAATCGTCGGCCTTGGCAGGCATGGCGAGGAAAGCCACGGCGATGGCCAGCGCGGCGGCGGAGGTCGAGAAGATAATCCGGGACATTGCAGCAACTCCTGTGATGAGGCGTTGCCGACGGGTGACTTGTTTTGCTGTTGCGCCTTACGGCTGCTTGCGACCCCAGCGTCCCCCTCGCCGACCACGTCCTTTCGTGACGCCGGCAGGCGGAATGCCGCGCCGGAGCAAGGCCAAGACTATCGCACAGCCCTGCTTGCGCAAGCGGGTAGTGATGCGAAGCTATGTAATTGTCCTGATACGGGCCACCGTCCGCCCGACTCCTACTCCGGCTGGAGCGTGATCTCGCGCTGCGGGTACACATTGAACGTCTGCCCGCGCACTGTGATCGTCTCGCCCTTGAAGGCGCGCACGTCCATGTCGCGGGCGCGATGCCCGGTGATGATCGCCTCGTCTCCGGCAGCGGCATGATCCGGCCCAAAGCCTGATCGTTCGGCGACGATCGGCGGCGAAAGATCGACGTTCCAGATCTCGCTGCCGCCGAAGCCGCCCAGTTCGCGACGAAGCTGCACCTGCATGTGCGGATTGCCGAAACTGATCGAAACGATCTGGCCGGAAATGCGGCTCTCCTCGTCCTGCGTCCAGCCCCAGCCGTGGTGCGCCGCCAGTGTGGCAGGCACCACAATGGCGGCCGCAGCGGCGGCGAGTGTGAGTGACAGGGCGCTCTTGGTCATGACATCTCTCCGTTCGTGTCCCGTGACCGCTTCTGTAGCAAAGTCCTGCGCCCCTGTCCTTATCAAGATGGTCCCGCTCGACATGGCTGCGGGGAGCGGCTAGACCTAGCCGATCCCCGGGGAGCGAGCCTATCGCTGAGAGGGGTGGGCTAGGCTCCACCCGACCCGTCGAACCTGAACCCGTTAGCACGGGCGGAGGGAAGGGCGGCTTGTGCGCAGGCATCCGTTCCCCCGAAACCGTGGAGAGGAACGCGCAGATATGGCCCAAGCGGATAGTATCACGAGCTGGATTGCCCTGTTTACCGGGCTGTACGCGCTTGGGGCGGCAATCGGGGAATTGCGTTCGCCCGGCAGCTGGGCAGCCATGCTCGACGGGTTCGAGAACAACGAGGCGCTGCGCTTCCTCACCGGGATCGTCGTGCTTTCGCTCGGCGCGGTGATCTACCTCGTCAATCCGTGGCAGCCGCAGGACTGGCTGTCGGTACTCATCACGGTGATGGGCGCAGGGATGGCGGTGGAGGGCCTGGTGATCCTCGGCTTCGGCAAGCCTTTCCTGCATTTTGCCAGCCGCCTGTTCGGCAAGGTCGATACCGTATGGGCGCTGCTTTCGCTCGCGCTCGGCATCGTCCTTGTCTGCGTGGCCCTGCTGCGCTTCTGAATTCCCACCCCCTTTTCAAGAGAGAATGACCATGGCCGACATCAACAGCCAGTTCGAAATCGGCGTCACCACCGGGCCGATCCGGGGGAGCCGCAAGATCCATGTCGGGCCGCGCCGCGTCGCCATGCGCGAGATCGATCTGGAGCCGAGCGCGGGCGATCCGCCGGTGCGGGTCTACGATACCTCCGGCCCCTACACCGATCCCGCCGCCCAAATCGACATCCGCGCCGGCCTGCCGCAGCTGCGCCGCCAGTGGCAGCTCGAACGCGGCGACGTGGAGGAGTATGCCGCGCGCGAGACCAAGCCCGAGGATAACGGCCAGCTCGGCCCGGACCGTTCCGGCGGCGTCCCCGCCTTCCCCAATGTCCACAAGACCGTGCTGCGCGCCAAGCCGGGTGCCAACCTCAGCCAGATGCATTACGCCCGCCGGGGCATCATCACGCCCGAAATGGAATATGTCGCCGAGCGCGAGAACCTCGGCCGCGAATTCGTGCGGCGGGAAATCGACGGCAATTCGTGGGGCGCGGAAATCCCCGAGTACGTCACTCCCGAATTCGTCCGCAGCGAAGTGGCGCGCGGGCGGGCGATCATCCCGAGCAACGTCAACCACCCCGAAGCCGAGCCGATGGCGATCGGGCGCAATTTCCTCGTCAAGATCAACGCCAACATCGGCAATTCCGCCGTCGCCAGCGATGTCGCCAGCGAAGTCGACAAGATGGTCTGGTCGATCCGCTGGGGCGCGGACACGGTGATGGACCTCAGCACCGGCCGCAACATCCACGACACCCGCGAATGGATCATCCGCAACAGCCCCGTGCCCATCGGCACCGTGCCGATCTACCAGGCGCTCGAAAAGGTCGGCGGGATTGCCGAGGACCTGACCTGGGAAGTGTTCCGCGATACCCTGATCGAACAGGCCGAGCAGGGGGTGGACTACTTCACCATCCACGCGGGCGTGCGGCTGCCCTACATCCCGATGACCGCCAAGCGCGTCACCGGCATCGTCAGCCGCGGCGGTTCGATCATGGCCAAGTGGTGCCTCGCCCATCACAAGGAGAGCTTCCTCTACGAACGGTTCGACGAGATCACCGAGATCATGAAGGCCTACGATATCGCCTATTCGCTGGGTGACGGCCTGCGCCCCGGCTCGA
This sequence comes from Erythrobacter sp., assembly GCA_019739335.1. Lineage (NCBI taxonomy): Bacteria > Pseudomonadati > Pseudomonadota > Alphaproteobacteria > Sphingomonadales > Erythrobacteraceae > Erythrobacter > Erythrobacter sp. The sequence continues at coordinate 1,931,783 of CP073261.1, forward strand.
TCGCCGATGCCAACGACGAGGCGCAGTTCGCCGAACTCTACACGCTGGGCGAACTGACCAAGCGCGCCTGGGAGCAGGACGTGCAGGTGATGATCGAAGGCCCCGGCCACGTGCCGATGCACAAGATCAAGGAGAACATGGCCAAGCAGCTCGAAGCCTGCGGCGAGGCCCCGTTCTACACCCTCGGCCCGCTCGTCACCGATATCGCGCCGGGGTATGACCATATCACCAGCGGCATCGGCGCGGCGCAGATCGGCTGGTACGGCACGGCGATGCTTTGCTACGTCACGCCGAAGGAACACCTCGGCCTGCCCGACCGGGACGATGTGAAGGTGGGCGTGGTGACCTACAAGCTGGCCGCCCACGCGGCGGATCTCGCCAAGGGCCACCCGGCCTCGCAGGTGCGCGACGATGCGCTGTCCAAGGCCCGCTTCGAATTCCGCTGGCGCGACCAGTTCAACCTCAGCCTCGACCCGGACACGGCGGAGAAATACCACGACCAGACCCTCCCGGCGGAAGGCGCGAAGACGGCGCATTTCTGCTCGATGTGCGGGCCCAAGTTCTGCTCGATGAAGATCACGCAGGAAGTGCGCGATTTTGCCGCGAAGCAGAATGCGGGCGTGGAGACCTTCGTGGCGGTTGAAACTCCCCTCCCGCTTGCGGGAGGGGCCGGGGGAGGGCCTGTCGATGAAGCCGCCGCCGAAAAGGGAATGGCGGAAATGAGCCGCGTCTACAACGAGACCGGGCGCGAACTCTACATCGGCCAGGGCGACCGCGAGCACGATTGATCGAGCTGCGGGCGCGGGGCCGCTACAACCCCGCGCTCAGCCGGTCGAGCGCCGTGGCGAGCGCGCCGTCGGTCGCTTCCGCGCGCTCCACCATGCGCGAGAGCCTGTCCGCCGCCTCGCCCAGGTCCAGCTTGCGGGAGAGGGCGAGGGCGGTTTCATAGCTCACCCGCTGCGATTGCTTGCCCTTGCGCAGCGCGCCCGCCAGCGCAATGTCGCGCAAGGGGCCGTGGGCGATGGTCTGGCAGTCGTTGTCCGCATCGTCGAGGATCGCGCGCAGCCACACGTTCGGCTCGTCCTGCGGTTCGGCATCGAGACTGCTTGCGATCGCCGCCAGCTCGTCCCGCTGCGCCTGCGCCAGCGCGGCATCGTCGCGGACAAGTTCGCGCATCACCTCGTCGTCCAGGCAGTCGCGCACCCTGCCCAGCCGCGCGACCATCGCGCACTCGCCATCGTGCAGGTCCTGCACCGCCATCACCAGCAGCGCCCTGGGGGTTTCGACTTCGGCCATTTCTCTGGTTCCTTTCGTGGGAGAGGAACGCGTGAGGGGGGAGGGGGTTTCGGGGCTTAGTACAGCAATCTTCGAGCTCAACGCACCAGCCGTTAGAAACTATCGAACGTGAGGGGATGAGGCGGATTAGATGATATTTATTTGCAAGCGTCGGGCATCTTGTTAGCCTTACTAGTACGCAGAAAAATGGGGGTGGGCGATGGTGCAACGGTCAATTTACGAGATCTGGGCTGAGTATTATCTTGATCCGCTCATCTTGTTTCTTGAGAGAGAAAAGCAGCCGGTAAATTATTTTTCCTATAAAGGATTCAAGGTCTCGAATTTTCGTGGACTTTCGGGCGTCTCACTCGATTTCACAAAGAATGATTTGGTCCTTTTGCTTGGATTAAACGAGTCTGGAAAGACAAGTATTTTGAAAGCAATTGAGGCATTTGACTTCAATAACGACCCACCCCCGGAGAAACTTAAACCGTTCTTCACATCTATGCGAAATAAGCAAGAAGTTAGCTCAAGCGCCCCGTGCCAAATTTCTGCGGAGATCGAGTTTGCTGAACCGCTAAATTATCAGGCATTTAAGCAAGCGCTGAAAGCCGCAGGCTTCGACGCTACCGTAAAGTCAGAGGTCGACGAGTTTCTTCGAGATTTGAGTCTGCGAAAGAAAGTTAGAATTAGTCGCGTCATTCCGTTCAGCGGTGGCAATCCCGGAAAAAGTTTCTACCAATTTGAGGATGAAAACCTTTCTCCGATCCAAAGATTGAGCGCATTATTGCACAAAGTATCGTGTCTCAATGCCCATTCATACTGTACTTTGAAGATTTTCAAGATGCAATACCGAGTAGAATATACACAAAAAAGCAAAATTCCGCTTACAATTATTCATGGTATGAGATTGTAGATGGGCTATTTTATAATACTGACGCAACATTATCGATAAAAGCTTACGAAGAGTATTTTAACAAATCAAATCCACGAGAAAACGATGCTAGAACGGTACTGAAGCGAGTAAACAAGACCCTTCAAAAGACATTCACTGAGAAATGGGAAGATCTTTCAGGTGTGAAGGACATCGATGATGCTGAGATAGCCTATGATCCTGTTAAGAAATATTTTGAGATCAAGATATCCGACAATGATGGCACAACCTTCTCTGTACATGAAAGAAGTAAAGGAGCGGTTTGGTATTTAGCTTTTTTGATGAAGACCGAATTTAGGCGCAAGAAACTTAGAGAAGGGTCTGGAAAGCCGGTGTACCTCATCGATGAACCAGCATCAAATCTTCATTCCACGGCTCAGCAAAAAATGGTGCAGGACTTCTTCGCGCTGGTAGAAGATACAACGCTCGTTTACACCACACACAGTAGATACCTCGTTTCGCCTGCTAACGTCAAAAATACATATGTTGTGTCTCGTGATAAAGGAACTGTCACATGCACTAGGTGGGGTGACTATATCAAGGGTAAAAGTGCTAAGGCTTCTTACTACCAGCCATTACTAGATTGTCTTGATATAGTACCGAATAATCTCGATATTCCGTGGGAACGAGCGGTCATAACCGAGGGTCCGTCAGATGCTATCACGCTGGAAGTCATGATCCAAGTTCTTGAGCTCAAAAGATCACACGCAATATACCCGGGCACGTCTGCTTCTGCTTTGTCAGGTTTAATTTCGTTGAACATAGGTTGGCGCGCAGTTTTTTGTGTCTTGCTTGACTCTGACGAGGAGGGATTGAAGAACGGGAAGAAATACGTGAAGGACTTTGGTCTGTCTGCCCAAGAGATTGCATATATTCCACTTGAGGGGGGCGAGATGGAAGATTTGTTCTCTAAGGAGGAAAAATCTGCCATCGCGAAGATTGCACTTGATATTGACAGTGCAGACATTTCGAAGAAGGAGTATCTTGCCATGATGCGTAGCCTCGACAATGTCGGAGAGGATAAGCTTAGAAGGGTAAGGGACTCTCTTAGTGAGCAGACGAAGGAACGATTTAGAGAGCTTCTTTCACTGGTAATGCGTTGACGGGAAATTTGCCGAAAATGACCTCAGACCGGCTTCATCTGGCGTTGCCCCCACCCGAACTCCCCGTTATAACACCCGTATGAACAAGCTGCTCAAGATCACCCGCATCGGTAATTCCGCCGGGATCATCCTGCCCAAGGAGGTGCTGGCGCATCTCGATGTCGAGGTTGGCGGGACGTTGTCGGTCGTCACCACGCCGCGCGGGATCGAGCTTTCGGCGGCGGAGCCGGATTTCGAAGCGCAGATGGCTGCCGCGCGCGAGGTTATGGCGCGGCGCAAGCGGGCGCTTAGCGAACTCGCGAAGTGACTCCCCTCCCGCTGGCGGGGACTCGCAGAGGGGGCGAAGCCCCAGCGGCTGTGGGTGCGCCTGAAAGCGGGTGGTGGTCGTTCCCACCCCTAACCCCTCCCGCAAGCGGGAGGGGGATTTGAAGCACTTCTGGATCGCCACCGAAGTGGTGCTGGCCGCCCATGCCGAGCAGCTTACCGAGCACGGCGGCGCAGCCAAATGGGAAAACAAGGGCGTGCGCGATGCCGGCGCGCTCGAAAGCGCGATGATGCACCCGCGCAATCTGGCGGAATGCGGCGAGCCGGAAATTGCCGCGCTCGCCGCGTCTTACGCCTACGGCATTGCCCGCAACCATCCCTTCACCGATGGCAACAAGCGCACCGCAGCGGTGGTGGCGGAAACCTTCCTCTCGCTGAACGGCTACGGCATCAATGCCAGCGATGCCGAACTGGTGGTGGCGATCCTCGCCCTCGAGGCAGGCGAACTGGCGGAGGATGAACTCGCGGACTGGTTCCGCACCCGCCTCACAACGCCGGAGTAAAACTCCGCTGCCGGTAGCGCCCAACAGGGCAAAAACACTTTCCTACATACCCCCATCCGTGCCTCATCCTGCCGGATGACCAAGCCCGCCCCCCAGCGCCTGCCCGCGCCCGCCGCGTCCTCCGCCGCTCCCGCTCCCGCAACCGCCCCCGAGACCGAAGCCGACTTCGCCCTCACCGCCCCCGGCTACGATCCCGCCGAATACCGCTGGGTGCCGGTCCGCCGTCGCCCGCGGTATGACGGGTGGACCGAGGAGAAGCAGCGGCGGTTTATCGAGGTGCTGGCCGATACCGGGCTGGTCGGCCTCGCGGCGAAGGAAGTCGGGATGACGCGGCAAAGCGCCTATGCGTTGCGGCGCGCGGCCCATGCCGGGGCTTTCGCCCGCGCGTGGGACCGGGCGCGCGAGCTGGCCGGGGCGCTGATCGAGGACATTGCCTTCGAGCGCGCGATCGAGGGGGCCGAGGTCGAGAGCTATGACGGGCAGGGCCAACTGGCGGGCACGCGCACCGTCTACAACGACCGGCTGCTGACTTTTCTGCTGCGCCACCTGCGGCCCGAGATCTACTCGGCCGCCGCACGCGAACGGCGCGGCGGGGCCTGGTCTGGTTTGGGGTCTGGTTCGGTGTCCGGGGAGCGGGCGGGGAAGGGGGCCGAAAGCCGGAACCCGGACCATGCCTCGCTCGACGCCGCGCTGCGGGCGATGGAGCCAAGGCTGCCCGCGCCGGTGGAGGAACTGGTCGATCCCGAACAGCTCGCCAGCGATCTGCTCACCGCCGATGTGGCCGACGGGGCGCTGCCGCGCTTCCTCTCCGAACAGCGCGAGGCGAGATCGCCCGAAGCCTTGCGCGCTGCGGAACTTTCCGCGCAGGCCGAACGCGGGCGGCTCGCCGACAAGAAGGTCGGCCGCCGCGAGGGGCTGAGCGATGCCGAATTCGCCGACTGGTGCGCCTGGCTGGACCCCGTGGAAGCCGCAAAGGCGCGAAAGACCCGGCCTGCCCGCTCGCGCGACGCTGGGTAGTTTTGGTGTAAACTTCGTGTCAACTTTTGCGGTTGCGGGATGACTGCGCGGTCTATGCCGCGCCCCAGCCCCGCGTCAGCCGCGCCCCAGACGCGCATGCGCGGAGATCACCCCCGGCAAGCGGTTCCCGAACGGTGATTTCCGGAAGGAAAATGGAGCGGGCGAAGGGATTCGAACCCTCGACCCCAACCTTGGCAAGGTTGTGCTCTACCCCTGAGCTACGCCCGCTCACTGGCGCTTATCCGCACATGGTGCCGGATAGGGAGCGGGGCGGTTAGCACCGGGCTTGCGGGCCTGCAAGGGGGAATCTCGCCGATTTCGGTGCCGGGGCGGCTCCTCGCGGGAATTCCGCATTTGCCCTTCACAAATGGCTCCCAGATGCCACATTGGCCGCTAACGCCAGTGGGCGAAATACAGGAGCATTACCTTGGCAAGCATGGGCCTCTCACTCGACGAACAGAAGGCGGTGGACCGGTTCCGCAAGGCGGTGGTCGATCCCAGCCAGACCAAGCTGGTGATCGTCGATTTCTGGGCCGAATGGTGCGGGCCGTGCAAGGCGCTGACCCCGGTGCTGGAGAAAGTTGCCGCCGAGTATGCCGACAAGGGCGTGGTGCTGGCCAAGATCGATGTCGATGCCGAACGCTTCATCGCCGGGCAGTTCCAGGTCCAGTCGATCCCCACCGTCTATGCGATGTTCCAGGGCCAGCCGGTGGCCGACCTGACCCCGGCGCGCAGCGAATCGCAGCTGAAGGCCGCGCTCGACGAGATCCTCAAGCAACTGCCGGTGCAGCCGGGCGCCTACGATCCCGCCGCGAACGACGAGCAGGCGCAGATGGAAGCGCAACTGGCGCAGATGCTGGCCATGGGCGAGGAACTGCTGGCAGCGGGCGAGAGCGACAAGGCGGTGGAGCTGTACAGCCAGATTGCAGACAATGCGCCGCCGCCGATTTCCCAGCGACCCGATGTGCAGGCAGGCCTGCTGCGCGCGCTGACTGCTGCGGGGCGGGTGGAGGACGCGCAGGCAGCCTATGCTGCCCTGCCGCCCGAGGTGCAGGGCGATCCGCTGGTCGCTCAGGCGCAGGTGGCGATCGAACTGGCCGGGACCAAGGTCGATCCGGGCGAATTGCAGTCGCTGCGGGCGGCAGCTGCCGAGCGCCCCGCCGACGCCGAGGCGCAGATCGCCTTTGCCGAAGCTGCTTTCGCCGCAGGTGAAAGGGACGAGGCCGCCGAAGTGCTGCTCGGCGCGATCCAGCGCCACTCCAGCGAGGAAAGCGGTGAGGAGGAAAGCCCCGCCAAGGCCAAGCTGCTGCAGCTGTTCGAAGCAGTGGGCATGGCGGACCCGTGGGTTTCCGCCCAGCGCCGCAAGCTCAGCCTGATCCTGTTCGGATGACGATCAAGCGCCTCTCGATCTTTCCGCTCACGGGCGCGATCCTGTTTCCGGGGCTGCACCTGCCGCTGCACATCTTCGAGCCGCGCTATCGGGCGATGGTGGGCGATGCCTTGGCACGGGACCGGCGGATCGGGATGATCCAGCCGACCGAGCCGGGCAAGGGCGCGCCGCTGTTCAGTGTCGGCTGCGTGGGCAAGATCGAAGATGTCGAGACCAGCGAGGACGGGCGCTACAATATCGTGCTGCTGGGCGAATCGCGCTTCCGCGTGACACGCGAACTCGATGTCGCCACCCCGTTCCGGCAGGTCGAGGCCGAGCTGATCGAGGAGCCGAAGGAGGAATTCCTCTCGCTCGGCGAACGCGCCAGCTTCGAGCACGAAGCGCGCAAGTTCGCCGATGCGCAGGGCTATGCGATCGACTGGGATTCGGTGGCGCAGCTGGACGATGTGACGCTGATCAACGGCGTCTCGCAGATCGCGCCGTTCGATTCTGCGGCGAAGCAGGGCTTGCTGGAAGCGCGGAACCTTAGGGAAAGGTGCGACCTGCTGGTTTCGTTATTGGAGTTCTTCGCCAAGGGCGACCCGGACGAGGGGCATGTAACTCTTCAATAGTTTCAGAGCCCGAAGCTCCCCCGTAGTCCGTCAATCACATATTGCGCTGCCAGCGCTGCCAGCAGCACGCCGAGCAGTCGGGTGATTACCGCTTCCACCCGGTCGCCCAGCAGTCGGATCAGCGGACCGGCGGCGATCAGGGCGATCATGGTGAGCACCATCACCAGCGCCAGCGCGCCGAGCACCACCAGCGATTCTTCCGGTCCATCGGCCTCATTCTGCAACAGCATCACCGCCGCAATCGCCCCCGGCCCGGCGAGCATCGGCATCGCCATCGGGAACACCGAAACGTCCTCCACTTCGGGCCCCCCTGTACTTTGGGCGGCAACCTTGACCGCGCGTTCCTCGCGCCGCTGGGTGCGCTTTTCGAACACCATGTCGATGGCGATCATGAACAGCATGATGCCGCCTGCGATGCGAAAGCTGTCGAGTTCGATGTGCAGGGCGCCGAGCAATTGCTGCCCGAACAGCGCAAACACCAGCAGGATCACGCTTGCGATCACGCAGGCACGGATCGCCATGTTGCGCGCCTGCGCCGCGCTCGCGCCCTTGGTCAGGCCGGCATAGATCGGCGCGCAGCCGGGTGGATCGATCACCACGAACAGGGTGATGAAGGCGGAGAGGAACAGTTCGAGCATCGGCTATTGGGCCAGGGGTAGCGGCGCTGTGAAGGCGAGCGCTTCCTGCACCATGCCATCGCGCACCCAGTTCACGCGAACGGACCGATTGCCCGAAGCGCTGTGTGTCCATGTCCAGCGCAGGGTTCCGTCCGCCGAGACAGTGCCGCCGCTCTGTCCGTCAGCAAGCGGGGCCACGGAGATTTCCGGCAGCACTTCACCGGGCACCGCGCAATCGGCGATCCGCCCTTCGATGGACGTCAGCCCCGGCACGATGATCGCTTCCTCGCCTTCGGGAATCACCGGGCCGGTACGCGGCGGGGGCTGCGGATTGTCCGGCCCGCCCATGTCGTAGATCCACTTGTAGCTGCGGTCGGGCTGCAATTCCCACACGGTGACATAGTTGCCGACCAGCCCATCGGGCTGCTCGAAGCGCCCGAAGCTCACCGCCAGCGTCCCGTCACAACTCGACCACACGGTGTTCGGCCCCCAGACTACCGCTTGCGCCGGATTGCTCTGCTGCGCCAGCCACGGCGCAGCGGGAAAGGTGCCGCCGGAGCCATGTATCAGCGCGCCGTCGGCAGCAGTCGCGGCAAAGGCGGTCCACTGGCCCTCGTCGCGCGCCATCCGCGCGAAGGCGAAATCGGCAGCGGCGACGCGCCCCGGATCGCCGATGGAGCCTGCCCGCTCCAGCACCCGTTCCGCCATATTGGCCATCGCTGCGCGCTGCTGCGCCTGCGGGGAAGCGCAGGCGGCGAGCGCCACGCACAGCACTCCGCTTGCGAGAACCTTCGCGTGCCCAGCCCGCCTAGAGCAAGACATCGGCAAGCACGATGGTCAGGATGTTCAGCCCGAGGATCAGCACCAGCGGGGAAAAGTCGATTGCCCCGGTATCGGGCAAGAGCTTGCGGATCGGCCGAAGCAGCGGATCGAGCAGGGCGTTGATCGAACGATAGATCTGGGTCAGGAATTCGTTGCTGGGGCTGACCACGTTGAACGCGAACAGCAGGCCGATCACGAACTGGATGATGACCAGGAAAATGATCGCACTGGCAATCATTTCGATAATCTGGATGATGGCGAGCACGCCTGACTCCCGTTTCTCTGTCTATACCGGGGCAACGCCTGCGCGCGCCCCTTGCTACGTCCCGATGCCTATCTAGGCGCGGCGGGGTACAGTCTCAACCCGCACCGGATGAAGCACTCACCAGCGTACCCGCCCCGCGACTGGTAAAGAATTCCAGCAGCATTGCGTGTGGCACCCGTCCGTCGAGCACCACCGCCGCTTCGCAGCCCGATTCTACCGCCTGCACGCAGGTTTCCAGCTTGGGGATCATTCCGCCGCTGATCGTCCCGTCCTCGCGCAGCGCGGCGATGTCCGCCGGGGTGAGATCGGTGAGCAATTTGCCCGCCTTGTCCAGCACGCCCGTCACATCGGTCAGCAGGAACAGCCGCGCCGCGCCCAGTGCCGCCGCCAGCGCACCGGCCATCGTATCGGCGTTGATATTGTAGGTGTGGCCCGCCCCGTCACTGGCTATGGGGGCGACGATGGGGATCATCCCCGCATCGCTCACTGTCTTGAGCACGGCGATATCGACGTCCACCGGCTCACCCACGAAGCCCAGATCCACCGCCTGCTCGATCTGGCTGTCGGGGTCTTTCACCGTACGGCTGACCTTCTCGGCGCGGACCATCTTGCCGTCCTTGCCCGACAGGCCGATGGCCTTGCCGCCCGCCTGGTTGACCCAGCCGACCAGTTCCTTGTTGATCGCACCCGAGAGGACCATTTCGGCGATCTCGGCGGTCGCCTTGTCGGTCACCCGCAGGCCATCGACGAAGGTGCTTTCGACGCCGAGTTTCTTGAGCATCGCGCCGATCTGCGGCCCGCCGCCGTGGACCACCACCGGATTGATGCCGACTGCTTTGAGCAGCACCACGTCCTGCGCGAAATCCTCCGCCGCTGCCGGATCGCCCATCGCATGGCCGCCGTATTTCACCACGAAGCTGCGCCCCGCATAGCGCTGGAAATAGGGCAGCGCCTCGATCAGGGTCTCGGCCTTGGCCAGCATTTTATCGTCATTGGGCAATGGCAGAGCATCCTTCAGCATGGCCGCGCGCATTAAAGCGCAATCGGGGGAAGAGCCAGCATTTCCGCCCGCCAACTTTCCCGCAAGCGCGTTAACCCGAAAGTAACCCCGCTGCGGCAGGATAGGGTGAATGGGCGTTTACCACGCGCCTTCGCTGTCGCCCGGGGCGACAGGCCATAGGGGGGTTAGTGATGCAGGCAACCACCGGACCGAACGCGAGTGAAGAGAGCGGCCGCCGCAGCGTGGACCGGCGCGTGGCGCAAGTGCCCTTCGATGGCGTAGACAAGCGCAAACGTGAACGTCGCAGCGGCAACGATCGCCGCGCAAGCCCGCGCATTTCCGCCGAGTAACGATCCGCCATCTGGTCAAGCCCGCACGCTTGCGCCATGATCGCGGGCGATGAAAACCAAACATTACGAAGAGCTGCTCGAGCCGATGGAGCTCGAGCTGGTCGCCATGGCACGCTGGGCGCGCGCGACGGGTGCGCGCATCTGCGTGCTGTTCGAAGGGCGCGATACGGCGGGCAAGGGCGGGTCGATCAAGGCGATCAGCGAGCGGCTGAACCCGCGCCAGTGCCGCATCGTAGCGCTCGCCAAGCCAAGCGATGTCGAGCGGACGCAGTGGTATTTCCAACGCTATGTCCCGCACCTGCCCGCAGCGGGCGAAATCGTGCTGTTCGATCGCAGCTGGTATAACCGCGCAGGCGTGGAAAAGGTGATGGGATTCACCAGCACCGAACAGGTGGACAAGTTCCTCCACGAAGCGCCGATTTTCGAAAAACTGCTGGTGGACGATGGCGTGCGGCTGTTCAAGTACTGGCTGTCTGCCGATCAGGCGCATCAGGAAGAGCGCTTTGCCGAGCGGCTGGAAGATCCGCTCAAGCGCTGGAAGCTCTCGCCGATCGATGTCGAGGCGCGTAGCCGCTATGCCGATTACACCGCCGCGCGCGAGGCGATGTTTGCCGCTACCCATACCGAACACGCGCCGTGGACGGTGGTCGATTTCAACGACCAGAAGCACGGGCGGCTGACGCTGATCCGCGACCTGCTAGATCGCCTACCCGAAACCCACGTGCCGGAGGAACTGCTGACCTGGCCCGCGCTCGCCCATCCGCCGCTGGGCGAGGAGTTCGGCATGCTCCAGCCGCTGCCGCCGTTCCCGGTCAAGGACTGAGCGCTGGTCAAGGCTCCGCGTTTCGATGCCGCATGGCAGCGGCGGCGGCGGCTTGCCCGCTGGTGGAGCGGCGCGCGCTGGTGGCTGGGCGCGGCGGTGATCGTGCTGACGGTTGTCCTCTTCCGCCTTCCAGACCGGAGCGAGTGGTCTCCGGTCGAGCGCCAGTTCGCCTTGTGCGGCAGCGGGTCTGGCGGGACGGCCTGCGTGATCGACGGCGATACCCTTGCCATCGGCTCGCGCCGCATCCGCCTGACCGGCTACGACGCGCCCGAGATCGAGGGGGCTTGCGACGCCGAGCGGCGGCTCGCGCAGGTGGCGCGCGAGGAACTGGCCGCCTGGCTCAACCTCGGTACATTCGAGCTGTACGGCGGGGCCGAACCGCCGCGCGACGATTACGGCCGCGAGTTGCGCGCAGCCCGGCGCGGGGGCGAGGAACTGGCCGATACCATGGTCGAGCGCGAACTCGCCCGGCGCAGTCGGCTTGATCGCGGGTGGTGCGGAGCAGATTAGCCACGCCGTCCACTCAGGACGGTCGCTCTCCGGTCAGGAATCTTCCCGATGCAGCGGGGACTTCTGCCAGGCTCCGTCCCTCATGCCCTGCTGGAAGTGGTGCCAAGCTACCAATCGGACGGCCGACAGAAGTGCCAACCGTATCGCACCAAGCTGGCATCCGCGCAGTCACCCCACCCCCGCCAGCTTCTTGGCCCGTCGCCGCTGCACGCTCGACCCGATCCCGATCGCCTCGCGGTATTTCGCCACGGTGCGCCGTGCCAGGTCGAAGCCCTCGGCTTTCAGCAGGTCCACCAGCGCGTCGTCGGAGAGGATATTGCCCGCTTCCTCGGCGTCGCACAAAGCCTTGATGCGCGCCTTCACCGTCTCCGCACTCGCGCCTTCGCCATCCTCGCCGCCGCCGACGCCGCTGGTGAAGAAGTACTTCAGTTCGAAGGTGCCGCGCGCGCAGTGGAGGAACTTGTTGCTGGTGACGCGGCTGACGGTGCTTTCGTGCATTTCGATGGCTTCGGCCACGGTCTTCAAGGTCAGCGGGCGCAGGTGGGCGACGCCCTTGCGGAAGAAGCCTTCCTGCTGCTTGACGATCTCGGCAGCGGTCTTGAGGATCGTCTTCTGCCGCTGGTCGAGCGCCTTGATCAGCCAGTTGGCATCGGCCAGCCGTTCGGACAGCCAGGCCTTGGCGTCCTTCCCGGTGCAGCCGTTGCGCAGTTCCACATAGTAGCCGCGATTGACCACCAGCCGGGGCAGGCTCGCTTCGTTGAGCTGGATATCCCAGCCGCCCGATTTGCCTTCGCTGAGCAGGATATCGGGCACCACCGCCGCGCTGGCGCTGCCGCCAAACATGAGGCCGGGCTTGGGATTGTAGCTGCGCAGTTCGGCGAGCATGTCGGCGAAATCCTCGTCATCCACCCCGCAGATGCGCTTGATCTGCGCGACCGCGCCCTTGGCGACGAGATCGAGATTGTCGATCATCACCTTCATGCACGGATCGTAGCGGTCCGCTTCCTTGGCTTGAAGCGCGAGGCATTCGGAAAGGCTGCGCGCGCCGACCCCGGTGGGATCGAGCGACTGCACCAGCGCGAGCGCGCGCTCGACTGCGGACAGCGGCACGCCGAGCTGTAGCGCCACTTCGGGCAGCGGGGTGGCGAGATAGCCCGCTTCGTCGAGCAGGCCGACAAGGTGGCGGGCGATGAAGGCGGTCTGGGGATCAGGGGCAGCAGGGCCGATTTGCGCATCGAGATGATCGGCAAGGCTGAGGTCCTCACCGGCGCGGTTTTCGAGGTCCGGCCCTTCTTCGCCCATGCCGCCCGATGCCGGGGCGGACCAGTCGCCCGTATCGCGATCCCGGTCCAATGCGGTGACATCGATATCGAGCGCGCCGTCGCCGTCGCCGGAGGTGGAGTCGGCGATGACGGGTTCGGCGCTGTCGGGCGGGGCATCGTCGGCGCTCAGTTCGCCCGCTTCGAGCAGCGGGTTGCTTTCCAGCGCCTCGCCGATGAAGGTCTCGATTTCGAGGTTCGACAGCGCCAGCAGCTTGATCGCCTGCTGCAACTGCGGCGTCATCACCAGCGATTGCGATTGGCGGAGATCGAGGCGCGGACCGAGCGCCATGTCCTATTTCCCCCGTTTGCGCATCACAGCGTGAAGCTCTCGCCCAGGTACAGCCGGCGCACGTTCTCGTCCGCCACCAGTTCCTGCGGGCTGCCGGCGAACAGCACCTGCCCGCCGTAAATGATGCAGGCGCGGTCGACGATGTCGAGCGTTTCGCGGACGTTGTGATCGGTGATCAGCACCCCGATGCCGCGCGCCTTCAGGTCCTTCACCAGATCGCGGATATCGCTGATCGACAGCGGATCGATTCCCGCGAAGGGTTCGTCTAGCAGCATGATCGAAGGATTGGCCGCCAACGCCCGGGCGATTTCGCACCGCCGCCGCTCACCGCCCGAAAGCGCCATCGCCGGGCTGGCGCGCAGCCGGGCGAGGCCGAATTCATCGAGCAGCCGTTCGAGTTCGGCGGCGCGCACTGCCTTGTCCGGCTCGACCATTTCGAGCACGCAAGCGATGTTCTGTTCCACCGTCATCCCGCGGAAGATGCTGGTTTCCTGCGGCAGGTAGCCGAGGCCGAGGATCGCGCGGCGGTACATCGGCAGCTTGGTGACATCGACGCCGTCCATCAGGATGCGCCCGCTGTCTGGCTTCACCAGCCCCATTATCGAGTAAAAACAGGTGGTTTTGCCCGCGCCGTTGGGGCCGAGCAGGCCCAGCACCTCGCCTTTGGCGACGGTGAGCGAGATGTCTGACAGCACCGAGCGCTTGTCGTAGCTCTTGGCGATGGAAATCACTTCCAGCCCGCCCTGCGGCGGCAGGTCGGGCGCGGCCTTCACCGGCGCCTTCGCCGTTGCTTCGGCCAGGGCCGCTTCGTCCAGGAAATCGTCGTCAAACGCGCTCATCCGCCGTCCTCTAGCATGTGCGGCGCGGCTTTGAAGGGTGTTTGGCAAGATTCGTGCATGACCTGTCCCGAATTCACCCATTCATTGCCCACTCGCCTGAACATATGGTTGACGCGCTTGAAAACCATGCCACCATTTGAAATAAGCCCGGAGCAGGGATTGGAGAGAGAACGCTGATGGATAAGGCGATCACGCGGAAACCGGATGTGCAACAGCACACAGGCCAGCATACAGGCCAGCACGCGAACAAGGCAATCGACTGGCGCAAAAGCGCGAGCGATCATGTCGCTTTCGGGCTGCTGGTCTATACCGGCCTGCACATTTTCGTGACGATGACGCAGCTGAAATCGGGCGGCGGCTCGTTGCTCCCCTATTTCGCGCTGGTCGTGCTTGTCGCGGCGATCATCCCGGCCTGCCGGTGGATGGAGAAGCGCTGGGAAGGCCTATCGGACGAACAAGCGGCTGATCCCGCGCTCGCCCCCGCGTTCAAGCGCGAAATGGCGCTGCTGTGGCTCGCCGCAATCGGCCTGCCGCTGGCACTGACTTTCGCCTTCAAGGCGATTGCCGCAGCGTTCTGACGGGGCTTTTCGCCCGCATTGCCCTTCCCCTGCTACTGGTTCTGGCGGGGCAGCCTGCGCAGGCGCAGGTTCCGGAGGCTCCCGCGGCCGATGCCTCCCCGCCATCTCCCGAAGCCGGGTCTATCGAGGTTGAACAGACGGCAGGCGCCGATGAGCGGATCGCGGCGCGGCTCGCCGATATCTTCGCCAACGTTCCCAGCCTGAACGCCGTCAGTGCAAGCGTTTCCGAAGGCGTCGTGACGCTGGAAGGCACCGCGCCCGATGCCGCCGCAGTCGCCCGGGCGGAAGCCATCGCCGCGGGGGTGGCGGGCGTGGTGACGGTGGAAAACGCCATCACCCGCGACGTTTCGGTCGATCTTGAAAGCAATATCGGCAGCCTCGGCGAACGGCTCCAGTCGCTGTGGCGCGCGGTGCCGCTGGTGGGGCTGGCCTTGCTGGTGGGGCTGCTGATCGCAGGGTTCGGCTACCTGCTTTCGTCGCTGACGCGCGTCTGGCGGCGGCTGGCGCCCAATTCATTCCTCGCCGAACTGATCCAGAGCGTGATCCGTTTTGCTTTCGTCGTCATCGGTCTTGTCGTGGCGCTCGACATGATCGGGGCGGGGACGCTGATGGGCGCGGTGCTCGGCGGGGCGGGGGTGATCGGCATCGCGTTGGGCTTTGCCATGCGCGATACGGTGGAAAATTACGTGGCGAGCCTGATGCTCAGCCTGCGCCAGCCGTTCCGCGCGAACGATCACGTGGTGATCGACGCCCACGAAGGCCGCGTGATCCGCCTGACCAGCCGCGCGACCGTGCTGATGACGCTGGATGGCAACCAGTTGCGGATTCCCAATTCCACCGTCTTCAAGGCGATCATTCTCAATTACACGCGCAATCCGCAGCGACGGTTCGAATTCAAGCTGGGCGTCGATGCCGATGACGATGTGCAGGCAGCGCGGGTGCTGGGGCGGGAGACCCTGGCCGCGCTGGACTTCGTGCTTGCCGACCCGGCACCCGAAGTGCTGATCGACGATGTCGGGGATTCGAGCGTGGTGCTGCGCTTCCTCGGCTGGATAGACCAGCGCGAAGCCGACTGGGCCAAGGCGCGCAGCCGCGCGATAGTTGCTGCAAAGGCCGCGCTGGAACATGGCGGCTTCGCTCTACCCGAACCGATCTACCGGCTGCGCTTCGATTCGCGCACCGTGCCCTTGCCGCTGGAGAACATTGCCGACCGGGAGCGCCGCGATGAGACTCCCGCCACTGCCGCGCCCCCTTCAGCCCAACCTCTTGCAACTGAAGCGAACGATGTCGCTCCCGAAGACGAGATCGCGCGGATGGTGGAGGAGGAGCGCAAGGGCGCACCGGGTCAGGAAAAGGACCTGCTCGACCAGGCCCGCCCGGTGGAATGATCAGGCGTTCTTGTACCGCTCTATCGCTTCCACCACGATCTGCTTGGCTTCAGCTGCGTCGCCCCATTTGCCGATGCGCACCCACTTTTCGGCTTCGAGATCCTTGTAGTGGGTGAAAAAGTGCTCGATCTGCTGGAAGATGATGCTCGGCAGGTCCTTGGTTTCGGCGACGTCCGAATAATAGGGGAACGTCGTGTCTACCGGCACGCAGATCAGCTTTTCATCGCCGCCGTGCTCGTCTTCCAGGTTGAGCACGCCGATGGGACGCGCGCGCACCACGCAGCCAGGGATGAAGGGCGAGCGGGAAATGACCAGCGCATCGAGCGGATCGCCATCGGGGCTGAGCGTGTGCGGGACGAAGCCGTAATTGGCCGGATAGCGCATCGGCGTGTGCAGGATGCGATCGACAAACAGCGCGCCCGACAATTTGTCGAACTCATACTTCACCGGCTCGCCGCCCGTGGGGACTTCGATGATGACGTTCAGGCTTTCCGGCGGGTTGTCACCCGTCGGGATGTGTTCGATACGCATGGATGCTTTATCCTCTTGCGGGTTTAAGCGGCATCCCCTCCCAAAACTGAGCGCGCGCCTAGCGGATAGCTTCGGCGATGGCGAGAGGGGATTTGCGATTGCAGTGAAGGTGGGTAAGGGCAGCCACCATGAGCAAGACCCAGACACCGCAGGCCATCAGGGGCACGCAGGACATTTTCGGTGCCGACGCGGAAGCCTTTGCTTTCGTGGTCGAGACCTTCGAGCGGGTGCGCAAGCTCTACCGGTTCCGCCGGGTGGAAATGCCGGTGTTCGAAAAGACCGAGGTGTTCGCTCGTTCGATCGGCGAGACCACGGATATCGTCTCCAAGGAAATGTATTCGTTCCGCGATCGCGGCGACGAAAGCCTGACCCTGCGCCCCGAATTCACCGCCGGGATCGCGCGGGCCTATATCACCAACGGCTGGCAGCAGCACGCGCCGCTCAAGGTGGCGACCCACGGGCCGCTGTTCCGCTACGAACGCCCGCAGAAGGGCCGCTACCGCCAGTTCCACCAGATCGACGCCGAGATCATCGGCGCGGGCGAGCCGCAGGCCGATGTCGAACTGCTGGCGATGGCCGACCAGCTATTGCGCGAGCTGGGGATCGAGGGCGTGACGCTGCACCTCAACACGCTGGGCGACGGCGACAGCCGCGAAGCCTGGCGCGCGGCCTTGGTGGAATACTTTATGGGGCATGTCCTCAGTCTGTCTGAAGAGTCTGCGCTTCGCCTCAAGACGAACCCGCTCCGCATTCTCGACTCTAAAGACCCCACAGACCGCTTGCTTGCCGCTGAGGCCCCGAAAATCGATCAGTTCCTTTCCGATGATGCGCGCGCATTTTTTGACGCGGTGACAAGAGGGCTGGACTCTGCGGGCGTGAAATGGACGCGCGCAGAGAGCCTTGTTCGAGGACTTGACTATTATCGGCACACCGCGTTCGAGTTCGTGCCCGATGAGGGCTCGGCAGCGGCGGCGGCTTTGGGTTCGCAGAGCACCATTCTGGGCGGCGGTCGCTACGACGGGCTGATGGAATCGCTCGGCGGTCCTGCCACACCTGCGGTGGGGTGGGCTGCGGGGATCGAGCGACTGGCGATGTTGGTGGGGGAGAAGGGGCAAGAGCGTCTCGAGATCGCCGTTGTAGCGGAGAACCGCGAGCGCGAGGCTGATGCGGTGGCAGCGGTTTCGATGTTCCGGCAGATGGGCATTCGGGCGGAGCTATTCGCGCATGGAAGTCCGAGGAAGCGCTACGACAAGGCCCGCAAGGCAGCTCCCGGAGTGCTTGTCTCTATGGACATTCGGGATGAGAATGCCGTTCAAAACTGGCTGGTGACATTCCCAGAAATCGATCGCCAGGAGGAAGCATTTCAGGCGTTTATCCGACGCTGGGATATTCCTGATCACGAAAACAATTCATGACCATCCCCGCAGAACGTCTCCGCCAGATCGGCAACCGGTTCGCCGAGCTCGAAGCGCGCATGGCCAGCGGGCAGCTGGAAGGCGAGGCCTTTGTCCAGGCCAGCCGCGACTATGCCGAGCTGGAGCCGGTCGCCAAGGCTGCCGCCGAAGTCGCGGCCATGCGCGAGGAGATCGGAGGGCTCACCGAAATGCTCGCCGATCCCGAAATGCGCGGCATGGCGGAAGAGGAGCTGGGCCAGCTCAAGAAGGCGCTGCCGCTTGCCGAGCGTGCGCTCGCCATCGCGATGCTGCCGCGTGACAGCGCCGACCAGCGCCCCGCCATGCTCGAAATCCGCGCCGGCACCGGCGGCGACGAGGCGGCGCTGTTCGCGGGCGATCTCTACCGCATGTACGAACGCTTCGCCGCCGATCAGGGCTGGAAGGTCGAGCCGGTCAGCATGAACGCGGCCGAAGTGGGCGGCTTCAAGGAAATCGTCGCCAACGTCACCGGCACCGGGGTGTTCGCCAAGCTGAAGTTCGAGAGCGGCGTCCACCGCGTGCAGCGCGTGCCGGTCACCGAAAGCGGCGGGCGCATCCACACCAGCGCGGCGACCGTGGCGGTGCTGCCCGAACCCACCGAAGTCGATGTGAGCGTGGACGAGAACGACCTGCGGATCGACATCTACCGGAGCAGCGGCGCGGGCGGGCAGCACGTCAACACCACCGATAGTGCCGTGCGCATCACCCACATTCCCACCGGAATCGTAGTCGCGATGCAGGACGAGCGCAGCCAGCACAAGAACCGCGACAAGGCGATGAAGGTGCTCCGCGCACGCCTCTACGAACGCCGCCGCGAGGAAGCGCACGGCGCCGAGGCCGACCTGCGCAAGGCGATGGTGGGCAGCGGCGACCGCTCCGAACGCATCCGCACCTACAATTTCCCGCAAGGCCGCGTGACCGATCACCGCATCGGCCTGACGCTGCACAAGCTGGACGAAGTGCTCGCCGGGCCGGGGCTGGCCGAAGTCACCGACGCGCTGATCGCCGAGGACGAGGCGAAGCGGCTGGCGGCGATGAGCGAGTGACGGTTGCAGAGGCGATCCGCGAGGCGGCTGCGCGGCTTGCCGAAACTTCCGATACGGCAAGGCTCGATGCCGAACTGCTGATGGCCAACGCCCTCGGCGCTTCCCGCTCAGAAATGCTGCTGCGCCACATGACCAGACCCAGTCCGCCCCATTTCGAAGCGCTTGTCGAACGCCGCGCCGCGCACGAACCCGTGGCGCATATCATCGGCCAGCAGGAATTCTACGGGCGACCTTTCCGCGTCTCCCCCGCCGTCCTGATCCCGCGCGCCGACAGCGAGAGCGTGGTCGAGGCGGCACTGGCGGGGGCTCCGCAGGCCAGGCGAATTCTCGATTGCGGCACCGGATCGGGCGCGCTGCTGCTGACCTTGCTGGCCGAATTGCCTCTCGCTGAAGGCACCGGCATCGACGCCTCGCCCGATGCGCTGGAAGTCGCCCGCGCCAATGCGGAGGCGCTGGGTCTGGCGGACCGCGCGCAGTTCCGGCCTGCCGACTGGACCAAGACTGGTTGGCACACAGGTCTGGAGCGGTTCGATCTCGTCATCGCCAATCCGCCCTATGTCGAGGAAGCTGCCGACCTCGCCCCCGATGTCCGCCAATATGAACCGGCGCAGGCGTTGTTCGCCGGGCCGGAGGGGCTGGACGACTATCGGGCGCTGATCCCGCAACTGCCGGGGCTGCTCGCGCCCGACGGCGTGGCAGTGCTCGAAATCGGCGCCACGCAGTCCGAAGCTGTCAGCGCTATCGCCAGGGCCAGCGGCTTCGCCAGCACCGTCCGCCCCGATCTCGCAGGGCGTGATCGCGCGCTGGTGCTGCGATTAGCACTTGGCAAAGGCGAATCGAGTAGCTAACTCTAGCCGCAGGCCCCGGTTGCATGGAATGCACAGGGCCGACACTCCACCATTTGCCAGACAGGGGGCGGCTAAGCGCCCTCCTTCGCGCAGATGCTGGACGGACCGCTATCCGGGGGTTGCGGTCGAAGAGGGGTCAGCAAGATCGCCAGCGGCACGGTGCCGCAGATCGAAGCAAGGAAACGAAATTCCTTTGAACAACAATCGAAACAACAACAACAATCGCCGTCGCGGGCGTGGCAACAACCGTGGCGGTGGCAATCCCAACCAGTCCAACCGGATCGACAGCCGGGCGCGCGGCAATGCGCCCCAGATGCTCGACAAGTACAAGAAGCTGGCGCAGGAAGCGCAGCTCAACGACGACCGGGTGCAGACCGAATATTATCTCCAGTTCGCGGACCACTATTTCCGCGTGATGGCGGATATGAAGGCGGTCAAGGACGATCAGCGCCCCCGCCGTGACGGCGAGCGCGATTCCGAGGGTTCGGACGACGATTACGATTCGGACAGCGATGACGGCTACAGCCGCCAGGAAGAGCGCAACCAGGATCGCGACGAATACCGCCGCAATGCGCGCCCCCGCAATGACGAAAAGCGCAATGATGACAAGCGCAATGATGACAAGCGCAATGATGACAAGCGCAATGACGACAACCGGCGCGATGACGGTCGTCGTACGCAAGAACCGCGCCCCGTGCCGGGCAGCGAGGGCGAAAGCGGTGACCAGACCGACGACGACAATCCCTTCACCCGCGATGCACCCAAACCGAGACAGCGCAAGCCTCGGGATGACAAGCCCCGTGATGACAGGCCACGTGAGGACCGGTCCGTTGCGGACAAGCCTGCACGCAGGGCGCGCAAGTCCGCCGAAACCGAGGATATGGTCGAGAATGATGGCGGTCTCGATCCCGACATGCTGCCGCCGTCGATCGCCCGAACCCTTGCGGCGGACGACAGCGACGATGTGGCGGACGAAGCGCCCAAGCCGCGTCGGCGGTTGCCACCTCGGCGCAACCGCGATCAAGGCAACGAGGACGGCAGCGGTGACGGGGCACTCGAAGCGGTCGGTTGATCGTCGGAGTTAGAGAAAGGCACGTCGGCAAGACCATGACGGCGTCCCCGCGCTCGCTGCCGATCCTGCACCATGCGCCTGCCAAGGCGTGGCTCTGGTCGCTTGGCCTCGGCTTCGTTTCGGTGCTGGGATTCCAGCCGTACGGCCTGTGGCCACTGGCGCTGATCGCGGTGGGACTGTTCGCACTGCTGCTTGCCCGGTCCGAGACCGTCAAGCAGGCCGCGTGGCGCGGCTGGCTGTTCGGCTGGGCGCATTTCACCTTCGGCAATGTATGGATCGCCGATTCGTTCACCCATCAGGCGCAGATGCCCGCGCTGCTCGGGTGGCTCGCGGTGCCGCTGCTGGCGGTCTATCTCGCGGTCTATCCGGCGCTGGCGGCTTTGGCTGCGCGACTGCTGGTGCGGAGTGGCCCTGGCTGGACTTTCGCGCTGGTATTTGCCGGAGCGTGGATCGTCACCGAATGGCTCCGCGGCTGGGTCTTCACCGGCTATGCGTGGAACCCGTTCGGCATGGTCCTGCTCGGACCGTTCGACCGGACGGGGTTGGCCGCGCTTTCCCCGATCATGGGTACCTATGCGCTGTCCGGGGTGGCCTTGCTGCTCGGTACGGCACTGACCCTGCTGGCAGGCGAGCGGCGTTGGCGGGTGCTGGTGCTGGTTTCGCTGCTCGTGATGGCAGGCATGTATTGGCCCGCCCCGACACCGCGCGAGGGCACCCTCCGGGTCACTATCGCCAAGCCGGTGATCGAACAGGCGGCACTCAACGATCCCCGCCAGTACGAAACGAACTTCCAGCGCCTGGCACAGCTTTCGCGCTCCCTGCCGGATGATCCCGATACGCCGCGCGTGGTCCTCTGGCCCGAAAGCGGCATGGCGGACTACCTGCGCGAAGGCTATCCGCAACGCTATTACGATGCCACCACCGCGCTCGCCAGCCCTGCCTATGCACGCCGCCGCCTCGGCGAGGTGGTGGGCGAAGGCTCGGTGCTGCTGACAGGAGCGGTCGATCTGGAGATTGGTGCGGATGAGACTGGCGCGATCCGGGCCCTCGGCGCGCGCAATGCCGTCACGGTGGTCTCGGCAGAGGGCGAGATCCTCGGTGGCTATGCCAAGGCGCATCTGGTGCCCTATGGCGAATACCTGCCGATGCGCGGCCTGCTCGAACCGCTCGGTCTGTCGCGGCTGGTCGCTGGCAGCATCGACTTCTGGCCAGGCCCCGGCCCCCGGACTGTCGATCTTGGCCTCTATGGCCGGGTCAGTCCGCAGGTCTGCTACGAGATCGTCTTTCCCGGCGAGGTCGTCGACCGCGCCAACCGCCCCGATTACATCTTCAATCCGTCGAGCGAGGGCTGGTTCGGCCCATCCGGCCCGCCGCAATTCATGGCGCAGGCGCGGATGCGCGCCATCGAGGAAGGCTTGCCGGTGCTGCGCGCCACCAACAACGGCATCAGCGCAGTGATCGACCCGCGTGGAGTGGTGCGCCAGCATTTCGCCCGAGCGGAAGAAGGCCGGATTGATGCGCTTGTTCCCCCCTCCGCGCCGCCGACGCCGTTCGCGCGGCTGGGGAATTTGCTCTCGCTGATGTGGGCCGCAGTTTTTCTGCTCTCCGGCATCGTTGCCATGCGCCGTTCCCCTCGCTAGAGCCGCGCTTCGCAGACAACCTACCCCTACGAGAAGGCAATCTCCAACATGCGCCAATCCTACCTGTTCACGTCCGAAAGCGTTTCAGAAGGCCACCCCGACAAGGTGTCCGACCAGATTTCCGACGCCATCGTCGATCTGTTCCTTTCCAAAGATCCCGAAGCGCGCATCGCCTGCGAAACGCTGACCACCACCCAGCTGGTGGTGCTGGCGGGCGAAATCCGCTGCAAGGGCGTGTACGAGAACGGCGAATGGGCCGAGGGCGCGCAGGCAGAGATCGAAGCCACGGTCCGCCGCACGGTCAAGGAAATCGGTTACGAGCAGGCTGGCTTCCACCATGAAACGCTGACATTCGAAAATCACCTGCACGGTCAATCAGCACATATCGCCCAGGGCGTGGATGGCAGCGGCAACAAGGATGAAGGCGCGGGCGATCAGGGGATAATGTTCGGTTACGCCACCGACGAAACCCCCGACCTTATGCCCGCGACGCTCTATTACAGCCACAAGATCCTCGAACGGATGGCGGCTGACCGGCATTCGGGCGTGGCCCCGTTCCTCGAGCCGGACGCCAAAAGCCAGGTCACGCTCCGCTACGAAGGCAGCCTGCCCGTCGCCGCGACCGCCGTGGTCGTCTCGACTCAGCACGCGCCGGGCTATGACAGCGGCGAGAAAGAAGCCGAGCTACACGATTACGTGAAGCGGGTGGTGGCGGACATTCTGCCGCCGGTGCTGCTGCGGGGAACCGAATATCACATTAACCCCACCGGCAGCTTCGAAATCGGCGGCCCCGATGGCGACGCCGGCCTTACCGGGCGCAAGATCATCGTCGATACCTACGGCGGCGCAGCCCCGCATGGTGGCGGCGCGTTCAGCGGCAAGGATCCGACCAAGGTGGACCGTTCGGCGGCCTATATCAGCCGCTATCTGGCAAAGAACATCGTCGCCGCGGGCCTCGCCACGCGCTGCACGATCCAGCTCGCCTATGCCATCGGTGTTTCGAAGCCGCTGTCGCTCTATGTCGATACGCACGAGACCGGCACCGTGGGTGACGACAAGATCGAGGAAGCGATCATGGGCATCGAGAAGCTGGGCGGCCTCACCCCGCGCGGCATCCGCACCCATCTCGGCCTCAACAAGCCGATCTACCGCAAGACGGCGGCCTACGGCCACTTCGGTCGCAAGCCCGAAGGCGATAGCTTCCCGTGGGAACGCACCGATCTGGTAGCGGACCTGAAGGCCGCTTTGGCCTGATCTGATTGGGCGGGGGTGAGCGTGGGCGAAACCGCACTCACCATCGCCAATCCTGCTGGCGCCAATCCTGCCGGCGAGCGCGTCTTCGCGCTCGATGCCCTGCGCGGGCTGGCGGTGATCGGCATCGTGCCGATGAACGTCATCGCCTTTGCCATGCCGCCCGCCGCATATATCAACCCGCGCGCCTATGGCGGGGATGGCGTGCTCGAAGGAGCGCTCTGGGCGCTGAGTTTCCTGTTCATCGAAGACAAGTTCCGCGCGCTGTTCGCGATGATGTTCGGCGCCGGGGTGGCGATCCTGCTCGCCAAGCCGGACACCCATCCTCTGCGCGGGCACTATGCACGGATGGCGGTGCTGCTGGCGATTGCGCTGGCCCATGCCACCTTGTTGGCGAACAACGACGTTCTGCGCAGCTACGCCGTCGCGGGGCTGCTGCTGCCGCTGGTGATCGGCTGGCAGGTTCGGAGCCTGCTGGCGGCGGCGGGAGCGCTGGTGCTGGGGCAGCTCTTGGTTTCCGGCTGGTTCGCCTGGGACTGGCTTGCATACTGGTACGAGCGGGCGAGCGGGGCCGTGGTCGATCCGGCGGCACAGGTCGCGGCGGAGGCTGCCTATGGCTACGATCCGGCGGCAATCGCGGCGGCGGTGGAGCGCAATGCGGCGGGGCTTGGCGAGCGGGTGCTGCGACGGCTGGGCGAGGGCCCCCAGCAGGTGCGTTTCGTGCTCGCCTCGCTGCCCTCGACCATGGCCGCCATGCTGCTCGGCGTGGCGCTGTGGCGCAACGGCCTGCTGGCGGGGCAATGGGAGCGGGCGCGCGCGCTGCGGCTGGCGCGGACTTGCGCGCTGATCGCGCTACCGGTGCTGGCCGCGCTGGCGGCGTGGAGCATGGCGACTGGTTTCGATCCCATCGTCACCACTGCCAATGCCATCGTCTGGAGTGCGCCGTTCGATCTGCTGCTGGGCGTTGGGATTGCCGCCTTGGCGATGGCGCTGTTCGGCGGAGCGTGGAGCGAATGGGCACTAACCCTGCGCCTTGCCGCCGCCGGGCGGATGGCGCTGACCAACTACCTCGCCACCAGTCTCGTCTTTGCGCTGCTGTTCTCCGGCTGGGGGTTGGGGCTGTTCGGCGAAGTCAACCGCACCCAGGCACTGCTGCTCGCCTGCATTCCCGTGGCGCTTATGCTGCTCTGGTCGCCAAGGTGGCTGGCGCGGTTCCGGCAGGGTCCGGCGGAATGGCTGTGGCGGAGCATGGCGCAGGGCCGGGCGCTGGCTATACGGCAATAGCGGCCTTCACACTGGCGGCATCGGCGCGCAGGTGCCGCGCGGCGAGGAAGTAATGTGCCGAGGCCCAGAGGTAGGCCAGCCCGCAAATCGCCATCGCCAGTGCCAGCCCGCGCGCTTCGCCATAGGCCTTGGCCATGTTGTCGCTCAGCAGGCCGAGCAGCGACGGGCCAAGCCCGCCCGCCACGCCGTAGACACCATTGAGTATCGCCGCGGCGGTCGCGCGCATCCGTGGATGCATCAGGTTTTGCAGGGTGGCGTAGGTGATCCCGAGATAGCCGAAATTGAGAAAGGTCGCCACCGAGACCAGGCCGAGCAGCAACGCCAGATCGGTCTGCACGATCGCCAGCGCATAGAGCGGCCCGCCCACCAGCAGCGCCACCGCCGGGATCAGCGCGTAGGCGGCGGGATTGCGTTCACCCAGCCGGTCCCCCAGCCAGCCGCTGCCCACCACCGAGAGCGCGGCGGGCAGGCTGGCGATCAGTCCCGCGTAGAGCCCCGCCTCGGCCAGCCCGACCCCGAACTGGCGCACCATCAGGCTGGCGAAGAAGAAGTTCACCCCGAACCCCAGCATCGCCGCGAGTGCCGATCCGATCACCAGGTTGCGCGCGCTCGGCAGGCGGAACAGGCGGCCAAGCACCGCGGAAATCGGCGGCACTTCGTCACTCGCACCGGGATCGTGTTGGCCGCGGGTTGGCTCGGCGACGAAGAAGTAGGCGACGAAGCCCACCACCAGTCCCGGTATCGCGGCGATCAGGAAGGTCTCGCGCCAGCCGAATTCCTGCGCGATCCAGCCGCCGCCGACAAAGCCGATGAAGGCTCCGAGCGGCGGCGAGAGCAGCAGGCAGGATATGGCCAGTCCGCGCCTGTTGGCGGGGAAGTAGTCGGCAATCACCGACTGGTTCCCGGGCAGGCCGATCGCCTCGCCCAGCCCCACGCCCATCCGCGCGACGAGCAGTTGCACCCAGCTTCCGGCCAGCCCGCAGAGCGCGGTGGCGATCGACCACAGCACGGTGCCGACCGAGATCAGCGTCAGCCGCCGTACCCGCTCGGCAATCCGCGCCACCACCAGTCCCGCACCGATATTGAGCAGCGCGAAGGCCCAGGCCATCAGCGAGACTTGCAGGTCGGTGAGCTGGAATTCGGCCTTCACCGGCTCGACCAGAACGTTGACCACGATCCGGTCGATGAACCCGACCGTGGCGATCGATGCGAGCACCAGCAGCGCGAGCCACGGCGAATTGCGACGGGTTTTCATGCGCAGCGTTCTCCCGTGGAGATGGTGCGCAAGGGCGGGAGGAAAGACAAGCGGCAAAAAACTCCCCTCCCCTTCAGGGGAGGGGCTGGGGGAGGGGGATGTAAAGAAGCTTGGGGTTGCGCCATTCCCCTCTCCCAACCCTCTCCCCTGAAGTGGAGAGGGCTTCTGTTTCGCCCTACGGCTTCACCACCGCCTTCGCGCCGTGGTTCTCGCGCACCCAGCGGCCCACCTTGCGCCCGAACTGGGCGATGGCGTGCATGTTGAAGAAGTGCCAGAACCCCAGCACCAGCACCGCCAGCCCGACCTTGGTGGCGACGAAGCGGATCGCTTCGGCAAAGGTCTGCGGTTCGCTGCCGAGGCTGATGGTCAGCAGGATGAAGCCGATGTTGACGAGGTAGAACCCCACCACCAGCAGGTGATTGGTGCTGCGCGCGAGCACTTTGTCGTGGCCGAAACAATCGACAAGGAACACTTCGCCATTGGTGCTTAGCGTCCGCGCGACCCAGCCGGTCATGGCGATGGCGATGATGAGATAGGCGAAATAGCTGGCTTCGATCATGGGTCTTCTCCTTCAGAACAAGAGGTCGTGGATCGGGTTTTGCGGTCTGACCGGCACATGTCGCTGCTGAGAGGCAAGATCGCGTCGCCTTTTGCGTGCAGAGCAACGCGCAGGGATTCCGAGGAGCAGGGCCACGAGCAATTGTGGAAATGTGAACATCGATTATTCCCGTCCTTTCTGAAATAAATGAAATCATTGGACATGCGAGTAGAGGAGCCGCTTCCGCCCCGATCAACTCAATGCTTGGAAGACCCCTCCCCGGTGCCAGCACCGCGCGAAGGAATGAACCGCGCCACCCGGCCGCCCAGCTTCATCAGCGTTACCAGCGTGCCTTTGGGCAGGCGGCGGACGTCGTCGTACCAGTGGCCCAGCGTGCCGAGAAATTCGTGCATCCGCCCGATCCGCTCCTGCACATGCGCGGGCACATCGGTGCGGCCCTTGAGCTGTTCGGACAGTGCGGCAAGGGTGGCGATGGTGGGGTCGATCTCGCGCTTCTTGCGCTCGACGGCGATCTTCATCAGCATGTCCCAGAGATCGGTCTCGGCGACGAAGTGATCGCGCCGGTCCCCGCTAACATGCTGGCGGCGGACGATGCCGTAGCCCTGCAATTCCTTGAGCGCGTTGGAAACATTGCTCCGCGCCAGCCCCAGCGTCTCGCAAATCTCCTCCGCGTGCAGCGGCCTGTCCGACAGGTAGAGCAGCGCGTGGACCTGGCTCACCGAGCGGTTCACCCCCCAATGCGAACCCATTTCCCCCCAGTGGAGGATAAAGGCCTCGGCTTCGGGAATATCGGTAATCCGCACGACTCGGCTTTCATTTCTGTATTTTCAGAAATAGAGGAAAGCGGACTGTTGTCAAGCGATGCGTCGATCAGTCAGAGCTTGCGAAAAGTGCTGAACTGGAATTTCTGGATTGACCCGCCCGGCGTCAGGTGATCGTGCCGCAATTCGGACAGCAAGGTGAAGGCGGGGCCGAGGATGGCGGCCAGGCTTTCTGCATCGTGCCGCGCGACCGGAAGGCCTGAACACCGTTCTGGCCCGTCCGGTGCGAAGGTGCCGATGATGGCGACCCCGCCAGAAACGAGACCGCTGGCGATGGACGCGGCATAATGCGCCTGATCCTGCGGCTCGGTGAGGAAATGGAAGACGGCGCGATCATGCCACAGATCGTAGCTGCGATCCGGATCCCACTCCGTTATATCCGCCACGATCCAGCGCACCCGGCTTGCTGCGTCTCCCATCCGCCGCTTCGCAACATCGAGTGCCGCAGCCGACAGATCGAGGCAGGCGACATCGGCAAAGCCGAGCTCCAGCAAGGCTTCGGGCATACGCGAGGCCCCGCCGCCGATATCGATCGCCGCCCCACGCTGAGGCGCAGCCTGCGCAATCAACTTCATGGAAACGGCAGGGCTCTCCTCGAACCAGCTGACGCTGTCATCTGCCTTGGCGGTGTAAACCTCGTCCCAATGGGTCTTGCGATCGTTCGTCATGGCCGGCGACTAACGCGATAATCCGCCGTCACCGTGCCCGCCGCGGCGAGTTCTTTTTCGTGGCTCGCCTCGCGCCACTCCTCGGCAAGCGCTTCGGCTTCCCACTGCAGCATCGCCGGATGGGCAAGAATGTGCTCGACCCACGCCTGCCCCGCGCCGACATCCAGCCCATAGGTCCGCACCCGGAAGGCCACCGGGGCGAAGAAGGCGTCCATCGCGGTGAAGGCAGGGCCGGCAAGCCACGGGCCGCCAAAGCGGTCCAGCCCTTGCTGGAACAGTTCGCGCAGGCGCGCCACATCCCTCGCCAGCGCGGCATCGTGCGGGCCTTTTGCCACCCGCACGCCGACATTCATCGTGCACTGGTTCCTCAGCGCCGCAAACCCGCCGTGCATTTCCGCAGCCGCGCACATGGCGAAGCCGCGCGGTTCGCTTTCTTCCGGCCACACGCCGCCGTGCCGCTCCGCCAGATAGAGCACGATCCCGAGCGAATCCCACAAG
Organism: Erythrobacter sp.; assembly: GCA_019739335.1. NCBI lineage: Bacteria > Pseudomonadati > Pseudomonadota > Alphaproteobacteria > Sphingomonadales > Erythrobacteraceae > Erythrobacter > Erythrobacter sp. Next base: position 1,960,649 of record CP073261.1, read on the forward strand.
GTGCGATCATGGTGAAGCAGCACCGGCACCTGCCCGGTGGGGGAGAAAGCGCGGAAGGCCTCGTAATTCACGGGCTGGGTAAATGGCTCCACCCGGTCGGTGAAAGCGATGCCCAGCGCCTTCATCAGCACCCACGGCCGCAGGGACCAGCTCGAATAGTTCCGGTTGGCGGTGATGAGGGTGTAGGCGGGGGTCATGCCGTCAGTGCGTATAATGCGCGGTGGTCTTCGCCGCCACTTCTTCTGCGGTGACGCCCGGCGCCAGCTCGACAAGCCGGAACGGGCTGGCATGGTCGGGGCGCTGGAACACCGCCAGATCGGTAATCACCATGTCCACCACATTGGTGCCGGTCAGCGGCAGGGTGCAGGCGGGAATGAACTTGGGGCTGCCATCCTTTGCATTGTGTTCCATCACCACGATGATCTTCTTCACCCCGGCAACCAGATCCATCGCCCCGCCCATGCCCTTGACCATCTTGCCGGGGATCATCCAGTTGGCGATATCGCCGTTCTCGGCAACTTCCATCGCGCCGAGCACGGTCAGGTCGATATGCCCGCCACGGATCATGGCGAAGCTGGCGGCGCTGTCGAAATAGGCGCTGTGCGCCAGTTCGCTGATGGTCTGCTTGCCGGCATTGATAAGGTCCGCGTCCACCTCGTCCGGATAGGGGAAGGGGCCGATGCCGAGCATCCCGTTCTCGCTTTGCAGCGTCACCTGCATCCCGGCGGGAATGTGGTTCGCCACCAGCGTGGGAATGCCGATGCCGAGATTGACGTAAAAGCCGTCTTCCAGCTCCTGCGCCGCGCGGGCGGCCATTTCGTCACGGGTCCAGGGCATGTGAGCAATTCCTTCAGTCGAGCGGATTGGGGATGAGAAACCAGCGGTCGTCCAGCATTGCTTCCAATGGCAGGGCGGCGGCGGGATCGCGCAGGTAGAGATAGAGATCATCGAAATCGCGGCGGTCGTCCCCGGCAATGGCGAGCAGGCAATGGGTTTCCAGCAGCGCCCGCCGGCGGGCCTGCTTCAGTTCGCCGGGGTAACGCTGCACGAACAGCGGATCGCGCCCCGTCGGATCGAGACCGGCTTCGAGCAGCCGCGCGCGTATCGTGCCCGCATCCTGCGGCTCGCGGTCAGTGATCCAGGCGATGGTGAGGCCCTGCCGCCGCAGGTCATCCAGCACCGTGACGAGTTCGGGATCGGGCGACAAATTGCCATCGAGCGGCATCGACTCCGCACCGGGATCGAGATCGACCAGCAGCGCGGGGATCGCTTCCTCGCAAGCAACACGTGACGGGGTGAGTGAGGACGGGTTCAGGAGCAGGGCGGATTCGGGGAGAGCGGTATCCGGCAGCGGAGCGCCGTCCAGCCAGCCTGCCTGTAACAGTGCAGAAGCCTCGCGATGCAACTGCGCGTGCGGCCCTGCGGTGGGAATGCGGGAGGGCGGCGCAGGAAGCTCGCTTATGTCGAGCAGCGTATACTCAGCGAACTCCGTCACGTCGATGGTTTCGGGCGCGATTGCGGTTCCTTCCGCAATTGCTTGTCGGGTGCGTTCGCCGCTTACCGCGTTGCGCACGATCGCTCCCCCACCCGCAAGGATCGGCACGACCGCAAGCGCGACGCAACCCTGCAGCGCCAGACTGCCTGCGAACAGGAGTAGGAGCGAACCGCGCCTCAAGGCTTACGCCACCGCACGCTCGCGCGTGGTCACGAATTCGATTTTCTTGTCATAGGGCGCGCCGACGATCATCCGCTGCACATAGACGCCGGGCAAGTGGATCGAGTCCGGATCGAGCGCACCTGCGGGGACCACTTCCTCCACCTCGACCACGCAAACCTTGCCGCAGGTGGCGGCGGGCTGGTTGAAATTGCGCGCCGTCTTGCGGAACACCAGGTTGCCGGTCTCGTCCGCCTTCCATGCCTTGACGATCGACAGGTCGGCAAAAATGCCGCGTTCGAGGATGTAGGTTTCCATCACGCCGTCGCGATTGGGGAAGTCCTTGTGCTCCTTCCCTCCACCCACTTGCGTGCCGACGCCGGTCTTGGTGTAGAAGCCGGGAATCCCCGCGCCACCCGCGCGCATCCGTTCGGCCAGCGTGCCCTGCGGGCAGAATTCCACTTCCAGTTCGCCCGCCAGAAATTGCCGTTCGAACTCCTTGTTCTCACCGACGTAACTGGAGATCATCTTGCTTACCTGCTTGGTGCGCAGCAGCTTGCCGATGCCTTCGTTGTCGATCCCGGCATTGTTGCTGGCAAAGGTAAGGTTGCTCACTCCGCTCGCCTGGATCGCATCGAGCAGCCGTTCGGGAATGCCGCACAGGCCGAACCCGCCGGCCGCGATCGTCATGCCGCTGTGCAGCACGCCTTCGAGCGCGGCTTCGGCGGAAGGGTAGAGCTTTTTCATCGGCGGTCCTCTGACAGGTTCTGGATGTCTTGCTGCAACTAGAAGCAGTGCCGGGGATTGTCACCCCGCATGGCGAAATGCTGCACTGCGTCATGATTCGCTGCAAAGAGCCTTATAGCTCGCTTGAATGCGAAGGTGAATCAACTTTCAAGTCTCGAGATAATTATGTAATTACAATACGAAAAGCGTTAGTTGCAGCAAACGCAACAAAGCGTGACCTTTTCGCACTTGCGGAATATCCGAGTCTCCAGCATATCTCTCCCTGCCTTTCAGGCATCCTCTCCCAAAACTTCCAGGGCCCGGTCGGCAACGACCGGGCCCTTTTTTCTTTGCCGTGTTCACGACACTTCGGCACCATCGCTGCGCAGGTCGGTTTGCATTGTGCGGGGCGCGTACCTAGTTCCTCGCTCACGAAGCTACGAGAGGACGGCGCAGCCCATGGCTGAAGATAACGCAGGCAAGCTGGAAGCGGGTACCACACGGTTGCAGGTCGCGGCAGCGCGGCAGGAGGAATCCGGGCGCGGGGTGGTGCGGATGCCGCGCAGCGCGTTCCAGGCGCTGGGCATAACCGAAGGTGATGCGGTCGAAATCGAAGGCAAGCGCGCCACTGTGGCGCTGGCGCTGCCCGCCTATGACGAGGACGAGGCGCTCGCGGTGATCCGGCTGGACGGCTTGCAGCGAGGCAATGCGCAGACTTCCTCCGGCGAACACGTGCTGGTCCGCCGCGCCGAGACCAAGCCCGCCACCCGCGTCGTCTTCGCCCCCGCCGGGCGAGACATGCGGCTACAGGGGCCGACCGAGGCGCTCAAGCGGGTGTTCTTCAAGAAGCCGCTCACCGCTGGCGACCTGGTTGCTACCCACGGCCAGCAGCCGGTTCAGAACGTGCCGCCCGAAGTGCGTCGGATGTTCAACGCCCCTGCCTATGCGCTGACGCAGATCCGCCTGCAGGTGGTCTCAACCAGTCCCAAGGGCATCGTCCATATCGATGAGAATACCGAAGTCGAGCTGCGCGCCGAGTTCGAGGAGCCGCGCGATGCGCGCGGGATGATCAATTACGACGATGTCGGCGGGATGCAGGATACCATCAAGCAACTGCGCGAGATGGTGGAACTGCCGCTGCGCTACCCCGAACTGTTCACCCGGCTCGGCGTCGATCCGCCCAAGGGCGTGCTGCTGCACGGCCCGCCGGGCACCGGCAAGACCCGGCTGGCGCAGGCCGTGGCGAACGAATCGGATGCCGAATTCTTCACCATCAACGGCCCGGAAATCATGGGCTCTGCCTATGGCGAGAGCGAAAAGCGCCTGCGCGAAGTGTTCGAGGAAGCCGAGCGCAGCCAGCCTGCGATCGTTTTCATCGACGAGATCGATTCGATCGCTCCCAAGCGCCAAAACGTGCAGGGCGAAGCGGAAAAGCGGCTTGTTGCTCAGCTCCTGACATTGATGGACGGGCTGCAGTCGCGCGCGAACCTGGTGGTGATTGCCGCCACCAACCGCCCCGATGCCATCGACGAGGCGCTGCGCCGTCCCGGTCGCTTTGATCGCGAAATCGTGATCGGGGTGCCCGATGAAAGCGGGCGTCGGGAAATCCTGGCGATCCATACCCGCGGGATGCCGCTCGGCGAGGGGGTGGACCTCGCGGAGATGGCGCGCTCCACGCACGGGTTCGTTGGTGCGGACCTTGCCGCGCTTACCCGTGAGGCAGCCATAGAGGCGGTACGGCGGATTATGCCGCAGCTTGACCTCGACGCCCGCGAAGTGCCTGCCGAGGTGCTTGAAGATCTGCGCGTCGAAAAGGAAGACTTCCGCGCGGCCCTCAAGCGTGTGCAGCCGAGCGCCATGCGCGAAGTGATGGTGCAGGCACCCAAGGTCGGCTGGGAAGACCTTGGCGGACTGGACGAGGCAATCGCCAAGCTCAAGGAAGGGGTCGAGTTGCCTCTCAAAAACCCGCAGGCGTTCGAGCGGCTGGGTATCCGCCCGGCCAAGGGCTTTTTGCTATATGGCCCGCCCGGCACCGGCAAGACGCTGCTGGCCAAGGCGGTAGCCAAAGAGGCGGAAGCCAATTTCATCTCGATGAAAAGTTCCGACCTGCTGAGCAAATGGTATGGTGAGAGCGAGCAGCAGATCGCCCGGATGTTTGCCCGTGCCCGCGCGGTGGCCCCTTGTGTGATCTTTATCGACGAAATCGATTCGCTGGTACCTGCGCGTGGGTCAGGGGCAGGGGAGCCGCAGGTCACGGCGCGCGTGGTCAACACCATCCTAGCCGAAATGGACGGCATGGAGGAAATGTCCTCCATCGTGGTGATCGGCGCGACCAACCGGCCCACGCTGGTCGATCCCGCGCTGCTGCGGCCCGGTCGGTTCGATGAACTGGTCTATGTCGGCCCGCCGGACGCAAAGGGTCGCGAGCATATCCTGAAGATCCACACCGCCAACATGCCGATGGCCAAGGATGTCGACCTGCCCGCGATTGCCGCCAAGGCCGAACGCTTCACCGGCGCGGACCTGGAGGATGTCGTGCGGCGTGCGGGTCTCAACGCCATTCGTAATGCGAAGGGCGCGCCCAAAACTGTGAGCAAGGCGGATTTCGAAGCCGCGCTGGAAGACAGCCGCGCCACTGTCACGCCGCAGATGGAAGAAGAGTACAAGAAGATGAAGGGGGAGCTGAAGCGTCGCGCGATGGAAGTACGCCCGATCGGGTTCATTACCGAAGGCATGGTCTCCAGCACGCGCGAGCAGAAGCATTAGCGGTAGCTTCGAGGCCCCCGGTCAGGCGGACGGTTCGACCGGCACCATTTCCACCCCGCCGGCATCGGGCGCATCGACCCGCTGGCGGGCAATTGCAGTCGGCTGGTTGGTGCGGATCCAGGCCAGCATGGCTTCGCGCATGTCACAGCGCAGATCGAAGGCATTGCCCGAATTTGCCGCGCTCATCAGCAGTCGCACTTCGATCGAGCTTTGCGAGGTTTCGGTCACCTGCAGGGCCTTGCTCCGCCCGTCCCACAGCGGATGGCCTTCGACGATCTCGAAGAAGGCCGCGCGGATCGGCTCGATTTCGGCCAGCGGATCGAGGTGAAGGAACACCGTGCCGATGAGTTGCGATCCGTGGCGCGTCCAGTTCTGGAATATTTCCTCCAGAAAAAAGTTCGATGGAACGATCAGCCGCCGCTCGTCCCACAGCCTCATTACCACATAGGTAGTGCGGATATCCTCGATCCGGCCCCATTCGCCGTTGACGATGACGACGTCGTCGATCCGGATCGGCTCGGTCAGTGCCATTTGCAGGCCTGAAATCAGCGATTTCAAGGCCGGTTGCGCCGCGGCACCCACTGCCAGCCCGGCCAGCCCCGCCGAAGCCATCAGCGTCACGCCGACATCGCGCACTCCCGGAATGGAGAGCAGCATCAGGCCCACGGTGAGGAAAATGATCAGGAAAGCGGCGATACGGCTGAAGATCGCCAGTCGCGTGCGCCTGCGTCGGGCCTGAAGGTTGTCGGCCACGGTAATGTCGGCCTTCAGCACCGCAGATTCGACCAGCGCCTTCATGATGGCAAGCGCCATCCAGCCGACCAGCGCGGGCATCACGAAGCCCGCCACCTTCTGCCAGATCTCGTCCACCATTGCGGTTTCGCGTGCGGCAAGCACAATGCCCAGCGCAACCATCGCCCAGCGCGCGGGCCGCTTCACATGGGCGACAACGATATTGTCCGATTCGCTCTCGCTGGACCGGGTTATCCGTTCGAGAATCTTGAACGCGATGCGGTGTGCGAGCAGCGCGACGGCCACGCCCAACGCCGCCAACCCGAGGGCAAAAGCGACATCGGGCACCCATGCGGGCGTGCCTTCGAACAGGTTATCCAACTGATCCCTCAATGTGCCGCATCCCAGCTGGAGCCGGTGCCGATCTCGATCCCAAGCGGCACGTCGAGTTTCACCGAAGGCAGCGCCGCCTCGGCCATCACCCGCTCGATCACCGGACTTGCCGCGGCCACATCCCCTTCGGGGCATTCGAACACCAGTTCGTCGTGTACCTGCAACAGCATCCGCACTTGTGGAAGGCCCGCGTCCGCCAAAGCCGGGAGCATCCGCACCATCGCGCGCTTGATGATATCCGCGCTGGTGCCCTGGATCGGGGCGTTAATCGCCGCGCGCTCACTGCCCTGCCGTTCGGCCTGGTTTTTCGAGGCGATACGCGGGAACCACGTCTTGCGACCGAACAGCGTTTCGGAATAGCCGCGTTCGCGCACCCCTTCCAGCGTGCTGACGATGTATTTCTGGATGCCGGGGAAGCGCTGGAAATAGGTGTCGATCATCGCCTGCGCTTCTTCTGCGCTCACCCCAAGACGGCCCGCCAGCCCCCAGCGCGAAATGCCGTAGAGGATGGCGAAGTTGATCGTCTTGGCAGCAGCGCGCGTATCGCGGGTGACTTCGCCGTACATTTCGCGAGCGGTGCGGGCGTGGATGTCTTCGCCATCGGCGAAGGCCTGCTTGAGCGTATCGACATCGGCCATGTGCGCCGCCAGCCGCAGTTCGATCTGGCTGTAGTCGGCGGCGAGCAGCACGTTGCCTTCCTCCGGCACGAAGGCCTTGCGGATCTGCCGCCCGATTTCGGTGCGGATGGGGATGTTCTGCAGGTTGGGATCGGTGGAGGAGAGCCGCCCGGTCTGCGCGCCGCACAGGCTGTAGCTGGTGTGGACGCGCCCGGTACGCGGATTGATCGCCGCCTGCAATGCGTCGGTATAGGTGCTCTTGAGCTTGGAAAGCTGCCGGTATTCGAGCACCTTGCCGGGCATCGGCGCGCCTTCGGCCGCGAGCCTTTCGAGCACGCTCTGGTCGGTCGAATATTGCCCGGTCTTGCCTTTCTTGCCGCCCTTGTAGCCGAGCTTTTCGAACAGCACTTCGCCCAGCTGCTTGGGGCTGCCGATGGTGAATTCCTGCCCCGCCAGCGCGTGGACTTCCTTCTCCAGCCGCCCGATTTCGATGGAAAAGACTTCGGACAATCGCGCCAGCTCGTTCCGGTCGACCTTGATACCCTCGCGCTCCATTGCCGCCACCACCGCGATCAGCGGACGATCGACGCGCTGGTAGATGCGCGTCGCGCCTTCCTCGGGCAGGCGGCGCGAGAGGTGCGCGTGCAGCCGCCAGGTAACGTCGGCATCCTCGGCGGCATATTGCGTTGCCTTGTCGAGCGGCACTTCGCCGAACGGGATCTGCTTCTTGCCGCTGCCGCAGATGTCCTTGAAAGTCAGCGTGGTATGGCCGAGATGGCGCTCGGAAAGCTCGTCCATTCCGTGTCCTCCGCCGATGCCGTCCTCGCTGCGCCCGGCGTCGAGATCGAAGCTCATGATCATCGTGTCGTCGACCGGACCGACAGTGATGCCGTGGCGGGCGAGCACGTTGATGTCGTACTTGATGTTCTGCCCGACCTTGAGCACCGCCTCGCTCTCGAGCAGCGGCTTGAGCAGGGCGAGGGCGGTTTCGCGGGCGACCTGCTTCGGTTTCTCGGAGAACATGTCGCTGCCGCCGTGCCTGAAGGGAATGTAGCAGGCATCGTTGGGGCCGAGTGCCATGCTGATGCCGACCAGATCGGCTGCCATGGCATCGAGCGCCGAGGTCTCGGTATCCACCGCCACCAGATGCGCCGCCTGTGCGCGGGCGATCCATGCCTCCAGCCGCTCCATCGACTGCACGCACTCGTACGCGGAACGATCCACTGCGGGCATTTCGGGCAGGGGCTGAATGTTGCCCCGCACCGAGGCGGGAGCGCCCGCCATATCGGCTTTCGCCGGATTGAGATTGGTCTTGCGGTCAGGGCTGCCCCGGCCTGCATCGAGTCGCTTCAGCAACGAGGTAAAGCCGTGGGTCGACAGGAATTCGGCGAGCGGCTCCGGCGGAATGCCTGACAGCTTCATGTCTTCCAGCGCGAAGGGCATTTCGCAATCGCCCTTGAGCTGCACCAGCACCCGGCTGAGCTCGGCCATTTCCCGCCCTTCGATAAGGCGATCCTTGAGCTTGCTGGGCTTCATCGACGGCGCAGCATCGAGCGCGGCGGTGAGCGAGCCGTTCTCTGCGATCAGTTTCGATGCCGTCTTCGGCCCGATACCGTAGATGCCGGGGATGTTGTCTACACTGTCCCCCATCAGCGCCAGCACGTCGCCCAGCAATTCGGGCGGAACGCCGAACTTCTCGATCACTTCGTCGCGCCCGATCCGGGCGTCCTTCACCGTGTCGAGCATGTCGATGCAGCCGCCTTCGGTGACACCGGGTTCGAGATCCTCCTGCGCGCAAACGCCGATCAGCTGCATCAGGTCCTTGTCGGAGGAAACGATCGTCACGTCCCAGCCCTTGCGGGTGGCGGCGAGGGCATAGGTGGCGATCAGGTCGTCCGCCTCGAACCCCTGCTCCTCGATGCAGGGCAGGCTGAACGCGCGGGTGGCATCGCGGATCAGCGGGAATTGCGGTACCAGGTCTTCGGGCGGATCGGGGCGGTGGGCCTTGTACTGGTCGTATAGATCGTTGCGGAAAGAATGGCTCGACTTGTCGAGAATCACCGCCAGATGCGTCGGGCCGTCGGCATCGTCGAGATCCTGGGCCAGCTTCCACAGCATGGTGGTATAGCCGTACACTGCACCCACCGGCGTCCCCTGCGGATTGGTGAGCGGCGGCAGGCGGTGGTAGGCGCGGAAGATATAGGCCGAACCATCGACCAGGTAGAGATGCTGTTTCTCGGACATGGCCGCCTGCTAGCACGGCAAAAGGGGCGGGTCAGCCGGTAAGTGCTGCCCCATTTCGGCCCGCCTCTCGCCACATTTCCGGACTTATCGACAATCTTTCGCCCCATTGTCGCCACATTTCTCTTGCGCCGCCCCGATTGTGGCCTTATTTGGGCAGTCGAGCCGGTCACACGGTCGGCTCTGGGGCCGGATTTTCCGCCTCAGTGTTTTGAAAGGTTTTTTCCTATGCGTAAGATCATTCTCGCCGCTGCCGTTGCTGGCGCTGCTCTCTCGCTCTCGGCTTGCTCGGAAGGCACCGAAGAAGCCACCACCGACGCCGTCGAAGGCGCTGCTGCTGACACCGAAGCCAATGCCGAAGCGATGGCCGCCGAAGGCGAAGCCATGGTTGACGAAGCTGGTGCCGAAATGGAAGCTGCTGGCGACGAAGTTGCTGCTGAAGTCGACGCCGCGACCGAAGAAGCTGAAGCCGAAGTTGAAGCTGCTGCCGAGTAATCCTCGCCGCGCTTTTGCGAAAAAAGAAGGGGCGTGGCCAGCGATGGCCGCGCCCTTTTCTTATGCGCCGTTCACAGGAGTTAGCGGCCCTGGATTACCCCGGAAAGACGCAGTGTCAGCGAGCGGCTACTGACGCGCCGTAATCCGCCCGCGCATAATTGCGGGCAGCCTCTTCCGAATAGCCGTCGTAGATGCCGCGCGCGATCGAAGCGATTCGCGCCTCACGATTGCCGCGCGAACCCTGCCCGGTGACATAGATGGCGAGCGCAATCGTGCGGCCGTCTGGCGCGGTGAGGATGCCGATATCGCTGGAGGTATTGTTCAGCGAGCCGGTCTTGTGCGCCACGGTAACATCGCCGGGCATCAGGGCGCGGATACGCCGTGCACCAGTCCGCGTCCGTTCCATGGCGCCCATGATGACATTGCGGCTCTCCCGGCTCAGCCAGCGACCCTGGTAAATTCCAGCGAGCAATTGCACCATCGCTTCGGGAGTCGCGCTGTCGCGCATGTCTATATGCCTGGCCGGATCGAATTCGCCATCGTCGCGCACCAGCGTGGCGATATCGCGGTCAAGGCTGAAATCGTTGATCCCGGCCCGCCGGGCCCAATCGTTCACTGCCGAAGTTCCGCCGACAGCGGCGATCAGTGCATCGGTGGCTGGATTGGAGCTGCGCGAGATCATCAGGTTGATGAGTTCCAGCGCGGTCATGTATTGACCCGCCTGCACCGGGGCCACAGCGGTAGAAAACCGCTGCGAGCGGACCGGTACCATCAGTGGGAACTCGCTCGTAAGGCTCCAGCGACCCTGATCCACCCCTTCAAGGAATGTCGCGGCCACGGCGATCTTGCTGGTGCTGGCCATCGGGAAGCGCTGGTCACCCAGAACAGAGATTGTCTGCCCGGTCGCCAGATCGACGGCATAAACACCAATCCGCCCGTTGCTGCCTTCCGCAAGCTGGGCAATGCGTTGCTCAAGCTGACTGTCGAAGCTGGGTGCGTAATCCCGCGGCGCGCGGATCTCGGTGCCAAAGGCGCTGTCGAACGCGGCTTCGAGATTGTCGGGCTGGGCCTGAGCCAGGCCCGGAACAGGAGTCAGCGGCGCAATTGCCAACGCAGCCAACGAAGCGAAAATTCCGAGTTTTGAAAGCTTCATATCACCGCCATACGCAAATCATGCTTTGTAAATGCTTAACATGTAACACGCTGACGACAGGCGCGCGGCGAACCGCGCCGAAATATCGACGGGCTGAGTAATCCTACGGAACTATCGCGAATTTGGCCCGGTAACTTAGGCAGCCACGAGCATCTTCTCAATCTTTGCCAAAGGCTCGCCGGTCACTGCCTTGTCGAGTTCACCGACCAGCCGTTTCTGCAATTCCTTGTGATAGTGGCGGCGCATTTCTCCCAGCGTCTTGGGGTCGGCAATAATGATCAGATCGTCGTACTCACCGGCAAGCGCGCTCGAATTCAGCCACTCTGCCGCCGCCGCGCCATGGGCCAGTTCGTTGAGATCGGTATTTCCCTTGATCTGCCCGCCTCCATCCTGGTGCCGCACCCCGGCGCTGAAATTGGTCGGCTCCAGCGAAGGTTCGGCAATCAGCGTCAGGCTCGGTTCGAACATCTGGCCATCGTTGCGCAGCAGCACGAACCGCTCGCCGTCCACCAGCGCGACATGGGCCTTGTGCGGGCATTTCATAGGGGCATTCTCCTAGGGGATTGATTGGGATATCCGATCAACGGGGGAGGCGGGGAAAGGTGCCGCGATAATGCGTAACTCAACCAGGTTTGCGCAAGCGCCAGGCAAATTGGTCGGTCTGCCCGCGAATGGCTTCGTCGAAAACGTTCGCGGTGCGCGGATCGTCCGGGTGGGCGTAGAGATCGCTCTCTTCTTCGAGGACGAAGCCCGCACCGGTCAGCGCGTCGAGCGCGATCTGCCGGTCCATCCGGTGGACGCTGGTGGCTGCTTCCGCCCCAGCGCCATCTTGCGCCAGATGATCGACCACCACCAGCGTGCCGCCGGGCTTGAGCGAATCGTAGAGCATGGCGACTGCCTCTTCCGCCGTGCCATCCGGGAAGTCGGCCAGATACAGATCATGGAAATTCATCACCGTAATGATCGTATCGAGCGGCTCGGGCCAGCCGGGCTGGGTCAGCGGAGCGCGCAAGGGGAAAACCCGTACGGGTTCGCCCTGATCGTTGGCATAGGGCGCCACTGCGGCATCCTGCTCGTCTGCATATTCTGCGCGGAAAGCGATGAATTCCTCCGGCTGGAAGGCATAGACCCGGCCATCACTGCCCACCGCCAGTGCGAGCAGCCGGGTGACATAGCCGCCGCCCATCACGTAATCGCCCACCGCCTCGCCGCGATCGATTTGTGCGAAGGCGAGCAATTCACCGGGCTTGCGCGCTTCATCGAATTGCTGATCGTCGGTGCGGCCGATGTCGGTGACGGCCTGCATATATTGCCGAGCGGTGTATTCCGCCGGTGCTTGGGCATCGGCACTTTCGCCGCCCGAACAGGCGGTCAGGACAGTGCTGGCGACAAGTGCGGCGGCGAACAGATATTTGCGCATGGTGATTGCTCCCTCTTCCCGGAAGGGAGTTTAGCGGGGCACAGGACAAGCGCAAACCCTTTACCGTATTGACGCCGCGCCAAAGCTGGGGCTTGTTGCAGATGAAACCTCACACAAAAGTGGAACCTTCGATGATTGCACGCCGTCCTGCCGCGTTTACTTTCTCCCTTGCCGCGATGCTTCTCGCCTCCGCAGCTCCCGCGCTGGCGCAGGATGTGCAGATCGTCCGCCCCGGTGCGCCGGGCCAGCAGCCGACGATCCTGAGTGAGGAAGAGGCCACGCGGCTGGCCCGCGTCAATTACCTGCCCGCCGACATTGCCTTCATGCAGGGCATGATCGTGCATCACCAGCAGGCGGTGGAAATGGCGGCACTGGTAGCCGATCGCACCAGTGACGAGACGGTGACCGCTGCGGCGGGCCGGATCGACGCCTCGCAGAAGGACGAGATGACCTTCATGCGCGAATGGCTGGCGGGATACGGACAGCCTGCCGAAATGGCCGGAATGGGGCACATGCACCACGCCGGGATGGCGGGCATGGCCACGCCCGAACAGATGGCCGAGCTGGCCGCCGCTCGCGGGGTGCAGTTCGACCGGCTGTTCCTGGCGATGATGATTCGCCACCACGAAGGCGCGCTGACGATGGTGGACGAGCTGCTCGGCCTGGCAGGCACCGCCAGCGATCCGGTGCTTTACGATTTCACCAGCGAGATCCGCACCGACCAGCAGGCCGAAATCGACCGGATGAAGACCGCGCTGGCCGCCCTTTCGGACGATCCGCGCACCTTGCTGGCAGCAGGGCTGTTCGATGCGGAGGAAGCGATCAGCAACCTTCGCCATGTCACCTTCCTGCGCAAGCCTGCTGGCTTCTTCGATCCGGCGAACCCCTCCGACGGGCGGATGGTGCTGCCGCCGGAGCCGGTGGAAGAGGGCGAAGAGGCACCCGCCGCCGATCCGCACGCGGGCCACGCGATGGCCGCCGCCGATCCTGCCGAAGATGTTCCGCCTGCCGATGCCGAGGCTGAAACCCCCGCCGAACCCGAAGTGCGTTATGCCCAACGCGGGGGGCTGCTGAGCTTCGCCAATACCGACATGGCCTTTTCGGGCGACCTGATGGTGGCGGGCAATTATCACGGCTTCAACGCCTACCGGCTCGATGATGAAGGTGTGCCGCAGCTCGTCAGCTCGGTGGTCTGCCCCGGCGGGCAGGGGGACGTTTCGATCGTCGGCAATCTGCTCATCATGAGCGTCGAGGAGCGACGCGGGCGCGTGGATTGCGGGTTTGAAGGCAATACAGAGGATGTCAGCCCGGAGCGGTTCCGCGGTCTGCGCATTTTCGACATTTCCGACATCCGCGCTCCGGTGCAGGTCGGGCAAGTGCAGACCTGCCGTGGCAGCCACACCCATTCTGTCGTCAGTGCGGATGACACGCGCATCGTGGTTTACAATTCGGGCACGTCCGGCGTGCGTGAGGAGGAAGAGCTGCCGGGTTGCATCGGCTACGTCCCTGGCGATGACCGCACCGCGCTGTTCAGCATCGACGTGATCGAGATCCCGCTCGCCGACCCCTCGCAGGCGCGCATAACGTCAAGCCCGCGGGTGTTCGCCGAAGATGGACGGATCGCCGGCCTGTGGATGGGAGGCGATCACGGCGAGGGCACGCAGGAGACGAACCAGACCAACCAGTGCCACGACATCACCGTGTTCCCCGCGCTCAATCTGGCGGCCGGCGCTTGTTCGGGCAACGGGATCATCTTCGACATTTCCGATCCCTACAATCCGGTGCGGCTGGATGCCGTGACAGACGAAGGTTTCGCCTACTGGCACTCAGCCACGTTCAACAATGACGGCACGGTAGTGCTGTTCACCGACGAATGGGGCGGTGGCGGGCGGCCGCGCTGCCAGGCCACCGATCCGCGCAACTGGGGAGCCAACGCCTTCTACGAAATCGTCGACGGCCAGCTTGAACGGCGCGGGACCTACAAGTTACCCGCCGCGCAGGGCGAGATGGAGAATTGCGTCGCCCACAACGGTTCGATCATTCCTGTTCCGGGGCGCGATGTGTTCGTCCAGGCGTGGTATCAGGGCGGGCTGTCGGTGATCGATTTCACCGATCCGGCCAATCCGTTCGAAATCGCCTACTTCGATCGCGGCCCGGTTGATGCAGACCAGCTGGTGACCGGCGGTTACTGGTCCGCCTACTGGTACAACGGCCGCATCTACGCGACCGAGATCGCGCGCGGTATCGACGTATTCGAACTGGTGCCCAGCGAGCACCTGACCGCCGAGGAAATCGCCGCTGCACAGGCCGCCGACATGGGCGAAACCTTCAATCCGCAGACCCAGCTGCCGGTCACCTGGAGAGAGGATGTGATCGAAGCCGCCCGCCGCAGCCGGATGGGGGGGTGACCAAAGTGTGAGTCCCCGCGCAGGCGGGGACCTCGTGCAGTTAGGCGCTGAGACTCCCGCCTTCGCGGGAGTTCACACCGGCTGTAATCAAAACCAGGTCCGCAGCCCGATGAGGAACACCAGCCCATCGGGATCGTCTCCCTCGGCACGGATGATGTCTGCGGTCTGGCCGAGCGCCGCTTCGTATTCGACACCCACGTAAGGTGCGAATTCGGGGGCGATTTCGTAGCGCAGCCGCAGGCCGGTCTCGATCTTCACCGGCCCTGCGCCGATCCCGCGCTGCGGGATGTCCTGCGCCGACAGCTCGAATTCGATCCGCGGTTGCAGGATCAGCTTCTGGGTCAGCCGCATGTCGTGCTCGGCTTCGATCCGCGCGGTCAGGTCACCCTCGTCGGAAAGGAAAGCGGCGGCATCGACATGGATCATGTACGGGGCAAGGCCCTGCACACCCAGCGCCAGATGCGCGGTGGTTTCCGGTTCGACATCCAGCCGCACCCCGGTCTGGAGATCGAACCACGGGCCGATGGCATGGCCCCACAGCAATTGCAGTTCGGCACCGTCCACCGCGCCGCTAAACTCGCCTTCGCCTTCGGTCTTGAACACGATCCGATCGGTGGTGGTGCCATACCAGCCCTGCACGTCCCACAGATAGACGTCCTCGCCCGACGCGACCCGCGCTTCGAGCCGCTCAGCCATCAGCGTGGCAAAGCGCATCTGTCCGTGCATTTCATGATTCGCCGCGCGGGCGCGAGCCATGGCGGCATCGCCCCAGATCGCGGCAGCGGCATGGGCCGGGCCTTCGAAGGCCCGCGCAGGCGGCGGGCCGGAGGGGATTGCTGCGCCGTGATCCATCTGTGAATGGTCCATCGCGCCATGATCCATCTGCGAATGGTCAACCGGGGGCGTCGCCGGTTGGCCTTGGTGCGAATGGTCCATGCCTTGATGCGCGGAGTGGTCTTCCGGCGCAGGTTGGGGCATAGGGGTGGGCGCAGGCGTCGTATGCCCGGCATGGCCCGAATGATCCTGCGCGGCCGCCGGAATCGCGAACAGCAGCGCCGCGCCCGCCATCAGAACACTGCGCATCATGCGTCACCTCCGGGGAAGGGTCGCACCGTCACCACCTGCATCATCCCGGCGTGCATGTGATAGAGCAGGTGGCAGTGGAAGGCCCAGTCGCCCGGTTCGTTGGCGGTGAGATCGAATGTCGCCGTGCCGCCGGGCTGCACCACCAGCGTGTGCTTCAACGGCTGGTTCATCATCCCCGCGCCGTTGACCAGCTCGAAGAAATGCCCGTGCAGGTGGATCGGGTGCGCCATCATCGTATCGTTGACGAGCTTCACCCGCACCCGCTCGTCGAAGCCGAAGCGGATCGGATCGTCGGTGACGGCGCTGAACTGCTGGCCGTCGAACGACCACATGTAGCGTTCCATATTGCCGGTCAGATGGATTTCGAGTTGCCGCTCGGGCATCCGGTGCGGATTGGTGCGGGCGGCCTTCAGGTCGGTGTAGCGCAGCACCCGGTGAGTGACGGTGTCGAGGCCGAGGCCGGGAAAGTCCATCCGGTCCACCGGCATCGGCGCGACCATGTCTACGCCCGGTCCGACTTCGACGCTGTCGGGAAGCAGCGAGGTATCGCGCATCGAATGGTCCATCGGCGCAGCTTCGCCGTCGGGCATGGCATGGCCCATCGCGGCGTGATCCACGCCGTCATTAGAAGCCCCGTGCCCGCTCCCGTGCCCGCCCCCATGCCCGGCGCCGTGGTCCATTCCGCCCATTCCCATGTCCATCATGGTCAGCGTGACCGGCTCGCGCAGTGGCGGCGGAGTGGCGCGGCGGCCTGGATGCGAGGTGAGGCTGGCGATACCCATTCCCGAACGATCCATCGCTTCGGCCACGAAGGCATGGCTGCCATCGGGCGGGGTGACGATGACATCGTAGGTCTCGGCGGTGCCGATCTGGAATTCATCGACCTCGACCGGATCGACATCCTGCCCGTCCGCTGCGATCACCGTCATCGGCACGCCGGGAATGCGGACGTTGAAGAAAGTCATCGCCGAACCGTTGATGATCCGCAGGCGAATGCGCTCGCCCGCGCGGAAGGCGAATTCGAGATCGTCCGCCGGGCCGTGGCCGTTGACCAGGTAGGTATAGGTCGCCCCGGTCACATCCGAAATGTCGCGCGGGTTCATCCGCATCGCGCCCCACATCAGCCGGTCCTCAAGGCTCATCGAACCATCGGTCACCGTCTGCATCTGGCGGTTGAAGTAATGCTCGCCCACCGCCAGCATCCGCGCAATCTCGTGCGGGTGGCGCGGGGTGAATTCGCTCAGCAGCACCACCAGGTCGCGGTCGTAGCGCGGGTCGGGCATGTGGTGGGCGTGCTCGGAATCGATCACGATCGGGCCGTAGTGCCCTGCCTGTTCCTGCAGGCCTGAATGGCTGTGCCACCAGTAGGTGCCGCTCTGGCGGACGGGGAAGCGGTACTGGAAGGTCTCGCCGGGCCTGATGCCGGGGAAGCTGACGCCAGGCACGCCGTCGAACTGGAACGGCAGCAGCAGCCCGTGCCAGTGGATCGAGCTATCCTCCGTCAGCAGGTTGGTGACGTTGAGCACCACGTCCTGCCCCTCGCGCAGGCGGATCAGCGGTCCGGGCACCGAGCCGTTCACCGCATAGGCATGGCCGCTGCGGCCGCCGGTGGTGAAGTGGTGATCGGCAATCATCAGGTCGATCGTATTGCCCGACAGTTCGCCGAAGCCGTTGCGTGCGTGGGTGAGGGACTGGCCCTTGGCCCAGCCAGGCACGGACAGACCGGCAGCAGCGAGCAGCGAACCACCGGCGATCAGCGAGCGGCGGGAAAGCGGCGCGCGAAGAGGGTTGAAATGTGTCATGGCAGTCGCCTATATATACCCCCATGGGGTATATGGAAGGGGTATTTTGGACCATGCCGTCAACCGATAGCAAGCAGACCGTCAACCGGCTCAACCGCATTGCCGGGCAGGTGCAGGGGGTCGCCCGGATGATCGAGGGCGAGCGTTACTGCATCGACGTGCTGACCCAGTTGCAGGCGATCAAGTCGGCGCTCGCCAAGGTTGAAACCGCAGTGCTGAAACAGCACGCCGCCTCCTGCGTCGCCCAGGCCATCGCATCGGGTGACGAGGCCGAGCAGCGGGTGAAATTCACCGAATTGGTCGAACTGTTCGAAAAGGCAAGGAAATGACCGACAAGACAGCAACTCTCTATCGGATGGTCATGCCCGATCACCTGTGCCCGTCCGGGCTGAAGGCCAAGTGGCTGCTCGAAAGCGAAGGCTACACCATCGAAGATCACCCGCTGACCAACCGGGCCGAAGTGGACGCCTTCAAGGCCGAACACAAGGTCGACACCACGCCGCAGGCGTGGATCGGCGACAAGCGCATCGGCGGCTACACCGACCTGCGCGCACATTTCGGCAGGCACGTCGCGCAGAAGGGCGAGACGAGCTACACCCCGGTGATCGCGCTGTTCGCGATGACCGCGCTGATGGCGCTGGGTGCGGCATGGGTCACGACCGGGCAAGCCGTGTCGGTCCTCAGTGCCGAATGGTTCGTCAGCTTTTCGATGTGTGCTCTCGCTTTCCTCAAGCTGCGCGATGTCGAAGCCTTTTCGACCATGTTCCTCAATTACGACTTGCTCGCCCGGCGCTGGGTGCCCTACGGCTATATCTATCCCTTCGCCGAGGGGCTGGCAGGGGTGCTGATGACCGCCAAGCTGCTGCCGTGGCTCTCGATTCCGGTGGCGCTGCTCATCGGCGGGATCGGCACGGTGAGCGTGTTCAAGGCCGTCTATATCGACAAACGCGAGCTGAAATGCGCCTGTGTCGGCGGCGACAGCAACGTTCCGCTGGGCTTCGTCTCGCTATCGGAAAACCTGTTCATGGTCGGCATGGCGCTGTGGATGCTGGTGGGGCATTCAGCGATGTAATCCGCGCGGCTAACACTCGGGACAAACAAAAAGGCCCGGCAGGATCGCTCCTGCCGGGCCTCTTTCTGTGTGGCTGTTAGGCGCAGGCTTAGAAGCCCATGCCGCCCATGCCGCCCATTCCGCCCATGTCGGGCATGCCGCCACCGGCGGGCTTGTCTTCCGGAACGTCGCTGATCGCCGCTTCGGTGGTGATCAGCAGGCCGGCGACCGAGGCCGCATCCTGCAGCGCAATGCGCACCACCTTGGTCGGATCGATCACGCCCGCCGCGACGAGGTTTTCGTACACGTCGGTCGCGGCGTTGAAGCCCATCGTCTCGTCGCCTTCGCGCAGCAGGTTGCCCGAAACCACCGCGCCGTCATGGCCGGCGTTGGTGGCAATCTGGCGCACCGGGGCGAGGATCGCCTGACGGACGATCTCGATACCGCGGGTCTGGTCGTTGTTCGCACCGGTCAGGCCTTCGAGAGCCTTGGTGGCGTAGAGCAGCGCAGTACCGCCACCGGGGACGATCCCTTCTTCCACTGCCGCGCGGGTAGCGTGGAGCGCATCGTCGACGCGGTCCTTGCGTTCCTTCACTTCGACTTCCGAAGCCCCGCCGACCTTGATCACCGCAACACCGCCGGCCAGCTTCGCCAGGCGTTCCTGCAGTTTTTCCTTGTCGTAGTCCGAGCTGGTGGTGTCGATCTGCGCACGGATCTGCTCGACGCGGGCCTTGATGCCTTCGGCATCGCCAGCACCGTCGACGATGGTGGTGTTGTCCTTGTCGATGGTAACGCGCTTGGCTTCACCCAGCATGGTCAGGCCGACGTTCTCCAGCTTGATGCCGAGGTCTTCGGAAATCATCTCGCCGTTGGTGAGGATCGCGATGTCCTGCAGCATCGCCTTGCGACGATCGCCGAAACCGGGAGCCTTGACCGCTGCAACCTTGAGGCCGCCGCGCAGCTTGTTTACCACCAGGGTGGCCAGCGCCTCGCCTTCAATGTCTTCGGCGATGATCAGCAGCGGACGTCCGGCCTGCACCACGGCTTCGAGCACTGGCAGCATGGCCTGCAGGTTCGAGAGCTTCTTTTCGTGGATCAGGATGTAAGGGTTTTCCAGCTCGACCGTCATCTTCTCCGGATTGGTGACGAAGTAGGGCGAGAGATAGCCGCGATCGAACTGCATGCCTTCGACGACATCGAGTTCGAATTCGAGGCCCTTGGCCTCTTCCACGGTGATCACGCCTTCTTTGCCGACCTTTTCCATCGCTTCGGCAATCTTTTCGCCGACTTCGCGGTCGCCATTGGCCGAGATGATCCCGACCTGGGCGATTTCGGACGAGCCGGAGACTTCCTTCGAACGCGCGACGAGATCCGCAACCACCTTGGTCACGGCGAGATCGATGCCGCGCTTCAGATCCATCGGGTTCATGCCCGCGGCAACGGCAGTCATGCCTTCGCGCACGATGGCCTGGGCCAGCACGGTGGCAGTGGTGGTGCCGTCCCCTGCTGCATCATTCGCCTTGCTGGCGACTTCGCGCAGCATCTGCGCGCCCATGTTCTCGAACTTGTCCTTCAGTTCGATATCCTTGGCGACGGTGACGCCGTCCTTGGTGATGCGGGGTGCGCCGAAGCTCTTGTCGAGCACGACATTGCGGCCCTTGGGGCCGAGCGTGACCTTCACCGCGTTGGCGAGGATGTCGACGCCGCGCAGAATGCGTTCGCGGGCGTCACGGCCGAACTTTACGTCCTTGGCAGCCATTGGTGTTTCTCCTGAGAATAGGTTGGGTTTGAAATGCGTTCAGTGCGTGGTTCGGCTCAGCCGATCACGCCCATGATGTCGCTTTCCTTCATGATCAGCAGGTCTTCGCCATCGAGCTTGACCTCGGTGCCGGACCACTTGCCAAACAGCACGCGATCGCCGACCTTGACGTCGAGCGCGATACGATCGCCGTCTTCGTCACGGGTGCCATCGCCAACCGCGACGACTTCGCCTTCGCTGGGCTTTTCCTTGGCGTTATCGGGGATGATAATGCCGCCGGCGGTTTTTTCTTCGGCTTCAATGCGACGGACCAGTACACGGTCGTGCAGCGGACGGAATGCCATAGGGATGACCTCTTCCTTGGTTTGAGTGGTTATGATGTTTGGCACTCCCCTCATGAGAGTGCCAGCGGCGCGGAAATGGGGATGTGGGGCAGGGGAGTCAATGGGGGCGAGCCAGAAAAATGGCTGGCCGATGAATGAAGCAGCATGCCCGCCTCAAGTCATACCGGATGCGCCGTCAGCTCCAGCTTTTCGCGTAAGTGCCAGCGCCACAACAGCAGCCCTGCGGCGAAGGTTAAGCCCGTTGCCAATCCGATCCACACACCTGTGCCGCCCAAGGGAGTGGCCAACCCCAGCCCGGCAGCGAGGCCGAAGCCGGGCACCCAGTAGGAAAAGATTGCGATCCACATCGGCATCTGCGTATCTTTCAGCCCGCGCAGCGCGCCCGCCGCCACCGCCTGCACCCCGTCCGAAAGCTGGAACGCGGCAGCGATGACGAGGAAGCCGGTCGCCACCGAGACCAGTTGCGCGTTCTCCGGCGCCCACGGGTCGATGTAGAGCGCCAGCAGCGGGTGCGGCACCAGGATCATCGCCACGGCCGTCACCGCCATGAACCCGGTGCCGAGCACGATCCCCGTCCAGCCCGCGCGCGCCACGCCCAAAGGATCGCGCGCGCCGAAGAAATAGCCCACGCGAATGGTCGCCGCCTGCCCGACGCCGAAGGGCACCTGGAAGGCGAAGGCGGCGAGATTGAGCGCCAGCGTATGCGCCGCCAGTTCCAGCCCGCCGATCCGCCCCATCAGGAATGCCGCCGCGCCGAACACCCCCGCTTCCGCCAGCACGGTGATCGCGATCGGCGTGCCGATGCGGACGATCTCGCGCAGGCGCGCCCAGTCGGGCCGCCAGAAGTAGCCCATGATGTGATAGCGATGCAGCCGGGCATCGAA
Source organism: Erythrobacter sp. (assembly GCA_019739335.1). Lineage (NCBI taxonomy): Bacteria > Pseudomonadati > Pseudomonadota > Alphaproteobacteria > Sphingomonadales > Erythrobacteraceae > Erythrobacter > Erythrobacter sp. The sequence continues at coordinate 1,982,180 of CP073261.1, forward strand.
ACGGATCGCCAGCGCATACATGCCGACAATGGCCGCGGAGGTGATGAAAGTCGCCACCGCTGCACCCGGCAGGCCCAGCTCCGGCGCACCCAAGTTGCCGAAAATGAACATCCAGTTGCCCAGCGCATTCACCCCGATGCCGAGTGCGGTGATTGCCGTGGCGAACAGCGGACGGCCCAGAGTGGCGACGAAATTGCGCTGCACGGCGGCGACGATCATCAGCGGCGCGCTCCACAGCAGCACCTGCATGTAGCTGGCGGCGAGCGCGGCAATTGCCGGGTCCTGCCCGGTCCAGCGCATCAGCGGGCCGAGCATGGCGCAGATACCCATGCCGAAGAGGCCGACGATCAGCGCCAGCCAGATTCCCATCCGTACCGTGCGACGCACCGGGCGCAGCGCCGGTCCGCGTGCGCCCAGTTCCGCCGCCATGATTGGCGCGACCGCCCCGGTCAGGCTTTGCAACGACCACAGCACCAGCCCGAACAGCGCCACCGCCAAGGCCGATGCCGCCAGCTCGTCCGCTCCCAGCCGCGCGATGAAGATCACGTCGATCGCATAGGTGAGCATTTGCAACAGGTTGGCGAGCGCCAGCGGCCCGGCGATGCGGAAGGTTTCGCGCGTCTCGACTTTCCAGCCGGGCGTGGGAGGGTGGGCGACAGGGCGCATGATCTGTTCTGCTGCGACCTGCGCAGCCGGTCCGGATAGGCGCAGTGCCGCGTCGGGGGAATGACTTGTGCGGCTGTCGGGTGCGATTGCCGCGCGGCTGCGGCGAAGCGGCAACAATCGCGCCGGTTTAGGCTCTTGCCAAGCGGGCGGCTTCGCTTCTAACGGACATAGTCAAGGTTGGATCAAAGTTTCGGGAAGAGGTTCAAATGCGCAATATTCTCCGGTTTTCGGCAGCTCCGGCTCTCGCACTCGTGCTCGCCGCCTGCGGTGGCGATGCCGAAGAGGCAGACGCACCCGCCGATGCAGCGGGCGAGACTGCCGAGACTCCGCTAGCCGAAGGCGCTGTTGCACCTGTGGGTGCTGACAGTGCTGCTGCAACCGGGACCGAGGCCGAAGCCACGGGCGAAGCGGGCGAACCCACCCCGACTCCTTCGGTCTCCGCTTCAGCTTCTGCCGCGCCGACACCCCGGCCAACGCCGACCCCGACGCGCGTGGCTGTCGCTGCAACGCCCCCCGCTGCCTTCGCCACCTGCGGCGTGTGCCATTCGGTCGCGCCGGGGCAGAACGGCATCGGCCCTTCGCTGGCAGGCGTGGTCGGCCGCCGCGCAGGCAGCGTCGCGGGCGCGAACTACTCGCCAGCGATGCAGGCCGCGAACCTCACCTGGACCGAAGCCAACCTCGAGCGTTACCTCGCCGATCCCGGGGCAGTGGTCCCTGGCACCACCATGCCCAATCCCGGCGCAAATCCCGCAGCGCGGCAGGCGATCATCGACTATCTGAAAACGCTGTAGTTTTTGGCGGTTAGTCGGCCGCCAGTCAGCTTTGTGAAAGCGAGCGGCTGGCAGGGCGCTGCCATGCCCAGCAAATTCATGCGCCCTGCGGCCATTGTCGCCGCCATCGCCCTGCCTGCCTGCATCCCTGCCGTGGCCCAGGCGCAGGAACTGTTCGGCGGGGTCTATGCCCATGCCGTTGATACACCGTTCACGCTGGAAACCACCGAGACCGGATCGGTCGATATTGCAGGCGGGGTGCGCTTCGGCGGGATCGATGCGCTCGATTTCGTCGGCTCGCCCGAACCCTATCTGATCGCCTCGCTCAACCTTTCGGGCGATACGTCGTTTGCCGGGGCCGGGGTCAGCTGGACCATCGGCAAAGGCCCGGTCTATGTCCGCCCCGGCATCGGGCTGGTGGTGCATGACGGGCCGGAATTCCGCGTGAACCCCGAAAGCGGCTTCCGCACCGATCTCGGCAGCCGCGTGCTGTTCGAACCCGAAATCGGTGTCGGCTATCGCATCGGCGAGCGCGCTTCGGTGGAAGCACACTGGATGCACATCAGCCAGGGACAGATCTTCGATGGTGACCAGAACCCGGGGATCGACATGATCGGGCTGCGGGTGAATTACCGGATGTAGCCAGGGGCCAACGGCCTGCTATTCATCGTCTCCCGCCTTGCGTAGAACAGGTGGATGGCCTCAAGGGGATTGCGGGACGTGAAGCAGCTGATCTACTATTCGCGCCCGTTCGGCTTCGACGAGGCCATGCTCACCGGCATCCTGATGCAGGCGCGGCGCAACAACAAGCGCGACGGCATCACCGGCGCGCTGATCTGCCGCCACGACATGTACCTGCAACTGATCGAAGGCCCGGACGCCGCGATCGACGCGCTCTATGCGAAGATCACCGAGGACGACCGCCACGGCGAGGTGCGGCTGGCGCTGTCTTCCGAAGTCGATCAGCGGATGTTCCCCGATTGGGAAATGCTCGACGACACTGCGCCAACGATGGCCTTTTCGGAGGAGGGCGTCGAGAACGGCGCGATCGAGCAGGCGACGACCGATGCTTTGCGCGCCGTGTTCGAGCGTATAGTAGCCAAGGTTCGCAGGTGAACGCAGTTGCACCATCTCCATCGTGCTGAATCTGGCCGAGCGCTCGGCAAGCCCATTGACCCGCCGCGCCCGCCTGCCTATATGCACATCCCAACCGGAAAGCTTCGAGCAAGGTGTGCCTTTACGCGGGGGCATTACCCAGGACGGAAGTTCCGGTATCTGCGTGAGACTGTTTTGATCAAGGCTGCACAGGCCGTGCCCTAGGGGGTGCGTCCGAATGCGGCCTTTCGCGCGTCTCACGCTGCTCTTTCCGCCCAGGCACATTTCCAGGCCCCGGCACGCGCCGGGGTGACACGCGAAGAAAAAGGCAACGGCTCCAATCATGGCGACCAAAGCAAAGGCTTCCGAAACAATCGGCAGCAAGTCCAAGCGCATCCGCAAGATTTTCGGCGACATCCACGAAGTCGTGGAAATGCCGAACCTGATCGAGGTGCAGCGCGAGAGCTACGAGCAGTTCCTGCGTTCCGATCCCTCGATCGGCTATGTATCGGGCCTCGAAAAGACGCTGCGTTCTGTGTTCCCGATCCGCGATTTCGCCGGCACAGCCGAGCTCGATTTCGTACATTACGAACTGGAGCCGCCGAAGTACGACACCACCGAATGCCGCCAGCGCGGGATCACCTATGCCGCGCCGATGAAGGTGACGCTGCGGCTGATCGTGTTCGAAGTCGACAACGAAACCGAAACCCGTTCCGTGCTCGATATCAAGGAGCAGGACGTGTACATGGGCGACATGCCGCTCATGACCGAGAACGGCACCTTCATCGTCAACGGTACCGAACGGGTGATCGTTTCGCAGATGCACCGTTCGCCGGGCGTGCTGTTCGATCACGATCGCGGCAAGACCCACTCCAGCGGCAAGTTCCTGTTCGCTGCCCGCGTCATTCCTTATCGCGGCTCATGGCTCGATTTCGAATTCGACGCCAAGGATATCGTCAACGTCCGGATCGACCGCAAGCGCAAGCTGCCGGTCACCTCGCTGCTGTTCGGCCTTGGCCTCGATGCCGAAGACGTGCTCGATCATTTCTACAACAAGGTCACCTGGAAGCGTTCGGGCGGCAAGAAGTCGGGCTCGGAAGGCTGGGAAATCCCCTTCGTCGCCGAACAATGGCGCGGGTCCAAGCCGAGCTTCGCGCTGGTCGATGCCGCTACCGGTGAGGAAGTGTTCCCCGCCGGGCAGAAGGTTTCGCCGCGCGCCGCCAACAAGGCCGAGAAGGATGGCCTCAAGACCTTGCTGATCCCGACCGAGGAAATCTTCGGCCGCTATGCCGCCAAGGACATGATCGACGAGAAGACTGGCCGTATCTACATCGAAGCGGGCGACGAAGTTGCGCCCGAAAACCTCGACAAGATCGACGCTGCCGGGATTGACCAGCTCGACCTGCTCGACATCGATTTCGTCAACACCGGCCCGTGGATGCGCAACACGCTCGAAGCCGACAAGGCCGAGAACCGCGAAGAAGGCCTGGAAGCGATCTACAAGGTCATGCGTCCGGGTGAACCGCCGACCAAGGAAACCGCCGAAGCGCTGTTCGAAGGCCTGTTCTTCGATGCCGACCGGTATGACCTGTCCGCCGTTGGCCGCGTGAAGCTGAACATGCGTCTCGGCCTCGATGCCGAAGACACCGTCACCACGCTGCGCAAGGAAGACATCCTCGCGGTGGTGAAGGAACTGGTCGACCTGAAGGACGGAAAGGGTGATGTCGACGATATCGACAACCTAGGAAACCGCCGCGTGCGTTCGGTGGGCGAGCTGCTGGAAAACCAGTACCGCGTCGGCCTGCTGCGCATGGAGCGGGCGGTGAAGGAGCGGATGAGCTCGGTCGACGTGTCCACGGTGATGCCGAACGATCTGATCAACGCCAAGCCCGCCGTGGCTGCGGTGCGCGAATTCTTCGGCTCCAGCCAGCTTTCGCAGTTCATGGACCAGACCAACCCGCTCTCCGAAGTGACGCACAAGCGCCGGGTTTCGGCGCTCGGGCCGGGCGGCTTGACGCGTGAACGTGCAGGCTTTGAAGTGCGCGACGTTCACCCCACGCACTATGGCCGCATTTGCCCGATTGAAACGCCTGAAGGCCCGAACATCGGCCTGATCAACTCGCTCTCCACCTTTGCCCGCGTCAACAAGTACGGCTTCATCGAAACGCCGTACCGGACGGTGAAGGACGGCAAGGTCTCCAAGGAGGTGAATTACCTCTCGGCGATGGAAGAGCAGAAGCACACGGTAGCGCAGGCCAGCGCGGAAATCGACGAAAGCGGCCAGTTCGTGGAAGAGCTCGTCTCGGCCCGCCAGAACGGCGAATTCGTGATGGCGCCCAACCAGCAGGTCACCCTGATGGACGTGTCGCCCAAGCAGCTCGTCTCGGTCGCTGCATCGCTGATTCCGTTCCTGGAAAACGATGACGCCAACCGCGCGCTGATGGGTTCCAACATGCAGCGGCAGGCCGTGCCGCTGGTGAAGGCCGAAGCGCCGTGGGTCGGCACCGGCATGGAAGAAACCGTCGCCCGCGATTCGGGCGCGGCGATTTCCGCGCTGCGTTCTGGCGTGGTCGATCAGGTCGATGCCGGCCGTATCGTCATCCGTGCATCGGGCGAGGTCGACACGACCAACCCGGGCGTGGACATCTATTCGCTGCAAAAGTTCCAGCGTTCGAACCAGAACACCTGCATCAACCAGCGTCCGCTGGTGAACGTGGGCGACGTGGTGGAGCAGGGCGACATCATCGCCGATGGCCCCTCCACCGATCTGGGCGAGCTGGCGCTGGGCAAGAACACGCTCGTCGCCTTCATGCCCTGGAACGGCTACAACTATGAGGATTCCATCCTCATTTCCGAACGCATCGTGAAGGATGACGTCTTCACCTCGATCCACATCGAGGAATTCGAAGTCATGGCCCGCGATACCAAGCTGGGCCCGGAAGACATCACCCGCGACATTCCCAACGTCGGCGAGGAAGCGCTGCGCAACCTCGACGAGGCGGGCATCGTCTACATCGGTGCCGAAGTGCATCCGGGCGATATCTTGGCGGGCAAGATCACCCCCAAGGGCGAAAGCCCGATGACGCCGGAAGAAAAACTGCTGCGCGCCATCTTCGGCGAAAAGGCAAGCGACGTGCGCGACACTTCGCTTCGCCTGCCGCCCGGCGTTGCCGGAACGGTGGTGGAAGTGCGGGTGTTCAACCGCCACGGCATCGAGATCGATGACCGTACCCGCGCCATCCAGAACGAGGAAATCGAACGCCTCAAGAAGGACAGCGAGGACGAGCGCAACATCCTCAACCGCGCCACCTACAACCGTCTACGCGACATGCTGACCGGCCAGACCGCCAGCGCTGCGCCGAAGGGGATCAAGAAGGGCACCGAAATCACCGGCGAACTGCTGGATGGAGTCGATCGCCACGAATGGTTCAAGTTTGCGGTGGCCGACGACAACATGCAGGCCCAGCTCGAAGCAGTGAAGGGCCAGTATGACGAGGCGGTAAAGTCGATCAAGGACAAGTACCAGGATCGCAAGGAGAAGCTGGAGCGCGGCGACGAGTTGGCTCCCGGCGTGCTCAAGATGGTCAAGGTGTTCGTCGCGGTGAAGCGCAAGCTGCAGCCGGGTGACAAGATGGCCGGCCGCCACGGCAACAAGGGTGTCATCAGCCGCATCCTGCCCGAAGAGGACATGCCGTTCCTCGAAGACGGGACCCCGGTCGATATCGTGCTCAACCCGCTCGGCGTGCCTTCGCGCATGAACGTGGGGCAGATCTTCGAAACCCACCTCGGCTTCGCGGCACGGCGGCTGGGCCAGCAGATCTCTGCCCAGCTCGACGAATGGCGCCTTGCCAATCCCGATCCGGAAGCGGCCGCGCCGCCGTCTGCGCTCGTGGAGAAGCTGAAGGATGTCTACGGCGAGCAGTACCACGCCGATCTCGACAGCCGCACCACCGAGGAAGTCGTCGAGCTGGCGCACAACCTGCGTCGCGGGGTGCCGATGGGCACTCCGGTGTTCGACGGGGCGCGCGAAAGCGACGTGACCGACATGCTGCTGAAGGCGGGCTATGCCTCCTCCGGCCAGTCGACGCTGTACGATGGCCGGACCGGCGAAGCGTTCGACCGCAAGGTGACCGTGGGCGTGATCTACATGCTCAAGCTGCACCACCTTGTGGACGACAAGATCCACGCCCGCTCGATCGGCCCCTACTCGCTCGTTACCCAGCAGCCGCTGGGCGGCAAGGCGCAGTTCGGTGGCCAGCGGTTCGGGGAAATGGAAGTCTGGGCGCTCCAGGCCTACGGCGCTGCCTATACCTTGCAGGAAATGCTGACGGTGAAGTCCGATGACGTGATCGGCCGCACCAAGGTTTACGAAGCGATCGTCAAGGGTGACGACACCTTCGAAGCCGGCATTCCGGAGAGCTTCAACGTGCTCGTCAAGGAAATGCGCTCGCTCGGCCTCAACGTCGAACTCACCAGCCTCACCGACGGTGTCGAGGAAGAAGTCGACGGCTACGGCCAGCTCGCTGCTGAATGACAGGGCTCGGCGGCCCACCGGAACTAACCGGACCGGGCCGCCTCCCCGCCAACCCCTGTTAATCCCCCCAAGGGAATTCGAAAAATGAACGAACTGAGCAAATTCACCAACCAGATCGCCAAGCCGGAAACCTTCGACCAGATCCAGATCGGTCTGGCGAGCCCGGAACGCATCCGCTCCTGGTCTTTCGGCGAAATCAAAAAGCCGGAAACCATCAACTACCGCACGTTCAAGCCCGAGCGTGACGGCCTGTTCTGCGCGCGCATCTTCGGTCCGGTGAAGGATTACGAATGCCTGTGCGGCAAGTACAAGCGGATGAAGTACAAGGGCGTCGTCTGCGAAAAGTGCGGCGTCGAAGTGACCGTGACCAAGGTCCGCCGTGAGCGGATGGGGCACATCGAACTGGCCGCGCCGGTTGCGCACATCTGGTTCCTCAAGTCGCTGCCGTCGCGCATCGGCCTGCTGCTCGACATGCAGTTGAAGCAGCTTGAGCGCGTGCTGTATTTCGAAAGCTACATCGTCACCGAACCCGGCCTGACGCCGCTGGAAAAGTACCAGCTGCTGACAGAAGACGAAATGCTCGATGCGCAGGACGAGTATGGCGAAGATGCCTTCACGGCCAGCATCGGTGCCGAAGCCGTCAAGCACATGCTGATGGACCTCGACCTGGTGCAGGAAAAGGCCGACCTGCTCGAAGAGCTGGAGACCACCAAGTCCAAGCTCAAGCCCGCCAAGATCATCAAGCGGCTGAAGGTCGTCGAAAGCTTCATCGATTCGGGCAACAAGCCGGAATGGATGATCCTCGAAGTCGTGCCGGTGATCCCGCCCGAACTGCGCCCGCTGGTGCCGCTCGATGGCGGACGCTTCGCCACGTCCGATCTTAACGATCTCTATCGCCGCGTCATCAACCGCAACAACCGCCTGAAGCGGCTGATGGAATTGCGCGCGCCGGACATCATCGTCCGCAACGAAAAGCGCATGTTGCAGGAAGCCGTTGACGCGCTGTTCGACAACGGCCGCCGCGGCCGCGTGATTACGGGTGCCAACAAGCGTCCGCTGAAGTCGCTGTCCGACATGCTCAAGGGCAAGCAGGGCCGCTTCCGCCAGAACCTGCTTGGCAAGCGCGTCGACTATTCGGGCCGTTCGGTCATCGTCACCGGTCCGGAACTCAAGCTGCACCAATGCGGCCTGCCGAAGAAGATGGCGCTCGAACTGTTCAAGCCGTTCATCTACGCGCGTCTTGACGCCAAGGGTCTCTCCATGACCCTGAAGCAGGCGAAAAAGTGGGTCGAGAAGGAGCGCAAGGAAGTCTGGGACATCCTCGACGAGGTGATCCGCGAACACCCGGTGCTGCTGAACCGCGCGCCGACGCTTCACCGTTTGGGCATCCAGGCGTTCGAACCCGTGCTGATCGAAGGCAAGGCGATCCAGCTGCACCCGCTCGTCTGCTCGGCCTTCAATGCCGACTTCGACGGGGACCAGATGGCCGTCCACGTGCCGCTCTCGCTGGAAGCCCAGCTGGAAGCGCGCGTGCTGATGATGTCCACCAACAACATCCTCTCGCCCGCCAACGGCAAGCCGATCATCGTGCCTTCGCAGGACATGGTGCTGGGGCTGTACTACCTCTCGATGGACCGCGAAGGCGAGCCGGGCGAAGGCAAGATCCTTGGTGACATCAATGAAGTGCACCAGGCGCTGCACGTCGGAGCGGTGACCCTGCACTCCAAGATCACCACCCGCGTTCCGCAGACGGATGAATCCGGCAAGGAGTTCATGCGCCGCGTGGATACCACGCCGGGCCGGATGCTGATCGGCGAATGCCTGCCCAAGAGCCACACGGTGCCGTTCGAAGTCGTCAACCGCCTTCTCACCAAGAAGGAAATCGGCGACGTGATCGATCAGGTCTATCGCCACACCGGCCAGAAGGACACGGTGCTGTTTGCCGACGCCATCATGGGGCTGGGCTTCCGCCACGCCTGCCGTGCGGGCATTTCCTTCGGCAAGGACGACATGATCATTCCGGACAGCAAGGTCGGCATGATCGAGGAAACCAAGGCGCTGGTTGCCGATTACGAGCAGCAGTACCAGGACGGTTTCATCACCCAGCAGGAAAAGTACAACAAGGTGATCGACGCCTGGAGCCGTTGCGGCGACCAGGTGGCGGCGGCCATGATGGAAGAGATCAAGGCCACACCCAAGGACGAGCACGGGCGCGAAGCTCCGGTCAACTCGATCTACATGATGAGCCACTCCGGCGCGCGTGGTAGCCCGGCGCAGATGAAGCAGCTGGCGGGTATGCGCGGGCTGATGGCCAAGCCTTCGGGCGAGATCATCGAAACCCCGATCATCTCCAACTTCAAGGAAGGCCTGACCGTTCTTGAATACTTCAACTCCACCCATGGCGCCCGCAAGGGCCTGGCGGATACGGCGTTGAAGACGGCGAACTCGGGCTATCTGACCCGCCGTCTGGTGGATGTGTCGCAGGATTGCGTCATCGTGCAGGAAGACTGCAAGACGCAGAACGCGCTGGAAATGCGCGCCATCGTGCAGGGCGGTAGCGTGATCGCTTCGATCGGCGAACGTATCCTGGGCCGGACGCTGGCCGAGGATATCGTCAACGCGGCGACCGGCGAAGTGATCGTCAAGGCCGGCACGCTGGTGGACGAAGCGATGGTGAAGTCGATCGAGGAGGCCGAAACGCAGGTCGCCAAGATCCGTTCGCCGCTGGTTTGCGAAGCGGATCAGGGCGTTTGCGCGACCTGCTACGGGCGCGACCTTGCCCGCGGTACCCCGGTGAACATCGGTGAAGCTGTCGGCGTTATTGCCGCGCAGTCGATCGGTGAACCCGGCACCCAGCTGACGATGCGGACCTTCCACATCGGCGGCGCGGCGCAGATCAACGAAACCAGCCATCTGGAATCGATTTCGGACGGCAAGGTGATCTATCGTGACATGCCGACCATCACCGACAAGAAGGGTCGCCGCCTGTCGCTGGCCCGTTCGGGTGAAATGATCGTGGTCGATGCCGAAGGGCGTGAGCGCGCCATCCACCGGGTGCCTTACGGTACCGTCCTCATGTTCGCCGACGGGGCGAAGGTGAGCGAAGGCGATCGTCTGGCCGAGTGGGATCCGTTCACCCTGCCGATCATCACCGAAACCGCCGGTATCGTGCGCTATATCGATCTGGTCGAAGGCAAGACGCTGGAAGAGCGGGTGGACGATGCCACCGGTATCGCCCAGCGCGTGGTCACCGAACTGCGCAGCACCGGCCGCGCCAAGAAGGAAGACCTGCGTCCGCGCCTCACTCTTTTGGGCGAGGAAGCATCGGGCAAGAAGGACGATGGTACCGAGGCCGCGCGTTACATGCTGGCTCCGGGCACCACGCTTTCGGTCGAGGATGGTCAGGAAGTGCAGGCGGGCGACATCCTTGCCCGTGCTTCGCGCGAAGCCGCCAAGACCCGCGACATCACCGGCGGTCTGCCGCGGGTGGCGGAGCTGTTCGAAGCGCGCATTCCCAAGGATGCGGCGGTGATCGCCAAGGTCAGCGGGCGGATGGAATTCATCCGCGACTACAAGGCCAAGCGCAAGATCGCGATCGTTCCGGAAGAGGGCGAAGCGGTCGAGTACCTGGTGCCGAAGACCAAGGTGATCGACGTTCAGGAAGGCGATTTCGTCAAGAAGGGCGATACGCTGATTTCCGGCTCGCCCAACCCGCACGACATTCTCGAAGTGCTGGGCGTAGAAGCGCTGGCGGAATACCTGTGCACCGAAATCCAGGAAGTCTACCGGCTCCAGGGCGTGAAGATCAACGACAAGCACATCGAGGTGATCGTCCGCCAGATGCTGCAGAAGGTCGAGATCACCGACGGCGGCGATACCACGCTGCTGCCGGGCGAGCAGGTCGACGAAGAGGAAATGAACGAGATCAACGCCAAGCTGGGCCGCAACAAGAAGCCTGCCACCGGCACGCCGATCCTGTTGGGCATCACCAAGGCGTCGTTGCAAACGCGTTCGTTCATCTCCGCCGCTTCGTTCCAGGAAACCACCCGCGTGCTGACGCAGGCGGCGGTCGAAGGGAAGAAGGACACGCTGATCGGCCTGAAGGAAAACGTGATCGTCGGTCGCCTGATTCCGGCGGGTACGGGTGCGGGCATGAACCGGCTGCGCGTTACCGCCAATTCGCGCGATGCGGCGATCCGTGCCCAGTACAAGAAGATGCAGGACGCACTGGTCGCCGCCGACGAGGCAGCGGCTGCAGTCAAGGCATCGGACCTGATCGCGGCAGAAAGCGCCGCCGCCGAACACGCGGCGGAACTGGCGCAGGGCCCGGAAGCGGCGATTGGCGACGATCCGCTGGCGGCGGTCGAGGGTGAAACCCACGGTACCGATGCCGATGCGGGTGACTACCTGAACCCCGAAGCAGCGGATCATGACGGTGAGACGCTGGTCGAGGACGACAAGGCCGAATAGCGCTGCGGTCTACCGCGCGATTTCAGGAAACCCCGGCGGAGCGATCCGCCGGGGTTTTTCCTTGTCCGGCGTTCAGCGCCGCGCAAGCGGAAGTCAGTTTATGTTCCGGCGATGAGAATCGTTTTCCTTCCACTGATCTTCGCCTTGCTGGGCGGGTGTGGTGCAGAGCCCACCCCGGCTCCCGCCCCCACAGCTGTTGCCAGCCCAGTAGAGGCAGAAGAATCCCCCGCCGTTCCGGTTGACACACTGGCAGGCGAATGGCGCGTGGCGGGCATCGACGGGGCCGAGTTCAACGAAGCTTACGGCCTTGCCCTCTCCGCCAGCGAAGATGAAATCTGGTGGGAGCCGCGTTGCGCCGGGATGGTGCGAAGCTATGCGATCGACGGCCTCGAATTTTCCGCAAGCCCGCTGGCCGCTGAGGCACCAGCCCCTGACTCACCACCCCCGCCGGTCTGCGCCATCGCCGTGCCGCCGCGCCTAGCCGATGTCGCCCGCGCGCTCGATCAGGCAGAGCAGATCGCGCGAACGCCTTCCAACGGCATCCTGATCTCGGGCGGTAGACACGATTTGCTTCTTTTCTCCCAATAATCCGATCAATCGCGCTATTGCGAGGCATTCGCATTGCAATCCTATGCAGAATCTGTAGCCTTGTTGCGAATCAATCGCAGGAAACGCAATCCATGTCCGGCCCCCGCCAAACAGACCCCGCCCGAGCGCTGCACCGAACCCGGCGAGCGGCCATTGTTGCACGATTGGCCGTGCCGCCGCGGCTCACATCGCTTTCTCCCGTCGCGACCAAGCTGGTCATGGCGATCCGCTTCCTTGCCCTCTGCGCCCGCTCGCGGCAGGACCCGGTCGCGCATCTCACCAGTCGGCTCGGATCTGTCACGGCCGCCAAGGCGCTGCTCGACCTCGCCGACTGCGCCGCGCATAGCTGGCCGGAGACGGTGCAGGTGTGCAAACCCTGTTGTTGCGCGCTCAGCCCGGACGAAAGCGTGTTTGCAGGCATGGCCGAAGCTGCCCGGCGCGGTGATCGCGAGGGCTTTGGGGAAGTGCTCTCCGGTTTCATCAGGACAGACCGGCACGAGCGGCTTTATGCCCATGCGGTGGAGGCCGTAGCGCATATCGGCTGAGCACCGACAGCGCGCCAACGCGCTTGTCGCCCAGCGCGCACCCGGCTAACCGGGGCGCCTTATGACTGTCACCACCCGTTTTGCCCCGTCCCCCACCGGCCACCTGCATGTCGGCAATCTCCGAACTGCGCTGCACAACTGGATGCTGGCGCGCAAGGCAGGCGGGCGCTTCCTGTTGCGGATCGACGATACCGATGCCGAGCGCAGCCGCGAGGAACACGTCGCTTCGATCCGGGATGACCTCGCTTGGCTGGGCCTGACGCCCGACGGCGAGGAGCGGCAGTCGGCGCGGCTGCACATCTACGAGGCGGCGTTTGAAAAGCTGCGCGCGGCGGGGCGGGTCTATCCCGCTTACGAAACCGCGCAGGAACTCGATCTCAAGCGCAAGGTCCGGCTCGGACGCGGCTTGCCGCCGATCTATGATCGCGGGGCACTGAAGCTGACTGACTACGAGCGTGCAGCAAAGGAAGCCGAGGGGATCGTCCCACACTGGCGCTTCCTGCTCGATCATGCCGAACCGATCGCCTGGGACGACGGCGTGCGCGGGCCGCAGAAGTTCGATCCGGCACAGCTATCCGATCCGGTGGTGCGCCGTGCCGATGGCTCTTGGCTGTACATGCTGCCGAGCGCGGTGGACGATATCGAAATGGGGATCACCGACGTGCTGCGCGGGGAGGATCACGTGTCCAACACCGCCACGCAGATCCAGATGTTCACCGCACTGGGAGCCGCCCCGCCACGTTTCGCCCATGAAGCCCTGCTGGTGGGAAGCGAAGGCAAGCTCTCCAAGCGGCTCGGTTCGCTGGGCTGCGATGCTTTCCGCGAACAAGGCATCGAACCGCAGGCGCTTGTGGCAATGCTGTCGCGGCTGGGAACATCGCTGCCGGTGGAACCGATTGCCGATCGTGCTGCCTTGCTGGAGAGTTTCGACCTCTCCACTTTCGGCCGTGCGCCTGCCCGCTTCGACGATGCCGAGCTTGAGCGGGTCAATGTTGCTATCGTCCACCAACTGCCCTTTGCAGAGGTCGCGGCCCGCTTGCCAGAGGGCATGGACGAAGCGGCGTGGCACGCGATCCGGCCCAATCTGGCCAAGCTGGATGATGCTGGCGACTGGTGGCAGGTGGTGACGGGCTCCATTGTGCCCCCAGCGCTTTCCGAAGATGACCGGACCTATATTGCCGAAGCTGTGAAAGCATTCGGCCAACTCGAATGGCGATACGCCGACATCCGCCAAGAACTATGGAAGACCCTAACCCAAATCCTCAAACGAGAAACCGGGCGCAAGGGCAAGGACCTGTTCCTCCCATTGCGGCAGGCACTGACTGGGCGCGATCACGGCCCCGACATGAGCGAGCTGCTGCCGCTGATCGGCGAGGAGCGGGCGCGCGAACGGTTGCGGGCTGCTGCGTCGGGCTGAAGGGCGAACAACTTTCCTACATGCCCGCGCCTGTGCTCTGCCGGCAGGCATGATCCGGTCTATCGCTCGCCTCGCCGCCGTCCCCGATTCCGCAACCACAGAGGTGACGCTCCGCCACCTCGCGGTGACAAATTGCCTCCCGAAGGTGACGCTTTCCGGCGCAAGGTGACACATTTGCCAGGCAAGGTGACACGTTTGCTCCGGAGGGTGACGCAAGGCCGCTTTTTGCTCCTGAACAGTGCTCCAGGTGCTCCATAATTCGCAATTGCGCGCGCTCACCTCCGGCAAACCATCGCAGCAGGCCCTCAGTTCACCGCAGGAGGATGGGGTTCACTTGACGTCCGGCCGCCTTGCTCTATCTGCGCGATGATACAACGTCACACCAATCGGGAATGCCCTCACACCGCCATGAAAAGCCTTGCCCTGACCCTTCTCGCCACCGCTGCCATGCCAATGGGCGCCTATGCCCAAGACACTGGAACCGACCCCGGATCCGAAACCGCCGAAGCGCAATCCCGCGGCGAACCCGCCTCGGACGACCTGCATTCCTCCACGATCTACGTCACCGCCGCCGGTATCGACCGTCTCGATGTGATCGCGGGAACTTCGGTCATCACCGGGATCGCCTTGCAGCGCGAATCCAATGGCCAGGTGGGCGAGGTGCTTGCCAGCCTGCCGGGTGTCGATTCCAGCGGCTTTGCGCCGGGTGCCTCGCGCCCGATCCTGCGCGGCTTTGGCGGTGACCGGGTGCGCGTGCTGACCGACGGAATTGGCTCGCTCGATGCATCCGGCGCTTCGGACGATCACGCGGTTGCGGTCGATCCGTTGATCGCCGAGCGCATCGAAGTGCTGCGTGGTCCTGCCGTCCTGCTTTATGGCAGCCAGGCCATCGGCGGTGCCGTGAATGTCATCACCAAACGCATCCCCCCACGGATGCCCGACGAAGCGATCCACATCGACGCGCTGGCTGGCTTCGATACCGCCAGCGATCTGCGTGAAGGGGGTCTCTCGTTCGATTTGCCGCTGGGCCGCAACCTCGCCTTCCACGTCGATGGCTCGTATCGCAATACCGACGATATCGAGGTTCCCGGCTTCGCCGCCTCGCCGATCCTGCGCGCCGACCTGCTGGCAGACGCCGCCGAGGAAGAAGAGGAAGGCCATCAGGAAGAAGCCGACGAATTGCGCGAAGCCGCCAATATCCGCGATGTGCTACCCAACAGCTGGAGCGAGACCTGGTCGGTTGGCACCGGGCTCGCCTTCTTCTCCGGCCAAAGCAGCTTCGGGGTCTCGTTCGACTATTACGACACAGCTTACGGCATCCCCGGCCTTCCCGGCATCGGCCATGTCCACGGTGAAGAGGAAGAGGAGCACGAGGGCGAAGAGGATCATGACGAGCATGAGGGCGAAGAGGAGGAGGAAGTCCCCGTCTCCATCGGCCTCCAGCGCTACCGCGTCGACCTGCGCGGCACGCTCGATCTCGGCACCGGCTTCTTCGACGAAGTGCAGACCCGTTGGGGCTGGTCCGATTACACCCACACCGAATTCGAAGGCGACGAGATTGGCACGGTGTTCGACGTTCAGGGCATAGAGGGCCGGGTGGAACTGGTGCAATCGCGGCGTGGCGGACATAGCGGATCGATCGGCGCGCAATTCTCCAACGTCGATTTTGAGGCGATCGGTGATGAAGCTTATATCCCACCTAACGTGACCGAGAACTTTGCGCTGTTCACCCTGCAGGAGCTCGATTTCGATAATTTCGAACTCGAAGCAGGAGCGCGGTTCGAAAGCACTTCCATTGACGCGGAAACGCTGGGGATCGAGCGCAGCTTCGATACCTTCTCGGCGGCAGTGGGTGGCGGCTACATGCTGTTTCCGGATTTCCGGATGGGCGTGAACCTTTCGCGCACCGAGCGCGCTCCCTCGGCACAGGAACTGTTCGCCGACGGACCGCATCTGGCGACGCAACAGTTCGAACTGGGCGATGCCACGCTCGGGACTGAGGGCAGCTGGGGGCTGGAAGGATACCTGCGCGGCGAGATCGGCGAAGTGAAGATCAATGCCAACTTCTACCGCAACTGGTTCGACGATTTCATCTATCTCGCTGCAACCGGGGAAGAGGAAGACGGTCTGCAGGTGTTCGCTTTCGACCAGCAGGATGCGGATCAATGGGGCTTTGAAACGCAGGTGACTTTCCCGCTGATCGAAGGGCGCGATTTTACCCTGCTCGGCGATCTGCGCGGCGATTATACGCGCGCCACTCTGGCGGACGGCAATGCCGTGCCGCGCATCCCGCCGCTCAGCCTGTATGGCGCACTGGAAGCTCGCTGGGAGCATTTTGACCTGCGCGGCGAAGTGGAATGGCACGATGACCAGACCCGGCTGGCCGAGCTGGAAACGCCAACCGACAGCTTTGCTTTCGTGAATCTATCGGTGGCGTGGCACCCGTTCGAAGGCTCGGAGAATTTCACTCTGCTGGCGCAGGTGGACAATGTGTTCGACACCGAAGGCCGCCGCGCGACCAGCTTCACCAAGGATTTCGTGCCGTTGCATGGCCGCAACTTCCGCCTGAGCGCGCGGGCGAGTTTCTAAGCGCCAGAAACGGGCCGGGGCCGGAGCAAGCCAATGCTCCGGCCCCGGCCCGGGACGCATCCTGTTGGTCGCCATACCTGGTCGTAGAAAGCGGGTCGATTCGACAGGTCGATCGACCCGACAGTCGGAAGCGGTCAGTTGCCCGAACGCCGCGCCTTTTTGCGCTCGTGCGGATCGAGGTGGAGCTTGCGCAGCCGGATCGACTGCGGGGTGACTTCCACGATCTCGTCGTCGCCGATGTAAGCAATCGCCTGTTCCAGCGTCATCCGGCGCGGCGGGGTCAGGCGGATGCCTTCGTCCTTGCCGCTGGCGCGGAAGTTGGTGAGCTGCTTGGACTTGAGCGGGTTCACTTCCAGATCGTCGGGCTTGGCGTTCTCGCCGATGATCATGCCTTCGTAGAGCTTCTCGTTCGGCTTCACGAACAGCGTGCCGCGTTCTTCCAGCATGTTGAGCGCATAGGCCTGCGCCTCGCCCTGTTCCATGCTGATGAGCACGCCGTTCTGGCGGCCTTCGATCTTGCCCTTGTAGGGGCCGTACTTCTCGAACAGCCGGTTCATGATGCCCGTGCCGCGCGTGTCGGACAGAAACTCGCCGTGATAGCCGATCAGGCCGCGGCTGGGGGCGAGGAAGGTGATCCGGGTCTTGCCCGCGCCGCTGGGGCGCATGTCGGTCATCTCGGCCTTGCGCTGCGCCATCTTCTCGACGACCGTGCCCGAATATTCGTCGTCCACGTCGATCACGACGGTTTCGTAGGGCTCCTCGCGGCCGTCGGGGCCATCCTTGTAGAGCACGCGCGGTCGGCTGATGGAGAGTTCGAAGCCTTCGCGGCGCATGTTCTCGATCAGCACGCCAAGCTGCAATTCGCCGCGGCCCGCGACGTCGAAAGCATCCTTGCCCGAACTTTCGGTGACGCGGATGGCGACATTGGTTTCGGCCTCGCGCTCGAGCCGGTCGCGGATCACGCGGCTCTGCACCTTGTCGCCCTCGCGCCCAGCATAGGGGCTGTCGTTGACCGAGAAGGTCATCGAGAGGGTCGGCGGATCGATTTCCGACGCCGGGACGGGCACGGTGACGGTGGGGGCGCAGATGGTGTTCGAGACGGTGGCGGTGGTCAGCCCGGCGATGGCGACGATGTCGCCTGCCTGCGCGTGGAGCACGGGAACGCGCTCCAGCCCGTCGAAAGCGAAAACCTTGGTGGCGCGGCCGGCTTCAACGAGGTTGCCCGCTACGTCGAGCGCCTTGATCGGCATCCCGACTTCGAGCCGCCCGCTCTCGATCCGCCCGGTGAGGATACGGCCGAGGAAGCTGTCACGATCGAGCAGCGTCGCCAGCATGGCGAATTCGGCATCGGGATCGAGATCGGGGGCAGGGACGTGTTCGAGGATCTTGCGGAAGAGCGGATCGAGTGTGCCCTCGCGCGCATCAGGGTCCTCGCTGGCGTAGCCATCGCGGCCGCTGGCGTAGAGGACGGGAAAATCGAGCTGGTCGTCATCAGCTTCGAGATTGACGAACAGATCGAACACTTCGTCGAGCACTTCGGAATGGCGGCCATCGGGACGGTCGATCTTGTTGACCACCACGATCGGGCGCAAGCCGAGCGAGAGCGCCTTGCCGGTTACGAACTTGGTCTGCGGCATGGCCCCTTCGGAACTGTCCACCAGCAGGATCACGCCATCGACCATGCTGAGGATGCGCTCCACCTCACCGCCGAAATCGGCGTGCCCGGGGGTATCGACGATGTTGATGCGGGTGCCGTGCCATTCCACGCTGGTGCACTTGGCGAGAATGGTGATCCCGCGTTCCTTTTCCAGGTCGTTCGAATCCATCGCCCGTTCTTCGATGCGCTGGTTGTCACGGTAGGTACCGGACTGGCGGAACAACTGATCGACGAGTGTGGTCTTGCCATGGTCGACGTGGGCGATAATCGCCACATTGCGTAGGGACGCGGACATTTCGGACTTCCTGTAGGATTAAGCATGGGGCGGGCGCATTCATGCTGCACCTGCGAATACGCGCGCCCCTAGCGGAGAGGGGCGCTTGCTGCAAGCCGGATGCGGCAGGGCGGCGTGGGCACGTGCTTTACCTATACGTCAGATACCTCCCTGTTGCGATAATGTTACAGGGGTAACCGCATTGGGGAAAGGGCTGGAATTCGCCGATTGTGTGCGGGCCTGCCCGCGCGTATTGATTGACTGCCTTAACGCAGGTCGCAGAGGGGGCGGGATGACCACCATGAAGGTGGCGTCCCCGATCCGGCGGGAGAGATGGAGAAATCAATGACAAAGGTTCGTGCCGGCTCTGCCGGTTATTCGCGCAAGTTCATGTGCGGCGTAGCTGCGGCCGCGCTTCTCGTTCCCGGTGTGACTTTGGCGCAGGATGCCGATCCGGCAGATGCCGATGAGGAAGCCGCGCAGGGCAACCAGATCGTGGTGACCGCGACCAAGCGCGAAACCACCTTGCAGGAAATTCCCGTCGCCGTGTCCGTGACCGGCGCAGAAACGCTGGAGCGGGACCAGATCCGCGACATCCGCGATCTGCAGACCGTCGTCCCCTCGCTCACCGTCGGGCAGCGCCAGTCGAGCGCCAACACCGGCTTCTTCATCCGCGGCTTCGGCAACGGCGCGAACAACGCCGGGATCGAGCCTTCGGTCGGCGTGTTCATCGACGGCGTCTATCGCAGCCGCACGGCATCCTCGATCTCTGACCTTCCCAACGTGCAACGTGTCGAAGTGCTGCGCGGCCCGCAGTCCACGCTGTTCGGCAAGAACGCTTCGGCGGGCGTGATCTCGGTCGTCACCGAGGAACCGCAGTTCGACTTCGGCGGATCGGCCGAACTCACTTACGGGAACTACGACGCACTTGTCGCACGCGGTTACGTCACCGGCCCACTTTCCGATGAAGTGGCGGTCAGCATCGCTGGCGGCATGAATAGCCGAGACGGGTTCTTCGAAGACCTGAACACCGGCAGCAGCGTCAACAACCGCGATCGCTGGTTTGTTCGCGGGCAGGCGCTGATCGACAACGGCGAGAATCTGTCGCTGCGGATCATTGCCGATTACGACAGCATCGATGAAGTGTGCTGCAACGCGATCAATGTGCAAAGCGGCCCTGCGACCGGCGCCATTCTGGCTGTGGGCGGCCAGGTGGCCGATCCGAACAACCCGTTTGCCGATGTCACCTACAACAACTTCGATTCTACCAACGACATCGTCAACCAGGGCATTTCCGCCCAGCTGGATTACGATGTCGGCAATTTCACTTTCACCTCGATCACCTCCAGCCGCACGACCGACGCCGTGACCGTGCAGGATTCGGACTTCTCCAGCGCCGACCTGATCTACCCCAACTCGCAGGATCTCACGATCGATACCTTCACCCAGGAATTCCGTATTGCCGGATCGATCGGTGACCGGATCGACCTGTTGCTGGGTATTTTCTACATCAACGAGGACGTCGATCAGTCGAACCAGTTGCTCTATGGTGCGGATTTCCGCAACTATGCCAACCTGGTAGTTGCCAGCCAGTCCGGTGGCGCGTTTTCGCTCTTCCCGACGCCTGCCGCGCCCGGCGCGGTTCCGCTGGAGCAGGTGTTCAGCGCTGCCTTCGGCCAGAACTACGTTGGTACTTTCTTCAACCAGGGGCAGGGCTTCACCGAAGCCTACACGCTGAATTCGGAAGCCTATTCGCTGTTCGGGCAGGTTGATTTCGAAATTGTCGATGGCTTGGTGCTGACGCTGGGCGGCAACTACACCGATGATAGCAAGGACTTCACCCAACAAGCAGTTTCGACCGACGTGTTCTCGTCGATCGATTTCGATGCGCCGCAGCTTGCTCCGTTCCGCGGGCAGGTGCTGACGCAGGGTGCCGTGGCAGCCACCGTGGGTACGCAGCTCGGCCTAGGTCGTTCGGCAACCGCTGCCGAAGTCACCGCCTTCGCTACCGGCACCAGCCCTGCCGGTGCGGCGGGGGCAGCTGCCTTCCCGACGATCCTTGCCGGGGCACAGGCGTTCGCCGCAGCCAATGTCAACAACCCGCTGGCCAATCCGCTGAACCCGCTGCGCGCGCTGCAATTCCTGCCGCCGTTCCTCGGGCTACCCAACTCGGTCGAGGACGGCCGGGTGAGAGACGATAATTTCAGCTACACCGCTCGCCTCGCCTACGATGTGACGCCGGACGTGAACATTTACGCCAGCTACGCCACCGGCTTCAAGGCCAGTTCGATAAACCTGTCGCGCGATGCCCGGCCTTCACTGATCGACCGCGCAGCAATCATTGCGGCCGG
Source organism: Erythrobacter sp. (assembly GCA_019739335.1). Taxonomy (NCBI): domain Bacteria; kingdom Pseudomonadati; phylum Pseudomonadota; class Alphaproteobacteria; order Sphingomonadales; family Erythrobacteraceae; genus Erythrobacter; species Erythrobacter sp. The sequence goes on from CP073261.1 coordinate 2,003,136, forward strand.
TCTGGAACAGCCGAACCAGACCTATGGTTCGCGCTTTGCCGGGCCGGAAGAATCCGCTGTGATGGAAGCGGGGATCAAGGCCAATTTCGACTGGGCCTCGATCAACCTTACGGTGTTCGATCAGGAGATCGACGGCTTCCAGTCCAACATCTTCACCGGATCGGGCTTCGTGCTCGCGAACGCGGGTAGCCTGTCCACCAGAGGCGTGGAATTCGAAAGCCAGTGGTATCCGGTAGACGATCTCACCATAAACGCGGCAGTGACCTACCTTGACCCGACTTTCGACAGCTTCGTGCAATCGGCGCAGGGCGACATTTCGGGCACTACGCCTTCGGGCATTCCCGAATTCACCGTGATCGTAGGTGCGCAGTATGAAGCCGATGTCGGCAATGGCCAGCTTGTGCCGCGCATCAACTATCTTTGGTCCAGCGAGTACCAGCTTGTCGAAGGCCTGCCCGCCTTTGCGGTACGCGGTCCCGATGGCACGATCACCGATGGTGCCCCGGCAATTGCCGCCGGTCTGCCGTTCACCGGACGCCAGAACAATCTCACTGCTTCGCTGACCTACGAGTGCGATTGCGGGTTCCAGGTCTCGGTCTGGGGACGCAATATCCTCGACGACCGCTATCTGGGCACGGTATTCGACAGCCCGGCGCAGCCGCGCAGCGTATCGGGCTATCCGAACGATCCGGCTACCTACGGCGTCACCGGCCGCTTCCGCTGGTAAGCTGCTGAAATTGCTGAATTCTGGAAAGGGGGCCGATTTGGCCCCCTTTTTATTTGAATACGCCTTGCCAGAAGCTGCAATGTGTGATGGTTTCGCGCCCATTGGTTTGCAACGAAGGGGGACTTCAAAATGCCTTATGCCGGTTTCTGGATTCGCGTGGGTGCCTATCTGATTGATGCGATTCTGCTCGGAATTGTCGGCGCAGTGATCGGGGGGATTTTCGGCGCCACGGGTGGCATGACGGCTACCGATCCCAACGATGTGATGGGCGCAACCAGCCCGTTGCTCAATCTGGTAAGCATTGCCATCGGCGTGGCATATTTCGGCGGAATGGAAAGTTCATCCTGGCAGGCAACACTGGGCAAGAAGGCCTGCGGCCTGATCGTTACCGATACCAACGGCAACCGCATCAGCCTGGGGAAGGCCATCGGCCGCTATTTCGCCAAGATCCTCTCGGCCCTCATCCTGCTGATCGGTTTCATCATGGTCGCTTTCACCGACAAGAAGCAGGGCCTGCACGATATGCTGGCAGGGACGCTGGTGCTCAAGGGCCAGCCAGGAAGCCACGGTACGGCGGGCGTTTTCGACTGATTGCCAGTTTGCGCTAACCGAAAGAAAAGAGGGGCCATCGCGCCCCTCTTTTTGTCAGTGGGAACGAGAGGACTCTACCTATGGGATGGATGATCCTGCCGTTGAAGCGATACGCCGATTTCAGCGGTCGTTCGCGGCGGATGGAATTCTGGATGTTCACGCTGTTCTTCTGGATCGTCACCATAGTGCTGGGGCTGATTGCCATGTCCGGCATACCATGGACCGGACTAGAATCCTGGAACCCGGAACAGGAATGGGGCGGCACGATCATGTTCATGATCGGAGCGGTTCTGCTGGTGATATGGTGGCTGGGAACGCTGGTGCCTGTCACCGCCGTCACCGTGCGCCGCCTGCACGATCGTGGGTTGTCGGGCTGGTGGTACGGCGGGCTGATCATTGCGGGCTTCGTCCCGCTGGTGAACATGATCACTTTTCCCGGCTATCTGGTCCTGCTGGTATTCCTGTGCCTGCCAAGCCAGGAAGGAACCAACAAGTGGGGGCCAAGCCCGTTCGATCCGGGCATGGCGAGCGTTTTCAGGTAGGCCTTACAACGACCTCAACGTCTGCGCCGGGCGCGCCCGCAGCAACGGGAGCGAGGCGGCGAAGGCGAAGGCCAGCACAAGCACCAGCCCGCCGCCGAGCACGGCGAGGATTTCGGTCCAGTCGGGCAGCCAGTCGAATTCGAACATCTGGGTGACGATCAGCCACGCCACCCCGGTCCCCAGCAGCAGCGCTACGCCCGCCAGCACGCCCGCGAGCAGGCCGAATTCGGCGAATTGCAGCGCCAGCAATTGCCCCCGGCTCGCGCCGAGCACGCGCAGGATCACGGTATCATAGGTGCGCGCCGCCCGCGCGGCCGCAATCGCGCCGAGCAGCACCGCGATCCCCGCCAGCACCGCCACCGAGGCGGCGGCAAGGATAGCGAGCGAGACCTGGTCGAGGATGGCCCGCGCTTCGGTCAGCAGCGGACCGACTTCTATCACGCTGGACGAGGGGAAGGCGGTGACGAGGCTGCGCAGCAGGCCGCCCGCTTCGGTCCCCTCAGGCAGGTCGATAGTGGCGGCGAGATTGTGCGGGGTGTCCTCCAGCGTGTTGGGGGAGAAGATATAGACGTTGTTGAAGCCGAGGCTTTCCCAGTCGATCCGCCGCAGGTTGGCCACCCGCGCAGTGCGCTCGACGCCGAGGATCGACACGGTGATGGAGTGGCCGACTTCGATCCCCGCAGCGAGGGCGAGTTCCTCGTCCACCGAGACGAGGTTCTCGCCGTCGTAGTCGTCGGGCCACCATTCACCGTCGGTCACCACATTGCCTTCGGGCAGGTCAGCGGCGTAGGTCAGCCCGCGCTCGCCCGAAAGGCCCCAGGCGCCTTCGGGCAATTCCTCCAGCTCGGCGACGACGATCTGCGCGTCCTCCGGCCCGTAGGAAACGATTGAGCCGCGCATGGTCGGTACGGCGTCCACCACCGCATCGGACGAAATATCGTCCACGATGGTGTAGAACTGCTCCAGCCCGTCCTTGGGGATGTCGAGCACGAAATAGTCGGGCGCGCGTTCGGGCACCGAGCGCTGGATATTACCGTCGAGGCTCGATTGCAGCGAGGCCAGCAGCACGAAGGCGCTGAGGCCGAAGCCGAGCGCGGTCACCAGCGCGCCGGTAGCGGCACCGGGGCGGTGGAGATTGGCGAGCGCGGCGCGGGCAATCGGATCGGCCGGGCGCGGTGCGCGCGCGGCGGCGGACCGGATGCCGCGCCCCAACAGCGCCAGCAGGCCGAGCACGGCGGCAGTCCCGGCGAGGAACCCTGCCGAGAGCAACGGCTGCGGCGAGAAGGCAATCGCCAGCACCGCGATCCCGGCGAGACCAAGCCCCACCGGCAGCGCCGCATCGCGCCACTGGCGGGCCAGCGGTGAGACCCGCGCGCGCATCAGCGCCATCGCCGGGAAGCTCTTGGCGCGGGCAAGCGGCGGCGCGGCGAAGACCAGCGCCACCAGCAGTCCGAACAGCAAAGCGCGCAGCAGCGCCCATGGATCGACCACGAAGTCGCTTGTCACCGGCAGCAGCGAACCGAGCGCAGAGGCCAGCAGCGGCGTCACCAGCACGCCCGCCACCAATCCGGCGAGCGAACCCGCCAAAGCCGCGGCGCCCACTTCCAGCGCATAGATGCGGGCAATATCGCCCGATGTCGCGCCGAGGATCTTGAGCGTGGCGATAGAATTGCGCCGCGCCTCCAGATAGGAATTCACTCCGCCACCTATGCCGATCCCGGCGATCACCAGCGCCGCGAGGCCGACCAGCGCAAGGAATTCGCCCATCTGGCTGACGAACCGCTCCGCGCCGGGGCTGGCGCGATCTGCGGTGCGGGTATCGAAGGGAACGCCGGGGAATTCTTCCGCCAGCGCTTCTTCCAGCGCTTCGGCATCGGTCGGGCTGTCGAAGGCGAGGCGGGTCTTGCTTTCGAACATCGCGCCGGGCGCGGTCAGCCCCGCCGTTTCGGGCATTTCCAGCGGAACGATCACGGTCTGGCCGAGCGCGAAGCCTTCGGACAAGCGATCCGGTTCCTCGGCGATGATCCCTGCCACGGTCATCTGTTGCGTGCCGATGGTGATTGAATCGCCCAAAGCCACGTCCAGCCGCTCCGCCGCGCCGGAGGAAAGGTACGCCTCACCCGCCGCCGGAGCCGAGGCCGCGCCCGATCCTTCGAGCAGCAGCGTGCCGAACATCGGGTAATTGTCCGCCACCGCCTTCAGTTCGATCGGCACGGCGACTTCTTCGGTGCTGGCCATGGCCTGCAAGCGGTATCCCGGCGACAGCGTGCCATATTGCGCGAGAAATTCGCTTTCCTCGCCGGTCAATTGCCGCTGCCACAGTTCAACTTCAAAATCGCCGCCGAGGATCGTCTGCCCCTGCGAGTCCAGCTCGCCCTGAATCGCCGAAGTTAGCGAGCCTATCGCCGCGAGCGCGCCGACGCCGAGGAACAGGCACACCAGTAGCAGCCGCAGGCCGCGAAACCCGCTCGCCAGATCGCGCCGGGCAATGGTCCAGGCCCGTGTCCAACTCATTCTGTCCCCCTCCTGCTGGCGGGAGGGGTTAGGGGTGGGAACGACCACCCGTGCGGCTTCAGGCCCACCCCCGGCCCCTCCCGCAAGGCGGAGGGGAGGGTTACCAGCATCACCCACTGACATCACTCGCGATCAGCCCGTCAGCCAGCGTCACAACGCGGTGGCAGCGTTGGGCCAAGTGCGGATCGTGGGTGATGACGATCAGCGTCGCGCCGGTTTCCTCGCGGCGGCGGAACAGCACGTCTTCCACGCTGCCACCGGTGGCGGTGTCGAGATTGCCGGTCGGCTCGTCGGCGAAGATCAGCGGCGGGCGCGAGGCGATGGCGCGGGCGATGGCGACGCGCTGCTGCTCGCCGCCCGAAAGCTGCGCCGGATAGTGAGTGAGGCGATGGCCGAGGCCGACCGCTTCGAGTTCCGCCTTGGCCCGTTCCCACGCGCCCTCGGTGCCCGCGAGTTCGAGCGGGGTAGCGACATTTTCGACCGCCGTCATTGTCGGCAGCAGGTGAAACGCTTGCAGGACAATACCGATACGGCCGCGCCGCGCGCGGGCGAGGGCGTCCTCATTCAAGGCGGTGAAATCGGCACCCGCCACCATCAACTGGCCCGACGTGGCGCGTTCCAGCCCCGTCAGCACCGCCATCAGCGAGCTCTTGCCGCTGCCCGATGGGCCGAGCAGCGCGAGGGTTTCACCGGGCGCGACATCGAGATCGATACCGCGCAGGATTTCCACCGCAGCGTCCCCCTCGCCAAGCGTCAGGCGAAGGTTGCGGGCGGAAATGACGGGAGTTGCATCAGGGGGACTTGTCACGTTGGTGCGATGGCATAGCTATGCGTTATGAACAAGCCATCCGAAAGACCGTGGCGGAGCGTCAGGCGCGCTTTGTCGATCATCCCCGCCGCTGCTTTGGCCGCCTGTGGTGCGACGGCTCCCCCGGCAGAGGCTCCCACCGCTGCCGATGCGCCCATCGAGGAGGTACTGCCGGTGATGGGGCCGGAGCGGGTGATCCTCGGCTTCGGCGACAGCCTGATGGCGGGGTACCAACTGGAGGAAGATCAGGGCTATCCCGAGAAGCTCGAAGCCGTGATGCGCGCACGCGGGATCAATGCGCGGGTGATCGACGCGGGCGTGTCCGGCGACACCACTGCGGCGGGGTTGCAACGGATCGGCTTCGTGCTCGACAATCTCGGCGAGGTTCCCGATCTGGCCATTGTCGAGCTGGGCGGCAACGACCTGCTGCGCGGCATTTCGCCCGAACAATCGCGCGCCAACCTGACCGGCATTCTCGACGCGCTGGCCGCGCGCGAGATTCCGGTGGTGCTGATGGGGATGCGCGCGCCGCCCAATTATGGGGCGCAGTTCCAGGCCGAATTCGACGGGATCTATCCCGCACTGTCAGAGGAGTACGACGCCGTGCTGGTGCCGTTCTTCATGCAGCCGCTGTTCGAAAACCCGGACCTGCTCCTGCCCGATCGCGTGCATCCCACGCCGCAGGGGGTAGAGGAAATGGTCGCCGCAACTGTGGATACGGTGATTGGCGCGCTACCGGAAGAGGATGCATCCCGCTAGATTCGTTCAGCTGTCCCGTCTGCCACTTGCCACGTCGAGGCATCGTCGATGATACCCGCGAACGGCCCCGCCTCGGTCCCGGTCAGCCATACCTGCGTAGCACCGCCGCGCAGCCGTTCGAACAGCGCCTCGCGCCGTAGCGGATCGAGATGCGCGGCCACTTCGTCGAGCAGCAGCAGGCTGGGCCGACCGCGAGCGGCCAGCGCGGCATGGGCGAGGGTGATGGCGATCAGCATCGCCTTCTGCTCGCCGGTCGAACATTCGGCGGCGGGCATGCCCTTGCTGGCCATCGTTACCTGCAATTCGTCGCGGTGCGGGCCGATCAGCGTGCGCTGCGCTGCCCGGTCTCGCGGACGACTGGCGGCGAGGGCCGTGCGCAGTGCCGCTTCCTCCTGCGCGCCGCCGGGGACGAGGGTAAGCGCCGGGCGGGCGAAGGGTTCGGCAGGCACGGCTGCCAGTTCGGCGGACAACCGCTCCACCAGCAGCGCGCGACCCTGCGCCAGTGACGCTCCGGCAGCAGCCATCTGTGTCTCGATCGAATCGACCCAGGCAGGATCTGGCGCGCGATCATCCGCCAGCAGCCGGTTCCGTTCGCGCAGGCTTGCTTCGTAGCGCGCGGCGTGGCGGGCGTGGGCGGGGTCGAGCGCCACCGCCAGCCGGTCCATATAGCGCCGCCGTGCGCCCGCGCTGTCGGCGAACAGCCGGTCCATCGCCGGGGTCAGCCAGCCCAGCGCAAGCCATTCGCCCAGGCTTGCCGCGCTCGTTTCGGCACCGTTGACCTGCACGATCCGCCGCCCCGGGCGCTCGGCCTGCACGCCGGTGCCCAGTTGCACCGGCTCGCCGCCATCGCCCGGGTCGAGCCTTGCGCTGACCGCAAATCCGCCCGTGCCCGCCAACCCGGCCATATCGCCCAGTGCCGCGCGCCGGAGCCCGCGACCGGGCGCGAAGAGGGAGAGCGCTTCGAGCACGTTGGTCTTCCCCGCGCCGTTTTCCCCCACCAGCAGGTTCAGTTGGCGCGTGCCCTCGAGCCATGTTCCGGCGTGGTTGCGAAAGCTGGATAGGGTGATGCGATCGAGCGGCATAGGAGCCTGCGCGTCCTATTCCACCGCCGTTGCGCAAGCCACCGGAAAACTACATCCCGCAAGATGGGAAAAATTCCCAATGCTTGGGATGTAAATTCCTGCAACCTGTCTGGTCCGTGAACGGAAATGGCAGAATTCCGCCACTTTCACGGTTTGGCACGGCTCCTGCAGTGTTGGTTGCATGAAGCAAGCCCGCTTCGAACCCAAACTTAGGAGACCCAAAATGACCCAGACCAATGAAATCGCCACCCGCATTTTCGCCGCTTTCGGCGCGCTGACCATCACTGTCACGCTGCTGGTGTCGAGCTTCGCCAACCCCAATGCCACCAGCCTCATCACCGTGCTGGCCTGATCGCCAACCACTTCAACACAGGGAGTAATGAAAATGAATACCGAGTCCGTCGCCAGCAAGATCCTCGCAGCCTTCGGCGCGCTTGCCATCACCACGACGTTGCTCGTCACGAGCTTCGCGAACCCCGCCGCCACCACCGTTGCAGGAATTCTCGCATGAACGATCTTCGCACTTCGGGCGGCGGAAGCCCCGTCGGCTTCCGCCTCGACAAGACCAACGGCAAGATCGCCGGCGTGTGCGCCGGGATTGCCAACTACTTCAACATGGATCCGCTGATTGTCCGGCTGATCTTCGCGATCGGAGCGATTGCCGGGTTCGGCAGCTTCATCGTCATCTACCTCGCGGTGTGGTTGCTGGCCAAATAGGCCGGCAACCCACCTACCGGCTACTCGCGCCGAAGGGAGAAAAGTCGGTATCGGTATCGAACACTTCCACCCCTTCGCGGCGCTTGAGGAAATTGATCACCAGATAAGTGAACGGCGTCAGCAGCGCTTCCCATGCTACCTTGATGAGCCACTGGGAAAGGACCACCTGCCACAGCGTCTCGATCGGCCAACCGGCCAGCCCGTAGAAAGCAAGCGGGTAGAAGACCAGGCTGTCGAGCCCCTGGCCGACCACGGTCGAACCGATGGTACGGCTCCACAGCATCCGTCCCCCGGTCCAGACCTTCATCTTCGCCATCACGAACGAATTGGCGAATTCTCCCGCCCAGAAGGCGACCATGCTGGCGAGCACGATCCGCCACGAATTGCCGAACACGAATTCGTAGGCAGGCTGCCCCGGCCACCCTTCCGCCGCTGGCAGCGCCACCACCACCCAGGCCATGAAGGCCATGAACAGCAGCGCGGCAAACCCGGTCCAGATCACCCGGCGAGCGTTGGCATAGCCGTAGACCTCGGTCAGCACGTCGCCGATGATGTAGCTGATCGGGAAGAACAGCACTCCCGCGCCGAACGCCCACTGCGCGCCGCCCGGCAGCACCACGTAGCTGGGCTTGGACGCGCCGATGATGTTGCTCAGCAGCAGGATGGCGACGAAGGCCGCCATGACATAGGGAAAATAGCGGAACTGCGCAGGCACCGCGCTGCTTCCGGCGATTTTCGTGGTGCTGGTGCTGGTCCCCTGATCCATTTCCGATGACTAACCGCATTTGCGGAAGCTGCAAACATCGCTAATGGCCCATGCCACGCGCCCGTAGCTCAGCTGGATAGAGCACGGGACTTCTAATCCTGAGGCCGCAGGTTCGAATCCTGCCGGGCGCGCCATTTCCTGCCGGCGCAGGAAATGGCCTTTCCAGTTTTTCGAAGGCGCCTCCGCGCCTTCGTCCTCGCGGCTGTTCCCCTCGCCGGGGCTTCGCTCCGGCTGCGGGGCCGCTGCGGGCGGGCGGTCGCCCTTGCGGCGCGGTGCGCCGAGCTTTCCTTGGCGCGCGATCAGTCCCCCGGCATCGGATCGATGGTGACGATGCTGCCGTCGGCGCGGAATTCGAGCGGGGTCATTTTCACGTTGCGCAGGTGGGTCACGCCGCCACTCAACTGGGTGTCGTGGTAGAACAGGTACCACGCGCCATCGACTTCGACGATCGAATGGTGGGTGGTCCAGCCTTCCACCGGTTCGAGGATTCGCCCGCGATAGGTGAACGGTCCGTAGGGCGAAGTGCCGGTGGCGTAGACGAGGTAGTGCGTGTCCCCGGTCGAATAGGTGAAGTAGTAGGTGTCGCCCCGGCGGAATACCCAGGCGCCTTCGAAGAAGCGCCGGTCATGGTCGCCCGCGGTGATCGGCGAGCCGTCGGGATCGAGGATCTGCACCCGCCGCGGTTCCTCCGCGAACTCGAGCATCGAGGGGGCGAGCCGCGCCACCACCGGCGCGATGGCCGGGTCGTCAGGGGGCGTATCGTCCTGGTCGGGCCCCGTGGGATCATATGCGCCCGATTGCCAGCGCTGCAACTGGCCGCCCCAGATGCCGCCGATATACATGTAGTGCTCGCCATCGGCATCGCGCATCACCGCAGGGTCTATCGAGTAGGAGCCGCGCATGGGCTGGGGCTGGGCGGTGAAGGGTCCGGTCGGGCTGGAGGAGGTGGCCACGCCGATGCGGAACACGTCATTCTCATCCTTGGCGGGGAAGTAGAGGTAATAGGTGCCGTCGCGGTAGGCGGCGTCGGGTGCCCACATTTGGCGGCTGGCCCAAGGCACGCTGTCCACGTTCAGCACCGGCGGATGCACCGTCACCGCGCCGCCGGGTTCGTCCATCGACAGGATCAGGTAGTCGCGCATGTCGAAAGCGTCCGCGCCTCCTGCCGCGATCAGCGGATTGTCGACATCGTGGCTAGTGTAGACGTAGATTCGGCCATCTTCCCAGACATGGGCGGAAGGGTCCGCAGTGAAATATTCGCTGACCAGCGGCGGCGCGAGATAGTGCGAAGGCGGGCTCGCTTCGCTCGTACTTTCCGTGGTGGCGCACCCTGCAAGCGCCAAAGCTGCGCCGAGCACTACCGCGCGCGAACCGATTCTTGCCGACATGTTCTCTCCTGTTCCTTTATGGTGGTAGCGCTACCACAATTGCGAAGAGGGGAAAAGGCAAGTTGCGATTTGTCGGCGATCTTTACAGCGAAGGCGGCCATTAATCTTTTGCCAACCATCGTCTGCCGCACAAATCCGCCATTCGCGCAAACTGGCACGCGCCGTGCAATGTTACTTGCGTACCCAAGGTCTTCGATAGAGGCGGGGCCGTCCAAATGGTCCCCAACCAGTCTCCCGGTCCCGCCTCCCCGAAGTCTTCCCTGCCGAAAATCCGCGAAAAACTAGCGCCGACCGGCCCAGGGCTCGTCCGTACGATCAACCCGTATGGCGTCGGGGAAAGGGCGGCATAGCAGGTGCGCGGCATCGGGTGCGCCGTCCAGCCAGTCGCGCCAGTCATGCTGCCGCAGGATCACCGGCATCCGGTCATGCACACCCTGCACATATTGGCAGGCCTCGGTCATCACCATCGTATAGACCCGGCCCCACTCCGCACTGTCGCGCCACAGCCCCGCGACCGCGAACAGCTCGTCCTCCGGCATCGCAAACCAGGTCCGCGTCATCCGCCCGCGCTCGCCCTCGGCCTCGGCAAAGGCGGACACGGGGATCAGGCAGCGGCGAGCGCGGAAACTGGCGGACCAGAACGGCGATTGCAGCTTGTCGGCGCGGGCATTGTTGACCGGCTTGGGCTTGAGCGGCTGGCCCTTGGCTCCGGTGCGCGCGAGCGGGAAGCCCCAGACCATCTGCTGCAACCTGCCCTCAGCCAGCACTGTGCCGGGATAGCCGGGGTAGATCATTTCCGGCGCATTGCCGCCGGGGCTGACGGCCATATCCTGCGCAATGGCATCGAAGAAATGCGCCACCTCGTCCTGCGATTTCGCCATCTTGTAGAGGTTGCACATAGCGTGTGGCCTACGGGGTGGTGGGGACGGGCGGGGCGATCATGCCGTCGGTAATCTGCCAGACGATGTCCCCAGTCACCACGCCCAGTCGCATCGGCAGCAGGCCGGAGAGAAAGGCGTGGACCGGCGTCGGCGCGATGCCCTCGTCCTGTTCGGTCTGGTAGATAGCACTTGCCAAGTCGGTACTGGCAGGATCCCAGGTCACCACTTCGCAGGTGTCGATCACCAGTTCGGGTGCGCCGTCAATCCCGAACTGGTCGAACCCAACTCGGTAATGGCGGCCCAGCGGGATCGCGCCTTCTTCGATCGGGCCGTTGAGGACATAGGCATCGAAAGTGCCATCGTCGCGCGGGGGCAGGACAAGCGTGGCGAAGGTCACTGCCCTCGCGCTCACGCCTTCGTCGAGGCAGAAGGCGGCCGAATTCGACGCCAGCACCGCGCGCGGGGCGAAATAGCGCGCCTGCGCCATCGCCGAGGCCACGCCTTCGAGCGGCGGCACGGCATTGCCGGGATGGAGCGTTTCGGAGAGAATCTCGCCCTGCGCGATATCGTATTCGGCGAGCGCCAGCCAGGTCGCATCCGGCCCGTCGCCCTGCCGCCCGACGATTACCGCGCGCCACACGCCAAGGTCCTCGCTGGGATAGGCAATCGCGCCCTGATAGCCGGGACCGGGAGAGCCGCCCACCATGCCCGCATATTGCACCTGCGCCAGCGCCACCGCGTCCTGCACATCGCTCATCAGCCGGGCAATTTCCTCGGCTTCGCGCGCCGCCTGCGAGCGGGCGGCAAGATCGGGGATTTCCTGCGCCAGCGCCGCGGCGGGCAGGGTGATGGCGAGCAGGGAGGCGGCGAAGATGCGGATCATGGCAGCTCCGGTAGCTGGTGCGCCTTTACCGCGGCTGAAGCGGGAGGATCAATCCTCCGCGCGGGCAACCTGCTTTTCGTCCAGCAGCGCCTGCAATTCACCCGCTTCGAACATTTCCATCATGATGTCGCTGCCGCCGATGAATTCGCCCTTCACGTAGAGCTGCGGGATGGTCGGCCAGTCGGAAAAGGCCTTGATGCCCTGCCGCACTTCCATGTCCTGCAACACGTCGACGCTGTCGAAGGCGACCTTGCAATGGTCGAGGATGGCCACCGCCTTGTTGGAGAAACCGCACTGCGGGAACAGCGGGGTGCCCTTCATGAACAGCACGACGTCGGAGCCGTTTACGATTTGCGAGAGGCGCTGATTGGTATCGGCGTTAGTATCAGTCATAAATTTCCCACCCGAAGGAGTATGTCTCTGGCGATTCAGTTGGGAACGCCGGTGTGCAGTTGCAAGGCGTGAAGTTCGCCGCCCATCCGTCCGCCGAGCGCGGCGAACACCAGCTTGTGCTGCTGCACCCGGCTCTTGCCGACGAATTGCGCCGAGATGACCCGCGCCTGCCAGTGATCGTTATCGTCCGCCAGCGCGGTAATCGTCACTTCGGCATCGGGCAGCGCGGCCTTGATCAGTTCCTCGATCTGCGCGGCGGGCATCGGCATCAGGAATCGCTCATCAGCTGGCGGCGCGATTCGACCGTCTTTTCCTCCAGCATGGCGCGCACCGTGGCTTCGTCCACGTTGCAGCCCGCGCTGGTGAGATCGCCGACGAGCTTGCGGACGACATCTTCGTCACCGGCTTCCTCGAAATCCGCCTGCACCACGGCTTTCTTGTAGGCATCGGTTTCTTCCGGAGTGAGACCCATCAGCCCCGCCGCCCACTCGCCCAGCAACCGGTTACGGCGGGCGGCGACGCGGAAGGCGGTTTCCTCGTCCATCGCGAACCGGGCTTCCTCGGCGCGTTCGCGGTCTTTGAAATCGGTCATGCTGGTGCTCCTGATAAGATCTTGCGCGGGGAATAGGGCGGCAAGGTTCAGGCCGCAACACCCGTTCCGCGCGCCAGCCACGGGCGCGACCTGACGAGCCGCGCTTCATAGTCCGAAATGGCCTCATCGCGCGACAGGGTCAGCCCGACTTCGTCCAGCCCTTCGAGCAGGCAGTGCTTGCGGAAGGCATCGATCTTGAAGGTGAAGCGATCCTGGAACGGCGTGGTGACGGTCTGTGCTTCAAGGTCGATGGAGACCGGATCGGTCTGCGCGACTTCAAGCAGCCGGTCCACCGCCGCCTGCGGCAGGGCCACGGTGAGGATGCCGTTCTTGAATGCGTTGCCGGCGAAAATATCCGAAAAGCTCGGCGCGATAACTGCGGTGATGCCCAGATCGAGCAGCGCCCATGCGGCGTGCTCCCGGCTGGAGCCGCAGCCGAAGTTGTCCCCTGCGATCAGGATCGGCGCACGGACGAATTCGGGCTGGTCGAACACGTTGTGGGGATCGTCCGCCCGCACCGATTCGAACGCGCCCTGGCCCATGCCCTCGCGGCTGACCGTCTTGAGCCAGCGCGCCGGAATGATCAGGTCGGTATCGACATTCTTGCGGCCGAACGGAATCGCGCGGCCCTCGACGCTGCGCAGCGGTTCCATCAATCGGTCTCCGGCTTTTCGCCGCTGGGAATCGGGCCGGGCTGGGTCGGCTCGTTCTTCTTCTTGCGCCGGTTGACGTAAAGCAGCGCCGCCGCAACCGCCGCCGAACCGACCGCACCCGCCGCCATCGCGGCCTTTCCGGAGATTTTCTTTGTCATGATTCTGCAATGGGGCCTTCACCTTGCGGTGACAAGATGGGGTGCAGGAATTCGCGCAGGATTGTCCATTGTTTTGACTTCTGGTCCGCCGAATATCCGGCGTTGGCAGGGCTGGAGGACAGCAGTTTTACTGTCGGAACTTCAGCCGGGACCAGTGCGCTGCCGAGCTTGAACGCAGTGGCGCCGTTGAAAGCGACCGCGCGCAGGTGCGGGAGGGTTTGGCATAGCGCGGCGATCGGGTTGGCGGTGGGGTTGCGAAGCTGCGCATCGAGGCTACCCTCGCGTTGGGCGCTGGCGACCACGTCCCACAGGCCGACGCCGTTTTCGCGCAGTGTGTTGAGCCGTGCGGGGTAGGGCAGCCCTACCAGTTCGACATCGATGACCTGCCCGATCAGGTGCCAGAAAAGGTTGCGCGGATGAGCGTAGTACTGCTGCTGCGCCAGCGACTTTTCGCCGGGCAGGCTGCCGAGGATCAGCACGCGGCAATTGTCCCCCACGACCGGAGGGAACGAGCTCTTACGCAGGTTCACGCGCCAGTTCGCGGACGTCGGTCAATCGCCCGGTCACCGCCGCTGCTGCCGCCATTGCTGGCGAGACGAGGTGGGTGCGCGCGCCCGGACCTTGCCTGCCGACGAAATTGCGGTTGCTGGTGGAGGCGCAGCGTTCTCCCGGCGGGACCTTGTCCGGGTTCATGCCGAGGCACGCCGAGCAGCCCGGTTCGCGCCATTCCATTCCGGCATCGGTGAACACCTGGTCGAGCCCTTCGGCCTCCGCCATTGCCTTCACCAGCCCCGATCCGGGGACGACGATGGCCCATTTGATGTTCCCCGCAATCCGCCGCCCGCGCAGCACGGCAGCAGCGGCGCGCAGGTCTTCGATGCGGCTGTTGGTGCAGCTGCCGATGAAGATGTTCTGCACCTCGACTTCGCGTATCGGCGTGCCGGGAGCGAGGCCCATGTATTCAAGGCTCTTGCGCGCGGCATCCTGCTTCGAAGGATCGGCGAAGCTCTCGGGCGCGGGGACCACGCCGCCGATCGCCACCACGTCTTCGGGGCTGGTGCCCCAGGTGACGGTCGGCTCGATATCGCGGGCAAGAATAGTGATCGACTTGTCGAACCGCGCGTCGGGGTCCGAATGGAGCGTGCGCCAGTATTGCACCGCCGCGCCCCACTCCTCGCCCTGCGGCGCGAAGGGGCGGCCCTTGAGATAGGCGAAAGTTGTTTCGTCGGGCGCGATCAGCCCCGCGCGTGCACCGCCCTCGATGCTCATGTTGGACACGGTGAGGCGGCCTTCGACGCTCATCTTCTCGAATACTTCGCCGCGATATTCGATCACGTGGCCGGTACCGCCCGCGGTGCCGATCACACCGATGATGTGCAGGATCAGGTCCTTGGGCGTGACGCCGGGGCCGAGCGTGCCTTCCACCCGCACTTCCATCGTTTTGGACGGAGTGAGCAGCAGCGTCTGCGTGGCGAGCACATGCTCGACTTCGCTGGTGCCGATCCCGAAGGCCAGCGCGCCGATCCCGCCGTGGCAGGCGGTGTGCGAATCGCCGCAGACGATGGTAGTGCCGGGCAGCGAAAAGGCCTGTTCCGGGCCGACCACATGGACGATCCCCTGCTCGCGCGCGGTAGCACCGAAATAGCGCACTCCGAATTCGGCGACGTTGCGTTCCAGCGCGGCGAGCTGCTGCGCGCTTTCGCCATCGGCAATCGGAATTCGCGCGCCGCTGGCATCGGTGCGCGCGGTGGTGGGCAGGTTGTGATCGGGCACCGCCAGCGTCAGTTCGGGCCTCCGGACCTTGCGCCCGTTCAGCCGCAGCGCCTCGAACGCCTGTGGGCTGGTGACTTCGTGGACCAGGTGCCGGTCGATGAAGATCAGGCAAGTGCCATCCTCGCGCCGCTCCACCACATGAGCGTCCCAGATTTTCTCGTAAAGCGTGCGCGGTTTGCTGGCCATGGCGGGCCAGATAGCGCGGCGCGGCAGGCGCGCCAAGGAAATGCCAAAAATGATTTGCATTCCGACTTGGAAGTTTAACTATTCATGCCTAACTTACAGCTATGTCAGCCAAATCCTATTCCATGCCGATCCGCATCCTGCCCGCCGATATCGATTTCATGGGCCATGTGAACAACGCCCGCTATCTGAACTGGGTGCAGGATGTCGTGCTGGCGCACTGGAACAAGCTGGCCCCGGCAGAAGAAGTGGCGAGCAAGGCCTGGGTCGCATTGAAGCACGAGATCACTTATCGCCGCCCCGCGTTCCTCAACGACGAGGTGATTGCCGAGACGGTGCTGGAAAAGATCGCCGGCGCGCGCAGTTTCTACAACACGGTGATCCGCCGGGGCGAGGACGTGCTGGCCGAAGTGCAGAGCATGTGGTGCTGCATCGACGCGACGACGTTGCGACCGGCGCGGATCGACCGCGACGTGGCGGAAACGCACTTCGGCATTCCACGCAAGCAGGCCGCTGTAACCGGCGACTAAAGGCGGCTTTGCGTCGGCGCGCGCAGCAGCCTATATGGCCGTTATGGACGTTCTCATACCCATCCTGATCGTGATCGCCACCATCCTCGCGATGGAAATGGTCGCTTGGTCGAGCCACAAATACATCATGCACGGCTGGGGCTGGGGCTGGCACCGCGATCATCATGAGCCGCATGACAACACGTTCGAGAAGAACGATCTCTACGGCGTCGTCGGGGCAGCGATGAGCATTTCAATGTTCGCGCTCGGCAGTCCGCTGGTTCTCGGCGATGCGGCGTGGATCCCGGCGACGTGGATCGGGATCGGCATCCTCGGCTACGGCATCATCTATACGCTGGTGCATGACGGGCTGGTGCATCAGCGCTATTTCCGCTGGGTGCCCAAGCGCGGCTATGCCAAGCGGCTGGTGCAGGCGCACAAGCTGCATCATGCGACGATCGGCAAGGAGGGCGGGGTGAGCTTCGGCTTCCTGTTCGCCCGCGATCCGGCGGCGCTGAAGGCCGATCTCAAGCGCCAGCGCGAGGCGGGCATTGCCGTGGTGCGCGACAGCGCGGGTGCCTGACCTGACGGGGACATGGGACGGGCAATTCGCCTATCCCGCCGGGACAGGTCCGGTCACGCCCTTCCTCGCCACGATCACCCAGAGCGGCGGCAACTTTTCAGGCAGCATCATCGAGCCGGACCTCTACCGGCCTTCCGCCACCACCGAAGCGGTGATCGCGGGTGTGGTGGCGGGCGCGGCGGTGGATTTCACCAAGACCTATCGCAAGGCGAGCATGGGCTATGAAAACCCCGTCGATTACGTCGGCCAGCTGAGCGAGGATGGCAATCGCATCTGGGGCGTGTGGAGCTTGCTCGAATGGAACGGTACCTTCGAGATGACCCGCTCCGAGAGCGTGAAAGTGGAGGAAGAGGCGCGGGCGACCGAGGAGGTCGATCGCTAGGCTACCCCGCTTTCGCAGACACCCAGCAACCGCTTCTTGGCGAGGTGGATGCCCAGCCAGACCAGGAAGATCGTGGGCACGACCAGCACCGCGACCACCGTTGCTCCGTCCACGCCCGGAAGGCCGTGCAAAGCCATTTCGACAAGGCCAAGCAGGTAATAGCTGAGCGCCACGACCGAGAGCCCTTCGACCAGTTGTTGCAGCCGCAGTTGCAGGCGCGAAGAGCGATCCATGCTGCGCATCAGTTCGGCGTTCTGGTTCTCGATCCGCGTATCGATCCGCGCCCGCAGCAAATTGCCGAGCCGGCCGGCGCGTTCGGACAATTGCTCGACCCGCACCGTCAGCGCTTCGCAGAACCGGACGGCGGGCTGGAAGCGGCGCTTGGTAAAGGTGTTGAGCGAGGCGAAACCGTCGATCGGGATGACCTGCAGTTCCTCCAGCCGTTCCTGCACCAGTTGCGCATAGGCCTGTGTGGCGCTCATGCGATAGCCGATGATGGTCGCCACGGTGGTCAGCTCCAGCGAAAGCGAGGAAAGTTCCGCCATCAGCTCGTCATCGCGCTGGCCGCTGCCGCACAGGCGATCAGCCAGCTTCGCCAGCTCGCTTTCAATGGCATCGAGGCGCGGCCAATGTTCCTGCGCCATCGGCAGGCCGAGCAGCGCCTTGTTGCGGTAATTGCCCAGTTCCTGCAGCCGCTGCACAGTGCGGGTAAAATCAAGATCATCCATGCCGTTGGCGGCCACCAGAAAATGCCCGAAGCCATCGCCTTGCAGGCGGAAATCGGCCCACAGCCGCGCCTTTCCCCCGATCACGCAGGAGACGACTTCGTCGGTGGCAAAATGCATCTGCGGCAGCAGCCGTTGCGCTGCCCGATCATCTTTCAGCAGGGTGAGCCGCGAGGCGCGGACAATACGACCGGGCAGGTCCTGCGCCCAGGCCAGGGCTTCCGAAAGATCGGGATCGGCGCCGTTGGCAAACAGGGTCAGACTGCTGCCTTCGCTGTGCCGTTCCCAGGCGACCGAAATGCCCGGGGCAAAATGGCCCGCGCGGTGCGCTGCATTGGGATTTTCCGGCGGAGCGGGCAGGACCGCATCGAGATGGGCGGCCTCCGCAGCGCGCTCGTCTGGATCGGTCACCAGCACCCATTGCACGACCTTGCCCGGCACTGTGAGCGATGGCCAGCGGCGCAGGTGCATTTCCGATACCACCTGCCGTCGCAATTCATGTTCGCGCATTGCTCTTGACCCCCGCTGGCGCGAGGATGGCAAATGCAGAGCAGTCCGGCAATACCGGCCTTGGCCCGCGACGGCTTAGCTGCTGGCGATCCGGCCTGCGTGTTCGCGCACCAGCGCAATCATGTTGGGTACGCCCTGGGTGCGGTTGGAGCTGAGCTGGTTCTTCAGATCGAACGGGGCCAACGCTTCGGCCACGTCCATCGCCGCTACTTCGGCCGCAGGACGGTCCTGTACCGCGGCGATCACCAGCGCAACGATGCCCTTGGTGATGGCGGCATTGCTGTCTGCCAGGAAATGCAGCTTTTCTGCATCGCCGGTAGGATAGACCCACACCTGGGCCGAACAGCCGCGCACCAGAGTGGCATCGGTCTTGAGCGCGGCAGGCATCTCCTCCAGCTCGCGGCCCAGCTCGATCAGCAGGCGATAACGTTCGTCACTGTCGAGAAAATCGAATTCTTCGTGGATGTCGGTAAGGGTGCGCATGGCTGCGCATCTAGTGGATCGCGTCTACAAATCCACCCCGCTGGCAATCGCTTCCAGCTTGCGGATGCGTTCCTTGAGGTCGGCAATCTCGATCCGGGCCATGCCTTCGGGCGATCCGCGCTCACGCTCCGGCGGAAACTGGCGCATGTCCAGTTCGCGGTTCTTGAGCGCCAGCCAACTCTGCCAGCCCGCCAGCAGGGTGCCAGCCATGATTACCAGCGCCAGCAGCGCGGTGGCGGCAACAAGCATGTCGACTTCCATCATCATCATGTACTCCCTGCCTCTCGTTCCTAATCGTCGCGCAGTTTCTCGATTTCCTCGGCGGTGCGCCGCGCCGGATCGGTGGCAATGCGTTCGAGCACTTTCACCCGCTCGCGCAAGGATTCCACCTCGTGCTCCAGTTCCTCTTCCCGCTCGCTGGGCAGCACGTCCTGGCGATCATTTGGCGGTGGAGCACCGCTGCCGGAGCGGGCGCGCATCAAACCGGCCACCGCGATAATCAACACGATCAGGACAATGGCGCTCCACATGCTCACAGAACCCTTTCTCCTTGCGTCTGGAGTTCGCGCAGGTCTTCGATCCGGCGCGAAAGATCGTTCGATGGATCGGTGACGATCCGTTCGAGCACGCGCAGCCGGTCTTCGAATTGCTGACTGGCTTCGTTCCCGCGCGCAATTTGGCCCGCCTTCGCTTCCTCGATCCGCGCTTGCAGTTCCAGTTTGCGTTCCTTGTGCTGGTGTTCGCGCCTGGTGAGGACGTAGGCGAAGGGAAAGATGATCATCAGCAACGCCACGATAAAGGCGAAGATCAGCATGAGGTCGCTGTCCATCAATTCGTCTCCTGCTTGCTGCGCAGGTTCTCGATCTCGTGCGTCAGGTGGTAGCCACTGTCGGTGACGATCCGCTCCACATTGGCGAGGCGATCCTTCATCGAGCCGACTTCGGCGCGCAGCTGGGCGTTTTCCTGTGTCAGCAGCGTCACCCGTTCGAGCGCTTCGCTGGTGCCCTGCGGCTTTAGTGACTGGCCCCACATGCCTTCGAGCGGATAGCCGTTCTTGATCTTGAGTTTGGTGCTGTGGACCGAGGCCCATATCCCGGCGACCGAGATCACCACAGCTCCGGCCACGATCAGCGGGACATAGTTGAGAATGGCGGCAAGATCGGGGCTCATGATACGCGTTCCTTGTTGGTGAAGTCCACCTGCAGGCCGTTACCGGGCGAGCGCGGACTATCGCGCAGCGCCTCGATTTCGGCGGCGACTGTGTAGCCCTTGTCGGTGACGATGCGTTCGAGCACGATCATGCGATCCTGCATTTTCTCCACCGTTTCCATCAGCTTGCGATTCTGGTCGGCGAGCGCAGCGTTCTGGCGGGTATCCGAACGGTCGGTCTTGCCGCCCCATTCGTCTTCCAGCGAATAGCCGTGCTTGGCGCGAATCCAGTTGTTCACCAGCCAGCCGATGGTGCTGATGGCGACGATCCAGATGACGAATTCCATCACACGTTCTCCCGCTTGGCAAAGGACACGGGCACGCCGTTGTCCGCCGCTTCAACAGAGCGGGTATCGCGCAGTGCCTCGATCTGGGTGGCAATGTCGTAACCGCGATCGGTGACGATCCGTTCGAGCACCTGTACCCGGTCTTCGAGCCGCTGGATGTGCGTCGCATATTGCGCGGCTTTCTCGGCGGTGTGCTCGGCGGTGGCACCGACTTGCATTTCGGCGATCTTCTGCTGGTGCTTAGACCAAATCGCGACGATCGGGATCATGCAGCCGAAGATAATGGCAACGATCGGTATCAACTCACCCATTGTAGTTCCCCTCAATGCGGTTCGGTGGGCTCAGCGCAGCCGTTCGATTTCGGCGGTCAGGCGCGGATTGGAATTGACGTAGAAGCTTTCCACTTCGGCCAGGCGACGATCGACATCCTTCATCTGCGCGCGGATTTCGCGGGCGGTGCGCTTGGGGTTCTGGCGAACGCGCTGCCAATATTGCGTTTCACCCGGATCGGCAGAGTAGAGGTGCGCGGGCTTCTTGTTCAGCAAGATTCCCATGATGATATAGATCGGAATGATGACGCCGCTGGTGATGAACACCATCATGATGGCACCCAGCCGGACCCACAAGGCATTCACCCCGGTATAGTCGGCAACGCCGGAGCATACACCCAGGATCTTGCCATTCTGCTTGTCGCGATAAAGCGTTGTGCGGGGGCTGTTCATTTCCGATTTCCCTTCTTTTCAGCAAGCAGTTCTTCCAGTTCGCGCAAGGGAACATTGTCCACTTCGCGATCGTGCTGGATGCGGGCGGGTTTAAAATCGACATTGTCGGCGGCAACGAGCCGCTCAACGGTGTCCATCCGCTCGTCCAGCCGCTTGGCAAGACTGTAGAGATCTTCCAGCAGCGCCTCGTCATCCGTAGTGATGGTGGCGGCGGTCTTCCACTTGGTCACGTAGTGGAGGATGATCCAAGGCAGGGCGATGAAGATCGCCGCGACGATAAAAAACTCTTCCACGGTCTATTCCCCTTCACTTGTCTTGTCGGCGCTACTGCCCTTCCCGAGCAGGCGCTTCATTTCCTCCAGTTCCTCATCGACCCGGTCACCGCCTTCAAGAGCGGCGAACTGGTCTGCGAGGCTGCCGGTATTGCCCTGCGCGATGCTGAGCGAATCCGCCCGACCTTCGGCATAGTCCACCCGGCGTTCGAGCTGGTCGAAGCGGGTCAGCGCTTCGTCCACCCGTTCGTTGGTCATCAGGCTGCGCAGCTTGACGCGGTTTTCCGCGCTTTCCAGCCGTGCAGCGATCTGGGTCTGGCGGCTGCGGGCTTCGCGCAGCCGGTGCTGCAACTTGGCGATGTCCGCCTCGTAGGCGCGCAGGGCATCGTCGAGGACGGTGATTTCCTGCTTCAGCTGATCGATCATGTCGGTCGCCTTGCGCTTTTCCATCAGCGCGGCACGGGCCAGGTCCTCGCGATCCTTGCTCAGCGCGAGCTGGGCCTTTTCGCCCCAGTCGGCCTGCAACCGGTCCAGCCGCACGGTGTGGCGGTGCATTTCCTTCTGGTCGGCGATCGTCCGCGCGGCGCTGGCGCGCACTTCCACCAGCGTTTCCTCCATTTCGAGGATGATCATGCGGATCATCTTCGCCGGATCGTCTGCCTGGTCGAGCAGCTCGTTGAAATTGGCAGCGATAATGTCACGGGTGCGGGAAAAAATACCCATCCAGTTTCCTCCGGAATAAAGTGCGCGTGCGGTAGGCGTGGGGCTGGTGCGGAGCCGCTCGATCTCCTGATCGAGCCGCGTGCCAACGCGCTTGAGCCCGTCACCGATCGGCACCAGCGGGTTCTTGCTGTGGTCGGTCATGCCAGTTCAACCATCGGCGTGGCGGAGAGCAGCATCTCGTTGCCGGCAATGTCGTGCTGCATCTGTGCGAACACGGTGAAGGCGATCATCGCGGCAATGCTCACCAGCGCCGCATGGCCGAGCTGGGTGCGAAAGAAGCCGGACTTGAACATGCTCAAAAACTCCTGAAAACCTGTATGCGGGGTGAATTGCAACCCGCGTGCCAATTCGCAGGAATGGCGGATTTCCGTGGTTTTTCGCGTCGCCGCATTCGCTTGATATGGTTTTTCTTGCCAGAATATGGGAAAATTTCCTATGTCTTGGGGGATGGATCACAAGTCCCAATTTATCGGCCAATCGGGGGCCTTTCTCGATGCGGTGGAACGCGCCAGCCGCGCCGCGCCGATGGCCCGCCCGGTGCTGGTGATCGGCGAGCGCGGGACCGGCAAGGAACTGATCGCCGAACGCCTGCATCGCCTGTCCAACCGCTGGGAAGGGCCGCTGGTCACGATGAACTGCGCCGCCTTGCCGGAGACGCTGATCGAGGCGGAACTTTTCGGGCACGAGCAAGGCGCATTTACCGGTGCTACCAAGGCGCGCGAGGGAAGGTTCGAGGAAGCCGACGGAGGCACGCTATTTCTCGACGAACTGGGCACCTTGAGCATGGGCGCGCAGGAACGGCTGCTGCGAGCGGTGGAATATGGCGAAGTGACGCGAATCGGGTCCAGCCGCCCGATCCGGGTGGACGTGCGGATCGTCGCCGCCACCAACGAAGACCTGCCGCGCATGGCTGAGGAAGGCCGCTTCCGCCCCGACCTGCTCGACCGGCTGAGTTTCGAGGTGATCACCCTGCCGCCGCTGCGGGTGCGCGAAGGCGATATCCAGGTGCTGGCCGAATATTTCGGGCGGCGGATGGCGGCGGAACTGGGGTGGGAGCAGTGGCCGGGATTTACCGATCACATTGCCTTCGCGATGGAAGACTATCCGTGGCCGGGCAACGTGCGCGAACTGCGCAACGTGGTGGAGCGTGCAGTCTATCGCTGGGACAACTGGGAACAGCCGATCGGCGAAGTGGCCTTCGATCCGTTCGAGAGTCCATGGAAGCCGATCGCCCCGCCGGTCCATGCCACGGGGACTGCTCCCACAAGCAAGCCGACTACCGCACCCGCTTCAACGCCCCGCTTCGACCGTGTAGATGATCTGCGCAGCGCGGTAGACGCGCACGAAAAGGCGATTCTCGAATATGCGCTGGGTGCCAACCGCTGGAACCAGCGCCAGACCGCCAAGGCGCTAGGCCTGACCTATGACCAGCTACGCCACTGTATCAAGAAACACGATTTGACGGCGGCTTAGTCAAGTGCCTGTCGATTGAAGAATTCGACTGTTGCTTTCCACCAAGGGCAGGACTACATAGCCGCCATCCCGGCATTGTCGTGACACTGAAGGGCTGGCGCCAGACGGGGCCGGCACCAAACCGCTTTTGTCACGCCGCTGCCGACCCGCTGGAGACCGAATGGCCGATATCGCCCGCCTTGCCCAGATTATCGAACCCGAAGCCGCAGCGCTCGGATTCGATCTCGTGCGCGTCAAGCTGACGGGCAGCGGCGAGGAGCGTACGCTTCAGGTGATGGCGGAAGATCCTTCCACCGGCCAGCTGGTGGTGCAGCAGTGCATGGAACTGTCGCGCCGGATTTCGGACCGGATCGACGCCGTGGAAGAAGGCGGCGAGGAACTGATCGAAGGTGCCTACCACCTCGAAGTCAGCAGCCCCGGCATCGATCGCCCGCTGACCCGCGCGAAAGATTACGCGCACTGGGCGGGGCACGAAGCGAAGATCGCGCTGACCGAGGAAGTCGATGGCCGCCGCAAGCTGCGCGGCGAACTGCTTGGCATCGATGGCGAGACCGTGACGATCGCGGATAACAAGTCGGGCAAGGTTGCGATCCCGCTCGAACAGATACACTCGGCCCAGCTCGTCCTGACGGACAGGCTGATCGCCGCCACCCGCCCGCTCGATCTTTCGGGCGTCGAAGACATCGAAGAAACAACAGACGAAGAAGAGGTCCAGGACTGATGGCCAGCCCCATTTCCGCCAACAAGGCCGAATTGCTTGCAATCGCGAATGCCGTCGCATCGGAAAAGATGATCGACAAGAGCATCGTGATCGAAGCGATGGAAGAAGCGATCCAGAAGGCCGCGCGCGCCCGCTTCGGTCAGGAAAACGATATCCGCGCCAAGCTCGATCCGCTCACCGGCGACCTGCGCCTGTGGCGCGTTGTTGAAGTGGTCGAGGAAGTCGAGGACTACTTCAAGCAGGTCGATCTGGCGCAGGCGGAAAAGCTGGAGCCGGGCAGTAAGGTGGGCGATTTCATCGTCGATCCGCTCCCGGCGATGGACGATCTGGGCCGCATCGATGCGCAGAGCGCCAAGCAGGTGATCTTCCAGAAGGTCCGCGATGCCGAGCGTGAACGCCAGTACGAGGAATTCAAGGACCGCGCGGGCGAAGTCATCACCGGCGTGATCAAGTCGGTTGAATTCGGCCATGTGATCGTCAACCTCGGCCGCGCCGAGGGCGTGATCCGCCGCGACCAGCAGATCCCGCGCGAGGCCGCCCGCGTAGGCGAGCGGGTGCGGGCGCTGATCAGCAAGGTGGAACGCAACAACCGCGGGCCGCAGATCTTCCTCAGCCGCGCGCACCCCGAATTCATGAAGAAGCTGTTCGCGCAGGAAGTGCCCGAAATCTACGATGGCATCATCGAGATCAAGGCCGCCGCCCGCGATCCGGGCAGTCGCGCCAAGATTGGCGTGATCAGCCACGATTCTTCGATCGATCCGGTCGGCGCCTGCGTCGGCATGAAGGGCAGCCGCGTGCAGGCGGTGGTGCAGGAACTGCAGGGCGAGAAGATCGACATCATCCCCTGGTCGCAGGATACCGCCACTTTCGTCGTCAACGCATTGCAGCCCGCCACCGTGGCGCGCGTGGTGCTGGACGAGGAAGAGGGCCGCATCGAAGTGGTCGTTCCCGATGACCAGCTTTCGCTCGCCATCGGTCGTCGCGGCCAGAACGTGCGCCTTGCCAGCCAGCTGACCGAGAGCCAGATCGACATCATGACCGAGGAAGAAGCCTCGGAAAAGCGCAGCCGCGAATTTGCCGAGCGTTCCAAGATGTTCGAGGAAGAGCTGGACGTCGACGAAACGCTGTCGCAGCTGCTCGTGGCCGAAGGCTTCGTCGAGCTGGAAGAAGTCGCCTATGTCGCGCTCGACGAACTGGCGAGCATCGAAGGCTTCGATGACGAACTGGCCGAGGAATTGCAGAGCCGGGCCATCGAAGCGCTCGAGCGGCAGGAAGCCGCGCACCGCGCCACCCGCCGCGAACTGGGCGTCGAAGATGCGCTGGCCGAAATCCCGCACCTGACCGAAGTCATGCTGGTGGTGCTGGGCAAGGCCGGAATCAAGACGCTGGACGATCTGGCCGATCTCGCCACCGACGAACTGATTGCCAAGCGCCGCGAAGCGCCGCGCCGTCGCAAGACCGAGGAAGGCCCGCAGCCGCGCCGCCCGCAGCGCGCGGAAGACAAGGGTGGGGTGCTCGGCATGTTCGGCCTGACCGAAGAGCAGGGCAACGAGATCATCATGGCCGCCCGCGCGCACTGGTTCGAGGACGAAGACGCAGCAGTTGCTGCGCCCGCGTCCCAAGCAGAGGAGGCCGCTGATGCGGAATCCTCGCAATGACCCATTAGGTTCGCCTAAAACCGAGGCCGATCACTCCTGTGAAAGCGGGAGCGAGCGGCGCTGTGTGCTGACCGGCACCACCGGCTCGCGCGATACGCTCGTGCGGCTGGCGCTTTCGCCTGCCGACGACGACGGCGCCTGCCACGTCCTGCCTGATCCGCTGGCCAAGGCCCCCGGTCGCGGCGCGTGGATTGGTGTGCAGCGCGAGGAACTGACGGCGGCGGTCGCATCGGGCAAGTTGCGCGGCGCGCTTTCCCGTGCGTTCAAGACCGGAAAGCTGGCGATCCCCGACGACCTGCCGCAACGGGTGGAGCAAGGTCTGCGGAAGGCTTTGCTGCAACGGCTCGGCTTGGAAATGCGCAGCGGCAAGCTTATCTTGGGTTCCGACCGGATTGCCCAGGAAGCCCGCGCCGGGGCCGTTGCCGCGCTCTATCATGCCGCCGATGCCAGCGAGGATGGCAAGCGCAAGCTGGACCAGGCTTGGCGAGTCGGTACCGATGCCGAAGGGTCCGGAATGCGGGGTGAAGTCCTGCCACTGGACCGGGAGGCCCTGTCTGTGGCATTGGGCCGCGACAATGTCGTCCACCTGGCGCTTGCCGATGCCAGATCGGCGGAGCGGGTTGCAAGCCCGCTGGGGCGCTTGCAAGCCTTTCTGGGGGCCGCAAACGTGGCCGAAGTGAGCGCGGAAGGGGTAGCGGATGCCGCTGCCCGCACTTCTGCGTGATTGATTGATTCTGAAGGAAAAGTACGAGCACATGAGCGATAACAACGAGACACCGCGCGAACGCAAGCCATTGGGGCTGAAGCGCTCGGTCGAATCAGGAGAGGTCAAGCAGACCTTCAGCCACGGCCGCACCAACAAGGTGACGGTCGAGGTGAAGCGCCGCCGTACGCTCGTGAAGCCGGGCGAAGCGGCTCCCCCGCCGCCGCCGCCAGTGGCTGCTCCGCCTCCTCCGCCGCCCGCACCGGCTCCGGTCGTGGCCCAGCCTGCGCCCAAGCGCGTCTCCGCGCCCGCCGGGGAGACCCCGCAGGAACGCGTAGCGCGCCTCCAGCGCGAGGCCGAGGAAGATCGCCTGCGTCAGGCCGAAGAAGCGCGCAAGCGCGAGGATGAAGCTGCGCGTCTCGCCGCCGAGAGCGAGAAAAAGCGCGCCGAGGACAATCGCCGCGCGCAGGAAGAAGCAGCGAACGCTCCTGAAGTGGCGCCGGAGGCAGCCGATGCGGGCGAACCGGCGGGCGATCCCGCACCGGAGACCGAAGCGACTCCGACAGCCGAAAGCGCTGCTCCGGCGGTGCCCGCCGCACGCCGCTTTACGCCCGTTGCCCGGCCCGAACCCAAGAAGCCGGAAAAGAAGCGCGAGGAAAAGCCCAAACGCGGCACTGCTCCGGCCGATCCTGCCGACAAGAAGTATTCCGGCAAGCTCACGGTCAACCGCGCGCTGAACGAGGACGAGGGCCGACGTGCCCGCAGCCTCGCGGCGTTGAAGCGCGCGCGAGAGAAGGAACGTCGCCTGCACGGCGGCGGTTCGCAGCAGGTCCGCGAAAAGCAGGTGCGCGATGTGATCGTGCCCGAAGCCATCACCGTGGGCGAACTGGCCAAGCGGATGGGCGAAAAGGGCGCGCATCTGGTGAAGGAACTGTTCGCCAACTTCGACATGATGGTCACCGTCAACCAGACGATCGACCAGGACACCGCCGAGCTGCTGGTCGAATCGTTCGGCCACAATATCCAACGCGTTTCCGCCAGCGATGTCGATATCGCGCACGATGTCGATCAGGATCCGGAAGACACGCTGCGTCCACGTCCGCCCGTCGTGGCCGTCATGGGCCATGTCGATCACGGCAAGACCAGCCTGCTCGATGCGCTGCGCAAGACCAATGTCACGCGCGGCGAAGCGGGAGGCATCACCCAGCATATCGGTGCCTATCAGGTGACCACCAAGGACAAGTCCAAGGTGACCTTCCTTGATACGCCGGGTCACGCCGCTTTCACCGAAATGCGCCAGCGCGGGGCCAATGTCACCGATATCGTGGTGCTGGTGGTGGCTGCCGATGACGGGATCATGCCGCAGACGATCGAGGCGATCAAACATGCCAAGGCGGCGGGAGTGCCGCTGATCGTGGCTATCAACAAGATCGACAAGCCCGAAGCCAATGCCCAGAAGGTGCGCGAGCGCCTGCTGGAGCACGAGGTGGTGGTGGAAGCCATGTCCGGCGACGTGCAGGACGTGGAAGTCTCCGCCAAGACCGGCGCGGGTCTCGACGATCTGATCGAGAAGATCGCCCTCCAGGCCGAACTGCTCGAACTGAAGGCCCGCCCCGATCGCGATGCCGAGGCAACCGTGATCGAAGCGCAGCTGGACAAGGGCCGCGGCCCGGTCGCTACCGTGCTGATCAATCGCGGTACGCTGAAGCGCGGCGACAACTTCGTGGTCGGCACGCAGAGCGGCAAGGTGCGTGCGCTGGTGGACGATCAGGGCAAGCAGATCGCCGAAGCCGGCCCGTCGATGCCGGTCGAAGTGCTTGGGCTGGGCGGGGTGCCTTCGGCGGGTGACCGCCTGACCGTGGTGGAGAATGAACAGCGCGCCCGGGAAGTGGCCGCCTATCGCCAGGAACTGGCCACCGAACAGCGCACCGCGCTCGCACCGACCAATTTCGATACCATGTTCAACAAGTCGAACGTGATCGAATGGCCGGTAGTGGTGAAGGCCGATGTGCAGGGTTCTGTGCAGGCAATCGTTTCGGCGCTGCACAACCTTTCGAACGACGACATCAAGGTGCGCGTGCTCAATGCGGGGGTGGGTGCGATCACCGAAAGCGACGTGGTGCTGGCGAATGCCTCCAAGGCACCGATCATCGGTTTCAACGTGCGCCCCAATGCCAAGGCGCGAGAACTGGTGAAGCGCGATGGCGTGCGGATGATGTATCACGATGTGATCTATCACCTGACCGACGAAGTGACGAAGGAACTGCTTGGTGAACTCGGCCCGCTGCGGGTGGAAAACGTGCTTGGCCGCGCCGAGGTCAAGGACGTGTTCAAATCGGGCAAGCGCGACAAGGCCGCCGGTCTGCTGGTGGTGGAAGGGGTTATCCGCAAGGGTCTCCACGCCCGCCTCACCCGCGCCGATGTCATCGTTTCGGCCACGACCATCGCTTCGCTGCGGCGCTTCAAGGACGACGTGGACGAAGTCCGCGCCGGTCTGGAATGCGGCGTGGTGCTGTCCGATACCAACGACATCAAGCCGGGCGACCAGCTTGAAGTGTTCGAGGTGAACGAGGAAGTGCGCACGCTTTGAGCGAGAAGGACGACAACGAGATCGTCAGCGAGAGCTATCGGCGCCGTATGCGGTTGATGGACCGGATCATGGCACCGTTTGATGCGCTCTCGCTGATCGAGTTTTTGTTCTATTTTATCGCTGCGACAGGCATCGTTACCCTCGTGATTGTGAGCATCTAGGTTGGAACAGAGTAACATTCTCCAATGGCCCTCCGTCCGGCTGATGGGCGGGCGCTTCGTCGGCATGGATGCCGAGGCGGGAACGGTCGAGATGGCCTTCACCGCGCCGCCGGAGTTCGCCAACATGCGCGGCACCGTTCAGGGCGGGCTGGCGGCGGGTTTCCTTGACGAGGTGATGGGCGCGGCGGTCTATGCCGCGTGCAAGGGCCGCCTGCAGCTGACGCTCGACATCAATCTCTCGCTGCTGCGCCCGATCCCGCTGGGTGAACTCACCGCCAAGGCGCGGGTGGTGCGGGCCGGGGCTCGGGTGGCCTTCGTCGAAAGCGAACTGTTCGCTCCCGACGGTACGCTCTGCGCCCGCGCGACCGCCACCACCCTGCCGACCGACTGGCCGGGAGCCAAAGCAGGACCCGACGCCTGATGCCCAAACACACCGCCCCCGAAGACCAGTCCGTCCGCCTGCTCAAGGTGGGCGAACGCGTGCGGCATATCCTCTCCGAACTTCTCGCGCGCGGCGAAGTGCATGACGATGTGCTCAGCGCCGTCACCGTCAGCGTCACCGAAGTGCGGATGTCTCCCGACCTGCGCAATGCCAAGGTCTATGTGAAACCGCTGCTGGGCGAGGACGAAGGCAAGGTGCTGAAAGCCCTGCGCACCAACACCGCATTCTTCCAGCGCGAAGTGGCGCAGCGTCTAGGGCTGAAATTCGCCCCGAAGCTGCAATTCCGGGCGGATGAGAGCTTCGACGAAGCAAGCCGGATCGAGCAATTGCTCGACGATCCGAAGGTGCGGCGGGACATTGCGGGCGAGGAATAGTCGCGCTTGGCGTGTCTCAGCGCGGAGCCAGCGCTACGCCCAGTCCACTGCCAAGCACCAGCGCGTCCTCCACTGCGCCCGTCGCGGTCTGTCCGTATCGCTTCATGGCCGCACACCGCAGCCGCCAGCCGACATAGGATGCGCCGATTGCTGTGACCACGGCAACAGCTCCGCCTGCAACGCGACTGCCGCGCGGGGCGAGGGCTGCGCCAGCGTAGGCGGAAGTGAGCGTGCGGGCGATCAGGCCGAGCGGCACGATTCGGTCCGGGGCGGTTTTCATCTTGTCCCCGGCCATTTCGGCCGCTGCTAATGCGACAGTCCCGCCAGCTATGAGGGGATGGCCGATGAGCCGCTCCAGCGGCGCGCCCTTTGGCAGGGTGCCATTGCGCGCCGCGGCGGCAGTCGCGGCAAGCGGGA
This sequence comes from Erythrobacter sp., assembly GCA_019739335.1. Taxonomy (NCBI): domain Bacteria; kingdom Pseudomonadati; phylum Pseudomonadota; class Alphaproteobacteria; order Sphingomonadales; family Erythrobacteraceae; genus Erythrobacter; species Erythrobacter sp. The sequence goes on from CP073261.1 coordinate 2,033,490, forward strand.
TCATGCTACGTTGGCCGGCAACCAGGCCCATGAGGATCGATCGGATCATTCTCGTGCTCCTGCAAGTGGGTGTCTTTTCGACAATGCGCGGCGGACGCGGTTTTTCCCGAAAACCGTAAGGCAGGTGGATGGCGGCGAACACGGAAATGCGTCACATAGCCGCATGGCCAAGCTCTATTTTTACTACGCCAGCATGAACGCGGGCAAATCGACCACGCTGTTGCAGGCCGATTTCAACTATCGCGAGCGCGGCATGGGCACCATGCTGTGGACCGCCGCGATCGACGTGCGGTCCGAACATCCCATCGCCAGCCGCATCGGGCTGAGCGCGGACGCGCGGCGGTTCACTCCCGGCACCAATCTGTGGCGCGAAGTGATGGCGCAGCACGAGGCCGCGCCGCTCGCCTGCGTGCTGATCGATGAAGCGCAGTTCCTTACCGCGCTGCAGGCGTGGCAATGCGCGCGGCTGGCAGACGAAGGAAACATTCCGGTGCTATGTTACGGCCTGCGCACCGATTTTCGCGGCGACCTGTTCCCCGGCTCGGCAGTGCTGCTGGGGATCGCCGACTCGCTCGTCGAGCTGAAAGCGGTGTGCCACTGCGGCCGCAAGGCGACGATGAACCTGCGCGTTTCGCGCTCCGGCGAAGCGGTGGACGAGGGCGCGCAGACCGAAATCGGCGGTAATGAGCGCTACGTCGCGCTGTGTCGGCGGCACTTTGCGGAGGAACTGGGGATGTACCGGTAGATTGCGCCTAACCCGGCAACGCCTCCATAAACACCCCCGCGCCCGGCCCCAGCGGCAGATCGAGCACCACCCAGGCGACCATCAGCAGCGTCCCCGCTGCCAAAATGCCCAAGCAATAGGGCATCATCATCGCGGTCAGGCTGCCGAGGCCGAAAGTGCGGTTCCAGCGCTGACAGAAGATCAGGATCAGCGGAAAATAGACCATCAGCGGGGTGACGATGTTGGTGGCACTGTCACCCACGCGATAGGCCGCCGTGGTCATTTCCGGCGAGATGCCCACCAGCATCAGCATCGGCACCAGCACAGGGGCGAGGATCGACCACTTGGCGCTGGCCGAGCCAATCAGCAGGTTGAGCGCCGCGCCGAAGAACAGGATCGCCACCAGCATGGCCCAGATCGGCAGTCCGCTGGCCTTCAGCGCGTCCGCGCCCGTTACCGCCAGCACCAGCCCCATGTTGGACCAGGCGAACATCGCCACGAAATGCGCGGCGACGAAGCTGAGGACGAGGTAATAGGCCATGTCCTTCATCGCCTCTGCCATCATCCCGATCAGATCGCGATGATTGCCGATGGTGCCCGCCGCACGGCCATAGACATATCCGGGCAACAGGAAGACCAGCAGGAAGAACGGCAGCAGGCTCTTGTAGAACGGTGTCATCCGGCCTTCGGGCGGCGCGGCGGCGTCGATCAGTGGCGCGTTCGGGCCTATGGTCAGCCAGGTCCACAGGAGCACGAGCGCCACTACCACCAGCCCGGCATTGCGCAGGCCGCGCTTCTGTTCAGGGGAGACCTGCCCGGCGGTTTCGCCAAGCGGTGCATCGCCCGCCAGCGCCGGATCGTAGAGGCCCAGCCGCGGTTCGAGCACGCGGTCGGTTATGAACCAGATTACCGGCAGGTAGGCCACCAGCATCGCGGCGATGAAGTACCAGTTGCCCGCGATATTGGCGGTGTAGGTGCCGAATACCGTCTTCACTGCCGCCTCGGTGATGCCCAGCAGCAGCGCATCGAGCTGGCCGGGAAGCAGGTTGGCGCTGAATGCTCCGGACACGGCGGCAAAGCTGACCCCGATCCCCACCAGCGGATGTCGGCCCGCTGCGTGATAAATGATTGCCGCCAGCGGGATCATCACCACAAAAGCGGCATCGGCGGCGTGGTTGGCCATCATGCAGGCGAAGGCGACTGCCGGAGTCAGCCAGAAACGCGGCGCCCTGGCGACAGTGGCGCGCATTGCTGTCGTGAACAGGCCCGATCGCTCCGCGACTCCCGCGCCCAGCATCACTACCAGCACGAAGCCCAGCGGCGGAAAGCGGGTGAAGGTTTCGGGCATTTCGGTCAGCAGGCGGCGCAGGTTTTCGGTCGAGAGCAGGCTGTCGACCGTGACAATGCGGAAAGTGCCGGTTGCGGGATCGATTTCCGCGGGGTGTGGGGCAGACCATCCGGCCATGCTGGCGGCGACCGAAATCGCCACCAGCACGCCGATAAAATAAACGAACAGCAGCACCGGATCGGGCAGGCGGTTGCCCGTCCGCTCGATCCAGCCGAGAAAGCCTGCCTGTGTCTCGCCCTGTGCTGCCGCGCCCGCTGCCGTCATTTTTGTCCCCCGTCTGGCGGAGAGACTGTCACGACAGGCGGGCGCGGTCCAGCCCTATGCCCGGCCTTACGGCGTGGCGGTGGCCGGGGCTGTTGGCGCGACTGCCGTAGGTACCTCCATGAACACGCTCGCTCCCGGCCCGAGCGGCAGGTCCAGCGCAACCCAGCCCACGGTCATCAGCACGCCCACGATCATCAGGCCGATGGAATAGGGCAGCATCGTTGCGGCCAGCGATCCGAGGCCGAAATCGCTCTGCCAGCGCTGGCAGAAGATCAGGATCAGCGGGAAGTAAACCATCAGCGGGGTGATGATGTTGGTCGCACTGTCGCCCACGCGATACGCCGCCGTTGCCATTTCCGGCGAAATGCCCAGCAGCATCAGCATCGGCACCAGCACCGGAGCGAGCAGCGCCCACTTGGCGCTGGCCGAACCCACGAACAGGTTGAGCAGGGCTGCCACAATCACGATTGCGCCGAGCAGTGCCCAGGCCGGGAGGCCCAGGCCGCCGAGGAAATCCGCGCCGTTCACGGCGAGGATCAGGCCAAGGTTGGACCAGGCGAACATCGCCACGAAATGCGCGGCGGCGAAGGCGAGGACGAGGTAATAGGCCATGTCGCCCATCGAACCGGACATCATCTTCACCAGATCGCGATGATCGCCGATCACTCCAGCGCCCTTGCCGTAGGCCCAGCCCGCCAGCAGGAAGAGCAGGAAAAAGCCGCCGACCAGGCTCTGGTAGAACGGTGTCAGCTGCGCTTCGGCACTGGCGGTCTCGTCAATCAGCGGAGTGCCGGGGCCGAAGGTGAACAGCCCCCACAGCGCGCAGACGGCAAGCACGGCAAGCCCGGCCCATTTGAGGCCCTTCTTTTCGCCGAAGGTAAGCGCGCGGTCCTGCTGTTCGTCATCAGCCGGGCGACCGGCCATCGCGGGGTTCCAGGTGCCGAGGCGCGGTTCGATCATCCGGTCGGTCACGAACCAGATGACCGGCAGGAAAATGAAGGTCATCCCGGCGATGAAATACCAGTTGCCCGCGATATTGGCGGTAAAATCTCCGAACACGGTCTCCACGGCCGCCTCGGTAATGCCGAACAGCAATGCATCGAGCTGACCGGGAACGAGATTGGCGGAAAAGCCGCCCGAAACCCCGGCGAAGGCTGCTGCGATCCCTGCAATCGGATGGCGCCCGGCGGCGTGGAAGATGATGCCCGCCAGCGGAATCAGCACGACATATGCCGCATCGGCAGCAAGGTTGCCGATCATTCCGACCAGCACCACGATCGGGGTCAGTAGCGTCTTGGGGGCATTGCGAACGCCCGCGCGCATCGCGGTGCCGAACAGGCCGGACCGTTCCGCCACGCCCGCTCCCAGCATCACCACCAGCACATAGCCGAGCGGATGGAAGTGAGTGAATGTGGCGGGCATTTCCACCCACAGCCGGGCGATGTTCTCCGCGCTCAGCAAGCTGACGGCATCGATCACCCGGTTGGTGCCGGTCGCCTCGTCGATTTCCACCGGATGGGCGGCGGACAGACCGGCAAGGCTGGCCACGATCGAGATCACCACCAGGATAGCGATCAGCCAGAAGAACAGGAAAACCGGATCGGGCAGCTTGTTGCCCGTGCGTTCGATATAGCCCAGAAAGCCCTTCTGCGGCTGGGGCGGGGTGGCGGCAGTTTCGTTCATGTGCGAATTCCTGTCGGCAATTGAGATCGATCTGGCGTAACACGCGCAGCGGCGTAGGTCTTTACCGCCGCAGACGCATTCCCCATCTAGGACGATAATGACCGATACGCTTCTTCTCGCAAGCATCCTGATCCCTTGCTTAATCGTCGCCATTGTTTTTCATGAGGTCGCCCATGGCTGGACCGCGCTGATGCTGGGCGATCCCACCGCGCAGGAGCAGCGGCGATTGAGCCTCAACCCCCTGCGGCATGTGGACCCTATCGGCACACTGTTGGTGCCGGGTGGGCTGGCACTGGCGGGATTGCCGGTGTTCGGCTGGGCCAAGCCAGTGCCGGTAAACAAGTGGCGACTCAAAAATCCGCGCTTCGGGATGATGGCAGTTGCGGCGGCGGGGCCAGGGACCAATTTTGTCCTGGCGCTGATGGGCGCGGTAGGGCTGGGCCTGTTCGCCGCATCGGTCGATCCCTTTTCGCCAAGCGATCCCGGCGTGATCCCCACCGCCTTTGCCTATTTCATCTCGATCAACCTGTTCCTCGCGCTGTTCAACCTGCTCCCGATCCCGCCGTTCGATGGCAGCCACGTAATCGAAGGCCTGCTGCCGCGAAGTGCCGCGCGCGCCTATGACAAGCTGCGGCCGCTGGGCTTTCCGCTGCTGTTCGTGCTGCTGGTGATCCTGCCCTATCTGTTCCCCGGACTCGGCATTGTCGAGAAGGTGGTCCTGCCGCCGGTGCAGTGGGCGATGGAGCAGTATCTGGCGCTGGCCGGGTGGATCGCCGGTGCCTGAGCCTTTCCCGCCCCAATATCCACCTCCACGCCCAGGACCCCACGGCTGGCTGATCCTCGACAAACCGCGCGGGCTTGGCTCGACCCAGGGAGTGGGTGCGGTCAAGCGGGTGTTGCGTGAGGCTGGGTTCGGCAAGGTCAAGGTCGGCCACGGCGGCACGCTCGATCCGCTGGCCGAAGGCGTCCTGCCGATTGCGCTGGGGGAGGCGACCAAGCTGGCCGGGCGGATGCTCGATTCCGACAAGGTCTACGAATTCACGATCCAGTTCGGCGAAGAGACCGCCACGCTCGATACCGAAGGTGAGGTCGTCGCCCGGTCGGACCGCCGCCCGCCACTGGCTGCCATTGCGGCGATCTGTGCACATTTTTCCGGCGAGATCGAACAGATTCCACCCAAGTATTCGGCGCTTAAAGTGGACGGCAAGCGCGCCTACGATCTGGCGCGGGCGGGGCAGGAGGTCGAGCTGGAGACCCGGCGGGTCACCATCCACTCACTCGAATTCCTCGGCCCCGACCTGTCGGCGCTGGGCGTTTCCGCTTTCGATACGGTGCTCGGGCGCCCCGATCCCTACGATCCGCAGGCGCCGCTCGAACTGGCGGACAGCGTCACCCTGGTCGCCCACGTCTCCAAAGGCACCTATATCCGCAGCCTTGCCCGCGACATTGCCTATGCCCTTGGAACCGTGGGCCATGTTACTTATCTACGGCGCACCAAGGCTGGTCCGTTCACTGAAGCACAGGCGATTTCGCTGGACATGCTGAACGAAATCGGTAAGGGCGCGCCACTTCAAGACCACCTCCTGCCGCTGGAGGCGGGGCTGGACGGTATCCCGGCTCTCGCACTCGATCAGACAAGCGCGCAGGCGGCCCGACAGGGCCGGGTCGTTTCTGATCTGCCCCATTCCGACGGGCTTTACCTTGCCAAGCTGGACGATGTTCCGGTGGCGCTGGTGGAAGTGGCCGCGGGCACGATGACAATCGTGCGGGGTTTCAATTGCTGAGGATACTGCGAAAGGTTTGATTACAATGACGATTACCGCAGAACGCAAGCAGGAAGTTATTGCCGACAACGCCCAGACCAAGGGCGACACCGGTTCCCCCGAAGTGCAGGTCGCGATCCTGACCGAACGGATCCGCAATCTTACCGATCACTTCAAGGAAAACCACAAGGATAACCATTCCCGCCGTGGCCTGCTGAAGATGGTCAACAAGCGCCGCAGCCTGCTGGCCTACCTGAAGAAGGAAGACCTGGCGCGGTATAACGCGCTGATCCAGAAGCTGGGTCTGCGCAAGTAAGAGTTTCTCGAAGGGGCGGCCCACTCGGTCGCCCCTTCGTACATCGGCATGTCGCAATGGCGTGCCAACACCCGGCATCCTTCGCATTTCGGTGAAGGGGCCCTGGGGCCAGCAAGGCCCTGCACCGGACCGGGACGGACTCCCCGGAAAAGCAGGCCCCGCGCAGCAATATGGCTCGCGGGTCAGAAGGAAAATCAATGTTCGACACGAAAACTGTATCGCTGGAGTGGGGCGGCAAGACCCTCACTCTGGAAACCGGCCGTATTGCCCGTCAGGCTGACGGCGCCGTTCTGGCCACCTATGGCGAAACCGTGGTGCTCTGCGCCGTGACCGCCGCCAAGTCTGTGAAGGAAGGGCAGGATTTCTTCCCGCTCACCGTTCACTATCAGGAAAAGTTCTCCTCCGCCGGCCGTATCCCCGGCGGTTTCTTCAAGCGTGAACGCGGCGCGACCGAAAAGGAAACGCTCACCAGCCGCCTGATCGATCGCCCGGTCCGTCCGCTGTTTCCCGAAGGTTTCTATAACGAAATCAACGTGATCTGCCAGGTTCTCAGCTACGACGGTGAGACCGAGCCGGATGTGGTGGCGATGATCGCTGCTTCGGCCGCGCTGACGATTTCGGGCGTGCCCTTCATGGGCCCGATCGGTGCCTGCCGCGTGGGTTATGAAGACGGCGAATACACGCTCAATCCGGCACAGGCTACTGCCGCCAATGGCGCGCTCGACCTGATTGTTGCCGCCACCGGCAATGCCGTAATGATGGTCGAATCCGAAGCCAAGGAGCTTTCGGAAGAAGTCATGCTCGGCGCGGTGCTGTTCGCCCATGACGAGATCAAGAAGGTCGTCGGCGCGATCGTGGAACTGGCCGAACAGGCTGCCAAGGCTCCGTGGACGATCGCTACCAGCGATAACTCCGCCATGAAGGCCGAGATCAAGGGACTGATCGGCGAAGACGTGGCCAAGGCCTACGCCACCACCGACAAGTCGGCTCGCCGCGAAGCTCTGGATGTAGCCCGTGACAAGGTGAAGGCGCACTATTCCGATCAGGACGGCCAGACCGTCATGACCGCGATCAAGCTGACCAAGAAAGTCGAAGCCGACGTTGTGCGTGGCGCCATCCTCAAGGACGGCACCCGCATCGACGGACGCAAGACCGATCAGGTTCGCCCGATCGAGGCAATCGTCGGCTTCCTGCCGCGTGCGCACGGTTCCTCGCTGTTCACGCGTGGTGAAACGCAGGCTATCTGCACCACTACGCTGGGCACCAAGGATGCCGAGCAGATGATCGACGGGCTGGAAGGCCTGACCTATTCGAACTTCATGCTGCACTACAACTTCCCCCCATATTCGGTGGGTGAAGTGGGCCGTTTCGGCGCTCCCTCGCGCCGCGATATCGGTCACGGCAAGCTGGCATGGCGCGCGCTGCGTGCGGTGCTGCCGACCAAGGAAGATTTCCCCTATACCATCCGTGTCCTGTCCGACATCACCGAGTCGAACGGCTCGAGCTCGATGGCGACGGTCTGCGGTGGCTGCCTGTCGATGATGGACGCCGGCGTGCCGGTGACCCGTCCGGTTTCGGGCATTGCCATGGGGCTGATCCTCGAAGGTGACGATTTCACCGTGCTGTCCGACATCCTGGGTGACGAAGATCACCTTGGTGACATGGACTTCAAGGTAGCCGGGACGTCCGAAGGCATCACCACGATGCAGATGGACATCAAGGTGGCCGGGATTACCCGCGAAATCTTCGAAGCGGCGCTCAATCAGGCCAAGGCCGGTCGCGCGCACATCCTGGGCGAAATGACCAAGGCGCTGGGCTCTGCCCGCACCGAGCTTTCCGCCCATGCCCCGCGCATCGAGACCATGCAGATCGACAAGGCAAAGATCCGCGACGTGATCGGCACCGGCGGCAAGGTGATCCGCGAAATCGTGGCCGAAACCGGCGCGAAGGTGGACATCGATGACGAAGGACTGATCAAGATCAGCTCTTCCGACATCAGCCAGATCGAAGCTGCCCGCAAGTGGATCAGTGGGATCGTGGAAGAAGCCGAAGTCGGCAAGATCTACGACGGCAAGGTCGTCAACATCGTCGATTTCGGCGCTTTCGTGAACTTCATGGGCGGCAAGGACGGTCTCGTCCACGTGTCCGAAATGAAGAACGAGCGGGTCGAGAAGCCGACCGATGTCGTCTCCGAAGGCATGGAAGTGAAGGTCAAGGTGCTCGAGATCGACCAGCGCGGCAAGGTCCGCCTGTCGATGCGCGTCGTCGATCAGGAAACCGGTGCCGAGCTGGAAGACACCCGCCCAGCGCGTGAACCGCGCGAAGGTGGTGATCGTGGCCCGCGTAGCGGCGGCGGTGACCGCGGTGACCGTCGCGGCCCGCGCAGCGGTGGCGGCGGTGGTGGTGGCCGTGACCGTGGCCCGCGTGGCGGCGGTGATCGTGATCGCGGCCCGCGTCGTGAGCGTGAAGGCGGCGGCGACCAGGGCGGCAGTGCCGACCACATGCCCGCGTTCCTGAAGGACGACTGAGCCCTTCGGCAATGTAATCAGGAAGGGCCGCGAGCAATCGCGGCCCTTTCCATTTGAAGGACCTTAAGATGCTGCCCCGCCACGAAATCGCCACTGCCCAAATCCCCGGCGGAGATACCCTGACGCTCGTCAGCCACGGGCGCGACTTCATCATCATGCTTGGCCGCGACGAGCTGATGGGCACGCGGATGCAGTTCAGCGAGGAGCAGTTGGCGCAGCTGACGCTCGAACGGCTGCAGGTGCCCGCGCCGCGCGTGCTGATCGGCGGCTATGGCATGGGCTTCACCTTCCGCGCCGCGCTCGCTGCCCTGCCGCCGGAGGGCCGGGTGGTGGTGGCCGAAGTGGTGCCGGAAATCCTCGACTGGGCAAAAGGGCCGCTGGCGGAGCTGACCGGCGACAGCCTGAATGATCCACGCGGCGAAGTCGTGATCGCCGATGTGGCTGCGCTGGTGGACGATGCGGTTGACGGCACCACCCCGTTCTTCGACGCGATCCTGATGGATGTTGACAACGGCCCCGACGGGATCGTGCGCGAGGGCAACGAACGGCTCTACACCCGCACCGGCATTGCCCGGATGCGCGAGGCGCTGACCGTCGGCGGGGTGCTGGCGATCTGGTCCGCTGCGCCCGATCACAAGTTCACCGGCAGGCTGAAGGATGCCGGGCTCGAAGTGGACGTGCAGCGCGTCCGCGCCCGGCCCAACAACAAGGGCCCGCAGCACACGATCTGGTTCGCCCGCCGCGTTCGTTGACTTTGCCCTCTTCCCTCTTGCGCGCCGGATGATAGGAGTTCGGACAAACGCAACACGGGAGAGGGACAATGAACAACGAAGCGATCGATTTCGCCAAGGTCGAAGCCATGGCAGGCACGGTGGTCGGCCATGTCGCCGGCGCGGTCAGCCTGATGATGGCCTATCTCGGCGACCAGGCTGGCGTGTTTGCGGCGATGGACGGCGAAGGGCCGATGGCGCTGGAGCAGCTTGCTGCCAAGACCGGGCTGGAGCCGAAGTACCTGCGCGAATGGCTCGGTTCGGTGTCGGCGGCAGGTTACGTCACATTCAATCCGGCGGCGGAAACCTTCGAACTCACCGCCGAACAGGCGCTGGTGTTTTCGCGCGAAGGCCAGCCCGCCTGCATGCAGGGCTTCATTCAATCAATTGTGGCGCAGTATGAGATGCACGAAAAGGCCGTGCAGGTGTTCAAATCGGGCGAAGGGCGCCCGTGGTCCGAGCATTCGCAATGCATGTTCTGCGGCGTCGATCGCTTCTTCCGCCCCGGCTATGCGGCCAACCTGATCCCGTCCTGGCTGCCCGCGCTGGACGGCGTGACCGACCGGCTGGCAGCAGGCGCGAAGGTGGCGGACATCGGCTGCGGTTATGGCACTTCCACCATCCTGATGGCGAAGGAATATCCGGCCTCCACCTTCGTCGGCTACGATTTCCACGAACCCTCGATCGCCAAGGCCCGCGAGCGGGCGGCGGAGGAGGGGCTGGGCAATGTCAGCTTCGAAGTGGCGCGGGCGCAGGACTATCCGGGCGGCGATTTCGATTTCGCCTGCATTTTCGATGCCTTGCACGACATGGGCGATCCGGTGGGCGCGGCGCGGCATATCCGGGAATCGCTGAAACCAGACGGGGTGTTCATGGTGGTCGAGCCGAACGCGGGGGACTCGATGGCCGAGAACATGCACCCGATGGGGCAGATTTTCTACGGCTTCTCCTGCATGGCCTGCGTCCCTGCGTCGCTGGCGCAGGAAGTCGGACTGGGGCTAGGCGCGCAGGCGGGGCAGGCGCGGCTGACGCAGGTACTGAACGAGGCCGGGTTCACCCAAGTGCGCCGTGCCACCGAGACACCCTCCAACATGGTGCTGGAGGTCCGGGCCTAGCCTTGCTTCAGCCTTAGTGGTCCCATGAAGTCCAGTTTGCCAACCTTCAGCCCGCGCGAGCGCAGGATGCCGTAGGCCGTGCTGGCGTGAAAATAGAAGTTGGGCTGGCTGAAGCTGAGCAGGAAATCCTCGCTGGCGAACGGCAGGTCGATGTCACGGGGCGGGAAGACGAAATGTGTTTCGCCGCCGATGAAGCTGTCCACCTCGCCTTTCGACAGCCCCCGCAGTGTATTTTCCGCCGCGCCGAGATTCAGCCGCATCGCTTCGAGCGAGCGCGCAGGGTCGCTCATGTCTGGCGTAAACTGGCCTTTGCGCACGCCCTCGATCGCGCCGACGGAATGCACCACCATGCTTTTGACCTGATAGGCGAAGGGGAACATGTCTTCGATCAATTTGGCATCCGCCAGTTCCTCTTCTGCGGTGCCACAACCCTTGCACTTCTCGATCCAGCCTTGTCCGGCGACCAGAATCTGGATCATCGAAGGAACGACTGCTTCGTATAGCGAAAAGGACATGGCGATTTTCTCCAACAGGTGACGCGCGCACAGGCTGGCAGTGCATCGAGCTGGGATCAAGCGCCAGGCTTCTGCTTTGTTCGTGGACATTCGTGCGCCCGCTGGCATGGTACGCCGCAAAGGGAGCGGGTTCGCATGGCCACCAATTTCAGCGCCGGATCTGGCGCGCGGATGACATTTACCGCTGCGCTCGATGCGCAGAAGACCAAACCACTGCAATGGATGATCGTCTTCACCTGCATGCTGGTCCTGGTGGCGGAAGGGATGGACCTGCAATTGCTGGGGGTGCTCGCGCCCAAGGTGATAGACGCCTTCGGGATCACCCGTTCGACCTTCGGGATCGCCAACAGCGCGGCGCTGATCGGGTTCGGCCTCGGCGCGTTCCTGGGCGGGTTGATGGGGGACCGGATCGGTCGGCGCTGGACGCTGGTGATTTCGTCGATCCTGTTTTCGCTCGCCACCGTGGGCGCATCGTTCGCCACCGACGTGTGGCAGCTCGGATTCTGGCGACTGGTCAGCGGGCTGGGCTTCGGCGCGGCCTATTCAAATGCGCTGTCGATGGCGAACGAATGGTTGCCGGTGCGCTGGCGCCCGGTGGCGGTGAGTACACTGGCTGTCGGGACTCCGCTCGGAGGATCGATCGTCGCCTGGTTCGCGCCCGATCTCGAAGCCCGGTACGGCTGGGACGGAACCTTCCTGATCGTCGGTGCGGCTACGATTACTGTGGTGATTGCAGTGCTGCTCGTACTGCGGGACAGCCCGTCCTTTCTGATGGCGCGCGGGAAACAGGAGCAGGCACAGAAGAATGCTCGGCTGGTGCTCGACTACGAGGTCGACCTTGAAGTCGAACGCGACGCGCAGGAGACCGCGGGCGGACCGGTGATCGGTCTCACGCACCGCAGCATCTGGCGGCTCAACATCGGCATCTCGCTGGCCTTTGCCGCTGCCACCATGGTTGCCTATGGTATTCTCAGCTGGGGGACCACTTTCCTTACCTCCGCCAATTTCACCTTCGAGGAAGCCAGCTTTGCGATCTGGCTAGCGGGAATCAGTTCGATGGTGGGCTCCGTAATAGTGGGCCTGGTGGTGCGCCAGTTTGGTTCCAAGGTGGTCATGGCAACGTTGAGCGTGGTGATGGCGCTGTGGATGTTTTCCATCGGCTGGACCATCGAAGGCCTGCCGCCGGTGCTCGACGCAGGACAGAAGACTTTCGTGATCTGGCTGGTAGGGCTGTCGGGGGCCGCGTTCAGCGCCTCCATCGCCGCCATGTATGTGATGATGGCTTTCGGTTATCCGCAGGCCTGCCGCGCGGCGGGGATGGGGCTGGGCATCCTGATGAGCCGCTTCGGGGCGATCTCGGCCACCGGTTTTGGCGGAGCATTGCTCGATTTCGGTGGTGACAGTACTTGGCCCTTCTTCGGCGTGCTGGTTGGAGTGTCGCTGCTGGTTTCGGCGGCTGCCTTTGTGGTTGATAGGCACGTGCCGCCTTTGAAGGGATGATTCGCTTTCCAGCCACCGCAATTTAGTAAGATTATTTCAAGACTTGGGTGTCGCGTTTGCCGGATGTTGTGAGCTGTGGCATTATGCAGCTTCGCAGCCCGTCGCAACACCGGGGATAGCCGTTCAACAAGGGTCGCATCGACACCAATGTGGGTGGATTGCCGATGCCGATGGACGACAACGCCATGACAGCAGCGCTCGGCACGATCCGGGATGCGGAAGACGTTGTGCAATTGCGCAGCGCGGTAACGGATGCCCTTTCACTGATCGGGATTGAGGGTGCCTATTTCATCGCCCCGCTCACCCGCGATGTGCGGGTGAAGCGCTTGCTGACGAATATCGGCCTGCCGGACGGCTGGGAAAGACTCTATCGGGAGAAGTATTTTCTCGATGACCCGCTGCCCTCGCTATCTTTCGACCACGGCAATGCCTTTTGCTGGCCTGCCGATATCGAACTGGGCAACCTGACGAAGCCGCAATTGCGCTATCTCGATTTCGCCGCAGATTATGGCTTGGCACGCGGGATCGGGGTGGCCTGCTACGGCCCGCACGGGCGCGCGGGGTTTCTTGGCGCCGGATGGCCGCCGGCTGAGGCCCCCAGCGATGCCGTGCTGTTGGCGGTGCACCAGATCGGGCAGGTGTCGTTCCAGAATTATTGCCAGATCATGCGCGACGATCTCACCATGCCGGTGCTGTCCAACCGTGAACTGGAAGTGCTCGGCTGGATGTGCCGGGGGAAAACCAATCCTGAAATGGCGGTAACACTGGGCGTCTCGCGCTCGACAATCGACGCCTATATCCGCCGTATCTTCTCCAAACTCGACGTCACAGACCGCACGGCGGCCTGTGTGCGCGCCTATTCACTGGGATATATTGTCAGCGAAGAAGTGGAGAATTTGACCGAACGCGCTCGAGAACGCGATGAGCCGGGGCCGTGATGCGACGATTCGTTCCGACAAATGTAAAATGCCGTAAACCACCGGAAGATAAAGCGATTACGTGACACGACATATGTAACATCGCTCCTTATAGGCCCGGCCGGTGGCGCAGGCGAGCCTTCGGGTCGCACCGTGTGGATCGCTCGCGTCCTGGCGCCCCGGAACCCACATCCGGGGCGCCAAACTCCTTACCGGACCCGCAAATTCGATAGCCGTTGATGGTGTGCGGTAGGGTGTCGAACGCCATTCCGGTTTTGATCTCTCGGGTGGGCGTTTTGCTTTCCGGGCGCACACACGAATAAGGCCCGCCTCCCTCTGGTGAAGCGGGCCTTTCGCGTTTCGAGATGCGATCAGCGGACTCGCGGGCCGCCGAACGGCAGCGGCGGCGGGGGCCGGCGTGCACCGCGCGGCAGCTGCGCCTGATAGGCCCGGCCGCAATGCGCCACGCAGTAGGGGAAGCCGGGGTTCACCTTGTCACCGCAGAAGTGGAAATCGGCTTCGCCCGGATGCCCCATCGGCCAGCGGCACACCCGATCCGAAAGATCCAGCAAGCTGGTCTTGTCGGCAATCTCCGGACTCGGTTTGGCAGGCACCAGGCGCCGCGGTGGCGCGGGCGGGATCGGCGGCTGCTGGTCGCCGGGGCCCTGACGCAGGAAGCCACCGGGCCCGTAGGAAACGATCTTGGGGAAGTTCTCCTGCCGACCGGGGATCGGCTGGCTGTTGGAATCGGAAGCCGTTGCAGGGGTGGGGGCTTCAATCGATGCTTCGCGCTCGACTTCCGGCTCTGCCCGCGGCGTGTCCGCTATCGGGGCGGACTTCCGCGCAATAGGCCTCGGCGCTACGGGAGCCGCCTCCACCTTCTTCTTCAGCACGGGCTTTTTTGCTTCCTTCGCCTTCACCGGGCTCGGCCGGGCCTTCAGCCCCAGCCGATGTGCCTTGCCGATCACCGCATTTCGGGACACCCCGCCCAGCTCGTCGGCAATCTGGCTGGCGGTCGCCCCGCCTTCCCACATCTTGGTCAGCGTGGCGATGCGTTCTTCGGTCCAACTCATGCAGTCAATTCCAGTCCTGTATCGCAAACCCTAGTGCAACAGGGCCTGCCGTATTTCTTGCCAGTCCGTTCCGCTCAAGATAGGCGACCTCCCATGTCGGAACAAGCAGCAGAACCCGCCGGAGCAGCCGTGGCCAGCTCCGCTGAATTCCCCGTCACCGGCAGTAATGCCGGGCGCAAGTTCCCGCCAAAGGGAGTGCCGCAGATCACCGGGATCAACCGGATCGGGCTGTGGAGCCTCTATATTAAGGAGATCCGCCGGTTTCTCAAGGTGCAGACGCAAACCGTCTGGGCACCGGCGATCACCACGCTGCTGTTTCTGGTGATATTTACGGTCGCCCTAGGCCGGGAAGGGCGGGAAGTGCTTGGCGTGCCCTTCGGCACCTTCGTCGCGCCGGGCCTCATCATGATGGCGATGATGCAGAACGCCTTTGCCAATTCCAGTTTCAGCCTGCTGGCGGGCAAGATGCAGGGGACGATCATCGACCTGCTGATGCCGCCGCTGTCCGAAGCCGAGCTGATGCTGGCGATTGTCGCCGCAGCGATTACCCGCGCCGTGCTGGTGGGCGGAGCGGTGGCGATTGCGATGGCGCTATATCCCGGTGTCGAATTGAAGGCCGCGCATCCGTGGGCGATTGTCTGGTTCGGATTGATGGGAGCAGCCATGCTGGCGATCATCGGTTTCCTTGCCAGTATCTGGGCGGAAAAGTTCGACCATAACGCCGCGATCACCAATTTCATCGTGGCCCCGCTCAGCCTGCTGTCGGGCACTTTCTATGTAATTTCCAACCTGTCGCCGTTTTTCCAGGCGATCAGCCGCGCAAACCCATTCTTCTACATGATTTCCGGCTTCCGCTTCGGCTTTCTGGGAGAAAGCGATATCGGCAACACCAATGAAGCGGTGATGGGTGCGGCACTAGGTGTAGGCGTGCTCAACCTGCTTCTGGGCTGGCTGACCTATCGAGTGCTGAAAAGCGGCTGGAAGATAAAAAGCTAGTTTTTATTAATGGGTTAGTGAGCGGCGCAGACGATATTTGCCGCCGCGAAAATCGTCGAACAGCTGGCGCACCTGCGGATGGTCGATAGGTTCCTCGGCCGTATCACGCAGCAGATTTTGCTGGCTGACATAGGCGACGTAGGAGCTTTCCTCGTTCTCGGCCAGCAGGTGATAGAACGGCTGGTCCCGCCGCGGACGCTTGTCTTCGGGGATCGCCTCATACCATTCTTCGGAATTGGCATAGACCGGATCGATATCGAAGATAACGCCGCGAAAATCGTGCGTACGGTGCTTCACCACATCACCGATGGCGAAACGGGCGCGGGATCGAAGCGGAGCCTCATGCAGGCGTCCGGCTTGTGAAGGAGAGGGTTCCGGGCGGCTCATCACTCTCAATATAGGTGCGCTCGCAGGTGCAGCAAGTCTGGTTATGCCCCAATCACCCGATTTCGAGGCGAGCGGGGCAAACAGGGACTTGGCAAGCCGAGACCCATCGGCTAACCGCCACCGCTTCAAGACGACCTGCGGGCCAGCAGCCCGCCACCCTTATTGCGGAGAGGTGGCAGAGTGGTCGAACGCGCCGCACTCGAAATGCGGTTTACGGGCAACCGTAACGTGGGTTCGAATCCCACCCTCTCCGCCAGTCTTCCAGAAAAGCCAATAAATCCGGTAGGATGATGATTTTCTGATGCTTTTTATGCTGCCTAAGGTACAAAAGGCAGGTACAAATGGCCCTCAGGATGGCAAAGGGCTTTGTCAGAGTAACGTGGCTCCTCGCGCCGCGCCCTGCTAGCCAGCACTGATGCAGCGCAAATCTCGAGCCCTACCGCCAAGCCCATTTCGCTGTTTCATTTCCTCCCCCGAGGTAATCCGTCTCGTGGTGCTGATGTATGTCCGATTTCCACTGAGCCTGCGAAATGTGGAAGACCTGCTCTTCGAACGCGGGATCGACATTTGCCATGAGACAGTCCGGCTATGGTGGAACCGCTTCGGCCCGCTGTTTGCGGCTGATGTTCGGCGCCAGCGTGTCAGCCGGATGAAGGGCTCCCGACAGTGGAAGTGGCACCTCGACGAGGTGTACGTGAAGATCAATGGCGAGATGCATTACCTGTGGCGCGCGGTCGACCAGGAAGGCGGGGTCCTCGAAAGCTACGTTACAAAAACGGGTGACAGGAAGGCATCGCTACGGTTCATGCAGAAAGCACTGAAGCGCCACGGCTCGCCGGTCGAGATCACCACTGATGGCCTTCGCTCCTACAAGGCGGCGATGTCAGAGCTCGGAAACACGGCAAAACAGGAGGTGGGACGCTGGGCCAACAACCGGGTGGAGAATAGCCACCTGCCGTTCCGACGACGAGAGCGGGCGATGCTGCGATTTCGGCAGATGAAGTCGTCGCAGAAGTTCGCCTTGGTCCGCGCCAACGTCCATAATCACTTCAACCTCGAACGCCACCTGATCGACAGAGAGAGCTACAAGCCCGCCGCTCGGCCGCCCTGGCCGAGTGGCAGACCCTCGCCGCATAAACCGCGCCGGGGTAGAGGAGGGCTTCGCCAATCGGAGACGAGTTGCGGTTAGACTGGTAGCACCGCGGGGATGGTTTGTGGATGACTTCGTCAGTCAAGCGAGCTGCAGTTAGAGTGACAGCACCCTTGTGACCAAAGGCTGTGCCGGATACCATCATCATAGATAATGAAGCCATCCGCGCGTCGGCTGGTTCCTGCGGGAGTATGGGGATGGAAATCTCGCGTCGTGCGGTGCTTGCAGGAGGAAGCGCTGCCGCAGTTGCTGCGTCCGTGGGCAGCACTGCTGGGTTTGCGCAGACTGCCCCGCACTTTTCGCTGGGCTATGCGCCGCACGAGGGCAGCTTTGCGAGCCGTGGTGACCGGCTCGAGCAGATTGCCTTTGCTGCAGGCGAGGGGTTTTCCGCGTGGGAAGACAATGAGGCGGCAGGCCGCACGGTGGCGGAGCAGACCGCCATGGCCCGCGCGCTCCGGCAGCGTGGCATGACCATGGGCGTGTTTGTCGCCAGTATGCCCAGGTGGGCGCAATCGCGGCCTCTGCTTGGCGGTGACGACGATGCGGATCGCGAGGCTTTTCTGGCGGACATTCGCGCTTCGATCGATGTCGCCCGGCGGCTGGACGCGAGGTGGATGACGGTCGTTCCGGGCTTCCTCGATGCCAGACTGCCGATCCATATCCAGACCGGCCGCGTCATCGACACGATGCGCCGCGCTGCCGAGATCGTGGAGCCGCACGGTCTGGTGATGGTGATGGAGCCGCTCAACACTTTGACCGACCACCCCGGCGTGTTCCTCCAGACGATTGCGCAGGCCTATGCTGTGGCAAGGGCGGTCGACAGCCCTGCAATCAAGATCCTTGCCGACGTCTATCACGAGCAGATCCAGGCCGGAAACCTGCTTACCACGCTCGAGACCTGCTGGGATGAAATCGCCTATCTTCAGTTCGGCGACAATCCGGGCCGCGCCGAGCCCGGCACCGGCGAGATCAACTACCGCAATATCGTCCGCTGGCTGCGCTCCCGCTCGTTCAGCGGCGTGATCGGCATGGAACACGGGAACTCGATCGGTGGCCGCGAAGGCGAGGAGCGACTGCTCGCCGCCTATCGCGCAATCGACGCAGAACAAGGATGAAGTTGATGCTAGGCAGATGGGTCATAGCCGGAGCGGCGTGCTTGTTATCAGGGAGTGTCGCCATGGCGCAGGAACGACCGGGCTTCGATGACACGCCATACTTGCCGGGCAGCGAATGGCGCGTGCACGATCCTGCGCGGCCCTATCCCGAAGTGGTGACGCCGGGCGATGCTCCGGGCGCGCCGCCGTCGGACGCAATCGTGCTGTTCGACGGCAGTTCGCTTGAGGCCTGGCAGGCGCAGGGCGCCGCCTGGACGGTGAGCGACGGTGTGATGACCGTGCCGCCGCGCGCTCCGGGAAGCGGCGAGAGCGCGCTCGTCAGCAGGGAGAGCTTCGGCGATGTGCAGCTCCACCTCGAATTCCGCTCGCCGAACCCGCCAGAGCACACCTCGCAGGACCGCGGCAACAGCGGTATCTGGTTCATGCAACGCTACGAAATCCAGATTCTCGACAGCTACGACAATCCCACCTACGCCGACGGGTCTGCTGGCGCGATCTACGGTTGGAAGCCTCCATTGGTGAACCCGTCGCGCCCACCCGGCGAATGGCAGAGCTACGACATTGTCTTCGAACGCCCGCGCTTTGGGGAAGATGGCGAGTTGCTGCGTCCGGCCTATATCACCGCCTTCCTGAACGGCGTGCTGGTGCAAAACCGGCAGCCCTGGTTGGGCGAGACGGTGTGGCGCGATCTTGGCCGTTACACCCCCCACGAGGATGTAGCGCCGATCCAGCTTCAGGATCATAGTTCTCCCGTTTCGTTTCGCAACATCTGGGTCCGTCGCCTCCCCGAAGCGGCGGTGAACCATGATTTTCCGGAGGCAGGGCAATGAACATAGACCGCAGAGACGCGCTGGCGGGCATGGTGGCGATGTTCGGCGCCAGCCTGTTTGCCCCGATAGCTCGGGCAGCATCCCAGGCCGCACCGATCAGCTCCGGCCCGCCAAGCGCGCCGGTGTTCACCGCGGAGCAGCGCGCGCTGATGACTGCTCTTACCGAACGCATCATGCCAACCACCGATACTCCGGGTGCAATCGCCGCGGGTGTCCCCGAGTTCATCGAGAAGCTGCTGGCCGATTGGGCGCTGCCTGAAGAGCGTGAGCCGATCATCGCCGGGCTCGATGCCATCGAGGCGCGCAGCCAGACGGACTACCAGATGGCCGCGACCAGTACGCTGCCCGAACAACAGGATGCGCTGCTGCAACTGGCGATGGATGGCGAGCTGTCGGAAGGTGCGGATTTCTTCCAGAAGTTCCGGCAGCTGGTGATCACGGGCTATTTCACTTCCGAGATCGGCATCACGCAAGAGAGGGAATACCTGCCTGTCCCCGGTCGGTATGACGGCGCTTACCCGTACTCACAGGTCAACAAGGTGCTTTCCTCATGATGACCACACGGCGGCAATGGCTGGCGGGTAGCGCTGCACTCGCCACTGGCCTGATGGCTCCTCCGCTCATGGCGCGCGCATGGGCAGCGAGCGCGAACCCGATCGGACTGCAACTCTACACGGTGCGCGAACTGTTCGCGCGCGAGCCGATCCGCACGCTCGAGGAAGTCGCCGCGATCGGCTATCGCGAGGTCGAATTCGGGGGCGGCGGCTACGAGGCGATGGACCTTGTCGCGCTGCGTGACACGATGGACCGGCTGGGGCTCGTCTCGCCCTCGATCCACATCGGCTATGAAACGCTGGCGACCGGTTTCGACCGTGCAGTCGAGACAGCCCGGACCTTGGGTGCCGGAGCGATCGTCCTTCCCTGGATGGCGGAGGAACATCGCAACTCGGAAGGCTGGACGGCAGCCCTGGCGAACTTCAACCGCTGGGGCCCGCAATTGCAGCAGGCCGGCCTGGAATTTGCCTATCACAATCACGACTTCGAATTCACCGAAAAGTTCGGTGGCCGCAGCCTGTTCGATCGGCTGGTCGAGGATACCGATCCGGAAACGGTCAAGATCGAGCTCGACCTGTACTGGACGGTGGCTGCGGGCGAGGACGCCAACGCGGTCATCTCCCGCCTGCCGGGCCGGGTCTATGGCTACCACGTCAAGGACCGCACGGCGGATGGCGTAATGACCAGCGTCGGCAATGGCGTGATCGATTTTGCCGACATCTTCACGCTCAACAGCCTTGCGGGCGTGCGGCATTTCTATGTCGAGAACGATCAGTGCCCGTCGCCCTATCTCCCCGATATCCACGCCAGCTTCATGGCGCTCAGCGCGCTGCGCGGCGCATTGCCAGGAATCATGTAATGTCCACCATGTATGATGCCGTTGTCGTCGGTTCAGGAGTAAGCGGCGGCTGGGCGGCCAAGGAGCTAACCGAAAAGGGCCTGCGCGTCCTCATGCTCGATCGCGGGGTCATGGTCGAACATCGCCGGGATTACGAATACGAAGGGGAAATGGCCGCCAATATCCCTGCGCGCGACATGATGCCCCGCCCGTTGCAGGAAAGCGATTATTTCATCGCCCGGCACGGCTATGTCTCGCCCGCTACGCAGAAATACTACAACAACGACCGGCTCAATCCTTACGCTTATGACGAGGGAGACAAGTTCTACTGGATACGTCCGGGCGCGGTCGGAGGCAAATCGCTGATATGGGGGCGCTGGACCTTCCGCTTCAGCCCCGATGATTTCGAGGCGAACAGACGCGAGCAGGTCGGCATCGATTGGCCGATCCGGTATGACGATCTCGCGCCTTGGTACGATTACGTCGAGGATTATGCCGGGGTCTCCGGTTCCCACGAGAACCTCCCCTATCTGCCCGACAGCCGTTTCCAGCCGCCGATGCCGATGAACATCGCCGAGGAATGGCTGAAGGAGCGGCTCGAAGCGAGCTCACCGGGGCGCAAGCTGATCCACGCACGGATGTCCAATCTCACCGAGGACAAGCCCGAGCAGGGCCGGGTGAAGTGCCAGTTCCGCAACCAGTGCGGGCGCGGCTGCTCGTTCGGCGCCTATACCTCGACGCAATCGGTGACCCTGCCTGCGGCGCGCGCGACGGGCAGGCTCACAGTGCGTTCCGATACGGTCGTTACCGGTCTGGAATACGATGCGACACGCAAGCTGGTGACGGGCGTACGCGTGGTGGATGCCAACACGCGCGAGGCATCCGTCATTCCCGCGCCTTTGGTGTTCCTGTGCGCCTCGGCGATGGCGTCAACGCAGATCCTGATGAATTCACGCGTCCGGGGTAGTGAGCAGAGCCACTTCAACAGCAGCGGCACCCTGGGCCGCTATGTCATGGATCACATCTTCCGCGTCGGGATCGGGGGCGAAATTCCGGGCTTTTCGGAGTTCATTGAGTATGGGCGGCGACCGGGCGGGGTCTACATTCCGCGGTTCCGCAACCTTGGCGGCGAAGAGGATGTCGGCTTCCGTCGCGGCTATGGCTATCAGGGTTCGGCCAGCCGGGGGCCCGCTGGTCCACATGGTTTCGGCGCATCGATGAAGCACGGTATGCGCAGCTATAGCCCGTGGCGCTTTTCGATGGGCGCGTTCGGCGAATGCCTTCCCTACGCCGATAACCGCGTCAGTCTGCATCCCGACCAGGTCGACCGCTTCGGAATGCCGCTGATGCGTTTCGATGTCACTTTCCGCGAGAACGAGATCCGCATGATGGACGATGCGAGGATAGAGGGAGAGCAGATGCTTCGTGCCGCCGGCCTGCTCAACGTGGAAAGCTGGCGCGGCGAGCATGTCCCGGGTGATGCGATCCACGAGATGGGCGGGGCGCGCATGGGTGACGATCCGCGCGAGTCCGTGCTCAACAAATGGAGCCAGGCGCACGATGCTGCGAACCTCTATGTCACCGATGGCGCGCAGATGGCGTCGGTCTCCTGCGTCAACCCCTCGCTGACGTTCATGGCACTGACCGCGCGTGCGGCAGATCACGCGGTCAATCAGCTGCGCTTGGGGGCGATATGAAGTTAGTGCCGATTGCTGGCGTTGCGCAGGTTGCGTCGCTGTAGAGAGCACCCGCGTTGCCACGGCAATGTCCGCTCTTAGGAACCACCGCGAGGTGGCGCTATGTCTTGAATAAGGGTGGGAAGCCTCGGCTCCGCTTTTAGGACACCAAAGCGAGAAAACAGACGCCTAGACGAGAAGCCGATCGGCAGCAAAGCGCCTTCGCTCGTGGCCAAAAGGCTGCGCTATGAAGAGCGTCGCTTCTAGAGATGAGCGCCACCTGATCGACAGAGAAAACTACAAGACCTGCCCCTCGGTCGCCTTGGCCGAGTGGCAGAACCTCGTGGCATAAGCCACACTGGGGAAGAGGATGGGTTCCCCAATCGGAGACGAGTTGCGGTTAGACTGACAGCACCACCAGATCTCCATAGGTTTCAATCATTTATGGTAATTTGATGCACTTATGCCCGCTGCGATGCCCACTTCTTGGTTGGCTCGCGGCGCATTTTAGCGCACCATGGCGCATTCGGCATGACGACCAATTCTGCAATGGGGGCCCGTTCTTGGGCAGAGCCGGACCCATTTGCTCCGCGAAATCGGCCGTTCAAGGGTTGCCTTCAAGTGCCTGAAGTTGGGCATTCAATCTGATTGATTGGGATGGAGGCGGTGTTGGACCAGCCTGCTCGGCAGTGCACACCCATCTCTCTATTCGCTTTTATGTCGGAATTTCATTGCCAACCGGACTTGCGAAGGTTGAAATTTTTTCTCGACATGGATTAAACGCGAAACCGCAAACGTTTCCCTCGCACAGCTGCTGGCAGGCAGCGTCACCACAAGAGGAGAAATGCAATGCCTATCACGAAGCTTGTTCTTGCACTCGGCATCCTTCCTTTGGCGACGGCGGTATCGGCAGCCGACATCCTTTACGAAGAGAGCATCGCGAGACAGGAAGAGCAGCGCATTATCGACAGTCCGATCGCCGGCATCGAGAACAGCCTGTGGTTCGATTACCGAATCGATATACTCGAAGCCCAAGAGGAGTTGGTGAGCGACCTGCGGAGGGCAAGCGATCTGGAGGACCAGCGCGACGTCTGGGAAGAATACGCAAACGAGTTATCCCACGAGCGACGCGATTACATAGAGGAAATGGCCGAGCGCGGCTATCGCGATTTCACGATCACGATGGAATGATGCTGCGCCACTTGCGCAACTGAGAGGGGCCGGAGCAATCCGGCCCCTCTTTTGTGACGACATTCAAATCGAACCCAAGTGGCCGTCACCGCCAGCCCGCCTCTCGCGCGGCACGCTCCTCTTCGCTATCGAGCGCGGGACCAGCGGCGCGTTCCTGGGCCAATGCGAGGATCTCCGCAGATCCAGCCATACGGTAATCCGTGCCGTCGCTGGCATCGCCTTCTCCGGTTGCCTCCAGTCGCCAGCCAGACGCGTCACGACAGGCAAGGCCGCTGGCTTCGTTGGATGTGAAAGCCCGGCAGAATTCACCAGCCTCGGTTCGGAAAGACAGCAGGATCCGCGTTGGCGCATCGCTCTCCTGGTCGGCAACCAATCGGGTATCCAATACGCTGGCAAGCTGGCTATCAGCATAACCGGGCGGAGCGCCGCCGTCTTCACGCGGGAGAAATACTGCCAGGGCAAGGCTGGCGGCAAGCGCGGGGCCTGCAACCCAGCCCCATCGTGGAAAGCGGCGCCGTTCCAGCAACCGGTCTTTCGCGGCTGAGATGTCTATCACAGACGCGGAGCCATGGCCTTCGATCTGTCCCCCCTCTTTCAAGAGCGACATCAGCCGGTCGGGCACAGGACTCGCTGCAAGAGGTGCAAAGTGGGATGTGAGCTTTTGCTTGAGTGTCCTATGGGCTTCCACCTGTTCGCGCAGGTTCCCGTCGGCCTCCACAGCTGCAGCTATCTCCGCGGCGCGCTCACCGTGAATTTCGCCATCGGTCCATGCAGCGAGTTCTTCGCGGGAAATCGTCATGCTGCATCCTTCAGCAGCGCCAGAAGCGCGTCGCGGCCCCTGACCAGCCGCGAATTAAGCGTTCCGACCGGACAGCCGACAATGACGGCCGCTTCCTTGTAGGCATAGCCTTCGACCATCACCAGCAAGACCGCCTCGCGCTGTTCCTCCGGCAGTTGTTGCAGGGCGCGATCGACATAGGAAAGTTCCATCACGGCTTCCTGCGGACCACAGCCTCCAGTATCGGCACCGGCATCTTCGGCTACGAAAGTGACATTGCGCCGGGTTCGCGTGCGGCATTCGTCTATCCAGCAATTGCGCATGATCCGATACATCCAGCTGTCGAGCCGCGTGCCGTCCTGCCACTTGTCGCGGTTAACGAACGCACGCTCTATGGTTGTCTGGCAAAGGTCGTCCCCATCCGCAGGACTGCCCGCCAGCCCGGCAGCGAAACGACGCAGCCGGGGCAGGAGGTCAGTCACCTGCTCTTCAAATGATGGGTTCACTCGTTTTGCCTCTACGTGGATTAAACGGCTGACACGCGCCGTTTCATCCATGCTTAATGGACTTTATTTCAAGGGACTGACAATGCGTATCTGGTTCCTCCTCACTGCAGCGAGCTTTCTGCTCTATTCTTCTGCGTCAGCCAATGCACAGGTCGCAGTCGGCGATGTGCAAGTCGGCCTTCCGGGAACGCAACAACTGCCTGGCAGAGTTCTCGACCCGCTTTTGCAGGAGGCCGACAATCTGGAGCGCGAACTGGCACGGCAGGCGCTGGACCTTGCGCGAGATCGGGTGCGGAGAATCAATCGTCTGGTCCGGCGCAATCAATCGCTGATCGAGCGCGATGCACGCGGCGAGCCCGCGCGGCGCGGAGAATTGATGGTGATGGATGTCGATGCGCAAGCCATCTCTCGCGCCGAAACGGAAGGCTATCGGGTGTTGGGCCGGGAGCAGCTTGACGGGTTGGGGTTGGCAATATGGCGCTTGGCGTTACCTCCCGGAGTGGAACTTGCCGAAGGTGAGGAACGCCTCTCCCGATTACTTCCCGATGCGACTATCGACCCCGACAACCTCTATGAGCAGTCAGGCACTTCCCCTTCTGCGGGTCACAGTTTCTATCCGGTTCCAGAGCGGAGGCTGCAAGCCACTTCGGTGCGAGTGGGTATGATCGACGGAGCACCTGCATCCGGAACGGGAGTTGTGACGGTGCGCAGCTTTGCCGAGGGAGGAGGCGAGGCGAGTGATCACGGTAGTGCGATTGCCTCCTTGCTCCGCTCGGCTGGCGCGTCGCGGATCTATGCGGCCGATGTTTATGGCAGTGATCCCGCAGGGGGAAACGCGCTGGCAATCGTTCGCGCACTCGCCTGGCTGCATGAACAGGGGGTGAGAGTGGTTTCTGTCAGCCTTGTTGGCCCGCATAACGCGATCCTTTCCCGCGCCATTCGCGGGGCGCACGCAAGCGGCATGGTTGTGGTGGCGGCGGTGGGAAACGATGGCCCGGCAGCTCCCCCCGCATATCCGGCGTCTTATGACGGTGTCGTGGCGGTGACCGCGGTAGACCGGCGGGAACGTGCACTGATTGAAGCTGGCAGGGCCCTCCACCTTGATTACGCCGCTCCAGGCGCTGACATCTTCGCATGGAACCGGCGCGGAAGACAACAGCGCGTGCGCGGCACGTCTTACGCAACACCGCTTGTCGCTGGCCGTATCGCGGTGGCGCTGGATGATGGCAGCAACTGGCGCTCCGTTCTGGATAGCGAGGCGCACGATCTTGGTCCTCGCGGACCTGATGAGACCTATGGCCGGGGTCTCGTTTGCCGGGACTGCGGCGCGGCGCGCTGAAAAAATCTTTTTGCCGGTGAATTAAACCGAGACAGCCATCCGTTTCCCTTTCGTCAACTGGACGCAATCGCGCTTCCGGCAAACCTACGAAAGGAAATCAGCCATGAAGATCATTCTTTCCGCCACCGCAGCCCTGGCAATTGCCATGTCCGCAACCCCGGCCTGCGCCCAGGTCCTCGGCGGCATCGGCGGAGGCGGCGGGCTCGGCGGCGCGCTCGATACCACGATCGGCGGCGTGGACCGCACCGTTCGTTCGACCACCGGCGGCGCGTTCGAGACGCGCGGCTCCACGCGCGGGAGAACGCGCGTTGATCGTCGCGAAGGACGGGTCGAAGCAGAGCGCAGAGCGGATGCCTCGGTAACCGGGGAAGCCGAACAGCTCCTGTCCTCACCCCTGGGCGATACAAGTGCGCAGGGCAGCGGTTCCGGCAGCGCCTCTGGCCAGGGCAGCGCTTCTGCCCAACTGATTGGCACGGACGCTGTTCGTGAAACCACCGCAGGCATCCGCAGCACTGCCACGGGCACCGTCGCCAGTGCCAGGGGCACGGCGAGTCGCGTAGCTCGCAGTGCAGGTGGCATTCCATCGGTCTCCGGCGGCGCCAGCGGCGAGAGCGAAGGATCGGGTAACGGCTCGGCGGATCTGGCGGGTCAGGCCCTTGCAGTTGCAGGCAGCGGAGCAGCAAGCGGAAATGGCGTGTTCGGGGTTTCGCCCGGCATGCCGGTGTTGTCACCCGACGGTCGCCAAATTGGCGAGGTTCGCCAAATCGTGGCAGATCGTCGCGGCCGGGTAGAGTCCTTGCTTGTCAGCGCTGGCGACGGCCGCCGTATGGTGCCGGCCGGGAACTTCACCGCTGCTGGCAATGGTTTGATAATGGGCAGCGGCGAAGCTGGCGGAACTACCGGTTCCACTGCCGAACCGGAAGAAGAGAGCAATCAGTAAGCTCTAGCCAAAAACGCCAGTCTTCCTGTACTTGAGAACGGCTCCACCTGCTTGCTGGTGGGGCCGTTCTTCAAACAGCCCGCTCCCTCAATGCCGCGCGCATGAAAGACGCCTCGACGCCGGTCATCTCTCGGCTCCCAAGTTGACCTCCGTAAAGTCCTGCATGCGGCCCTTCCTCCCACCTGGCCAAGCCCATCCCGCACATCTTGCGAAGCCGATCAGAGGCTGTAATGGTAGCGCTAACAGAAAATGGCGCGCGGGAGTGGATTGGATGAAGCGAGGGAAAGCCTTGGTCCTGGCTGGACTGATACCGATAGTAATCGCGTCAACGGAAGATCAGATCGATCTGGCGCTGGACACCGAGCGTGAGTATTTCTCCGCAGCCGGACTGGATGTAATCGTCTTTGACGACATCTACCCTGACGGGCACCAGACGGGAGTGACGATCATCCAACATGGTCGCCGCGTGGCGGCCAACGGCGATCTGCGGCTTGAGCCGGAACCGGGGCAGTGGTCACCCATGCCGGTTTCTGCCGGTGCGCGCACGGTCGATCCCGCCACGGGGACGATCACCCAGTCGTTGCGCTATCCGGATCCCGCCAAGGATGGACACGGCTTCAATCCGATCTTCTATCCCGAGCTGGAACTTGACTACAGCGTCTCGGTTACGCCGGCCGGTGGCAATTCATTTCGTATCACGATCGACCTGGCCGAGCCTCTCCCTGCTGAATGGGTGGGGCGGGCCGGCTTCAACATGGAGCTCTTTCCGGGCGAACTGTTTGGCCGCGCGTGGCTGATGGACGATGCCACAGGTCTGTTCAATCGCCAGCCTGAAGGTCCGTTGATCACGCTAGACGGCCCGCGTGTCGCGGTGCCGCGAAATGTGCAGATCAACGGCCCCGTGCAGGATCCCAACGGTCAGGTGCTCGCAGCGCCACTGGCCACAGGGCAGCGCTTGACGGTCGCTCCCGAAGCGGCGATGCAGCGGATCGAGTTCCGTAACGTGGGGCCGGGCGAACTGCAGCTGATCGATGGCCGCTCGGCCCACCCCAACGGCTGGTTCATCGTGCGAACGCCGATCCCAGCGGGGGCGACGGCAGGTGCGGTTGAGTGGATCGTTACGCCAACGACAGTGCCAGAATGGAGCTACGGCCCTGTCATTCAGGTGTCGCAGATCGGATATGCCCCGGCCCAGACAAAGCGCGCGGTGATCGAGCTTGCCCGTGGCAGCGCACTGTCGGGCGACGCGGTGCTTTACCGCCTCGGCGCCGATGGCCGGGAGATGGTCAAGGCAGCACCACCAGCGGTCTGGGGCGATTTCCTGCGCTATGACTATGCGCATTTCGATTTCAGCGATGTTACCCGGCCGGGGCTCTACGAGCTGGAATACGGTGGGACGACATCGCATCCGTTCCGCATCGATGATGCGGTTTATTCGCGCCACGCCTGGCAACCGACGCTGGAATATTTCCTGCCGGTCCAGATGTGTCACATGCTGGTGAACCAACGCTACCGGATCTGGCATGGCCTGGACCACCTCGACGATGCCCTCATGGCCCCGGTCTCGCTCAACCATTTTGATGGTTATGTGCAAGGTGGTTCGACGCTGACCAGCTTCCAGCCGGGTGATGTCGTTCCAGGCCTCGACCGCGGCGGCTGGCACGACGCTGGCGACTATGACCTGCGCGTCGAATCACAGATCGGCACCACCTACATGGTGGCCAAGATGGTGGAGGAATTTGGCCTCGACTACGATGCAACCACGATCGATCAGGAGCGCCGGGTGGTCGAGATGCACGATCCCGACGGGACGAATGACGCGATCCAGCAGATCGAACACGGTTTGCTGAATGTTCTTGGCGGGTACCGCGCGCTGGGCCGCCTGTACCGGGGGATCATCACCCCGAGCCTGCGTGCCTATGTCATGCTGGGGGACGCGGCCAACCACACCGACAACGAATTCCGGCAGCCGGTCGATGGCCTGGGTCTTGACGGCAACGGCGATCCGATCCTCTGGGACGACCGCTGGGTCTTCACGGAGGACAACCCCGATCGCGAACTTTTTGTGGCCGGCGGGCTTGCTGCTGCGGGGCGGGTGATGCGCGCGCATGGATCGCCGCTGGGACAAGAGGCGATCGATGCGGCGGAAGCGATCACGTCACTTGCCTTCGAGCGCTCCGACAATGTTTCCAACCAGACATTCGCATTGGCCGAGTTGGCCCAGGCGACCGGCGATCCCCTTTATATTGCTCAGCTCACAGCCATGGAGCCAGCGATCCTTGCAGACGTGGCGAACAGTGCCTGGAGGCTCGCCTCGATCGAGGAGCGTTTACCGGAAGGGTTCCGCCAGCGCCTTGCCGCCGCGGTCGCGACACATCAGCTGGTGGTTGAAGCAAGTGCGCGAACGGATAGCCCTTACGGAGTGCCGTACGAACCCGAAATCTGGGGCGCAGGGTGGACCGTCCAATCGCTTGGAGTGCGTCAGTGGTTTTTTCACAAGGGGTGGCCGCAGGCGACTTCGCGCGAAAGTTTTCTCAACGCGCTCAACTTTGTCCTCGGCGTGCATCCAGGCGAGAACCACGAGAGCTTTGTGTCGGGCGTGGGTGCCGACTCCCCCACTGTCGCTTATGGCGTAAACCGTGCCGACTGGTCGTATATACCAGGCGGCGTGATCTCCGGGACCAACCTGGTTCGGCCGGACCTGCCCGAGTTGAAGGAGTGGCCATTCTTCTGGCAACAGGGAGAGTACGTCATGGGTGGGGGAGCGACCAACTACATGTTCCTCGCTCTGGCGGCCGATGCGCTTTACCGCGCCGGGGAAGGCAGCATTGATTGACGGGAGCCAAAGCATTGCCCCGCGCGATCCAGGTACTTCTCGGACACACGAAGATCGAGAATACTGTCCGCTATCTTGGCGTCGATGTGGAGGATGCCCTGCTGCTTGCAGAGCGCACAGAAATCTGAACTATCCTGCGGTCGGCCGGCGACACTGGTCGACCGCTTTCAGGCTAGCCCTGTGGTTTGACGATCGACCGAAATGGGGGTGGATTCCTGCCGCTCAATCAACGCAAAGAAAGCGGCTGCCGATCCTGCCGCGTCGGACTTCAGCAAAGCACCCAAAGGTGAGGTTTGAGGCCTCACAAGTCCCGCTGACTTCGGTTCCGACAGAAGGCGGTCGTTCGCCGTCCCAGTCGCCGACAATGCAACGCCCGTCACATTCAGAGCTGTCTTCACACCTCTTCCCACCATCGCTTGTAGGGACAACGCAAGCAGGCGAGCCAATCAATCCCACTGGCTGCATTGAACCTCCCGAAGCTTCGCATTGTTCGGCTCGAGGAACCTGCAAAGTTGACGGCGACGGATCACGAGTTTGACAGCTAGCCAAAAGCAAAAAAAGAGCAGCTGCCCAGAGGGTTGTGAAAGTCCGCACAGGACTAGCGATACCACTTTCGAAAAGCGGCAGCAAAGAGTCGCTTGCAGAAAGTCCGCTTCTGGTCTTGCTCCGGCTGATAGCTGACATTGCCGACATCGGGAAATGTTTGGCGGCGGTACTTTGTCAGGAATGGCGATAGACTGCCGGCTTGGCGAATGCTGGAGCACCCTCTTGTTTCACAGAAGGAAACTAGCCTCCGCCAAGTTGACCGTGCCGTCCAGCCGGATGGCGTAGTCGGCGAGCGCGTCGCCATCGACGTCCATGTAGACCATCGTGTTGGCGCCAACGTGCGCCCAGCGCAGTTCGCCCGCCGTTCCGGAGAAGGCATCGCTGCCGATGTAATCGAAGGCATCGTCTGTGCCGCCCAGGATCGCATCGACTGCGGACAGATCGATCCTGTCACCCTGCGCCACGGTGAAGTCGGTGATCCGGTCGGCGGTGTTGGCCGCCAGTCCGGCAAAGTCGCCGTCAGCGAAAGCGAACACGTCTGCGCGGAGGCCGCCGGTCATCACATCGCGGTCCGCCCCGCCGATCAGCCGGTCCACCCCGTCACCGCCGTCGAGAATGTCGGCCCCGTCCTCGCCGTGCAGCGTATCCATGTTCGCTTCGCCGAGCAGCGTATCATTGCCGGTGCCCCCATAGATGACATCGTTGCCGATGCCGCCCAGGATCAGGTCATCACCGCCATCGCCGTGGAGAGTGTCGATATTGGTGCCGCCGTTGATGATGTCATTACCTTCGCCGCCATGGATGGCGTCCTCGCCGAAGTTGCCAACCAGCCGATCAGCCCCGGACCCACCGTAGATTGTGTCGGCCGTGTTGCTGCCATAGATCGTATCATCGCCATCGAGCCCGGAAAGCGTCGCGCCGGCACTCCCGCCGTAGATCCGGTTGGCCAGCGCATTGCCGGTGCCCACCGTGGCCAGGGTTCCGGCCAGCCGCAGGTCCTCCAGGTTGGCGCCAAGGGTGTAGTTCACGCCCGAGCGGACATAGTCGATCCCTTCGCCCGCCAGTTCGACAATCACGTCACCTGCTTCGTAGACGAAATAGCTGTCGTCCCCGCCGCCGCCGCGCATCTCGTCATCGCCCGATCCGCCGTTCAGGAGATCGTTTCCGGCCCCGCCCAAAAGCAGGTCGTTGCCGCCAAGAGCGTTGAGCAGGCTACCGAGCGTGGCATTGGCGACGAGTTCGTTGGCCAGCTGGTTGCCGCGCAACTGGGTGGCCAAACCGGCGAGGCCGAACGCTTCGATGTTGCCATATCGAGAAGGGTTCGCGGAGAAATCGATCGAGCTGATGATCCGGTCGAACCCCTCGTTCTCCAGCTCCGTTACAACGTCACCGATGCTGTCGATGGAGAAGGTGTCGTTGCCCAGGCCACCCACCATCGTGTCACTGCCGGTGCCGCCGTCGAGTGTGTCGTTGCCGCCGAGGCCGTAAAGCTGATCGTTGCCGGCACCGCCATCGATCAAATCGTTGCCATGTTGATCGATTGACAACGGCAGGGAATCGCCACGTAGAAAGTCATCCCCTGCTTCGCCGTAAAGTTCGTCGTCGAATGCACCGCCTTCGATAGTGTCGTTGCCGTCCCCACCGTAAAGGAAGTCATTGCCCGCAGCCCACTCCATGTCGAGCGTGTCGCCGCCGATTATGTCGTCTCCCGCACCGCCGTAAACGATGTCCGATCCATAGGCACCGCCGAGCCGGTCGTCGCCCGCGCCGCCATGCAATACATCATTGTCCTGCCCGCCGTCGATGACGTCGTTTCCTGAGCCCCCGCTAGCAAAATCGTTCCCGTGGCCAAGCGCAAGGGAGACGTTGCCAAAGTATCCAGCCCCGATCACCACATTGTCGGCCACACTACCGAAGAAGGAGCCGACAATCGTCTCTGTTTGTAGGAGCTCGAACCCGGTCACACTCATTCCATTGACTGTGCCGGTGCCGCCGTCCCACAGCAGCGTAAGATCCATGTTTAGCGCAACGCCGAAGGCTGCTTCGCCCAGCGCGATGCTCAGGGTATCAGTGCCGGTGCCGCCATCCGCCGTGCCGGTGCCAAGGGGTCCGAGCGTGATGGAATCGTTGCCGTAGCCGCCGAGCAATTCGTTGATCCCTGCACCTGCGAAAATCGCATCGTTGCCTTCGCCGCCGTTGAGATAGGCAGAGCCGTCCGCACCGATCAGCATATCGTTGCCAAGGCCCGCGTCGTTGACACCGGCACTGCCTGACGTGCCCGCGCCCAGATTGATGACATCGTCCCACTGCGTTCCATAGATGCCGATGACGGATTCGAATCCGGTGACTGTCCCGCCGTTGACGCTGCCGAAGCCGCCGTTCCACATCCCGGTGAGATCGATGGTAAAGGCGGTCGTTCGGGCAAAGGGACGGATATCCAGCGAATCCGTGCCAATGCCGCCATCGGCAAGATTCACGGCATTGCCGCTAAAAACAACATAGTCGTCCCCGCTGCCACCATTTATGATGTTAGTTCCGTCGCTATCCTCGAAATAGTCATTGCCGCCATCACCGTTGAGAGTGTCGTTGCCGACCATTCCGTACAGCGTATCATTGCCGTTGCCGCCGTTGATGGTATCATTCCCATCACCGCCATCGAGCCGATTGTTGCCATTGTTGCCGCTCAACACATTACCCACGGAATTGCCGTAGCCATCGATGTTGGCGAAGCCGGTGAGGGTCAGGTTCTCAAAATTGTCCGCGAGGTACCAGTTGAGCGAAGCCAGCACGGTATCGGTGCCTTCACCAGCCAATTCGGTAAGCGTGGTGGCGAGGTTCTCCACCGCATAGTTATCATTGCCGATGCCGCCGATCAGGACATTGGTGCCCCCACCACCGGCCAGTGTATCGTTGCCCACGCCGCCTTCGACGTAATCGTTGCCGAGGCCGCCAGTGTAGCTGTCATCGCCGCCGAGCAGCCGCATCGTCACCGCCCGATCGAAGGCCGCTCCGAACACCACCGTGTCATTGTGCTCGGTGGTCTGGTTGAAGAAGGTGTGCAGCGTTTCGAAGCCGGAGATACTCACGCCGCCCACGTTCCCGCTCATGCTGGTGCCGATGAAGTTCAGCGATATGGAAACGCCAGCCGCGGCGGCAACAAGATCGAAGCGCAGATGGTCTGTACCGATGCCTCCATCGGCCGAACCGCCCGTCATCGCGCCAAGCATCACGATGTCATCGCCGTCATCGCCATACAGATTGCCGATCCCGTCGACATCGACCAGCGTATCGTTTCCATTGCCGCCGCTCAGCCAGTCGCTGCCCAAGCCGCCGACAAGCGTATCGTTGCCTTCCTGGCCTTGCAGGTCATCGTTGCCCGCACCACCGCTCAGTGTGTCGTCACCATTTCCGCCAATGCCGCTATCATTGCCGTCGCCAAGTTCCACCGTCACGGCGGAGTCGTAGAATCTGCCAATCACGACTGTGTCGTTAAGCACGCTACCGATAATCGGCCCGCCAAGTATTTCGAAATCGCTCACGGTGGCGCTGCCGATCGAGGCGCTTAGTCCTGCCCACAGGAACGTAAGATCGGCCGTTACGCCGCTGGAAGCGAGCGTGAAATCCAGCGTCAGCGTGTCGGTGCCGCTGCCGCCATCATATATCGTGCCGAGCCCATCCCGTACGATAAGCGTATCATCGCCGTCGTCACCAAATGCGCTGTCTCCGCCTTGGACGACCATGGTGTCGCTGCCGTTCCCGCCCGAGAGCTGGTCGGTGCCGTCGCCGCCATCAAGGATATCGTCACCCTCGCCACCGTCGAGTTCGTCGTTGCCTGCGCCGCCCAACAAAGTGTCGTTGCCGTCAAGGCCGATAAGTACATCGTCCCCGTCCAGCCCCTCGATCGTGTCCCCGGTTCCGGTTCCGGAGAGGACATCATTATCCGGAGTCCCCGTGATATCCGCCATCAGCTCACTCCCCCCATGTCCCGGAAGAAACTATCCGGGAAAGCAAGTATACGCTGCCGCTGCTATGCTCCTGCATTCTTCGCCGTGCCAGAAAAATCAGGGCGAGTCCTGCGCATGCGCCGCCGTCCGGGATCGACGGGCTTTTTAGCTGGCTCGGGTGCTGCCCCACTGGACGGTTGGTGGCTTGGAGTAATGTCAATGCAGATGCGCCACTGGCAATTGGGGGCAGACCGGTACGAGGGATCACGTAACCGCCTACTTTCCTCCAACTGGGGCTTGAACCAAGCCGTGCTCGATAGTCCGCCCCCGGTCCATTCGTGCTCGGAGTTTTACGCTTTGCTCAGGTCCCGGAGGGCTGGTGTCATCAGCCGAATTGGTCAGCAGAAACCGGATATGGTTAAGAGCAGGACTGGATTGCGCGTGATCAAAGACACCCTCGATCGATATGATCATTATTTGAGAGCTGGCAGGGGGATAAAAGACAATGGCTCCTAATCATGGACTGCCAATCCAGACAGTTAACCTTGCCATGGTGAATGGCACCACGATCAAATCGTAATCATCGTCTGATGCCGGATGTCACAACCAGGCACTTGTGACACTGGGTGAACAGTTCCTTTTCGCCTCACGCGTGCAAAAGCGGTCACTCAGCATATCCGACCAGCATACCCGACTCCCCGTCGCTCGCAGTCACTTCCTCGGCAGTCGTTTCATCGCCGCCCGGTAGCGTTACGAGAAGATCGACGCGCCGGTTGGCTGCGCGCCCGGGTTCGTTGGGTGTTCCATCAGGAAGCGCATTGGGCTGCATCGGATTTTGCTCGCCAAAAGCGATGATAGTGATCCTCTCCTCCTCGATACCGTGATCAACCAGATAGTCGCGGACTGCCTCGCCGCGTTGGCGTGAGAAGCGCAGATTGACCTCATCGTCACCCGCAGAATCGCTGTGCGCGCGCAGCAGGATCGGGCCGCCCTCGGCGATCTGTGGCGAGCTCAGAATGTCTGCCAGCTTGGCTGTGGCTGTTTCCGATAGCTCAGTGCCCCCGTCGGCGAATGGAATTTGCACGTCAAGCGGCGCTAATTGCGGCTCCGGCGAAAGCACCGGTCCATCCAGATCGTCGCGAATAATGGACGTTGGCTCGGGCGCTGGTTCGGTCGTTGCGGGTTGCGGCAGACTTTCCTCCCGCTCGCAGCCGCCGAGTGCAAGCAGGAAAGCAGCACCGATCAGTCCGCAGGCAACGGTGTTGGGGATTCTTGACATCGCGATTCTCATGAAGCTGACTCCGGCTTGGGTCCGCTCTCCTTGGCGGCGCGCTTCGCTTCGGCTTTTTCAGAGGTGCGTCGCTGGGGCGGGGTAAAGGTGATAATGGTATCGCCTGCCTTCGGAACAGGACGAGCTGCGTGAGTGAAGAAGCGCATCTGCCCGCCTTCGCGCAGCAGCAGGAGCATATGTGCATGCTCGGGAAGTGCTTCCTGCGCGTCCTCGTAATCGAATTCCTCGGAAAGCCTTGTCTTGCGGAAAACCCAGCCCTCCTTCTGGCGCTCATTGGTTTCGGTAACGCCCCAACCCGATTGAAACAGAGCACGCCCGCGCAGGGCCTCCGGCAATGAATGGCGGTCGCTATCGTCACCGGCTTCGCCCAGCTGATAGACTGAATCGCGCCCGATTTCATACGCAAATTCACTACAAACCAGCGTATTGTACGCTTCGTTGTCAGTCGCAGCGACGAGCACCTGGAACGGTCCGAGATCGAGATTGTGTTCCGTCGCTTCATTGAGGATTTCGCCATGATAAACGGGCACCCCGCTCTGGCGGGCGAGAGCCAGGCGTTGCCAGCTGGAATCGACAACCGTAACCGGGGTCTTGAGATCCAGCATCTGTTTGGCGAGCGCGATCGTCCAGGGAGTGCTGCCGACGATCAACAGGCCGGGTCTTGTAGCGCCTTTGACCTTGAGCAGCCGCGCGGCCAGGTCGACCGTGAACCCATGCGCCACGATCGTCGCGACGACAACCGCGAAACTCAGACCGATCAGGACATTGCCATCCTCGTAGCCGAGCTCTGCCAGGCGCAGCGCGAACAGGCCCGAGATCGCAACCAGCACGATCCCGCGCGGCGCGATCCAGGCCAGGAAGAAACGTTCGTTCCAGGGTATCGTGGTGCCGGCCAGGGTGATCAGGATAGTCAACGGCCGAACCACGAACAGCAAGGCGAGCAGAAAGGCCGCGAAGCGCCAGTTGAGATATTGAAGATCGGCCCACTCGAGCGACGCAGAAAGAAGAATGAAGATGCCCGAAACGAGCAAGACCGCGACATTCTCCTTGAAAGGATGAATGCTGCGGAGGCTTTGGACATTCATATTTGCCAGCGCAACTCCCATCACCGTGACCGCCACCAAGCCCGCTTCGTGCTCGATCAGGTTGGAAAGGACGAAAACGCCGATGACCGCAGTCAGAAGGACTGGCACCTTCAGGTACTCGGGTACGGTGCCCCGGGGGAAAGCCCAAGCAATGATGACCGCCGCAACGTAGCCGAGCAGGCCAGCGAGCGCCGCTGAAATAATCAGCGGGGGCACCACTTCGATGACGGAGGCTCCATCGGCAGACAGGCGGAAATATTCATACGCGATGACCGCGCACAGCGCGCCTGTCGGGTCGTTGACGATCGCTTCCCATTTCAGGATCGAGGCTGGCCGGGCCTGGATCGAGCTTTGTCGCAAAAGCGGGATAACCACCGTCGGCCCGGTAACCACCAATATGCCGCCGAACAGCACGGCGACAGGCAGCACCAGTCCTGCGATTTCATGCGCTGCCAACGCACCGAGGAACCAGCCCACCAAAACACCGACCGTCGCCAGCCGCCAAACCGCTTGCCCCGAGTGGCGCAGTTCGCGAAAGTTGAGGCTCAACCCTCCTTCAAACAGGATCAGGGCTACCCCGATGGCAACCATGGGTTCCAGCAAGTCTCCGAACACCGCTTCGGGATCTATCAGGTTGAGCACCGGACCGGCCAAGAAGCCGGCGAGCAACATCAGGACGATTGCCGGCCATCCGCTACGCCAGGCAAGCCACTGGGCGCCGATGCCCAGAACGCCGACCACGGCGATGATGAGTGTTTGATCCTGCATGGTTCGTCCGATGCCCCCTTGGAGGCCGCATGAAAGCCTGATGTTGTGATCTAACGTGCGCGCCAAAGGACGGATCCACCAGGCACGGTGTTTCCCACCCTACAAGGAAGAGTTCTGCCAAAGCAAATGCACCGCGGGAACAGAGATCCGGCAGGGGGGCCAATGCCCGGACCAAAGACGCTTGCCAGCCGATCCGCTGCTTCAACTCCTCTCCCGAGCTAATCCATCTGCCTTTACTGATGTACGCCCGCTTCCCGCTTACCCTGCGCAACGTTGAGGACCTGCATCTTGAACGGGGGGATCGACATCTTCCACGGAGACCGTGCAGCTCTGGTGGAACAGGTTCGAACCGCCGTTCGCAGGGGATATGGTATCAGAGGTGAGCTCCGGCGAGACTGGCAGCACTTCCCAACGAGACTGGCTCCAAGCGATTGCTTCTTGGCTCTTATTCCTCGAACTCGCCACAACCACTGACCATCGGGAGCCCCTGCGAAGTGGTCCGGGTGAGCGCAGTTTATCATAAAGTAGGCCGCCGGGCTGCCCGTCTAGGAGTCCACCTGCTCAATGGCTTCACCAAGCGGCTGTCCGTCAGCCAGCCGCCCGTCGGTTTCCACTGTGAATGAGACCACCGAGGGTCCGACAGCGCTCGCCGCTCTCACGAAACCCGCGGCTTCACTCGCCTGGTTGAAAGTCAACGCCGTCACCATGTCTGCTTCGCTCGCCGCAATTCACCCGAGTTGTTCCGAGAAATATCGTTCGGCATCTCCGCCCCGGCGGCGGGGGTTTGGGGGACAACCGCCGGGGCGAAGTACGAGATTACTCAGTCCGCCTGCAGGCGGCCGTTCATCGTGATCGCGGTGTTGATGTTGAAGAAGTTCGGCGAGGTAGCCTTCACCGCCTCGTGGATTTCCTCGTACTGCTCGCGCGTCCCGTCGCCTTCGAGTGTGACGACGTAGTCTAGCTGGCGGTAGCCGTTGGGCACATCCGGATCGAGTTCAAGCGCGCCGCGCAGGTCGATCTCGCCCTCCATTTCGATACGGCAGGTTGTCAGCGTCACGCCGCACATTGCCGCATGTTCGACGTAGCCGACCATCATGCACGCATTCACCGCGCTCATAAGCAGCTCCTGCGGATTGGGCGCGCTGTCGGTGCCGAACAGTTCATGCGGCTCGTCGGCGACGATCTTGAACCGGCGGTCGATCTTCACGCCTCCCAGCGTGCAGCTGTCGATTGTGGTTTCCGAGCGGGTTTGGCCGGTCCATTCGGTACGCACGCGAAAGGCCACCTTGCCGTTGGCGGGGTCCTTCTCGATCGCAGAAACGGCGTCTGCCAGCGCATCGAGATCGATGCCGTTGACGGTCTTCTTCTGAGTAATAGTGTCTAGCATTTCTTCTTTTCCTTGTATTGCCGGGGGTCAGCAGAATGCCGGCGCGACTTCGGCAATGCGGTCGCGCGCGGCGGGGGATATCGCAGCCACGCTGGCCACGAACTTGGGGTGGGTCATGCCGGATCCGAGATAGGTCCAGCGCAGGGCCTGGTGCTGGGCTTCGCCGAGCGCGGCGCGCTCTGCGCTGCCGAGCCTGCGCCCGGTAGCGAGCTCCCAGGCGTCGAGGTTGAGCTCGGACTGGGTCTTGAGACTTTCGTCCAGAAACATCCCGATCTCGAGATACTCGTCGAGCGCCTGCGTAATGCTCGCCTCGTCACGGCCTTCAGCCAGCGCCTCGACCATCAGCGTGTCGAGCTTGGCGTGCTGTGCCTCTTCCATCCAGTGATGCTTGAGCAGGCTCTTGAACAGCGGATCGATCCCGCCGTCGTTGCGCACGCTGCCGACATAGTGGCTTTGCGTCATCCATTCGATGTGGAGGATGATCAGGGCGACCGCGAGCGGATCGTGGCGCAGCACTTCTGCGGCCACCGCTTCGGGCGGGCCGATGACCTCGCACTTGCTGCCGAAATCGCGGGTGAAACAGGCATGGAACCGCTTGAACAGCTCGATGTGCTTGGCTTCCTCGCTCGCAAAATTGAGCAGTGCGCGAACCCGTTCGTCATCGCCATTTAGCTGCGGGCGCACATGGTCGAGCACGAATGGCAGGATGAATTCTTCGACCAGCCCGAAGATCGTCAGGTATTCGTGACCGCGGATCTGGTTGAGCACGCGCCGCTCATCGGCATCCAGCCCTTCGGCGGAAACGGTACGAGCCAGGCTCTCGGGCAGGAACGGACGGCTGAAGTCGAGCGCCGAACCTTCGGGCAGGACGTCCTCGATCTGCCAAGCGGCACGGGCTGAAGCGGAGAGGACCGTGGCGAAATTGTACTCATGTTTCATGGGTCATTTTCCTGTTTCGAATTGCGGGTGATGAGGGAGTGGGGAGTGGCCGTCAGGCCACTCCCGCGTGGGTCACGATGACAATGCCGCTGGTGAGCCAGAAAACGCTGCAAAAGATCGCTGCAGCCAGGCCAGCACGGGCGGACGCCATCCTTCGGGTGTCCTTGGTATTCATCGATGTCTTCCCTTTCAGTGGAGCCCGGCAATCGGGCGCTGAAAGTGCAGTGGCGGTCCGTCGTGGGAACGAGCGTGGGAAAGAGCGTGGAATTTGACGCGCTTTCTCTGGGGACGTAGTTTCAACGGTAGGCCGCGTCCGTGATGGAGGTCGCAATGCTGGAGCTGTCGCTTATCGGCGAAATCGCCGTGCGCCGCGATGCGCAGGATGTGCCTTTGCCAGGCTCTGCCAAGACTCGTGCGTTGCTCGCATATCTCGTGGCCACCGGTCGCGAACACCGGCGCGAGACGCTTTGCTCGTTATTCTGGAATGTTCCTGACGACCCCAAGGGCGCCCTGCGCTGGAGCCTGAGCAAGCTACGCCACGCCGTTGACGAGCCGGACTTTCCGCGCCTTGTCGCCGACCGCGAAACGGTGCGGCTTGAACTCACCGGCACCCACTGCGATTTCCTTCGTCTGCAGGCTGCGGAGGGGAATGACGATACCGCTGCTCTTGAGAGCGCCGCCGTAATCCGCGGCGAGTTTGCCCCCGGCATCTCGTTACGCGGCTGCGACGAATTCGAAAGCTGGTTGCTTGCCGCGCGCGAGGATGTCCGCCAGCGGCAATTGCGGATCTGGCGCAAGCTGACTGAATTTTTCGCTGACCAGCCGGATCGAGCATTGCCTTACGCCCGTTGCGTCGTCGAGGTCGATCCCCTCAGTGAAGCGGGCTGGATGAAACTGGTTGAGCTCCTACTTGCGGCCGGGCGAACCGAGGAAGCGGCAGCTCAGCGCTCCGTGGCGACGCGCACGCTCGAAGCCGCCGGAATCGCGGTGCCAGTCGAACTCGCGCGTCATGGCACCACCCGCGCCGCTGACGGTCCGCGGCACCCGCGTCCGCTGCACGTGGAGCCGGGAAGACCGTTCATCCGCCAGCGCATCGAATTTTGCACGGCGCCGGACGGAACTGGAATCGCCTATTCCTGCGTTGGTGAGGGGCCGCCGCTGGTAAAGGCGGCGAACTGGCTCAATCACCTGGAATTCGAGTGGGAAAGTCCGATCTGGCGCCACTGGATCGAGGAATTGTCGCGCGAGCACAGGCTGGTTCGTTACGACGAGCGCGGCAACGGACTATCGGACTGGAAAGTTAAGAATCTCGACTTCGAGTGCTTTGTCGAGGATCTGGAAACCGTTGTCGACGCGGCTGGCGTCGAGCACTTCGACCTGCTCGGCATTTCGCAAGGTTGCGCGGTCTCTATCGCCTATGCCGTGCGTCACCCCGAGCGTGTCCGTTCGATGATCCTCTACGGAGGTTATGCTCAAGGTTGGGCCACCCGCAATGACCCGGAAGAACGCAGCCGCCGCGAAGCGATGGTGGAACTGACAGGCTCAGGTTGGGGCCAGGGTAATCCGGCGTTTCGACAGATGTTCACCACACTCTACTTCCCTGATGCCACCGAAGAGCAGGCGCACTGGTTCAATGAACTGCAGCGGATCTCCGCTTCGCCGGAGGGCGCCCAGCGGCTCCAGCGTGCGCTCAGCGTAATCGATGTGCGGCATCTTTTGGGAAAGGTGAAGGCCCCTACGCTGGTCCTGCACAGCCGCGATGACGCGGTCGTGCCGTTTGAGGCAGGGCGCATTCTCGCCCGTTTTATAGAGCACGCTCGTTTTGTCACGCTCGATAGCCGAAACCACTTGGTGCTCAAGCAGGAACCTGCTTGGTCGGAGTTGGTGGCGCACGTCAGGGGGTTTCTCGCGAATCCGAATTCCTGACCATGAGACACCGGGCGTATTGCGGACTGCTAGCTTTTGAGGGTCCAGCGCTCAAAAGGCTGTTGGCCGAGCAAAGACCAATTCACTGAAAAAGCCCTAAAGGGCCGCTTTCGGACAGGCAGGTTTCAGATCAATTTTACAGGAAAACTACCTTTCTCTGTCGGTCAGTCGCCCACCGCTTGGCCTTGTCAGAGCAAATGCACCGGATGGTAAGGGCTTGAGGGCAGAGCAATGAGATGCCCAAGCCCCGCAAGCCTGCCAGCCTGTTCCGCTGTTTCATTTCCTCCCCCGAGGTAATCCGTCTCGTGGTGCTGATGTACGTGCGCTTCCCGCTTTCCCCGCGTAATGTGAAGGCCCTGCTGTTCGAACGCGGGATCGACATTTGCCATGAGACAGTCCGGCTATGGTGGAACCGCTTCGGCCCGCTGTTTGCGGCTGATGTCCGGCGCCAGCGTGTCAGCCGGATGAAGGGCTTCCGGCAGTGGAAGTGGCGCCTCGACGAGGTGTACGTCAAGATCAATGGCGAGATGCATTACCTGTGGCGAGCAGTGGACCAGGAGGGCGAGGTCCTCGAGAGCTACGTCACGAAGGCGAGGGACAAGAAAGCAGCACTCCGGTTTATGAAGAAGGCGCTGAAGCGCCACGGCTCGCCGGTCGAGATCACCACCGATGGCCTTCGCTCCTACAAGGCGGCGATGTCAGAGCTCGGAAACACGGCAAAACAGGAGGTGGGACGCTGAGCCAACAGCCGGGTGGAGAACAGCCACCTGCCGTTCCGACGACGAGAGCGGGCGATGCTGCGATTTAGGCAGATGAAGTCGTCGCAGAAGTTCGCCTTGGTCCGCGCCAACGTCCATAAACACTTCAACCTCGAACGCCACCTGATCGACAGAGAGAGCTACAAGCCCGCCGCTCGGTCGCAATGGCCGAGTGGCAGACCCTCGCCGCATAAACCGCGCCGAGGTAGAGGAGGGCTTCGCCAATCGGAGACGAGTTGCGGTTAGACTGACAGCACCATCGGGCGCCTTGGGCGCATCGGCAACAATCGCATCTAGGGCCACGCCGTTCAAGCCGCCTTCTCCGTGCGGTAGCGGCGGGTGCCGTCGAGCTTTTCCGAGGTGATGGTAAGTCCGCGCTTCTTGAGTGCGCCAGCCGGTGCCCCGCGCACCGAGTGCTGCTGCCAGCTGGTGGCAGCGACCATCTCGGCGATGTTGGCACCGTCCTCACGCGCCAGCAGCGCCTGCAACTGCTCGAGCCGCGAAGGGGCCTTCGGTACTTGAGAGGCTGTTGCAGCAGCAGGACTTGCATCTGCGGCGCTGCTGTCATGTGCCGTAGTCTCCGCCTGGGAAGAAGCAGCTGACTGCGGGGTGCGGGCCATGCGGCGCGGCTTCCGCGTGGTAGTCGTGGTAGTGGCCGTGGCCGTGGTGTTGGTGGTCATGTCGGTGTCTTTGGTAGCGCGGGGCCGGAGTGGCCGCCGCTACCGGGACAAGCCCGACTCGGCCGGGCGCAGGACCAACAATGCTCGAATATGCGCCCCGATCCAGTCCCAGTGGGTGGAGTGACAGCGGATGGTCCCAACTTGGCCTCTTGGGGGCGAGGGAATGGCGGGTTTGCGCCCCAGTTTCAGACGAACAGTCGATAAAACGGCAACCCTGCAAGCGGCCACACCTTGAGGGCCGGGGGCGCCCATCAAGAATATGACCCATAAACGAAGGGCGATATCAACCTGAACCAAACGCCCCTTGGATCGCTTCACGCAGGAAGCATCCGCATGGCTGCACACGCATATTGTCAGGATAGACTGGCTGCCGCTGGTATCGATCCCGGATGAAATCTATTTCGAAACCAAATCAGGAGAGAAAATCGCACCAAACCAGTAGGCGCGCGCCCTACAGCATCCCGCTGCCTATTTGCAGCGATAGCAGCGCTACGATTGCGCCAGTCCGCCGCAGTGCAAACTTTTCGCAAACCGTCATCATCCTGCCCGCAAAAGGTCATAAGATCGTCCCGCAACTGTCCCTGATGTTGCATCGCAGCGTAAGAAACCTCGCCTAGCGGAGCCCCTGCAACCGATCGCCCGAGAGGCGACCGTAGCGCCAACAAGCAGGGGTACACATCATGCACACTATCAAGGCCGCATCGCTTGCCAGTGCCGCAACCATTGCTCTGATGGCGCAGGTCGCCGTCGCGCAGGAAAATGTCGAAGAAGCGCCCGAAGAGGAAGTATCGGGCGAAGCCATCATCGTTTTCGGGCAGGGCCAGACCCGCCAAGTGCAGGAAGTCGAAAGCGAGGACATCCGCATCCAGCTGCCCGGCACCAGCGTGATCCGCGCGATCGAACGGCTGCCCAGCGTCAACATCCAGGCCGCCGATCCGTTCGGCAATTACGAATGGTCCACTCGCGTGACCATCCGCAGCTTCAACCAGAACCAGCTCGGCTTCACTTTCGACGGCGTGCCGCTGGGCGACATGAGTTACGGCAACCACAACGGCCTGCACATCAGCCGTGCGGTCAGTTCGGAGAACGTCGGCTCGGTGATCGTCAGCCAGGGCGCGGGTTCGATCGGCACTAACTCCACCG
The DNA here is from genome assembly GCA_019739335.1 of Erythrobacter sp. Lineage (NCBI taxonomy): Bacteria > Pseudomonadati > Pseudomonadota > Alphaproteobacteria > Sphingomonadales > Erythrobacteraceae > Erythrobacter > Erythrobacter sp. Next base: position 2,077,610 of record CP073261.1, read on the forward strand.
GCAACCTCGGCGGCACGGTGGAAACCTTCTCGATGGACCCGGATACCGATTTCGGCATCGAAGCATCGGCCACCTATGGCAGCAGCGATACCCTGCGAGGCTTCGCCCGCGCGAACTTCGGCAGCGCCAGCGGCCCGCGCGGCTTTGTTTCCTACGCCTATGGAGCAACCGACAAGTACAAGGGCGAAGGCACGCAGGACCAGCACATGGTCAATGCCAAGCTGGTAGTGCCGGTTGGCATGGGCGAAATTACTGGCTGGCTCGGCTATTCGGACCGGCGCGAGCAGGACTATCAGGACATGTCGCTCGATATGCTCGACCGGCTGGGCTACGATTGGGACAACACTTTCCCCGATTACGATCTGGCGATCCTGCTGGCCGAGATCGGGGCCAATCGCGGCGATACCGGCGCGGTTGCGACCAATCCGGCAGCAGGAACGGTCTATCCGGGAAATGTGACTTCGGCGGACGATGCCTATTATGACGCATCCGGCCTGCGGCAGGACTGGCTCAGCTATATTGGCTATGCGACGCCCATTGGCGAAAGCGGCGAATTCGCTCTTACCGGCTACTTCCACGATCAGACCGGCTTTGGTCTTTGGGGAACTCCTTACGTGCCCAGCCCCACCGGAGCGCCCCTGTCGATCCGCACGACCGAATACGAAATGCAGCGCATCGGCGTGTTCGCCAGGGTCGGCTTCGAATTGGCGTTCAACCAGATCGACCTGACCGGCTGGTACGAAAGCAACGATTTCAACCAGGCACGCCGTTTCTACGCCTTTGAAAGCCGCACCGAACCGGGCCGTTCGTTCCGCGATCATCCGGAAGATCCGTTCTTCACCCAGTGGGAATTCGATTTCAACACCGAGACCCTGCAATATTCGGTGTCCGACCGGATCGAGATCGGGATGCTGACGATCAACCTGGGCTGGAAAGGCTTCCGCGTCACCAACCAGGCTACGGCGGTCGTTGCCGCGTCCTTCCCGCAGGGCGAAATCACGGCAGAAGACTGGTTCCAGCCGCATGTCGGCTTCAACCTTGAGCTGGGAGACATGGTGGAAATGTTCGGCGGCTTCACCCAGGCCACCCGTGCTTTCGCTTCGGCAACCACCACCGGGCCGTTCAGCACCAATCAGGTCGGCTTCGATGCCATCCGCGATACGCTCCAGCCCGAAGAATCGGACACTTTCGAACTCGGCCTGCGGTACAATTCCCCCGTCTTCAACGGCGTGGTCGGGGTCTACCTGGTCAACTTCCGCAACCGCCTGCTGGCGGCGGCATCGGGGCCGAGCATCGTCGGCAGCCCCTCGATCCTCCAGAACGTGGGTGACGTGCAGGCGCTGGGCTTCGAAGCGGTGGGCGATCTGCGACTGACCGACGAACTGTCGCTGTTCGCTTCGTACAGCTACACCGATGCGACCTATCAGGACGATGTGTTCAACGTGTCGGGCGTGCTGCTCGCGGCCACGGCGGACAAGGCCGTGGTCGATACTCCCGAGCACCTGGCGCGCGGTGAAATCAGCTACGACGACGGTTCGCTGTTCGCCCGTGCCGCGGTGAATTACATGTCGGAGCGGTTCTTCACTTTCACCAATGACCGCTCGGTGGACGGACGGGCGATTGTCGATGCCTCGCTCGGCTATCGCCTGACCGACGGGATCGAAGTGCAGCTGAACGCCACCAACCTGTTCGATGAGCAGTATGTTGCGACCGTGGGTTCGGGCGGGTTCGGCAATTCGGGCGACCGGCAGACGCTGCTGGTGGGTGCGCCGCAGCAGTTCTTCGCTACGGTACGGCTGAGCTACTGAGGCCAATCCCCCTCCCCTTTCGGGGGGAGGGGGTACCTCTCGAATCGATGACAGGGACCTGCGCCATGAATGAAAAGCCGCTCTCGCTCACCCGCCGCTCGGCGCTCGGCACCATGGCGCTGGCTCCCGCCGCAGCCTTGCTGCCATTGCCTGCTGCGGCCCATATCGACGGCCCGTTCCGCCACGGCGTGGCGAGCGGCGACCCGGCGGCCAGCAGCGTGGTGCTGTGGACGCGGGTGACCACCAGCGGGGATGTCACCCTGCGCTGCGAAGTCGCGCGCGATCCGGAGTTTGCCGAACCGGTCCTCCAAGGCGAAGTGGCGACCGGCCCCTATGCCGACCACACCGCCAAGTTCTTCGCCACCGGACTCGAACCGGGCGGCACCTTCTACTATCGCTTCTGGCTGGACAGCTTTGCTTCCCCCACCGGGCGCGCGCGGACCTTGCCGACAGGTTCCCCTGAGCGACTGGGGATCGCACTGGCGAGCTGTTCGAACTACGCCTTTGGCCATTTCAACGCCTACGAAGCGATGGCGCGTGATGCGCAGGTCGATTTCGTGCTGCACACGGGCGATTACCTTTACGAGTACGGGCAGGACGGCTGGGGCGATGCCACCGCGCAGGCGCTCGGCCGTCGGCATGATCCGGCGCACGAGATCGTCACCCTTGCCGATTATCGCCGCCGCCACGCGCAGTACAAGTCCGATCCCGGCGCGCAGGCAATGCACGCCGCGCATAGCTTCATGGCCTGCTGGGACGATCACGAAAGCGCCAACAATCCGTGGACCGGCGGAGCGCAGAACCATCAACCTGATAGCGAGGGCGACTGGGCGGCGCGGCGCGAGGCTTCGATCCGCGCCTATTACGAATGGATGCCGATCCGCGAGCCGGAAATGCTCGACGGCCCAAGGCAAAGCCGGGCGCAGTTCTGGCGCAGCTACAGCTTTGGCGATCTCGCCACGCTGGTGACGCTGGAAAGCCGCCACACCGCGCGCGCCGAGCAAATCGACTACGCGGCATGGAGCGATCAGCTGACCACCCCTGAACAGGCGGCCATGTTCCGCCGCGACGTGCTTGGCGAAGCGGGCCGGGCGATGTTGAGCCTCGAGGGCGAGCAGGCGCTCGACCGCGCACTGCGGGCCTCGGTGGCGGCAGGGCAGCCGTGGCGGGTGCTCGGTAACGCGATCCCAATGGCGCGCACGGATGTGCCCGATCTGGTCGCACTCGGCGTGCTGCCCGATCCCTTTGCCGCAGATGCGCCCTATACCAGCGAGGCGGCGCTGGAAAATGCGCGCGTGCTGGCGTTCAAGGGCCGCGCCAACCTGCCTTTCTATCCCGATACATGGGACGGCTACCCTTGGGCACGCGAGCGGCTTTACGAACAGTCGCGCGCGGCAGGCGCGGGCGATCTGATCGTGTTGACCGGAGACAGCCACAGCTTCTGGGCCAACAGCCTGAAAGATGCCGAGGGGCGGCCCGCCGGACTGGAACTGGGCACGGCGGGGATCACGTCACCGGGCGATTTCGTCGAAAGCGGCTTCGGAGACGAATTGTCGCGCCAGCTCGATCTAGCCTTCGCCGAGCATTGCCCGGAGATCGACTGGACCGACAACATGCACCAGGGCTACGTCCGCCTCGAACTGGCGCGCGACGCGGCGCTGGCGACATTCGTGGCGGTGGATACCGTCACTGATCGCGATTTCCGCGCTTTTATCCTCAACCGCCTGCGGATCGAGCGGCGCGGTGACGGGCTGGCCTTCGCCTGAGCGGATTCAGGTCAGGCGAACAAAATTGGCCACGCCTCCCGTGCGGCGTCAGATGAACGCAGGCGACTGCGCATTGTCGCCCCAGCCCACATGGGCTGCTATGTCATGAAACTGACGGTGTAGGCGGCTTACTAGCCGCTGAGAATTGCAGCTAGGAACTTGCCATGAAAATCGATCGCCGCGCGGCGCTTGCCTTGTTCGGATCGGGAACTGCGTTGGCACTTCCCGGCATCGCCAGCGCCCGGCAGGCACCGGAGACGGTGCGCTTTGCCCATGGTGTGGCCAGCGGCGATCCGACACCGGGCGGAGCGATCATCTGGACGCGGGCGACCGCCGAGGAAGGGTTTGCCGGGGACATTCCGCTGCGCTGGCACGTCGCCACCGATGCTGGTGCAGCACCCCTGATATCGGGAGCGGTGACGGCGCGGGGCGCGGCGGATCATACCGCGAAGGTCGATCTCACCGGGCTGGAGCCGGGCCGCGAATACCATTACTGGTTCGAAGCCGCCGATGGCACGGCCTCCCCACGCGGGCGGTTCCGGACGCTGCCGGTGGCGGCTGTCGACGAACTCGTGCTGGCCGTCGCTTCGTGCCAGCTCTACCCCGGCGGCTACTTCAACGCCTATGCCGATATGGCCGCGCTGGAGCGGCTGGATGCCGTGGTGCATCTGGGCGATTACATCTACGAATATGGCGAGAGCGGCTACGGCACCGATATCGGGCGTCGGCTGGGCCGCCTGCCCGATCCGCCGCACGAAATCGTATCCTTGGCGGACTATCGCCGCCGCCATGCACAGGTGAAGGCCGATCCGCAGATCCAGGCCGCGCACGCGCGCGCCGCCTTCATCTGCGTGTGGGACGATCACGAGATCACCAACGATGCCTGGCTGGAAGGCGCGCAGAACCACCAGCCCGCCGAGGAAGGCGATTGGGCGGCGCGCAAGGCGGTGGCGATGCAGGCCTATTTCGAATGGATGCCGATCCGCGATCCCGATCCGCTGCGCGCGCACGAGGCGATTTTCCGCAGCTTCGAATTCGGCGATCTGGCGACGCTGGCGATGGTCGAGACGCGGCTGCTTGCGCGCGACCGGCAGGTGACCCGCCAACCGGACCTGCCGCCTGCGCAGGCCATCGCCGCCATCCTTGCCGAGCGTGACCGGCCCGAACGCGAATTGCTGGGTCCCGAGCAGGTCGAGTGGCTCGAAGGCGTGCTCGCCGCTTCGGTCGCGGCGGGCAAGCCATGGCAGGTGCTCGGCAACCAGGTGCTGATGGCGCGGGTCCCCGGCCCCGATCTGGAAGCGCAACTGGGCACTGAGGCCTATCTCGCCCTGCGCGAACGGCTGCCCGCGCAGTTCCGCAACCGGGTGGACATGTCGGTGAATGGCTATCGCGAAGGCGTGCCGTTCAATCTCGATTCGTGGGACGGCTACCCGCACGCGCGCGAGCGGCTCTATGCCCGCTTCGCCCGCGCCGGATCGCGCCCGGTGGTGCTGGCGGGGGACAGCCATGCAGCGTGGGTCAACAACCTGCACGATGCGGCAGGGCGGCTTGCTGCGGTAGAACTGGGCTGCACGGCCATCACCAGCCCGTCGAACGGCTCGGTGCTGCCGAGGGTAGGGCGCTTTCTGGAGGCGGGGGCGGAGGAAGTCGTGTTCTGCGATCAGGACCACAAGGGCTACGCGCTGCTCACGCTCACGCCGGAAGTGGCGCGGGTGGAGCATGTCACTGTTTCGACCGTGCTGGAGCCTGCCTTCGAACGCGGCGTCGCCGCCAGCTATAGCGCAAGGCCGGGCATCGACGGCGGCACCTGGGCCTGACGCGGACCCGCGCCCGGCTGGCCGGATCAGGGAATTATGCCGTGAAAGTTGACACTAAGGCGACACCAAAATCATCTCTGCAACCAGCGGACGGACAACGATTGGAAAGAGCCGAAGTCCCGCAATGGCGCGGGGCCTGACAGGGGCTAGACCAGTCGCTCTCGTGTAGGAAAGAGGGCAGCGAAAGGGCGTTGACGGCGTGTGCCGCCAGCCTTCCTCACCCAGCCACCAACATTGCCTCCCCCGCTTTGATCCGCGCACCGCTCGCAAGTCCCTCCACCGGGCGCAACCCTGGCGGCAGCAGCGCGACGATGGTGGAGCCGTGCTCGAACCAGCCCATCTCCTCACCTTTGGCGAAGCGCACCTGCTCACGCCAGATGCGCTGGTGCAGGCTGCGGACTGGCTCTGCCGCATCGACGAACGGCAGGCGGATGCTCGCCACAAGGATCGCCGCCACCGGCACCAGCGCGACCCGCGCCTCGCCATCGGCCAGCCGCGCCAGGATCGGCGCGCGTTCGTTGCGGCAGTAGAGCCGCTCCACGCGCTTGAGCGCGACCGGATTGACGTTCCAGGTATCGCCGGAGATGTAGCGCACCTGCTCCACCACCATGTCCTGCGGCGCGTGGAAGCGATGGTACATGCCGGCGGTCAGCCGCAGGGTGATGAACTGCCCGCCTTCGAAGGCGCTTGCCTCCTCCACATCGCCGAGCAAGTCGGCCAGTGCATAGTCCATGCCCTTGACCTGAAATGCCTGGCCGCCGTGCACCGTGCCGAACGCCCCGACGATGGCATCGCAGGGCGCAGCAAACACCGCCGGATCGGCATCGAACACCCGTGCGCCGGGCACCAGCGCGCGGGTAAAGGCGTGGTGGAGGCTGCGAAATTCACGCGTTTGGGCGTCTGTCAAATCCACGTCACAAAAGAACCGCCAAAGCGCGATCGACGGGACGCGCAGCAGCGGGTTCTCGCGCCTGGCGAACCAGCCCATGAATCGGGTGAGCGCATGGCGCGGAATGCGGTTGGTAAGGAGGAAATTGAGTTCCTCCTGCGCCAGCAGGCGATGCGCGACGCTTCGCAGGCTCATGGTCGGGCTCCCGGTCTATTGGTGAGGGCAGGGTTGTGAAATTGGCTTCGATCGCGTGGAAACTGGCCGCTGGAACGGCGGGCCTTGTCACCGCATCCATGGTGCGCGAACGGCTGCGGCTTTCGCAGGCCAAGCACCGCTCGCTCTCCGGGCACGTGCGGATGGCCAAGCGCGCGGCGGGGCTCGTGCCCGCCTATGCCTTCGGGGCGGAGGAGTTTTTCGCCACAGACGGTGCCCCGCCCGAAATTGCCGCGCAGCGGCAGCAGGCGATGGCAGCACTTTCGGCGCACTTTGCAGCGACCTACCCCGCCAGCACCGCCGCGACACAGGATGCCGCGCAGTGCATTGCCGATGTCGATTTCACCACCACCTACCGGGTGCCGTTCCAGTTCAGCCCGCTGGTGAAGGACTTCCTGCCCAGCAGCACCTTCTACCACGCCGCAGAGGGCGTGCAGCTGACCGATCTCGACGGCAATCGCTACTACGACCTCACTGGCAGCTACGGGGTCAACCTGCTCGGCGTCGATGCCTACCGCGCGCTGATGGCCGAAGGCGGGGAAAGCGTCGCCGCGTTCGGGCCGACGCTGGCCGGGCTGCACCCGCTCACGCTCGACAATGCGCAGCGGCTGGCGATCCATTCGGGGCTCGATGCGGTGAGCTTCCACATGAGCGGCACCGAAGCGGTGATGCAGGCGGTGCGGTTGGCGCGCTATCACACCGGGCGGAGCAAGATCGTCCGCTTTGCGGGGGCTTACCACGGCTGGTGGGGCGATGTGCAGCCCGGCGTGGGCAATCCGGTGCCAGCGGACCGCACCTATACGCTCGCCGATATGAGCGAGAAAAGCCTCAAGGTGCTGCGCACCCGCAAGGATATCGCCTGCGTGCTGGTCAACCCCTTGCAGGCGATGCACCCGAACAAGAACGCCCCCGGCGATTCCACCTTGATGGCGAAGCGCGGGCATTCGGGCGTCGATCGGGCTGCCTATTCGGCCTGGCTGGCACGCTTGCAGGAAGTCTGCCGCGCGGCGGGCGTGGTGCTGATCATGGACGAGGTGTTCACCGGCTTCCGCCTCGCGCCGGGCGGCGCCTGCGAGTACTTCGGCATCCAGCCCGATCTGGTCACCTACGGCAAGACCTTGGGCGGCGGCTATCCGGTGGGGGTGCTGTGCGGCCGGGCGGAGCTGATGCGCCGCTACAATCCGGACAAGCCCGCCGATATCTGCTTTGCGCGCGGCACCTTCAATTCGCACCCTTACGTGATGGGGGCGATGAACGCTTTCCTGCGGCATATGGAGACTGCCGAGGGCAGGGCGCTCTATGATGGGCTGGACGAGCGCTGGAACACGCGCGCCGCCAGTCTCAACGCGCGACTGGCAGCGGCGGGCCATCCGGTCGCAATCGGCAATCTGTCGACGATCTTCACCGTCCGCTACGCCGTGCCCGCGCGCTATCACTGGATGTTGCAGTTCTATCTGAAGAAGCACGGGCTGGCGCTCAGCTGGGTGGGCACGGGGCGGTTCATCTTCAGCCTCGCCTATTCGGATGCCGACTTTGCCGAAGTGGAGAACCGCTTCCTTGCCGCCTGCGACGAGATGGCGGCGGGCGGCTGGTGGTGGTCTGCGGGCGAGGAGCACGGCAAGACCATTCGCCAGCGCCTCACCCGCGAGATGCTGCGCCACAAGTTCGGCTGATTGACTCGCGCGGGTCAGCCCGCGCGATTGTTGCGCCGCACCGCCACCGCCTGCCTCGCGAGCTGGCCCGGGGCGCGGCAGTAGAGGCGGAAGTCGTTGAAAGGATCGGTGATGATCTTGGTCGCCCAGACGATCCCGGTTTCGATATCGCGCAGGAAGAACAGGTGCACGGTGCGGAACAGCAGCCCGCCCACGCCCAGCGCCAGCCACATCATGCCGAGGTTTTCGAGGAAGCTGACCACTCCGGTGTGTGGAGTGACAAGGCCGAACAAGGTCGGTTCGATCACCAGCAACAGCGGGCTGGCTGCCCACAGTCCCATCAGCACCACCTTGCGCATCAGGTTGTAGCCGACCTTGATCTCTTCCTTGTACTCGTGACTGCAATCGTTGACCTGGTCGTAATCGTGCGGCTCGAAGAAGAAGTGCCCGGCCTGACGGCTGGTCATGGCAATGCCCCAGCCCAGCAGGGCCGCCAGCCAGGGCTGGTACCAGGCGATCAGATAGGCGACGATGAAGGTCGTCGCGCTGACGAAGTGCAGGCTCTGGTTGACCAGATTGTGATGGTAGTAGCGGTGATCGTCCCACCGTTGTTCGCGCAGCTGCTCGCGGAAATGGGCGGTCTTGGCGGCAAGTACCTGGGGCATCGGATTCAGCCTTCCTGCTTCTTGATACGGACGAGCGAGAAATGACCGAGCGGGGGCAGGCTGCGGCGCTCGACCAGCGTGACACTGGCATGGGTGTTCGCCCAGTCTTCGTAGAAGGCGAACGGGAATTCGGTGCGCCAGCCCAGCCTGCTGGTCACCGGCATGAGGAACTTTTCGATGCTCGAGCGAAGACCCGATTCCGCGCCGACCCGGGTGGCAACGATGATTTCCCCGCCCGGCTTCACCACGCGCAGGAATTCGTCCATCGCCCGCGCCGGATTGGGCACCGCGCTGACGACATATTGCGCGACGACAACATCGAATTCGCCGTCTTCGAAGCTCATCGCCTCGGCATCCATCACCAGCAGGTCCTCGACATTGGCGAGGCCGTGCTCGCGCACGCGCTTCTTCGCGACATCGAGCATCGAGCCGGAAATGTCTGTGCCGACGATGCGGGTTTCGGGCTTGTACTGGGGCAGCGAAATGCCCGTACCCACGCCCACCTCCAACACCCGGCGACCTGCCTGCTCGGCAGCGATCACCGCCCGGCGGCGGCCGATGGCGAAGACCTGGCCGAACACCAGGTCGTAGATCGGTGCCCAGCGATCGTAGGCGGCGGCAACTCCGGCAGTCTGCATTGTGTGTTCCGTTCGCAGCCTCGTGAAAGGCCCGAATGCTGCCTTAATGTTGCAACGCTGCGACAATCGCGCGCGTGGCTGTGGAGAACTGGAGCTTTGCAGGGGCTATCGGCAGTATCCGGCAAGGAAGCTTTCTATGGCAGACAGGGTCGCGAGCCGAGGTCCGTTGCTTTCGCGGAGCAATTCGTGGCCGCCACTGGCGATTGTTTGCGGCCGAAGTCCCGGCAGTAGTGCCCCGATCCGGGCAATCGAGGCGGCGTCCACCACACGGTCGCGCGCGCCTGTCAGCAGGAGGACGGGAAGTCCGGGCGCGTTCTGGCGCAGTTGCCGCTCCAACAGGGTCATCGAACGCGCAGCCGCTGCCAACCACAGCCAGGTCGGCCCGCCACGCGCGATTTCCGGGTGCTTGGCCTTCCACCACAGTTTGTCAGCGTGACGATCCGGACAGGACGTCAGGTGGCCGGGATTGCTGCGCGGCTGGCCTTTCCACAACGGCCGGTGAGCCAAGCACGGCACCCTGCCGACAAGGCCGAAGAAATTGACCGCTTTTGCCCCCAACACCCCCGCCCTGATACCCAGCATTGGAGCCAACAGCACCGCCGCATCGCAAGCAATCCGCCGCTCCGCGAGAGCGCGCAGGAGCAAGTGCCCGCCCAGCGAATGCCCCAATGCAATATGCGACAAGCCATCATCAATGCGCCACTTATCCGCAAATCCCGCCAGATCGTCCACCATCGTCGCGAAGTCGGCCACGTGGCAGTATCCATCCGGGTGCGTCAGCCCCGATCCACCCTGTCCGCGCCAGTCAAAGCCTGAAACGTCCCAGCCCGAAGCCGCCCAGTAGCCAAAGGCTTCAAGATATTTCTCGAAAAAATCGCCTCGCCCGCCGAGGAAAAGCAGGCGTCCTCTGGGTAGGGATGCGGCAGCAAGGCGGAAACATCGATGCTTGAAACCATCTATCGCACGCCATTCGCCGACCTTCAATCCATCGGGATAATTGCGACGCGCATGGGCTGGAACCATACCGTTGCGCATAGCGTCTTGCGTTCGGTGACGGAAGCGACTTCAATCGGTGCTTCGCTTACCGAACCGCTACTCGCAGCGCATTCCCGTCATCAATCTGACGGGTCCTGTCAAAGCAAGTGCAACGCCGGCAAAGCGAGCTTGGCGCGGTAGGGGGTGCCATGTCCCGACCCAGAAAAGCTGCCAGCCCGTTCAGCTATTTCAACTCGTCACCCGAAGTAATCCGCATGGTGGTGCTGATGTGCGTGCGCTTCCCTTGAGCCTGCGGAACGTCGAGGAGCTGCTTGCAGAGCGAGGCGTCGACATCTGCCATGAGCCCGTGCGCTTGTGGCGGAACAGGTTCGGACTGCTGTTCGCTGCGGCTGATGTTCGGCGCCAGCGTGTCAGCCGGATGAAGGGCTTCCGGCAGTGGAAGTGGCACCTCGGCGAGGTGTACGTGAAGATCAATGGCGAGATGCATTACCTGTGGCGCGCGGTCGACCAGGAAGGCGAGGTCCTCGAAAGCTACGTTACAAAAACGGGTGACAGGAAGGCATCGCTACGGTTCATGAAGAAAGCACTGAAGCGCCACGGCTCGCCGGTCGAGATCACCACTGATGGCCTTCGCTCCTACAAGGCGGCGATGTCAGAGCTCGGAAACACGGCAAAACAGGAGGTGGGACGCTGGGCCAACAACCGGGTGGAGAATAGCCACCTGCCGTTCCGACGACGAGAGCGGGCGATGCTGCGATTTCGGCAGATGAAGTCGTCGCAGAAGTTCGCCTTGGTCCGCGCCAACGTCCATAATCACTTCAACCTCGAACGCCACCTGATCGACAGAGAGAGCTACAAGCCCGCCGCTCGGCCGCCCTGGCCGAGTGGCAGACCCTCGCCGCATAAACCGCGCCGGGGTAGAGGAGGGCTTCGCCAATCGGAGACGAGTTGCGGTTAGACTGACAGCACCATCGGGAGGTCTCGTATCCCAAGTGCCCGAAGGTCCGTGGACTTACTCCTCTTGATCAAGGAAGGCGAGACTTCCCTGGTTGACCAACTCGACAATCAGTTCAATGATCGAAAGCGAACTCTGTGCATCAAACGTAAACTGCACACTTGCGCAAATCTGCTCAGCAAAAGCAGTGACCTCGTCACGACAGGGATAGCAGCGCCCATCAATGAACAACAAAAGCGAAGTTGTCTGCTCCCGAATGAATGAAAAGCGGCTGGCGGGGTTCCGCACCAGTGGAATACTTTCGGCGAGGCACTGCAATACGACTTCGCTGCTGATGGTCTCCTCGGGTCGCCAATCGATGTCCGGATCCTTCGGCATGGTGCTGTATTGACCGAACCACCGTTCAAACGCAGACCGATCAAGCATCGTTTCAGAGATCATGGCTTGTAGTGACCTGATGGCAGACGAAGAGATTTCACCGGGGTTGCGCTGCTCGGCAAGGTCCGGGTCTGCGTAGCGGTCGCCGTCACTCAGATCGGTTGATACACTTTCGGCCCAGTTCGTGAGCAATTCCGCGCGCGAAGGCGCCCGAAAGCCTATCGAGTACGTCATGCAATCGTCGCCGATCGCCACGCCGCGATGAGCGACGCGAGGCGGGACATAGAGCATATCGCCTGGCTCGAGGATCCATTCCTCGACAGCGCGGAAGTCCGCAAGGAGGCGCAAGTCGTCGTGCGGCAGCAACTCGGTGGTCTCGTCACAAAGCTCGCCCAGCTCCCACCGACGCCTGCCCAAGCCTTGAAGCAGGAACACATCGTAGTGATCGAAATGCGGGCCCACCCCCCCGCCATCGACTGCATAGCTCACCATGACGTCGTCAACCCGCCAGTTTGGCACGAAACGAAAGGGCTCCAGAAGTGCCGCCACGGACGGGACATGGTGATCAACACCCTGCACCAGCAGCGTCCACGGAATGCGTTCCAGCTTTCCGAAGCGGCCTTCGGGAAAGGGGCCTTGTTCGAGCTCCCATCGCTGATTGCGCTGGGTCACGAGGCGGGATTCGACGTGATCCTCATCCGCAAGTCCCGCCAGTTCATTCGGTTCTAGCGGATTGGACCATGCGTCCCATGGCGATCTGATCAGTAGCGGCTTTTTCTGCCAATATTCCTGGAGGAAAGCCGGAATGTCGAAGTTTTTAAAACGCATGATTGTATCACATTTCGCTATTTGAGAGGTTTTATGCGCGCCGCAACCGGGCGAGTTTCATGGGAGGCATAATCCACAAGCAACGAAAGCAGGCACGGCTTTTAAGATGGAGACCAGCAAGGCCACGAATGCTTGTTTGCCTTCACAGAAGGAAACTAGCCTCCGCCAAGTTGACCGTGCCGTCCAGCCGGATGGCGTAGTCGGCGAGCGCGTCGCCATCGACGTCCATGTAGACCATCGTGTTGGCGCCAACGTGCGCCCAGCGCAGTTCGCCCGCCGTTCCGGAGAAGGCATCGCTGCCGATGTAATCGAAGGCATCGTCTGTGCCGCCCAGGATCGCATCGACTGCGGACAGATCGATCCTGTCACCCTGCGCCACGGTGAAGTCGGTGATCCGGTCGGCGGTGTTGGCCGCCAGTCCGGCAAAGTCGCCGTCAGCGAAAGCGAACACGTCTGCGCGGAGGCCGCCGGTCATCACATCGCGGTCCGCCCCGCCGATCAGCCGGTCCACCCCGTCACCGCCGTCGAGAATGTCGGCCCCGTCCTCGCCGTGCAGCGTATCCATGTTCGCTTCGCCGAGCAGCGTATCATTGCCGGTGCCCCCATAGATGACATCGTTGCCGATGCCGCCCAGGATCAGGTCATCACCGCCATCGCCGTGGAGAGTGTCGATATTGGTGCCGCCGTTGATGATGTCATTACCTTCGCCGCCATGGATGGCGTCCTCGCCGAAGTTGCCAACCAGCCGATCAGCCCCGGACCCACCGTAGATTGTGTCGGCCGTGTTGCTGCCATAGATCGTATCATCGCCATCGAGCCCGGAAAGCGTCGCGCCGGCACTCCCGCCGTAGATCCGGTTGGCCAGCGCATTGCCGGTGCCCACCGTGGCCAGGGTTCCGGCCAGCCGCAGGTCCTCCAGGTTGGCGCCAAGGGTGTAGTTCACGCCCGAGCGGACATAGTCGATCCCTTCGCCCGCCAGTTCGACAATCACGTCACCTGCTTCGTAGACGAAATAGCTGTCGTCCCCGCCGCCGCCGCGCATCTCGTCATCGCCCGATCCGCCGTTCAGGAGATCGTTTCCGGCCCCGCCCAAAAGCAGGTCGTTGCCGCCAAGAGCGTTGAGCAGGCTACCGAGCGTGGCATTGGCGACGAGTTCGTTGGCCAGCTGGTTGCCGCGCAACTGGGTGGCCAAACCGGCGAGGCCGAACGCTTCGATGTTGCCATATCGAGAAGGGTTCGCGGAGAAATCGATCGAGCTGATGATCCGGTCGAACCCCTCGTTCTCCAGCTCCGTTACAACGTCACCGATGCTGTCGATGGAGAAGGTGTCGTTGCCCATGCCACCCACCATCGTGTCACTGCCGGTGCCGCCGTCGAGTGTGTCGTTGCCGCTCAGACCCTGAAGCACATCATCGCCCGCGAGACCGTAAAGCAAATCCACTCCGCTAGTTCCGGTGAGGTTGTCTATTCCCGGTGTGCCGTCCTGCCTTGTGGAAGGGACCAGATAGACTTGCTGATCCGAAAAAAGTGCCTGCTCGATGCCGATAAGCTGGTCGGTGCCGTCGGGCCCAACGACCAGGAAACTACCGTCGACCTGCTCTGTGATCGTATAGTCCGCCAGCACTCCGGAAAAAACCGCAGTGTCCCACCCTGTACGGCCATTGAGAATATCGTTGCCACCCATTCCCGTTAGCACATTTGCGCCGGAAGTGCCGAAAATACGGTTATTGTGTTCGTTGCCAGTCCCGTCGAGATCGCCGGTACCCTGAAGGTAGAGAAACTCGATCTCCGCGCCGGGGATAAAGCGCGGAAGACTCGCCCCCAGATAGGGATTTCCTCCTCCGGTCCAGTAACCCTGGCTCATTGTAAAGCTGACGGAAGCGTAGACCCGGTCGGTGCCCATTCCGACACCTTCATATACTTTGTCGCCTATATGGTCGACGTAATAGATATCGGCTCCGTAATCGCCGGACATGCTATCTGCACCGCCGCGTCCGTCGAGAATGTTGTTTCCGCCGTTTCCGCCAAGGCCGTTGTCGCCATCGTCCCCCGTCACGTTGAGGTGCAATAGACCTGACACACGGACGTTTTCGATATTGTCACCGGCAGTCAGATTATAGACCGCGCTCGCCAGGGTATCGATCCCCCCATCGGCGAGTTCAATGATGACGTCCCCGATATCGTCCCAGACATAGGTATCGTTGCCGGTACCGCCGATCATGGTGTCGGCACCCGCGCCCCCATCAAGAAGATCGTTTCCGCCACGACCTATCAGCCGGTCATTGCCCGCCCCGCCATAGAGGGTGTCATCATCGATTCCGCCGTCGATCAGGTCATGGCCATCTTCGCCGTGAAGCATCCCCTGGCCGTTGCCACCGAACAGCGAGTCGTCGCCGCTTCCTCCGAAGAGGACATCTCCCCCGCCTTCCCCATGGAGTATATCGTTGCCCGATCCCCCATGGAGTGTATCGTCTTCCCTGCCCCCGTAGAGGGTGTCGTCGCCCTCCTCACCATGGAGGTTATCCCCGCCGTCGCCCCCTTCGAGCAAGTCGTTCCCGATGCCGCCATACAGCATGTCCCCGTCCGCCCCGCCAAGCAGATGGTCCTCACCTTCATATCCGAACAGATTATCGCGCCCGATACCCCCTTCGAGCCGATTGGCGATGTGGTTGCCATAGATATCGTCGTCACCCGATCCGCCGATCGCATTCTCGATCAGCGAGCGTGGATCGCCTGCGAACATGTGGGCATTGGCAACGAGGCCGGGTGGCGTGCTGCCGCCCCCCAATTGCGCGCTCTGGATCGGGTAGAACCTTATCCAGTTGCCGGGCCGCAAGTCGATATCGCCCGGTTGTGTATAGGTCGAAAAATCATAGGTATCGATACCGCCGCCGTCCCAGATGGTCTGGAAAACGATATTCTTTTCAGGCGCGCCTTGCCCCGCCCCGTTGATAAAGAGTTCGCCGCTTGTCGGACTGAATGAATAGACGGTAGCCCCGGAGTTGGTCGAGTAATTCGGTCCATAGGCCTGCTGGAGGGCAACGATGTCCTCCATCATGTAACTTTGCGCGAAATCGGAGCCGTTGTTATAATATCCCAGTTCACCGCCTTGCGTCGAGCGGTAGCTCATCACCGTGTAGGGCATCCAGTCACGGTCGAGCGGCATCGGATCGCCGAATTCACCTTCGTGCGGGTGGAGCAGGCCGAGGGCGTGGCCGATTTCGTGCAGCAGGGCGAAATAGGCAAAGTTGCCGATAGCGGGAGACTGCATGTAGGCTTCGCTCGAATACCACGAGTCTCCGCCTACGCTGTCCGTACTCGGCAGGAATGCGAACGCCGCATCTGTCACATTGGTATTGCCGAAGCGCAGTGTCGCTGTGGCATCGAGGCTGCCGGTGACCTCGGTGAAAACCAGATTCGTGAAGCTGGAAATCGTCGCGAGAATATGCCGGACGGCGTTCTTCTGCATTTCGCTGAAGGACACAAAACCGGCGACTATTTCATCGCCCGGTCCATAATCGGCATAATCGAGAGGGTTGTCGGGAAAACTGAAAGTGATTGTCAGGCCGGACCAGACGTCCGGGGCAAGCAGGCTTCGCGTGTAGGGATTAGAAGATAACGGCGCGACTTCCACGTTCATTTTTCTTCGCCCCGTCGCGTAATATCTTGATTGGGATGGCCTATCCTATTTCAGGGCGCGCCTCCAGCGCAAATATTTCCGGTTTTGGAGGCTCACGCGACTTCCCGATCTTCCTCGCCAACGATCAGAATTCGGGCGTGAAAAAAGGGCCAACAAGGTGGAGCACGCTCCGGCTCGTTCCCTTAATTCCTGCCGCGATTGAAATAGCCGGCTGGGTCGGAACAGGAACTTCTGCGCAGGTCTTGTCCAGCAGTGGAACCCCTCAACCACGCGTCGATTGACCGGGCATCGTTTCATGATTTATCGCCAATGCAGGCAGAGAAACAACCCTGCCGCATTTGTTGTTTCTGGCTAATGACATTCGGGTCGCACCGCAATTCCGAGTCCCTGGCCGGACAGGCGTAGCTTGCGTTCTTCCGGCGGGGACCAAACCCCGGGAGATTGATCCATGTCTGTTCGTAACGATACCCTGTTCGCCGCCACCCTGCTCACCGGAACCGCGGCAGCCGCGCTGCTGCTCGCACCACAAGAAGCCTTGGCCGAAGACTGCCTGCTCGACCGCGACAATGATGGGGTGGTCGATGCCGGTACGGACAATGACGGCGGTGCCAACAGCGGCAATGGTGACAGTCGCCTGGCCTGTGGGGTGAATGCCAGCGCGGTTGGTTCTTATACAGTGGCGGTGGGCACCAACGCCTTTACTGAGGATGATGGGGCGATTGCTATAGGTTATATCGCAACTGCAACTGGATTTCAGTCGATTGCCATTGGTGGTGATGGAGACCCATTCTTCATCAACCCGACCCTTGCCAGTGGCAGCAACTCGATCGCAATCGGTTCTGGAGCCGCAGCCATGGGGCCATCCAGCTTCGCAGCAGGAGACCAAGCAACAGCTGCGGGTGAAGGCAGTATCTCCTTGGGAGGATCGACCTACACCGGCGATCTTGCCATCGCAATTGGGGTACTGGCGGAGGCGGCTGGTATCAGCTCCATAGCGATTGGCTACTCTGCTTTTGCTACGGGGAATGGCTCGCTGGCGATTGGTGAGAATTCTTCAGCTAACAGCGGCCAGTCGGTTGCGATCGGCGATGATAGTTTCGCTTCTACCAACTCGGTGGGGCTGGGAGTTGAGGCCAATGCCGCTGCCTTGGAGGCGACCGCGATCGGCCACGGCGCCCAAGCGACGGGTGAGATCTCGGTTGCACTCGGCAAATCGTCGAGCGCAGGTGAACGCGCAACAGCTCTTGGTGGTGGGGCCGCTGCAAGCGGCGCTCGCTCGCTGGCAGTTGGGTTCACTTCTGCCGCATCGGGTGAGGAAGCCATTGGGCAGGGCTGGAACGCCAGTGCCAGCGGACTTCGCAGTCTTGCCTTAGGCACGCAGTCGATTGCTAACAGCGGCAATGCCGTCGCTATCGGCGGCTCATCGCGAGCGACCGCCATCGGTGCCATCGCCGTTGGCGGTGACGGGGCTGATGATCTGGCGCTGGGCGCGCAGGCCACCGGGGCGCAATCCATCGCCCTTGGCGTCGATGCCGAGGCGCTGGCGGAGGACGCCACCGCGATCGGGCGCGATGCGCTCGTTACCGGCCTGCGCAGCGTGGCGCTGGGCAATGCGGTGGAAGTGACCAACAACAATGCCACTGCCGTCGGCGCCTCTGCCGGGGCCACCGGCCTGTCCGGCTCGGCCTTTGGCGCGCTGGCGCGGGCCGATGCCCAGAATGCGACGGCCGTGGGCCGGTCGACCGATGTCACCGGGATCAGCGGGACGGCGGTGGGCTTTTCTTCCACCGTTTCCGGAACCCGCGGCACGGCGGTGGGTGCCGGAGCCAGTGCCTCCGCCACCCGCGGCACCGCGGTAGGCGACAGCGCGGTGGCGGACCAGGTGCAATCGACCGCAGTGGGCTATCTCGCCAATACCACGGCCGCCAACCAGGTGATGATCGGCGGAACCGGATCGAGCGTTGCCATCGGCGACATCATGGCCTCGGACGCTGTGCAGGTGGGCGAGGAACAGGTCGTCACTATCGACAGCGCCGGTACGCTGGGTGTCTCGAACGTGGCCAGTGCCGCCAGCGTCGCCAATGTCCGGGTCAGCGTCGATTACCTCGCTGCAGTGACAGATGCACAGTTCAGTGCCCTATCGGGCCGTGTCGGCGGACTGGAAAGCGGGCTTGTTGCCACCAATTTCCGGCTGGACGAGATGAATGAGCAATTGAGCGGCGGGATTGCGGCGGCAATGGCCCTGGGTGCCACGACGATTGTTCCCGGGCGCGCGGTTTCGGTGACGGTGGCGGGCGCGACCTATGGCGGCGAGCAGGGTTACTCTGCCCAGTTAACCGGGCGCGTAAGCGACAGCGTCTATGTTTCGGCTGGTGTCGCCGGGAACACCGGTGACGGAGAAATGGGCGCGCGAGTGGCGGCAAGCTTCGGGTTCTGAGCCTCTGCCTAACCGCTGGCCTCCCGCACCGTTTCCATCGCTACAAAGGTGGAGGTACTGGCGACGAAGGGAAGTTCTGAAATCCGCTCCCCCAGCACTTCGCGATACTTGCGGATGTCTGCCGTGCGGACTTTCAGCAGGTAATCGAAGCTGCTGGCGATCATGTGGCATTCCTCGACTTCGGGAATGCGGCGCACGGCGGCGTTGAACTGGGCCAGCGCCGCCTCGCGGGTGTCGGACAGCTTTACCTCGGTGAAGGCGACATGGTTCAGCCCGAGCTTCTGCGGATCGACCATTGCCCGAAAGCCGGTGATGACGCCTGCCACCAGCATCCGCTTCACCCGTAACTGGCACGGAGTCTTGGAAAGGCCGACGCGGCTGGCCAGATTGGTCATCGTCATCCGCCCGTCTTCACGCAGGGCGGCGAGAATCTTCCGATCGAAGGAATCCAGTTCGACCATAGGCACCTCGAATGGCAAGCGATTCCCCTAATTCAGTGGCAAAGAACAGTCAAAAGATAATGAAATCGGGGCAAAATTGGCCGGACTGGCGGATCGCAAAGGCGTAATATCCGGCGATGAGCACGCCCGTACCCTTCGCCGCTTTTGCCCCACCGATCCGTCCGCAATCGCCATTGCGGCAGGCGATCACCGCAGCCTATCGTCGCAGCGAGCAGGAAGCCGTCGCGCCCTTGATCCCGGCGGCGAGATTGACCGAAACGATGCAAGCGGAGGTACGTGCTACCGCGCGCCAGCTTATCACGGGCCTGCGCGCCAACGCGGACAGCGGCGGAGTGAATGCGCTGGTGCAGGAATATTCGCTGTCCAGCCAGGAAGGCGTGGCGCTGATGTGCCTTGCTGAAGCGCTGCTGCGGATCCCCGATGTGGCCACCCGAGATGCGTTGATCCGCGACAAGATCGGCCCCGGCGACTGGGCGGCGCACCTGGGGCAGGGCCGCTCGCTGTTCCTCAACGCCGCGACCTGGGGGCTGGTGGTCACCGGCAAGCTGGTGGAGAACGTCGACGACACCGGGCTGTCGGCGGCGCTGACGCGGCTGGTGGCGCGGGTGGGCGAACCGGTGATCCGTCGCGGCGTCGACATGGCGATGCGGATGATGGGCGAGCAATTCGTCGCTGCCGAGACAATTGCCGAAGCCCTGCGCCGCGCGGGGCGGGCTGAGGCCAAAGGCTTCACCTACAGTTATGACATGCTTGGCGAAGCGGCGGTGACGGCGGCGGATGCCGCGCGCTATTATGACGATTATGAGCAGGCGATCCATGCCATCGGCGCGGCCTCAGCCGGTCGCGGGATATATGCGGGGCCGGGAATCTCGATCAAGCTTTCCGCGCTGCACCCGCGCTATGCGCGCAGCCAGGCTAACCGGGCGATGGGAGAGCTGTTGCCGCGGGTGAAATCGCTGGCCCTGCTGGCGAAGGGCTACGACATCGGCCTGAACATCGATGCCGAGGAAGCCGACCGGCTCGAACTGTCGCTCGACCTGATCGAGAGCCTCGCGCTCGATTCCGATCTGGCAGGATGGAACGGGCTGGGCGTAGTCTTGCAGGCCTATGGCAAGCGCTGCCCCTTCGTCATCGACTGGATTATCGATCTGGCCCAGCGTGCCGATCGGCGGATCATGGTGCGGCTGGCCAAGGGCGCCTACTGGGATGCCGAGATCAAGCGTGCACAGGTTGACGGGCTGGCGGACTTTCCGGTCTATACCCGCAAGGTCCACACCGACATTTCCTATGTCGCCTGCGCCCGCAAGTTGCTGGCAGCGCGCGAGCACGTGTTCCCGCAATTCGCTACTCACAATGCGCAAACGCTGGCGACGATCTATCATCTGGCGGGGCCGGAATTCGCCCTTGGTGACTGGGAATTCCAGTGCCTGCACGGCATGGGCGAACCGCTGTACGAGCAGGTCGTCGGGCCGGATCGGCTCAATCGCCCGTGCCGGATCTATGCGCCGGTCGGCTCGCACGAAACGCTGCTTGCCTACCTGGTGCGGCGCTTGCTGGAAAACGGCGCGAATTCTTCCTTCGTCAACCGCATCAGTGATCCGGCGGTCTCGGTAGACGACCTGGTGGGCGATCCGCTGGCGCAGGCGGGTGACGAGCTCGGCAAGATGCACGCGGATATCGCGCTGCCAGCTAATATTTACGGTGAACGGCGCAATTCAGCCGGGCTGGACCTGTCCAACGAGACCACGCTGGCGAGCCTGTCGCAAGCGTTGGAAGCGAGCGCGACGATGGACTGGACCGCTTCGTTTGCTGCTGCCCAGGGCCACGACTGGCAGGCTGTCACCAATCCCGCCGACCACCGCGAAGTGGTGGGCAAAGTCGCCTTCGCTAGCACTGTGGAAGTGCATCAGGCCGCAGTGATCGCTGCCGAAGCTGCCGAGGAATGGGCCGCAACCACACCCGCCATGCGCGCCGTCATGCTCGAAAAGGCGGCCGATGCACTGGAAGCGCGGATGCCCCACTTGCTCGGGTTGATCATGCGCGAGGCAGGCAAATCGCTACCCAATGCCATTGCCGAAGTGCGCGAGGCGGTGGATTTCCTGCGCTATTATGCCGCCGAAGCGCAAAAGCTGTTCGATGAGCGCACCGCACCGCTCGGCCCCATTGTGTGCATCTCGCCGTGGAACTTCCCGCTGGCGATATTCACCGGCCAGATCGCTGCCGCGCTGGCGGCGGGGAACACCGTGCTTGCCAAGCCTGCCGAGGAAACCCCGTTGATCGCGGCGGAAGCGGTGCGAATCCTCCACGAAGCCGGGGTGCCGGCAGATGTGCTCCAGTTCGTCCCTGGCGATGGCGCTATCGGCGCGGCGCTGGTAGCGGCACCGCAGGTGGCGGGGGTGATGTTCACCGGATCGACCGAAGTCGCCAAGGCCATCCAGCGGCAATTGTCCACCCGACTGGGCGCGCACGGCGGCCCGATCCCGCTGATCGCCGAAACCGGCGGGCAGAACGCGATGATCGTCGACAGTTCGGCGCTCACCGAACAGGTGGTGGCAGACGTCATCGCCTCCGCCTTCGACAGCGCCGGCCAACGCTGCTCGGCGTTGCGGGTACTGTGCCTGCAGGAAGACATCGCCGACCGCACGCTGACGATGCTCAAGGGAGCAATGGCAGAACTGCGGGTCGGTAACACGGATCGGCTGGCGGTCGACATCGGCCCGGTCATCACCGCCGACGCGCAGCAGGGAATCGCCGCGCATATCGAAGCCATGCGCGCCAAAGGTTTTGCCGTGCATCAGCTCGCGCTGGCACCGGAAACTGCGCATGGGACTTTCATCCCCCCGACCATCATCGAGATCGCCAGCATCGCCGACCTCTCGCGCGAAGTGTTCGGCCCGGTGCTGCACGTGGTGCGCTTTGCCCGCGAGGGGCTGGAGCACCTGATCGACGAGATCAACGCTACCGGCTACGGCCTCACCTTCGGGCTGCATACGCGGCTGGAGGAGACGATTGCCCACGTCAGCAGCAGGATCGCGGTCGGCAATATCTACATCAACCGCAACACCATCGGCGCGGTGGTCGGGGTGCAGCCGTTCGGCGGGCGGGGCCTGTCGGGCACCGGGCCCAAGGCGGGCGGGCCGCTCTATCTGCGGCGGCTGGTGACCGATCCGGCACCGCGCCCGGCAATGGCGGGGCATCAGGCCGATGCCGCGCTTACGGTCTTTGCACAGTGGCTCGACAGCCAGGGCGAGCACGATCTCTCGCGCCTTGCCCGGCAATTGCAGGCGGCCTCCCCGCTGGGGCAGATCTGCGAATTCGCCGGACCTGTTGGCGAGCGCAACCAGTATGCACTCCACCCGCGCGGCACGATCCTGCTGGCACCGTTCAGCCAAGCTGGCCTGTTCCACCAGATCTCCGCTGCCCTCGCGGCAGGCAATCATTTCGCGCTGACAGACGCAGCCCACTCGGCCTTTGCTGCGCAGATTGCTGAGATGCCTGCCGAAGTGCTGCAGAGGATGGTGCCGGAGACAGCCGCAATCGCCTCCGCGCTGCTGGAAGGCGAGGGCGAGGGACTGCTGGCAACCCTCTCCGGTCTCGCCAGCGCCAGTGGGAAGGTCATACCCGCGCAGGCGGCGCCGACAGGTGCCATGCTGGACCCGCTGGCCTACCAGCCCGAACTGCTGGTCGAGGAAGTCTCCATCTCCACCAACACGACGGCTGCGGGCGGCAACGCCAGCCTGATGGCGCTGGCTTGATGCAAATGCCGGTCCCACCCGGCTAGCGCCCCTGCATCGCCGGGGTGAATACCCTTCCATCGGAACAACGGGCTTGGCCTTGTGGGAGCCCGCTTGCTAACACCCTTCTTTGAGGATCGAGAGGGGATCGCCATGAAATTCGTGCCAACTGTCACCGGGGCGTTGCTCGCTGCCTGCCTCGCACTCCCGGCGGCTGCGCAGTCTGCGCCGGTCATAGACTGTCCACTGCGCGATGCGCCGTTCTCGGCCAGCACCCCGGTGATCGACATTATGCTCAACGAACAGGCGCGCGGCGTGCTGCGGGCTGAGTTCGGCGAAGGCTTCGACCAGATGCCCGAAATCGTCCGCCGCACCGATCCGCCCAGTTTCGGCGCAATCCTTACGGTGCGTGAGTTCGCCGGTTGGGGCGGGGTGGGGCAGGATGTGGTGGACCGGATCGTTGCCGGTATCTCCGCCGTCGAAGTGACCGATGCCGACCGCGCGGCGCGCTGCGCCCGTTATGACGACGATGTGCCCACCTTTACCTTCACCGGTAACGGCCCGCGCATCCTGATGTTCGAGAAGATCAACGGCTTCCGCGACGGCCCCTCGGTCGATGCCGCTCACGCCGCGCTGCTGGCGATGGCCGAGCGCGAGGGCTGGCAAATGGTCGTGACCCAGAGCGGCGGCGCGTTCAATGCCGAGACGCTGGCGCAGTTTGATGCGGTGATCTGGAACAACATCAGCGGTGACGTGCTCACCCTGTCGCAGCGGCAGGCCTTCCGCGACTATATCGAGGAGGGCGGGGCATTTGTCGGCGTTCACGGCACGGCGGGCGATCCGGTCTATTTCTGGGACTGGTATGCGGACACGCTGATTGGCGCGCGCTTTGCCGGGCACCCGCGCGATCCGCAGTTCCAGGATGCCCGCGTGGTGGTCGATGACCCGGGCCATCCGGCAGCGGCAAGCCTGCCCGCCGAATGGGTTATGCGTGACGAATGGTATTCGTTCCGCAGCAATCCGCGCGACTCCGGCTCGCGGATCATCGCCACCCTGGACGAGAGCACCTACGAGCCTACTGCGGGCGGCATGCCGAACCTGCGCATGGGTGACGATCACCCGATCGCCTGGTCGCGGATCATCGGGCAAGGGCGGATGTTCTATTCCGCCATCGGCCATATGCCCGAAACCTATTCGCACCCGACCTATGTGGCGATGCTGGAAGATGTCATCGCCTGGGCCGTGGGCGAGGGAGATTGTGCCTGCGACAGCAACTGAGGTCGCCTCAGTCCGACCTCTCGTTGCCCAGCAGGGCCGCATTGTCCGCCCCCAGATGCGGCGTCGGCCCGGCCACCTTGCCCGGCGTTTTCGAGAACCATGTCGGCACGCCCGGATAGCGGATCGTGCCGACATCGCTCTCCACCTCCTCGAAAAAGCCGATGGCGTTGAGATGCGGATCGTCGAACAGCTCGTCGGTCGATTTCACCCGCGCGCAGGGGATTTGCAGCGGGGTGAGCAGATCGAGCCATTCCTGCGTGGTCCGCGTGGCGAAGGTTTCCGCCAGCAGCGCGTAGATCCGGTCGATATGCTTCGCGCGCTTCTTCAGCGTGTCGAATTCGTCGCTCTGCCACTCGGGCTGGATCGCCGCCATGAAGGCGTCCCAGTGCTTGTCGTTATAGACCAGTGCGGCGAGATATCCGTCCCGCGTCTTGTACGGGCGGCGCATGGGGGAAACCGCGCGGTGATAATGCGCCGGGCCGAGTGGTGGATCGAACAGCATCCCGCTGGCGTGTTCCACCAGCATGAAGCTCGACATCGCTTCGAACATGCCGATTTCGACTTCCTGCCCTTCGCCGGTGCGGGCGCGGTGGAACAACGCCGCCAGCGTGGCGTAGAGCCCGTGCAGACCGGCGATCTTGTCCGCCATGATCGTCGCGGCGAAGCCGGGTTCGCCGTTCATCAGCCCCTGCACGTGCGGGATGCCGCATTCGGCCTGGATGGTATCGTCATAGGCAGGCTTGTCGCCATCGGGGCCGCGCCGCGAATAGCCGTAGCAATTGGTATAGACGATATCGGGCTTGATCGCGCTGACCTTGGCGTAATCGAAGCCCAGCTTGGCAATCGCCTTGCCGCGCATCGAGTGGATGAACACGTCGGCCTCGGCGATCAGGCCGCGCAGGGCGTGCTTGTGCGCCTCGTTACGCAGGTCCAGTTCGACGCTCTTCTTGCCGCGATTGATATTGGTGAACACCCCGCCGAGGTCCTCGCTCGGTCCGACGTTGATATAGCGCGTGGCATCGCCGCCGGGCGCTTCGATCTTGATGACCTCCGCACCCAGATCGGCCATGACTTGAGTGGCATAGGGGCCGAACACCATCGACGTGAGATCGACGACCTTGATGCCGGCAAGCGGGCCGAAGGCAGTGAGTCTCACGGGGCGGACACGTAGGTAAGCATTGGCAGGGTAGCTTGTCGCTCGGGCATGATAGGATGGCGTGCTCTTCGCTTGTGTTGATCGGGCTGGAATGTCTATAGCCTGGCAACAAGTTTCAGTTGCAACGGATTTTTTGTCATGCGCCAGATCGATCATTTCATCGCCGGTGGGGCAGGTTCAGGCGGAACGGGCCGGACGCACAAGGTGTGGAACCCCTCGACGGGTGAAGTGCAGGCGGAGGTGGTGCTGGGCGATGCGGCGCTGCTCGATCTGGCGGTGGCGAAGGCGAAGGAAGTGCAGCCCGCCTGGGCGGCGACCAATCCGCAGCGCCGCGCGCGGGTGATGTTCAATTTCAAGCGCCTGCTCGAGGAGAACATGCAGGACCTCGCCGAACTGCTCGCCAGCGAACACGGCAAGGTGGTCGACGATGCCAAGGGCGACATCCAGCGCGGACTGGAAGTGATCGAGTTCGCCTGCGGCATCCCGCAGGCGCTGAAGGGCGAGTATTCCAACAGCGCCGGGCCGGGGATCGATGTCTATTCGATGCGCCAGCCGCTGGGCATCGGCGCGGGGATTACTCCGTTCAACTTCCCGGCGATGATCCCGATGTGGATGTTCGGCATGGCGATTGCGGCGGGCAATGCCTTCATATTGAAGCCGAGCGAACGCGATCCGAGCGTGCCGGTGCGATTGGCGCAGCTGTTCCTCGAAGCCGGAGCGCCCGAAGGCCTGTTGCAGGTTGTGCACGGCGACAAGGAAATGGTCGATGCGATCCTCGATCATCGCGATATTGCCGCGGTCAGCTTCGTCGGCTCGTCCGACATCGCCCAGTACGTTTACAGTCGCGGCGTGGCGGCGGGCAAGCGGGTGCAGGCGATGGGCGGGGCGAAGAACCACGGCGTCATCATGCCCGATGCCGATCTCGACCAGGCAGTGAACGACCTGATGGGCGCGGCCTTTGGCTCAGCAGGCGAGCGCTGCATGGCGCTGCCGGTGGTGGTGCCGGTGGGCGAGGAGACGGCGGAGCGGCTGCGCGCCAAGCTGGTCCCGGCGATCCACGCGCTGCGGGTGGGCGTGTCGAGCGATCCGCAGGCGCATTACGGCCCGGTCGTCACCCCCGAACACAAGGCGCGGGTGGAGAAGTGGATCGACACTGCCGAGGCCGAAGGCGGCGAGATCGTCGTCGACGGGCGCGGGTTCAGCCTGCAAGGTTTCGAGAAGGGCTTCTTCGTCGGGCCGACGCTGATCGATCACGTCACCACCGACATGGAAAGCTACAGGGAAGAGATCTTCGGCCCCGTCCTCCAGATCGTCCGCGCGAGGGACTTCGAGCACGCGCTGCGGCTCCCCAGCGAGCACCAGTACGGCAACGGCGTCGCGATCTTCACCCGCAACGGCCACGCCGCGCGCGAGTTCGCGCACCGGGTGAACGTCGGAATGGTCGGCATCAACGTGCCGATCCCGGTGCCGGTGAGCTACCACAGCTTCGGCGGCTGGAAGCGCTCGGGCTTCGGCGATGCCGACCAGTACGGCATGGAAGGCCTGCGGTTCTGGACCAAGGCCAAGAAGGTCACCCAGCGCTGGCCCGATGGCGGCGGCGACGGATCGAACGCGTTCCTCATTCCGACGATGGGGTAGGCGGCCTTTAAAGCGCGCCTTCGGCCAGCATGCTGGCCGCCGCATCGGCAGCGCGCGCGCTCAGCGCCATGTAGGTGAGCGAGGGGTTCTGGCAGCCGCTGCTGGCCATGGCCGCGCCGTCGGTGACGAACAGGTTGGGCACATCGTGCGCCTGGTTCCACTTGCCGAGCACCGAGTTCGACGGATCGGTGCCCATCCGCGCGGTACCCATTTCGTGGATGCCGAGCCCGAACTTGCCCGGTCCCTGCGACTGGCTGAGCACCGTGCCGCCCGCCGCTTCCATCATCGCCCGCCCGTCTTCGAGGATCTTGTCCGCCATCTTGTATTCGTTGGCCCCGAATTCGGCGTCGATATGCGGGATCGGCATCCCCCACTGGTCCTTCTCGGTCGCCGAGAGGGTGACGCGATTGGTCTCGTAAGGCAGCACTTCGCCGAACCCCGCAAAGACCACGATCCACGGCCCCAGTTCGCGTGCGCGCTGTTTCAGTTCGGCACCGATGCCGATCTGGCCGATGGCAGCGCCCGGCCCGCCGGTACGCTGGGCACCACCCTGGTAGCCGTAACCGCGGACGAATTCCTCTTCCTGCGCACCGACATTGCGGAACCGCGGGATATAGATGCCGCCCGGTCGTCGCCCGAAGTAATAGCTGTTCGGCCCGTTGGGCAGGATGCCCACCGTACCGAGCGCGTAGAGATGATCCATGAGATTGCGCCCGACCTGGTCTGACGAGTTGGCCAGCCCGCGCGGGAACATCTCCGATGTCGAATTGAGCAGGATCGACGCCGTGCCGATGGTGGAGGCGCAGCTGAACACGATCTTCGCTTCGTAGGTCGTCCCTACCTTGGTGTTGCGATCGATCACCCGGACCCCGGTGACGCGGTTGGTGACCGGATCGTGGACGATCGAATCGACAATCGCATCGTGGACGATGGTGAGATTGCCGGTCGCCTGCGCGGCGGGCAGCGAAGTCGAGAGGCTGGAGTGATAGGCACCGAAGCTGCACCCGCGCTCGCAGATCGAGCGGTTCTGGCACGGTGCGCGTCCCTGCGCCCGCTGTTCGGGGGTGGGGTCGCTCAGGTTGGCGACTCGCGCGGGGATGACCTTGCGGCGCCCGTCGAAACTGGCTTCGATCCGTTCCTTCACCTGCACTTCGGCATCGTTCAAGGCGAACGGCGGCAGGAATTCGCCATCGGGCAATTGGGCCAGCCCTTCCTGCGAACCCGAAACGCCGATGAAACTTTCGACATGGCTGTACCACGGCGCGAGGTCTTCGTAGCGGATCGGCCAGTCGGAGCCGTGCCCGTCGCGCGCATTGGCTTCGAAATCCATCGCCGAAAGGCGGTAGGTCTGGCGGCCCCACATCAGCGAGCGGCCGCCGGTGTGATAGCCGCGAATCCAGCTGAACGGCTTGTCGGCGGGGGTGGTGTAGGGGTGATCCGAATCCTTGACGAAGAACTGTTTGGTCAGGTTGTTCACCGCATAGCATTCGCGTTGCACCGCGTAGTCGGTGGCGAGCTCCACTTCGGGCACCCGCATGGCGTTCTCGGCGGCCCACGGCATGACGCTGTCCTTGTAGTCGGCGCGGTGGCGCACCTCGTTGCCGCGTTCCAGCACCAGCACTTTCAGCCCGCGTTCGCACAATTCCTTGGCGGCGATCCCGCCGCTCATGCCCGAACCGATGACGATTGCATCAAACATGGTCGATTGTTCCTTCGGCTTCAGAGCGAGGCGCCGGCCAGCGGCCGGGTGTCAGGAGTGACGGGGGTGGACGGTTGCCATGCGCCGGGCACGTGGGTGTAGATGATCTCCTGCGTCATCGCCGCTTCCGACAGGTAGTAGAGCGTGACGATCAGATCCTTGAGCCGGCCGTAGACCGGATCGGTCGGGGTGGAGACGGGGGTGGTGTAGTTGTAGCGTACCGGCCCGCTCGGCTGCATCGCCTGCGCATCGTGCGCGCGCAGCAGGCGTTCCTGCTCCTGCGGCGAGACCGCGGCGAAGGAGCGCCCGTCCTCCGGCAGCGCATCGACATCGGCCAGCACCCGCTCGAAACCGGCGCGCGTCTCGGGCGAGGCCCAGGTCGAGAGCATCCCTTCCAGTCGCTCCGGAACTCCGGCTTCGACGGCTCCGGGCGTATCGGTTTGCGGGATGATCTGCCCGGCCATCGCGGTCAGCACCGCCATCTGCTGCGCGGTGAGCGGGCCGGTGCCGACAGGTTCGGGCTGGAGCGCGAAGGCATCCATGCTTTGGCAGGCGCTGGCGGCGGCGCTGGCGCCGAGCAGCAGCAACGCGCGGCCCATCAGGCTGCGGCGGTTCATGTTCGCCATGCTTTCTATCGACATCGCTCTTGTCCTCTTCCCTTCGCCCCTTGGCGGGCGTTCAACTGTTGTCCCAGCATTCGCGAATGTAGCGGTAGCCTTGCGTGTACACTTCTTCCGGACTGGCGAAGAAATCGCGCCAGACCTTGGTGGCGGCGGCGAGTGCGGGGACGCCGCGCCCGAAGGCTTCGATGGTCAGCCAGCCGTCGTATTGCAGTTCCCTGAGCACCGCGATGGCCTCGCGGATTTTGGCGTGGCCGCTGCCGGGAGTGCCCCGGTCGTTCTCCGAGATGTGCACATGCGCCAGATAGCCCGCCGCGTGGACCTGGCGCAGCGCTGCCAGCGGGTCCTTCTCCTCGATATGCGCGTGGAAGGTATCGTAGAGAATGCCGAAGCCGGGCGCGTCCACATTGCGGCAATGGGCCACGGTCTGCTCGGAAGTGTTGAGCAGGTAGGCTTCGAAGCGGTTGAGATTTTCCAGCGCACAGGTCACGCCCGCCGCGCGCGCCAGCGGGGCGACAATGCGGTGGACTTCGGCGCAGCGCTCCAGCTCTTCGGGCTGCGGGCGGTCTCCGGTGAATTCTCCCAGCGGCTGGAAATAGGGGCCGACCATCGCTTGCGCGCCCAAGGCGTGGCAGCAGTCGATGGCGCGGCTGAGGTGGTCGACCGCGCCCTGCCGGTGCGCCGCATCGGGCGAGGCCGGATTATGCGCACCATCGGGAATAACGACAGAAGCCGTGCGCTCCAGCCCCAGATCGTCGAGCACGCCCCCCAGCCAGCGGTAATGACCGGGCACTTCGGCGTCGAACATCGGCACTTCCACCCCGTCGAATCCGGTCGCTTTCAGTGCCTGCAAAACGGGCACCAGCTCTTCGCCGACGTGCCCAGTCCACAGCAGCATGTTGATGCCGATTTTCACTCCGCAGGGACTGCTGTCGAAGGACTACCCAGTGCACCGCGGCGGCGTTCGAGGTACCACACTGCCCCGAAAATCACGAACAGGATCGCCGGGATAATCGCGATGGTCTGGAACGAGACCTCGGAAGCGTAACCGAGCACGTCCTGCATTTCCGGAGTGCCGGCAGCCATCGCATTGAAGGCCGTTTCACCTCCCGCACGCTCCAGCTTGGCCTTGTCGTAGATCGCGCCCAGTTGCGGCAGCACGAAATAGATCGCCAGCGCCCCGGCAAAGCCGATCAGGCCGATGCCCCATGGTCCGCTGTCCGGGTAACGACGCGAAACCGCCGCCATCATCGTCGGCCACATGAAGCACACCCCGAATGCCCATAGCGTTGCTGCGACGAGTGCGGTGAAGGGCGAATTGGCCGTGCTGAGCAGGTAGAGTCCGATCCCCGCGGGTACCGTGCACATCCACAGCAGCCCCATGTCTGAGAACTTCCGGTCGAGCGCGCCAGCAAAATGTCGCATCACGAACATGATCGCAGAGACATAGACCAGCACCAGCACGCCGGGCATTCCCGCCGTGTTGGACAAGGTGACATCGACCCAGGCACCCGGAGCCAGTTCGGCAGAAGCGGTAAGGAACATCAGCAGGAAGAACACCCAGAACGTCGGGCGCTTGAACGGCTCCTTGATCATGTTGCCGAAGCTGACACCGCGCGCGGTGCTTTCGGTTTGCGGGAACGGATGCCGCAGCGCCCAGAGGCCGCACAGGACGCCCGGCACGATGGGCAGGGCAATCAGCACTTCCCAGGCCACGCCCGACTGGTTGAACAGGAACACGCTGAGCAATCCGCCAACGATCAGCCCGGCAGGCCACCAGGCATGCAGGCTGTTCAACCGCCCGGTCTTGTCATCGGGATAGAGCGTGGCAGTGACAGGGTTGATGGACGCTTCGGTCGCACCCCAGCCGAAGCCCCAGATCACCATCGCCACGTTGAGCAGCAGGTAAACCGAACTGCCGGCATTGCCCGCCAGCAATACCAGCACCGGCCCGATCACGAAGCAGGTGGCGGCGAACAGCACGATCTTGCGCGCACCGATCTTGTCGAGCAGCGGACTGATCACCAGCAGGCTGAGAGCAAAGCCGAGGAACGAACTGCCCAGCACCGTGCCGAGCATTTCGCCAGATCGACCCGGATCGAGCGGATCGAGCAGCGCCGCTTTCATCGCCCCGGATACGCCCACGCGCACCGAGTTGGAAAGCGCGGCGGTGAACAGCGCCAGTACGCAGATCCAGTAGATTGCCGAGCGGTTGAAAACCGCCCCCGCCTTTGTTGCCATCGCTTGTACTCCCCTCCGGTGCCCGGATTGTTATAGTTCTAGATTGCCAGCACTTGCCGGATCAGATCCGGGTCCGAACCGCCCCCGGCGAAATCGTCGAAGGCGCTTTCGGCCTTGCGGATCAGGTGCTTGGCAATGAACGGCGCGCCCTCGGCAGCGCCCTGTTCGGGATGCTTGAGTGCGCATTCCCATTCGAGCACTGCCCAGCCAGCGTATCCGTACTGCGTCAGCTTGCTGAAAATGCCGGTGAAATCCACCTGCCCGTCGCCCAGCGAGCGGAACCGGCCGGGGCGGTCTTCCCACGACTGGTAACCGCCGTAAACGCCCGAACGCCCGGTCGGATTGAACTCGGCATCCTTGACGTGGAAGGCCTTGATGCGTTCGTGATAGATGTCGATGAAAGCCAGGTAATCGAGCTGCTGCAGCACGAAGTGGCTGGGATCGTAGAGGATATTGGCGCGCGGGTGATCGTCCACTGCAGCGAGGAACCGCTCGAATGTCACCCCGTCGTGGAGGTCTTCGCCCGGATGCAACTCGTAACAGGCGTTGACGCCGTTCTCCTCGAACTGGTCGAGGACCGGCTTCCACCGCCGCCCCAGTTCGGCAAAGGCTTCATCCACCAGCCCGGCGGGGCGCTGCGGCCACGGATAGACCAGGTGCCACATCAGCGCGCCGGAGAAGGTCGCGTGGCTGGTGCAGCCGAACCGGCGGCTGGCCCGTGCCGCCAAGCCCATCTGCTCCACCGCCCAGGCGGTGCGCGCTTCGACATTGCCGTGCACCTGCGTCGGAGCGAACCCATCGAATAATCGGTCGTAGGCCGGGTGGCTGGCGACCAGCTGGCCTTGCAAATGGGTCGAAAGCTCGGTCACTTCGACGCCGTTCTGCGCGCAAATGCCCTTCACCTCATCGACATAGTCCTGGCTTTCGGCAGCCTTTTCCAGATCGAACAGCCGCCCGTCCCATGTCGGGATCTGCACCCCCTTGTAGCCGAGATCGCCCATATACCTGGTGATCGCGTCGAGCGAGTTGAACGGCGCGGTGTCACCGGCGAACTGGGCGAGAAAGATGGCGGGGCCTTTGATCATCGGGTCCTCTCAGATGTTCGTCCATGCCGCGTTGTTGCGGCTCGATTCGATGGCGGCAGAAATGAAGCGCATCCCCGCCAGCGTGTCTTCCACTGTGGCATAGCCCGGTTCATCGCCCGCAGGCACTTCGCCGCGCAGGGCCTTGCCGAAAGCGGCGTAGATATTGGCGAAGGCTTCCAGATAGCCCTCCGGATGCCCCGCCGGGGTGCGCTGGATCGCCAGCACATCCTCCGCCAGATAGGCGCGGTTGCCGCCTGCATTCCAGATCTCGGTGGGCCGGTCGCGATAGCCGACGCGCATCGTGTTCGGCTCTTCCTGCCGCCAATGCAGCCCGGCTTCTTCGCAGTACACAGAGATGGCGAGATCGTTGATGTCGCCGACCAGCACCTGGCTCGCCACCAGCGTGCCCTTGCCGCCGCCCGAAAGGTGGAACAGCGCCGCGCCGTCATCGTCGATCTGCCGCCCGTCGAGCATGGTCAGCTCGGCAGCGATCCGGGTGATCCGCTCGCCAGTGATGAATTCGGCAAGATTTGCCGCATGGGTGCCGATGTCGCCGAACGCGCCCGCTGCGCCCGACTGCGCCGGATCGACGCGCCACGCGGCCTGCTTGTTGCCTTCGAGATCCGACGCGCGGCTGAGCCAGTCCTGCGTGTACTTGACCGAGACCCGCCGGACCTTGCCGAACTGGCCCGATGCCACCATCCGCCGCGCCTGCTTGACCAGCGGATAGCCGGTATAGGTATGCGTCACTGCCACCCTGCGCCCCGTGCGCGCTGCGGCATCGGCGATAGCCCGCGCGTTTTCCAGACTATCCGCCAAGGGCTTGTCGATGATGACATCGAATCCTGCCTCCAGCGCGCTGATCGCGGGCGCTGCGTGCATGTGGTTGGGGGTGACAATGGAGACCGCCTCGATCCGCACATCGGCGGGCAGGGCGGCTTCGCGCTCGAGCATTTCCTGCCACGATCCATAGGTCCGGTCTGCCGCCAGCCCCAGTTCCGCGCCCGAAGCCCGCGCTTTCTCCGGCGTGGAGGACAACGCACCCGCGACCAGATCCCAGTTGCCCGCGATCCGCGCGGCGATGCGGTGCACCCCGCCGATAAAAGCGCCCTGACCGCCGCCGATCATGCCATAACGAATCTTGTTCATTGCGCCGCTTCCTCTGCCGCTGCCTCGGCAACGACCGGCGCGGTGCCACAGGCCTCGCCTTCCAGCTTCATCGACCAGCGCAGCGCGTCCTGCAACAGCGTGACATACTCCGGCTCGGCAAAGCTTTGCGGCGTGTGCCCCAGTGCCGAATAGAGCACCCGCCCTGAGCCCGCACAGCGCCACCAGATAATCGGATGATCCGCACCCATCGCCAGCTCGGTGCCGAAGAAACTGCCCGGATCATAAGTGCTCTCGTCCAGCGTCGCCAGCGCGGAGACCCCCGGCACGTCGCGCGGCGAGCGGTCGAATGAATACCATTCGTCGGTCCGCACCCACTCGGCTTCGAGATGATCGGTGGCCGGATGCATCCGGTCCTCGATCCGCACGGTGGCCTGCTGGAATTGGGGGTCCATCGGATGGCCGGTGAAAGTGGTGCCGATGATGTCGGTCATGTACCAGCTCCACGCCTCGTGCGAATTGTCGCCCGCCGCATGGACGCCGACATAGCCGCCGCCGCTTTCGAGAAAGCTCTGGAACGCCGCGCGCTGGTCGGGCGTGAACACATCGCCGCTGACATTGTTGAACACCACCGCGTCGAACTGGCTGAGAATTTCGGGCGAGAAGGCTGCGCCGTTCTCGGTGTGGAAATAGCCCCAGCCGTTGTCCGCCGCCAGCCGCTCGAAAAGCGCATTGGCAGCCGGGATCGCATCAACATGGCGATAGGCATTGGTCTTGGAGAATACGAGGATTGCGGGGCGAGGGAGCTCATCTGGCAGAACAGGAGCCTCGGTATCGTGGTCCTGCGCTTCCTGAAGCAATGGTCGCGATGATGCGTCAGCAGTACGCGGCAGGCCGACGGCGAAGACTGCCAGCGCCAGCAACACGAATATCAGGAGCACCCGCTTCCAGCCGAATCTGCGTGTCACCTGCTGAAATCCTCCCGCCTGTGCCCGGTCTGCTCCACCCCATGCGAAACGCCGGTCATCCTGCCCGGTTCTAGTGCCAACTTACCGCAACAGCGGCAAGGACCTCGACGAATCCGGATGCTCTCTATCGATGATAGCGCTACCGCGATGCAAGAATAGATTTACAGTTGGACAAAACAGCGGCGTTTGCGGCGGGCGGAACCTGAACGAACCGAGAGCGGCATCAATGCGTCGCCGGGCGCAATCGGCTAAAGCGTGCCCCTGCGCCTACCCGATCGGGAGTGCTGGCCTTCACAGGATGAAACTCGTCTCCGCCAGGTTGATCGTGCCGTCAAGGCGGATGGCGTAGTCGGCCAAAGCATCGCCATCGACGTCCATAAAGATCATCGTGTTGCTCCCGACATGCTCCCAGCGCAGCTCCCCTGCGGTGCCCGAAAAGGCATCGCTGCCGATGTAATCGAAGGCATCGTCCGCGCCGCCGAGGATCGCATCGACGGCAGAGAGATCGATCTTGTCCCCTTCCGCCCTGCTGAAGTCGGTGATCCGGTCCGCAGTGTTGGCAGCCAGTCCGGCAAAGTCGCCGTCATCGAAAGCGAACACGTCTGCCCGCAGGCCGCCGGTCATTACATCGCGATTGGCACCGCCGATCAGCAGGTCCACCCCGTCGCCGCCATCAAGGATGTCGGCCCCGTCCTCGCCGTGCAGCGTATCACTGTTGGCCTCCCCGCGCAGTGTATCGCTGCCGGCACCCCCAAACAGGATGTCATTGCCGATACCACCGAGGATCAGGTCATTGCCGCCATCGCCGTGGAGAGTATCAATGTTGGTGCCGCCATTGATGATGTCGTCGCCTTCGCCGCCGTGGATGGTGTCTTCGCCCCCGTTGCCGAGCAGCCGGTCCGCGCCGTTGCCGCCATCGATAATGTCGGCCGTGTTACTGCCCGAGATGGTATCGTCTCCACCGAGCCCGGAAAGCGTTGCGCCAGCACTTCCGCCGAATATCCGGTTGGCGAGTGAATTGCCGGTGCCGACGGTGGCGGCAGCTCCGGCCAGCCTTAGATCCTCGACATGGAGGCCTAGCGCGTAGTTCACTGCCGAGCGGACGATGTCGATGCCTTCGCCTTCCAGTTCGGCAACCAAATCGCCGGCCTCGAACACGAAATAGGTATCGTCACCCGCGCCGCCGCGCATGACATCATTGCCGAGCCCGCCATTGAGGAAGTCGTCGCCCGCCCCGCCGACCAGCAGGTCACCCCCGCCCAGTCCGGTCAGCACGCTGCCGAGCGCGGCGTTGGCGACCAGTTCGTTGGCCTGCTGGTTGCCGCGCAGTTCAGTGGCGGTCCCGGCCAGTTCGAAGGCCTCGAAATGGGAATATAGCGCGGCACTGGCGAAGAAATTCAGCGAACTGATGATCCGGTCGAAGCCCTCACCTGCAAACTCGGCTGCAACGTCACCGGCACTGTCGATCAGATAGGTATCGTCGCCCAGGCCGCCCACCAAAGTATCGTCGCCAGTTCCACCGTCGAGCGTGTCGTCGCCGTCATTGCCGAACAGCGTATCGTTGCCGTCCAGCCCGTAAATGATATCATCGGTTGCTGCGCCGTTGATGGTGTTGCTGGTCGCCAGACGATCGGTGATCTGGCCATCGCCCGGGTCCGCATTGATCGGGGTGTTCAATTCGCGCGGGTCGAGGATTTCGGTGTAAATCTCGCCGTTTTCCCAGCTCACCAGAATGCGCCCGTCCGTGGTCAGGCTGGCGGAGAAATCGCCGATATTGCCGCCAGCGCCGTCTGCATCGTTGCTGATGATAATAGTGACGCCGACCTGGCCACCGTTATTGCCGCGCACGCCGAGCAGGCGGCCCACGGTATCGTCGCGGAACACGGTGTAATAGCCACCATCCTCCAGCGCGACCAGTTCCATCGTGCTGAAATTGAGCGAGGCATTATTGGTGATAATGAACTCAGGCACCGAACTGGTGCCATCCTCGTTCAGGATGCGTCCGCGAATGTCGCCGCTTTCCACCCAGGCGATCAGCAGGCGGTTATCCGCCAGTTGCACGATGCGCGGACCGCTGTCGTCAGCGCCATCGGGCACGGAGATGCCGTTGATCAGCACGCCGTTGCTGCCATTGGCGTTGCTCAGCCGCAATTCGATAGTGCGTTCGGCCACACCGCCAAAGGTATCGCTCTCGACATAGACCGTCGCAAAGCCGCCGTTGTTGAGCGCGACGGTGCGCGGCTCCGCAATGTTTTCGTTATCGTTAATGACTGCAAACCCGTCTTCCCGCAGCACCACTTCGCCACCTACTTGTGTGCCGGTCGCAGTGAATTTCCGACCGGCAAGATCCTGATTGGTGCCGTCGTCCCGCTCGTAAGTGACGAAGAAGCTGCCGTCCGATTGCACCGCGACGCTGGGATTGGAGTAGGTGAAGCCATTGCCCGCGGAATCGGAGACGGCAAAGTCCTGACCGGTTCGCGTACCGGCTGCATCGTAAATGCCGAAGATCAGATCGGTGTCATCAGCATTCGCGAAAGTGTAGACCATCACGAACCCGCCATCGGGTGTCGCGGCGACGGAGTTGAGGACTTCCTGCCGCGAAAACCCGAAAAAATTGTTCAGGAACAGCGATCCGGTGATCGGCTGCCCCAGCGCATTGAAAATCACCCCGACAATATCGGTGCCAGTCCCGTTGGCTACCACATCGTTGTCATCTTCCCAGACCACCAGAAAATTGCCGTTCGCCAGCGCGACCACGCGCGGATCGGCCTGCGCATTGGTGGTGACGGGATTGGTGATGGATTCCTGCAACCAGGTTGTCGGCGTAATCATTGCTTGTTCCCCCTCGAACGGTGCCAGTGGTTTGCCGATGCGCATTATAGCGGAACGAACGGCGAAAGCACAACCTGCTCGCCCATGGGCAGGTTATTCTAAAGAGGCTGGGTAAATGAGAGGGGGTTATTGGCCAATGGAGATCGAGCTAAGCTGGCCGGATGCGAGAAGATCCACGCACTTACGGCTCATCTCCATGTCCCTTCCATGGAAGCGCGGGCCATCTCTTCCAAGTCATTGAAAAGATGGTGGGCGCGGCAGGGATTGAACCTGCGACCCCACCCGTGTGAAGGGTGGGAAAACGGCCTTTGGCGGACATAGACGTATTGAAAACCCTTATTAAACAGTTGCCAGTGTCCGCCAATGCCCGCATATGTTTTTCATGTTTTTTTCATGGATTTTGTAGCGGGGGTGGAATGCCGAATTTGAGTCGGATTGGAGAACGCGAAAAGCTGAAGCCAAGGGCTGGGGACGAGCCGCACTGGCAGCGGTTGCGGCAGGGTTGCTACGTCGGCTTCCGCCCGTCCAAGAAAGGCAGCACCGGCAAGTGGTTTGCCCGCGCCTATGATCCGGATACCAACCGCTATTCGCGCAAGCCGCTTGGCGACTATGGTTCGCTGTCCGGTCATGAGGTTTTTACACAGGCCAAGATCGATGCCGAAGCGTGGGCCGAGACGGTCGAAAGCGGCGGCGTGCGTGCCCGTGAACTGGTGACCGTTGCCGATGCCTGCGAAGCCTATCTGAAAGAAAAGCCCGGATCGATTGCCGAGGGCGTGTTCCGGCGGCACGTGTATGCCGATCCTATCGCCAAGTTAAAACTGGACAAGTTGCGGCGGCACCATCTGCGCAGTTGGCGCAAGCGGCTGGAGCAAGCCCCGGCGCTGATCACCCGCAACAAGGATGGCGACAAACGCACCAAGGAACGGTCAAAATCCACCGTCAATCGCGATATGGTGCCGCTGCGCGCTGCTCTTGGGCAGGTGCTCAAACCCGGTGCGCCGAATACCGATGCAGCATGGCAAGAGGCGCTGCGCCCGTTTAAAGGTGCTGACAAGCGCCGGGAACTGTATCTCGACCGGGCTGAACGCACTCGCCTGATTGATGCCAGCGGCGATGATGCACAGCCGTTCATCAGAAGCCTTTGCCTGTTGCCGCTGCGCCCCGGCGCGCTGGCAGGGCTGACAGTGCGCGACTTCGACAAGCGCACCCGCACGCTCACCATCGGCAAGGACAAGAGCGGCAACCCACGCCAGATGACCATGCCGCAAGCCATCGCCGATTTTTTCACTGCGCAGGTCAAGGGCAAGCTGCCAGCCGCGCCGATTTTTGCACGGGCCAGCGGCGATGCGTGGAACAAGGATGCTTGGAAATACCCGGTCAAGGATGCGGTGACAGCGGCTGGCCTTCCAGGAGCTGTTTCAGCCTACACCCTGCGCCATAGCGTCATCACCGACCTGATCCGCGCCCGCCTGCCAATCCTTACAGTGGCGCAGCTATCGGGCACCAGCGTTGCCATGATTGAACGACACTATGGCCATCTGGTGCGCGATGATGCCGAAGATGCGCTGGCAAGCATCGCGATATAGAGCGCTCTCACTCAACGCAGGCTTTCTGTTTGGCCTAGACTGCCTTCACAGGATAAAACTAGCCTCCGCGAGGTTGATCGTGCCGTCCAGCCGAATGGCGTAGTCGGCGAGCGCATCGCCGTCGACGTCCATGTAGATCATCGTGTTGCTGCCGACGTGCGCCCAGCGCAGTTCGCCCGCCGTGCCCGAGAAGGCATCGCTGCCGATGTAATCGAAGGCATCGTCTGTGCCGCCCAGGATCGCATCGACGGCGGACAGATCGATCCTGTCGCCCTGCGCCACGGTGAAGTCGATGATCCGGTCGGCGGTGTTGGCCGCCAACCCGGCAAAGTCGCCGTCATCGAACGCAAACACGTCTGCGCGGAGGCCGCCGGTCATCACATCGCGGTCCGCCCCGCCGATCAACCGGTCCACCCCGTCGCCGCCATCAAGGATGTCGGCCCCGTCCTCGCCGTGCAGCACATCGCTGTTGGCCTCGCCGCGCAGCGTATCGTTGCCGGTGCCGCCGTAGAGAATGTCATTGCCGATCCCGCCCAGGATCAGGTCATCACCGCCATCGCCGTAGAGGGTATCGATATTGGTGCCGCCATTGATGATGTCGTTACCGTCGCCACCGTGGATGCTGTCCTCGCCGCCATTGCCAAGCAGCCGGTCGACGCCGTTGCCGCCAAGGATGGTGTCGGCCGTGTTGCTGCCATAGATCGTATCATCGCCATCGAGCCCCGAGAGCGTCGCGCCGGCACTCCCGCCGTAGATCCGGTTGGCCAGCGCATTGCCGGTGCCCACCGTGGCCAGGGCTCCGGCCAGCCGCAGGTCCTCCAGGTTGGCGCCAAGGGTGTAGTTGACGCCCGAGCGGACGTAATCGATCCCTTCGCCCGCCAGTTCGGCAATCACGTCACCTGCTTCGTAGACGAAATAGCTGTCGTCCCCGCCGCCGCCGCGCATCTCGTCATTACCCGATCCGCCGTTCAGGAGATCGTTTCCGGCCCCGCCCAAAAGCAGGTCATCGCCGCCAAGAGCGTTGAGCAGGCTGCCGAGCGTGGCATTGGCGACAAGTTCGTTGGCCAGTTGGTTGCCGCGCAACTGGGAGGCCGAACCGGCGAGGCCGAACGCTTCGATGTTGCCATATCGAGAAGGGTTCGCGGAGAAATCGATCGAGCTGATGATCCGGTCGAACCCCTCGTTCTCCAGCTCGGTTACGACGTCACCGATGCTGTCGATGGAGAAGGTGTCGTTGCCCAGGCCACCCACCATCGTGTCACTGCCGGTGCCGCCGTCGAGTGTGTCGTTGCCTTGGCCACCGGTCAGTTGATCATCGCCAATCAAGCCGAAGATGAGGTCGTCGACTACATCGGTCCCATTGAGGGTATCGTTACCGCTGGTGCCGGCGATGGCGACGAATATGCCTGGCGCGAAGCTGGAGGTGGAGAGGGTAAGGAGGCCATCGAAGCGGATGACCATGTCGGTCTCGTCGTAGACGTTGTCGCGGTCGGTATCGCCGATGAGGTAGGTGTTGCCGCCCGACTGGACGGTCCAGAACTGGGCCACTTCGCTGCCGAGGTCGGCCCCGGGCAGGGTAGCGCCGATCACGAACAGCGAGGGGTCCATCGCCCCGCGGAAGATCAGCGAGGGGTAGAGCGGGAACTCGGGCAGGCGCCCGCCGGGGACATTGTAGATCTCGATCCGGTCGCCGTCGGCTTCGTTGAAGTCGGTGATCCGGTCGTTCTGGGCAGAGGTGCTGGCAAGGTTGATCTGGAAGCGGTCGGCGCCCGCGCCGCCGGTGGCCACCTGGGTGCCGGTGGTGTCCTTGAAGTAGGTCGAGTGCAGTTCGACCAGATCGTCGCCGTCACCGCCCAACAGGGTGAAGGTGCGCCCTGCGGTGCCGCCGCCGCTGATGGAGTCGTTGCCGATCCCGCCCTCGAGCGTGCCGCCGCCGCCGTGGATGTACATGGTGTCGTTGCCGGCACCGCCATAGAAGGTGTTGGTTGCGGTCGCCTCGGCATAGAGGATGCTCAGCGAGTCGTTGCCGTCCTCGCCGTAGAAGGTGTTGTTGCCGCCACCGCCGGTGAAGGCAAAGTAACCCTCGATCAGCGTGTCGTCGTCGGCACCGCCGTAGAGCACGTCGTCGCCCGCGCCGCCCTCGACACGGTCGTTGCCGAACCCGCCCGATACCGTATCGTTGCCCTCCTGGCCGAAGACAGAGTCGGCATCGTCGCCGCCATCGAGCGTGTCGTTGTCCGCCCCGCCATACAGCGTGTCGGTCCCGACCCCGCCGATCAGCGTGTCCCCGCCCGCCTCGCCATGGAGCACGTCGTTGCCCGTCCCACCGGTCAGGCCATCGACACCAGCACCGCCGTAGACGGTATCGTTGCCCGCGCCGGCATCGACAGTATCGTCGCCATCGCCGGCGTAGATAGCATCGTTGCCTTCGAGGCCGTTGATCGTGTCATCGCCGGCTACGGCATAAATCTGATCGTTGCCGCTGGTCCCATTGAGGGTATCGTTGCCGCTGGTGCCGGCGATGGCGACGAATATGCCTGGCGCGAAGCTGGAGGTGGAGAGGGTAAGGAGGCCATCGAAGCGGATGACCATGTCGGTCTCGTCGTAGACGTTGTCGCGGTCGGTATCGCCGATGAGGTAGGTGTTGCCGCCCGACTGGACGGTCCAGAACTGGGCCACTTCGCTGCCGAGGTCGGCCCCGGGCAGGGTAGCGCCGATCACGAACAGCGAGGGGTCCATCGCCCCGCGGAAGATCAGCGAGGGGTAGAGCGGGAACTCGGGCAGGCGCCCGCCGGGGACATTGTAGATCTCGATCCGGTCGCCGTCGGCTTCGTTGAAGTCGGTGATCCGGTCGTTCTGGGCAGAGGTGCTGGCAAGGTTGATCTGGAAGCGGTCGGCGCCCGCGCCGCCGGTGGCCACCTGGGTGCCGGTGGTGTCCTTGAAGTAGGTCGAGTGCAGTTCGACCAGATCGTCGCCGTCACCGCCCAACAGGGTGAAGGTGCGCCCTGCGGTGCCGCCGCCGCTGATGGAGTCGTTGCCGATCCCGCCCTCGAGCGTGCCGCCGCCGCCGTGGATGTACATGGTG
Organism: Erythrobacter sp.; assembly: GCA_019739335.1. Lineage (NCBI taxonomy): Bacteria > Pseudomonadati > Pseudomonadota > Alphaproteobacteria > Sphingomonadales > Erythrobacteraceae > Erythrobacter > Erythrobacter sp. The sequence goes on from CP073261.1 coordinate 2,119,782, forward strand.
TCGTTGCCGGCACCGCCATAGAAGGTGTTGGTTGCGGTCGCCTCGGCATAGAGGATGCTCAGCGAGTCGTTGCCGTCCTCGCCGTAGAAGGTGTTGTTGCCGCCACCGCCGGTGAAGGCAAAGTAACCCTCGATCAGCGTGTCGTCGTCGGCACCGCCGTAGAGCACGTCGTCGCCCGCGCCGCCCTCGACACGGTCGTTGCCGAACCCGCCCGATACCGTATCGTTGCCCTCCTGGCCGAAGACAGAGTCGGCATCGTCGCCGCCATCGAGCGTGTCGTTGTCCGCCCCGCCATACAGCGTGTCGGTCCCGACCCCGCCGATCAGCGTGTCCCCGCCCGCCTCGCCATGGAGCACGTCGTTGCCCGTCCCACCGGTCAGGCCATCGACACCAGCACCGCCGTAGACGGTATCGTTGCCCGCGCCGGCATCGACAGTATCGTCGCCATCGCCGGCGTAGATAGCATCGTTGCCTTCGAGGCCGTTGATCGTGTCATCGCCGGCTACGGCATAAATCTGATCGTCGCCGCTGGTCCCATTGAGGGTATCGTTACCGCTGGTGCCGGCGATGGCGACGAATATGCCTGGCGCGAAGCTGGAGGTGGAGAGGGTAAGGAGGCCATCGAAGCGGATGACCATGTCGGTCTCGTCGTAGACGTTGTCGCGGTCGGTATCGCCGATGAGGTAGGTGTTGCCGCCCGACTGGACGGTCCAGAACTGGGCCACTTCGCTGCCGAGGTCGGCCCCGGGCAGGGTAGCGCCGATCACGAACAGCGAGGGGTCCATCGCCCCGCGGAAGATCAGCGAGGGGTAGAGCGGGAACTCGGGCAGGCGCCCGCCGGGGACATTGTAGATCTCGATCCGGTCGCCGTCGGCTTCGTTGAAGTCGGTGATCCGGTCGTTCTGGGCAGAGGTGCTGGCAAGGTTGATCTGGAAGCGGTCGGCGCCCGCGCCGCCGGTGGCCACCTGGGTGCCGGTGGTGTCCTTGAAGTAGGTCGAGTGCAGTTCGACCAGATCGTCGCCGTCACCGCCCAACAGGGTGAAGGTGCGCCCTGCGGTGCCGCCGCCGCTGATGGAGTCGTTGCCGATCCCGCCCTCGAGCGTGCCGCCGCCGCCGTGGATGTACATGGTGTCGTTGCCGGCACCGCCATAGAAGGTGTTGGTTGCGGTCGCCTCGGCATAGAGGATGCTCAGCGAGTCGTTGCCGTCCTCGCCGTAGAAGGTGTTGTTGCCGCCACCGCCGGTGAAGGCAAAGTAACCCTCGATCAGCGTGTCGTCGTCGGCACCGCCGTAGAGCACGTCGTCGCCCGCGCCGCCCTCGACACGGTCGTTGCCGAACCCGCCCGATACCGTATCGTTGCCCTCCTGGCCGAAGACAGAGTCGGCATCGTCGCCGCCATCGAGCGTGTCGTTGTCCGCCCCGCCATACAGCGTGTCGGTCCCGACCCCGCCGATCAGCGTGTCCCCGCCCGCCTCGCCATGGAGCACGTCGTTGCCCGTCCCACCGGTCAGGCCATCGACACCAGCACCGCCGTAGACGGTATCGTTGCCCGCGCCGGCATCGACAGTATCGTCGCCATCGCCGGCGTAGATAGCATCGTTGCCTTCGAGGCCGTTGATCGTGTCATCGCCGGCTACGGCATAAATCTGATCGTCGCCGCTGGTCCCATTGAGGGTATCGTTGCCGCTGGTGCCGGCGATGGCGACGAATATGCCTGGCGCGAAGCTGGAGGTGGAGAGGGTAAGGAGGCCATCGAAGCGGATGACCATGTCGGTCTCGTCGTAGACGTTGTCGCGGTCGGTATCGCCGATGAGGTAGGTGTTGCCGCCCGACTGGACGGTCCAGAACTGGGCCACTTCGCTGCCGAGGTCGGCCCCGGGCAGGGTAGCGCCGATCACGAACAGCGAGGGGTCCATCGCCCCGCGGAAGATCAGCGAGGGGTAGAGCGGGAACTCGGGCAGGCGCCCGCCGGGGACATTGTAGATCTCGATCCGGTCGCCGTCGGCTTCGTTGAAGTCGGTGATCCGGTCGTTCTGGGCAGAGGTGCTGGCAAGGTTGATCTGGAAGCGGTCGGCGCCCGCGCCGCCGGTGGCCACCTGGGTGCCGGTGGTGTCCTTGAAGTAGGTCGAGTGCAGTTCGACCAGATCGTCGCCGTCACCGCCCAACAGGGTGAAGGTGCGCCCTGCGGTGCCGCCGCCGCTGATGGAGTCGTTGCCGATCCCGCCCTCGAGCGTGCCGCCGCCGCCGTGGATGTACATGGTGTCGTTGCCGGCACCGCCATAGAAGGTGTTGGTTGCGGTCGCCTCGGCATAGAGGATGCTCAGCGAGTCGTTGCCGTCCTCGCCGTAGAAGGTGTTGTTGCCGCCACCGCCGGTGAAGGCAAAGTAACCCTCGATCAGCGTGTCGTCGTCGGCACCGCCGTAGAGCACGTCGTCGCCCGCGCCGCCCTCGACACGGTCGTTGCCGAACCCGCCCGATACCGTATCGTTGCCCTCCTGGCCGAAGACAGAGTCGGCATCGTCGCCGCCATCGAGCGTGTCGTTGTCCGCCCCGCCATACAGCGTGTCGGTCCCGACCCCGCCGATCAGCGTGTCCCCGCCCGCCTCGCCATGGAGCACGTCGTTGCCCGTCCCACCGGTCAGGCCATCGACACCAGCACCGCCGTAGAGAGTGTCATTACCATCCCCGCCGCTCAGCTGGTCATCTCCCGAAATGCCATAAGCGATGTTGTTGCCAGCATTGCCGACGTAGACATCATTTCCTGCAGTGCCGCGCCAGACGAGGAAGTTGTTGACGAAATCATCCTGCGTGAGACTGCTGATCCCGTTGAGGTAAATCACCATGTCGACTTCGGACAACTGGCCATCGTCGTTGGCATCGACCCAGACCTCGACCCGGGATTGAGCAGCATTGTACTGCCAGACGACGTCAACGAGCCCATCGCCCACGAATTCCGACGGCATCTGCACGCCCGTGGCGCCGACGGTGAAGCTCTGGGCAGCAAGATTGAATACGAGCGGAAGGTTACCATTGAGACTGGGCAGATTGATCAGATCCCCACCGGCTACCCCGGCACCCTCGAAGTCGGTGATCACATCGACTGTAGACGGCGAACTCTCGGAGCGGGGGATGCCAAAGCCGAAGGTGTAGGTATCGTTCCCGGCGCCGCCGGTCATCGTGTCGGCTCCGAGGCCGCCGGCAATCACGTCATTGCCGTCACCGCCAACAATCGTGTCGGAACCTTCACCTGCGGAAATGGTGTCGTTGCCTGAGCCTCCCGATATGTAATCGTTGCCGACGCCGGTGGTCAGCGTGTCGTCGCCGTTCTCTCCGTACAGGAAGTTGTTGCCGTCGCCGCCATCGAGCTGGTCGTTGCCTTCGCCCCCGTACAGCGTATCGTCTCCGGCTTCGCCGTAGATAAAGTCGGTTAGTGCGCTACCTTGCGCAAAATCGTTGCCGAAGCCGAGATAGAGTGTCCACACTCCGCCTCCGACCGTGACCGAATCGTTGCCGCTTCCCAGCCGGATCGTGCCCCGTTCGATGTTCGTGATGGATGTCGACCCGGCAAAGTTCGCCGACCCGCCCGACGACAAGGTGACCGTTGAAGCTACAGCCAGCGCGGTAAGATCGAGATAGACAAAGTCGTATCCGCCAATTGTGTGCGTGCCACCGTCAGCAGTATCGCCAGCCGATACGTAGAACGTATCGTCGCCCGCTCCGCCGTTCATGACATCGGCCCCGGCGCCGCCATCTAGCGAATCGTTGCCGTCCCCGCCGTTCAGGGTGTCGTTGCCCCCATCACCGTAGAGGGTGTCGTTTCCGCCGAGGCCGTTGAGCGTATCATCGCCGAGATCGCCCCGGATGACGTCCGCATTCTCCGTGCCGTCGAGCGTGTCACTGTTTATGGTGCCCTGAATGTCTGCCATGTGCGACCCCCTATTATCAATCATCGGGCTCGAACTGGCCCGGTACAAATCGTGCGACAAATGCCCCGCATTGCGTGTCGTATTGACGGGCAAGAGGCGGCACGCCCCCCGTGCCACCACTCGCACTCTATGAGATACTGCGAGTTGTGGTGCATCCCCCAAAAGGGTTAGAAATAATGATTTTTCATCGCAGTAGCTCGCCGATCAGGCGCACCAGTTCCGCTTCCCGCCTCACGCCCACCTTGGCATAGATCGCGCGCATATGACTGCGAAGCGTCTCCTTTGAAATGCCTCGCTGTTGGCACATGGTGGGCCGGTCCGCCCCTTTCGAGGCGAGCAATGCAATCTCTGCTTCGGTCCGGGTGAGGTCAAAGGTGGTGCGCACTCTTTCGGTCGCATCCTCACATTCCATCTGCGGCATTGTCGCGACTGCGATGGCAAAAGGCGCGAAACCGAATTCCCACTCGCGCTGCGGAAGACGGTTCACCAGTAGCGAGAATATTTGCCCATCGGGCAGGCGCATCGGCAGTCGGCCTGCGTCCAGTTGCCCGGTTCCCAGCGAAGACAAAAGCCCGTCAAGCGGCAACTGTTCGCGTGGATCGCAAGCTGCAAGACGATGGTCGGATAGCTTTATCGCTCCCGCAGACAGCGCCTCATCGGCCCGAGGAGTCATCGCGCGCACGCGCAACTGGCGATCAAGCACAAAAGCTGCCGCCTTCATCGCTTCGAACGCACCCGCGATCACCCGGAAACCTTCTCGCTCAAGCGCGATCTGGAATGATACGGCAGCTCCGGCATGCCGCCGCCAGGCATCAAAGACACGCCTATTATCCAGTGTCGTAGGACCGTTTTTGGCAGAGCGCAGCACTGCCATCCCAATGAAGCCTTCGGGCCCCTCGTAGAGATCGGTTTGGCAGCCGTGTTGAATCCCGTATTTTCGGCAAGCTTCGATATAGGTCGCGGAGGGCAAGGACGGGATCACGTGCGAATAGTGCCGCTCGTACAAAATTGCCTCGCCCGGAAAGGAAGAATGCGCAACAACGCGATAATTAATATCGCTCGGCAAAGCCAGGACTTCGGCCTCCATCGCTTCACCGGGGCGATTGCCGACCATCCAGTTAAAATCGATTTCCAGGGTGGGTCCAAAGCCGATGAGTTGGGCAAAATCGCTGCCCGTATCATCGCAGAGAGAAGTCAGAACGGCGTTCCATGACGACGGGTCCAAGGCAGCCGTTGTGCATAAATCGTAATTTGAAGAAGCCTTGGCACCCATCGAACCCCCTTGAGATTTCAAGCAAAATCCCCCCGGGCACGGTTTAGGGGCAAATTTTGGAGCTGCAACACTCAATCCAAACCTTGTCAGGCGCAATACATTTTTTTTGGCCCTATCAAAGTATACGAAGGGCTTTGTCAGAGAAAATGCACCGCATTTCCAATTCGGTTAAGTCCCGCTTTGGCTACAGCAATTGTACTCCGTTCGCTCATGAACCGTAGCTATTCCTATTGGCACGAGGCTAGAGTTGATGGTCGTCGAAGATTTTGCCGACCACGAATCAAAGCGGGGTTAGTTTGACAGCGCAATCCTAATCGTGCGCAGTTACCTTGCACCAGCGTTGCCATGATCGAATGGCAAAGTGGCCACTTGGTGCACGATGATGCTGAAGACGCTGTGGCGAGCATAATAATTTAGCAGTTGAAGGCCTGCGCCCGCGCTTGCGCTATGCGCTAGTTGCGCCCTAGCATTCGGGCATGGCTCACGAATGGATCAAAGCACCGCTGGCCTCGCATTACGTTGCCGACGGACCTTTCGATTACGATTCCCGGAAGCGGATTTGTGAGCGGGCACACGCTGGACTGATTGCAGCCAAAGCCGAAGTTGTGATCTGGCAGGGCCAAGTAGAACGCGACCGATTGCTCCCCAAGAATTTCTGGTGGGCCGAAGGGCATGAGGCGCTGGAGCAGGATTGGGATGCCGGGGATTTCTCGACCTGGATCGATGAAAAGATAGAAGTGAAGGCCTTTGGCGTTAGCTTTGATTTCTTGGCTTTGAGCGAACTTATCCCGGCAGACCGGCAGGCGATTGCGTTGCGGGCAATTAGTGTGCTGGGCGAAGAAAACTGGATCAGCTCCCGCGAACTTTTGCAGCTGATGTATGCGAGCCAAAGAAGCGTCAGGCAATCAGCGGAGTTGCTTGAAGCCTGTCGTCTTGGATCGGTTGCGGGCCGGGCAATGCGTGCAGTGGGAGAGGGTAAGCCTGATCACTACGGTAACAAGAGCAATGGCTGGACGGCCATGGAATGGGATATTCCGCTCTGGTTTTGGCGTTCCTTCACCGATAGCGCATCCTCCAACTGCGATTGGCAATTGGGCACGGTTAAAGGGCGCGGGAACGGGCCGAACGGGCGCGATTTCATCCAGCTTCAAGGCGTGCATTTCCACAAATCCGGCCTGATAAATCTGGGATTGGCCGATACGCTACCCGATGATGCGTCACCCGCTTCCAAGCGGGGCCGCAAGCCCGAATATGATTGGCCAGCCGCAAACAACGCCATCTGGGGAAAGATAAATCGCGGCGAACTGATCCCTCAAAATCAGGCGCAAATCGAAGTCGCATTTCAGGCTCTCTTGCGGAAAGGCGAAAAGGAGCCGTCCGAAAGCACGGTGCGCCCCTATGCCAGCCGGATTTGGGAAGAATATTCGAAGGCCTGAAATTCCCTGCGAATGAATTGCAGGCCTATTTTTGGCCTTATCGTCCGACAATCCTGCGGCAACCTGCGATTCAACGCTCCAGTCCGCTGGCATACGCCAGTGCACCTAAGGAGCCTGAACCATGGAAGCACTACTCGTCTCTATCAATGAAACCGGCAGGGTGCTGAACCTTGGCCGCACGTCAATCTATGGCCTGATCAGCGAAGGGAAGCTGGAAACCCGCAAGATGGGGCGGCGGCGGCTGATCACTGCCGCGTCGATCCGGCGGCTGGTCGAAGAGCAGGGCTGAGGGCATAGCGATGAAGCGGATCAACCCGCGTCTCGCCAAGCTGCATCGCTCCTATAGCGTTGTCGAACTGGCCGATGTGTTGGGCGTGCACAAGCACACGGTGCGCGGCTGGCTTAGGGATGGCCTGCCGCCGATTGACGGGGCGAAGCCGCTCTTGTTCCTTGGCAGCGAATTTCAGGTGTGGTGGGGCAAGCGGCGCAAAGCATCGAAGCGCCCGTGCCAGCCGGGACAGCTCTATTGCTTTAAGTGCCGCCAGCCCAAAGCGCCCGCGCTGGATATGGTCGAATATGCCCCCACTAATGCCGCCACGGGCAACCTGAAAGCCATGTGCGAGACGTGTGGAACGATGATGCACCGGCGCACCCGACTGGTCGATATTGCCACCAGAATGCCCGGAATGGACGTGCAGCGCACGCCTGCACCTTCACGCATAGTTGCGTCTGCGAGTCCCTCCCCAAACTGTGACAATTCGACTGGAGCCTGAACCATGGCAAAGCACAACGCAAACAACACCCGGATCAAGCGCGAATATTTCGAATATTTGAAGGAGGCGATGCGCCGGGACGAAGCATCGATCGATCAGGCGGCGAAGGCGATTGCGCGCTTCGAAGAGGCGAGCGGGCACAAGGATTTCAAGCGATTTCACCGGCAGCAGGCGGTCGCGTTCAAGCGGCGCATGGACAGCGAAAAGAACGCGCGCACCGGCAAACCGCTGGCGCGGGCAACGGTGCATTCCACCCTGTCCGCTTTGCGGGCATTCTTCGTCTGGCTGGCAGGCCAGCCGGGCTACAAGAGCCGGATTGCCTATGCCGATGCCGACTATTTCAACCTCTCCGAAAACGACGTGCGGATTGCCAAGGCGCAGCGCGAAAAGCCGGTGCCGACGCTGGAGCAGGTACACCACGTGCTCGCCACCCTGCCAACCGGTACGGATATCGAGAAACGCAACCGGGCGCTGATTGCCGTTGCACTGCTAACAGGGGCACGCGGCGCGGCGCTGTCCAGCCTGAAGCTGAAGCATATCGATCTGGCGCAAGGCAGCGTGTTTCAGGATGCGCGGGAAGTGAAGACCAAGCGCCGGAAAACGTTCACCACCTGGTTTTGCCCGGTGGGAGGCAGCGCGCTTCAAATTGCAACGGACTGGTGCGATCACCTGCGCGCACAGTTGCAATGGGGCGATGATGATCCGCTTTTCCCCAAGACGCAGATTGGACTGAGTGCGCAAGGCGGCTTTCAGGCCATCGGACTTGCCCGCGAGCATTGGACGGGCACGGGGCCAATCCGCAACATTTACAAGGAAGCCTTCACGGCGGCTGGTCTGCCCTATTTCAACCCGCACTGTTTCCGCAACACGCTGACGCAGGTAGCCGAGCGGATTTGCACCACGCCTGAGCAATTCAAGGCGTTCTCGCAAAATATCGGCCATGACAAGGTGCTCACCACGCTGACTGGATATGGCCACGTGCCAGCAGCGCGGCAGGCGGAACTGATGAGGGGCATGGGGGAGGACCATCGTTCCAGTGAAGAAGACCGCATTGCCGCAATTGTCGCCGCGACCATGCGTCAGATGCAGTGCCCGATTTGATCGCCCATTCGATCAGGGTTTCCGAGAATTGTTGACCCGAAAGAGGCTTTGCCAGATTAGCGTTTCCGCAACCGAGGGAAATCATGGCAAAATCCGGCAAGAATCAAGAAACCATCGAAACTGCCATGTGGGCGGCGGCAGACAAGCTGCGCAAGAACATCGATGCGGCGGAATACAAGCACGTCGTTCTCGGCCTGATCTTCCTGAAATACATCTCCGATGCCTTCGACGAGCTCTATGCCAAGCTGGTTGCGGGTGAGGGCGACTACGCGGGGGCGGATCCCGAGGACGTGGACGAATACAAGGCTGAGAATGTCTTCTTCGTCCCCCCATCCGCGCGCTGGAAGTTCCTTCGTAGTCACGCCAAGCAGCCGACGATCGGCAAGACCGTTGACGACGCGATGGATGCGATCGAGCGCGAGAACCCCAGCCTGCGCGGGGTGCTGCCCAAGGTCTTTGCGCGCGGCAATCTGGACCCGACCAATCTGGGCGGGCTGATCGATCTCATCAGCAATGCCGAAAGCCAGCACGGCAAGGAAGGCAGCGCCGATTTCCTTGGCCAGACCTTCGAATATTTCCTCGGCCACTTCGCGCTGGCGGAGGGCAAGAAGGGCGGCCAGTTCTACACGCCCGAAAGCGTGGTGCGCGTGCTGGTCGAGATGCTGGAGCCTTACAAGGGGCGCGTGTTCGATCCGTGTTGCGGATCGGGCGGGCTGTTCGTGCAGTCGGAGAAATTCGTCAAGGCGCACCAGGGCAAGGTCAACGACATCTCGATCTATGGGCAGGAAAGCAACCAGACCACCTGGCGGCTGGCCAAGATGAATCTCGCCATTCGCGGGATCGATAGCAGTCAGGTCAAATGGAACAACGAAGGCTCGTTCCTCAACAACGCTCATCCCGATCTGAAGGCCGATTTCGTCATCGCCAATCCGCCGTTCAACGATAGCGACTGGGGCGGTGATCTGCTGCGCGATGATGCGCGCTGGAAATTGGGAACGCCGCCAGCGGGCAATGCCAATTACGGCTGGATACAGCACTTCCTCTATCACCTGGCACCGGGCGGGAAGGCAGGGTTTGTCCTGTCCAAGGGGGCGCTCACCACCAAGTCATCGGGCGAAGGGGAAATTCGCAAAGCCCTGGTGGAGGCGGGGCTGGTCGATTGCATCGTCAACCTGCCGGCCAAGCTGTTCCTCAACACCCAGATTCCGGCGAGCCTGTGGTTCCTCAGCCGGGGCAAGACCTACCGGCAGGGCGAAATCCTTTTCATCGATGCGCGCAATCTGGGCCATCTGGTCAATCGCCGCACGCTGGAGTTCTCGGACGGGGACATCGAACAGATCACCGGCACCTATCGCGAATGGCAGAAGGGCGATGCGGGGCAGTATGAGGACGTAAAGGGCTTCTGCAATTCCGCCACGCTCGATCGGGTGCGCGAATTGGACCATGTGCTGACACCGGGGCGCTATGTCGGGCTGGCCGACGAAGAGGTTGATTTCGATTTCGCCGAACGCTTCGCCAGCCTGAAAGCGGAGTTCGAGGCGCAGCTGGAGGAAGAGGCCCAGTTGAATACGCGGATCGCAGAGAACTTGGCGAAGGTGCAACTGCCGTGACTGAGGGGTGGGAAGAGAAACCGCTGGGCGACGTGGCTAAGCTGCGACAGGGCAAGTTTGTCAAGGCAGAGCTATTTGCTGATGAACCATCAGGCGTGAAGGTGTTTTCTTTCTACGGCGGCAGCAGCATTCGCGGATACGTCGATTTCTACGACTACGAGCACCGGCAACCGTTCATCACCTGTCGGGGATCGAACTGTGGCTTGGCTTTCTTGACCGAAGAGAAAGCGAGCGTTTCCAACATCTGTATGGCTATCGAAGCCGAGAACGAAATCCTCAACGATTTTATCTACTATTGGGCTCTATCCTCCTCTTTCGAAGATGTGATTTCTGGGTCAGCCCAACCTCAGATCACGGCAAAAGACTTGTCAAAGAAGGAAATCGCATTTCCTGATAGCAAGGACGAACAAAAGGCCATTGCCGAGGTGCTGTCATCGCTGGATGACAAGATCGATCTGCTCCAGCGCCAAAACGCCACGCTGGAGGCGCTCGCCGAAACCCTCTTCCGCCAGTATTTCATCGAAGAGGCGGAGGATGATTGGGGTGAAGCCCCACTCGACAAGGTAGCAGAGTACTTAAATGGTTTGGCCTGTCAGAAGTACCCCGCGAAGAACCCGGTCGAGCGTCTTCCGGTGCTCAAGATCAAAGACCTGAAGGGCGGCCTGTCCGAGTCTTCCGATTGGGCGACATCGAAGGTACCAGCCGAATATATTGTCGAGAATGGGGACATCATTTTCTCATGGTCGGCAAGCCTTTTGGTCAAGCTCTGGGATGGTCCAACCTGTGTGTTGAACCAGCACCTGTTCAAGGTCACTTCCGCTCTCTTTCCTAATTGGTTCGTATACCAATGGACGAAGCATCATATGGAACGGTTCATCGCCATCGCAGAGACGAAGGCGACGACAATGGGGCATATCAAGCGAACTGACCTGGCCGAAGCGATGGTCAAAATACCTGACAGGGCAACGCTTGTGAAAATGGAGCCGGTCTTCGCGCCGCTGCATACCAAGATAATCACCAACAACAGGCAGATTGCGACCCTCAAAGAGAAGCTAGATGCACTGCTGCCAAAGCTGATGAGCGGTGAGTTGCGCGTGTCTTTGGAGCTTACCGATGCCTGACGCAGTGTTCGTCGATACCAATCAGTTACGACGCGAAGGAGCCGAAGGTTTCTTTGGCAATGTTGCTGCACTGGAGCAGCTAGCGCGCGTGGCCGATCTGCATATCCCTGCAATCGTGATCGAAGAGATCAAGTGGCAAAAGCGCCGCAAGATGAAGACAGATTTGGCCAAGTTCAAATCCAACTATTTTTTCCAGCATGTACAAGCTGATGCAGATGCGATGGAAGCACATATCGAAGAGCGTATCGAAGAACTTTATCAAGCAGCGGCGGCTGAGATCGAGTTCATTGAGTGTCCTTTGGTTGAGGACATCCTTCACCTACCTCACTTGCAAGACCTCTCTCTGCAGAAGCTTGCTCCTTTCGATCTGAGCGGTGACAAAGGATTTAAGGATGCCTGCATCTATCTCACTATCTGTAAGTTTCTTGAGACAACTGACGATGAAGTTTTCCTCCTGTCTAACGATGGCAGATTAGGCGAGGCTTTCTCTGAAAATGCACGTGTTCATGTCCTCAAAAACGCAGAAGCGTTTTTCGACATTCGCAGTAGCTATTTCAGAGAGGATTATTTCCTTCAGCGATTGTCAGGTGCGTTCAACGAAGAATATCAGGAAGATGCGGTCAACATCGCGCTGATCGCACAAGACATAAAATCCGTCGATATGAATGAGGACGATGAATGGATAATCGCGGTGCAGAGCGAAGCGGTGAACTTCGTTGCAGTCGTTGATTTCTACTCCCGTGAGGTGATCGAGTTTCGGAACGTATGACGAAGCTCACCGAATCCGAAATCGAGACCTTTGCGCTCTCGTTGCTGGAACGGCAGGGCTATTCGTACCTCTATGCGCCCGACATCGCGCCCGATGCTGACCATCCAGAGCGCACCAGCTTCTCGGATGTGGTGCTGGAAGCGCGGCTGCGAGCGGCGGTGGCGCGGATCAATCCCGGTATTGCTCATGACCAGCGCGAAGACGCGGTCCGGCAAGCCCTGCGCTGCGCGCAACTGACCGGTGCCACAGACCTGATCGCCAACAACCAGGCTTTCCACCGCCTGCTGACCGAAGGGGTCAAGGTCACCCGCAACGAAAGCGGGAACGAGCGTGGCGATCTGGTGTGGCTGGTCGATTTCGACACGCCTGAGAACAACGAGTTCCTCGCCGCCAATCAGTTCACCGTGATCGAGGAGCGGGTCCAGAAGCGGCCCGACATCATCCTGTTTGTTAACGGCTTGCCGCTGGGCATGATTGAGCTGAAAAATGCAGGCGACGCGCAGGCGACAGTCAAATCAGCGTACCGGCAGATCGAAACCTACAAGGCGGTCATCCCCTCGCTGTTTGCCTACAACGGCTTGTGCATGATCTCTGACGGGCTGGACGCCAAGGTCGGGTCAATCTCTGCTGGCTTTACGCGCTACATGCGTTGGAAGACAGCTGACGGACTGACCGAGGCCAACCCGCTGGTCGGCCAGTTGGAAACCATGATCGCCGGGATGCTGAACAAGGCGACGTTCCTTGACCTGATCCGGCATTTCAACGTCTTCGAAACTGCCGAGAAGAAAGACCCCAAGACCGGGCTGGTGAACATTCAGACGGTCAAGAAACTGGCTTCCTATCACCAATACTACGCAGTCAATAAAGCGGTGAAGTCTACCTTGCGCGCGGCCGGGTTCCTCGACGTGCATGGCCAGCCGAAAGCTGGGCGTTTTCATGAGGACCCGCTGAAGTATGGTCTCCCGACAACCAGCGGAAAGCCCGCCAGCGACCGCAAGGGCGGGGTGGTGTGGCACACGCAAGGATCGGGCAAATCGCTGTCGATGGTGTTCTATGCGGGCAAGATAGTGCTGGCGATGGACAACCCGACAATTGTAGTCCTCACCGACCGCAATGATCTCGACGATCAGCTGTTTGATACGTTTGCCAGCTCGCGCCAACTTTTGCGGCAAGATCCGGTGCAGGCCGAAAGTCAGGCGCAGCTGAAGGAATTGCTGTCGGTCAGTTCTGGTGGGATCGTCTTCACCACCATCCAGAAATTTCAACCGGAAGATGGCAACGTCTACGAGACGCTCTCGACGCGCGAAAACATCATCGTGCTGGCAGACGAGGCACACCGGACGCAATATGGCTTCCGCGCGAGGACCGTCGACGAGAAGGACGATGCCGGGAACGTCATCGGGAAAAGGACGGTCTATGGCTTCGCCAAATATATGCGCGACGCTCTGCCGCACGCGACCTATCTGGGCTTCACCGGAACACCGGTCGAAAGCACCGATGCCAATACCGCGCAGGTCTTTGGGGATTACGTCGATGTCTACGACATTGCGCAGGCTGTCGAGGACGGGGCGACGGTCAAAATCTATTATGAGAGCCGCCTGGCCAAAATTCGCTTGAGCGAAGAGGGGCAGGAACTGGTCAAGGCGCTGGACGACGAGCTTGCACAGGAAGACCTGACCGACAATCAGAAGACTTTGGCCAAATGGACGCAGCTAGAGGCGCTGATTGGGGCAGAAGACCGGATCAAGCGGGTAGCGGCTGACATCGTCGAGCATTTTACCTTGCGTCAGGAGGTCAACAACGGCGGCAAGGGGATGGTGGTCGCGATGTCGCGCCGCATTGCCGCCGATCTGTTCGCAGCCATCGTCGCTCTGCGTCCGGACTGGCACCATGACGATCCGGCCAGGGGCAAGATCAAGATCGTGATGACAGCCGCCTCGTCGGACGGGCCGGAGATTGCTAAGCACCACACGACCAAGGGCCAGCGCCGCGATCTCGCCGAAAGGATGCGCAATCCGAACGATCCACTCGAACTGGTGATCGTACGTGACATGTGGCTGACGGGCTTTGATGCGCCTTCAATGCACACCCTCTACATCGATAAGCCGATGAAGGGGCATAATCTGATGCAAGCCATTGCCCGCGTGAACCGGGTCTATGGCGACAAGGAAGGCGGGCTGGTTGTCGATTACCTCGGCATTGCGCAAGACCTGAAAAAAGCACTGAGCTTCTATACTGAGGGTGGAGGCAAGGGTGATCCGGCGGTCGTACAGGGACAGGCAGTTGCCGCAATGCTGGAGAAGCTCGAAGTCGTCTCGCAGATGTTTCATGGCTTCGCGTACGAAGAGTATTTCACGGCTGATACCGGTCGCAAGCTTTCGCTGATCCTCGAAGCAGAGGACCACATTCTTGGCTTGGAAAACGGTAAGACCAGATTCGTGAATGAAGTCGCGGCCCTGTCTGGCGCATTCTCAATCGCGATCCCGCACGAGCAGGCAATGGATGCGAAAGATGAAGTGGCATTCTTCCAGGCGGTGAAGGCGCGGCTAGCGAAGTTTGATTCTAGTGGCGGCGATCGCACTGATGAGGAACTGGAAACGGCCATTCGTCAGACAATCGACCAAGCGCTTGTCAGCGAACAGGTCATCGACATTTTCGACGCGGCCGGGATCAAGAAGCCTGACATCTCAATTTTGTCCGATGAGTTTTTGGCTGATGTGAGAAATTACAAGCGCAAGAACCTTGGGCTGGAATTACTCAAACGGCTCTTGGACGGAGAGATCAAGGCGCGCACCAGGAGTAATCTGGTGCAAAGCCGGTCCTTTATGGAAATGCTCCAGTACTCCATCAAGCGTTACCATGCGAAGATAATTACTGCTGCCGAGTTCATGGAAGAGCTTATTGGCCACGCCAAGCATATCCGCAATCTTGACAAGGAGCCGCAGGAACTGGGATTGAGCCGCGAGGAATATGCATTCTACACTGCTGTTGCCAATAACGATAGCGCACGCGAACTGATGGAGAAAGACAAGCTTCGCGAGCTGGCGATCGTGCTATTCGAGAAAGTGAGAGAAAATGCTTCCATCGACTGGACGATCAAGGAAAGCGTGCGCGCCAAGCTTAAGGTCATAATCAAGCGCACCCTGCGCCAGTTCGGGTATCCCCCTGATATGCAGCTATTGGCAACCGAGACGGTTCTTGAGCAAGCAAAGCTAATCGCGAAAGAAATTTCAGGACAGTAGGACTGCGCAGCGACCGAGTGGACTGAAGCTCGCGCACACCCCCTTTTCCATGGTTTTTTCATGGAAACGCCAGCCATCTCTCCTAAGTCATTGAAAAGATGGTGGGCGCGGCAGGGATTGAACCTGCGACCCCACCCGTGTGAAGGGTGTGCTCTACCACTGAGCTACGCGCCCGCCGGACTGCTCGCTGCAAGCAGCGATTCACGGCAGGGGCGGGCCTTTGCCACGGGGACGCCCCCAAGGCAAGAGGGCGCAGGCTGGTGGGTGCGGGGGAGCTTTTGGTTCAGCTTTCCACCAGCCGTGCCAGCGTGGCGAGCCAGCCGTTGCGCGGCAGTGCTACCGTGGCCTGCGCGCTTGCAGAGGGCAGGATAGTGCATTCCATGCAGCGCACCTGCACACCCTCGCTTGCCATCAGTCCGTCGAGGTCGCCGAGCACCCGCGCCAGCCGCCCCATTTCGCGCCGCGCGAATGTGGCGGCGAGATCGTGGCCGCGCGCTTTGCGGGCTGAATCCGGAGCCATCATTTGCGCAATCAGCGAACCGTACTGGTCGGCGCCGTCACCCAGATAGCGCACTTCGTAGTCGCCTTCCGCCAGTTCCGCGCGCTCTGCGGCCCATGCCACGGCATCGTCGAGGCCGCCGAACTGGTCGATCAAGCCGAGCTGCCGCGCCGCGCCGCCGTCCCACACCCGGCCCTGGCCCAGCTCGTCTGCCCGCGCGACGCTGATCCCGCGCGCCTCGGCCACCAGCGAAAGGAAGCGGGCGTAGGTGTTCTCGACCGAGCCTTGCAGCACCGCATCGACTTCGGGCGTCAGCCCTGCGAGCAGGTCCGGCTGGCCCGATAGGCCGGTCGTGCGCACGCCGTCCGAATTCACCCCGTATTCGGTGAGCAGCTCCTCGAAACTGGGGAACACCGCGAAGACGCCGATCGAACCGGTGAGCGTTTCAGGCTCGGCAAAGATGCGCTGGCCCGGTGTGGCGACCCAGTAGCCGCCGCTCGCCGCGTAATTGCCCATCGACACCGCGATCGGAATCCCCGCATCGCGGTGGCGCATGATCGCGCGGCGGATCGTTTCGGAGCCCGTGACCGTGCCGCCGGGCGAGTCCACGCGGACGACAAGGGCTTTCAGATCGTCGTCCAGCGCATCGTCGAGCAGGCGGCTGATCCGTTCCGCCCCTGCCGAACCCGGTCCGGCATCGCCGTCGGAAATTTCGCCAGCGATGGTGATGACGCCGATCTTGCTGCCCCCGCCAAGGTCCAGCCCGGCATCGACATCGGCGAGCCACGGATCGTATTCGGTCATGGCGAAGGCGCCGGGCGTCTTGTCCCAGCTGTCCGAACCGACCTGCTGCGCGATCATCTCGCCCCATTCGACGCGGGTGCCGACGCGGTCTGCGAGGCCGGCGGCGACGGCTGCTTCGGCCAGATCGTTGTTCGATGCCGCGAGCCAGCCCGCGACATCGCCCGTCACCCGCGCAATGTCGGCATCTGGCCGCGCCGCGCGCACATGCGCCTGCCATTCCTGCCACAGGGTCGAGACCAGTTGGGTAAGGTTCTCGCGCGCTTCGGGGGACATGCCGCTTTGGGTATAGGGCTCCACCGCGCTCTTGTAGGTACCGACGCGGTAGACATTGGCAGTGACATTGAAGCGATCGAGTGCGGCGGCGTAGTAGAGGTTCTCTCCGCCCGGCCCGGTGATGGCGATCCCGCCCAGCGGATCGACCCATATCTCGCTGGCGTGCGAGGCGAGCAGCATGGAGTCATCGCTGTAGGCCACGCCATAGGTGTAGATCGGCTTTTCCGCCGCCCGGAACCGTTCCAGCGCGCCCGCGACTTCCTGCAAATGCACCGCTCCGCCGCCGAGGAAACCGGTCAGGTCGAGCGCCAACGCTTCGATCCGCTCGTCACCCGCCGCCGCGTCAATAGCACGGGCCAGATCGCGCGCCGCGTATTCGCGCACCGGCAGCGACTGGGACAGCAGCGCCTGGAATGGATCGACCGGAGCAACCTCTTCCACCAGCACGCCATCCAGATCGAGCAGCAGCGCGCCATCGCGCACCACGCCCGGATTGGGCCGCGCGCTCAAGGCCGCGAACAGTAGGCCAAAGAACAGCAGCAGGAACAGCAGCGCCAATCCATCCTTGATCCCGACCAGCAGCCGCCAGACCTTGCGTGCGAAACTCATACTTTTGCCCCGATTGAACCAGTTGTGCGGTCCGATGTAGGCACGGGGCCGCGCCAGTGCCAGCACTAACCGCTTGAGCCGCCGATACCTCTCGACTAGGGACTTTGCTTTAATGACATCGCCGCTCCCCAATCCGCCAAGCTCCCGCTTTCCTGCGGGTGGCCGTGCTTTCCCGCATCGCAACCTGATCGCCATCGGCCCGCTGGAGCGGCACGAGATCCTCTACCTGCTGGCGGAGGCCGAACAATATGTCGCGTTCAACCGCCAGACGAGCAAGCATTCGGAGAAGCTGGCGGGCCTCACGATCATCAATGCCTTCTTCGAGAACTCCACCCGCACGCTGCTGAGTTTCGAGATTGCGGGTAAGCGGCTGGGTGCCGACGTGGTCAACATGCACGCGGCGCAATCGTCTGTGAAGAAAGGCGAAACGCTGATCGACACAGCGATGACGCTGAACGCGATGCGCGCCGATGCCATCGTGATCCGGCATGGATCGAGCGGGGCGGTGGGGCTGATCGCGGGCAAGGTCGATTGCCCGGTGCTCAATGCCGGGGACGGCCAGCACGAACACCCGACGCAGGCACTGCTCGATGCGCTGACCCTGCGGATGAAGCTGCGCGAACGCGGACACGATGCCGAGGATTTCACCGGGCTGGTAGTGACGATCTGCGGCGACGTGCTGCACAGCCGGGTCGCGCGATCGAACATACTGTGCTTGCAAGCCCTTGGCGCGACAGTGCGGGTCTGCGCCCCGCCCTCGCTGATGCCGCAGGGGGTCGAGCGAATGGGGGTGGAAGCGCATCACCGGTTCGACGATGCGCTGGCGGGCGCGGATGTGGTGATGATGTTGCGGTTGCAGAACGAGCGGATGGACGGGCAGTTCATTCCCTCCCCGCGCGAATATCGCCACCTTTACGGGCTGACCAGGGAACGGCTGGCACTGGCCGCGCCCGATGCTTTTGTAATGCACCCCGGCCCGATGAACCGAGGGGTGGAAATCGACAGCGACGTGGCTGATCTTCCGGGCCGCTCGATCATCACCGCGCAGGTGGAAATGGGTGTTGCGATCCGGATGGCCTGCCTCGACGTGCTGACGCGCAAGGCGCGCGGTGTGCCGGGTTGGGGAGAGGGAGAATGGGCATGAAGCAGCTGCGCCCGCTCACGATCACCAATGGCCGGGTCGTCACGCCTTCGGGCGTCGTCGAAGGGGCGGTGCGCTGCGAAGGCGGGCTGATCGTTTCGCTTGGCGATGGCGGCTGGTACGATGGCGACGAAGTGATTGATGCAAAGGGCAAGATCGTCGCCCCCGGTCTCGTCGATCTTGGTGTGTTCGCCATCGACAAGCCCGCGTTCCATTTCGGCGGGATCACCCGCGCCGCCTTGATGCCCGACCAGTCGCCGCCGCTCGATCATCCGGCGCGGGTGCGTTTTGCGGCGCAGAGCGGCAAGCCCGATTTCTGGGTCCACCCGCTCGCCGCCGCGACGCCGGGGCTGGCGGGGGCGCACCTCGCCGAAATCGCGCTGATGCGCGATGCCGGTGCCAGGGCGGTGGCAACCGGGCGGTGCTGGATCGGGGACAGCGGCGTGATGCTGCGGCTGCTGCAATATGCGGCGATGCTGGACATGGTGGTGGTCACTCACTCCGAGGACGCCGGGCTGGCGGGGCACGCCGTTGCTACGGCAGGCGAGATGGCAACCCGGCTGGGCCTGCCGAGCGCCCCGATCGAGGCCGAGACGTTGGCCGTGGCGCGCGATATTGCCCTGGCCGAAGCGAGCGGCGCGCGGCTGCATCTGCGGCAGGTGACAACGCGCGGCGGGCTGGCGCTGGTGCGCAGCGCAAAGGCGCGCGGCGTGGCGGTGACGGCGGGTGTTACTCCGGCGCATTTCATGCTCTCCGATCTGGCGCTGGCGGACTTCCGCACTTTTGCCCGCCTTTCGCCGCCGCTGCGTTGCGAGGATGACAGGCAGGCGGTGATCGAAGCCATTGCTGACGGGACGATAGACGTGATCGCCAGCGGCCACGATCCGCGCGGGCCGGAGGACAAGAACCTCCCCTTCGCCGATGCCGCGCCGGGAATGGCCGGGGCCGAAACCCTGCTGGCAATGACGCTGACGCTGGTGCGCGACGAAGTGATCGAACTGCCGCGCATGTTCGACTTGCTCGCGCACAACCCGGCGCGCCTGCTGGGCGTGAACGCGGGCGCGCTGGCGGAGGGCATGGAAGCAGACATCGCGATCATCGATCCTGAAGCACCTTGGGTGGTGGATTCGCGGCGGATGGAAGCGCAAGCGGGGAATACACCGTTTGACGGGCAACCGACGCAGGGCCGGGTCAGGGGACTGTTCAAGGGAGGCGTTCGTGTTGGCAAATAGTTTTGCGGGCAAGACCGTGCTGGTGACGGGCGCGGCATCCGGGATCGGTGCGGCCTGCGCGCGGGCGCTGGCCGCTGCGGGGGCGGCGAAGCTGGTCCTCGTCGATCTGAATGTCGACGCCTTGGCTGCGCTCGATCTGCCCTGCGAAGTAGCAATGCAAGCGGGCGATGTGGCAGACGAGGCGCTGTGGGACCGGATCGAGGCAAGCGAAAGCGTGCTCCACGCCGCTGTGCTCAACGCCGGTATATCGGGCGAGGCAGCTCCGGTTGTGAAAATGGCATTTGCCGACTGGCGCAAGGTTATGAGCGTCAATCTCGACGGCGCTTTCCTCTCGCTGCGCACAGCTATGCGGCTGGCGGGGGAAGGCAGCGCGATTGTGCTCACCGCCTCGGTCACCGCGCTAAAGGCGGAGAAGGGTATCGCCGCCTATGCCGCGTCCAAGGCCGCAGTGATGCAATTGACCAAGGTGGCGGCGAAGGAAGGGGTTTCGCGCGGTATCCGCGTCAACGCCATCGCTCCGGGCGGGGTGGACACCGCGATCTGGGACGGGGTGCCGTTCTTCGACGATCTGGTAGCGCAGCATCAGGGCGATCGTGCGGCCGCGATTGCGGCAATGGCGGCGCAGGCGACCCCGCTGGGCCGCTTTGCCTCGGCTGATGAGGTCGCCGCGCAGGTGCTGTTCCTGCTCTCCGATGCCGCTGCCACGATCACCGGAACGACACTGGTGAGCGACGGCGGGTTCAGCCTTTAGGCTCTAGGGGCACAAATTCATGACTGGTTTTGCGAGTTGCGCTGACCCGCTCCAGCCAGGGTTGTCCCCAGATTGCAAAGGCAAGCGCACCCAGCACCGTTGCTACGCGCAGAACATTGCCGATTGCGCTTCCTATCGCATTGTCACCCAGGTCGAACAGATTCCACAGGCTGTTTATTCCGACATGCATGACAACCGCGGGCCAGAGATTATTGCCGAAGCGGACGTACAGCCAGGCAAAGAATAGCCCACCGACGGCGGTAATGGCGACCACGCTGGCTATCTCGACCAGGCCCTCACCCTGCGACAGGTGGATCAACCCGAACAGGATTGCCGGGGAGAGGGCCGCTGGCCAGAACCGCCAACCTGCCAACAGCATCAGTCCTCCGGCTGCGAGTCCGCGATAGGTGACTTCCTCGGCAAAGGGGGCAATCAGGCCCAGAAACAGTAGCGAGGAGGGACTTTCTTCGTCTGATAGCCGACCCAACACCAATCCTGAGAGGACCAGTGGAACAAACAGGCAGAGTCCCATCAGCAGTGCCGGACGAGCCGGCTGACCAAGGCCGGTCGCCGTCCATTGCCGCGCAAACGAGACTCCGCCCAGCATTCGCAGCAGCAGGACCATCAAAGCGATGTCGAAGAGGTAGGAAATCCCGCTTCGCAAGTAAGCGATCGAGTCCAGTGACTGGGGTAGCGGAACAAGCTTCGCGAGGTCCGCAGTAAATTGCGTAACTGCCAGACCAGCGAAAGTGGCCAGTACGATCCGCCAATGGGCGCGCAAATCCTGATCCTCCACTAGGTGTGTTGCTGCACTATAGCAGTGGACCTGGCTTGGGCAAGGTGGTCCAATCGCGGGTAGGCAGGGTATGGCCCATGGGTAGCGCTGGCGATCTGCGCAAAGGGCAGCCACCAGAACGAAAAACCCCTCCCGGTGAGGGGAGGGGTTCCGGGGTGGTATACTTCAGGAGAAGGTGACTAGCGGCGGGCCATCCGCACGCCGGTGTCGATGGCACCAGGCAGCGGGCTGTTGGCGGCCCAGCTGATGCAGCCGTCCGCGCTGGAGGACTGCACCCGGCTGCACATGTCGCGGCTGCCGTTGCGGTCGAAACCACCTGCCGAAACGCGCCAGTAATTGCGACCGTTCACCACGGCCTGGGTGATGACCAGTTCACGGTCTGCCAGTTCGGCATGGCGCGACTGGTAAATGCCCCAGGCGCGGCGGGCGCTGGCCTCGCTGGAGAAGCTGCCCAGTTGCACCAGATGAGAGGAGCCGCTCGCCGGGGCTGCCGCGAGGACCGGGCGAGCAATCGCCGGGGTGGCCGCAGTGACAGTGCCGCGCGGGGCGGAAGCAGCAGAAGCGCGAGGTGCTGCAGGAGCCGCAGCGGCAGGCTGCAGCGCCGATGCGGGCTGGGCTGCCGGAACACTGACCATCCGCAGCGTTTCGGTCGCCGCAGCAGCGAGCGATCCGCTTGCGACCGGTGGTTCTGCCACGAAGGCCTCGGCGAAATTAGCGGGTGCTGCTGCGCGGGGCGGGGCATAGGTGTCCAGACCCACTTCCGCCTGACGCGGAGCAGCGGCGCCGACCGACGGCAGTTCGCCACCGCTGGCTGGAATGCTCATCCGCTCGGCGTCGAGCGCGGCAAGCGGGGGAGGTGGCGGGACGAGCGACGGCTGCGTCGCTTCGGCTGCCAGTTGCGGGGCGTCGGGATAATTGACCAAGGCCAGATGCACAGGCTGACCGGCATCGCGCACGTTGGCCGGCGCGCCGAGCAGGCTGGCCACGCGGAGCTGGTAGGCTTCGGAATGGGTCATCTGCGCCCACTCTTCCATCCGGTCGCCCACTTCGTGCGCGGGCACGTCCTGCGCTACCATCATCCGTGCCTCGCGCCAGCGGCCTGCGACGGCATAGGCATAGGCAAGGTTCTGGCGCGATTTGACGGTGTTGTCACCGCCACGGATCGCATTGGTGAGAATGTGGATGCCGCGCTCCGGCTGTCCGGCCAGCGCGAGCGCGAGGCCGAGATCGGAAGCAGCGATTTCGCCTTCCCAGTCGGACAGCAACGAGGAGGCTTCGGCGTAACGCGCCTGCCCGGTGAGCGCCAGCGCGAGGCTGAGCGCGGCACGGGGGCTATTGTCACCGAGCGCCATCGCGTCCTCGAAACTGGTCGAGGCGGAAGCGAAGCGTCCGGCTTCAAGATAGGCATTGCCCAGCATCATGCGGTGGGCAGCATTGCGCGGATCGGCCTGAACGGCAGCTTCCGCCGCCTGCACCGCCGCACCATGTTGGCCCGTTGCCAGAGCCTGCTGCGCCTGTGCCGCTGAAACTGCAGCTGTTGGCGCCGAACCGGTCGCGCAACCGCTCAGCATTATCGCTGCCATCGCGGTGGTGACACCCAGGCCCAGCATCGGATTTCGCTTCTGCATCGCGTTCATCGCTCTTGTCCCCCTCAGGAGTTCTTGGTCGTCCGCCGCACACGCGCGGCAATGGCATCGAGTTCGGGAATGGCGGAAAGGAAGCTGTCGAGCGCTTCTGTGACGAGCTTCTGCGCGCTGCGATCCTGCAGGGTGCTGGCGAGCCGCAGCTTGAGGTGGCGTTCAGCATCCAGCCGCAGGGTGAAGGCAGCGCGGCGGGTATCGCCCGCAACAGTCTGCGCCTTCTGGGCGAGCTGCTGGCGCTTGTTTGCCACCGGCAGGGCGACAACGTGATCGTCGCTGTCATGGTCACCCATATCGTTCCAGCCCAGCGCATCCTGGCTGCTGGCGAGCATATCGAAATCGTCGCCGAGCGTTGCCACCCGGTCGGACTGTTCGAGCTGCACGCGCATGGCGGGCTTGGCCGTGCCCTTGCGGGCGAGCAGCATCGGCCCGAGCGAGGCGAAGCTCTTGCTTTCGCTGGCTGCGGAGCTCGCCATCACTGCGCCACCCGGCGGCCGAAACCGCCCTGTGCGGCGCGCGACGCGCCATTGGCCTGCGCCATCTTGCTGCCCGGAGCGGCAAACACGGTGCGGCGGAAGTTCTTTTCGAGGCGATCTGCGACGTAAAGCCACAGCGCGGTGACTTCCTGCGCGGAGCGGCCTTCGGGATCGACTTCCATTACCGTACGACCGTCGATCATAGAAGCGGCGAAATCGGTGCGGTGGTGGACGGTGATCGGGGCAACGGTGCCGTGCTGCGACAGCGCGACAGCGGCTTCCGAGGTGATCCGCGCCTTGGGAGTGGCGGCGTTGACCACGAAGATCAGCGGCTTGCCCGCCCGTTCGCACAGATCGACTGTGGCACCCACGGCGCGCAGATCGTGCGGGCTGGGGCGGGTCGGGACGACCATCAGTTCGGCAACCGAAATTACCGACTGGATCGCCATGGTTATCGCGGGCGGGGTGTCGATAACCGCCAGCTTGAAGCCCTGCTGGCGCAGGATCGCCAGATCGTTCGCCAGCCGGGCGACGGTGGTCTGTGCGAAGGCAGGGAACTCCGCCTCACGCTCGTTCCACCAGTCGGCGAGCGAACCCTGCGGGTCGATATCGATGAGCACGACCGGCCCGGCGCCGGCACGCTGTGCCTGCACCGCCAGGTGCCCTGCGAGGGTGGTCTTGCCCGATCCACCCTTCTGCGATGCCAATGCTAGAACGCGCAAGGCGATTCCCCCTACAGTCACTGGCCCTGACCGGTATGGTCCACGGGCCTTCCGCCACCGACTTCGCAGGATACCGTTTATTTTGGGTTAATCAGGGCATTGAGAATGTCAGGAAAATCGACAGCGTCATTGGCCGAATTCTGGCCGAACCGGGCTCGTGACAGATGCGCTGGGTTCCTCCTACTTGCACTGCAATACGATTAGCTGGCGCACATAAACGCTTTGCTAATGGGGCATTTACTATGGCAGGCTAAACCACGCGCTCGATCCGAACAGGAAGCATCAGCAATGTCGCAAATGAAATCCGGCTGGCTTGTCGGAGCTGCCCTTTTCGCCACCGTCACCTTCGCCGCGCCGTTATCCGCCACCGTGCGGGATGGAGTGGAGGCGTGGAGCCGGGGGGACTATACCACCGCCGTTGCCGAATGGCGCGGACCGGCCGAGGCGGGCGATCCCGACGCGATGTTCAATCTTGGCCAGGCCTACCGGCTTGGGCGCGGGGTGCCGCAGGATGTGGCGCGGGCGGAAGAACTCTATGCCCGCGCGGCGCAGGCAGGACATGTACAGGCAGCCGACACCTTCGGCTTGATGCTGTTCCAGGACGGGCGGCGCGAAGCGGCGCTGCCCTATGTCCAAGATGCCGCGCGGCGCGGCGATCCGCGTGCGCAATACCTGCTCGGCATCGCCCATTTCAACGGCGATCTGGTCGCGCAGGATTGGGAGCGCGCCTATGCCTTGCTGACGCTCGCCAATGGTGCCGGGTTGCCGCAAGCCGGACCGGCGCTGGCGCAAATGGACGAACATATCCCGATCGAACAGCGGCAGAACGCCGCCGGGCTGGCGCGTCAGCTGGAGGCGGAGGCCGTGCAGGCTCGTGCCGTCGAACTCGCGGCTGCGGACCTTTCTGCGCAGGATGGCCCGCCGGTACGCGCCGCTGCGCAAGCGTCCGGCGCGCCGCGCCCGAATCCCAGCGTCGCCGTGTCACCTTCGGTTGCTGCCGCGCGTGACGCGGTGCGGCAGGCGACCGAAGCGACCGGCACGGCCAGCCCCGCCGATGCAGGTGCGACCTTCGCCCGCGCCGAGGCTCCCAGCGCAGTCCCCACGCCAACTCCGGCGCCACTGCGACAGGTCGCCGCTACGGCAGCACCCGCCGCCGCCCGCATAAACGGACCGTGGCGTTTGCAGCTTGGTGCCTTTGGCGTGGCAGGCAATGCCGAGCGGCTGTGGACCCAGCTTTCGTCACGCCCCGAAGTGGCGGGACGCGAGCGGCTACTGGTTCCCTCTGGCCGCGTCACCAGGCTGCTGGCGGGCGGCTATGCCTCGCGGAACGAAGCGCAGAGCGCGTGCAATTCGCTGCGCCGCGCCGGGCACGATTGTATCGTTTCCCGTGACTGACGCGGAGATCACTGCTTCCCAAATCCTTCCGCTCGGCTAAAGTTTTAGCCGGGACGGACAGGGAATTTCGATGACTGACACACTGACAACGCCGGACGGCGCGGATCAAGGCGCAGCGCCCGTTCCCGCCAAGGCAGGCGAACGGATCGCCAGCCTCGATCTGATCCGCGGTTTCGCCGTGCTTGGCATTCTGGCTGCAAACATCGTCGCCTTCGGCCAGCCGTTCGGAGCCTATATGTGGCCCGAGGCTTTCCTCGTCCCCACCGGCGATCCGGACAACTGGATGTGGATTGCGCAGTTCGTTCTGATTGACGGCAAGATGCGCGGGCTGTTCACGCTGCTGTTCGGCGCGGGGCTGGCGCTGTTCATGGACAAGGCATGGGAACGCGGCGCGAGCCGGGCGCTGCAATTGCGGCGACTGTTCTGGTTGCTGGTGTTCGGCCTGATTCATTTCTTCCTGATCTGGCGCGGCGACATCCTGATCCTTTACTCGGTGTCCGGCTTCATCGCGGTGGCATTCCTGCGCTGGTCGGCGCGGAACCTGCTGGTGATCGGCTTGCTCGGATACGTGATGGGCGGTCTAATCTACACCGCGACCATGGGCATACCCTATTTCATCGCCGATACAGCGATGGGGGACATTCCCGAAATGGCCGAAGCGCGCGAAGGGCTGGTGGTGGCGCAACAGGCCGCTATGGCGGACGATGTCGCCGAAACCGCCTTCATGCAGGACGGCACTTATCTCGATTTCGTGCGCCACAACCTGTCCGAACACTCGAGCGATCCGCTGAGCAATCTGGTGATCTTCCTGTTCGAAACGCTGCCGCTGATGCTGATCGGCATGGGGCTTTATCGCGCGGGCATGTTCAATGGCGGGCTTTCGGAGCGCAAGCAGCGACTGTGGGGCTGGATAGGTTTGCTGAGCGGATCGGCGGTCACGCTGCTGCTGGCGCTGTGGATCGTTGGAGAAGGGCTGACTTACTGGGGCACACTCGCCAGCTTTACCGGCTTCTCGCACCTGCCGCGTCTGCCGGCCGTGATGGGGCTTGCGGCGCTGCTGGCGCTGTGGGGCAGTCACGCGAGCGGCTGGCTGGCGGAACGGCTGTCCGCTGCCGGGCGCGCGGCCTTCACCAATTACCTCGGCACCTCGGTATTGATGATGCTGATCTTCCATCCTTGGGCCGGCGGGCTGTGGGGGGAACTTTCGCGTCCCGAACTTTATCTGGTGGTGCTGTTGGGCTGGGCAGTGATGCTTGCGTGGTCCAAGCCGTGGCTGGAGCACTTCCGTTATGGCCCGCTCGAATGGCTGTGGCGTTGCCTGACATACTGGCGGATGTTCCCGCTCCGGCGCTGAAACTGCGAACAACTCGCAATTGCCTTGCTCTTGCAAGCGACTCGCATTAACAAGGTGGTGAGACACGGAGATTCGCCGCCCATGTACACCTGCGTCTGCAATGCCATCCGCGAATGCGATCTGCGCAAGGCTGCGCGGCAGTACCGCACCGGCGGCGCGGAGAGCGTCTATGCCAAACTGGGAAAGCGCCCCAATTGCGGCCAGTGCCTCGATGAAGCGGAGGAGGTGATCCGGGAGGAGCGGGAAGCGCTGATGGAACCCGCTACCGCTGCCTGAGGCATACGCCGCCTCTCCTGACTCCTATTCGCATTAGCACGGATTTCTGCGGTTCTTGACCTCTTGATTGGGCAGTTTCGCTTGCCAAGCGCACCTGCCAATGCGCAAAATGGCCGCAAGAGTTCCAGTGAAAGGCAGTGCAATGCAGGGCGACCCGAAGGTCATAGACTATCTCAATCAGGCGCTCACGAATGAGCTGACCGCGATCAACCAGTACTGGCTGCACTACCGGGTACTAGCGAACTGGGGTGTCCACAAACTGGCCGAATACGAACGGCACGAATCAATCGACGAGATGAAACACGCCGACTGGCTGGCAGACCGCATCCTGTTCCTCGACGGGTTGCCCAACTTCCAGGCTATCCACAAACTGAAAGTCGGTGAAACGGTTGAGGAAGTGCTCAAGGCCGATCTGGCGCTGGAGCATGAGGCGATCCCGCTGCTGAAAGAAGCGGCGGACTATTGCCAGCAGGTCAAGGATTTCACATCCGGCCAGCTGTTCGAGAAGATTCTCGCCTCAGAGGAAGAGCATGTCGATTTCCTCGAAACCCAGTTTGCGATGATCGAGCGGATGGGCCTGCAAAACTATGTCCAGCTCAATAGCAAGGCCGCGGGAGAGGGCGGGGACGGCTAACTCACGCGCCAGTAAGGTGCGGCATTGCGTCCCTGCTTTTCCAGCGTGGCAAGCAGGCGTTCGCCCTCGCGAATTTCGGCCCTGCCCTGATCGAGGTTGATATCCGCCACAACCAGCGCGGTGGGCAGATCGGGAACGTCCAGGCTGTGCCTTGCAGCTTCCCCGGCTGGTCCGAATGTCAGGGTATAGCGCTGCATCGAAACTCTCTCCCACGAGAACATCGTCTTTGTCGCACAAGAATGCGTCAGCAATGCGATGTATCCGCGCTTTTCGTCACAAAAGCGTTTCAATTCGGCGGGTTATGCGTGCATTTATGCGGGCAGCGGGCAATCAGGTGTCCTGATCGCCTTTTCGGGCAATGATCTCGCGGCTGCGCTTGCGCCGTTCGCGGGCGCTGGCCGTCGCGAGCCGGGTTTCTCGCAGGAACAATAGCAGCGCGATCGAAAGCTGGAGCATGGTCGCAATCCAAAACACGGCCACCAGCGTGCCGATGCGCGGCTCGATAAAGGCACTGACAAACAGGATTGCGATGACGAGGCAGATTGTGAGCGCCGCCGAGGTGGAAAGGTTGACCGCCATCTGGGTGTAAGACTGCCGTTGGCGCAGTGCGGGCAGTTCCTCGCCCTCCCGGTTGCCGATGCCTTTGGCCACGCGCCGTTCAACAAAGTCGATGCGATCGATCAGCCAGGTCAGCCGCATGTTCATGACATTCAGCATCGCCCCGATGGCGGCCAGCAGGAACACCGGCGCCAGGCTCAGCTGCACAATCTCTTGCACCCGCACCGTGCTGGAAGTGCGCGCAATCAGCTCTCCGGTAAGGGAGAGTGTGTCCATCAATCCCGCCCTTGGCCGCCGCTGAACTTGCCACCGCCGCCGCGGTTCGAATCGTAGGGGTTTTTCGAACTCTTCAGCGTCAGCCGTACCGGCACCGCGCCGAATCCAAGCTCCTTACGGATGCCGTTGAGCAGGTAGCGTTCATAGCTGGTGGGCAGGTTTTCCAGCCGTGAACCGAAGATCACGAAGCGCGGCGGACGGGTGCCGACCTGGGTGATGTAGCGCAGCTTGATCCGGCGGCCACCGGGAGCGGGCGGCGGATTGGCGGAAAGCGCATCGTCGAACCAGCGGTTCAGCCCTGCAGTAGGCACGCGGCGGCTCCACTGTTCGCGCAGTTCGAACGCGGCGCCGAGCATGGTGTCGAGCCCCTTGCCGGTCATCGCCGAAACCGCGAACAGCGGCACACCGCGCAATTGCGACAGGCCTTCTTCCAGTGCGGCACGGATGCCGTTGAACAGTGCACTTGGCCCCTCGGCCCCGCCCTGACCGGCGATGTCCCACTTGTTCACCGCCACCATCAGCGCGCGGCCTTCCTCGATCACTTTGCTGGCGATCTTGAGATCCTGCACTTCCAGCCCGCGCGTTGCATCGAGCAGCAGGACCACGACCTCGGCGTAATCGACCGCGCGCAGGCCGTCGAACACTGAGAGCTTCTCCAGCTTGTCGACCACCTTTGCGCGCTTGCGCATTCCGGCGGTGTCGATCAGCTTGATGACGCGGGTTTCGCCCGACTTCGGGTCAGTCCAGTCCCAGTCCACCGCAATCGAATCGCGGGTGATGCCCGCTTCGGGACCGGTCAGCAGGCGGTCTTCGCCCAGCAGCCTGTTGATGAGCGTGGATTTGCCCGCATTGGGCCGCCCGACGATGGCGAGACTGAGCGGCGCAGAGGGATCATTTTCCTCCGGATCCTCGCCCGCTTCCAAGGCAGCGCGGGCGCGGTCGGCGGCAATCGCGGCATCGTGCTCGGCATCAATTTCCAGCCGCGTGGCGCGTTCGCTGATGAGCGGGAACAGCGCGGAATAGAGATCGGCCACGCCCTCGCCGTGTTCGGCGCTCACCGGGATCGGCTCGCCCATGCCCAGCGAATAGGCTTCCAGAATGCCCGACTGGCCCGAATTGCCTTCCGCCTTGTTGGCGATCAGCACGACCGGCAGTCCCTGCCCGCGGAGCCAGCGGGCGATTTCCTCGTCCAGCGGCGTAATCCCGGCGCGGCTGTCGAACACGAACAGCGCAGCATCGGCGCCTTTCAGCGAAACCTGCGTCTGTGCGCGCATCCGGCCGGGCAAGGTGGCCTCGTCCTCGTCTTCCCATCCGGCGGTGTCGACGGCTTCGAATTCGAACCCGGCCAGCCCGGCCACGCCCATCCGGCGGTCGCGGGTTACGCCCGGCTGGTCATCGACCAGCGCCACCCGCTTGCCCACCAGCCGGTTGAACAGCGTGGACTTGCCCACATTGGGGCGGCCGATGATGACGACCTGGGGGATTCTGCGTGCAGCCATGATGAGGGCGCAGGTGGCGACTTGTTGTCAGAATGGCAAGGGAAACTCCCCTCCCGCGAATCGGGAGGGGCCGGGGGCGGTCCAGTCCTGCGGCTCACCAGCTTCCCGTGTTCTCCATGCTCGCCCAGGGTTCGGTTTGTTCAAGGTAGCCTTCCTGCAACAGCTCGATCGAAATGCCATCGGGCGAACGGACGAAAGCCATGTGGCCATCGCGGGGAGGGCGGTTGATTGTCACCCCTGCGTCCATCAGCCGCTGGCAGGTCTCGTAGATATTCTCCACCCGGTAGGCGAGGTGGCCGAAATTACGGCCGCCGGTATATTCCTCGGCCGGACTGCCGTCGGCGGGCGGCCAGTTGTAGGTCAATTCCACTTCGGCCACGCCTTCCTGACCCGGCGCGGCCATGAAGATCAGCGTGAAGCGACCCTTCTCGCTTTCCATCCGGCGCGTTTCCTCCAGCCCGATCAGCTTGAAGAAGGCCACCGTGGCATCGGGATCGGCCACGCGGATCATGGTGTGCAGGTATTTGGTCACAACAATAACTCCATTCGTCGCTATTCAAGAACAGTTCATCGCAGGAAGCGCAATTCGTCATACGGCATCACGCCACTCCCGGAGAGCCTCGATGAACGATCATAGCGACGACAGCACGCCCCCCGCCACCGCTTTCTGGAAGAACCCCCGTTCGGCCACATTCCTCCTGTCTGCGGGCATTCTCGCTACCGGCATGATCGCGGGGGGATACCTGCTTGGTGACGGGCTCCTGCGCGCCAAGATGGCGGACCGCTCGGTTACTGTGCGCGGCCTCGCGGAGCGCGACGTTACTGCCGATCTGGCCACCTGGACCATTTCCTACTCGGCCACAGAAACCAATCTGGCTTCAGCGCAAGACAGTGTCGATCGCGATACCGAGCAGCTTACCGAATGGTTCGCCGAACTCGGCTTTCCGGCAGAGGCACTGCAAACCGTCGGCGTCAATGTCTCCAGTTATACCCAGGATGGCGTGCCGCAGTTTACCGTGCGCCAGCGCATGAGTCTGCGCAGCGAAGATATCGAGCGCGCACAATCAGCGGTGCGGCGGCAGTTCGAGCTCGTCCGCCGGGGCGTGCTGCTTGAGGAAGGATCGGGGATGAGCTTCACCTTTACCGGACTGAATGCGATCAAGCCCGAAATGGTCGCCGAAGCCACCCGTGACGCGCGAGCATCAGCCGAGCAGTTTGCCGAGGATTCGGGCGCCGAGGTGGGCAGCATCCGCCAGGCGACGCAGGGCTATTTCGAAATCACCTCGCGCGACGGCGACGGCGGCGGCTGGGGCGTTGCGGAAACCCCGTTCAAGAAGGTGCGGGTAGTCACCACGGTGGATTTCATGCTCGAATGAGCTTCCCAACAATGGGAAAGGGCTCGCACCGTCGCCGGTACGAGCCCTCCCGTTCCTCGCTTATTGCGAAGCTGGTGTGGCTATTGCCTCAGATGCTTGCTGAAATGGTAAACACCACCGAGTCATCGGTGAAAGTACCGGTCGGATCGACGAGCCCATCGCCTTCAACACCGACATAGGCAACGCCGACAGAAACCGGCGAACCGGGGATTTCGGCGGTCAGGCCGATCGAATAATCGAACGCCTTGCTGTCGTTGGTGAAGGTCAGGAACCCGTCTGTGTAGCCCAGGTGGGCGGCAACGCTGACAGGAGTTCCCGGAATGCCGACACCGACATCGGAATAGAGGTAGAAGTTGTCGGTCCCGCCGAGCGAGTTCTGCTCCGGCGCATAGGCAACGCCGACGGTCAGCGATGCCGGGCCAATGCCCGCACCGACCGAACCGTAGAATTCGACATAGTCGAAATCACCGGCGCCGGCATTGGGATAGATGTAGTTGATAACGCCGATATCGGTGGAAATGTTGCCGAATTCCCCGGCCCAACCAGCGTAGATATCAAGTTCGGTGTGGCCGAAGCCGACCGTATCCTCGTCGATCGACGAGGCCCAGGTGCCCACGTAGAAACCTGCGGGCAGGCCGACATCGACCCCCCCCTGAATGGCGATATCGCCATCGGAGAGGTTGACGCCCCGGAACTTGTATTCGCTGACAAGAGCGACGTTTGCGGAAAGCTCGATACCAACGCCGCCTTCTTCGTCCTGCGCAAAGGCGGGAGCCGAAAGGGCGGCAGTGGCAATAACAGAAGCAGCCAGAAGGCTGCGGACGGACGTAAGCATGGGCAATTTCCTCAATTGCTGTGGTGAACTATGCCTCGTCCCACCTGCGCCGTCGCGGGTTCGACATCTGTTGGATGTGTCGATTGACGCGATTGCGCAATGAAGATGCACAATCGTGCTGCACCGCACAAGATTTATTGCGCGGATTGAATTAACGGAGTTGGGACTGTGGGAATTATGCATCACATTCAGCGTAGGGACAGGAAATTTGCCACAGGGCCAGATGCCTGTCATCAGCCCGCGCCCGCTTTGCTAACTCATGCGTTTCACCTATGTGACCGCCTAGACAAGAAACCATGCTCGAATATTTCAAAACCATGTTTGCTGGTGCGAAGCCCAAGCCGGAGGCCCCCTGCCTGCCGTCAGGTCAGCGCGCCTATGCGGTGGGCGATATCCACGGGTGCAGTCACTTGTTCATGTCACTGATCGAGGCGATCGAGCAGGACATCCTCGATGGCGAGCAGGCGGGGCTGCAGTCGCAGGTTATCCTGCTCGGCGATCTCGTCGATCGTGGGCCGGATAGTGCCGGGGTGGTCGAATTGGCGCGAAAGTGGAAGAGCCTGCGCCCCATCCATATCTTGTGCGGCAATCATGAGGAGATGTTCCTCGAAAGCTTTTCCCACAAGGATACGCTGCGCCATTTCCTGCGCCACGGCGGACGCGAGACCCTGCAAAGTTACGGCATCGATCGCAAGATGCTGACCAAGGCCAGCCTTGCCGAAGTGCAGGAACTGATGGAAGCGCACGTGCCCCCGAAGCACCGGAAGTTCATCGGGGAGTTCGAGGATCTTGTGCAGCTGGGCGACTATCTGTTTGTCCATGCGGGGATCGAACCCGGTGTGCCGATGGAAGAGCAGAAGACCCGCACCATGCGCTGGATCCGTGAGCCTTTCCTCAGCTATCCCAAATCGCACGGGCTGGTGGTGGTTCACGGCCACACGATTACCGAAGATGTGGTGGATGCTGGCAACCGGATCGGCATCGATACGGGCGCCTACAATAGCGGTCGACTGACGGCTCTGGTGCTCGAAGGCAGCAGCAGGCGGTACCTTACCGCCGTCGATGACAAGCATGGCGGCATACGGATCGAAGGGGCGAAAATCCCGGCCTGAGTTACCAATTCGTACTGGATAGGCCCGAATGATGCCGGGGGGCCTGTAAGCCGGGTTCTGTCCCGCAGCCGATATGCTTGCACATCAGCGCCGCGGGGGCAGCCATTCGTCTTACGCGCGGGATTGCTCCCAACGCTCCAGCGACCAACCCGGATCTCTTGGAGCGAAACGCTCCTGCCTTCCCGAAGGTCAGCGCGAGACCCCTATTTGGTCTTGCTCCGGGTGGGGTTTGCCATGCAGAGCCTGTTACCAGGCCCCCGGTGCGCTCTTGCCGCACCCTTTCACCCTTGCCTGTGCCCCGGAACGAGTCCGGGGCCATCGGCGGTCTGCTCTCTGTGGCACTTTCCCTACGGTTGCCCGCGGCGGGCGTTACCCGCCACCCTTGTTTCGTGGAGCCCGGACTTTCCTCGTGATCTTGCGATCACGCGGCTGCCCGGCCCCCCGGCACCCGCCATATAGGCCAGGCGCGAGAGGTTGGGAAGCCGGAGCCTATTCGCCGTCGCCGCCGATGTTTTCGAGCGATTCGTCTGGTGCCAGCAGGTAGCGCCAGATCGCCGCCCCGATCGCAGCACCAACCAGCGGGGCCAGCCAGAACAGCCACAGCTGCGATACCGCGCCGTTCTCGGCATAGAAGGCGACTGCCGTCGAACGCGCCGGATTGACCGAGGTGTTGGTCACCGGGATCGAGATCAGGTGGATCAGCGTCAGCGCCAGGCCAATCGAAATGGGGGCGAACCCGCCGGGCACTTTCTTCGAAGTCGAGCCGAGAATCACGAGGAGGAAGCCTGCCGTCAGCACGATCTCGATCAGCAGTGCGGCGTGCATCGAATAGCCGCCGGGCGACAGCTCGCCAAAGCCGTTGGAGGCAAAACCACCGGCGCTCCAGCCGGCCTGCCCCGAAGCAATCAGGAACAGCGTGCCCGCCGCGCAGAACGCACCGCCGAGCTGCGCTGCCCAGTATCCGGGCAGCTCACTCCATGAAAAGCGCCCGCCAATTGCGAGGCCCAGCGAGACGGCGGGATTGAAATGCCCGCCGGATATTCCGCCCACGGCATAGGCCATCGTCAGCACGGTCAGCCCGAAAGCCAGCGAGACCCCGGCAAAGCCGATCCCGAGTTCGGGAAAGCCTGCGGCCAGAACGGCCGATCCGCAGCCCCCGAACACCAGCCAGAACGTGCCGAAAAGCTCGGCGAACAATTTGCGTGCCATGATGCGAAATCTCCCCTGTCCAAAAGACGAGGGGAGAATAACCCAATTTCACCGCAGACGATGTAAAATCTCCGCCGGGTTGTGAAGCCTTTGTGCTCAGCCCGCCGCCGCTTCGCTGTGCTGGTCATAGGCTTCAAGCGCCTGCGCCGCATACATCGCGCTTGGCCCGGCCCCCATGTAGACCGCCAGCCCCATTGTCTCGGCAATTTCATCGCGGGTCGCGCCATGCTTGCGGGCGCCCTCGACATGATAGGTGACGCACGGATCGCAGCGGATCGCGACCGAGATGGCCACTGCCAGCAATTCCTTGGTCTTGGCATCCAGCACGCCATCGCCGTGCGCGGCGGCGCCCATTTCGCGAAACGCCTTCATCACCTCGGGCTGCGCCTTGTGCAGGTTCCTGATGGCGGGAAGGAGCGCGCTGGCCATGCCGGGCCAGTCCTTGAATTGCGTCGCTGTCATGATGGAGTGCTTTCCGTTTGCTGATGTTGCAGCCGCTCTCGCGAGGAATGCCGGCACTGGCCTTGCGCTGCATCAAATCGCGGGAAAATGATGGGCTTAGCGCGTCAGGCCGCGATCCCGATCGAGCAGCAGCTGGAACAGGATCGCCCGCAGTTCGCCGCAGATCAGCCCGTCGATCAGTTCGGGCCGCCAGCGCCGCTGGAATGCCCCGACCGCCTTGAAACCGTCGGTAATGTCATAGCCGAAGCGTTCGAGAGCGAGGTAGAATGCGGCGTCGTTGTCGAACACGTCGCCGCGTTCGAGTTTCGTGGGGCGGGGCAGGCAGAGCCGGTATTCCGCCAGCCGCGCCCAGGGGAACAGCTCGCCCGGATCGATCTTGCGCGCCGGAGCCACATCCGAATGGCCGACCACATTGGCGCGCGGAATGTCGTAGGTCTGCACGATCCGGTGCAGCAGCGGCACCAGCGCGTCGATCTGCGCTTCGGCAAAGGGGCGATAGCCGAGCGCGTGGCCGGGATGATCGAGCTCGATCCCGATGCTGGCCGAGTTCACGTCGCGCAAACCCCGCCAGTACGATTGCCCGGCGTGCCAGGCGCGCTTTTCCTCCGGCACCAGCCTGATCACTTCGCCTTCTTCAGTGATGCAGTAATGCGCACTGACCTGCGCTTCCGGGTCGCACATCCGCGCCAGCGCGGTGTCGACCGGCTTCATCTCGGTGTAATGCAGCACCACCATCGTGATCGGCAGCGCCCGATCGTTGCAATTGGGCGAGAGCTGCTCGCGATGGACCAGCTCATCCATGCCAACCGCCCCGAGCCTGCCGAAGGGGCATCAGCCGATCATGCCGTCCGGATCGGGCAGTACCGCACCCAGAACCAGCGCTTCCGCGGAATGGGCAAACTGGACGCCGCCGCCCTGCTCGCTGGCCAGCAATTGAATCATGTGCGCGGGCGCGGTGCGGCCGGAAAGTTCGCTGTCTGCCAGCTCTCCTGACAGCGCCTTGCCGATCACCGGATCGAAGGCAACGCGCGGCCCGGAAGCACGGATCGCGATTTCGGTCGCCCCGCCGGTGCGTTCCGCGCCGACTTCCAGCGTCCCGCCGCGCACCAGCGAATCGAGGCCCATTGCTGCCAGGTTGAGCAGCACCTTCACCGCCGGTTTGGCCAGCGTTGATTCGGTGACGCTCCAGGCCAGTGTCACCCGCTCGTCATTCGCGGTCAGCGCGGTGAGCAGTTCACGCGGCTCCTCGGCGGGGACCATCTCGCCAAAGCCTCCGGCAGCGCCATAGGCGAGGCGGAAGAACTTGAGCTTGCTTGCCGAGGTGCGCGCGCTTTGTTCGAGCAGTTCGAAGCAGCGCTGGCGCATCTCCGGGTCCTTCTCGTCCGCGAGCAGTTCCAGCCCGTTGTTGAGCGCGCCCACCGGGCTGAGCATGTCATGGCAAAGGCGCGAACAGAGCAGTGCGGCAAGATCGGTCTGGGAAGTCATGCCGCCTCCTTAGCCATCGATTCGGGCAAGGGGAAGCGGTGCCGCGATGCCTTTCGTCGCAAGGCGCGAACCCTTGGTCTGCGCGATCGCGCGCTTGTGAGCGGCGGACTGCTGGGGCAAGAGCATTGCCGATGAGCGACAAGCAAATACTGTGCGGAACACTCGGCGGAGGCGGCAGGCTAGACAAGGCGCTGGCCGAGGCGACGTCGCTTTCGCGCGAGCGGGTGAAGGCACTGATTGCAGAAGGAAGGGTCCTTATTGGCGGAACGCCCGCCACCAGCCCCTCGGTCAAAGTTCAAGCGGGGTTGAGCTTTTCTATCCACATCCCACCCCCCGATAATCCACAGGCTCTTCCACAGGATATCCCCGTCGTGGTCGTCTACGAGGACGCGCACCTGATCGTGGTGGACAAGCCTGCCGGGATGGTGGTGCACCCCGCGGCGGGCAATGCCGATGGCACGCTGGTGAATGCGCTGCTCCACCATTGCGCCAAAGACGGTAAGGGTTCTCTCAGCGGCATCGGCGGTGTCGCGCGGCCAGGGATCGTTCACAGAATCGACAAGGATACCTCGGGCCTGCTGGTGGTCGCCAAGTCTGACGCGGCGCACGAAGGGCTGGCCCGCCAGTTCGCCGATCACTCGCTCGAACGCGCCTATTTCGCCGTGTGCAGCGGTCATCCGCGCCCGGCGGCGGGGACAATCGACGCGAAGCTGGGGCGTTCCGACCATGATCGAAAGAAAATGGCGGTGCTGCCCAAGGATTCCTCGCGCGGCAAACGCGCGGTTACGCATTATAAGGTGATCCAGACCCTCGATCACGGTGCGCTGATCGAATGTCGACTGGAAACCGGGAGAACCCACCAGGTCCGGGTTCACCTTGCATCAATCGGTCATCCGCTATTGGGAGATCCTGTATATGGACGTGACCCGGCAAAACTTCGGCACTTGCTCAAGGAACTCGATTTCCGTCGGCAAGCGCTGCATGCGGCCACTCTCGGCTTCGTTCATCCGGTCACCGGTAACCGCCTGTCGTTTTCCAGCGAAATCCCGGCGGATATGCGGGAACTTATCGACCAAATGGGTCATTCCAATCGATGAATTGCACACTATTTATCGCGGTGTGCGTGTATAACAGCGAAACAAACGCACCAAAGGTGGCCGCAAAATCGGGCGCCCAGCAGGGGCCCGGAACTCGCGGTTGACGCTAGAAAGGTTTGGGACAAAGTGAGCACTAAAAGGGCCGGTATGCCGGCACTCAGCGGAGAGCAGAGCCTCAACCGCTATCTTTCGGAAATCAAGAAGTTCCCCGTGCTGACGGCAGAGCAGGAATACATGCTCGCCAAGCGCTATGCGGAACATGAGGACAGCGAAGCCGCCGCGCAGCTGGTGACGAGCCACCTGCGCCTCGTGGCCAAGATCGCCATGGGCTATCGCGGCTACGGCCTGCCGGTGTCTGATCTCATTTCCGAAGGCAATGTCGGGCTGATGCAGGGCGTCAAGAAGTTCGAGCCGGAGCGCGGGTTCCGCCTCGCCACCTATGCCATGTGGTGGATCAAGGCGAGCATCCAGGAATATATCCTGCGTTCGTGGAGCCTGGTGAAAATGGGCACCACAGCGGCGCAGAAGAAGCTGTTCTTCAACCTGCGCCGGATGAAGAAGCAGCTTGAAGCCTACGAGGATTCGGACCTGCATCCTGTGGACGTGACCAAGATCGCCACCGATCTCGGCGTGCCCGAGCAGGAAGTCGTCAACATGAACCGCCGGATGATGATGGGCGGCGACGGCTCGCTCAACACGCCGATGCGCAATGGCGAAGAAGGTTCTGGCGAATGGCAGGACTGGCTGACCGACGATCGCCCCTTGCAGGACGAGACCGTGGCCGAGGCCGAGGAAGCCGATGTCCGCCACGACATGCTGCTAGAGGCAATGGGCTCGCTCAACGAGCGCGAGAAGCACATCCTCACCGAACGCCGCCTGACCGACGATCCGCAGACGCTGGAAGAACTGTCGCAGGTATACGACGTCAGCCGCGAGCGCATCCGCCAGATCGAGGTGCGCGCGTTCGAGAAGCTGCAAAAGGCAATGCAGCGGATCGCGGGTGACCGGCTGATGCCGACTGCCGCGTAAGCTGGCGATAAACGCACAGGAGAGGGCCGGGCGGCAACGTCCGGCCCTTTCGTTTGAGCGAAGGTCACCCTAGAAGCGCAACATGGTTCTCCGCATTTTTCGCTTCCTCGCCAAATTCATCCTGGGGTTCCTGCTCGTCAGCGTCGCCTTGGTGCTGGTGCTGCGGTTCGTGCCGGTCACATACACCGCCACCATGCTGATGGACGAGCGCAGCGTAACTCGCGACTGGGAGCCGCTCAGCCGAATTGACCGAAACATGGTGAGCGCAGTGATCGCGGCGGAGGATGGCAAGTTCTGTTCGCATGACGGCTTCGATGTCGAGGCCATCGAGCAGGCCCTTGAGGAACGCGCCCGCGGGGAGCGGGAGCGGGGGGCGAGCACGATCAGCCAGCAGACCGCCAAGAACGTGTTCCTCTGGCAAGGCGGCGGCTGGTTCCGCAAGGGGCTGGAAGCCTATTTCACCTTCCTGATCGAAAACCTGTGGACCAAGCGGCGGATCATGGAAGTCTATCTCAATGTCGCCGAAGCCGGCCTGGGCACATATGGCGTAGAAGCCGGATCACAGCGCTATTTCGGCCATTCTGCCGCGCGATTGACTGCGGACGAAGCCAGCCGGATCGCCGCCGTGCTTCCCAGCCCGAAAACGCGCGAGGCGGTCAGTCCGGGCGGCTTCACTCGCCGCTATGGAAACACCATCGAAGCGCGGATCAGCGTGGTCCAGCGTGACGGGCTGGATGCCTGCGTCTACGAATAGCCGAATGGGTTCGGGACACTCTCACACGCATGGCGACGGGCAGGACCACGCTCACGGACATGGGCATACTCACGCCCATGCGCCCGTCGACTTCGGTCGCGCCTTTGCCATCGGCATCGCGCTCAACGCCGCTTTCGTCGTGGTCGAGGCGACCTTCGGCTTTATCTCCGGCTCGATGGCGCTGGTTGCCGACGCGGGCCACAATCTCTCGGACGTGCTCGGCCTGATCATCGCCTGGGGGGCCAGCGTGGCAGCGAAAAAGCCTGCCTCGGCGCGGTTCACCTATGGCCTCAAGAGTTCCACCATCCTTGCCGCCTTTGCCAACGCCATGCTGCTGCTGCTGGCGATCGGGGCGATCCTGTTCGAGACAGTGAACCGCTTCATCGATCCGGTCGAACCGCAGGGCTGGACGATGATCTGGGTGGCGGGCGTGGGCATCGCCATCAACACCGCCACTGCACTGATGTTCATGCGCGGGCGCAAGCACGATCTCAACATTCGCGGTGCCTTCCTGCACATGGCCGCTGATGCGCTGGTGAGCGTGGGCGTGGTGCTGGCGGGCGTGGTGATCCTGCTGACCGGCTGGGTGCTGATCGATCCGGTGGTCAGCCTGGTGATCGTTGCAGTTATCGGCTGGGGCACCTGGGGTCTGCTACGCGACAGTGTGACGATGGGCCTGCTGGCCGTTCCCGAACGGATCGACGAGGGCGCGGTGCGCGGTTTCCTCGCCAGTCTCCCCGGCGTTGCCTCGGTACACGATCTCCATATCTGGCCGATGAGCACCACCGAAACGGCGCTGACCGCGCATCTGGTAATGCCCGCGGGCCATCCCGGCGATGCATTCCTGCGCGAAGCCGCCGAGGAGCTTGAGCATCATCATGCCATCGGTCATGTTACCATCCAGATCGAGACTGACGGGAAGGATGTGGCGAAGTGTTGCCGCTGATCGTGGGGCTGCAAGCTTGAGTGACGCTGCCGCCGATGCCGCGCGTGAAGCCCTGCGCGCCGATATCGCCCGGCTGGCGGCGGGGGACCGTGCGGCGCTCGAATCGATCTATCGCGCCACTTCGGCAAAACTTTTCGGCATCGCCTTGCGTATCTTGGGGGATGAAAGCGAAGCGCAAGATGCGGTGCAGGAAGTCTATATCGAGCTGTGGAAACGCGCGGACCGCTATGATCCTGCGCGGGCCAGCCCGATCAGTTGGCTCGCCTGCATGG
This sequence comes from Erythrobacter sp., assembly GCA_019739335.1. NCBI lineage: Bacteria > Pseudomonadati > Pseudomonadota > Alphaproteobacteria > Sphingomonadales > Erythrobacteraceae > Erythrobacter > Erythrobacter sp. The sequence continues at coordinate 2,160,545 of CP073261.1, forward strand.
CGCGCAATCGGGCGATCGACCGGCTGCGCGCAGGCGGCAAGGTGCGTAGTTCCGCCGTGCCCGAGGAGGCCGCGATGGACGTGGCCGATGATGCCATGCCTGCCGACGCCCTGATGGAACTGGACGAACGCGATGCGCGCATCCACCATTGCCTCGGCAAGCTGGAAGCGCGGCAGCAGAGCGCCATCCGCCGCGCGTTTCTGGGCGGGGCAACCTATCTCCAGCTTGCCGGGGAGGATGACGTGTCGCTGAGTACGGTGAAATCGCGGGTCCATCGCGGGCTCGCCCTGCTGAAGAAGTGTCTCGAAAGACCATGACCGACGAAGCCGCCCTGACCCCGCGTGAAACGCTCGCTGCCGAATTCGTGCTTGGCCTGCTGACGGGCGAGGACCTGCTGCGGGCACGCGGGATGCTGGCGCGCGATCCGGACTTCGCCGGAGAAGTGGCGCGGTGGGAGGAGCATTTCGCGCCGCTGCTCGACCAGTGGGAAGAGCACGTGCCGCCGCCTGCGCTGTGGGAGCGGATCGACGCGGCAACGCGCATTGCCGAGGGAGCGCCGCTCACGCAGCCCACCGACATCGCCGCCCTGCGCAAGAGCCGCGACCGCTGGCGCCTGGCGGGCGGGCTGGGGATCGCTGCAGCGGCCGTTCTCGCGCTGGTCGTGCTGACCGGCCCGGCGATGCAGGAAGTCGTTCCGGCGCCTTCCGCTGTCGATGCTCCGCTGCTGGCGGCCAACATTCCCATAGGCGAAACCCCGCTGCGGCTGGCGCTCACCTACGTGCCCGGGCGCGACGAACTCAGCGTCTCCTCCGCCGGACTGGAGCCTGACGGGGTGCACGATCACGAGCTGTGGCTGGTGGACCGGCAGGGCGGCCTCCACTCACTCGGGGTGATCGTACCAGGGGCCGAGGCGCGCTTCGCGGTTGCTCCCGACCTGGCGGACGAATTCGGGGACGGCACGCGGCTGGTCCTCACCCGCGAGCCGCTGGGCGGCAAGCCTGCCGATGCGGCAGCCGGTCCGGTGGTGGCCGAGGGGCAATTCACGGCAATCTAGCAGGCTCCCGAAAAAAACCTGCGACCTTTGCTCAGGTCCCTCCGTAACTCCTCAGAGCAAGGCCGGACGGGACTTGCCCAACAGGAGATTTGCCGATGTTCAAGACCACCGCTCGCCTCGCCACCCTGCTTGCCGCCGCTTCCGGGCTGGCGCTCGCCCCCCCGGCGCTGGCGCACAACCACAACCACGATCATGGCGCGATGTCCAACATCGTCGAGACCGCTGCCGGCAACGCCGATTTCGAAACACTGGTTGCCGCCGTTCAGGCTGCCGATCTGGCAGGCGCGCTTTCGGGCGATGGCCCGTTCACCGTCTTCGCGCCGACCGACACCGCTTTCGATGCGCTCCCCGCCGGGACGGTGCAGACCCTGCTGCGCCCGGAGAACAGGGCCACGCTGACCAATGTCCTCACCTACCACGTTGTCGCCGGGCGCGTGACTGCCGCCGATCTCACCCGCCTGATCCGCGACGGCAACGGCCATGCAAGGATCGAAACGCTGGCGGGCGAAACACTGGTGGCACGGATCAGCAACGGCCAGATCGTGCTGACCGACGGTGCCGATCGCCAGGTGCTGGTGACTGCCGCCGATATCGCCACCTCGAACGGCGTAATCCACGTGCTTGACCGGGTACTGCTCCCCGCCTGATCGCCGCGACAATTTTCTCCTCGCGTTGCCATCCCCCTCCTCTGGCAGCGCGGCAAGACCCCGTCCGGTAGAACACCGGGCGGGGTTTCTGCTTTCGGGGCGGATGCGCAAGGCGATTGACGCGGGACGCAGTTCCGCCGAAACTCTACCGAGCAGAACACAGATTCGCGGTCGCAGAAACCTGGCTGAACAGCCTCAGGAGGGCGGGACCGTGCCGATTATTGCCTATCAGTCGTTCAATTCGAACGCGAGCACGACCCATTCGCTGGGCTCTGCTACAGCGCAGCACTTCACCAAGCTGGCCAATACTCACGCAACCGGGCTGGGGCAGATGGTGGATGTGGCCCCCTATGCGACCGATACTCTTGGCGAACCCGTCCAGGGGCCGGTGCACCGAAGGCCGGTCGGTGTGCACGATGACAACAATTTCAGGACCGCGCAGCCGCTTGGCGGGCATGTCGCAACGCTGTGGCAGAACGTTTACCGCGCCATGGGCGCCATGCCCGACATCATGGTCTGCGGAGAAATCGACGCCTCGCACCCGGAGCTGTCGAGCTTTGTTTCGGGCAGCGATTTCAGCCTCGTGCCGTTCTCCGATGTCATGCATTGCCAATCGTTCACGGCCATTGTGCCGTCAGCCAATTCGGGGATGCTCAAGTTTCTCGGCCAGGGGACGGGCTGGGTCGCCTATGCCGTGGGCCGCGTCGTCACGCTATTCGTCCACGTACCCAACAGTTTCTGCAACGACGCCAGTGATCTTGCCGACTGGTATTCGGATATCAACCAGCGAATCCTGCGCGAACAGCAATTGCGCATCGACATGGTGATCGGAGACACCAACCAGAGCACCCTGGGCCGGACAAGTTCCGCGCTCGGGGCCAAAACGTGCAGCTTCTTTGCCAATGCCATGAATGGATCGTCGTTCGTACCTTTCGACGGGGCGGGAGCGACCTTTGGCGGCACCAATTCCACGCAAAGCCAGATGTTCGATGTAGCGGTTTATAACGAACAGTTCGTGCGGGTGGAGAAGGGGCCGATCTACCTCTCGCCTTCGGGCACAGGGCTTACTGTTACCGATCACTGCGGGCTGGCAGTAAAGGTGGCTTGGGGCTGAGCGCCAGTCGAGCCTCATCGGCTGCTGGCGGCGTTCGGCAGGTGCTGAAGGACCTCCATGCGTGTTGGCTCCTGACGCTTCCGCCCCTCAGCGTTTCGGATGGCTGGCCGAATGACGCCTGGACATGGCTTCATCGTAGGAATCGAGCACGGCGCGCATCTTGGCCATGGCCTTCTCGCGCTCCCTGTCGTCCTTCATCCGGGCGAGACGGGCCTTGAGCGTGGTGGACAGGTCGGCATAGGCGTTCTGCCAGTCCCGTCCGGTCACATGGGCAAGGTCGGCGCGGCCGGTCTCGATCCGCTTCGCATGCCTGCCTGCGGGAAGTTCGAAGCGCTCCCCGATTTGGGGCAGGCGAACCCCGAGACCGGGTATTTCGCGCTGGAGGACGCGGCGCAATGTCTCGACCGCCTCGGGTTCGCCATGGTCGAGGAACAGGCTGCCGACAATCGGCATGCGTCCGCTGATCCATGCGACCAGTTCGGACTGGTCGGCGTGGGCGGAATAGCTGTCGATCTGGCGAATCTGTGCCCGCACCCGAACCTCCTGTCCGGAGATCCGCACCGCCTTTGCGCCTTCCAGAATGACCCGTCCCAGCGATCCCTGGGCCTGGAAGCCGACGAACAGCACGGTGGCATCCCTGCGGTAGAGATTATGGATCAGGTGATGGCGGATGCGCCCGGCTTCGCACATGCCAGACGCCGCCATGATCACAGCGCCGCTGATCGAATTGAGGCGGATCGATTCGGCCACGTCATCGACGAAGCTGAACGCCGGATGGTCGAACACATTGTGGCCACCCGTGTCTTCCAACCCGTGGGCATAGCGTTCGAATACATCGGTAATGCGGTTAGCCAAGGGCGAGTCCACGAAGATTTGGGTGTGCGGAATCCGTCCACTGTCGATCAGTGCGCCAAGGTCCAGAAGCAGTTCCTGAGTCCGTTCCAGGGCGAAGATCGGGATGATGAGATTGCCGCCGCGAGCCTTCGCCGCCAGCACTTCGGCCTCCAGCACCTGTCGCCGCTCGGCGATGGTCACGCGTTCGCGTTCGCGATTGCCATAGGTTGCCTCGCAAATCACGTGATCGAACCCGACCGGTCCATCAGGATCGTGATAGAAGGCCTTGTTGTCCGGCCCGAGATCGCCCGAACACATTACTCGCGCGCCACCTGCTTCCAGCTCGACGGAAGCGGCGCCGAGGATATGCCCGGCGTTCCACAACCGGGCGCGGAAACCCGGCACCGGTTCGAACCAGTCTTCCAGCGGCACCGCGCGGCATTGCTGCCACGCCCGCAAGGCGTCGTCTGCGGTATAGACGGGGGAGAATGGCGCATCGCCCGCCCGGTCCCGCCTGCGGTTGCGTCGTTCGGCCTCGAACTCCTGGATGCGACCGGAATCGGCCAGCATATGTTTCAGCAGGTCCACCGTTTCTCCGGTGCACCAGATTTCGCCCTTGAAGCCCTGGCTCACCAGCTTGGGCACCATGCCGCTATGGTCGATGTGGGCATGGGTCAGAATTACCGCGTCGATGGCTTCCGGGTTGAAAGCGAAGGGCTCGACGTTCAAGTGTTCGAGCGTACGTGAGCCTTGGAACATGCCGCAGTCCACCAGCACGGCACGGTCTCCCAGCCGGAATTCCATGCAGGATCCGGTCACGGTCTGCGCCGCGCCGTGGAATTTGAGCGTCAGCTTTGTATGGGTCATCGTTCCTCGTTTCCGGTCCAGCCGCTTGCAGTGATTGTTTCTACCAGAAGCCCGGCGATGGCGATGTCGGCACAAGGACCGGCACCGGTATCGGTGGCCCTGACCGACGCGATACTTGCCGCGTACAAACGCGCGAGGTCATCCGACAAAGCCAGGCAATGCGTGGCGATGGCATCCGCCCGTACGGCTCCGGCCGTATGCAATTGGCGGGCGGGGTGAAATCCAGCCCCGGCTGCGGATCGGCACGGATTCGGTAGAGCGCCTCGCCGCTGCGATCTCGCGCGCCAACCTTTTGCAACAGGTCGATCCCGGCCCATTTCGGTTGCAATAGCATGGAATCGCACGCCGGGCTCCTGCTCGTGGTAGAGTGAGGCGGAGTCAGCCATCGATCATTCGAATGTCTCGTGCTCGAACCGCGCCATTCGCCACAAGGGAAATTGCAGCCTCTTCAAAACGTTGCGACGCACCACAACGATCTCATGGTGTCTGGGGTCAGCCGCAATACTTCTCATTACCTCGTCGACGGCATCTTCAGGGCCTTCCAGCACCTGGGCAAAATACAACACCGTGACAATGAGCAAGCCGGTTACGTCGAGTTGAGAATTGCGTGCTATCGACACTGCGCGAATGTCATCGAGCACTCCAGGTCGGAGCAAGAATGGTATCGTCGGACGACTCACGTAGGAACCAGTCAGCATTTCAGTAACGCAATTCGCGTGTGTTGCTCACTTGCGCAATGGTGCCCTGTGATGCCCGTAACCAAGGAGCACCTGAACAATCTGTGTGGATCGGTTCGGCTCGACGCCGACGAGCCTGTCCAACGTCCGTTCGCCAGCCAATCGACCGAACAAGCCTCAGGAGCCGAAGATACTGATTCCGCGCGACTGGCGTTCTGTCGAGCCCCGCAGGATGCCATCGCTCGGAATTTCGGGCTTGAACCGCTGGTGGCAGGCGAGGCAGTTCTCGATCAATCGGTCGCCGACCGCCCGCCAGGCTTCCACTTCCGTTGACTGGATCTCCGCCAGCTCTACGGCATCCTCGCCAATGCCCGTCAGCTCCTGCGAAAGTCTGATCCACTCCGGTTCTTCCACCCATTGCTGGTCGAAGCTTCCGGTGCCGGGAATTTGGATCACCGTCCCTCCGAGCGCTATTTCATAGGCTGAATTGCTGACGAGGTGCCAATCGTTGTCGTTGCGCGGGAGGTCGCCATTCCCAATTGCGAAGATGTAATCTGCCGAATGGTCTATCATGCCCACCATCGCTGCATTGAGGCTCACTGGCAGCGTCAGATCGTCGGCATTCGCTGCCGCCGTTTCCCTCGAGGGTGTATCGGCTGCTTGCTGGCAGCCATTCAAGGCGATCACGATCGCCACGATGCCAATGACGACGCGAATTCTCATCATAGAGGTCCCCTCACAGGATAAGGCTGATCGCCCGGTGCGGAGCCCCGCGGGAGCAGCAGAACTCTTTCCCAGCACGGCCATTGCTTATAATCGACGCATAGGAGGGTGCGGCATCCGTAATTATCCGAGGTTGAACATGCCCCTCATTCCATGAACGATGCCGAACAGGGGCCGTTCAGCCCAAGCGAATGGTTGCGATCGTCAGGTCCGCAACAGACAGCCACCGTGGATTCCGCCCGCGCAGTTCCTGCACTTGGAATCCGTCCGAACCATACCGTCTGGTGGTGACCAATAGTGGCCAAGGCAGGGTTCCAAGCCGGAAGGCACGGCGTTTCTTTACGCAGGGCTTGTTCACATGATCTCAGGCTGACCGGAAATGCTGGCTGGGGCGGCAGGGATCGAACCTGCGAATGCCGGCATCAAAAGCCGGTGCCTTACCGCTTGGCGACGCCCCAGCAAGTGGCGCTCATATAGCGGTCCCCACTTGAGACGCAACCCGGGACGCAACCCGGTGCGAAGGTCTAATCAATCATCCGCGCGTGTGCGCACCGGATCGAACAGAGTGCGATCCTCCACGGCATCGAAGTCCGCTGCCGAATGGCGTTCCGGCAAGGCCTTGGTGTTCACCAGCCGCCCGCGAATGGCTCCGGGCCGCGCATCGATGGCTCGCACCCATCGCCCCACATGTTCGTATTCCTCGTGCAGGCGGAGGAACCTGTAGGCATTGCTGTAGGCCCCGTGCCAGAGCGCGCCGAGCCACGGATAGGCGGCCAGATCGGCGATCGAATAGTCGCCGCCCAGGAATTCGCTTTCCGCCAGCCGCCGGTCCGCCACCGAGAAAATGCGCTTGGTTTCCATCGCATAGCGATCGATCGGGTAGCGGTATTTCTCAGGGGCATATTCGTAGAAATGCCCGAACCCGCCGCCGATGAACGGCGCGGTTCCCATTTGCCAGTTGAGCCAGCTCAAGACTTCGGCGCGCGCGGGATTGGCGCGGGGCAACAGGAAATCGAACTTCTCTGCCAGATGCAGCAGGATGGCCCCGCTTTCGAACACCCGGAAGTGCTCCGGCCCTGAGCGGTCGAGCAGCGCGGGGATCTTGGAATTGGGATTGAGCGCGGTGAAGCCCGAGCCGAACTGGTCGCCTGCCGAAATGTCGATCTTCCAGGCATCGTATTCGGCTTCGGCGAACCCGGCTTCGAGCAGTTCCTCGAACATGATCGTCACCTTCACCCCGTTGGGGGTGCCGAGCGAATGGAGCTGGAACGGATGCTCGCCCAGCGGCAAGTCCCTGTCGAACCGCGGTCCGGCCGTGGGCCGGTTGATCGAAGCGAAGGCACCGCCGCTTTCCGTGGGCTCCCAGACGGCGGGCGGGGTGTAGGTCGGGTCGGACATCGGGCGGCTCCTGCAAATGGATCGTGTCGCGCCCAGATGGCCAGCGGCCGGGTGAAGGGCAAGGGCGGGAAAACTTGGCCCTAGCCTAGATCGTCTATCGTCCGCGTTCTTTCAACGGAACTTCAGTGGCTTGCCGCGAGTTTGCAGCCATCATGGCCACTTCCCCCACCAAGCTGATCTACGTCGATGACAGCCTCCCCGGCATCACCCGCAAGCGCGTGGGCAAGGGGTGGGCCTATTATGATGCCAAGGGCGCGCTGATCCGCGATCCGGCGGAGAAGAAGCGCCTAAACGCGATCGCCCTGCCGCCTGCCTATGGCGCGGCATGGTTCTGCCCCGCGCCCAACGGCCACATCCTTGCCACCGGGGTCGATGCCAAGGGGCGTAAGCAGTATCGTTATCACCCTGAATTCCGCACCGCGCGCGAAAGCGAGAAGTTTGATGGCTGTCTCACTTTCGGCAAGCTGCTGCCGCTGGTGCGCAAGCGGGTGGAGGCGGACATGCGCAGCCCCCGGCGGCACAAGGATCGCGCGGTGGCGAGCGTCGTGCGGCTGCTCGATCTCGGTGCGATCCGCGTCGGCAATACGCAATATGCCAAGGCCAACCGCAGCTTCGGCGCGACCACCTTGCGCTGCCGCCATGCACAGGTGACCGGCCGCACGCTCAGGCTCAGGTTCACCGCGAAGGGCGGCAAGCAGCGCGAGATGGTGCTGTCCGACGCCGCGCTGGCCCGCTGCGTGCGGCGGATGCAGGACCTGCCCGGCCAACACCTTTTCCAATGGATCGACGGCGAGGGCGAACCGCATCAGGTCACTTCGGGCGACGTCAATGCCTGGCTGGCGGACACGATGGGGGAACCCTTTACCGCCAAGAACTTCCGCACCTGGCATGCCAGCGTGATGGCCTTCCGCCTGCTGGGGGAGGCGACCGAGAAGCTCTCGCTCAAGACGGTGCTCGAAAAGGTGGCCGAGCATCTCGGCAACACCCCCGCCGTCACCCGCAAGAGCTACATCCATCCCGCCGTGCTTGCGCTGGTCGAGGGGCAGGAGGAATGGCGCGCGCGCCTCCGCCTCCCGCGCAGCACCGCCTATGCCAACCGCTGGGAACGGGGTCTGCTCGAACTGCTGGAGGAATCGCCCGGCGCAGAGGAACTTCTGGCCGCCGCGTGACATGGGCACGGCGACCGGCTAGATCGTTGCACCTGTAATCAGCCCGAGGAATTCGCCCATGCGCCGCGCCCTTATCGCCCTCTCGCTCGCCACAGCGCCGCTGGCGCTGCTCGCTGCCTGCACCGCCGCCACCGAGCAGGCGGGCGAGGGCGGTTATGACATGGCCGCCAGCCGCGCCAGCGTGCCCGATGTCGCAATGATGCCCGACACCTCCTACCTCACCGAGGAGGAGCGGCGGGTGGTCAACCTGCTGATCGAGGCGAGCGGCTACATGGACCAGATCTACCTCCGCCAGCGCGGCGCGGAACTGCCCGCCATGCGCGCCGAGATCGAAGCCAGCGGCGATGCCGAGATGCTGGCGATGTTCGACCGCAACTTCGGCCCGTGGGACGCGGTGGACGAGAACCGGCCCTTCTTCGGCGAAACTGAATGGCCCGAAGGCGCGGGCTTCTACCCGGCGGACCTGACCCGCGAGGAATTCGACGCCTATCTCGAAGCCAACCCCGACCAGCGCGACGAACTTATGAGCCCCTACACGGTGGTGAAGCGCGCCCAAAACGAAGACGGGTCCGATGGCTTCGTCGCCGTGCCCTATTCCGAGGAATATGCCGAATTCCTCCAGCCCGCCGCCGAACTGCTGCGCGAAGCGGCGGAAATCACCACCAACGCTAGCCTCAAGCGGTTCCTCACCCTGCGCGCCGACAGCTTCCTTACCGACGACTATTTCGAAAGCGAGATGGCGTGGATGGACCTGAGCGGAACCCCCATCGAAGTCGCCATCGGCCCTTACGAAGTCTATACCGACCGGCTCTACGGCACCAAGACCGCGTTCGAGAGCTTCGTCACCCTGCGCAATCCGGAGGAAAGCGCCGCGCTCGATCGCTATGTCGGCTACCTGCGCGACATGGAAGGCAACCTGCCGATCGACGCGCAATACCACAATTTCGCCCGCGGCTTCGAAAGCCCGCTGGCCGTGGCCGAGCAGGTCCACGGCGGCGGCGACAATGTGCCCGGCGTGCAGACCATCGCCTTCAACCTGCCCAATGACGAACGGGTGCGCGAAGCCAAGGGCGCGAAGAAGGTGATCCTCTCCAACGTGCTCGGCGCGAAGTTCGACATGATCCTCGATCCGATCGCCGACGTGGTGCTGGCCCCCGATCAGGCCGCGCTCGTCAGCCGCCGCTACATGCAGTTGTTCACCCTGTTCCACGAACTCAGCCACTCGCTCGGGCCGGGCACGATCACCGTCGATGGCCGCCAGACGACCGTGAACGAGGCGCTGCGCGAGCAGTATTCGGCGCTGGAGGAAAGCAAGGCCGACGTGATGGGCGTGTACAACCTGCTCTACATGATGGAACGCGGTGAACTGCCGACGGCAGAAAAGAGCGAATTGCTGGCCACCTATTTCGCCGGCCTGTTCCGTTCGATGCGGTTCGGGATCGAGGAAGCCCACGGCAAAGGCGCGGCGGCGCAATATGGATTTCTCCTCGAATACGGCGCTTTCGCCTGGGACGAGGAAGCCGAGGTGTTCGTGATCGACGAGGCCAAGCTTGAAGCCGGGCTGACCGAATTGCTGCGCACCGAACTGATGCTCCAGGCGCGCGGCGATTACGCGGGGACGCAGGCGTTCTTCGAGCGCTACGCGGTGCTTGACGAACACGCCGAAGCGGTGATCGCGGGAATGGACGGCATCCCGGTGGATATCCGGCCAGTCTATCCGGACAGTATTTGAGACTCCAAATAGGAGGAGCGAAAACTATCCATGAATCTGCAATGGCCGTACGGCAACGATGATTTGTGCCCTTGCGGGGGTAATGTCCGTTATGCAGATTGCCACAAAAGCTTAGATTCTCAATTTCCAATTGGCCGCAGATTTTCATTTGGGAACCCATGGGATAGGACTGGATATTCGCACCCTAAGTGTTATTTAAACTCCTCAATAGATTGTTCAGAGAAGATTTCTAGAGAGCATATACTTCCAAGATCCATAGTAAAAAAATTTGCCAGCGGCATCGGGCTTGCCTCGGATAAGCTACTGCATCTTTCCAATAAGACGATGAGTGACGGATTTACGGCGAAGATACTGTGCGAAAGGCACAATAACGGATTAAGTCCTCTTGACGCTTACTTCGAAAAAATCGATTCAGTTTTAGTCGAAATCGGCAATTGTTTATTAAATGGAAATCTAACAGAAGATAGAATTTATTTTATAGATGGCTTTCTTTTTGAAAGCGCTATTTTGAAATCATCCATGTCATTTATGTTTTCCAAAATTCTCAAAGAAGACATAGACATAAATACTGTTGGTAGAAAAAGACTTTCTGATTGGCTCTTAGGCTGGGAAGAGCCGGCGAAAGAGTGTGGCTTGTCGTTTGGTATGGCGCAGGCGCAATATAAGGACGGCGCGTTTTCATATTTCAACACCTTACGGGATAAAAGTAAGGTAATAGGCGCACATTTTGGATTCAGAAATCTTTATTGTCTAATCCGTCTATTTCGTGGAAATGTATCAGCATTTAATGGTTTGCATGCTAAGTTGATCGAGTTTAAAGCGAATAGCGGAAGTTCATGCTATGTGTTTTTTGGTTGGGACGAGCCAATTCGAGCTAAGGATCAGATAGGCCGTTATTCTGGTTGGTCAGATCATTTATGGAGCGAGAAAGTTGGGTCGCCGCCTTGGTCGAGTTAAACGATTAGATCGCTTTCCTACTCGGCCAAAAACAGGCTCTGCTGGCGGGCATGACCCAACCATTTGCTTCGCCCGCTCCAGTCCGCCTGCCGCTCGCGTGCCAAGGTGACACCTCGCCGCACGAAGCTGACGCTTCCCCGCGACAGGGTCACACAATCCCCCCGCAAAGCCACACATCCGCGCTTTTTGCCTCTGAACAGTGTTCCATCTGCTCCATAATTCCCCCGCCCATCTGAAAACCGCCCCACTGGCCCCGCCGCCCGACAGAAGCTAAAGCCCCCGTCATGTCCCTGAGCACCCCTGCCATCGAAGGACCGATCCAGGTCGCCGCGCTCTATCGGTTTGCGCGGTTCGACGATCCGCAGGCCTTGCGCGGCCCGCTGGCGGAGCTGTGCAAGGCGCACGGCGTCAAGGGCACGCTGCTGCTGGCGCAGGAGGGGATCAACGGCACGATTGCCGGATCGCCCGAGGGCATTACGGCCGTGCTCGATCACATCCGCAGCCTGCCCGATTGCGCCGCGATCGAGGTCAAGTTCTCCGGCGCAGCCACGATGCCGTTCCACCGCATGAAAGTGCGGGTGAAGCGCGAGATCGTGACGATGGGGCAGCCGGGGCTCGATCCGCGCGAACGGGCGGGGGTCTATGTCGAGCCGCAGGACTGGAACGCGCTGATCGCCGATCCGGGCACGATCGTGATCGACACCCGCAACGACTACGAAGTGGCAGTGGGCCAGTTCGAAGGCGCGATAGACCCGCAAACCCCCAGCTTTGCCGATTTTCCCGCATGGTTCCGCCAGCACCGCGAGCGGCTGCTGGCGGCGAACAACGGCCAGCCGCCCAGGGTGGCGATGTACTGCACCGGCGGCATCCGCTGCGAGAAATCGACCGCCTTCCTCGCTGCCGAGGGGGTGGCGGAGGTCTATCACCTCAAGGGCGGCATCCTGAAGTACCTTGAGGAAGTGCCCGCAGAACTCAGCCAGTGGCGCGGCGAATGCTTCGTGTTCGACCAGCGGGTGAGCGTCGGCCACGGGCTGGTGCCGGGCACCCACCTGCTCTGCCACGCCTGCCGCCGCCCGGTGAACGAGGCCGATGCCGCCTCCCCGCTCTACGAGGAAGGCGTAAGCTGCCCCGCCTGCCATGCAGAGCGGACCGAGGAACAGCGCGCCAGCTATCGCGAACGCCAGCGGCAGGAACTGCTCGCGGCACAGCGCGGTTATGCCCATGTCGGCGCGGTGCGGGACAGCGACGGCCCCGATGCGGGCGATGGCTGAGCCGGTCCTCTACAGCTTTCGCCGCTGCCCCTACGCGATGCGCGCGCGGCTGGCGCTGGTGGTGAGCGGGACCGCCTGCGAACTGCGCGAGGTGAAGCTCTCGGCCAAGCCGCAGGCGATGCTCAACCTGTCGCCCAAGGGCACGGTTCCGGTGCTGGTACTGGCGGACGGCACGGTGATCGACGAGAGCCTGGCGATCATGCGCTGGGCGTTGGATCGGAACGATCCCGAGGGCTGGCTGGCGCGCGATGACGCGGCGCTGATTGCCGCCAATGACGGGCGCTTCAAGCACGACCTCGACCGCTACAAGTACCCCGAGCGGCACGACAGCGATCCGCTGGTTCACCGGAAATGCGGGCTGGCCTTCCTGCGCGAACTCGATGGTCGTCTGGCGGGGCAGGGACAGTTGTGCGGATCGGCGCGGGGCCTCGCCGATGCGGCCGTGTTCCCCTTCGTACGCCAGTTCGCGGCGGTGGACCGGGAGTGGTTTGCCGGGGTGGACCTGCCGAATCTCAAACCGTGGCTGGCCGGGCATGTCGAGTCGCCACTGTTCCAGACGATTATGCAGCGCGAGCAGCCGTGGTCTCCCGGTGCCGCCCCAGTGGCTATGGCGCTGTGACTTCAGTCCTTCGCCTCCAGCGGCATGAAGCGCGGATTGCGCAGCAGTGCCGCGCTCACCAGTGGCACGATAAGCGCCACTGGCAAGATCTCGGTAAAGGTGATCGGCATCCGGTAGAGCGGGTCGCCGTAGCCGGGATAGCCCATGCCGATGATGGCATCGACGTAGGCATAGTCGGTGAAGAAGAGATAGGCTTCCCAGCCCACAACGTAGAAGGCGGCGGCGATCAGCGCCATGCCGATCCCCAGCTTGAGCGCGGTCAGGAACCCGATCACGCCGCCCAGTTCATGGTCGCGGTAGCGCTTCACCCCGACGAAGATCAGGCTCAGGGCAATGAACATGGTGAGGAAGCCGACGGCCATCCCCATCGCATTGTCCATGTCGCCGAAGTGGAGGGTGGTGAGGAACAGCACGGAGAGCAGCGCTCCGGAAAGCGTGCCGTAGGTGAGAATGGTGCGGGTCTGGGTCATGCAAGGTCTCCCTGTTGGTGTCATGTTCATGGCACCAGCCTTGTGTCGGACACCATCGCCCAAACGGGTGATTTAGGCAAAATCGCCCGGATTTACGGCAACAGCCGCAGTTCGCGTGCGCGGGCAATGGCTTCGGTGCGGTTGCTCGCTTCGAGCTTCTCGAACAGGCGGGCGAGGTGCGTTTTGACGGTGTTGGGAGAGATGCCGAGCTGCCGGGCGATCACCTTGTTCGCCGATCCCTTGGCCAGATGCTCCAGCACTTCGCATTCGCGCTGGGAGATGCCGAGGCTGGCGAGCGCCGCTTCGTTGCGGGTGAAACCGGCAGGCCGTACGCGCGGGGTCAGGCGATTGCCCAGCCACACTCCGAACCCGGCGAAAAGGAGGGCGATGGCCAGAACGTAGAGCTCGGTCGACCACTGGCGCGAGAGGTGCCGCCAGTCCAGCCAGGCCAGCAACAGGGCGAATACTGCGATCATCGCGCCATAGGCAAAGGCGATCCGCAGCATGGCCCGGTTCATGGCCCGCGCGCCTCAGTCGAGCCGCATCACCCAGCCGTGGCGGTCTTCCACCAGGCCGCGCTGGATGCCCACCAGTTCGTCGCGCAGGCGAGTGGTCATCTGTCCCGGCCCGCCGCCGCCGATGCTGAATTCGCCATCGCGCCCCGCCACCTTGCCCACCGCCGTCACCACCGCCGCAGTGCCGCAGGCGAAGGTTTCGACAAGGCGGCCTGAAGCGGCGTCATTGCGCCATTGGTCGAGCGAATAGCGTTCCTCGCGCACGTCCAGCCCCTGTTCGCGGGCAAGCGTCAACAGGCTGTCGCGGGTGATGCCGGGCAAGATCGTGCCGCCCAAGGGAGGAGTGATCATGCTGCCGTCGTCGAACACGAAGAACAGGTTCATGCCGCCCAGTTCCTCGATCCAGCAATGCTCCGCCGCGTCGAGGAAGACGACCTGATCGTGGTCCTTGGCGAAGGCTTCCTTGGTCGGCACCAGACTGGCGGCGTAATTGCCGCCGCACTTGGCCTCACCCGTGCCGCCGGGCGCGGCGCGGGTGTAGTCGCTCACCCAGACGGAAACCGCCGGGGCGCCGGACTTGAAGTAGTTGCCCGCGGGGGAGAGGATGACGAGGAACTTGTACTTCGTCGCCGGACGCACGCCGAGGAAATGCTCGTTGGCGAACATGAACGGGCGGATGTAGAGCGAGCCGCCATCGACCTTGGGAAACCAGTCGGCGTCGGCCAACACCGCCTGCCGCACCGCTTCAACGAACACGTCCTCGGGCAGTTCGGGCATGGCGAGGCGCTGGGCGCTGGCGTTGAAGCGGCGGGCATTGGCATCGGGGCGGAACAGCGCCATCGTGCCGTCGGCCAGCCGGTAGGCCTTCATCCCCTCGAAGATTTCCTGCGCATAGTGCAGCACGCTGGATGCCGGATGCAGAGGGATGGGCTGGAGCGGTCCGAGCGTGGCGGTGTGCCAGCCTTCTGCTGCGTCATAGTCGATCGAGACCATGTGATCGGTGAACACCTTGCCGAACCCGGGATCGGCAATGGCCTGATCGCGTGCGGCGGAGGGAACCGGGGACGGGTGGGGAAGGCGTTCGAACTGCATCCGCGCCGATTAGGCGGGGCGATGGAGAGAGGCAAGAGGGCAGGTTGCGCGGCACAAATGAGAAGGGCGGCCCTGCCGAAACAGGAACCGCCCTCCGCATGGTCAGCGGTCAATGCGACCGCCCACGAAGCCTCACTCGGCGAATTGAGAATTACCGAATATGCTCCGCGTGGATCGTCACCGACCTCCCTGCTGAACCATGAGACATCGGATCACCTCCTTTCGCGCTGTAAGAGCCAGGACCGCCATTTCACCGGGGCCCAAGACCTGCGTGGGCCGCCGGTCTTGCTGTGCAATGTGAATCGGCGCGCGCGCGAAAACAAGCCTTGTAATTATCTTTTTCACAGTCAGTATTGTGCGTTCCGCAAGCGCGCCGGCTGCGGACTTCCCAACCTACCTGCGGCATTCCTCGATCACCCGCGTGACTTCGGGCCATGCGGGGACGTAGAGCGTTGGTTCGCCAGCGATTTCCACTGCAAAGCGGCCCTTGGAAAAGGCCATCGCGTCGAGGAAACTGTCAGTAGCTGGCACCGACGCGATGAGACCGCCTGCGCCCGGTTCGGCGCGCAATTCGCGGTCCAATGTCTCGGTGCGGATGCGCATCGTTCGCGCTGCCTGCACGCTGCTCTGCCGTTGCAGAGCGACGCTGCGGTTCGCGCGGTCGCAATGCAGCGCAAACAGGGAACCGGTTCCAGTCGGCCCAAACGTCGCGGCAGGCGCGCCGGTTTGCGCAGCATAGCGCCAGTCGCCCGGGGTCTGCGGCGCGTCCATCCAGTTGTCATAGGTGGGTGTGATGACTTGCGGGGGAGCCTGGCTCGGCTCCGCCGCCTGAGTTGGCGCAGGGGCGGGGGAGGGCGCCGGGGTAGGTTCCGGCGCGGGGGGAATGCAAGCGGTGAGGGCCAGGGCGCTGCCGATTACGAGCGCTCCTGTCGCAACGCGGATAAGGTTCAACTGCATGAATCGATTACCCTTCGCAGGCCCGGATGGGCAGGGAACTGGCGCGGCTGACCCTGCGGCGAGGTGAGCGTGAACACCTGTCCCTGCACCCCCATTGCCTGGATGATCGGCAGACCCTGCTCCACCGTGGCGACCAGTTCCGGGATCTGCCCATCGGTGGGCTGCATGTCGATCCGCGCCGCTTCACCACCCGCATCGAGCCGCCAGGCTTCTCCAGTGGTCGCCCCGGAAGCGAGGAAAAGTTGCAGAGAGCGGGTGGAAGGCGAACAGGCAAGCGAGAGCAACGGCTCGGTGCCCGGTTCGCCAAACATTGCGCGGGCACCGTTGGCGTCTTCGGTTACGATCCATTCGCCCGATTCAAGTGCAGAGCCGTCGGGCGCAGCGGTGGCGACCGCAGCAGGGGTCAGAACGGGCACCGGTTGGGCGACTTCTTCAGTCGTTGGCGCAGCCTCTTCGCTGGAATTGCAGGCCGCAAGGAGCAAAGCCGGGAGAGCGACAAACAAGAGTAGACCTTTTTGCATGGCAATCGAACCCTTCGAAATCACCGGAAAAACCCGCAATCATGGCAAGAACCACTGGCCCTGCCGATTGTGCCCCCCTATCGCTGCGCGCATGGCCGAGCGCAAGAGTTCACGCACCCGGATCGACCAGTTGCTCGTCGAGCGCGGTGAGGCGGAAAGCCGCACCCGTGCGCAGGCGCTGGTGATGGCGGGACTGGTCTACGCCGGGCCTCCCGGAAAGCTCGAAAAGATGGGCAAGTCCGGGCAGCAAGTGGCTGAAGACTGGGCAATCGAAGTGCGCGGGCGCGATCATCCATGGGTCGGGCGCGGCGGAATGAAGCTCGATCATGCGATCCGCGAGTTTGGGCTTGATTCCACCGGCGCGGTGGCGATGGATATCGGCAGTTCGACCGGTGGCTTCACGCAAGTCCTGCTGCATCACGGCGCGGCGCACGTTTTCGCGGTGGATGTCGGCACCAACCAGCTCGCCTGGCAATTGCGGCAAGACCCGCGCGTGACGGTGCTCGAACAGACCAATGCCCGCGCACTGACGCCGCAAATTATCACCCAGCCGTGCGACTGGGTGGTCTGCGATGCCAGCTTTATCGGGCTGGCCAAGGTGCTTGAAGTGCCGCTGCAACTTGCCGCTCCCACGGCGCGGGTAGTGGCGCTGATCAAGCCGCAATTCGAAGTCGCCAAGGGAGAAGTCGGCAAGGGCGGGATCGTCCGCGATCCGGCGCTGCACCAGCGCGTGTGCAATGAAGTGACCGACTGGCTGGTCGCGAGCGGCTGGCGCATCGAAGGACTGATCGAAAGCCCGATCACCGGGACCGAGGGCAATGTCGAATTCCTGGTCCATGCGGTGCGCGGCTAATGACGGGCGAAGCAGCACCGCCCCGCAACCGGACAGGCTGCGCGGCCATGCTTGCCCTTACCCTGCGTGATGGCCAAGACTGTGCCGGACCCGAATCGGAGATTGCATGAATCGCCTCGCCTCGCCCGGACAATTGCGCGCCAGCCTGATCCGCTGGGCCTTGTTCATCGTTCCCGCCGTGATGCTGCTCGGCTTCCTCGCCGGGCAACTGGGCGGCACGGCGGACAGCGTGTGGTTCCAGTCGCTCGACAAGCCCGCCACTTTCCCGCCGCCTGCGACGTTCGGCATCGTCTGGACGATCCTTTACGCGATGATGGGCTTTGCCTTTGCGCTGGTCTGTGCGGCTTGGGGATCGAAGCTGCGGCGCTGGGCGATCATTGCCTTTCTGGTCCACTTCGCGATCAACCTGTGCTGGTCACCCAGCTTCTTCGGGCAGCAGGACATTACGCTGGCCCTCTATGTGATCATTGCGCTGGACGCTGCAGCCATCATCACCACCGTGCTTTTCTTCCAGGTACGCAAATGGGCCGGAATCCTGATGTTGCCCTACATCGCCTGGATCCTGTTCGCGACGCTGCTCAACTGGCAGTTCCTCCAGCTCAATCCCGATCCGGTGGAGATTGAGGGCGAAGGTGCAGTGCAATCGTACGAGTTTTGATTGACGGAGGGGGCGCACGTTCCCAGATAGAGACCATGCAAAGCGAAAACCCGATCATCGCCGATTTCGTCAAGATCGCCAATTCCGCTGCCGGTACGCTGGCGGGGATGGGGCGCGAAGCGCGGGACAATGCCCGCAGCCGGATGCGCGAAGCGATGGGCGGGCTCGATTTCGTCAGCCGCGAGGAGTTTGACGCGGTGAAGGACATGGCCAGCATGGCGCGCGAGAAGGTGGACATTCTCGAATCGAAGCTTGCCGTGCTGGAGGCGAAACTGGCCGACAAGTAGGCTTCGCTTGCGCTAGGACGGCGAGATGCACGTCCGCGCTCCTGCAATTCTTGTTGCTGCCCGCCAGCACGGCGAAACCGCCGTCATCGCGCGGCTCCTGACCGAGGACTATGGGCTGGTTGCGGGCTATGTCGCGGGCGGGCGCGGGCGGAATTTGCGACCGGTGGTGATTCCCGGCAATGCGGTGGACCTGCAATTGTCCGCCCGCTCCGAAAGCCAGCTGCCCTTCGCCAAGGTCGAACTGGTTGCTAGTCGCGGGCCGTGGCTGGGCGAGCCGCTGGCCGCTGCCGCCATCGGTTGGGTGACCGCGCTTACCGCCACCGCGCTGCCTGAACGCCAGCCCTATCCCTCGCTTTACCAGGCATTGGGCGGCGCGCTCGATGCGATCTGCCAGGCCCCTTCCGCGCGCGGCTGGGCGGAAGCGCTGGTGGGCTATGAAGTGCTGTTGCTGCGCGAACTGGGTTATGGCGGCGCGGACTCGCGGCCCGAAGGCGGACTGGTGCAGGTGCTCGAAGCGATGGACGCGCTGGCGGGTCCGCTCGATCACTACCTGCTTGCCGACCGGCGCGGAGACGTTATGGCCGCGCGCCAACGCCTGAGGGAATTGCTGGGACGGATCGCCTGACATGAAAATCGCATTACTGCCCGGAGACGGGATCGGCCCCGAAATCATGGCGGAGGCGCGACGCGTGCTGGCGGCGCTTGAACTGCCGGGACTGGTACTGTTCGAAGGCGATGTCGGCGGCATTGCCTATCGCCGCCACGGGCACCCGTTGCCGCCGGAAACGCTGGAGATGGCGCGGGCCGCCGATGCCGTATTGTTCGGCGCGGTGGGCGATCCGGGCTGTGACGGGCTCGAACGACACCTGCGGCCGGAGCAGGCGATCCTCGGCCTGCGCAGCGCATTGAACCTGTTCGCCAACCTGCGCCCGGCGAAGATGTTCTCCGGGCTGGAGAGCATGTCGGCGCTGAAGCCCGAAATTGCCGGCATGATCGACCTGCTGATTGTGCGCGAACTGAACGGTGATGTCTATTTCGGCGAGAAAGCCTGCCGCGTGCTCGATGACGGGCGGCGGCAGGGCTACGATTTCATGTCCTATGCCGAGGACGAAGTGCGCCGCATCGCCCATGTCGCTTTCCGTGCGGCGCAGGGCCGCAAGCGGTTGTTATGCAGCGTGGACAAGGCAAATGTCCTCGAAACCAGCCAGTTGTGGCGCGATGTTGTGATCGAGACGCATGCGGAATACCCCGATGTGACGCTCACCCATATGTATGTGGACAATGCGGCGATGCAGCTGGTGCGCGATCCGGGCCAGTTCGACGTGGTGGTGACGGGCAACCTGTTCGGCGATATCCTCTCCGATCAGGCAAGCATGTGCGTCGGCTCGATCGGACTGCTCGCCAGTGCCGCGCTTGGAGAGCGGCAGACCGCATACGGCACTTTCGGTCTCTACGAACCGATCCACGGGTCCGCGCCGGACATAGCCGGGAAGGGTATTGCCAATCCGATGGCGATGATTCTCTCGCTGGCGATGCTGCTGCGATACTCGCTGGGGCGCGAGGCCGAGGCAGTGCGGATCGAGACGGCGGTTTCGGCGGCGCTGGCGGACAAGGTCCTGGGCGCCGATCTTGGGGGGGATGCGGGGACGGCCGAGATCGGCGATGCGGTGCTCGAAAGGCTCTAGGTGCCGCACCCAGTAACCTTATGGTTAACATTTCCCCGTAACGCGGCTGCATGGACATGAGCCTTAACCACCTCCACGCCCAGGCCGAAGCCGCCGCCATGCCGCTCGAACTCGCGGTCGTGCTGCCCACGTTGAACGAGCGCGCCAACATCGCGCCGATGGTCGCGCGGCTGGAAGCAGCACTTGGCCCGACCGGTTGGGAAGCGGTGTTCGTCGATGACAATTCGCACGATGGCACTGCCGAGGAAGCGCGCCGCATTGGCCGCACCGACAGCCGCATCCGGGTAATCCAGCGCATCGGCCGCCGCGGGCTCGCCAGCGCCGCGATCGAGGGCATGTGCGCTACCGCCGCGCCTTTCGTGGCGGTGATGGATGCCGATCACCAGCACGATCCGGCGCTGCTGGTCGATATGCTCAAGGCGGTGAAATCGGGCGAGGCGGACCTCGCCTATGCCAGCCGCTTTGCCGAAGGCGGCAATGCCGATGGCCTCTCCTCCAAGGGCCGCGAGAAGGGCAGCCGCGTTGCCAATGCTCTCGCCCGCAAGCTCACCGGCACCGAATTGACCGACGCCATGAGTGGCTTCTTCCTGCTCCGCACCGAGCAGCTGCGTAAGCAAGCTGGCAACCTTTCGGGCATAGGGTTCAAGATCATGCTCGACATCCTCGCGACCGCCGAGCCGCGCCTGAGAGTGAAGGAATTCCCGTTGAAATTCGCCGAACGCATGGCCGGAGAAAGCAAGCTCGATCACGGAGTGGTGCTCGATTTCGTTGCGGGCCTCGCCGAACGCTATTTCGGCCGCTGGGTGCCGACGCGGTTCGTGCTGTTCGGGATGGTCGGCGGGCTAGGCGTGTTCGTCCACATGGCGGTGCTGGCGGCGATCTACTGGCCCGATTCCATCGGCTTCGGCTGGGCGCAGGCCATCGCGACGATGGTGGCGATGACCTTCAACTTCTGGCTCAACAACCTGCTCACCTATCGCGACAAGAAGCTGGGTGGGGCCGACGGGCTGTTCTGGGGCTGGCTGAAATTCTGCGGCGCCTGCTCGGTTGGCGCCTTCGCGAACGTGGCAGTGGCGACGGTGCTCAACGATCAGGGCGTGCTCTGGTGGGTGGCCGCGCTGGTGGGCGTGGTGATCGCGAGCGTGTGGAATTACGCGCTGTCGAGCAAGTTCGTGTGGGGGCGGTTCAGGTAGGGTCAGACGCTGGTGTGTTCAGCGTTAGCGCTGTCCTTCCGCAGGGTCGTGGCGCATCGGACACTCTTGTTCGCATCACAAACCGTTCGATGAATTGCAGGTCACGTAGCGAATGCCGCATCTCGGTGCGTGCCTCACAATTCTGTAAGCGACCTCCTTCACCTACTGAACACCGAACCGCGACCACGAAAGGATCGGGTATATCCATTTCAAAATGATGAGCCGGATGCCAATCTTCTGTCCCCGGAAGTTCAGCGGGAGTGATCTGCGGACATTCACCTAAATCAAAGAGACTCTCGGCGGTCTGCGAAATAGCTGATGCGGGCAATGCCACAGCAAGCAATAAAAAGAATGCCTGCCTCAACATCACCGCCACCCCGCCGTCCAAGCCCAGGTCAGAAACCCCTGCTCCCCATCCAGCGGCGCGGCGGTCAGGATCGGGAACCAGAACACGAAGAACCCCAGCGCTCCCAGCACCATCGCCCAGGGCACCAAGCGCTCGCCGCGCTGCCACAGCCGTTCCACCGCCAGCGCCAGCGCGCCCGAAAGGAACATCGCGGGGAGGAAATAGTGGAAGTAGAATTGCACCGGCTTGGGGGCGATCACCCATAGCGCCATGCTGACCGCATAGAGCAGCACCAGCGCCAGCAGGTCGCGCCGCTTCTCGCGCCAGCCCGCCCAGCCGCACCAGCCGAGCGCGATCAGGCCGAACCACATGGTCACCGGATTGCCGATCAGCATCACCCCGCGCTGCGCCCCGTCGATGGGTTCGTAGAGATACCAGATCACCCGGCTGTTGCCGATCCACTGCCACCACACACTCTGGTACGGATGCGGTTCGGGCACCTGCGTTTGCAGCGCCAGCATCTGGCGGTGCAGGTCGATCAGCCCGGTGGGATCGCCCGATGGCACCGTCCAGAACAGGAATGGCCAGAAGGTCAGCGCATAGACCGCCAAGGGCAGCAGCCCCAGCCACAGCCCTGCTTCCCACAGCGGAATCCCCGCCACAGGCCAGCCGCGCGCCGACATCAGGAACCGCCGTCGCCCCGCCGCCAGCCTGCCAAAGAAGAACGCCAGCCCCGGCAGCACCGCGACGGGAATGGCGTTCCACTTGCTCGCCATAGCGCAGCCGAGCGCCACCCCGCAGACGATCAGCCGCCAGCGCCCGGTCTCGTTCTCGCGCACCGCGCCGGCAAACATCCACAGCGCCACCATCAGGAAGGCGACCATGAACACATCGAGCATGGCGATGCGGGCGTGGACGAACAGCAGGAAATTGGTCGCGACGAACAGCCCGGTCAGCAGGCTGGCCGCGCGGGTCTGGCTGGAAAACCACGCCGCGCGCATCGCCGCGAACAGCGCCAGCGTGCCGAACAGCACGCTCGGTAGCCGCCAGCCGGTGGCATTGTCGCCGAACAACACTATGCCCAGCGCGATCAGCTGCTTGGCCAGTGGCGGGTGTTCCACATTGGTGGCAAAGGTCAGATCGAGCACCGCATTGGCGGCGGGCAGGTAATGCACTTCGTCGAAATAGGGCGCGGTCGGAATGCCGATCCGCACCAGCGCCAATGCGCCAAACGCCAGCGCGATCAGGCCGTTCCAGACAAGCGGATCGCGGGGATGGGTCGGCGCATCGCTCATGCCGGGTCAGCGATAGGCAAGCGCAATGACGAGCGCAATGGCAAGGGCAATTGGCAAACGCCCCTCGCCCCCCTAAACCGCCAGCCGATATGAAAAAGACCACCGGAACCGATCCCGCGATTACCGCCAAATGGCGCCCCGCAACGCAGGCCGTGCGCGCGGGTACCATGCGCAGCGAACACGGCGAGACGAGCGAGGCGCTCTATCTCACCAGCGGCTTCTCCTACGATTCGGCGGAGGAAGTCGCCGCGCGGTTCGCGGGCGAGGCGAGCGGGATGCAGTACTCCCGATTCAAGAACCCGACGGTCGAAATGCTCCAGCAGCGCATCGCCGCGATGGAAGGGGCCGAGGCGTGCCTGGTGCAGGCAAGCGGGATGGCGGCGATGACCTCCTCCTTGCTGTGCATGCTCAGCGCGGGCGATCACGTGGTGGCGGGCCGCGCGGCCTTTGGATCATGCCGCTGGATTCTCGACAACGTGCTCAATCGCTTTGGCATCACCCACACCGCCATCGACGGGACCGACAATGCCGCGTGGGAAGCTGCGGTGCAGCCGAACACCAGGGCGTTCTTTTTCGAAACCCCTGCCAATCCCACGATGGACCTGGTCGATCTGGAATTTGTCTGCAGCCTCGCCCGGTCAAGGGGCATCACCAGCGTGGTGGACAATGCCTTCGCCACCCCGGTGCTCCAGCGCCCGCTCGATTACGGCGCGGACGTTGTCGCCTATTCGGCCACCAAGCTGATGGACGGGCAGGGGCGGGTGATGGCAGGCGCGGTCTGCGCCAGCCGCGAGTGGATCGACGAGAAGCTCAGCCCGTTCCAGCGCAACACCGGCCCGATCTGCGCGCCGTTCAACGCCTGGGTGGTGCTGAAAGGATTGGAAACGCTGCCGCTGCGGGCGCAGGCGCAGAGTGCCAGTGCGCTACAGGTGGCGCAGTTCCTTGAGGATCGCGGGCTGCGGGTGCTTCACCCCGGCTTGCCGAGCCATCCGCAGCATGACCTGTGCCAGCGGCAGATGGTCGCCGCCGGACCGATCTTCGCGCTGTTCGCGCCGCAAGGGCAGGAACAGGCGATGGCGCTGTGCAATGCGCTGGAGCTGATCGACATCTCCAATAACATCGGCGACGCCAAATCGCTGATGTGCCATCCCGCGAGCACGACGCATTACAACATGGGCGCCGAAGGCCGCGCCTTGGCAGGGATCGAAGACGGGATGCTGCGACTGAACGTGGGACTGGAGGATGTGGCCGACCTGATCGAGGATCTGGATCAGGCACTGGGACGCGTGGGATTGTAGAGTCCCTTACCGCTCCACCGCGTTCATGACGTCCTTGACGCTTGACGGCTTGACCCCGCGCTGTTCGAGGTAACGGAACACGCGCCGCCACCAGTCATACAGGCTGTCGAGATCCTGTTCGCTACGGACATAGGGCGTGTCGCCGGGGCGTAGCGAAGGGCTGTGGAACGAGAACACCAGCAGTGGCACCCCATCGTCGAGCGCCATGTCGATCCCGCGAATGGCTTCCTCGACACTCACGCCCTCGGGCGTCAGCGGCACGCGTTCGAGGATGCCGAGCCGCGCCAAAATCCCGCGCAGTGAGGGAGCGCGCCAAAGCCGTGGGTAAATGTAATCGCCCTGCTTCCGCAGCATTCCCCAGAACGCAGTGGTCAGCGGCAGTTCCAATAGCGTCCGTTCGTCGTCAACCCAGTACGGATGGACGGGGTGCCGACGAAAATCCGGGCCGCCCGCTGCCGAGTAATCGAATTTGGCCCGCACCGAGGTGTCTACGGCAATGCCGTTTTCCACCAGCAGTTCGGCGGTATTCGACCCGACCCCGTAGCGACCGGCGCGATAGATTAGCGGGGCGATGCCGAAGTTTGCCTCGATAGCGTTGCGCAGCCGCGAAAGCTTGGCTCTCTCGAGGGTGTGCGGCAGATTTCCGGCGAAGGAATTGGCCTGCGTCACTTCTTCATCGAACGGAGGGTTTACCCACGGGTGCAACTGCACACCGATTTCGGCGCGACCATCGGCCAGCGGATCGCCCAGGATTTCCGCCGCCATCGGCGCATTCGCGATGGGCCAGTCGACCAGATAGATCGGCACGACTTTCTCGTGCTCGCAGAATTCCTGGAACTTGGAGAGCCTCCCGACATGCTCGATGCCGTGGGTATCGCGGGTGAGCGGCTTGTCCCAGTCGAACTCCTCTTCGGTATCGACGGTCAGGAGAAAACGCGGAATCCGGTCCCGGAATCGGGCGCGACTGATCGCCAGCGGCGGATCGAGCAGACTCCGCATCGCCAAAACACTTCTCCAAAATCGATGGCGGACAATTACCCGCCGATGCGTCCCGTGTCCGCGCTAGGTTCGCCGCTGGAGGCGGTCAAGGCGGGAACGACGAGCGTTACGCGATTTGTTTTACAAATTAGTTGACCGCCCGCCGCCGTCGCTTCGGCCTGGGCGAGGCGGAACGCGAAGGCGGGGCCGAACATGCCCGCGTTCACAGCACGCTGCCGCCGGACTTCGCCGATCTGGGCGCTCGTGTCCGCAAACAGCGGTCGGGGTGCCTTCAGGCGCAGCCGGATCAGCGAACCGTCGGAACTGAGGACCAGTCGCGCGTGATCGCCGGGAGCCAGCGCTCCGGCTGCCGTGGCCAGCAAGCGCCAGCACAACACCAGTGCTTCGCTCCGGTCCAGCGCAATCGTGAAAGGGCCGTGGCCTTTGACCTTCAACGAGAATTCGGCATTGCGTGAGCGCAAGGCTGGTTGCAGCCGCTCCAAGGTTTCTTCGATGGAGGCGCGCAGATCGCTGGTGCCCGGCTCCAGTGCCATCGCGCGGCCTTCCAGCTTGACCAGCCTGTCAACCTCATCAAACCCGGCGAGAAGCTTTGCCGCATCTACGGCAATCGCAGCGGCATGGGCGCGATACTGATGTGGGGCGGGGCCGAAAATCTGCTGCTGGATGATCTCGGCAAATCCCTGGATGGCGTTCACAGGGGTGCGCAATTCGTGCAATACCTGCCGCATCCGGTCGGCTTCGCTATCCTGTGGGGCTGCGTCGCTGATGACGGGGCGGCGCAGGCAGCCGCGATAGCCCATAAAGCTGCCGCGCAGCGACTCGAACAGCGGCGCGGCATCCAGCCGCCATTCGCCGGAAATCTCCGGCGCTGCATCGATAGTGAGCGGTACCGCGTGGAGGGGCTGATGCGCGGCCAAGGCGGTAGAAATACGGTTATCAAGAATGGCGAGCTGCCCGGAATGCGGCGAAGTCAGCTGCATCCCGACCATCAGCGGCGCTACTTCCTCGCTGGCCCAGATCACGATACCTTCAGCATCGCTGGCGAATTCGACCGTGGTGAGCTCGCGAGCTTCTGCCTGCTGGTCAAGCGGCAGGCGCGGGGCGTTTGGCTGGTTTCGCCGTTGCTCGCGAAACGCCTCGATCCGTCGCAGCAGTGTTCCGATGCCCTCGCTGGCCGCAGGCGCAAGCGAACGGGCGGGGGCCGGCCCTGCCTCGACCGTCGCGATCCGTGCGATGCGGGCGTGGTCTGGTTCCGGCAGGACCAGATCGCCGACGCCCAACTGCACCAGCAAATCTTTCACCCGTGGCGAAAGATCGCGTCGATGGCGCAGGAAGCCGCGCGCGGTTACGGGCAGCTGCGGGATTGTTTCCAGCCACTCTTTTTCAGTCAGCCGCGCGGTGGCCATTGCCGACGCAGCAGGCTTCGCTTCTCCGACAGCGAGAAAACGCACCAGTTCGGGATTGCGAAGCCGTAGGCCGGGTTCGCGCAGGATTCGCGACTGGTCTTCCTGCGGCAGGGACTTTGCCAGTTCATCCAGCTTGGCGAAGGCTTCTCCGCGCAGTTGCGGTTCGCTAGCCTCGGTCGCCGTACCCAGCAGGTCGAGCAACTGCCGGTATTGCGTGCGCAGCACCGCATCGCTCTGGGCGCGCGTGCGCAGCACCGTGGCGAGGCGATCGTCGAACTGCATTGGGCTCCGGTCTGGCAAAGGTTAACACTTTCCTGCTTCGCCAATAGACCGTGCTGCGCCCGCGCACATGCACGCTGCGGGGTGCGTTGCAAAAAGGGACAATTGCGGGCATACAGAATAATCATATTGTCCGGCGCTCCATTTCGTGCGGGATGTTACACGAAGCGCACACAGGCTTGCGCGAACCACAGGGGACGAGGGCGATGGCTACGCTCGATACGATTGATCGCAGGCTGCTGGCGGAATTGCAGGCCGAAGGGCGGGTGACCAATGTCGATCTCGCGCGCCGTGTCGGCCTCACCGCGCCGCCGTGTCTGCGCCGGGTCCGTTCGCTGGAAGAGGCGGGGGTGATCAAGGGCTATCACGCCGATCTCGATGCCTCGAAGCTGGGCTTTGCAATCACCGTGTTCGCCATGGTTTCGCTGCGCAGCCAGGCCGAGGAAGACCTGCGCGCGTTCGAAGAGCACGTGAAGACCCTTCCCGAAGTGCGCGAATGCCACATGCTCAACGGCGAGATCGACTTCATCCTCAAGATCGTCAGCCGCGACCTGCAAAGCTTCCAGGAATTCCTCACCAGCCGCCTGACACCCGCGCCCAATGTTGCGAGCGTCAAGACTTCGCTGACGATCCGTACTGCCAAACACCAGCCGGGCGTGCCGCTGGATTAGGGGTGCAGCAGTTCCGCGTAGTGACTAAACAGAGTTTCGCTACCGGTTTCGGGCGTTAGATCGGCGCGATATTCGCCAGTCAGCGGATCGAACACCAGCATCGACTCGGTGGCGTAATAGCGCCCGATGCGAGCATATTCGGCCTTGGCCTTGGCGCGGCGGGAGATTTGGCCTGCCACGCTGAGTAACGCGATAATCGCGTCCATCATGGCAACCGGAACGTGGCGGAAGCGCGGTTCTCGGCCCAGCAGTTCGAATAGCTTCTCGCCCTGCTGCTTTGGCGTGATCGCCGGGCCGGGGCCGCCGATGGGGAGCACCTTGTTGTGCATCGCCGCGTCCGTCACTGCGCGGCTGAGGTAACGGCCGAGGTCGCCATCGCTGATCGGCTTGCAACTTGTGAGTTCGCCGTTGCCGAACAGCAGGAAAGGCTTGCCGCGCCGCGCTCGTTCGACCTGTCCGGACAGCGATTTGAAGAAGGCGGTGGGGCGGACGATGCTCCACGTCAGGCCTGACTCCACCAGCTCGCGCTCGAAGGCGAGCTTGGCGTGTTGGAACGCCAGCAATGGCTTTTGGACGCAGATCGCCGAGAGCAGGATCATGTGCGGCACACTCGCCGCTTTGGCCGCCGCGAGGGTGTCGGCATTGGCTTGGTAGTCCACCGCCCAAGCATCGGCTGGTTCCCCGCTACGCGAGGCGAGGCAGGAGATTACGCAGTCGAAAAGCTCTCCGGCCAGATCGCTGTCGGGTTCACCGATGCGACATTGCGCCCCGGCTGCTTCAAGCTCCTCCCGCACCGCCAAGCCCGAAGCCGAACCGCGCAACACACACGTAGCCGCATGACCATCCGCCAGCAGCGCCTTCGCCGTTGCAAGCCCGATCGTCCCGCTGGCGCCGAACAGCAGGACGCGCTTGCGGCCCACCTCTGCCGGTTCAGCTATCGCCAGCCTCCGCCGCGCGCTTTTCCAGCCATTCTTCCAGCCACTTGATCGTGTAGTCGCCGCTGATCACGTCGGGCTGGCGGATCAGTTCCTGGTGCAGCGGGATCGAGGTTTTCACGCCTTCCACCACCATTTCCTCCAGCGCCCGGCGCAGGCGCATCAGGCAGCCTTCGCGAGTGCGGCCGTAGACGATCAGCTTGGCGATCATCGAATCGTAGTAGGGCGGGATCGTGTAGCCCGCGTAGAGTCCGCTATCGACGCGCACGTGCATCCCGCCCGCCGCGTGGTAATAGCTGACCTTGCCGGGGCTGGGGGCGAAAGTGAACGGGTCTTCCGCGTTGATCCGGCATTCGATGGCGTGGCCGGTGAAGCGCAGGTCTTCCTGCGTAACCGACAGGGGCTTGCCATCGGCGATGCGGATCTGTTCGCGCACCAGGTCCATCCCGGTGATCGCTTCGGTGACAGGGTGTTCCACCTGCAGCCGGGTGTTCATCTCGATGAAGAAGAACTCCCCATTTTCCCACAGGAATTCGATCGTCCCCGCACCGCGATAGCCCATGTCGGCCATCGCCTTGGCCACGATGCCGCCCATCCGGTCCCGCTCTTCGGGGGTGATGACGGGGGAGGGGGCTTCCTCGAAGACCTTCTGGTGGCGGCGTTGCAGTGAGCAGTCGCGTTCCCCCAGATGGATTGCATTGCCCTCGCCATCGCCGAACACCTGGAATTCGATGTGGCGCGGATTGCCGAGGTACTTTTCGAGGTACATGGTGTCGTCGCCGAAGGCAGCCTTGGCCTCGCTCATCGCCTGCTTCACCAGCGCTTCGAGCTGGGCTTCGTCAGGAATGACTTTCATCCCGCGCCCGCCGCCGCCGGCTGCGGCCTTGGCCAGCACCGGATAGCCGATCTCCTTGGCGACCCGGCGCATTTCGTCGAAGTCCGACACCGCGCCATTGCTGCCGGGTACCAGCGGCAGGCCGAGCGCGCCGGCGGTCTTCTTGGCCGCCACCTTGTCGCCCATGGTGCGGATGTGTTCGGGCTTGGGGCCGATCCACTTGATGCCGTGCGCTTCGACAATGTCGGCGAACTGGGCGTTTTCGGAAAGGAAGCCGTAGCCGGGATGGATCGCGTCGGCATCGGTGATTTCTGCCGCCGAGATGATCGCCGCAGTGTTGAGATAGCTGTCCTTCGCCGCAGGCGGCCCGATGCACACCGCACGGTCCGCCAGCCGGACATGCATGGCATCGGCGTCGGCGGTGGAATGGACCGCTACCGTCTCGATCCCCATTTCATGCGCGGCGCGGTGGATGCGCAGCGCGATTTCGCCGCGATTGGCGATCAGGATACGCGAAATGCCCATGCCGCGCCTCAGGCGACCACGACCAGCGGCTGGCCGAATTCGACCGGCGCGCCGTTGTCGATCAGGATCGCCTGCACCGATCCGTCCGCCGGGGCGGTGATCGGGTTCATCACTTTCATCGCTTCGACGATCAGCAGCGTATCGCCCTTCTTCACCTGATCCCCCACGGCGACGAAGTTCGCAGCACCGGGTTCGGGCGTGAGGTAAGCCGTACCAACCATCGGCGATTTCACCGCGTTGGCGTTGTCCGGCTTGGCTTCCGCGGCAGGCGCAGCGGGCGCAGGCGCAGCTGCGGATGCCGGAGCGGCGGCCACGCTTGCCACCAGCGGCGCAGCCACTGCGGCGGGAGCGGCGCGTGAGACGCGAATGCGCCGGTCGCCTTCCTCAACCTCGATTTCGGTCAGCCCGGTTTCGGCCAGCATATCGGCCAGTTCGCGAACCAGTGCCGGATCGACGTTCATGCCGCCACGGCGGGTGGTGGGTCCAGTTTTGTCGGACATGCAATCCCCAATGCGTAGGTAATCAGATTGCGGGCGGGGCTAGAACCACTCGCGCCGTAAGGCAAGTGTGTGGGGCAAGTGCGGCGCGCTACAGGCGGGCTGCGGCTTCCAGCGCCAGTTCGTAGCCGTAGACCCCGAACCCGCAGATCGAACCCAAGGCCGCCATGCCGACATAGCTGTGATGGCGATAGGCCTCGCGCGCGGCGGGGTTGGAGATATGCACTTCGATCACCGGCGTGCGGATCGCCCTGATCGCATCGTAGAGCGCCAGGCTGGTGTGGGTGAGCGCGCCCGCGTTGAGGATCACCGCCTTGGCCCCGTCGGCCTGCGCTTCGTGCAGCCAGTCGATCAGGTGGCCCTCGTGGTTCGACTGGCGCACATCGACGGTGAGGCCGAGCGCCAGCGCCTTGTCCTCCAGCCGCGCGGCGACATCGTCCAGCGTCTCCGCGCCGTAGATTTCCGGTTCGCGCGTGCCGAGCAGGTTCAGGTTGGGTCCGTTGAGGACGAGAACGGTCTGGGTCATGCCATGCCCTTAGCCCCTCCTTGCCGGAGGGGCCAAGGACAAAGCATGTCGGCGTCCACAGGCGTGCGCACGTGAGACTTGGACCGGATGTTACAGGGTTCAGGAAGCTATTTGTCCACCCCCTTCACCTTCCCCCACTGGCGCGCGGCGGTGTAGCCGAGATAGCCGGTGCCGAACAACGCGTAGAGCGGTTCGGGCAGGCCCGCGAGATAGGCGTTCATGCCCGCGCCGATATCCCCAGCCATCTGCGGATTGAACCCGGCGAGCACGCCCATCGGCATGGCGAACAGGATCATCGCGTACATGACATAGAGGAAGCTGGGGCGCGCGCGGCTGGTCCACGGATCGGTGCTTTGCGCTTCGGCGATGATCGCGGAGAGGCGCTGTTCGACCTGCTCCATTTCCTGCGTGCCTTCGAGCCGGATGAGTTCGAGCTTGGCCCGGTCGCGTGCTTCCTTGTCGGGAATGATCTTGTCGATGATGGAGGCGATAGGGCCGATGAGCGATTCGATGAGGGGCATGGGCAGGGTTCCTTTGCGGTTGTAAACCTTATATATGTGAACCAAAACGGTTAGTGTAGGAAAGGGGCTTGCTCCTGCGCCTTTGCCGGATATCGTGGCGCTGCTGGACAGGGAGCAAGCGGTGGACGAGGCGCAGCAACGCTATTCGGGTGGAGCGATCCTGCTGCACTGGCTGATTGCGCTCGCGCTGGCCGGGCAGATGGCACTGGGCTTTGCCATGCCGAAGGATGCCAGCGGGTTCGAGCTGTACCAGCTGCACAAGTCAATCGGCGTCACCATTCTCGCGCTGAGCGTGCTGCGGCTGGGGTGGCGCTGGCGTATGGGCGGCACGCGCCCGCCGCCTGCCGAACGCGGCTTCACCGGCTGGCTGGCGAGCGCGGTCCACGCGGGATTCTACGTGGTGATGATCGCTCTGCCGCTGACCGGCTGGGCGTTGGTTTCGACTGCCGAAATCAAGGTGCCAACCGTTCTGTTCGGCGTGGTGCCGCTGCCGCACCTGCCGCTGCCCGACGGTCTGGGCGAGCTGTTCGAGGAGAGCCACGAGCTGCTGGCATGGGGCGGGATCGCCTTGTTCGTGCTCCACGTGGTTGGGGCGTTGCGGCACCAGTTCCTGATGAAGGACCGGCTGCTGGCGCGGATGTCGCCGAGTGGCGGCGGCGGGTTTGCCCTGCTGATGGGCGGGGTGGTGGTGGTGCTCGGTCTGGTGGTGCTGATGAATGTCGGCAGCGAACGGGCGGAGCAGCCAGCCGCGCCGGTGGCCGCTACGCCGTCCAGCGACCTGGCGCGGATAGCTGATGGTGAAGCCGAAGGCGCAGAACCTGAAAGCGGAGCGACCGCTGAGGCGGAGGTTGTGGAGGACGCGCCTGAAGCCGAAGCCGAAACTGAAGCCGAAGCGAGCGCTGCCGCCGCCGGTCCCCCGCCTGCATGGACCATCCGCCCCGGCGGTACCCTGCGCTTCTCGGTCGACAACGCCGGCAGCGCGATGAACGGCAGTTTCGCGCGCTGGAGTGGCAACATCGTGATGGATCCCGACAATCCGCAGACCGCGCGCATCGCCATCGATATCGACCTTGCCAGCGCCAGCATGGGCGACGCCACGCAGGACACCATGCTGCGCGGCGCGGAGTTCCTCGCTGCGGGGAGCAATCCCACGGCGACATGGCGCAGCACTTCGGTCCGTTCGCTCGGCGGCGGGCGGTACGAGGCGCAGGGAACGCTGTCGCTCAAGGGCGCAAGCCGTCCACAGGCGATCCGCTTCACGCTGGAGGGCGAAGGCGCGCAGCGGCAGGTGACGGGGAGCGCGACGATCGATCGCAATGCCTTTGGCGTCGGTACGGGCGAGAATGCGGCGGGGCTGGGCGCGAATGTCAGCGTGAACTTCGCCTTTTCGGCGAGTCGGTGACGCGCATTTGGGTGACGCCATCCATTCCTTGCCCGCTCATGCTGAGCTTGTCGAAGCACAGCCACAGTATCGGCCCAGCCGGGGAGCATGGTGGCTATCCTTCGACAGGCTCAGGATGAGCGGGGTGGGTCGAGTGGGGCGTATTCGAGAAAGAAATTCGCCGTCAGCCTGCCAACCATTGGCTCCTCGCTCAGCAGGTCAGGTCGATCGATAACCCCGCTATGCAGGTTGTGGCTGCGATAGGCGAGCAGCCGGTTCGGCCGCGCTGAGAAGCTGGCGATGCGGGTAAAACCCGGCGTCGCATCGTCCGGATAGCCGTGCAAATCGCCCGCTATGGTTTCGCGTATCACGGCAAGCCAGGCCTCGCGATCCGCCAAGTCCACGCACTCCATCCCGCTGGCCAGATGGCGATAGAAGGCAGTGCCGCCGAAATGCGCCGGGCACAGGTAATGCAGGAGCGCGATCCGGTCGCCGTCCGCCACATCGACATGCGGCAATTTCTGGCGTGGGTGCAGCCGTGCGGGCGGGTAAGTAACCAGCGAGAAATTGCAGTCGAAGCGGGTGAGCTTCATCGCCCTGCCGGGGAAGAACAGTTCTCCGATAAGCGGGTCCAGCCGTTGCAGCAGCGCCTTCACATAAGTAGCGGGTAGCGGTGCGCGGAGGCCGGGGAAGCCGCCGTTCTGGCCAACATCGCTGAATTTCGCGCCCGCCGCCACAGCGCGCAGGGCCTGCCAGTCGCGCAGCACCCCGTCGATCACCGCGACCTTTTCGAACGCGCTGCCGATTGGCACCTCCTGCACCTCGAAACTGTCGGCGAGCGTGAAATCCCCCATGCCGATCACTATCGCGCAAGGCACAGCGCGGGCGCAAAGAAAAAACGTGAAGTGGCCCGCGCTTGTGCGCTAGGCTCCCGCGCATGAAGGGGGTGGAACCGATACGCGAAGTGGTGATCGCAGGCGGCGGCACCGCAGGCTGGATGGCCGCCGCCGCGCTTTCCGCCTGGTTCGGCGAGCAATTGCAGATCACGCTCGTCGAAAGTGAGGAGATCGGCACCGTCGGCGTGGGCGAGGCGACGATCCCGCAGATCCACCTGTTCAACCGCCTGCTCGGGTTCGACGAGGATGCCTTCGTCCGCGCCACCGCCGCCACCTTCAAGCTGGGTATCCGGTTCGAGGACTGGCTGGAGCCGGGGCACGCCTACATCCACGGCTTCGGCGGGATCGGGCGGCAGATCGGCAAGCTGCCGTTCCACCAGTACTGGCTGCGCTACCGGGCTGAAGGCGGGCCGCTCGCGCTCGATGCCTTCAGCGCCAACCTGATGGCTGCGCAGGCGGGGAAGTTTGGACGCCCTGCGAGGGGCACCGCCAGTCGCAGCACGCTCGCGCACGCCTATCACTTCGACGCCGGGCTTTATGCCGCTTTCCTCCGCCGCCATGCCGAAACGCGCGGAGTGCGGCGTGTGGAGGGGAAAATCCGCGCGGTTCGCCAGCATTCGGAAAGCGGCCATATCCGCGCGCTGTGCCTCGATGGCGGGCGGGAAATCGGAGGCGAGCTGTTCCTCGACTGCACCGGCTTTCGCGCCCTGCTGATCGGCGAGACGATGGGAAGTGCCTACGAGGACTGGTCGCACTGGCTGCCGTGCAATCGTGCCTTTGCCGTGCCCACTGCAAGCGCGGGGCCGCCCGATCCCTTCACCCGCTCCACTGCGCGCGAGGCAGGATGGCAGTGGCACATCCCCTTGCAGCATCGCACCGGTAACGGGCTGGTGTTCAGCGCAGACTACTGGAGCGAGGATTCAGCGCGCGAAACGCTGCTGGCGAACCTTTCCGGGAAGCCGCTGGCCGAGCCACGGATGATCCGCTTCACCACCGGCAAGCGCGCGCAGGGCTGGGTCGGAAACTGTGTCTCGCTGGGACTGGCGGGGGGCTTTCTCGAACCGCTCGAATCGACTTCGATCCACATGATCCAGTCGGCGATTGCGCGGCTGGTCGACAACTTCCCGCGCCGCGATTTCGCCCCTGCCGCGATCGCCGAATACAACGCCCAGACCGATTTCGAATATGCCGCGCTGCGCGATTTCCTCGTGCTGCATTACCGGCTCAACCGCCGCGAGGGCGCGTTCTGGCGCTATCTGAGGGAAATGCCGCTGCCCGACAGCCTTACGCAGAAGCTGGCGCTGTTCGCCGAGAACGGCATGGCCCACCGCTTCAACACCGAACTGTTCGACGTGCCGAGCTGGGTGCAGGTGATGCTGGGGCAAGGGCTGGAGCCCGCCGCGTGGCACCCGATGGCCGACGCGGTTTCAGATGCCGAGCTCGCGCGGTTTATTGCCGATACCGCGCGAAACGTCGAAGCGGAGGTGGCGGGCCTGCCCGCACATAGCGATCATATCGCCGCCACCTGCACCGTTCCTAACTGAGTTCAGGCCTAATTGATCGTGTCGTCCGCTGCCGGCGCCTGATCGGTCAACTTGGCCGCGCCCAGCTTTTCGAGCGTTTCGGGCGGCAGCAGGCGGGCGATCAGCGGGTGCAGCTTCAACATACCTTCCTTTGCCACTTGGCGGAAATTGGTGAGCACGCTGATGGTCGCCTCCTGAGTCGGTGCAACCACGTCGAGCAGCCACTTGTTGTCCCCGCTGTTCCATTCTTCAGGCTTTAGGCGGACGGGGAAAGTGCCGGTCCGGATCTGTTCGGCAATGCGCTGGTCTACTTCGTCCGAAACCGTGGCCCAGATGGCAAAGCCGATCATCTCGCGCGGGGCCTTGGGCGCGTCCCCTTCGGCGGGCTTGGGATAGGCCATCGCCAGCCGGTCGCGCATCAGCGGTTCGAGTACGAGGTGCTGCAAATCGCCGATGGTCTGATTGCGATAGCGCGGCAACATCATCATCGCCATTGCCGCCTTGCCGAAGTTCTCCCGCACGCTCGCCCGCAGCGCCTCGATCTGGGCGACGAACTCTTTCGGCACCTTCTGATCGGGCATATCCGCTGTGTCGTTGCGGGCCGTGGTAGCCTCGCTCTGCGCGCTCTTGGCGGCTTTGCGACTCGGTTTGCTGTCGGCCATCGAAATCCCCTCGGTTTGTAAAATACTTGTAGAAATGCGACAAAATTACATTCAGATAACAATCGACTACTATAGCGCCTGCGTGGGTTCATCAATAATTTTGGCCGAAAAGACAATTTATTCGTCCGTAATGCGTGCCATACTGTCATTTGCCGCTGCCACGCCCTTGATACTGTCATGGTTCTTTGCTTTCCTCCTGTCGGATTATGCCGCGCCAAGTGGGGCTAGCGGGCAATCGACAGAGGGGGCTGGCAATCGTGACCGTTACGACAATTGCAATTCGCGCTGCTTTCCCGCTGACAGGGGACTACAGTCATGGATGAAGAAGCCGATCTCGTCACCGAGGTTTCGCTCTCCAGCGGCAACAATATGCCCGTGGTCGGGGAGGTGGTGGAATTCACCGTCACCATCACCAACGATGGCCCGGATACCGCCACCAATGTGGTCCTGACCGGCCTGTTGCCGGACGGCCTGTCGCTGATCTCCTTCGATGCCGCCACCGGGACCTACAACGCCATGACCGGGCGCTGGTCTGTCGGATCTCTGTCGAGCGGGGGCAGTACTACTCTGGTCATCAGCGCATTCGTCGAATCCGGCTTTGCCGGGCAGACGCTGACCTTCAATACCAGCGTCGCAACATCGGACGTGATCGATCCCGCTGCCAGCGGGAATGATACAAGCGAGTCAGTCGAAGTGCAGATTACAACCGGTGGCGACGGCGGTGGCGGCGGCGGCGGTGACGAACCACCTCCGTCGGTCTTCGATCTCAGCACCAATGTTTCGCTGATCAGCGGCAATAGCCGTCCAGCCGAAGGGGACGAGGTCACTTTCCGTGTTACCGTCCTCAACACCGGCAACGTCGATGGCACCGGGGTCAGCCTCGATACGGAGTTGCCCGCCGGACTGGAACTCCTCTCCTTCAGCGCATCGGGCGGCGTCTATTTCAGCGGTAGCGGTTTCTGGTCGATTGGTTCCCTCGGAGTCGGTGCCGGGGCCGTACTCGACATCATTGCGCGGGTCAGGCCGGGCACTTCGGCGGATACGCTCACTTTCTCCACCACGGCGGCCAGCGGCAGCCAAGCCGATGCCTTCGCCAACGACACCCTGAGCGATTCCGTGACGGTACTGAACGAGACGGACCTCGTAACGAGGGTTACCCGTCTCAACGACGCGGAACCGCCCAAGGAAGGCGATGAGATCACTCTCCGCATCGAGATTACCAATGCCGGCCCCGCCCTGGCGACCAATGTTGCGCTTTCGCAGGTACTGCCTGAAGGGCTGATATTCGTTTCCGCCACTGCGTCAGCCGGAACCTATGACGAGGCGACGGGAAGCTGGTCGGTCAACGAGATCGAAAGCGGGGCGGTGATCACGCTCGACGTTACCGCCGAGGTCGAACCGGGGCAGGCAGGCGAGACGATCAATATCGATATTGATCCGCCGACCGCCGATCAGGAAGATCCTGGCACCGACGGGGATGATGGCGGCGAGGAGATCGAGATCGACAACAATGCCGATCTTGTCACTACGCTCATCCTCCTCGAGGGCGATCCCAACCCCGAAATCCTCGACACGCTGGTGTTCCAGATCGAGGTAACCAACAATGGCGCGGCACAGGCGCGCAACCTCAGCGTTACCGCCGAACTGCCTCCGGGTCTGACCTATATTCTCGATACCGCCAGCCAGGGCTTCTACAATTTTGGCACCGGTGAATGGAGGATCGACACGTTGGACAAGGGTGCCAGCGTCACGCTCGAAATAACCGTCGCTGTAGAGGAAGGTTATGACGGTCAGCCGATCACCCTCACGGCGACGCCGACTACCGATCAGGCCGATCCCGAGCAGGCGGGGGACGATCTTGAAGAAACGGTCAACGTCCAGCCTCTGCCGCAACCCGATCCTCCCGCTTCCGACCTCGATGATAACTGGGAGTTGATCCTCGCGCTGCTGGCGATGGATGCCTACAACCGTGGCTACGATCCTGGCCTCGATGTTCCGGGGGTAGGTATCGCAATCGGCGATATCGTGATTGGCGCAGACAGCGAACAATTGCTCACTGGCGGCGGTCAGTCGCAGGGATTTTACGCCATTTCCTATGCTTACGATGGCGAGACGATAATTTCTTATCGTGGAACAGATGTTCTTGATTTCAGTTCGGCCAGCGACGTCTACACCGGTTGGACTATCGGCGCCGGGGAATACGGCCTTGCGCTTGCGGAGATTCCATTCGCGGGCAATGCGGCCAGCCAGGCAGCGAAAACCGTGGAATTCTGGGAAGCGGTTGCCGGACAGTCCATCTACGATCTTGGCGGCGCGAAGCCGATAACGACCGGACACAGCCTTGGCGGTGGCCTCGCAGGCTATGCCGCCTTTCTCTCGGGATCGGCCAGCATCGGCTATGATCACATGCCGTTCGGGGCTGCTGCGCTGGTTGCGTTTCATGGCGAGGTGACCAAGCGGGTCAATGAATTCAATGCCGACCCGGACAACGAAGACAACCAGATTCCTGCCGATTACGAGATTACGGAAGACTTGCTGCTGCGGCTGGGGATGCACCAGCCGAGCTATGACGATTTCCGCGGTGTTTCGCTCGAAATTGAAGTGAATGCGGGGCTTCGCAACGGCGTGATCGCTGCGACCCTTGGAGCCGTGGGTGACGCCCTGCTTTCGGTCGTTTCTCCCACTCTCGGCACCATTATCGGCCTCCTGGGCGATGCAATTGCCGACGGGCAGATTGAAGCCGAATCCAATATCGAGCAGAAGATTTTCGATACCCCCGGGTGGACCAACATCAACCCGATCGATCGGCACAGCATGGCCTTGCTGGCAATGTTGATCTGGGCCGAACAGCAGGAGGCGGCGGACGCCGATTTCGGCAAGTGGAAACTGGGCGATGTACCCAACCCCGCCTTGTGGGCCCTGTTCGACAATTCGCTGGCGGCAGAGGCGGATGCGGATACGGCGCTTTCAGGCGTAAAAGTCGACAAGGGCAGCTTTGCCGATGCGATGGCCAATGCCATTGCCTATTCAATTTTCGATAGCGGCGAGCGTCCGTTCGGCGACACCGGCGTGCGCGCCATGTTTGGCGACTGGGGCGATCTGGGCGGCGTGCTCGACAATCCCAATTACAGCGCCTTCTTCGATTCCTTCGTCCAGATGAACTTCAGCGGCCAGAACTTCACTGGCCTGCCATTTACTCTGGACGTGAGGTCTGCGCTGGCGCGATTTGCCACGCAATATGCAGGCGCACTGGCAATCTATGCTGTCACCGACCCAGTTGCGAAGGAAGGCATTCTTGCCGTCAGCGAGGACGAGCGCACACTGATATTCGATGCGTCGGATTTCTACTGGGTGGATGGCATCGGCGCCGATATCGATCCGATCAACATTGCCGAATTCCGCGACGCCGTGTTCGCTCAATCGGATTCGAACATCTTTCAGACGGTCGCCCGCTGGCTTGGCTTCGGCGATGCCGAAGATATGGCGTTGATCGGCTGGAACGTTGCTGACCAGGAAATTTTCAACCGCTTCCACATGGCGACCACTGACGAGGGTGGCGCCTATGTTCTCGACACGCGCGAATTTGGCAGCCTTGGGAACGTTGAGGTCGATGTGTTCGTCGGCAGCAGCGAAGACGAAGAGGTAACCGGAACCGATGACGAGGATGCGATCCTTGGCGGTGACGGCAACGATATCCTGCGCGGCGGACTGGGCGATGACCTTCTTGCCGGTGGACCGGGCGACGATATCCTTGACGGCGGCGAAGGGGCAAACCGCTTTCTGGGCGGCGACGGCGAGGATACGGTCGAGTACAAGAGGGGCACCACAGGGGTTGTTTTTACCCTGACTGTCGCCCCCGACGATGTGCCCGGGATCGAAGGTGTTTTCGATTATCTGGTGCAGTTGCACGTCGAAGGCACCAACGGCGAAGGCGATGTCGTCGACGACGTGCTGTTCGGCATCGAAGAAGTCACCCTGACCCAGTTCCGCGATGTCGTAACCGTCGGCGCAGACCAGGTGTTCGATTTCCTGCGCGAC
This sequence comes from Erythrobacter sp., assembly GCA_019739335.1. NCBI lineage: Bacteria > Pseudomonadati > Pseudomonadota > Alphaproteobacteria > Sphingomonadales > Erythrobacteraceae > Erythrobacter > Erythrobacter sp. The sequence goes on from CP073261.1 coordinate 2,200,471, forward strand.
CAGATGGTAATCGACATGGGCGATCCGTCCGGAACAGGCAGTGATGGTGACCAGCTCATATTCGACACCCGCGACACGATCTTCGGCCCTTCGGGCGTCTATTTCCGCAATGGCTACGCGCAGGAAGCGGTGTTTAATTCGGGTGTTTATTCGGCAACGAACCTTCTCAATGTAATAGGCCTTGGACTTACCCAGCCCGCAGCGGTTTACACGCTGCTGCTGGCCGAAGACCTGCTGTGGCTGAGCGACAACATCCGCTTTACCGGCATCGACAATGTCACGTTGACGCAAGACGATGACCGCTTCGTCATCGACGGTTTCGATGAGGGGAGTTTTTCCGGGAGCGGCGAGATTCTGGGCTTGGGCGGGGACGATGTCTTTTACGTCTCACCCCTGTCCGGCCTTCCGGCGGGCGATTTCACCATCGATGCGGGCGAAGGTGACGATATCATCATTGTCGGCGGGCTGAACCCGATAACGAGCGCAGGCGGCCTGGGTCGCGACCTGGTCATCAATTTCTCGGTCGGCGGCGACCTGTTCGGCGATGTCATTACCGGCCAGGCTGTAGATGCGGACGGCAATCCGATCTCGGTAGTCGAAGACAGTTCCAACGCCGACCATTTCTGGTTCGCACCGAATACCACCATCCACGATCCGCAGCGCGATGATATCCTGAGCTTCTATGGCATTCCGCTGAGCGGAGGCGATGCGGGTGCCACATCGGTCGCCTGGTCTATCGGTGCGATGACCAAGAGCATCGATGTCCTTGGTGCAGTAGCTGATGCGACCGCCTTTGCTGCCTTCACCACAAACGCGATCGGGCTCGGAAGGGTATTCTACGACACCTACCTGCCATTCATGGCCTGGACTGCGCCGTCCAAATCGACCGTCTTTAGTTCGGACGCAGATGAGAAGGCAAATGTCGTCCTCGTCAATATGACGGACGTCTTATTCCAGATCGCTGCCGGCGTGATCGTGAACGATGTTCTGCAGATTGGCGACGGTGAAGCCGATTTCACCGGCTATCAAGGCATTGTCGGAATGGAAATCCGCTTTGCCGATAGCATTTTCGGCGACAACATTTTTGGCAACCTGTTTGGCTTTGCGAGCGGGCAACAATCTTTCAATCAATCCGTCATCAACGAGACTGGCGATTTCGGCACCTTGTTCAGCTTTCCGAATGCGCTTTCGCTTATTCTCGGCGGGATCGGTGCGTTTGCCACCCAGATCATCAAGGCGACGCCTTCCGCCGGTATCTGGCTTGAAGCGCTCAAGGCCTATGGCTTGGCTGATCAGGCCCTCTGGCTGGCGAGTGCGAGCATCCGCCAAGCCAAAAACCTGACCTGGGCAGCAGGGGGCGATCCTCTTGTTATCGACCTTGATGGGGACGGTCTGGAATCGATCAGTGCCTTCAACGATAGCCGGTTCTTCGATTGGGACAACGACCAGTTCAAGGAAGCGACCGGCTGGCTTGGCCGGGATGACGGATTTCTGGTGTTCGATCGCAATGACAATGGCCGGATCGAGAACATTTCCGAAATGTTCGGCAGCACCGAGACCAGCGGTTATGCGGACCTGGCCGTATACGACCTTGTCGAGAATGGCGGTAATGGTGACGGCCGGATCACCGCCGACGATGCGACCTGGGGCAGCTTGCAGGTCTGGCGCGACCGGGACAGCGATACGTTTACCGACGCTGGCGAATTGCTGACGCTGGACGAATTGGGGATCGTTTCGCTCAGCCTTGCATCTTCTCCGCTCGATATTACCACGCCGCAAGGCACCGACCTGCTTGCGTTCGGAGACGTCGAACTGGCCGACGGGACGATCCGTCGGATGTTCGAAGCGGTGTTCGAATACTTCGATTCGCGGACGATCTACGGCGGTGAGGCCGGCCTGGCGCCGTGGCAGAACGGGACCGAAATCGAGAGCAGGGGCTACGGGTCGCTGACCAATCTCGGGGTTGCAGCGTCGAACGACGTCAATCTGCTCGAGATTGTCAACGATACAGCCGCTGCGATGACCACGCCGGACTTGCTGGTCTTGCGGCAACAGGTTGGTGCCATTCTGAGCTATTGGGGCCAGACGCAGGTCCTGACGAAGGAACTGATGCCGGTCCTGTTGCAGGATGACGGTGCGGGCAATATCAGCCTGATTGATCGCGGCATCTATGTCGAGGATACCACAGGCGGATACTGGACGCTGGCGAGCGGCGATCCGGTGCTCGACCCGGTCGGCAACATTATCGCACGCCCGACGCTGGAAGACGTCATGGATATGGGCACTGCCGCCGGTCAGACGTGGCAGGTTGAACAGGCGTGGTCTCCTGCGGATCGCGGTGAAACGCCGAATTTCCGCGACGAAGCTCCCTATCTCGGAGAACTGATCGACGGCCGCTTCGTGGTCGTCGATTACGGCATCCAGAACCCCGACGGAAGCTGGCGGCTCGCTTCGGGCCGTCCGGTTCTGGACAGCGCGGGTGATCTGATTGCGGCCCCGACGCGCGCGGATATCTTGGCGCAGTCGAAGGAACCTGCGCAGGAATGGCGCACGGAGACCATCGGTTTCAATCCGAACGCCAATATTGATGTCGAGCATATCGGGGTGCGTTTCACGGACGGGATCGTGACGGATTACACCGTGCGGGTGACCGACCAGGACGGTGAGTTCTATGTCTGGGCCAGGAATCTCGATCGGGCGCTGGAATTGCAGTTCAAGACCGGCGATTCGCGCGAATTCAACCTGCGCAATTTCGAAGTCGATTTCGCAAATCTGGACGAGGTTAATTCGCGCGAAGACAGCACCTATCGCGTCGAATTGCTGACGCCCGGACAGTTCCAGTTCGCTACTGCGCTTTCGGGCTACGATTTCCAGCAGGAAATGCTGACCGCAACGCTCGACAATTCGACCGGGCTTATCGACTACAAGGTTGCCGAAGGCGGCTCCTATTCGCTGTCGCAAAGCGAATATCAATCCGTTGTGAAGCCCATGATCGAACTGGTCAGCACTTCGGTGGCGCAATACGTGCTTACCGCAATGCGGATGAGTGTGCGCATAGCGATGCAAGGCGGGCTTTCGGACTTTTTCGACGGAGTCGAATACAATCTTGAAGACGACAAATTCCGTCCGACTACCGAACGCGAACTGGTGCCCCTATTCGAAGCAATTTTTGCTGGTGCGCCTGCGTCAAACTTCGATGACGCAGTCTATGATTACCTGATCAATTGGCAGGATGTTCTTTCTCAATTCTATCCCGATTACAAAACTGGCGAAAAGCAGTATTTCTTCGATCCGGGATTGGAGCTGGATCAGGCTTTTGTGTTCCAGATGATTCTGGCCGCATACGAGAATGTCCCGATCGATCTGGATATCTACGCCATAGCCAATGCGTTGGCGGTGGATGAAACGCGGATCGTTGAGCAGGACCCGCTCAGCACGTCTACGCGCGGCTCCACCGGGGTGGATTTCTTTGTCCTCGGCGAAGGCGACCAGGATGTCGTCGGTGGCTATGAACGCAATGCGATGGAATTCGATCCGGGCCTGCAAGGCAGCGATTTCTATTTCGTCGGGCGCACTCCGGGCAATGACGTCATTTATGATGCCGATCTCGGTGCTGATGACCATCTGCGTTTTGCCCACCTGACGCCTGCAGATGTGAAGGCCGTGCGGGATGGGGAGGACATGATCCTCTTCTACAACGACGGTGCCAATTTCATCCGGCTTGAGGATCAGTTCCTCGGCGAATTGAACCAGTTCCTTGGCAACGGCCAGCAATTGCAGACGGGGGTAGACGCCATCATTTTCGCCGACGGCACGGTGTGGGACCGCTATCGGATGTCCTTTGCCGTGGTCGATTTCGAGCGGGCGGAACTGGATGAATCCGATCCCTATATCGGTTCCGGCTCAGGCGATATTCTGTTCGGCGGCAAGGGCAACGATTTCCTCAGCGGCGGCGCGGGCGGCGACACCTACATCTACCGCGAGGGTGACGGTCACGACGTGATCGACGATGATGGCAATTTCTCCTTTGGTCCGATTACGGCAGCTCCGGATTTCCTGATGTTCCGCGGGGACATTACCGAGGACCGCCTGCGATTGAGCCGCGATGGCGAGAGCGATGATCTGCTCATCACCGTCCTCGATGCCAATGGCGATGTCACCGGGGACAGCATTACAATTGTCGGCCAGTTCGGCGGCGTGCGACTGGGGCTTGGCCTGTTCGGCGAGCTGCTCGGCAGCGACGAGGGGCTGGATTACATCGCCCCGAACCTGATCGAAAGGATCGTGTTCGAGAAGGGTGCGACGCTCGATTTCGAAACCGTGGTCCAGCGCGTTATCGACAGCGCCAAGACCGAGAACGACGATGCCATCTACGGTATGCTCAACGACAATTCGCTCAATGGCGGGGCAGGGGACGATTTCCTATCCGGTCGCGCAGGCGTCGATACCTATATCTACGGGCGGAATTACGGGCAGGATGTTGTGCTCGACGCGGATTTCTCCGCCGCACTATTTGCCCCGCCAAAGGACGACTACCTCACATTCAAGGACGATCTGCGCTGGACCGACTTCGATTTCCTGCGCAGCGGGCGCGAGGATACGCTGCGCTTGCAGGTCAAGGGCACGACCGACCAGCTGATCCTGACCGACTACCTCGAATATGTGTTCCTGATCGGCTATACCAACCTGGTCGAATTCATCGAATTCGGTGACGGCACCGAGTGGTCGTGGATCAAGCTGCTCCAGCATTATGTCGAAATCGCCAAGACAGATGGCGACGATCACATCTACGGTTTCGAACTGGTTTCGGACCGGATGGACGGCGGCTTCGGCAATGACCGGCTGGAAGGCCTGTCGGGCAACGATATCTACGTCCTGGGCGCGAGCTACGGTACCGATACTGCGTTCGACGAAGGCGGCAACGATCAGATCGAATTCGTCGGTTTTGCTTCGGACGAGGTCGAATTCACGCGCACCGCGCTCGATCTCATCATCACGGTGGTGGCGACTGGCGAACGGATCATTCTGGAAAACCAGTATGTTCGCGACGGCCAGCAGGCCTTTGCCATTGAATCCTTCGTCTTCACCGATCAGACGCTGGATTTCACCAATTTCAATCCCGAAGATATCGATCTGGTCGGCACCAATGCCGATGAAACGATCATCGGGTCCAACTTTGCCGAGACCATCGACAGCCGCGGCGGCAACGATATGCTGATCGGCGGCGATGGCGGCGATACCTATCTGTTCGATGTCGGTTACGGCAACGATACCATCACCGATACCCGTGTACGGGCGCACTGGAACGACCGCCGCGGCTTCAACGTGCCTGTGCGCGATATCATAAAGTTCGGTGACGATATCAGGCTCGACAACGTCGTCTTCACCAAGGACGGCGACGATCTGGTGATCTCGGTCATCGGCGCAAGCGACACGCTGCGGGTGCGCAACCAGTTCCTCAATTCGGACAACGGAGTGGAGCGCTTCGAATTCACCGCCAGCGGTGATTTCCTGACGATTTCCGATGTCGAGGAGCTGCTCGCCATCGTCGGCGGCAATCGCGGTGACAACATCATCACCGGCATCATTGATGCTGAAAACACGCTCGACGGACGGCAGGGCAACGATACGCTGACAGGCGGCAATCTGGCCGATACCTATGCTTTCAGCGCGGAGTATGATTTCGACAGCATTGTCGAGCGCCCCGACAATCCTGCGGTAATCGACCGGATCGTGTTCGGCGCCTCGGTGCGGCGCGACGATCTGGTGATTACCCGCAACGGCAACGATCTGCTGATCGATCTGGGCAGTGGCAATGACGTGATTACGGTGGTCGGCGCGTTCACCGGCACCAGCGTGGAGGAATTCCACTTCGCCGACGGCTCTGTGCTGACCTTCGACCAGTTGATCGACATCATGCTGGCGGGCACCGCCGGGGACGACAATCTGCTCGGCCTCGACAACCGCAACGATACCTTCCTCTCCAGCTCTGGTTCGGACGCGATGGCCGGCGGCTTGGGCAATGATACCTACCATTTTGGCGTCGGCGATGGCGACGATCTGATCAGTGACAGTGGCGGGATAGATTCCATCGTTTTCGGCACAGCGCTGGCACCGGAAAATGTCACCTTCCTCAATGTCGATGGCGATCTGCTGATCAAGATCGACGGGCAGGCTGACAGGCTGGTGGTGCTGGGCGGCTATCTCACAAGCCCGGTAGAGAGCTTCCAGTTCGCCGATGGCAGCGTGTTGACAATCGAGCAGGTGCGCACGATCATCCGGGCCAATCTTTCCAACACCGGGCAGGACCTGCTCGACACCCGCAATTTCGAAGCAGGCGTGCAGCTCGAACCGGGGACCGGGTTCGATCGGGTCATCATGGGGCAGGACCGGGTGGTGTTGCTGCGCCCGGGGGACGGACTCGACACGCTCGAAATGGGCGCGGGGGTCACTGCTGCCACGGTCATTTTCGAAGGCCTGGTTTCCAATTTCGTGCGCGTGCGTCAGTCGGCGACGGACAGCAACGACCTAATCTTCACCTTTAATACCGGAGATCAGTTGCTAGTGCGCGGCGCTGCCGGGACCGGCGTAATGCCGACGTTCTATTTCGCTGACGGCCAGGTGTGGGGCAAGACCGAGCTGATCCAGGCCTCGATCTTGAGCCAGCAGAGTGCGCAGGATGACCGTGTGCGCGGCAGCGACCTGGCGGACGAGATGGCTGGTGGGCGTGGAGATGACCTGCTGCTCGGCGGACTGGGCAACGACGGTTATTTCTTCACCCTTGGTGATGGCAACGACGTGATCGAGGACAGCGGCGGCGCGGACCGGCTGGTGCTGACTGGCTATCGTGCCGAGGACCTGCGGGTCGAACGGCTGACCAGCGGCAGCACCGATCTGCGCATCACCTTTGCCACCGGCGACGATTCGATCATCATCCGTGCCAACGTGATCGAGACCATCGAATTCGCCGACGGCAGTTCGATCACCGCTACCGCGCTGCTGGCACTGGCGGACCTTAATGCCGGTGACGGCGATGACCTGCTGACCGGCAGCACCGGCGCGCAGGTGATCGATGGCGGACCGGGCAACGATCTGATCCTTGATGGCGAAGGGGCAGACACCTACCGCTTCGCGCTGGGCGACGGGCAGGACCGGATCGGCGCGCGCTCTGCGGCAGACGGGTTCGGCGAGATCGTGTTTGACGCCGCCATTGCGCCCGCCGACCTTACCGCCAGGTTTGATGTCGATGGCAACCTGGTGCTGCTGGTGGGCAGTGGTGGTGATCGCATTACGCTGCTGTTCGATTCCGCGATCGATCCCGATGCGCCGCTGGGCACGCTGCGCTTTGCTGACGGCACCACGCAGTCCATCGCCGCGCTGGCGGCTGCGCTGCTGCCGAGCACCGGCGACGACATCATCAAGGTGCCGACGCCCGAGCTCAACGCCGGAGGTGGGTCTGGCCAGAACCTGTTCGGCGAAGCGGGCGACGACCTGCTCGAAGGTGGGCGCGGTGATGACGTGTTCGACGGTGGCTCGGGCAATGATCTGCTGACCGGGCATGACGGGGCCGATACCTATGTCTTCGCGCGTGGCGATGGGCAGGACACCATCATCGACCGCGACACCGATACCGGCGCGGATGTGGACACGCTGCGCTTTGCCGCCGGGATCGTGCCTGCGGATATCCTGTTCCTCGAAACCGGTCCTGCTGATCTGGTGATCGGAATTGCCGGGACCGAGGACCGCGTTCGGATTGTCGATTTCTTTGTCGCCACCTCCCCTGATCGCGGGATCGAACAGTTCCTGTTCGCCGATGCGACGGAGTGGAATTACGCGGCCATTCTCGCTGAAATTGCGGCTGGCAGTGCGGGTGACGATGCGATCGATTTTGGCACCACGCTCGATACTCCGGTCAATTTCGCCGCCACGGCGGGCGATGACAGGCTGGCGGGCGGGCTGGGCGATACGACCTATCGCTTCGGACGCGGTTCAGGGCGCGACACGATTGTCGAAGGTTCGTTCAGTGTTTCGATAGACCGGCTGGAACTGGCCGCGGGAGTGCTTTCGACCGATCTCGTCATCACCGCCGATGGCAGCGATCTGATCATCCGCATCATCGGAGACGATGCCCAGTTGCGGATCGTCGGCCAGCTCGCCAGCGGGCACGCGCGCATCGATTCGGTGCTGTTCGCTGATACCACCCTGTGGAACGCAGGCACGCTAGCAGCGCAGATTATTTCCGAGGATGAAGCGCAGGCGCTGCTCGATCCTTCGGGCAGTTCTGCCAATCCCTTTGCCGATCCCGTTTTCAGCGGCGGCGGCACGCCTACGCCCACCCCCACGCCCACCTCAAGCGGCCCCGCCGATCTGGGCGCGGAAGTCGTTACCGGCACCATTGGCGCCACCGACACCTGGCGGCTATTCGTGTCGGTGCTGGACGATGCGGCGGGCTATCCGGTCATTACCGATTTCACGCCCGGCGACAGCGGCGACATTATCGATGTGCGGCTGGGCGAAGGACTGACCGGAACGCTTGTGGCGCTGTCCAGCGGCAGCGATACCATCGTCTATTTCTCTCCCGCCGATGCTCCCGGCCTGCCGGGCCTGCGCCCGCTGGCCAAGCTGATCGGTGTCGCGCCGACGCAGCTCACGCTGGTCAACCTCAATGGCTCGGCGCTCGAAATCGCCACCAACCGGACACTGACCGGCGATGCCAATGCCAACACGTTGACGGGCGGCTGGGGCAACGACACCCTGAGCGGCGCCAACGGCAACGATGTGCTCGACGGCGGCCCCGGAAATGATACGATGTTCGGCGGCAACAACGACGATATCTATCATTTCGGGCGTGGGTCCGGGGTGGACAGCCTGGAAGACAACGGCGGCGGCTTCGATTTCGTGGAAATGGGCGCAGGGGTGCTGCCCGGCGATGTGCGCGTTACCATCAGCGGCAACAGCCTGATCCTGACCATCGTCGATACCGGCGACCGGCTGACGATGGTCAACACGCTGAACGCTGTTTCCGACCAGATCGAGGAAGTGCGCTTTGCCGACGGCACGGCGTGGACCCGGTTGCAGATGCGCGACATGGCGCTGGTCACCCAGTTCATCGGCACCGGCGCGGACGAGACTTTCAACGGCACCGCCAATGGCGAAGTGTTCGACGGCCGCGCTGGCAACGATACAATTTTCGCCAGCAGTGGCAATGACGATATAACCGGCGGGACCGGGGACGACTATCTGAGCGGATCGACCGGAGACGATACCTATCGCTTCAGCGCGGGGTTTGGGCTCGACAGGATTTCCGACGCCAGCAGCACCAATACCCTCGGTGACACGGTGGTCTTTGATGCGACAATCGATCCCGCTGATCTGATTGTGGAGCAGGAGGGTTCCAGCCTGGTGCTTTCTTTCGTCGGCAGCAGCGACCGGCTGATCCTCGAAAACACGCTCTCATCCACAAGCTATCGCATCGAATTCGTCACCTTTGCCGATGGCACGGTGTTCACCCAGCAGCAGCTGATCGCGCTGGCCTTGGTAGCCACCGATGGCGACGACGATTTCAGCGGCAGCTTTGAAGCCGATGTGTTGAGCGGCGGTGCAGGCAACGACCGACTGGTCGGCAATGCCGGTTCCGACCTGCTGACCGGCGGCAGCGGCAACGACGAACTGCAGGGCGGATCGGACGGCGACACCTATTTCTTTGCTCCCGGCTTCGGCAGGGACCGGATCACCGACTTCGGCAATTCGCTGGGCGATGTCATCGAGTTCGGCGCAGGAATTGCGGCAGGCGATCTCGAATTCGAACTGTCCGGCAGCTGGGATCTGGTTATCCGCGTGGCTGGTACTGACGATGCCATCACCATCGTCAACCAGCGCAACAGCACCAGCTACCAGATCGAAACGATCCGCTTTTCAGACGGTTCGACGCTTGACCTGACAGCGATTGTCAGCGGCCTGATCGCGGCAGGCGGAACTGCGGGCGATGACATCATCTACGGCTCGCTCAACGTCGATACCTTGGATGGGCTGGCGGGCAACGACACAATCTATGGCAACTCCAGCGATGATTCCATTACTGGCGGACTGGGTGCCGATTACCTCCAGGGTGACGCAGGTGACGATACCTATGTCTTCAACCTGGGTGACGGGCAGGACACGATCTACGATGGATCGAGCACCAATACGCTGGGCGATGCGATTTCGTTCGGTGCGGGGATCGCATCGACCGACCTGATCGTCGAACGGGTTGGCACCGCCGACTTGTCGATCCGGATCGCAGGGACGAGCGACCGCATCCTGATCCGCAACTATTCGGATTCCAGCGGCAGCATCGAGCGGCTGCTGTTCGCTGATGGCACGGTGCTCAACGCGGAAGCCATTGCCCGCCTGATCGAAAACGACAGCGACGATTACATAAATGTCGGTGACAGCATCGGCCATTTTGTGTTCGGTGGCGCCGGTGACGATATCATCGATGCCAGTGGCTGGTCGAACTCGCTCAATGTGATCGAGGGCGGGGCGGGCAACGATCTGATCACCGGTAGTTCAGACCGCGATACCTATCGATATGCGCCCGGCTTCGGGCAGGACATCATCACCGATTCCGGCTGGTCGCATTCGAGCAATGCCGACCGCATCGAGTTCGACGCCAGCTACCGCTCCAGCGATCTGGTGGTGCTGCGCGCGGCCAACGGTGCCGATATCATCCTCACCTTCACCGGCAGCGACGAGCGGATCACCATCCGCGACATGCTGCTCAGCACGAACAATTACATCGAGCAGGTCGTCTTTGCCGAAAGCGGGCTGATCTATACGGCGGCGCAGATCATCGCGCTGGCCGTGCCCGAAACGCTGGGCGCCAGTTTGAACGGCGGCGGCGGGACCGGCAATCTCCATTTCGGTTCTGACGGCGATGACACGATCACAGGCCCAGTTGTCGACGGCGAGTTGCAAGGTCTGGCAGGCAACGATCTCCTGCTGGGACAGGACGGCCACGACATTCTGGATGGCGGCACTGGCAACGATGACCTGCAAGGCGGTGCCGGCAATGATGCCTACCGCTTTGCTCCCGGTTTCGGGCAGGACGTCATCAGCGACGATGTCGGCTTTAACGTGGTGGTATTCACTGCGGGCCTGCTGGCGACCGACCTGGTCATCGAGCTGGACGGCGACAACCTGATCCTGTCCTTCGCCGGTGCTAATGACCGGCTGACCATCGTGGGCGGCGCACAGGAAGGCGAAAGCGCAAGTGCGGCGATCAACGAACTCTATTTTGCCGATGGCACGATCATCACCAAGGCGCAGATGATTGCCGATGCCGTACCGTTCAATCAGGACGGGGTCACGGTAACCGAGCCGACGATTATCGACGATGTCCTGACCGGCACCGAGGGCCGTGAAGACCTCTACGGCAATGAAGGTAACGACGAGCTCTATGGCCTGGGTGGCGATGACTATCTGGTCGGCGGAGATGGCGATGATCTGCTCCACGGCGGGCGCGGCTTCGATTACCTTTATGGTGATGAAGGGACCAACACCATCGTCCTCGAACTGGGCGATGGACTCGATTACTTCTACCAGGCCTATTCGGGTGGGGAGTCCGGTGGTTCGGACAACATTCTCCATTTCGGCCCCGGCATCGCGCCGGAAGACTTGCGTTTCGAATGGAAGCAGGACGGCCAATACCGGAATTACCTGCTAGTCCTCGCCGGGCCGAATGACGGGCTGTACACTCGGCTCTCCGCTACGCTGGACGCTGGCACCGGCGAGATCACGCTGAACGATGTTCCGCCATTTTCCGCCATTACGTTCGCCGACGGTCAGCCCGGGCTGACCTTTGCCGATGTGCTACCGCTGATTGTCCCGACCTATTCCAATGACGTCGACGGCGCCGATACCGGACCGGGCGAAGTGTTCACCGGCACCGACGGGGACGACCAGTTCTTCGCCATTACCGGCAATAACATCATCTCCGGCGGCGGCGGGATCGACTACCTCGAAGGCGGCGATGGCTTTGATATCATCACCGGCGGCAGCGGCACCGACTATCTGGCCGACTACGGCGGTGGGGCCGAGTTCCACTTCTCCATCGGGTTCGGTCACGACTGGATTGATGCCGAGCGCAATGGTCCGCTTGCCACCTCGATCATCTTCGAAGCGACAATTGCCCCTGCCGATATTTCGGTGGTGCAGGACGATGGTGAAAACATCATTCTGACGCTGACTGCCACTGGCGACACCATCTACATCTACAGCATGGCCAGCCTCGGTTCTGACTGGGGCGTCGATGAGGTTCGCTTCGCCGACGGCACAATATGGACGCACAGCATCGTGCTGGCGATGGCGACCGTCTATTCCGAATACGGATACTTCGAAGCGTCTTACGACTTCACCGGCGGGGCGGGAGACGATGTGCTGACATCGTTCACCGGCGCATCGCTGATGCAGGGTTTCGCTGGCAACGACATCATTACCGGCAGCTATTCGGACGATCGCATCATCGGCGGCACTGGCGATGATCTGCTGATGGGCGATGACCGGGATGATAGCTACGTCTTCGGCCTCGGCTTCGGGCAGGATATCATCGACGATTCCGGCTGGGCTGTTTCCGGCAACGTGATCGAATTCGACGCCACAATTGCGCCTGCCGATATCCGTATCGAATATGATGCGGCTGCTTCATCCGATATCGTCATCCGCGTCATCGGGACAGAAGATCGGATCACCTACCTTAACGGCGCCGGGTTTGAAGCGCTGAGCTTCATCCGCTTTGCTGACGGGACCGAATGGAACCAGGCGGAAATTCTTGCCCGCTCGGTTCTGCCCTATTCCGAAATCGTTTCCTCACCCGCCAGCGATGATGTGCTGACCGGGACTGCGCTGGCCGATACGCTCAACGGCGAACAGGGCAACGATACGCTGATCGGGCTGGCCGGGAACGATGTCCTGACCGGCGGCAGTGGTAACGATACTTTTAATGCCGGACCGGGGATCGACCAGGCTTTCGACGCGCGCGGGAACGATACCTATCTGTTCGCGCCGGGTGACGGCAGCCTGACGATCACCGACAGCGACGGCAGCGATACGATCAGTCTCGCAGCGGGAATTCTGCCTGCTGACGTCACGGTACGTCAGGGGCTCGATCCGGCGGACATCGTCCTGCTGGTCGGCACTTCGGGCGATCGCATCACCATCAAGCGCGGCTTCGCGGACAGCAATTACAGCATCGAGGCGGTGCAGTTCGATGATGGCAGCAGCTGGACGGGGGCGCAGCTTGTAACGATGGCGCTTGGCGGTACAGCCGCCAGCCAAAATCTTGTCGGCACGGCAGGCGATGATGTTATCGATGCCGCAGCCGGGGACGATACCGTCGACGGCGGAGCGGGCGACGACGACATTGCGGGCGGCGCGGACAATGACGTACTGCGCGGAGGTGCTGGCGACGATGTGCTGCGGGGCGGCACCGGGCTTGATGATCTCCAAGGTGGGGCCGGGAACGACACCTATGTGTTCAATCCGGGTGATGGGCAGGACACGATCTTGGCCGAGCGGATCGATTTCGAAGTGCTGGAATTCGGCGCAGGTATCGCCCCCGGCGATATCGGCGTTACCCGAGATGGCAACGATCTGATCCTCACCACCGGTGTCGTGGGAGACCGGATCACTTTCACCAATGGCCTGTTCAGCGATATCGAACCGCGAGCCGATGATGCTCCCGATGAAGTGCGCTTTGCCGACGGGACGGTGTGGACCACTGCACAATTGCTGGCTCTGCTACCCAACACAGCGACCGCCGGGGACGATGTCTTGCGTGGCACCTCAGGCGACGATGTGATCGATGGCTTGGCGGGTGACGACCGGATCGATGCCAGGGCAGGAAGCAACACAGTCAACGGCGGCGACGGGGACGACTATCTCACTGCGATCGGCAGCTCTACTGCCAACCGCTTCTTCGGCGATGCCGGGGATGACGAAGTGCAGGGCGGTTCGGGCGACGATCTGATCGAAGGCGGCGCCGGAGATGATCTGCTGAACGGCAGTTTGGGCAATGACACCTACCTGTTCGCGCGCGGAGATGGTCAGGACACGGTCAGCGACACTTCGGGCGCGAATATCATCCGCTTCGCCGCCGGGATCGATCCGACAGATGTTACGATTTCGCTCAACCAGTCGAATGATCTCGTCATCCGCATACTGGGTGAGGGTGAGGAACGGATCACCTACACCGGTTGGTTCCTGGGCACGCCTGGACCGATCGCGCAGATCGAATTCGATGACGGCACTGTCTGGACCAATGCCTCCATCAACACGATGGCGTTGACCGGGACGGCGGGCGGCGATTTCCTGTTCGGTCTCAATTCGACAACCGAGCCTGACACTATCTCCGGCGGCGATGGCGATGATACCATCAATGCCGAAAATGGCGACGATGTGCTGCGCGGCGACGCTGGCGACGACAGGATCTTCGCCGACAACGGCAATGACGACATCACTGGCGGCACCGGTAACGACCGGCTGGAGGGCCAGTCGGGCGACGATACCTATCGTTTCGAACTGGGTGACGGGCGCGACGAGGTTTACGATTTCGGCGGGCTGGATCGTTTCGTCTTCGGCCCCGGTATTTCGGTGGATGATCTGCTGGTGCGGACCGTCGACAGCGGCGGCGCGCTGCTGATCGAGATCGGCAGCACCGGCGATGCAATCAAGATCGTCAGCTCGGTCAATTCGGTCTCGAACCGGATCGAGAGTTTCGAATTCTATGACGGCACCGTGCTGGACTGGGCGGGGATGTTCGATCTCGCCCGTGCAGGCACGCCGGAGAACGATGTCACCACCGGCACCACGGCGGATGACCGGCTGGGCGGCAAGGCCGGTGATGATCGGCTCACCGGCCTCGGCGGCGCGGATACGCTCGACGGCGGTACGGGCGCGGATTACCTCAGCGGCGGGGTGGGCGGCGATACCTACCTCTTCAGCGCAGGCGACGGCGCGGATGTGATCGACGATCTCGGCGATGCCGGATCGGGCGTGGTCGACACACTGCGGATCGAAGGCCACGCGCTCGCCGACATGCGCTTCAGCCGCACCGGCGAGGGCGGGCGCGACCTGACAATCCGCTTCAATGACAGCACCGATGTGATTGTTATCCGTAACGGTTTCGATGCCGCCGGAACCGGGGCGATCGAGGCGATCGAGGTGCTCGCCGATGGCGTCACGCTGACTCATGCCGACGTGCTGGCCGCCTTGACCCGCGATGCCGATGTCACCGGCGCTTACCTGATCGGCGACGGCGCGGACAATACGCTGACCGGCGGCGACGGCGACGACTATATCGAAGGTGGCGCGGGTGCGGATGTGCTCGACGGCGGGCTGGGCGACGACATCTTTGGCGATGTGGCCAGCGACGATGCGGTCGATACCTACACCGGCGGCAGCGGGCGCGACACCTTCCGCTTCCTCCCCTCCGCTGTCAGCGCGGCGGCGATTGCTACCGACGTGATCACCGATTTTACGGCTGGCGACGCGGGAGACGTGATCCGGCTGGCGAGCAACAATCCCAATCCGTTCGATGCCGCTGTGCTCAAGGTGGTACAATCGGGCGCGGACGTGCTGGTGCTGCTCGCCGATCCGGGCGGCTTCGATCGCGCGATCCTGCGGTTGCAGAATGTCGATGCGACACAGTTGACGGCGTTCAACTTCGGCGGTCAGCCCTTCGATCTCGACAACGCGATCAACATTTCCGACAGCGATCTCGGCAATGTGCTGGCGGGCTCTACGCTTGACGACACGATCTTCGGCAACGGCGGCGCGGATACGATTTCCGGTCTCGCCGGGAACGATGCGCTGGCAGGTGGCAGCGGCGGCGACATCATCGACGGCGGCATCGGCAACGATCTGATCGCAGGCGACCAGGGCAGCGATACGCTGCTCGGCGGGCTGGGTGACGATATCCTGGCCGGGGGCACCGGCGATGACGTGCTGATCGGCGGCGGCGCGGGCATCACTGCGTCGGGCAACGACGTGTTCAAGGGCGGCGCGGGAGATGACAGCCTGAACGGCGGTATCAACAACGATACCTATCACTTCGGCGCGAACGATGATCGCGATGTGTTGACCGATCTGGGTGGCGACGATTCCATCGTCTTCGATGCCAGCGTGGCACCGGGCGATGTGCGCGTGGTGCAGAACGGCGACGATCTCGAACTGCGCGTCGATGGCGGAACTACCCGGATCACGCTGGCGGGTGCGCTCGGGCGTGACGGGCTGTCAGAGGTGGAATTCGTCACCTTCGACGATGGTACCGTCTGGACTTTCGCCGACCTGCTGCTCGCCTCGCAGGCGGGCGGAGCCAGGGACGACGACCTGCGGGTTGTCACCGCGCAGCAATTGCTGGGGCCGAACCTGCTGCTGAACGGCAGCTTCGAACAATACGATCCCCTGGCACCGATCGCCGACGGCATCGTTCGTTCGGATACGATTCCCGGCTGGACCGATGCCAACGGTCGGGAATTCCAGCTCAACCCGGCCGCGGTCGAAGGCGTTTCGCCCGCTGATGGGGCCTTGTGGTTCGACGGCGAAGGCTACGAAGGCAACAACGACATTTCGCAGGTCGTGTCCGGCCTCACCGCCGGGGACGAGTTCACGCTTTCGTTCGCCTATGCCAACCGTTCCAATCCCGGCGCCAACGGGGCGTTCGAGGTGTACTGGAACGGCGCGCTGGTCTTCGCGTCGAGCGAGCGGCATCTCGATATGCGCTACGCCGACCTGGTGGTGGCGGCGCAGGACGGCGACAATGTGCTGCGCTTCGTTTCGCTCGGCGCAGTGACGGGCGATGGCGACGGCTTCGGGCTCGACGATGTCTCGCTCAGGTCCATTGCCGATCCGCTTTCTGCCTCCACCTATGCCGTCAGCGGCGGGGCGGGCAATGACACCCTGACCGGAGCCTTTACCGACGATACACTGACCGGGGGCGCGGGGGACGATCTGCTGCGCGGCGGGCTGGGTGACGATACCTATGTGATCGACGGACCCGGCAGCGGGCAGGACCGGATCGAGGACAGCGACGGGATCAATACCGTGCTACTCGGGGCGGGGCAGGACCCCGCCAATGTCCGCGTTATCCGCGACGCGGACAGCCTTTCGTTGCTGTTCGACACCTTCGGTAGCCGGGTGGACCTCGCAGTCGGCACCGCTTCGGCGAGCCATTTCCGCGTGCAGTTCGATGACGGCACCGTCTGGGATGCTGCCATGCTCGATGCGCTCGCGCGGGCGACCACGGCGGGTGACGATCTTGTTTACGGAACCGACGATCTGGCCGAAGTGGTGGCCGGGCTGGGCGGCGACGACCGGATCATCACTCGTGGCGGGAACGACGATCTGGCGGGCGGGGGCGGGGTGGACCTGCTCGAAGGCGGGCTGGGTGACGATACCTATCGCTTCAATCTGGGTGACGGGCAGGATCGCATTCTCGACAGCGGCGGCGCGGCGGACGTGCTGCAACTGGGCGCGGGGATCGACCCTGACGATGTCACCGTTCAGCAATCGAGCGACGGTTCGGCGCTGATCCTCAAGATCGCCGGGACCAGTGATCGAGTGCGGATCGAGAATGCGCTCACCACCGGGCGGATCGAGACGGTGCGGTTCGACGACGGCACGCAATGGGACGTCGCACAGATGCTCGCCATGTTGCCCACCGGGCTGGATGACCGGCTGTTCGGCGATGAATTCGCCAACACCCTCGAAGGCGGCGTCGGCAGTGATCGTCTGTACGGGCGGCTTGGCAACGATACATATGTCTTCACGCGCGGCGACGGGCGCGATCTCATCAACGATGAAGCGCAATCGACTGCCGACCGGCTGGAACTGCACGGCTATCTGCCGGGCGAACTGCGTTTCGTGCGGCTGGGCAGCACCAGCGAGGACGTGGCGATCCGCTTCACCAGCAGCGATGACGAGATAATCGTTGTCGACCTGCTCGATCCGGCCAATCGCGGGATCGAAACAATCGTGCTCGACGATGGCACGACCTATACGATCGCGGATATCGCCGAGATCATCCTCGATATCCAGAGCAGCGACCGGGGTGAAGTGATCGTCGGCACCAATGGCAACGACGTGATCGAAGCCAGCAAGGGCGACGACCTGATCGAAGGGCTGGGCGGCAACGATCGTTACCTCTTCCGCGAAGGCGATGGCGACGATCGCATCAACGCCTTCGGTACCGGTGTCGATGTGCTCGAACTGCCCGACTACAATGTCGCGGATATCGAAAGCGCGGTGCGCGGCGGGCCGAACAGCGACGATCTGGTCATTACCTTCAAGGACAGCACCGACCGGCTGGTGCTGACCAAGGTGCTCGGCAGCGCGAACGGCACGGGCGGCAATAGCCTGACGATCCGCTTTGCCGACAACACGATCTGGACCCGCGCCGAGATGCGCGCCCGTGCGCTCCAGGACATCGACACCGCCGGGGACGACAACGTCGAAGGTTTCGACACCGCCGATGTTTTCATCCACAAGGCGGGCGACGATGTCCTGACCGGCAAGGGCGGATCGGACAGCTATACCTTCGGGCTGGGTGACGGCCACGACACCATCGACGATGCCAGCACCTCCACCACCGATATCGATACGCTCTACCTGCTTGATTTCGATGCCGCTGACGTTGCGGTTTCGCGGTTGTTCCGGGGCAGCGACAGTATCGAGCTGACCTTCGTGGGCAACGATGGCGACAGCCTGACGCTGATCGATGCATTGGCACCCGACGGACGCGGGATCGAGAGCTACGTGTTCGGCGATGGCACGGTGTGGGATCGCGAGATCATCCGCACGCTACTGGCAAACAATGCCCCCGTAGCCACGGAGGATGGCTATTACTCGGTCATCACCGGCAATACGCTGACCATTTCGCTCAGCGCGCTGCTGGCCAACGACTTCGATGCCGACGAAGATCCGCTCACCGTGGTTTCGGTCGATGGCGGCGCGGCGGGCACGGCGGTGCTCGACGGGCTGGGCAACGTGCTGTTCACGCCGACGGCAGGGTTCACCGGGCCGACCACGATCACCTACCGCATTGGCGACGGCAACAACGCCTTCGCTGAGGCGGAGGTCAACATCAACGTCCGCCCGATTGCACGCGCGCTGGACGATACCGGCTTCACCGTGGCGGAAGATGCCTTCCTCACCATCGACGCCAGCCGCCTACTGTCGAACGATATCGATGGGGACCGGATGATCATCGGCCAGGTGCTGAACGCGGTGAACGGCTCTGTTTCCATCGCCAGCGACGGCACGGTCAGCTTTACTCCCACCGCCAATTACAATGGCCCGGCGCAGTTCACCTATGCCGCCAACACGCCCGAAGGCGGGCGCGCCGAGGCGACAGTGTTCATGACCGTCACCCCGGTCAACGATGCGCCGATTGCGCGCAACAATTCCGGATTCACCACGCTGGAAGGGCAGGGCTTCCAGATCTTGCCGGGCTCGCTGCTGGGGAACGACAGCGATATCGATGGCGACGCGCTGACCATCGTTTCGGTGCAGTCATCAGCCACCCTGCAAGTTTCACTGCTGCCGGGCGGCACGGTGCAGGTCGAGCCAATCGATCCCTATTTCTGGGGCAATGCAAGCTTCACCTATACGATTGCCGATCCGAGCGGCGCGCAGAGCACCGCCACGGTCAATGTCTATGTCGAGCCGGTCAACCAGGTGCCCGAGGCGACCGACGACTACATCGACCAGACTCAGGCAGGTGGACCGATCCTCGAAGACAATCCGATCGTCATCAACGCCACCCAGCTGTTCGCCAACGATCCCGACCAGGATGGCGATGACCTGACGCTGGCGGGCGTGCGCAATGCCGTTGGCGGGCGCGCGCAACTGCTCGACAACCAGACGGTGCTGTTCACCCCGAACGCCAATTTCAACGGCGAGGCGAGCTTCGAATATCTCGCCAGCGACGGGCAGGGCGGTTTCGCCTGGGCCAAGGCGACGCTGGCCTATACTGCGGTGAACGACAATCCGGTGGCGCGCGACGACAGCTACACCAGCGATCAGCTCACTTTCCTGCGCGGGCCGGAAGATCTCGCCATCGATATCCCGATCATCGAATTGCTGAATAATGATTTCGACGTCGAGGGCTTTGCGGTCTTCTTCGAGAATTTCGGTTCGGCGGTGAACGGTGATGTGACGTTGGACGGCGACACCCTTACCTTCACGCCCGATCCCGATTTCTGGGGCGAAGCGAGCTTTGCCTATACCATCATCGATCCCGAAGGGCTGGTGGCGGGTGGCCGGGTCACGCTTTATTTCGACAATGTCAGCGATGCCCCGCCGGAAGCGGTGGCGGACGAGGTCTGGGTTTTCGAAGACATTCCCACCACCATTCCGATCCACGTGCTGCTCGCGAACGATGTCGATGTCGATCGCGATCCGCTGACCTTCCTCGGCTGGCGTCCACTCAACGGGCTCGGCGACGTGTTCACATTCGGCGGCGAAGCGGCAGGCCCGCTCAATGGCACGCTTGAATACGATGTGGACGGCAACCTGCTGTTCACGCCGAACCGCGATGCCACCTTCTCTTCGGGCTTCGTTTACGGCGTAACCGACAATATCGAAGGCTCATCAGAGGGCTTTGTCGATATCGTCATCATCCCGTCGAACGACGATCCGACGGTGGTTTACGACAGCGGCTTCGTCACCCCGTTCGACATTCCGCTGGCGATCAATGTTGCCGATCTGCTGTTCAACGATTTCGATATCGAGCAGGCCGACCACGACGGTGACGGGATCATCGACGATGATCTGGACGATCCCGATCGCGCGCGGCCCGAATTCGTCGCCGTGCTGGCGGTGCTCGATCCGGTCGAACTGGCGCAGGGCAACCGGGTGCAGGTCGGCACTTTCGAGATCGTGCCGTTCCGTGGCGAGCAGTTCCTCGTCGCCCGGTTCGATCCGGGATTCAGCGGCGAGATCGTGATCGAATACCTGATCCGCGACGAGGAAGGCCTGCTCGATGTCGGCTTCGCTTCCGCGCACGTGGCACCGGTCTACTCGGGCGAGCTGGCGGGCACGCCGTTCATCGATTACCTCGAAGGCAATGCGCTGGATGAAACGATCTGGGGCTATCGCCGTGACGACCTGATCCTCGGCAAGGACGGCAACGACGTTATCTACGCTGCCGACGGCAACGACGTTGTCGATGCCGGCAATGGTGACGACTGGATCGACGGCGGCGACGGCGGCGATCACATCACCGGCGGCGCGGGCTTCGATACGGTCAGCTTTGCCGGGTCGAACATCGGCGTGCGTGCCGACCTTGAATCGCGCGTGGGCCAGGGCGGCTTTGCGCAGGGCGATACCTATATCGGGATCGAGGCGCTTTCGGGCACCCGCTTCGCTGATATCTTGGGCGGCGACGGGGAAGCGAATACGCTCTCAAGTCTCGAAGGCAATGACCTGCTCGAAGGGCGCGGCGGAATCGACCTGCTGCTCGGCGGCGAGGGTGACGACACGCTCGACGGCGGCACCGGCGGAGACGTGCTCGACGGCGGCCTCGGCTCCGACACGGCGAGCTATTTCTTCTCCGATGCCGGCGTCACCGTGTCGCTGATCGACGATACGGCGAGCGGCGGCTGGGCCGAGGGTGACGAACTCGACAGCATCGAAAACCTGATCGGTACCGAACACGCCGACAGCCTCACCGGCGATGACGGCGACAACCTGCTCGACGGCGGGCGGGGCGACGACATTCTGATCGGCCTTGACGGCGATGACGTGCTGATCGGCGGTCGCGGAGCGGACCAGCTGCTCGGCGGCGAAGGCGTGGACACCGCCGACTACTCGCTCTCGAACCTCGGAATCGTGATCGACATGGTCGACGGCAGCGCCAGTTCGGGCGACGCCGAGGGCGACACCTTCTCCTCGATCGAGATCGTCATCGGTTCCAACCAGAACGACACGATTCGCGGCGACGACCAGGACAACATCATCCGCGGCAACCTGGGTGCGGACATTATCGATGGCCGTGGCGGGTTCGATACCGCCGACTATTCGGGCGCGGACAATGGCGTGGTGGTCGATCTCTCCACCGGCACTGGTTCGGCGGGCGAAGCGCTGGGCGATACGCTGTTCGGGATCGAGAAGCTGGTCGGCTCCAGCTGGATCGATACCTTCGTCGGCAGCGATCTGGGCGACACTTTTGACGGGATGTTCGGCAACGACCTGCTGATGGGCGGGCTGGGTTCGGACATTTACCTGTTCGGGCTCGACAGCGCCGAGGATACCATCACCGAGCTCGGCAATGCCGCCGATATCGACCGGGTGGTCTTCGATGCCGAAGTGCTCACCAGCGGGGTCTCGCTGATCCGCTTCGGCGACGACCTGTTCATCGAACTGGAGCGCGATGACGGATTCCTGATCGATACGATCACCGTCACCGATCACTTCCTCGGCGCGGCGAACGGGATCGAGGAGATCGTGTTCGCCGACGGCACCGTGTGGGATGCGGCCTTCATCGCCGCCAACCTGCGCCCCGGCCGCTTCAACGCACAGGACGATATCGTCCGCATTGCGACCGAGGACCAGCCGGTCCTGATCGATCCGGCAGACCTGATCGAAAACGACGCCGCTGATATTACCAACATCACCTTCGTCGGAGTCTCTGCGCCCAAATTCGGCACGGTGTCGGTGAATGCCGATGGCATGATCGTGTTTCAGGGCGTGCAGGATCACAACGGCGACGCCTTCTTCAACTACACTGTGGAAGACGAATTCGGCCGCCGCTCCACCGCGCGGGTCGAGGTCAACCTTGCCCCGGTCAACGATGCCCCGGTGGCGGTGGACGATCCGCTGCAATATGGCGTGGAAGACATTCCGCTGCGTATCCGGGTCGAGAACCTGCTGGCGAACGATTACGATGTCGATGGCGATGCCGAGCAGGAAGGCCTGCGCATCGTCGAGATCCTGCCGCTGACCAATCTGGCCGGTGATCCGATCGATCCGTACAAGAACAACGATTACAGCTTCACCGCCACGCACGTCTCGGCCAAGCTGGACGGCGATTACATCGAGTTCATCCCGCGCCCCGATTACTTCGGCTTCGCCGGATTCCGCTATGTGCTGGAAGACAATTCGGGCGCGCAATCGACCGCCGATGTCGAAATCTACTTCTCCCCGGTCAACGATGCTCCGCGCATCGGCCGGCACGAGAAGAGCGTCCGGCTGGAGCAGACTACCACGATCACCATCGATGACATCATGCGCCATGTGTATGATATCGAAGGCGATGATTTCGAGTTCGTGGGCCTTGTCGGCGGGGCGGACGAAAATCCCACCTCCAACGGCTCGCTGACCTTCGACGAAGCGACCGGCGTGATCGACTACACGCCGGCCCGTCTCGGCGCCTCGGTGATCGAATTCGAAGTGATCGATGCGCGCGGCCTTTCCGCCGTTCTGCAATACAATATCAGGGTGCGCCCGCTCAACGATCCGCCAAAGGCGATGGACGATTACGGCCTGCGCACGCTCGAAGACACCGTGTTGCTGATCGATCCGGCCACGCTGCTGCTCAACGATACCGACGAAAATGGCGACGTGCTCTCCTTCGAGAGCATTTCGCGCTTCGCGGTGAACGGGAAGGTGCGGTTGAACGAGGACGGGATGATCGAATTCAGCCCGCGCGACAGCTTCAACGGTCCGGCCAGCTTCGAATATACCATCACCGATGCTTTCGGGGCGACCGACAGCGCCACCGTCCACATCACCATCCTGCCGCGCAACGATGCGCCCGTGGTGCGCGATGACGTGGCGGCGGGGATCGAGGATTTCTCCACCTACATCATCCCCGCCGAAGCCTTCGGCAACGATCTCGACCGCGATGGCGACGTGATCTTCTACAATTTCACCGAAGTGCTGGGCGAACTGGAATTCCGCTTCCTCTCGCCCGATTACAGCGTGGAAGCTCGAAGCGACAATAACGGCGAACTGCCGGGCTGGCTGGCCTTCGACGAAGCCACGCTCACTTTCGTCGGCGTAGTGCCGGACGGCCTGACCGCGCCGGTCGAAGTGGTGGTGTTCCTCCGCGATCCGTCCAACGGGGCAACGCATCCGTTCCGCTTCGCCTTCGACCCGACCGATCAGGATGTGGTGGACGAGTTGGCCACCGGGTTCTCGGTCGAAGAAGACGTGCTCGGCGGATTCAGCGTCCGCGAACCCTTCGCCACGAGCTTCGAATTCGGCGCGGATACGCTGGGCGACGATGTCACCGTGGAGGCCACGCTGGCCGATGGCTCGCCACTGCCAACCTGGCTGGTGTTCGATGCCGCCACGCTCAGCTTCAGCGGCACACCGCCGTTGGACGTGACCGATCCGTTCGATGTCGAACTGACCTTCACCACCCCCGGCGCGGGTGGCCCGGTGACGTTCGAGGAAACTCTCTCCATCGATCCAGCCACTGTCGCCGCAGGGGTCGCCTACAACAGCGACATTGCCCTGTTCGATCTGGGTGCGGGCGAGTGGAAGGTCTCGCTCGCAAGCAGCCGCGACCTGCCCGACTGGCTGGAATTCGACTATGCCACGATGACGCTGGCGAAATCAGGCTTCGAACCCGATGAGGATGCGCCGGTTGCCCGCGTGCAGATCACCTGGGTTCCCGACAGGGAGCAGCAGGTTGACGAGGACACCTGGCTTTCCACCACGCGCGGCTTCACGCTGGAATTCGTGCTCAATCCGGACGACCCCATCGATCCGGCAATCAATGCGCTGTTGCAGAACCTGCCGTTCTTTGCCGAACAGGGGCTGTTCGCGCTCGACCTGGGCGGGGCGACCAGCCTCGATTCCACCCGCGAAAGCGGTGCGCCGCTCAATTCGTGGCTCGATTTCGACGGCGAGACTTTCGGCTATTCCGGCACTCCTGCCAGCGAATATGTCGGCGCGGTGCCGGTGCGGATCGATGTCGGCGGCAACGGCTCCAGCCTGCCGACCATGTCGATCATCACCGAAGTGGTGGTCGACCCGACCTTCACCGTGGTGGAGAACAACCTGCTCGGCGGCAGCGACGATGGCGAACGCATCGAACTGAGCACGCCGGAGGATTACAACGGTGCCATCGTGATCCGCTACGGCGCGGAAGACGAAAAGGGCGGGATTTCGGAGGACGATGCCTTCATCGTCTTCAACACCCGCCCGGCCGCCGAACGGCCCGATCCGCGCAACGACGCCTTCGACCTGTTCGAAGAGGGCACGATCACTTTCGACGTGGTGGAACTGCTCGCCAACGACCGCGACGACGACGGTGACGCGATGCGGGTGATCGCGATTGCCGATGCCGCCAACGGCGCATTGGTCATCAACGAAGCGGTGGTAACGCTGGACGGCGCTGCTCTGGTGACAGAAGTTGCTGGTGGCAGCTATTCGGCGCGGCTGGTCGGCGGCGCAGCGCTGCCGGACTGGATGGCGATCGATCCCGCCACCGGCCTGATTACCGCCACGGTCCCGCTGGCTACGCTGGCGAGCTTCGCCATCGAGATCACCCATTCGGACGGCACGCTGAGCAATACGGCCACCACGAACTGGGCACTCGACGGCAACGACGGGGCAACCGTCACCTACACGCCCGACAGCGCCTATTCGGGCGTCGACAGCGTCACCTACACCGTCACCGATGACCGCCAGGGCAGTTCGACCGGGCAGATCGCCTTCAACGTCCAGCCGCTGTTCGATCCGCCGGTCGCCAATCTCGACCGGGTCAACGGGCTGGAAGACACGGCTCTGGTGATCGATCCCGCCACGCTGCTGGCGAACGATATCGATTACGATGGCGATACCATCACCTTCATCGACGTGCGCAATCCCGTGGGCGGGACGGTGTTCTTCGATGGCACGAACATCTTGTTCAACCCGACGCCGAACACGCAAGGGACAGCGACTTTCGAGTATCTGGTTACGGACAGTGTCCACGGCACCAGCGTCGGGCTGGTGGAAGTCAACGTGGTCAGCACCAGCCGCGCGCCGGTGGCGGTGCTCGATCACTTCGACACGGTGGAGGACACGCCGTTCGAATTCACCATTGCCGACCTGCTCGGCAACGATTTCGATCCCGATGGCGACACCTTCAGCTTCGTATCGCTGAACAAGGTTGGCGCGGAAAGCCGATTGCAGGAACTGCCCGACGGGCGCTGGCAATTCGTGCCGGAGGAAAACGTCACCGGCTTGCAGACCTTCCGCTACACGATCAGCGACGGTCGGCGGACGGTCAACGGCTTGATCGAATTCGATATTGCCGCCGTCAACGACGCGCCGATCGCCAATCAGGACGGCATCTATTTCGCCGATCAGGACACGCCGCTGGTGATCGATCTGGCCGAACTGATCGCCAATGATCGCGATGTGGAAGGCGATGCCTTCACCCTCGTCGAAGTGTTCGACGGTGACAACGGCACGGTCCAGCAGGTCGGCGATACCGCCGTGTTCCTCGGCCGCGAGGGCTATTTCGGCGATGGCGGCTTCCATTACCGTGTCACCGACGAATTCGGCGCGACCTCCATCGGCTTTGTCGAGATCATCGTTCTGCCCGAATTCGAGCTGCCAATTGCGGTCTCCGATGCCGGGTTCGAAGTGCTGGAAGATACCTTCATCGATATCGATCCCGCCTTCCTGATGGCCAACGATTACGTTCCCGAAGACACGATCCCGACTTTCCTCGGCCTCGCCGGACCGGGGGTCACGCTGCTCGACAACGGGCTCTATCGCGTCACCCCGCTGGCGGATTTCTTCGGCACGCTGACGCTGACCTATGCGATTACCAACGAGAGCGGCTTCGCCATCCCGACCACGGTGACCATCGAAGTGCTGGGCGCGCCGGACAATCCGGTGGCGACCGACGATACCTTCAGCCTGGTTGAAGACACCCCGTTGACGATTTTTACCACGGCGCTGCTCGAAAACGATTTCGATGTCGACCGGCAGGCCTTCACCATCAGCCGCCTGCTCGGCAGCAGCGGCGTGAGCGTAGTGGACAACGGCATTGGCCAGTTGGTCATCACGCCGGGAGCCAACGCGATCGGCCCGGCCTGGTTCGAATACGAGATCCGCGACAGCAGCGGCGCGACCGACGTGGCGCGGGTGAACCTCACCATCGCCGCGCGCAACGATGCGCCGCAAATCGGGGCGATCCCGGCGTTCGAGGGGACCGAGGACACTCCGTTCGCCTTCACCTTGCCGCGCTCGCTTGTCACCGATGCCGATGGCGATGCGCTGGTGCTCGAACTGCGCAGCCCCGGCGGCGGCGCGCTGCCTGCGTGGATCGCCTACAATTCGCTGACCGGAGCGATCACCGGCACGCCGCCGCTGAACTTCAACGGTGATGTGACGCTCGAATTCGCGGCTTTCGACGGCGAAGTCGAAACTTTGAAGCAGGTGGTTCTGAGTTTTGCTCCGGTGAACGATGCACCGAGCGTAACTGCTCCGATCGCTGATTTCGAGGTAGCCACGGGTGAAAGCGTAAGCCTGGTCGTGCAGCCGCTCACATTTACCGATGCCGAAGGCGATCTGCTTACCATTACGGCAAGGCTCGTGGGTGGGGATCCGCTACCCGGCTGGTTAAGCTTTGACGGCAATGCGTTTACAGGCACGCTGCCAAACAATCTTTCCGCTACTTACGAAATCGAGCTGACCGCCGACGATGGGGTGCTGACGCAAACCGAGGTTTTCGTAATCACAGCCATCGATCTCAACTTGAATCCGGTAGCCATTGATGATGGCCCGCTGACCGGCACGGGTGACCGGCTGCGAATTGATCCCGTATGGCTGTTGGCCAATGACAGCGATCCGGACAACGACAACTTTGCGATCATCTCGGTGCAGGGGAGCAACGCGGGAACGGTATTCATCGATACCGATGGCTTCGTCGTGCTGGATCGGATCATTACATTCGCTGGGAACGCGACATTCACTTACACCATAAGCGATGGCTTCCTGACCGATACCGCAACGGTCAGTGCAAACATCACCAACCGTTTCGGCGGGTTTGCCGAGGGCACCGACGGCAGTGACGCGGTAAGCGGAAACGATACGCAGAGCTTCAGCTATTACGGCCGTGGTGGCGACGATGGAGTGCGCGGTGGAGCGCTTGATGATCGGTTGGCCGGGGCCGAAGGCAATGATGTCCTGCGAGGGCGCGGCGGCAATGATTCGTTCTGGGGCCTCCAGGGCGATGATCGCATTTTCGGCGATGACGGCACCGATACCGCCTATTTCGATGGCAATTTCGCCGATTTTGACATCACAATAACACAGCCCGGTTTTGTGGTGGTGACTGATCTCGACGCTACCGACGCGGGAGATGAAGGAACGGACACGCTGCTGGGCGTCGAATTCCTTGTCTTCGGTGATGGCACGGTGATCGAAGCTCTTTCGCTGTTCCCGGCAAGACCTGTGCTGGCTGTGCCTATGGCGGACATCCAGGTACCAGAGAACCAGCCGGTTTCCTTCACCATCCCGACCGGAATGTTCACCGATCTGAACGGCGACACCCTCACATTGACAGCGATCGCCGTGGGCCAACGCTGGCCGAGTTGGCTGACGTTTGACGGAACCACCTTCAGCGGCATGCCCCCCACCGGCCTTGATGGATTTTACGATATCCGCATTTATGCCAGTGACGGCACCAGTGCCTATCGGGCCCAGGATCTGTTCCGGCTGACTATCTATCCAGTCCCGGTGGCCCCAGTCGCAACCGATGACGGGCCGTTCATCGGATATGACGGACGATTGCTGATCCCGATTGCCGATGTGCTTGCCAACGACATTGATGAAAACCGCGATGTGCTGTTCGTATCGGCCGTCTCGGGCGGTGCGAACGTAACTGCAGTGATCAATGGCGATCTCATCGAGGTCACGTCGGCTCCAGGTTTCCTTGGCAGCGACACCATCACCTATACGCTATCCGACGGCACCTTCACCGATACCGCCACTATCTCCCTCGCCTTCATAGATTCACCCTATTCGGGGTTCGTGGAAGGCACCGAGTCCGACGACGAGCTGAGGGGCGACCTGTACTCTGCCAACCTGATAAACGCATTGGGCGGGGACGACCTGGTCGTTGGCGGTGGTGAGGTCGACAGGCTTGTCGGGGGGCGTGGCGACGACGCGCTTCAAGGCCGCGGGGGCGACGATGAACTCTGGGGCAACGAAGGAAATGACTTCCTCTACGGCGGGCTCGGTATCGATACCGCGCACTATTCCGGGTTCTCGACGGATTACGTACTTGATCTGACCCGCAATCAGCCGATCATCAGGGACAATCGGCCGGATAGTTATGGCAACGACGGTCAGGATTGGCTGATCGGCATTGAGCGTCTTTATTTCGCAGCGGATAACGTGACCATTTCCCTCGCTGCACCGATAGTGCTCGATCTTGATCGCAACGGCATCGTGACCTCGACAACCTCGACGACCACGGCTGCGTTCGATTTCGACGGCGATGGAAGAGCCGATCGGACTGCCTGGATTGGCGCTGGCGATGCCTTCCTGTTCATCGATCGCGACGGGGACGGGACCGTGAGCGACGCGGGCGAGCTGAGCTTCCTCGCCGATAGTCCGGGCGCGCTGACCGATCTTGCCGGTTTGCGGAGTTTTGACAGCAGCGGTGATGGCGTGCTCGACACTGCAGACCATGGATTCGGTGCATTCGGTGTCTGGCAGGATGCCGATAGCGATGGGGTCGTGGACGAAGACGAAGTCTCGTCACTGGTCGCTGCCGGAATTGCTGCGATCGGACTTTCCGCCACTTTACCGGATGCCAACAATGGTATCGATGGAGTGACCATAGTTCAGCAGGGCAGTTTCACCTTTACCGATGGCACCAGCGCCACCTTCTATGACGCTGCTCTGGCGTATGTGCCAACCTTCGCCTCCAGCCAGCGCGTGGGTGGAGGTAACGCGGTTGCACTGGGCGCTGGTCAGACATCGGAATGGCTCGGCATTCAGGGCAATCAGGAGCAACAGTTAGGCCGGAGTGTTCTCGAAGGAGATTCGCGCGGGGAATGGCTCGACTATGGTATTAGCGTGGGGGGACGCGACTGGCTCGATGCACTCGGGCGACACAACCCGCTCTCCGATCCGTTCGCACACGAAGTGTTGCAACTGTGGCGGGACGATAGCTTCGGCTGATCGACTGATCGTGCTGCGGCTGGACCGGATGCCCGGCACTTTGCGCGCGGTCGCCGTGAGCCGTCTTGGAGGCAATTTCGCCCCGCACATTTTGGCGAAATCCGGGCTTTCCTCCACCAAACCAAAGTGGGCCGACCCGCGCTCCGATCCAGCTTCGGGATAGGTGCTTTCGTCAAATGCGAGCCTCCCTTTGCTTCGTCTCACGCTAGCCTCCGTTCAGCGCGTCGGTCTCCTTATTCTGGGCGCTGAGTTGCACTTCAGCTTTCGCATTCAACTCTCTGGAAAAGAAGGACAAACAGGTAAGACAGTTGGTCAGGTTGGATTGCCGACTAACCAAGGTTAACGGAACGAACTCCTTAATGGGACATTACAGAAGGGTATCCCCGCAGGAGAGTAAAATGAGCTTCAACCCCTTGAAAGAGAGTGGAATTCCGATCGACCGGCAGCTACGAAACTGGTCTGAGCTGAACACTGCTCCTTACGATACCAGGGCGGTAGATCCCTACACCCGCTGCCGCGTAATTGCGATGAACGGCATCGAGGTTGAAGCCATCATCAACTCGCATCAGTTCGCCCGGCACACTGCGGACACCGGCATCAAGCAGAACCTTGCCATGGTCCGCCGGATCGAACAGCAGCAGCAGAAGGCAATCAACTGGCTGTTACCGAGCGACGAAACCACGCTTGAACGTACGATCGGCTATGAGCAGGTGGCCGTCGATCTGACTTCGTGGCTCGCCCGGCACGAACCCGATCCGTATCTGAAGAAGGTCTATGACTTCGCCCTGCTCGAGGATTTCGACCACCTCTATCGCTACGCCAACCTGATGGATCTGCTGGGCGAGCGACGGAAAGCCGAGGATATCACCGGTGAATTGACCGAGATCCTTCCGGGCCGACCGACCATTTTCCAGCACCGCCACCCGCATGACGAATTGCGCCGGCCGATGACCCTGAAGGCGGCCGATACCCAGTCGGTGATGAATGCGATCACCATCGTTTCTGCCGAACAGCAGACCATGAATTTCTACATGAATTCGGGCAACATTCCCGAAAATCCGCTGGCCCGCGCGCTCTATCTCGAGATCGCGCAGATCGAGGAGGAGCACGTAACGCATTACGAATCCATCCTCGATCCCACGCTTGGCTGGCTCACCAATCTGGTGCTCCACGAATACAACGAATGCTGGCTCTACTGGTCCTGCATGGTGACCGAGGATGACAACCGTATCCGGGCACTGTGGGAACTGCATCTCAACATGGAGATCGAACACCTGCGCCTGGCCTGCGAAATGCTGAAGGAAATCGACGGGATCGATCCCGAAAGCTTCCTGCCGGAAAGCGGAATGCCCGATCCGCTGAAGTTCGAACCGAACAAGGAGTATGTCCGGAAGGTTCTCGAAGATACGATCGCCTGGACATCCTACGATGCGCAGTTCGTCCCCGTGGGCGAGCTGCCTCCCGGTCACCGCTATTTCGATTACCAGCAAAAGGTGAATGCGGGCGGCGTTCCCACCGAGCAGGTCATCGAGCGGATGCGTGCGGAAAACGGGCATGAATACCGTTCCGCCAGCGAAGGCCCGCACCCGGTTGCTTCGCTGCGCGAGGACGGTCAGCACGACGAACTCGACTATCACCGTGCGGACGCGCGCGCCGCCGAACTCCAGGAGGCATGAACAATGGCCGGAGAAATCAGGAACACCGTGAACAAGCTGACGGATAGTCTTGGCGGCACTGCGGGCAAGTTGAGCGCCGCAAGCACCACCGGAGCCGATAGCTTCGTCGAGAACGCGGCCATCGGTGACCGGTACGAGATCGAGGCCGCCCGGATCGCACTTGCGCGCTCGGGCAACGAGACGGTCCGGAGTGTCGCCCGAAAGATGATTGCCGATCACACCACCAGCACCCACCACCTGCAAGCCGCGCTGGAGATGAACGAAGCCGAAGGCGTGGCCTCTCCACCGCACAGTCTGGATTCTCGTCGCCAGACGATGCTCGATCACTTGGCGGAGGCGCCGGATGACGCCTTCGACAAGACCTACATAGACCAGCAGCTCCTCGCTCACGAGGAAACAGTCTCGCTGTTCCGCAGCTACGCCGAGGGCGGGGACAATGCGCAATTGCGCTCGGTTGCGCTTGGGGCGCTCCCGGTTGTCGAACGCCATCTCAACCATGTGCAGATCGTTCGAAAGCAGTTCTGAATCACCCGTCCAACCGGCGGAGGCTTTTGCAGCACCGCCATTTCGAGGAGAATGTGAATGTCATTTCTGGATAGAGTCGCCGCCGCCGTCACCCCTGCGGCGTCCGATGAACAGCGCGCCGAGGCCCGGCGCCGGGTCGACGAACTTGCCGTGGGTGAACCCTGGCTGGGCATGATCGTGGAGCAGCACCGCAAGATCGAGTCGCTGTTCGAACAGGCGAGATCGGCCACCGACGTCGCCAGCCGCGAACGCACCGTCAAGCAACTGGCTACCGAACTGACCGGCCACGCAACGGCTGAAGAGGCAGTGGTCTATCCGATTGTTTCCGAAGACAGCGGCAAGACCCATGCGGGTATGGCCTACGAAGAGCACGCGATGACGAAAATCCAGCTCGCCAAGCTGGAGCAGATCGATCCCATGAGCGCCGAATGGGAAGAGAAGCTGGAGCACATCCGCGGTGCCGTTCAGCAGCACATCTACCAGGAGGAGGATAGCTGGCTGCCGGATGTGGTGCAGAATTCGTCACCCGAAAAACGGGCGCTGCTCAACCGCCGCTATGCAGAAGAATATGAACGCTACTGCGGGACCGGATCGGTTCCCACGGTCGCATGATGGGTCGTTCACGCCGGATTGCTGCCTCCTCGCAGTGACCCGGCGAACGCCGCCTCAAAACTCATGCAGCCTTGGTGGCACAGCGCGTGACCACAACCGCGTCCTCGAAGTCGAGGCGATGGACGAGTTGGCCGCCAGTATCCTGCACGTCGAGATGATAATCCAGCTTGATCCGCCCTTCGCGCGCGTCGTGGCTGATGATCTCCCGCGCTTCCCGCAAGGTGGCTGCGGCGACTGCCTCCATGTCCGGAAGCTCCCGGCCATCCGGATCGAGGAGCAGATCCTGCCCGTCACGTAAGTGGAAAAAATATCTGGCCATTGCGGATTTCCAAGCTTTGGAGGGCGGGAGCGCGATCATCTCCCAGCCGCCAGAGCCCTTGCCAATCCGACGATTTGCCCATCTTGCACGATCTCAGGCAAATAGCTATCATTGCATCGAATAACATAACAAATGTTAGTCCGTTTCGTGATTTCCTATGTTATAGAAGCTCTATCGCCAGAACGTCTATCAGGGTCTCCGGCGACTGAGAGTTGATTTGTGCTCCCGCCCACGCGTCGGGAGAAAACTATGGCTACGCGCCACCCACTCGAATTGCTCGTTCGCAGCCTTGAGCTGAGATCACCTTTCTCGGAGGATGACCGCCAGGCGTTGCTGGCTCTTCCCCATAATCTGCGCACGCTGGAATCTTCAAGCTACCTCGTCCGTGAAGGCGAGCCGCCCACCCATTGCGGGGTCCTCGTTTCCGGCTACGCCTATCGCCAGAAGATCACCCGCGCCGGAACCCGGCAGATCATCGCCATCCATATCCCCGGCGACGCGGTCGATTTCCAGAACCTCCTGCTCGATACCGCCGATCACAGCGTACAGATGCTCACCCGTGGCGAAGTCGCGCTCGTCCCGCGCGACGCGCTGCGGGACCTGACGCGCTCCAGCCCGCAGATCGGCGAAGCCATTTTCGTGAAGACGCTGGTGGAAGCCGCGATTTTTCGCGAATGGGTGGTCAATGTCGGGCGGCGGCAAGCGCCCGAACGGATCGCCCATATCCTGTGCGAACTCGGCTGCCGCCTCGATGCGATGGGGCTGGCCGAGGGATACGGGTATACCCTGCCGATGACGCAGGAGGAACTGGGCGATGCGGCAGGGCTTACCCCGGTGCACGTCAACCGCACGCTCAAGATCCTTGCCGCTGCCGGGCTGATCGTACGCGACCGGCGCAGCATCAGCTTCCCCGACTGGCGAAAAGTGCGTGACGCCGCCGATTTCAATGAACGCTATCTCCATCTGGGAGTTCAGCAATACAAGCAAGCAGCGGGCTGAGGCAGCGCGCAGCTCGCGACAGCCAATCGGGCTAACCGGCTTGCCAGTAGATCCGCTATTCGTTTTCCCGCTGAGCGGAGTCTCCCTGCTCCAGCCGATCGTAGGATATTAGTCTCGCCCCGTTTTGATATGTGATCCACCGCCAGAACCATTGCA
The DNA here is from genome assembly GCA_019739335.1 of Erythrobacter sp. Lineage (NCBI taxonomy): Bacteria > Pseudomonadati > Pseudomonadota > Alphaproteobacteria > Sphingomonadales > Erythrobacteraceae > Erythrobacter > Erythrobacter sp. The sequence goes on from CP073261.1 coordinate 2,234,929, forward strand.
CGCTTACCAGCAGGCGTTGCTCGAAAGCGACCAGCAGGTACACGTGGATCACCGCCCACATCACCCACGCGAACCAACCCTTCAGTTGCCGCTTGCCAAAATCGAAAATTGCCGCGCTTCGACCGACCACGGCGGTGTTCCCGCGATTGCGGAAGCGGAATGGAGCGAGCGGGGTGCCCCTTTCGAGATGAGCGGCAAGCGAGTTGCCAAGATGTTGACCTTGCTGCTTCGCGACTTGGGCAAGTCCGGGAAGCGGCCTGTCCTCCAGGTCGAGCATTAGTGCTGTGTCGCCGATAGCGAAGACATCATCCACGCCTTTCACAGACAGATCGTCCCGAACCGGAATGCGGCCGCTGCGGTCGGTCTCGATGCGCAGCCATCGTGCCGCGGGTGAAGCCGCGATTCCGGCGCCCCAGACGACCGTGCTTGCCTTTATGAACTCTTCGCCGATCAGCACGCCATCGGCTCGAACGTCGCCAACAGCCTGACCGATGCGTATCTCCACCCCCATGCGCTCGAGCGCCCTATGAGCGTAGCCGGCGAGCTTTTCAGGAAACGGGGCGAGTATCCTTGAACCCGCTTCTACGAGGATTACCCGCGCCGATCCTGGATCGATATTGCGAAAGTCGCGCCGCAGACTCCAACGCGCGAGCTCCGCGATCGCGCCAGCCATTTCCACACCGGTCGGTCCGCCACCCACAATAACCGACGTCATCAACGCCGCCTGTTCTGCCGGGTCCCTGCTTGTCTCTGCCCGCTCGAAGCCGAGCAATACCTTGGCGCGGATTTGTCTGGCATCGGACACAGTTTTAAGACCAGGCGCGTAGGCAGCCCAGTGGTCATTGCCGAAGTAGTTGTAGCTCGATCCGGTGGCGAGAACCAGCCGGTCGTAGGGAACAAGACGTCCCTGCTCCAGCTGGACGCGGCGATTGGCAAGGTCAACACCGATAACCTCCGCCATGATCACATCGATATTGGTGTGCTTGCGCAGGATCCTGCGGATAGGTTCGGCGATATCGGCCGGTGACAGGGCCGCGGTCGCGACCTGGTAGAGCAGCGGAACGAAGAGGTGATAATTGTGCCGATCGATGATCGTGACCCGTACGTTACGTCCTCCCATTGCCTTGGCGCAGGCCAAGCCGCCGAACCCCGCACCAACGATGACAACGTGCGGGCGGGTGTCCGCCGCTGCGGGGCCAAGATCGTGATCTTTCTGATTGGTTGAACCCATTTGCTGTCTCGATAGTTGGCATTTCAGACGTCGAAAGAGTGATCTCGAGAGGCGGTCACCAGCCGATCTTTAGCGATTGAGCGCGGCCGAGGTTCCACCGTGTGTCCGCCAAAGTTCGGACCCAGCCTTTAGCTCAAGTCGCAGGGCCACCCGACGACATTCGGGCGAACGGCAATCGTATCCTCCACCCAAGTTGATTATGGAGAACCCATGGAAGACATGCGTACCGAAACCGATTCCCTTGGCCCGATCGAGGTTCCAGCAGCAGCATATTGGGGAGCACAGACCCAGCGGAGTCTGCTGAATTTTCCCTTTCCCGCACATCAGCGGATGCCGCTTCCGATAGTTCACGCGCTAGCCGCAGTGAAGCAGGCCGCAGCACGGGTAAACCGGCGGCATGGTCTGGATGCGACGCTGGCCGATGCCATCGAAGCAGCAGCCAAGGCGGTGGGCGCCGGCTATCACGACGACCAGTTTCCCCTCACCATTTTCCAGACGGGCAGCGGCACGCAGACGAACATGAACGTGAATGAGGTGATCGCCGGAATCGCTAACGAAACTCTTACTGGCTTTCGCGGCGGCAAGGATCCGGTGCACCCCAATGACCATGTGAACAGATCGCAGAGCTCGAACGACAGTTTCCCGACTGCGCTGCATATCGCGGCCGTCCTCATTTCACGGCAAAGGCTGCTCCCCGCAGCGGAGAAGCTCCACTCGGCTCTCGACAACAAGGCGAAGTCGTTCGCCGACATCGTCAAGATCGGGCGCACCCACACCCAGGATGCGACGCCGCTCACGCTGGGACAGGAGTTTTCAGGATACGCTGCGCAGATCGCCAGCTGCGTTCAGCGGATCGAGGACTCGCTCGATCGTGACTTGGGGGTGCTCGCCATAGGCGGGACGGCGGTAGGAACGGGTCTGAATGCGCCCGAAGGCTGGCGAAATGATATGATCGCAGCGCTGTCCGATATCACAGGCGTGACATTTCGACCGGCAGGCAACGCGTTCGAGCAGCTCGCCGCCCGGGACGGACTCGTTTCCCTTTCGGGAGCGCTCAACACGCTGGCTGTGGCGCTGAACAAAATCGCTAACGATATCCGCCTGCTGGCCTCGGGACCACGATCAGGTCTCGGCGAATTGTCGCTTCCGGCAAACGAGCCGGGGAGTTCGATCATGCCGGGCAAGGTCAATCCCACCCAGGTCGAAATGCTGACGATGGTCGCGGCGCAGGTGATCGGCAATCATCACGCGTGCACGATCGGGGGCATGCAAGGCCAGTTTGAATTGAACACATTCATGCCGTTGATCGGGTCCGATGTGCTTCATTCGATCGAACTGCTGGCCATTGGCATGGTCAGCTTCGCAAGCCGCTGCATCGAGGGGCTCGAGGCAAATGAGGAAAGGATCGCCGAGCTGGTTGAACGATCACTGATGCTGGTGACCGCACTGATGCCCGAAATCGGCTACGACAATGCCGCGGGAATCGCGAAGCACGCGCTGGAGAACAATCTGACCCTGAAGGAAGCTGGACTGGAACTCGGCCTGGTCGATGCCGAGACCTTCGACCGCCTCGTGCAGCCCCAAAACATGGTCTAGCAATCACTTGTGTCAGCATTGCTTCGATTGAGGCGATCCGAGTGGCGCAGCTTGATACTCGTTTAGCAACCTATTGGATCGGCGATCCGCTCGATCGAGCGCAGCAGGTGATCCTCTGGCAAATGATCTTCAATGCGGAAGCTGTAGACCAGTGCCTCCTCCAATACCTTCTCCTAGCCCATCACCAGCCTGAATCCGCTTGCCTGCAGAGACATTGAATCTCTACCTTCCCGCAGAGAAAGGATTTTTTCGAATAGATTGGACCCAAAAGCCGACATTCCATTCGACTTGCGCCAAGAAGTGAGCATTGGTGTTCGCATGAGCGAAGCTAGATTGTCACCGATCGCAGTCACTTTACTCACCGCCAAAATCGTTTCACATCGATCAACACGTCATGGGATTTGGCGGCTGCAGCAAGAAGGCGCTGCTTGTCCTTTTTCCGGAAAAGGGCAGGAACTTGCGGGTGATCTGCCAGGTCGAGCCGCGCCAACAACGCCGAGCCGGTGGCAAGATCATTTAGGGCACCGAGCTGATCCTCAAAATCCTTCAGCGCCTGCATGAACCTCCGGTGGCGGTGCAGCTCGTGCTTTTGGACGAAAAGTGAAGCGAAGAAATCCGCTGCATAGTGCAGCTTCTTGGCCGCCTTGCGAACCTCGTGCCGTGTCGGGTCGTCCATTTGTTCAAGGGTGCGCCCCCTCTTCCTGACCTTGCGTCGGTAACGCTCGAGCGCTCCTGACGCGACCTCGCGGGCGGGCAGAGCACGGCTGCGCGGTTCAGGTCGCACGCGCCATTCCCCGATGGCAAGCCAATCGGCAAGATCGAGCATGAGCTTCCTCGACCGGGCAGTCGATAGCGAGTGGACTGCCCTGGTATAGGCATTTGCCCTCTCTTCAATCAGCCGCTCGCGCAGCGATCCTTTGCAGGAACGCTCGACCAGCACATCAAGATCGCGCGCCTCCCCCAGGACGCTCGCCAGCCAGCGCACCTCGTCAACCAGAGCAGCAGACCTTTCATCTGTCAGCATGTCACGGTGGATCGAGAAGGCCGAGCGCAGACGGCGCAGGGCCACGCGGGCCTGATGCACGGCCTCGGGAGTCTGGTTCTCAAGGATCAACGGTTCATTGAGCCGAAACTGCCTGATGCAGGAACGGACGACCACCTGGAATGCATCGGCAGCAGCCATGTCCGGAACCAGCACAATCGGCTCGGCCTTGGCAGCCCCGGGCAGAGGGCCAAGCAGGCGGTAGCCACGCTCCGCCTTGCTCAGCACACCAAGCCGCACCGGCGCGACCTTCGCAATCCGCCGCGAAAGAGCGATCAGAGTGCCAAAGTCCCCCGACTTCTGTTCGAGCTCCGCCTCGCAAAAGAATGACTCGCGGCCGCCTGCAATGATGCGCCCGCGATCGACAGTGATCTCGATCCCGTCCAATCGCCAGATCCGCCGCTCGTTCTCTACGGTAAAAACCGGGACGAGATCGGTGACGCGATTTTTGAGTAAGGCCACGATCGGGTTCGAGCCGTCGAGGAAGGGGTGATCGTCCTTGACACCACACTCCCACTCCTGACGCCTGAAGAGACCCGCTGCGGTGCCGACATCGAATTTGACCGTTTGCACGCGCTTCCTGCCAACGCGCCGTATGCGTAAGGAAAGCCCCTCCTCGGCAAGTTCGTGTTCCGGCGTGTCAAAGTAGATCGTGTGCTGGCGAACGGTACCCTGGGCGGCACCGAAGAGCCTGGCTGCGTCAAGAGCCTCTGCCGCTTCGCTGCTCAGTTCAAGCTTGAATTCAACTTCTTCGAGTGCGCCAGAAGTCATTTCTGCAGTCCTCGTCAGATGCCGTTCCGATATACGGCAGCATTCAACGAACGCCGCCCTCGCTTGTGCAATGCCAGATCGGGCGAGTTTCCTTGCATGGCTTGCTGGTCGCGTCCCGCTTTGCCACGGTCCGTGGTAAGAACATGTATCGCAGATCGTGGCACCGCCCTATGTAGTTCCCATGTTTGCAGGCACCGATTGGGCAGCGCAGGTCGATCTCGCGTTTCATCTGCTGGCCGCGCTTGCCGCTGGACTGCTGGTGGGGATCGAGCGCGGGTGGCACCAGCGGGACGAAGCGGAGGGCTCCCGTGTGGCCGGGGTGCGAACCTTCACACTTATCGGCGGTTGCGGTGGCCTGATTTCCACCCTTGCGGTGCAATTCTCCCCTCTGCTGGCGGCAATCCTCCTGGCAGGCCTGGTCACTCTGCTCGTCGGCGCATTCCTGAAGCCACGATCCGCAGACACCGGCCGCGATGCCACCACCATGGTATCCGCGATGGCAACCCTCGGCCTGGGGCTCCTGGCTGGCGGGGGCCTTGCAGCCATCGCCCTGGCCGGTGCGGCTGTGACCACGCTGGTCCTCGCCCTCCGCAAGCAGATGCACGGTTTGCTCAAATCACTTTCGGAGCAGGAAATACGGGCCATCGCCAGGTATGCGGTGATTGCGGTGGCAGTGCTCCCCTTTCTCCCCGACGCGAACTACGGGCCTTACGACGCCTGGAATCCGTTCCGGCTGTGGCTTGTTGTCCTGCTCGTCACCGGCTTCTCGATACTGGCCTATGTGTTCAACCGCATAGTCGGACAGAACCGGGGCACCATCGCCACGGCGCTCATCGGCGGAGCCTACTCCTCGACCGCGGTCACGGCGGCATTTTCCAGCAAGCTGAAAGCCGAGGAAGCGGGTCCGTTCGCCACCGGAATCGCCCTGGCCAGCGCGGTCATGTATCTGCGGGTGTTGTTGCTGGCGGCTGTCCTGGCACCGGCGGTGGCAATTTCGCTCCTGTGGCTGCTTGGCCCGGCAGCCTTCGCGGCTTTCGTGCTGGCGCGCCTGGTGTGGAAGCGCGAAAAGGCCGGAACCGGTGCGAAAGCCGCCCTTTCAGCCAAGCCATTTGAACTGCTTCCGGCCTTTGGCTTTCTGGCAGCAGTAGCGGCCGCATCGCTTCTGGTTCAATGGGCGCAAGTCGAATTTGGCGAAGCAGGCGCGGCGATTTCCCTGTTTATCGCAGGAAGTTTCGATGTTGATGCAGCACTGGTCGCCTATTCAACCTTGCCACGCGATGTGCTCCCCGTAGCTGTTGCCGCACTCGCACTCGCCGGAACGGTGGTGATCAACATGGCTTTCAAGACGGCGATTGTCTTCACGAATGCAGGTGCCAGGCTGGGCGCTGCAGCCGGCTATTCGCTGCTTGCCAGCTGCGGCGTGCTGGTGGTGACAATAGCGCTGCGCGCTTTCAACCTGTTCGGCTGAATGTCGCCCGACTGAAGGCAATCCAGTTGATCAAGCACGGCCATCGAGGTCGGCCTTGAGCGACTTGCCGGACACAGCTGGGCCCAATTCTCCCCTACCGCGCGCGAATCCTGTCTCCAGCGTGCAAGGAATTGGCCGGATTGAGGACGACTTGGTCGCCCGCCTCCAGCCCGTCTGTCACCTTAGCGAACTCGTCATTCAGATGGCCGATGTTCCCGGCGATTTCCCGCGCACGGCCGCCTTTCTCGACAAACACGCGCCAGCCTCCATCGCCGCCACGGAACAGTGCGCCGATCGGCACGCGCAGCATGTCGTCCGACTGCCACAGGAAAATCGTGGCAGCGAGCTGGTAGCCGTGTCCAAGGCGTGCGGCAGCCGTCGCTGCCGCTCCGGTAAAGCCAATGATCACGTTGACGCGCTGCTCCTCGATGCCCAGCGCGGAAACCTCCAGCCGCCCGAACGGCTCGTTCCGCAGCACCGTTCCAGCCAGCGGATCGGGGCCGCTCCACTAGGTAATCTCCACCGGGCTCCCTGGTCCGGCACGAACGGCTCGCGGGAGAGGAGATCGACGACGACCTCGATTGATTGCGGATTGCCGATGGACATGAGCTGGGTGCCTTCGGCGATGACCCCTTCGCTTTTACGCGGAAATGCGGGGATCAAAAGGCCTTCCGGGCAGGCTCTCCGGAGAACCGGAGATTTTGGGACTGTGTGGTGCCGGCTAGAGGATTCGAACCCCTGGCCTGATGATTACAAATCAACTGCTCTACCAACTGAGCTAAGCCGGCGTGCCACACGGGTGGGCTGGGCTCGCCCCATGCCTCAGCGCACGCCGAAGGTCCAGCCCTCGGTTTGCGCGATTTCGCGGGTCATCCCGGTTGGGGACCACAGCGCTGCATTGCCCGCTACTGTGCGCAGCCATGCGGCTGTGACCAATGCGTCGGCGGAGTGATCGTCCATAACGCCACTGCCTCCCAGCGTGGGGCTGCCGAGCGCGGCCAGCGCCTTGTCGAGTTCCTCGCGGCTGCGGATCTTGCTGCGCGACGCGGTACGGCCCGCCGCCATCGCCGCCAGCGCGGTGTAGATTTCCACCAGCACAGATCCCTCGTGCGGCAGCGGGTCCACCGGCCAGACGGGGAGCGCCCCGCGCAGGGCGTGGAGCACGCGCATACCGGTGAGACTGGACTTGCCCACCTGCGCCGCGCCGACAAGGTTGAAGTTGGAGTAGGGCTTGCACCCCGCCAGAGATTGCGCCCGTTCGGTGACGCGGAAACGGCCTTGGCCCCCCGGCTTTCCATTGGCGCTAAAGTACTCTCCCTCGCGCCCGCCATGCCGGCGGAAATAGGCGCTCGCCTGCGGATGATCGACGAAGCTGGCGGCGGCGAAATGCTTATCGGCCTCGCAAGTGCGCTCGATCAGCGCCCACAGTGCCTTGGCATCCGCCGGGCTCTCCGCCCAACCGGGAAAGAACGCGCCCTTGTCCGCGAAGGGCAGCGAAATGCCGAGATCGAGCCCGACCAGTGAATTGGCGGGCAGGGCATGGCGCAGAACCTCGACGATCTCCCCCCGCGCCCAGCCGCCTTTCATCGTCGCCAGCACCGGCGGCCCGCCATCCGCGCGGGCAACCGCCACCGCAATCGACTTGTGCCGCGCACCCTGCGCGCCGGACCAGTCGATGGCGACGAAATGTTCGAACTCGCGAACCCTAGCCACGCCGCTCCCCGCGCAGCTTCTCCCAATAGTCGAGCCGTTCGCGCACCTTTCGTTCGAACCCGCGTTCGACCGGCTGGTAGAATTCCTGCGGGGCCATTTCCTCGGGCCAGTAATTGTCGCCCGAAAAGCCCTCATCCGCGTCGTGATCGTAGGTGTAGCCCTTGCCGTAGCCGACGTCCTTCATCAGTTTGGTCGGCGCGTTGACGATGTTCATTGGCGGCATCAGGCTGCCGGTCTCGCGCGCACTCTTCCACGCGGCCTTCTGCGCCTTGTAAACGGCGTTCGATTTGGGCGCGGTGGCGAGGTAGACGCAGGCCTGTGCCAGCGCCAGTTCGCCTTCCGGGCTGCCGAGGAACTGGTAGGCGTCCTTCGCCGCCATGCACTGGGTGAGCGCGGCGGGATCGGCCATGCCGATGTCCTCCACCGCCATCCGCACCAGCCGCCGGGCGAGGAACAGCGGTTCCTCTCCCGCCGTCAGCATCCGCGCTAGATAATAGAGCGCCGCCTGCGGATCGGACCCGCGCACCGCCTTGTGCAACGCGGAAATGAGATTGTAATGCCCCTCGCGGTCCTTGTCGTAGACCGCCACCCGGCGTTGCAGGAACGCGCCCAGGGCGGCGGGATCGAGCGGTTCCGCGATCTTTGCGCTGTAGAGCGTTTCGGCCTGGTTGAGCAGGAACCTCCCGTCACCATCGGCGGAGGCCACCAGTGCATCGCGCGCTGCGGGCGTTAGGGGAAGGGGGCCTTCGAGCTCCTCGGCGCGGGCGAGCAATCGCTCCAGCGCCGCCGCGTCGAGCCGGTGCAGGATCAGCACCTGTGCGCGGCTGAGCAGCGCCGCGTTGAGTTCGAAACTGGGGTTCTCGGTAGTCGCGCCCACCAGCGTCACTACGCCCCGCTCGACGAAAGGCAGGAAGCCATCCTGTTGCGCGCGGTTGAAGCGGTGGATCTCGTCCACGAACAGCAGCGTGCGCTGGCCCATCTTCTGCGCTGTCTCGGCAGCGGCAAAGGCCTTTTTGAGGTCTGCCACTCCGCTGAACACCGCGCTCACCGCTTCGTAGCGCATCCCCACCGCGTCGGCGAGCAGGCGGGCGATGCTGGTCTTGCCGGTGCCGGGCGGGCCCCAAAGGATCGAGCTGGAGAGCCGCCCGGCTGCCACCATGCGTCCGATCGCGCCTTCGGGGCCGGTGAGGTGTTCCTGCCCGATGATCTCGGAAAGATCGCGCGGGCGCAGGCGGTCGGCCAGCGGCGCGTCGGCGGCGGGCGCATCGGGGCCGCTGAATTGCGGGAGGTCATCGGCGAAAAGGTCGGCCATTGCCGAGCTTCTAGCGGGGCCGCAAAAATTTTGCACCGCCTCTTGTTACGATAGGTCTAAGATATATCTTAAGATCGGGACGAGACAGGAGTTTGCGCCATGAGCAACAAGAACGACAAGGGGCCGGGAAGGCCCAAGCCGCCGAAGCCCCCCAAGCCGCCAAAGGCACCGCGTCCGCCCGAGGATGTGTTCGAGCCGGAGGATATGGAACCGGTGGAGGACGAGGAAGACGAGTTCTCCATCGAGATCGGCGCCGATGGCGACGATGAGGGCGAGGACCGCGACGAGCGCCGCCGCCGCCGTCGCAGCGAGTTCAAGAGTCAGTTCCGCCGCGAGTTCAATAGCGACAATCTGTTCGGCCCCGGCGGCCCCTTCGGAGCAGCCGGACCCTTCGCGCTTCAGGGCGTGTTCGGACCGGGCGGACTGTTCGGCAAGGGCGGCATGATGGGCGGCGGCGGACGTGGTGGCCGGCATCGCGGCGAGATGCACGGTGGCCCCCGCCAGCGTCGGCAGCGGATGTTCGGCTCCGGCGAATTGCGACTGGTGTTGCTCGCCATGCTGGCCGAGGAACCGCGCCACGGATACGAGCTGATCAAGGCGCTGGAGGAGCTGACCGACGGGGCCTATTCGCCCAGTCCGGGCACCATCTACCCGACTTTGCAGATGCTCGCCGACGAAGGCGTGATTGCCGAACAGGAGAGCGAGGACGCGCGCAAGCTCTACCGCGCCACCGATGCCGGCACTGCCGAACTGCTCGATCGCAAGGACGAGCTGGAAGAGCTGTGGCACCGACTCGGTCGCCGGTTCGAGAAGCGTGCCGAGCGGGAGCGCTCTGGCGGGCAATCGGCGATGTTCCGCGCGCTGGGCAACCTCGCCTCGGTCATCACCAACAAGGCTGCCAGCGGCGGGGTGACGATGGACAAGGACCAGGTGATCGACCTGATCGACGAACTGGCCCGCAAGATCGAGCGGATGTGACTTCGGCCTGAGTTTGGCGGTCTGCCGAAACCATGATACTCCTCCTCCGGGATTTCTCGGGGGAGGAGTTTTTTTATGGATTCGACTGCATCTGGCGCAGCGCCTTGGCACCTGTGGGTGGTCGGCGTAATCGCGCTGCTGTTCACCGCGTTTGGCGGTTACGATTACACAATGTCGCAGCTGGGAGACCGCGCCTATATCGAGGCGGCGGTGGGCGGCATGGGCATCCCTGTCGACGCGGCGGTGGACTATTTCTCCAGCTTCCCGCTGTGGCTGGATTTCCTCTGGGCGGTCGGCGTCTGGGGCGCGGTGCTAGGGGCGGTGCTGCTGCTCTTGCGCAAGCGAATGGCCTATCCGATATTTGTCCTGTCCCTCGCCGCCTTTATCGCCACCAATGTCTATGGCTTCGCGAATCCGATCCCGGGGATCAACGATCCGACGCCGACCTACATCGCTACCGCTGTGGTCTTTTCCGTCATGCTCGGCCTTACGCTCTATGCGCGGGCGATGGCGGCGCGCGGGGTGTTAGGCTGAGGCCAGCGCTTCCGCTCCGCCGCGTTCGGACAACAGACGGAGGTAGGCGGAGGCGACCGCTGCGTTGATCGCATCCCAGCTGTAGTCGCGGCTGCGCGCATACCCCGCACGGCCGTGCGCCTCGCGCAGGGCGACATCGCGGACATAGGCTTCCACCGCGTCGGCAAAGCCTGCCGCGTCGCCCGGTTGGACCAACCTTCCAGTCACCCCGTCCTGCACCAGGCTGGTCGAGCCGGTTGCCCGCGCCGCCACCACCGGAATGCCACTCGCCATCGCTTCCAGCGTGACATTGCCGAAAGTCTCGGTGATCGAGGGGTTGAGCAGCAGGTCCATGCTCGCCACGGCCCGGCCAAGGTCTGCGCCGCCCTGGAAGCCGACGAACACCGCCTCCGGACACTCGCGCGCGAAGAAGTCTCGCGCCGGGCCTTCCCCCACCACCAGCACCCGGTGCGCCACGCCGCGTTCCCGCAGCAGCGCCACCGTTTCGGTGAACACGTCCAGTCCCTTTTCCAGCACCAGCCGCCCGAGGAAGCCGACCGCCACCTCGTCATCGCCGATGCCGTGTGCGCGCCGCCACGCCGAGTCCCGGCGTTCGGGCGCGAAGATCCCGCGGTCCACCCCGCGCGCCCAGATTGAGACGTCCTGCCCCATTCCCTGTTCGCGCAGTACCGCCGCCATGCTCTCCGACGGAGCGACCAGCGCATCGCAGCGATTGTAGAACCGCCGCAGGATCGCCACCAGTGCCGGCTCAAGGAAGGCCAGCCCGTAATAGCGCGGATAGGTCTCGAACCGCGTGTGCACCGAAGCCAATATCGGCAGCCCCCGCGCCCGCGCCCAGCGCACCGCCGCGTGTCCGGTGGGGTCGGGCGAGGCGACGTGGATTACATTGGGCGCGAAGGCTGCAAGATCCGCCTTCACAGCCGCATTAAAGCCCATTGGCACCCGGTATTCGCCGCGCCCCGGGATCGCCAGACTGGGCACTCCGACCAGATCGCCCTGCGGTGCGAATGCGGGCTTTGCCACCGTAGGCGAATAGACGCGCACCTGCGCACCCTGCCGCAACAGGTACTCCACCAGCCGGTTCAACGCCTGGTTCGCCCCGTCGCGGACGTAGTTGTAGTTCCCGCTGAACAGCGCAACGCGAAGGTCCGACATATTCATGCCGCGAGCCTTAGGCGAGCGAGCGGACGATTGCGAGAGGGTGCGAACGTTGGCCAGGCCACGATGTTCGGCAGGCGAGGCCTGGCAACCTTGAGTGGGCAGCGCGCGCGTCCGGGAAACATTTCTCACCCTCGGTCATTGCTAACTGTAGTTCATGAAGATGGTTTGAATGCATGCGAGAGAAAAGGCGGATCATGAAAGCAGGTGCGGCATGAACATGTATGTCCGATTCATGGCGATGATCGCCACTAGCACTATCGTCATGTTTCTGCTGATGTACGTGAATACATATAACATAGATCATGTTTTCTGGAGCGAGACGCGGTTCTGGATGGCTTTCGTGATGGGGGCGGCAATGATGGTGATCATGCTGCTGTTTATGTGGGGGATGTACGAGAGCCGCGCCAAGAACTTCACGATACTGGGGATTGCAGTAGCAGTTTTTGCCGTGGCCCTGTGGCTGGTGCGAAGCCAGACTACCATATCCGACACCGAATATATGTCGGCGATGATCCCTCATCACTCCATCGCCATAATGACGAGCGAGCGGGCCCATATCCGCGATCCACGGGTGCGCAGGCTGGCGCATGACATCATTCTTGCCCAGCGGCGCGAGATCGCGGAAATGCGCTATCTCATTGCGGACATCGAGGAAAACGGGGTCCGGATGACCGAGCGCGTTCCTGAAGGAGCGCAGCCATGAAGTGGCTGGCTGCCTTGATTTCCGCGCTGTGCCTGCCCTTGGCGGCCTGCAACCAGAACAGTGCTCTCGGAAACGACCGCGAGGCTCAGCTCGATCCGGCCCCCACGCCTGCTCCGGTGGTCGGTGCTGCTGCCGCGCTCGAAAATGTCGCCAACCCGGTAATCAAGCCGGAAACAATGTCCACGGCCGATATCGCAGCGCTCGGCGGGCTGGAGGGCAAGTGCGCGATAAGGCTTACCGAAGTGGCCCATCCCTCGTTTGTCTTCGAGGCCGGCGCCAGCGGTGCGATCAAGCTCAACGGGAAGATCATCCCTCTTCCTGCAATCGGCAGCAATCAGTTCGGGGAGGACAATCTCACCGTGACGCTCAGCCCGACGAGCGATGTTGGCGATGCTGGGCTGTCAGGAATGGACATGGTCCTCGTGTTGCCGGGTAGCGAAGATGAACTGGGATATGCGGGTTTCGTCGACTGCAGCCTCGGAGAAGGACAATGACCTCGAAATTCAAAGGCGCGATTCTCGGCGCTCTCGGCACCCTTGCCTTGCTGTTGCTGTTTGGCCTGCTGGTGGTCCTCACTGGCGGTTACAATGTCGCCGCAACGCAAAGGCATACCACCGTAGGGGCCTGGGCGCTCGATACCAATTTCAGCAACTCGGTGCAGCGCCAGGCCGGAGATATCGAAGCGCCGGAAATGACTCGCGCCATGGTTGCGGCAGGCGCTTCCGACTACAAGTCCATGTGTGCCCATTGCCACGGAGGGGTGGGCGAGGGTCGCGCCGACTGGGCCCAGGGAATGCGCCCCATGCCACCCGCCCTCGCTCATGCAGCGCAGGAATGGAGTCCTGCCGAAATTTACTGGCTGGTAACGCACGGAGCCAAGATGACTGGAATGCCCGCCTTCGGCCCGACCCACGAAGAGGAGGCGATCTGGAACATTGTCGCCTTCGTAAAGGCGATGCCGAATATGACCGAAGCTCAGTACGCCGCTTACTAGGACCGCCGTTCGCAAGGGTATCCCCCATCTGGTCGGCAGGAACCGCGCCCAGTCGCCAAGCGTAGGCCCAGGATGAAACATCCCGCCTCCGCCCTGGCCGTGCTCACCCTTGCGTTGGCCGCCTGCTACGATCCGGTGCCGGACAGTCCTGCCGAGCCGCCCGATGTCCCGACACAGGCAGGTGGCGGGGTCGTCGCTCAGCCGCCGGTCGGTACCGCCGATCCGGAAGGCGAGGCCGGCATCGGGCAGGAGGAGGCTCTCGCACAGGCAGGCGCGGTGCAGGATAGCATTCCGGCGCGGTTCCACGGGCGCTGGGCCGAAAGTGCGGCGGCCTGCGGCGGTCGCAATCACCAGCAGTATCATATCGAGGCGGCGCAGGTCGGGTTCTTCGAAAGCGTGGGCGAAGTGCAGCAGGTGCGCGCGCAGGGCGACTATGCCGCCGCCACCCTGTCCGAACAGTATGCCGACGATTCGCCCGCGGTCTATGTCTTCTACATGGCGCTGGATGGGGCGGACGCGATGCGGGTGCGGTATGACAACGAACCGCGTATCGGCCTGGTCCGTTGCCCGCGTGTCTGAAAAAGCAGGCTCCAGGGGGGGTATGGCATCGTCGGGGAGCAGGCGGGCTGTCCAGTCGCAAAATTGCCCGGATTGTGGCCCCGCGCGTGTTGCCCTTGGCATTGCCTTTCCCTAGGGCGTCGCGGTTATCCCCTACGGTAAAGGATGTGCAGCTTGGCCAATGTCACGGTGATCGGCGCCCAATGGGGCGATGAGGGCAAGGGCAAGATCGTCGACTGGCTCGCCGCCCGCGCCGATGTCGTCGTGCGGTTCCAGGGCGGGCACAACGCCGGGCACACGCTGGTGGTGGGGGACAAGACCTACAAGCTCAGCCTGCTGCCCAGCGGCATCGTCACCGGCACGCTCAGCCTGATCGGCAACGGCGTGGTGCTCGATCCATGGGCCTTGCAGGGCGAGATTGCCAAGCTAGAGGCGCAGGGCGTTGCAATCACGCCGGAGAATTTCGGCATTGCCGACAACTGCCCGCTGATCCTGCCGCTGCACCGCGACCTCGATGGCCTGCGCGAAACCGCGGCAGGCAAGGGCAAGATCGGTACGACCGGGCGCGGCATTGGGCCCGCCTATGAAGACAAGGTCGGCCGCCGGGCGATCCGCGTTTGCGACCTGGCGCATCTCGACCAGATCGGGCCGATGCTCGATCGCCTCTGCGCGCATCACGATGCGCTGCGCGCGGGCTTCGGCCAGCCGCCGGTGGACCGCGAGGCGCTGCTTGCCGAACTGGCGGAGATCGCGCCTTTCGTCGCCCAGTTCGCGCAACCGGTGTGGAAGCGGCTCAACGAATTGAAGAAGGCGGGCAGGAAGATCCTGTTCGAAGGCGCACAGGGCGTGCTGCTCGATGTCGATCACGGCACCTATCCCTTCGTCACCAGCTCCAACACCGTCAGCGGCACCGTGGCGAGCGGCACCGGGCTTGGCCCCAATGCAGCAGGCTTCGTGCTCGGCATCGTCAAGGCCTATACCACCCGCGTCGGCTCCGGCCCGTTCCCCACCGAGCTGGAGGACGAAGTCGGCCAGACGCTGGGCGAGCGCGGCCACGAATTCGGCACCGTCACCGCACGCAAGCGCCGCTGCGGCTGGTTCGACGCGGTGCTGGTGCGGCAGACCTGTGCGCTCTCGGGCGTCACCGGCATCGCGCTGACCAAGATCGACGTGCTCGACGGATTCGAGAAGATCCGCATCTGCACCGGCTACCGGATCGGTGAGCGGGTGCTCGATTACCTCCCCGCCCACGCTGCCGAGCAGGCCGCGGTCGAACCGATCTACGAGGAGATCGACGGCTGGGAAGGGACCACCGTGGGCGCGCGCAGCTGGGCCGACCTTCCCGCCCAGGCGATCAAGTACATCCGCCGGATCGAGGAACTGATCGACTGCCCCGTCGCCAGCGTCTCGACCAGCCCGGAGCGCGAGGACACGATTCTGGTGCGCGATCCGTTCGCGGATTGATGCTTAACGCCAGTTCTTGACACGAACCTGTTTTGTTCTACTCCTGTTCACCTATCGCGACTCAGGGGAACAACGGGAATGGCGCAGGTCGATTTTGCTTATGGACTGGCGGTGGACGGGGTCGGACTGCCGATTGCCGTCTCGATCTTCACCGATTGCGCCGATTTGCGCGAGGAACTGGTGGGCGATGTCGCAGCGGCCGGATTGCAGCTGCGCGAAAGCGGTGACCTTGACCAGTTGTTTGCCGGCGATGCGCGGGCACTGGGGGAACTGGTGCTGGTCGATTGCCCGCGCCCCGATGCGCAGGCGCTGGCAACATTGGCGCGGTTGGATAGCCGGGCTGCGAAATCGGGGGCGCGGCTGGTAATTTCGACATCGCTTGGCGCACTCGACGCAGTGTTCGGTTGTTGCGCGCAAAGCAATCCGCAGATTCTCGTCAATCCGCAGCGGGCAGAACGGGTGATCGCGCTGGGCCGGGTCCTCGCCGAAGTTCCCAGCCTGCGGCTGCGCGAATTGTCGGAGGATGACAGGCTCACCCTGCTGCGGCTGACCGAACAGGTTGGCCATATCGCCGAACGGCTGGAGAAGCTTGACCGGTCTGCCGGGGGCTGGGGTGCTACCGGTTGGGGCCAGCGGGCAGGCGGCGGCGCCTTCCGCTTCGAAAGTCCGGGCGAGGGCTACCGGGCCGAACAGCAATTGATCCGCAAGCCGCGCCCGCCGCTGCCCGACGCGCGGCTGGTGCGGCAGATCATCCGCCAGCGCCGCGCCCGGTCCAAGTTCCTCGACGCGGACCTGTTTGCCGATCCGGCGTGGGACATGCTGCTCGATCTCACCGCCGCGCGGGTGGAGCATGCGCGCGTCTCGGTCACCTCTTTGTGCATTGCCGCAGGCGTGCCGCCGACGACGGCGCTGCGGTGGATCGGGCAGATGGTGGAATCGGGACTGTTCGCGCGGGTTGAGGACGATGCCGACCGCCGCCGCGCCTTTATCGAACTGTCGGACAAGGCCGCCGAGGCGATGGCGCGCTATTTTGCCCAGGTGGGGCAGGATGCGCTCGTTCTGGCGTGACGCCAAAAGCCTAGCGCAAATCGAACGCCGACTGCGCCTCGCGCCAGTCGGTTACCCCGTTCGCCAGCAGCAATTGCAGCAGGATCCGCGCCTTGGCCGGGCCGAGCGCGCGGGCGGCGATGAAGCCGTGTGTGTCGTCGCCCGGTTCGCGATCGACCAGTCCTTCGTCCACGCGGGTGGCGCGGACCACGGCCACGCCCTGCTGAACCGCATCGGCAAGCGCGGTGCGGACGGAATCGGGCATATTGCCATCGCCGAAGCCGGCAATCACGATTCCCCGCGCTCCTCCCTCCATCGCTTGCTTGACGCAACTTTCGTCCATCCCGGCAAAGGCGTGCAGGATCGGCACTCGCGGGAAACTGTCGGGGAAGGCGAAGCGCGCTGCCTCGTCCATGCGCCATGGTGGCGAAAGCCAGTCGAGCGAAGCCGGAGTGGCCAGCGCGACCGCTCCGCGCGGAAATCCTGCGAAGGCATTGGTGCCTCCGGTCTTCGCCTTGCGCGCGTCTCGCGCCGAAAACACGCTCTCGCCCATCACCAGCAGCACCCCGCGCCCGCCCGAATCGGGATGCGCGGTGACCTGCACCGCATTGGCGAAATTGCGAAGCCCGTCGCTGCCCACCGCATCGGCGGGCCGCATTGCCCCCACCAGCACCACCGGTTTGCCGGTGGGCAGCGTCTGGTCGAGGAGGAATGCGGTCTCCTCGGCGGTATCGGTGCCGTGGGTGACGATCACACCGGCACAATTGGGATCGGCCAGCGCATCGGCGCAGGCCGCGTGTAGTTCGCGCCAGATAGCGGGCCCGATATTGGCCGAATCGATGGCGGCGATCTGCTGCCCGTCGAGCTGCGCTGCCACGCCCAGCGCGCGGAACTCGGCGAGAAAGTCGGCGATATCGATCTGGCCGGGGCGATAGTCGCGGCGGGTAGCAGAGCCCGCCTGTCCGGCAATCGTGCCTCCGGTGGCGAGGACAAGGATACGGCGCTGGTCGCTCATCAGCGCAGCGTTAGCGTGCCTGACGGTGCATGACCACCAAGGCAGTACCTGACCACACGATTGCTGCGAATGCTCGGGGGTACGAAGGGGTCATTCTTCCGCCGCGCTTTGAACTGCGCTTCCGGCCGGGTGCGATGAGGCTCGCCCGTGATCACCCGGCTGGCCCGGGTCGCTGTTCAGCGCATTGATAGCCGCGTGCACCCGCGCCTCGATTTCCGCGCGTGGCAGGCCCGGTTCGATCACCTCGCCAAAATGCAAGGTGACGATGCCCGGCCGCTTCCACTTGCGGTGATATAGTGGCCCGCTATCCACCGCTACCGGCACCACCGGTAGTGCCATCAGCTTGTACAGCGCCGCAAAGCCCGCCTGGAGCGGGGGCGCGCTGCCATGCGGCACCCGCCCGCCTTCAGGAAAAATCACCACCGGACGGCCGCTCTCCACCGCCGGACGAATTTCGCGCAGCATCCGGCGCAGCGCCTTCGCACCCTGATCGCGCGCCACTTCGATATTCCCCCAGGCGCGGCTGGCATGACCCCAGCCGGGGATTTCCGAAAGTTCGGCCTTGGCGAACACGGCAGGAAATTCGAACAGCCACGGCAGCGAAATTGCCTCGAAGAAACTCTCGTGCCGGATGGCGTAGAATGCCTGCTCATGCGGGCGCGTGCCGGTGATGCGGATTCTTATCCCGAGCAGCTTCTCGCAGCAGAACGTATGCCAGCGGGACCATGTTTCGCAAAACCAACGGACCCGCGGCGGTGAGACGTAGCCGGAGATCATTGCTCCGAGCACGAAGAAGATCGAACCTAGATAAAACGCCAGATAGAAGGCCATATTGCGCAGATAGATCATCCCAGCGCCTTCAGCAGCCAGACAGCGACGAATTTGTGATATTCGACAAACAGGGTGGAGAGGTTTGCCTGCGATCGCACGGCATCACCCTCGATGCGGATCGTGTCGGGCAACTGGCTGGCCAGTTCGGCCTCTGCGCGGCGCATATGCCAGTCCGCCGTGACCAGCCTAAGCGAGGTATATCCTCGCTGAGTCATCCATTGCGCGGTCTCGCGCGCATTACCGCGGGTGTCGAGCGCGGAGAACCCCAGAGTCACGCAACAGTCCATCACCCTGTCCGGCACATTGTATTCGGCCTGGAACTCCGCCGGCAGGACAGCTGGATCGACACCCGTCACCAGCATCTGCTCCGCCGCGCCGGCTTGCAGCATGTCCAGGCCGCGCGGGATGCGCCCGCCACTCCCGGTGGGGACGACGATGGCATCGGTTTCGAACTGGCCTGCGGGCTGCGGCAGCGTGGCTGCAAACAGCACGAAGCCGAGCACCCAGATGACGAGCAGGATGGCGAGAAAGCGGCGGATCATCGATAGTCCTTTAGAGCATCCGCCTTAACGCGCCGATCACAGTCAGCCGTGCCGTTATCATGGCAATCACGATCCCCGCCACCGGAATCGCGCCGATCATCATCCAGTCGAGCGGACCCAGACCGCCACCCGCAATCAGGCCCGAGCCAAGCTGGGCAAATTGCTGGCCGAGCACGAATACTGCCGCCAGCCCCAGCAGCAGCCCCGCCGCGCCGCCCAGTGCCGCATCCAGGCCGATCGAGCGCTGGAAAATCCCGGCAATCTGCCCGTCGGTTCCGCCCAGATGGTGGATCACCTCGATCGTGTCACGGTTGGAGCCCAAAGCGCTACGCGCTGCCAGCCATACCGCTGCGGCGCTGGTCAGCGCCAGCAATACGATCAGGCCCACGGCGAGAAATTGCAGCGCCCGGATGGCGTCGAACACAGGGCCAAGCCAGCTCGCCTGCGCATCGATCTGCGCGGCCGGGGCCTGCTCCAGCAATTCCTCACGCATCTGTTGCAGCCGCACCGAAGTGACCGGGCCGGACAGTCGCACGTCAACCAGTGCCGGGATCGGTACACCGTCTTCTTCCGCCATGACGACTTCGCCAAGCCACGGTTCGAGCAGCGCCGCCAGCTCGGCATCGGGGACGCGGCGGACCGAGGCGACATCGTCCCGGTTGGAGAAATAGGATACCGCCCGCTCGGCCTGTCGGTTGCGCTCGGCAGGTGCCCCTTCGACAATCTGTATGGTGATGCCGCCGGCAATCTCGTCACGCGCATTGCTCGCCAGATTGCTGAGTGCGAGGCCAGCGGCGGCCGCCATCACTGTCAGCGCGATCATGATCGCGATCACCCACGGCATCGGTCCGGCAATCCGCGCTTGCTGCAAGATGCGCGCGCTGTCGCCGAAACGCGGGGAACGGCGACGAATTGGGTAGGGCGGCTTCATTTGGGCATCATTGGGGCTTGGCCTCGCGCCGGGGCGGATAGCGCAGCGCGCCGGTGGGATCCGAGAGTTGCCCCTTGTCCAGCCGCATGATCAACGAATCGGGAACCTTGCGCAGCAGGTGGACATCGTGGGTGGCTACCACCACCGTTGTGCCCAGCCGGTTCAAAGCCTCGAACAGCCGTAGCAGCTTGAGCGCCATTTCCGGGTCGACGTTGCCGGTGGGCTCGTCGGCTACGAGGATTTCCGGCCGGGCGATCACCGCGCGAGCGATGGCGACGCGCTGCTGTTCCCCGCCGGAAAGCGTCTCCGGTCGAGCCTCGCTGCGGTGATCGAGCCCGACCCAGGCGAGCATATCGTCGACCGGTTTGCGGAGGCGTTCTTCCGACATCCCGGAAATCCGCAGCGGCAAGGCGACGTTATCGAATGTCGACAGGTGCGGGACGAGGCGGAAGTCCTGGAACACTACTCCGATCCGCCGCCGGAAATCGGGCAGTGCCTTGCGCGCCGTGGTAATCACGTCCTCGCCGAACATCGAGATCATCCCCCGGCTGGGACGCTGCGCCAGATAGAGCAGCTTGAGCATCGAGGTCTTCCCCGCGCCGCTCGCCCCGGTGAGGAAATAGAAACTGCCGGGGTAAAGCGTGAAGGAGATGTCGCTGAGCACTTCGCGATCGGTCCCGTAGCGCAGGCCCACGTTGGCGAACTGGACGATGGAGCTTGGCGGCGAAGTCATGCGGAGTAGCTGGACCCTGTTTCAGGTAGGTGGAAGCATCGTCATCGCGTCAGGATGTCCGCTGGACAGGAGCGGCGTGTAGCAGGGGCTGGCTGTCCCCTGCAAGCGGCGCAACGTGGCCAGCGGACATCCTGACGCGACCCCGTTTCGGCGGGCCGAATTTTGCTCAGCGCCGCTTCTCTCGTGGGTCTCTATGCTTCGGTATGGCTCCCTCCTCGCTCCTAGCGCTGAACAAAATTCGGCTCCGTGCCGATGGTTTCACCTACCTGAAGCAGGGTCGTAGGCCTCGTAGAGGTGACGGGAAGGGCGGGAACACCCCGCACACGAGCTTTAGTCGCTGGTGCTTGTGGAAAAAAGCCGCAACCGGGCCTTCTCGGGGCAGGGTAATCTTGTTGCGCGGGATATGCGGGCGTAGGCAGGACTTTAGGCTATGATCATCCAGTGCCCCGCCTGTACGACTCGATATGTCGTGCCCGATACCGCGATAGGTGGGGATGGGCGAACCGTGCGCTGTGCGAAATGCCGCCATAGCTGGTTCCAGGAGGGGCCAGGCGTGGATGGCAGTGAAACGGGCGATATGGCGCCTACGCCACCCTCACTTGCAACTCCACCGCCACCGTCTCCTGTAACTCCACCTACACCTCCACCTCCACCTCCACCTCCACCTCCACCTCCACCCTCGGTTTCGGCCAGCGCACCTGCGCCACGCCCGGAAGCGGCAGAGGCGCAATCGGCCTTCGAAGCACCCGTCGCGGACGAGCCCCTGCCGGAGCCACCGACCGGGCCTTCGCCCGAGTCCCTGCGCGACGAAGTGCGCCCGCCGCGCGCGCGGGAAAGGGAAGTGCCGAGCGATTTTGGCGATCCGCCGCAGTCGCCGTTCGATCACGAACCTCCCTTCCGCCCGCGCCGCAATCCGCTCAAGATGTGGAGCTGGGCGGCGGGAATTTTCGCGGTGGTCGCTGCCGGCCTGATCTTTGCGGTATCCTACTGGGGCCTGCCAGACTGGGTTCCGGTGGACCGCCCCACCTTTGCGCCGGGTAATCCGGATCTCCAGCTCGATTTTCCGCGCGAACAGCAGGAACGCCAGTCGCTGCCCAATGGCACCGAATATTTCAGCGCGCGCGGCACGATCACCAACATCGGTACGCAAACGCACAGCCTGCCCGCGATCCTGATCGTGCTCCGCGATTCGCGAGATCGCAAGGTGTACGAATGGGTGGTTCGCCCGCAGCAAGCCACCCTCGCTCCGGGCGAAACCGTCCCAGTGAGCGAAGCGGTGACCGATATTCCCCGCTCGGCCCGCGAAGTGCAATTCGGATGGAAGCCCGAATAGATCGAAACTTGTCCTGCATTCGCAGCTTGCAGGCACCAAACCCTTTTGCTAGTGGCGCGCTCCTACCGAGGCGGGCCACTGGCCGGTCCCATCGATGTGCGGTCGTGGCGGAACTGGTAGACGCGCAACGTTGAGGTCGTTGTGGGCGAAAGCCCGTGGAAGTTCGAGTCTTCTCGACCGCACCAAACAGTCCAAAAAGCTAACCTAATTTTGCCTCCGGGCGATGAGCGCCTTCAGAATGGCGCAGTTCTGCGGGCTTTGGCGCTCGGAAATGCGGCGTCGCGGGCGAGAGAGACCGCTGTCGCGGCAAGAAGGGGGCCAACATTCGCTTAAGTCTCTGCCTGGAAGTAGCGTACCCCCTTTCCGAGCGTGCATGAGGATGAAGGGAGTGTCCACGCAGCCATAGAGCGAAGATGAATGCCTTCCTGCAGATGCGCGACTGAGTGCCAAGAACCGTACGCAATCACGGCACAGCAAATGTTCGCCTCCAGTCAATCATCGACGTCATCGAAAATCGAATCAGCCCGAACCTGGGGGGATCTTCGATTTGCTGTTCGCCGACGGGTCCCGCCCGGTAGCGTCTGGCTCGGGCTGGTGGCCTCCAGCGCCTCGATATGAGCGTCGACCTGGGCGTAAAGCTGAGCGAAATCCTTATCGGCCTCCACCTCGAAGTAGGCCTGCGCTGTTTGCAGATTATTCTTCAAATCTTTATAGTGGGCCCGCTCTTGCGCTGAGTGGAGCCATAGCTGCGACCAGCGTCCTCGCGGCTGTCCCGTGGTGACGCTAGTCGGGCGCGTAGATCCGGTCGAGAATTGCCGATACGTTTCCGACCTGGTGAACGTCGGGATCGAAGCGTGTGCTTCTCGCGAGCGATGTGGCCCAATGGGCGGCGGCCCGCCCGCCCCATTTATCGGGCGGAGAGGAGAGGCAGGTCCGTGCGGTGCCATTATTCGCGAAGGCTTCGAAATCGTAGAAGCTGCCGCCGATGTTGCGAAACCCGGCGGCTGCTTGCGGGCCATGGAACACGGCTTCGATCACGGCTTCCTGTCCCGCATGGAGGTTCCACGAACAGGCAAGCCGGAAGCTGGCACCGGTATCAAGATCGAGGTGGGCCACTGCATAGTCTTCGACAGCGCCTGCACCGGGTTCAAGCGGGCGGCCATTGGCATAGAGCCGTGAAGTGACACGCTCGACAGCCGGGTAGCCGAGCAGCCACATGGCCAGGTCGACAAGGTGAACGCCGAGGTCGATGACGCAACCGCCGCCGGACTGGAAGCGGTCGTAGAACCACGGCTTGTCCGGCCCGTAGGCATTGTGGAACGTCAGGTCGGCGGCGAATACAGGCCCGGTTCGGCCCTCCTGAATTTCCTTCGCCACAGCCTGAGTAGCGGCAGTGTAGCGATACGACAGGTCCACCCCGAGCAAGCGGTCAGCCGCCTGCGCCGCCGCAATGACTCTGCGCGCCTCGGCTTCATTGCGGCCAAGCGGCTTCTGGCAGAACACCGCGATTCCCCGCTCCAGCGCGGCGATCGCCTGCTGCGCATGCAGCGCGCTGGGCGTGGCGATGACCAGCCCGTCGAGGTCCAGATCGAGCATGGCTTCCAGCGAGGGGACCGGCTTCGCATCAGGGGCTATCTCCAGCGCCGCGGCCAGACATTCCGGGGAAGGATCGCAGAGCGCGGTCGCACTGACCGCCCCGCTGGCGACCATCGCCTGCAACCGGTGGCGCCCGATCCAGCCGGTGCCGAGAAAGCCCACGCGCGGCAGCTTCATGGATAGAGTACCAGGGCCTTGACGAAGCCGGGCGGCTTGTCGCGGGTGGCATCGAGCGCCTCGCCGAGTTCTTCGAGCCGATAGATGTGGGTGTAGAGCGGCGCGGGATCGAGCCTGCCGCTGACCACTGCCTCTGCTGCCTCGCGCATCCCGCGCATCTGCACGGCGAGATCGCGCTCGTGGGCGTTGATCACGTCGACCCCCTTCCAGTTCCAGCCCTGCATGTCGACCTGTCGCGGGCCGTCCTGGTGATAGCCGGCGACGACGAGCCTGCCGCCGAACGCCACCAGTTCACCCGCCAGATCGAGCGGCCATTGCTTGCCAACGCATTCGATTACCCGTTCGCACATCGTGCCGTCTGTGAGTTGCTTCGTGGCATCGATGATGGCCTGGTGATCGTCCATCGGGATCACTTCTGCCGCGCCATAGTGCTTCGCCAGCTCAAGCGACTCCGGGCGGCGCGAGATCGCGATGACGCGCGCCCCGGCATCGCTGGCGAGCTGGGTAAGCACAGCCCCCAGAAAACCGATGCCGATGATGGCGACGTTTTGCCCCGGCGCGATATTGCTGCGGCGGAAAATGTTGAACGCGCAGCCAAGCGGTTCGCCGGGGAAGGGCTTGCCCTCCAGTTCTGGGGGCAGCTTGAGCAGCGCCTTGGCATCGGCAAGATCGAACTCGGCGTAGGCGCGGTAGCTCAGCGCTGCCACCCGATCACCCACCCTGACCTCGGAAACCCCCTTCCCCACGGCCTCCACCACGCCCCACCCTTCGTGCCCCAGATCGCCCGGCGGCAGGGGAAATTCGAGCCAATCGGGCCCAGCCCATGGGCCAAGGTTTGAAGCGCAGACGCCGCAGCCCTCCAGCCTAATCCGGACCTGCCCCTCGCCGGGTTCGGGCACGTGGATATCAGCCATTCGTACGCTCCCCGGGGCGATGACTTCCGCCGATTTCATCCGACCCATCGTTCAATCCTGCCCGATGAACTGTTCGAGCGCAGCCCAGGCTTCGTCATCGGTGACCTGTTTCGGGGGGTGCTTGCAGAAATAGGAGGCGGCGGGATGGACCGGCCCTGCCAGCCCGCGATCGCGCGCCAGCTTCGCGCAGCGGATCATGTCGATCGCGACCCCAGCGGAATTCGGGCTGTCCTCCACCGAGAGCCGCAGTTCGAGGTTCATCGGCACGCCGCCGAACAATTGCCCTTCCATGCGGATGAACGCGACCTTGTTGTCGTTCTGCCAAGCGACATAATCGGACGGGCCCACATGGATATGCTCGTCGACCAGCCTTGATGCCGCCACCGATTGCACAGCCTCGGTCTTGGACAGCTTTTTGGACGCGAGGCGGCTCCGTTCAAGCATGTTGAGGAAATCGGTATTGCCGCCGGTGTTGAGTTGATAGGTTCGTTCCAGCTTCACACCGCGCTTCCTGAACAGGTCGGTCAGCACGCGGTGCACGATCGTGGCACCGAGCTGCGATTTGATATCGTCTCCGATGATCGGCACCCCGGCCTTGCGGAAGCGCTCGGCCCAGTCGGCATCGCTGGCAATGAACACCGGGATGTTGTTGACGAAGGCGACCCCGGCTTCGAGCGCGCATTCGGCATAGAATTCGGTGGCCTGTTGTGATCCGACGGGAAGGTAATTCACCAGCACGTCGGCTTCGCTTTCCAGCAGCACCTCGATCACTTCCTGCTTGTTCGGTTCTGTCTCCCCGGCGGGTTTGAAGGTTCGGGCTTCCGGGTATCCGGCCATGTGCCCGGCGATCCCGTCGAGCGCGCGTCCCATGCGGACCGTGGTTCCCGTCGGCTCGACCCTTTCACAAAAGACCTGCGTGCAATTGGGCGGCGCGAAGATCGCTTCTGCCACGTCGCGGCCGACCTTGCGCTCGTCGACATCCCAGGCTGCCACCACGTGAATATCTTCCGGACGGTAGCCAGCCACTTCGGCGTGCATCAGGCCGGTCAGGTCGTTGGCGCCGCCGCGATAATGCGCGAGACCTTGCACCAGCGAACTGGCGCAATTGCCGACGCCGACCAGCGCCAGCCGGATGCCGCGGGAATCAGGGGACAACATTTCAGGACCTCCCCGCGCGCAGATCACTCGCACGCTTGATGTTTTCTGCAGGGGCGTACCGTTCAACCATCCAGGCGCAGAAGTCGGCAAACTGCTGCGGGTCTTTGGCGCAAGAGGTGTGGTGGGCCTCCACGCCGAGATGCTCCGGAGTGAAGCAGAAGGTGACCAGCACATCGAAGTC
The DNA here is from genome assembly GCA_019739335.1 of Erythrobacter sp. Classification (NCBI taxonomy): domain Bacteria; kingdom Pseudomonadati; phylum Pseudomonadota; class Alphaproteobacteria; order Sphingomonadales; family Erythrobacteraceae; genus Erythrobacter; species Erythrobacter sp. The sequence continues at coordinate 2,260,912 of CP073261.1, forward strand.
CGCCAGTGCTTCCATCTGCCGGTCGAACCAGTCGAGTGCTCCCGGCCGGAAACTGTCCGCCCATGAAAGTCCTGTGCGCAGCTTGGTCACGCCGAGCTCCTTCATCCACCGGACCGCATCGCCGAGCCGGGGATCGTGGAAATGGAACCACTGCATCAGACCCATGCGGTCGGCGTAGCGCCGATAGTGTTCCAGCGCCGGCTTGGGGGTGCCGTCCTCCCGGATCAGGCCCATGTAGAAGTGGCGGTAATAGCTCGAACCCTCCGCCTCGCGGTGGCGCGTTTCCGCACCCCATTCCCGCGGCAGATCGAACAGCGAGTACCAATAGACCTCCGGCACCCGGTCGAGCAGCAGTTCGGCAGTCTTGTCGATGCCGAATACCTGCACTTCCTCTGCGCCGAAACTGCCCACCCCCACTTCGGTCGCCCAGATCGGCTTGTCCGGAACAACGGCTTCAATCTCGGCAATCTTTTCCGGCCAGGCGTGGATCGGCCACAGGTTCCAGTCGAGCGGGAAGCCATGCACCGCCACCACGTCAACATGATCGAGCGCGCCCTGTTTACGCATCCGCGATACCCAATGCGGATCGATCGGCGACATTCCGCCGAGCACTCGCGTCAACTGCGGGTTGATCTGCGAGATCGCGCTGCCCGCGCGATGCACGGTGTCCGCATAAATGGCCCAGTCGGGATCGAGTTCGGGGTTCCAGTGGCTCTTGTTGTTCGGTTCATTCCAGATCATCACGGAATTGATCATTGCGCGTCTCCCGCCTTGACTTGCGCGCGCGCGGGATAGACGGCAGCCGGCCCGTATTGCGCGTAGGGGACCTCGGTTACCCGGCAGAGGTAGACCTCCGGCTCAGGCTGCTGTTCGATGGTGAAGCCAGCCGCGCGGAGCATGGCCTGGCTGCAGGCCGCATTCGGTGCCCACCAATTTGTCCAGTCCTGCGCGAATTCGCGCTCGATGAAGTGGAGCTTCGGATAGGCCGGATTGTCGAAGTAGTCGGGCGGCTGGGTTGTCCCGGGCTTGTGGAACGGGTGATCCTCGGGAACCTGCAACACTGCTTCGGTGCCCTGCTGCATCGTCTGGAACAGCATCAGGTCGCCGGCGACATGTTCGCGGATCAGGTCGAGCGCCAGCAGCGGGTGCCGCAGATGGTAGAGCACCCCCATAAACACGACGAGATCGAACTTCTCCCCCAGACTACCGACGTCGTAAACCGACAAGTTGCGGTACTCGATCTCGGAAAATCCCAACGTGTCGGAAGCCAGCTGCGCCTGTTCGAGATAGCGATCGTCACTATCGATGCCGAGCACCCGGCTGGCGCCGCGCCGCTTCATTTCGATCGCGTAGAAGCCCGCATTGCAGCCGATGTCGAGCACTGACTTTCCGGTCAGGTCGGCAGGAATTGCGTCAGCGAAGCGGTCGAACTTGAAGGAGGGATAGTCGCCGAGGAAATGATCCGGCGCTGTGCGAATGCCATGTCCGAGATCGATATTCTGAAACCAGGGTTGCAGCTCCTCCACCTGCTTTCGCAGCTGAGATGCGCCGGCGTCTTTCACGATCCGCGCTGCTGATCCTGACCTGCTCATGCCGTGTACTCGTTGAGCGAAAGCACGCGGCCGCCCCAGTCGCCGAGTTGCACGCGGCTCACTGACGCAGGTGCGATCTCGAAGCGAAGCACATAGTCGAGCGACAATCCCAGAATGCCGGCAATGGCAGCCCGGATGGTGTCACAGTGGCTGACGAAAGCGACTGTCGCGCCAGCAGCGGTTTCGGCGATTGCCCGCATAAAGTCAGTCATGCGCTGTTGAACCTCTGTCATTGTTTCTCCTCGCGGGGCGCGCGCTTGCGCGCGGTTGTTGTTCCAACGCTGCCAGTCCGGATCGCTGGCAAGTTGGTCGAAGTGCTTCCCCGTCCAGTCACCGAAATCGATCTCGTCGAGGGCGTCCGAAACCCTGGGCGCCATCCCGAGCGATGCGCCGATTGCCTGTGCTGTCTCACGTGCGCGGAGCACGGGACTGGTATGGATTGCAGCTACGCCCTCGGCTGACGACCAGCGCGCGAGGCGTTCTGCCTGCAGCAGCCCGGAAGAACTCAATCGGCCTCCGGGGGCTCGACCGGACAGGACCCGGCCAAGCTCTGCATGGGCGGCATGCCTGATCAGGAGGATGGTAACGGTCATGCGAAGCAGCGGTCCCGGGAAGGTAAGTAGAAGCTCTCTCCGGAATGCTCAACCAACAGATCAGGTTCCCGATTTAACTTAGGTTTATTCGATGATCTGGAACAAACAAGAAGAAGTTACATTTCGAGAATGGTCTTTAGATAGTCAAGGGGATGCAGTACTTAACATAAGTTATATTGTCGAATCTCGCATATAGAAAACCAGTTTTCATTCTCCCGTCAACCGGATCATTTGCCACTTCCGGAAAGGAAATCTTTTGTCCGAACGCATTTTGATAACCGGCGGCGGCGGCTTTATCGGTAAAGCTGTCAGTCGCGAGCTGCTGCAGCGCGGCCACCAGGTTCGCGTCCTCGATAGTTTGATCGAACAGGTCCACGGTCGGAACGGCCAACCGAGCTTCGCGTCAGACGTGGAATTTATCCGTGCCGATGTGCGCGATGGAAATGCCGTCGCTGCTGCGCTGCGCGGGATCGACAGTGTCATCCACCTCGCCGCCGAAGTCGGCGTGGGGCAGTCGATGTATGAGGTGGAGCGATACACTTCCACCAACGATGTCGGCACAGCCGTCCTGTTCGAACGGCTGATCGATCACCCGGTGCGCCGGGTAGTCACTGCATCTTCGATGAGCATCTACGGTGAGGGACTTTATCGGAACGCCGACGGTGCGCTGGTGGAAGATGCATCTCGCAGCAGCCTGCGCGACGGACAGGCGAACTGGGAGCCGGTCGACCAGCAGGGCCGCCCTCTGGCGCCGGTCGCCACACCCGAATGGAAAAGACCAAACCTCGCTTCGATCTACGCGCTTAACAAGTATGTGCAGGAGCAGATCACCCACATCATGGGCGCTCCCTATGGTGTCGAAAGCGTCTGCCTGCGACTGTTCAATGTCTACGGGCCGGGACAGGCTCTCTCCAATCCCTACACCGGCGTGCTGGCGATCTTCGCATCACGACTGCTCAACGGCCAGTCTCCGATGATCTTCGAGGATGGTCAACAACGCCGTGACTTCGTGCACGTGCGCGACGTGGCCCGCGCGTTTGCCGAAGCCCTTTTCCACCCCGATGCTGCCGGCGGCACCTTCAATATCGGATCAGGGCATGATCGCTCCATCGCGAGCGTAGCAAACGACCTCGCAATAGCGATGGGACGCGAAGGCATCGGAGCCGAGACCGTGGGTAAGGCGCGCACCGGAGACATAAGGCACTGTTTTTGCGACACTACCCTGGCGCGCGAAGTGCTCGGCTTCGAGGCAAGTGAGGATTTCGAGGCGGGCCTTGCCGATCTCGCGCAATGGGTCGCCAAGCAAAAGGCGGAGGACCGCGTCAGCGAGGCGCGGAGCGAACTTGAACGCCGCGGACTTGTGGCATGAGTGTCGGCGCGGAAAGCACCATACTGGTTACCGGTGGAGCTGGATTCGTTGGCTCCAACCTTGCCGACCGCCTGGCCGCGCGGGGTCATCGGGTGCGAGTACTCGATCACCTGGGCCGACCGGGGGTTGAAAGCAATCTGGAATGGCTGTGCCATTCGCATGGCAGTCTGATCGAGCCGGTCATCGGCGATATCCGGGATCGCGCCACGGTCACCAAGGCAGCCCGGGGAATTGGAGCAGCTTTCCACTTCGCGGCGCAAGTGGCGGTGACGACCAGTATGGAAGACCCGCGCGAGGATTTTGCGGTGAACGTGGTGGGAACCTTCAACCTGCTGGATTCGCTTCGCCAGCAGAACAGTCATGCTGCTCTGATATTCGCATCAACGAACAAGGTTTACGGCAACCTTGCGGGAGTTCCGCTCTACCTGACGGATCGCGGGTATCGGGCATCCGACCCGAAGATTGCCGAACACGGGGTGCCAGAGGACCAGCCGCTGTGCTTCCACACCCCGTATGGCTGCTCGAAAGGTGCCGCCGACCAATATGTTCTCGACTACGGGCGCAGCTTCGGAATGCGCACGGCCGTGTTGCGGATGAGCTGCATTTATGGCGAGCGGCAATTGGGCACCGAAGATCAGGGCTGGGTTGCGCATTTCCTGATCCGCGCGCTGGCCGGGGAGACAATCACGCTGTTCGGAGACGGAGAGCAGGTTCGCGATGTTTGCGACGTCCGCGATACCTGCGATGCCTACCTTGCCATGCTCGACCGCATCGATGCGGTTCAGGGGCGCGCGTTCAACTGGGGGGGCGGCGCGGAAAATGCGATCAGCCTGCTCGGCCTGATCGAGGAAATCGCCCGGATTACCGGGCGCCGCCCTGCCATAGAGTTTGCCGATACCCGTCCGGGGGACCAGCGCTGGTTTGTCGCGGACACGCGCAAGATCGATCAGGCGCTTGGGCTGAAGCCGAGGACTCCGTGGCGAGATGGGGTTCGTAACCTTGCGGACTGGCTGCATCAGTCGCGCCGTGCAGCCGCACCGGCGCTCGCACCAAGTGCGAGGGCGAACGCATGACCCTGTATCCCCTGCATGTCCTTATGACGACAGACGCGGTCGGCGGAGTATGGCAGTATTCAGTCACTCTTTCGCGCGAATTAGCGAACCGGGGCCATCGTATCACACTGGCCGTTTTGGGCCCGCCACCCGATCTTGCGCAGCGCGCGCAAGCGGAGGCCGTTCCCGGCCTTTCGCTTCGGGAGACAGGGCTTCCGCTGGATTGGCTGGCCGATGGTCCGGCGCAGGTGAAGCACTCAACCGGGGAACTGGCGGACCTCGCCCGGAGGATCGGTGCCGACCTGATCCATTGCAACAGTCCGGCCCTTTGCGCTGGCGCAAGGTTTCCGGTGCCGGTCATCGCAGTCGCTCACGGATGCATCGCCACCTGGTGGAAGGCTGCGCGTCGCGAACCGCTCGCACCCGAACTGCAATGGCACGCTGCGCTGATGCAGGAAGGCTTGAAGGCTGCCGACATGATCGTGGCACCTAGCGCCAGCTTCGCTCGCCAAGTCGCTCAGACATACGGTCTGCCGCGCTCACCCATGGTTGTTCACAACGGCCGCAACCCGCTCGGCTCCGATGCTTCTGCCGGCCAGCTGAACGTCGCCCTGACTGTCGGGAGATTGTGGGACCCGGTGAAGAATGTCGCGGTCCTCGATCAGGCGGCGGCGCAGCTGGACATCGGCTTCCTTGCCGCGGGCGCTCTGGTCGGTCCGCACGGGGAAACCTGTGCTCCCGAAAACCTGCAGTGCCTTGGCTATCAGAGCGAGGCAGCAATCGACCGGCTGCTCAGACTGCAACCGGTCTTCGTTTCTGCCGCAACATTCGAGCCGTTCGGGCTGGCAGTTCTGGAAGCAGCATCGGCAGGATGTGCGCTGGTGCTTTCCAACATCGATACCTTCCGCGAGCTGTGGGAAGGCGCTGCACTGTTCGTGGATAGTGGCGATGCCGAAGGGTTTGCCCGCCAAATCAACGCCCTCATCGCGGATCCCTCGCGGCGCAAGGACTTGGGTGAAGCCGCCCGGAAGCGCAGCGCGAATTACTCCCCGGCGGCAACGGTCGAAGCGATGTGCGGCATTTACCAGTCGCTGCTGGCTGCGCGGGAGGTGGCAGCATGAAGCTGGCCTATTTCACGCATTCGCTGGCCTCCTGCTGGAACCACGGCAATGCCCACTTCCTGCGCGGCGTGCTCGATGAACTCATTGTGCGGGGACATGAAGTTGCGGTCTTCGAACCGCAAGGCGCCTGGAGCCTGGCCAATCTGCTGCGCGATCATGGATTACAAGGCCTTGCAGTCTGGCACGATCGCTATCCGAGGCTCAGTTCGACCGAATACCCGTCAGACGCCGATCTGGAGGAACTGATTGGCGATAGTGACCTGATCATCGTGCATGAGTGGAACGAGCCGAAGCTGATTGCTCGACTCGGACAATTGCGGAAACGCAGAGGGAACTTCCGCCTGCTGTTCCATGATACCCATCACCGCGCGGTGAGCGCACCCGAGGACATGCAGGCTTTCGACCTATCCGGGTTCGACGGAGTGCTGGCTTTCGGCGAAGCACTGTCGGAGGTCTATCGCGGCTGGGGCTGGGGCAATCGCGTGTGGACCTGGCACGAAGCCGCCGATGTCCGCCGGTTCCATCCGCCCGCACAGGAAAGCGAGCGCGAAGGGCTGGTCTGGATCGGCAACTGGGGGGATGGCGAGCGCAGCGAGGAACTCGTCACTTTCCTGCTAGACCCCGCCCGGCAGGGTGGTCTTGATCTCGATATCTATGGCGTGCGCTATCCCGCGGAGGCGAAGGAGACCTTGGCGCGATACGGCGCCGAGTATCGCGGCTGGGCACCCAACGCCCTCGCGCCAGACATTTTCGCGAGGCACTTGGCCACGGTTCACGTACCGCGCCGCTACTATACGCAGGTGCTTCCCGGCATTCCGACCATCCGGGTCTTCGAAGCGCTTGCCTGCGGCTTACCCCTCGTGAGCGCGCCGTGGGACGATGCCGAAAGCCTGTTCCGAACAGGCGAGGATTATCTTGTTGCCCGCAGCGGCAAAGAGATGACGGAAATCCTACGCGCGCTGGCAGAAGATGCCGGATTGCGGGCCTCGCTCGCTGCCAGCGGTCGGGAGACCATCCTGCAACGGCACACCTGCGCGCAACGCGTGGACGAGTTGCTGGCGATCGCCGCCTCGCTCGAAACTGAAACCAGCCTGAGGAAATCCGCATGAAGATCGCCTTCTACGGCTCCAGCCTGCTGTCGGCCTACTGGAACGGCGCGGCGACCTATTACCGAGGAATCCTGCGCGCGCTCGCCGATCGCGGGCACGACATCTCTTTTTACGAGCCTGACGCGTTCGACCGGCAGAAGCATCGCGATATCGATCCGCCGGACTGGGTCCGCTCGGTTGTCTACCCTGCCACGACTGAGGGCCTCCATTCCGTGCTGGCGGAAGCCGGTGCGGCAGACATCGTCGTAAAGGCCAGCGGTGTCGGAGTATTCGACCGAGAATTGCTCGAAGGCATTCTCCGCGAGGCAAACCCCGATGGGATGACCGTCTTCTGGGATGTCGATGCTGCCGCGACGCTGGACGAAATGCGCAGCGATCCTGAACATCCTGTGCGCGCGGCTCTACCGCATCTCGATGCCGTGTTCACTTACGGCGGCGGACCTCCGGTCATCGAAGCCTATCGCGCATTCGGTGCGCGCCGCCGCGTGCCGATCTACAATGCGCTCGATCCATCGACCCACCATCCGGTCGATCCCGATCCGCGCTTCGCCTGCGATTTGGGTTTCCTCGCGAATAGCCTGCCCGATCGCGAAGCGCGGGTGGAGGAGTTCTTCCTGCGCGCGGCGCAACTGCGCCCGTCGAGCAGGTTCATGCTTGGCGGAAACGGCTGGCAAGACAAGGCGCTGCCACCGAACGTCCGCGCCATCGGCCACGTCGGTACCGTTGATCACAACGCCTTCAATTGCACGCCGCGCGCAGTGCTGAACGTGGCGCGTGATTCGATGGCGAGTGTGGGCTTTTCTCCCGCAACCCGGGTGTTCGAAGCGGCCGGCGCCGGAGCCTGCCTGATTACCGATGCATGGGAAGGGATCGAGCAGTTCCTCAAACCGGGTGAGGAAGTCCTTATCGCCCGCGACGGGAAGGACGTTGCCGAAATCCTTGCCGGTCTCAGCCGCGAACGCGCGGAAAGGATCGGTGCCGCTGCGCTCGATCGGGTTCTGGCGAAGCATACCTATTCGCTCCGCGCTGTCGAAGTCGATGCTGCGTTCAACAAAATTCTGGAGCACAAGCACGAGGAAGTGGCATGAAGCTCGTTGTTTTGGGTCTCAGCCTGTCCTCCTCATGGGGTAACGGCCACGCGACGACCTTTCGCGCCCTGCTCGAAGCATTCGCCGCGCGCGGTCACGAGGTGTTGTTCCTCGAACGGACGCAACCCTGGTACGCCGCGAACCGCGACCTTACCGATCCAGAATATTGTCGGCTGGAATATTACGCCGATCTCGGCGGGCTCGAGCAATGGCGTGCTCAGGTCGAGGCAGCGGACGCGGTGATGGTCGGCTCCTACGTGCCCGACGGTGTCGCGGTCGGACGATGGGTCCAGCAGACCGCGCAGGGGACCACCTGCTTCTATGACATCGATACCCCGGTGACCTTGGCCAAGCTCGCGCGCCGCGATCACGAATATCTGTCGCCCGATCTGATCCCCGGCTATGACATCTACTTCTCGTTCACCGGCGGCCCCACGCTTGGCCGGCTGGAAGAGGAGTTCGGCGCGCCGCGGGCACGCCCGCTCTACTGCTCGGTCGACACCGCGCGATACCGTCCGCTTGACGTGCCGCTCCGCTGGGACCTGTCGTATCTCGGCACCTACAGTCCGGACCGGCAGCCGACGCTCGAACGGCTGTTGCTGGAGCCGGCTCGCCGCCGACCCGATCTGCGCTTTGTCGTCGCCGGGCCGAAGTACCCGGAGGAAATCGACTGGCCGGAAAATGTGGAGCGGATCGAGCATATTCCCCCTGCGGACCATCCCGCGTTCTATGCTGCTTCGCGCTTCACACTAAACGTCACGCGGGCGGACATGATCGCCGCAGGGTGGTCCCCATCGGTACGGCTGTTCGAAGCGGGAGCTTGCGCGACACCGATCATTTCCGACCGGTGGAGGGGCATCGATACCTTGTTCGCACCGGGCAAGCAGATCGTGTTGGCCGAACACCCCGAAGATGTCCTCACAGCGCTCGACGGCGACGCCAGGCAAATGGGATCTTCGGCGCGTGAGGAAGTGCTCGCCAATCACAGTTCCGAGCGACGTGCCGAGCAACTCGAAAAGGAACTCGAGCAGGCGAGGAGCGCCGTCTCGATTACGGGAAATAGAAGGAATGTGCCGCATCATGTATATTCGTAACGGGCTCACCCTGGTTGCCGGTGGCGCGGGGTTCGTCGGCTCGCACCTCTGTCGCGCCTTGCTCGAAGAGGGTCATCGTGTCGTCTGTATCGACAACCTGCAAACATCGCGCGCGTCGAACCTGCTTGGTTTGCAGAACCATGCGCATTTCACATTCATCAAGGCCGACATCACCGAACCGCTCCCCGATGAAGTCACTCGTCTTGAGGGACAGATCACCCGGATCTACAATCTGGCCTGCGCCGCTTCTCCGGTACTTTATCAGGAGAATCCGGAACACACGATGCTCACCAGTGTGCTCGGCACCAATCGCCTCCTGCGTCTGGCGGAAGTGTCAGGGGCACGCTTCCTGCTAGCTTCGACCAGCGAGGTCTACGGCGATCCTGAAGTGCATCCCCAGCCCGAAGATTACCGCGGCCACGTCAATTGCACCGGGCCTCGCGCTTGTTATGACGAAGGGAAACGCGCGGCAGAGACGCTCGCTTTCGACTACGCCCGCTCCGGGCGGGCCGAGGTCCGCGTGGCCCGCATCTTCAATACCTACGGCCCCAACATGCGTATCGACGATGGGCGCGTGATATCGAACCTCGCCTGCCAGGCACTCTCGGGCGAGCCTCTGACCGTCTACGGCGATGGCAGCCAGACGCGCAGCTTCTGCTATGTTGCGGATACGGTCGACGGGCTCCGCAGGTTGATGGAATGCCCTTTGGCGGAAATGGAACCCGTCAACATCGGCAATCCCGACGAAATCACCATCAGGCAGCTGGTCAGCGCGCTGGCGAGGATTATCGGTCATCCGCTCGATCTCAATTTCCGCGCGCTCCCCACTGATGACCCGCAACGACGCCGCCCGGTCATCGATCGTGCCCGCGACCTGCTTGGCTGGACTCCGCAAACCTCCCTTGAAGACGGGCTTGAGCTTACGCTGGGATGGTTTGCGCGGGAACTGAAGAGCAATCACCCGCAACAGCTTGTCGAGCGGCATGGCCACGAGCGCGTCTTGCGATCCGCCATGGGCGAAAAGGAGCCTGCCGGAACCGCAGTTCCGCAAAGGATGTAAACCCCGCCTACAAGGGAACCAATCTGCGAAAAGGAGAGTTACCGTTATGGAAAGTGCATCCGATCGACCCTCGATCGCGCCAGCGGGGATTGTGCTGGGCATCGGACTGGGCGGGTTTATCGATGGCATCGTCTTCCACCAGATACTGCAATTGCACAACATGATCTCGGCCAAGGTTCCCCCTGACACGATGCAGAACATGTCACAGGGAATGGTGGCAGATGGGTGGTTCCACATCGGAACCTGGCTCGCCACCGTGATAGGCGTCGCCTTGCTTTGGCGCGCGCTCAACCGAAGGCAGACCATGCTCCCCTCCGGCGCGGCCTTCATCGGCTACCTTCTTGCCGGATGGGGCTGGTTCAACCTCGTAGAGGGATTGATCGACCACCACCTGCTTGGCCTGCATCACGTGGTTGAACGTCTCGGCCTCTCCATGTTCGATTGGCTGTATCTGGCTTCAGGTGTCGTCCTTATCGTCCTCGGTCACGTCATGGGTCGCAGGGGCGCAACCTGATGCGCATCCATTATCTCAACTGCGGGACCGATTGTCCTCTGGGTGGTCGCCTCTTCGATGGCAAAAGCAAAGGGCCCTTCGCCAAACTTTCCTGCGCTGACCAGTTGATCGAGACCGATCGCGGCCTCGTCCTGATCGATACCGGATACGGAGTGCAGGATGTCCGGAAGCCGCACCCTCGCTTGAGCCGAACATTCGACACGCTGCTCAATATCCGTTTCCGAATGCAGGAGACGGCGCTGCACCAGGTCAAGGCGCTTGGATATGGGGCCGCGCCATCCGCTCGAAGACCGCTGCATCGAGCTCACTCCCCAAGGGAAATGACAGTCAGTCGGCATTGCCACTCATTGCAAATCCTCTTGATCTGTGCTGGCTTCAATCCGCGCCCACTCTTCCATCGCCTCCAATACTGGCCTGAGACTGCGCCCCCGATCGGTTAGCGCATAGTCGACGCGGGGCGGCATCTCACCATAGTCCTTGCGCTGAACAAGGCCATCTGCCTCCATCTCCTTCAGTGTCTTCGAGAGCGTCCTGTGCGTGATCGCGCCGAGCCGCCGTTGCAACTCGTTGAAGCGGAGCGGCGCATCCATCAGCCAGTAGATTATCATGGGCCGCCACTTGCCCGAGAGAAACTCCAGCGTTGCTTCCGCCGGGCAATGCCAGCCGTCCCCAGCCGCGTTAGGTGCGGCGATCACGGTATCCTTCGGGAGCGTACTTGCTGACATGTCAGCATGAACATATGTTCCCTCCAACACGAAAGCAATGCCCCGGGGCGGGGCGGAAATACGCCCCACGAAAGGTCATGCGATGAAAACGATCGACACCATCCTCCGCAACGATACCCCCCATTGGGTCGGTGACGGCTTTCCCGTTCGCTCGCTCTTCAGCTACCACGGCGATACGGCAGCGATCAGCCCGTTCCTGTTGTTCGACTATGCCGGGCCGTGGAATTTCGATCCCGTGAAGGGTTCTCCGCGCGGCGTGGGCGAGCATCCTCACAAGGGCTTCGAGACCGTTACCATCGTCTATGACGGCGAAGTCAGTCACCGCGACTCCACCGGCGGGGGCGGCACCATCGGAGCGGGCGAAGTCCAGTGGATGACTGCCGGGTCCGGCGTGCTGCACGAGGAGTTCCATTCGCCCGGCTATTCGAAGACCGGCGGCCCCTTCCGCATGGTACAACTGTGGGTCAATCTGCCCGCAAGGGACAAGCTGACCCCGGCGCGGTACCAGGCAATCACGCGCGACATGATCCCCGAGGCCACTTTCGAAAGTGGTCGCGCACGGGTCATCGCTGGCGAGTTCGAAGGGATGGAGGGGCCGGCGAGCACCTTCACACCGATCAATTTGTGGGATGTTCGGCTCGAGGCCGATGCGCAGATCACCCTCCCCCTGCCGGAGGGGCACACGACCATGATCGCGGTGCTCTCGGGTCACGTCACGATCGATGGCCAGGGCGTTCGGGAAGCCGAGATTGCCCGGCTCTCCACCGACGGCGAGGGCGCGGCGATCACGGCTGATGGCGATGCTATGCTACTGGTGATGACGGGCGAACCGATCAACGAACCGGTATTCGGTTACGGTCCCTTCGTGATGAACACAGAAGCCGAAATTCGCGAAGCGATCGCGGAATTCAACGCAGGCAAGTTCGGCGCCCTCGCGCCGGCCTGAGCCGTTCGTGCCCGGAGGGAGCGATCTCTCCGGGCACTTTTGCTCGCGACTGTCACGCTGTCGTCCTCACATCCTGTCAAAAAGCCTGCGAAAGGAAATCATGAATGATCGAACGCATAATCGACAAACGCACACATGACCTTGGTGGCGGGTTCGAGGTCGGCCGCGTGCTTCCCTTCCGCGCCCGTCGCACGGTCGGACCCTATATTTTCTTCGATCACATGGGACCGGCAGATCTCGCTCCGGGATTCCCGCGCGAAATGGACGTGCGCCCGCATCCGCATATCGGCATCTCTACGGTCACTTATCTCTACGATGGAGCCCTGACCCACCGCGACAGCCTGGGTGTGACGCAAGATATCCGGCCGGGCGAAGTCAACTGGATGGTGACCGGCAGCGGCATCACCCATTCCGAACGCTTCGATCACGCTCGCAAGCACGGGGCGCACATGCACGGTATCCAGGCCTGGGTTGCCCTGCCGGTCGAGCACGAGGAGGCCAATCCTGCATTCTACCACCACGCCGGGTCCGTCGAATTGCCGACCTGGGAAGAGAAGGGCCTGCGCGGCCGCCTGATCGCGGGCAGTGCCGAGGGAATGCGATCGGCGGTCCAGGTCCACAGCCCGCAATTCTACATGCACTTGGATATGGATGCAGGCGCAAGCCGCACGCTTCCAGCGGAGTATAGGGAACGGGCGGTCTACGTTGCGGCCGGAACCGCGGAAGTTGCGGGGCAGGTCTTGCGAACTGGTCAGATGGCTGTGCTTGAGCCTGGCAAGGACGTTTCCGTATCGACCGGGGAAGCGGCTACCATCATGGTCTTGGGTGGCGATCCTATTGGCGAGCGCTTCATGCTTTGGAACTTCGTCAGCTCGTCGAAAGACCGAATTGAACAGGCCAGGCAAGACTGGACGCAGGGGCGCATGAAGCTGCCCGATACCGACGACAAAGAATTCACGCCATTTCCCGAAGGGCGCGATTACGGCTGAAGGAGCAACGAAATAGCCGTCCCGCCAATAGCAATTATCGTTGGCCAGCCTTGCCGGGAGGTGTGCCAATTTCGTCGGGCGCTTTCACTATGTGGCCGACCGCCCTGGTGCTGGGACGATATCATCAAGCCGCATGAGACTTCTTCACGAATTCATTTCCAAGTGGAAGGTGAAGCGCTTTTCGTCCGGTACCGACCGCAAGATGATTGGGCGATCTGTGACGATGACTGAACTTCAACAAGGGTTCTTGTGCCCGTGGCCCCGAAGTTGCCACATTGGTGCCGATCTTGCGGCGATAAACACTGTGGCGACTTTTACGAACGCTGACCAATTGCTATATTATGCCGGACTCACGAAGCAAATGCCGCTGCTCGTGCCAACAGTTCGCAAAGCCATACTCCCATTTGCTCGACCTGCAGAGATTGTGGGGCTGACGCCAAGTTAGACGAGCGGACGAGCTCAGGCGGGCGCCTTTTGGGAATGTGGGCGCAGACCAAGATTGCGCAGACCAAGTTAACGGCCGAAACATTGGAGACACAACAATGACGGTACCGGTCTATTTGTCATCCTCTGACTGGTACTGCAGGGGTCGGCAGGCGTCCTATCTCCGGGCGCAAAAATCCCCTGGTGGCGTCCTCGACATGCTCGAGGTTGCGCGACCGGCCGGGGATATGTCCCGCCCGGGCCTCCCGGATATCGTCCTCTATCAGGACTTGCTCGGCGGAAGCCGCGTCAGCGGCGACCTGGGAGGGGGACACTTCGATATAAAGGGTACGCGGGGCGACTTTTGCCTCGCCGCGCCGAACTTTGCCACAACAGCAGTTATGGAAGAGAGCCATCAGCTTCGCAGCCTGGTGTTCCCGATGGCGCAGTGGGAAGGCGTGCTCGACGAAGCCGCTGACGGTCGGTTTTCGTTCGACAGTTCCTGTATCTATGGCCGGATGTTCGACTCATCGGCGATCCGATCTGCATTCCGGAACCTTTGGACTCTTTGTGAGGACGAGGGAGCGCCATCGCGCCTGCTGGCGCGGGCAGCCGGCTGCGAGATCCTTGCCGAACTGAGCCGATTGGGCGGCGCGCCGTTCCCCACGGCAAAGGGCGGCCTTGCGCCGTGGACGGAGCGGCGCTGCCTGGAACTGATGCGGGCGCGGCTGTCGGACGATATCAGTCTCGACGAACTGGCGGCCGAGGCGCAGCTCTCTCCGTTCCACTTCGCCCGTATGTTCAAGCAGAGCCTTGGCGTGCCGCCACGCGTCTACCTCACGCGACTGAGGATGGAGAAAGCTTGCGACCTCCTCGAACGAACCGAGCTTTCGATCACGGAGATCGCGCTGGAGGTCGGATACTCTTCGAACCAGGTCCTCGCCCGCGTTTTCCTCAAGCACATGCGCTTGAGCCCGTCCGATTATCGCAGAGCTGTGCGGGGCACTTCAAGTAATACCCAAGGTTCCATGCGAGCCGCCTTGGGAGAGCATCAATGACCGCGCCTGCATTTCCGTCGTTCGCTCAATGGTATAGTAAAGGCCCGCGCGCGCGCTATTTGCGCTCGCTAAAGTCCACCGGCGGGATTCTCAACATGCTGGAAACATCCCAACCGCCCGGGGACATGTCCGTCCCAGCCGTGCCTGATCTCGTCCTCTATGAGGATCTGCTGGGAGGCACCCGCTTCAATGCAAACCATGGAGGAGGGGATTTTGGCGGCGTGACCGAAAAAGGCGATGTGTATCCTGCTGCACCAGATTTCGCACTCAGGTCCAAGGTTGCTACGCCTCATCACCTTCGCTCCTTCGCGTTTCCAGTGGCGCAGTGGCAATGGGTGCTGGACGCAGCAAACGATGGCAGTTTTTCGTTCGATGACCTGAGTATTTTCCGGGGAACCCAAGCGACGCCGGCCATCCGAACAGCGCTGGGGAACCTGTGGTCTCTTAGTGCGGACGAGGGCGCGCCTTCACGTCTGTTGGCAAGAGCGGCGGGATGTGAGATTCTCGCGGAATTATGCCGCCTGGGGGGCGCGCCGTTTGCCCCAGCGAAGGGCGGCCTCGCACCTTGGACCAAGCGACGTTGCCTTGAATTGATGCGGGAGAAGCTGTCGGAAGACATCAGCCTCGACGATCTGGCCGCAGAGGCGCAACTCTCTCCGTTCCATTTCGCCCGCATGTTCAAGCAGAGCCTGGGCGTGCCGCCGCGGGTCTACCTCACGCGACTGAGGATGGAAAAAGCTTGCGACCTCCTCGAACGGACGGACCTTTCGATCACGGAGATCGCGCTGGATGTCGGGTATTCGTCGAACCAGGTCCTCGCCCGGGTTTTCCTCAAATACATGCGCTTGAGCCCGTCCCAATATCGCCGGGCCGTTCGCGATCCGCTGCGCTACATTGCGTTGCATTGACCTTCGCCAGCGATTCTACCGGCTCCGAAGGCCCCGTTTCGCGCGGTCCACGCGTTCTCCCTATTGCCGCTTGCCAAAGATCTGCGGATGACGGGGCGGGCACCTTTCCGTTCGTGCCTCGGGCTCGCCCCGTCATCCGCGCACTGATCAGCCCGAATTGCTCGGCACCGGCGTGTTGAGCAATTGCTGCTCCCAGAGATAGGCGATTGCGCTGCCGCCGAGATGGTTCCTGAGGGCGTCGTTGAGCAGCATTGCGGTCTCGGCCCGGGCCCAGTCGCGTTGCCATTCAGAAGCCAGCGCCAGCCAGGTCATCATGTTGATGCCGGCTGCAACCATGCGCTGTATCGCTACCTCGTGGGCTTCTACCGACGTGCCGCCCGATGCATCGGTGATCACGGTCACGTCCCAACCTTCGCCCGCCGCCTGGATTGCGGGCATGGCTACGCAGATTTCGGTCCACAGGCCGGCGATTACCAACTGCTTGCGGCCTGTCGCCTTGACCGCGTCCACGACCCTGGGATCCTCCCAAGTGTTGATTGTCGTCCGGTCGATTACCTCCTGTTCGGGAAACACCTCGGTTACGTGCGGGAAGATGACCCCGCCGCGAGCGGCGACCACGCTGGTCAGAATGGTGGGCACGTCGAACACCTTGGCGCACTTGGCGAGCGCGGTCGTATTGTTCACCACCATGTGGGGGTCATGGCTGTTCAGGTTCGCGAGCTGATAGGGTTGGTGGTCGATCAGAACGAGAACCGAATCTTCGGGACGAAGAAGCGAATCGAGGCCGTTGCGGTAGGTCATTGTTTCATCCTTTGCATCTTAGGGGGCTTTGTTTCTTAGGGGGAGCGGAGCTCTGGGAGCTGGACCTAGAGTGCATAGCCGAGGAGCGCGGCGCGGAAGCTGCCAAAAAAGTGCCGATCTTGCGGTGATGTAGACCTCGCCCAAGTCCGGGAGCCCCCTTGCGCAGCGTAAACTGGCACTTGCAGCTTCTCGTGAGGCTTCCGGTATGCCGACTGAATGAAATCACGCGACACGATGAATCTGGTCGATGAAACAGTGATCTGGCAGCGCTTCGAGGGCGCGCATGTCTTTGCTGCCGCCGGCAAAAATGTTCTTACTGCAGGATGGCGGTTTTGCGTGGTGGGTGACTCTCGCTGCGTTCTTTGCTCCCGGTGGCAGCATTGCGGCCTATGCCTTCGGATCGAGGATTGGCGCTATTGGCTACAATCTCTTGCACATCTACGGATTTGGCGCAGTCGTCCTCGCACTTGGAATGGCGGTCGATTCCGTAACATTAGCCATGCTGGGTGCACTCTGGCTGGACCATTCGGGTTTTGACCGCCTTTTCGGCTATGGCCTCAAATCAAGAAGTGGCTTCCGGTTCACGCATCTTGGGATAGTCCGTCCGCTGCTTGGGAAGTGAACGCGCTCTCGCGTTTGGAAGGGCGGGGGGCGGCGCCCGCTGCGCGCCAGCCAGATCCCGCGGCTTCGATGTGTTATTCGCGAAACCATTTTTCAGCGTCGGCACTGGTGGACAGCCTCGGGGGAAGTGGAAAACCCCGAGGCTGCTGATGCGGATCAGACACAATTGGGCCTCTACGTCAATCGCGAACGAAAGCCAGCAGGTCTGGATTCACCACTTTGGGATGCGTGGCGAACAGGCCGTGCGAAAGACCCGGATAGGTTTTCAGCGTGCCGTCCCGCACCAGCCTGACTGCCTTGTGAGCCGAGTTTTCGATCGGAACGATCTGGTCGTCCTCGCCGTGCAGGAACAGTACTGGAACGGAGATCGCCTCCAGATCCTCGGTGAAGTCGGTCTCGGAAAATGCCTTGATGCAGTCGTAATGGGCCTTTGCGCCGCCGGCCATTCCCTGGCGCCACCAATTGTCGATCAGCCCCTGGCTGACTTCGGCGCCCTCGCGGTTGAAGCCATAGAACGGGCCGCTCGGAATACCCTTGTAAAACTCTGCGCGGTTCCGCGAGAGCGCCTCGCGAAATTCGTCGAACACCTCCATCGGAATACCGTCCGGATTCTTGTCCGACTTGACCATCACCGGGGGGACCGCGCCGATCAGCACAGCCTTGGCGATTCGACCGGACTCGGCCCGGGCGGAATAGCGTGCAACCTCGCCACCGCCGGTTGAATGGCCGATATGAACGACATCATGCAGATCCAGCGCCTTCACAATTGCCGCAACATCCGCGGCGTAGGTGTCCATTTCGTTGCCCGTGTCGGTCTGATCAGAGCGGCCATGGCCGCGCCTGTCATGGGCGATCACGCGATACCCGTGGGACAGGAAGAACAGCATCTGGCTGTCCCAGTCGTCGGCGCTCAGCGGCCAGCCATGGTGAAACATCACTGGCTGCGCGTCCTTCGGGCCCCAGTCCTTGTAGAAGAGTTCGGTACCATCGGATGTGATGAGTATGGCCATGATAGATTTCCTTCAGTTCGAGCTTGTCCAGGCAAGTATGGCGCGGAGACTACCCTCACGGGACATGCCGAGGATCGGGTCGTGCAATTCCTTTCCTTGGGTTCCATTCCCAGCGAGCCCTCGGTGGTCTCCACGCTTTGCTGCTAGCAAGCAATGGATCACCGTGCGGCGCTAAAACTGCGGCTCCGTTGCCGATTTTGCGGGACTGGGTGGCGCGGCACAATCTTTTCACCAAATCTGCATGACTTGCCTGGTCCGCACCAAGGCATCCAGAGCGCTCCAACAGAAGCGGGCTGCTTCGAGGTTCATGAAACATGGAACTCCTGGTCGGATCTTCGCGATCTGCCGCCAGGTCGGTCGCCATACCGGGAGAAGGGCGCAATTTCGGCAATTACACAGCAGCCGCCGCACCGCATTTCTTTGGCGATTCGGTAAATTGTGGCCATTGGCGAGGTCGCTACCGCTTTGTAACTTTCGGCAGCGCCCCTCGCAGGATCAGAGGGAGTGCAGACGGAATACTCGCCCATTTCGGGTTTGATGTCCTGGCCTCTTCAGATACGATGAAAGGGAAGACAGCATGTCCGACACAATGAAGGCCGTCGTCCTGACCCGCTTCGGCGGTCCCGACGAATTCGAGATGCAGAACCTTTCCATCCCTTCGGTTGGTCCCCGGCAGGTTCGCGTTCGCGTCCACACTACTGCGATCAACCCGCTCGACCATCAGATTCGCCGGGGTGACTACGCCGATTACGTGCCGCTGCCGGCAGTGATCGGCTACGATGTCTCCGACGTCGCCGAGGCCGTCGGTACGGATGTCGCGGAGTTCGTCCCCGGCGACGAGGTTTACTACACGCCGAAGATATTTGGTGGTGACGGGTCGTACGCCGAGATCCATGCGGCAGACGTCGATCTTGTCAGCCGCAAACCCCGCAACCTGTCGCACGTCGAAGCAGCGAGCCTGACACTCGTGGGCGGGACAGTCTGGGAGGCCCTCGTAAGCCGCGCCGGTTTGCGCGTCGGCGAAACGATCCTGATCCATGGCGGAGCGGGCGGCGTAGGAATGATCGCGATCCAGATCGCAAAGGCCATCGGAGCACGGTTCATCACAACTGCGCGCACGGACAATCATGATTTCGTCCGTTCGCTCGGCGCTGACGATGTGGTCGACTACTCCCATACCGACTATGTCGACGCTGTGGGCGCGCTCACCGGCGGGCGCGGAGTCGATGTCGTGTTCGATACTATCGGCGGTGACACTCTGACGACGAGCCCGCTTGTGCTCGCGCCATTCGGGCGCATCGTCTCAATCGTCGATATTGCGGCGCTGCAAAATCTTGTTGAGGCCTGGGGACGGAACGCCTCTTGTCACTTCGTCTTCACACACCAGAACCGCGGCAAACTGGACGAGCTGACGAACCTCGTCGAACGCCGCGGCCTGATGCATGATTCCGCGACGGCGCCTCGTGAC
Organism: Erythrobacter sp.; assembly: GCA_019739335.1. Taxonomy (NCBI): domain Bacteria; kingdom Pseudomonadati; phylum Pseudomonadota; class Alphaproteobacteria; order Sphingomonadales; family Erythrobacteraceae; genus Erythrobacter; species Erythrobacter sp. The sequence goes on from CP073261.1 coordinate 2,280,453, forward strand.
CAATTTCAAATGGAGAACGCGATATGACGAACAACTGGCCCCGTCTGGACTACCTCAGTTGGCGTGAAACCTGTTCTGCGCTTCATCTTTACCTGCAGATAGCAGGCAAATACCGGCTGGCGCACAGCCCGTGGCTCAATCATTCATGGAACGCGACGTTCTACGTCACGCCCACCGGCCTGGCGTCTTCGCCAATTCCAGACGGCCCGGGCATCGAAATCGTGTTCGATCTTCTCGAACACGAGGTCACGGGAACCTGCGGCGAGGGCGGAAAGGCGTCTTTCCCGCTCGAGCCAATGACGGTTGCAACATTCCACGCCCGTTTCATCGAGCTGGTTACGGAGCTCGGCGGCACGCCCATCTTCAACGGACAGCCGAACGAAGTGCCCGACCCGGTGCCCTTCAAGGAAGATCATCGCGACCGGCCGTACGATCGCGACGCGGTTCGACGCTACCATCAGGCACTCGTGTCGGTCGACAAGGTCTTTAATCGGTTCCGGACTTCGTTCCTCGGCAAGTCCAGTCCCGTTCATCTCTTCTGGGGCGCCTTGGACCTAGCCGTCACCCGCTTTTCGGGGCGGCGCGCGCCGCTCCACCCCGGCGGCATTCCTGCTTTGCCGGACGACGTGGCCCAGGAAGCCTATGACCGCGAGGTCTCATCGGCAGGCTTTTGGCCGGGCGGCGGCGGCATCGATTATCCCGCCTTCTACGCCTATGCCTATCCGGCGCCGAACGGCTACGGAGCTGCGTCTGTGCAGCCCGATGCCGCGTTCTGGCATGCGCAACTGTCTGAATTCATTCTGCCCTACGATGCCGTCCAGACGGCGCAGGATGGCGATGCTACACTGCTGGCCTTTCTCAATTCGACCTATGAAGCCGCAGCAGATCTCGGCCGCTGGGACCGCGACACGCTGGAATGTGTAATGGGGCGGCCAGCTATCGTGCGACCAGCGGATTCCTTATCGGCAAAGCACAAGGCACCACTACCCGACGAGCCTGTTCAACGAGAGGATGGAGCCTCGAAAGGGCGCTACCATATGATTGTCGACGGCGTCGAAGCCGAGATGACCTACAGCCGTGCCAGCAAAACGCTCGTTATCATCGATCATACCGATGTACCCGATGCGTTGCGCGGGCGCAGGGTCGGCGAAAGAATGGTCCGACAGGCCGTCAATGATGCACGCAGCGAAGGGTTCGCGATCATTCCGCTCTGCCCCTTTGCAAAGGCGCAGATCGATCGGAACCCTGAGCTACAGGATGTTCTCCACCGAGCCGGTATGACGGGGAAAGCTGCGTCGACTCCTTGATTGAGGAACTCAGCGAGGCCGTACTGCACAACTCTACTAAGCAAAAAGGGACTTCCCATGCGCACCAGCCAGGCCATTTTCCCCGCCAATCGGCACGCACTGTACGAAAAGCACGGCTATTCCGCCGCCATCCGCTCCGGCAGTCTTCTTTTCGTTTCCGGACAGGTCGGCAGCTGCGATGATGGCACGCCGGAGCCTGAGTTTGAAGTGCAGGTCGAGCGAGCGTTCACCAACCTGATATCGGTCCTTGCCGCTGCAGGGTGCGAACTCACCGATATTGTCGATGTAACCACTTTTCACACCGATCCTGAACATCAGTTTGATACGATCATGGATGTAAAGCGCCGCTATTTCCGCAATCCGCCCTATCCGAACTGGACAGCTGTCGGCGTGAACTGGCTGGCTGGTTTCGACTTCGAGATCAAGGTCATCGCCCGGATTCCGCAAGCCCCTGATCATCTCGATTTTTGAAAGGTGCTTCGCAAGTTGCCGGAGCTCCAATGCATGCTGCGCCTTCGTTATTCGCAAGGTGAGGGTGATGAAAGGCGTTACGATCTTCTTGAACATAAATGAAGAGCTGACTCCGAAACGGCGCGGCGTTAAAGCTGCTCACACAGGTTTTGTGCCGCGCGGTCTATACCCGCAAGCCGGCCGAGGACGGGCTCGAGCAAGAGTTCAACAGCCTCGATGCACACGGTACGATTCCTGTACTGCCTAAGCCCTGGGCCAGCGCCGCTTTCAATCACTGTAGTGCATTGCGCGATCGAGTTCGCTGAGGAATGACAGACCATTTTCGACATGCGCCCGCATTTCGCGCTCGGCTGCGGCGCCGTCGTGTAAGCGGATCGCGGCGAGGATTCTGCGGTGGTCGCGTGCCGCTTCCCGTAGGCGCTCGCCGCGATAAAAAGTGCCGAATAGCAGGTGGTGGACGGGGGTATTCAGCCGCTTGACCAGTTCCTCGATCACATCATTGCCCGCACCCCGCATGATGAGCTGGTGCCATTCGGAATTCAGCCGACCGAACTCTTCCGGCCGTTCGCTTTCCACGCATTCTTCCATGCCGCGCGCGATTTCCTCGAGTCGCGCGCGCTCCTCTTCTGTAGCGCATTCAGCGAAATCGGCGGCGCACAGGCCTTCCAGCGCGGCACGGGCGCGGTATAGCTGGCGCACTTCGTTCATCGAGGCACCCCGAACGCGGGCACCTCGGTACTCCTCGATTTCGAGCAGCCCTTCCGCAGCGAGGCGCTGATAGGCTTCGCGGACCTTGAACCGGCTGCCCCCGGTCTGGCGGATGATATCGACTTCGACGAGCCGCTGCCCAGGTACCAGCCGGTTCGCGCGGATCTGCGAACGAATCCAGTCAGCGATCTCGGCGCCTGTGGGCCCTTTACGCGCAAGTTCTGCAACAGCGTCTTCCATAACCCCAACCTAAAACACGCAACAATATTGTCAACAATCTCGTTGTCGAAGTTTCGATTGCATGGCGCGCGCTTCTGGCGAAAACGGCAGGCGTTGGGCAACGCCCCCGCAGAGGGGTTTGTAATGGGAGAGAGTGATGTTGGTGAATTCGGAACTGAAGCGCGGTGCCGCTTTGCAGCGGGCGACATCGGTTTTCGCAATTGCCGCAGCCAGCCTCCTGGGCAGCACGGCTGTGCTGGCGCAGGACGCGGTGCCGGCTCCTGCTGACGATGAGACGGCCGAGCGCATCGTCGTGACAGGCAGTCGTGTCAGTACAGGTGGCGCACCGGTCGGCGCGACAGCAACAGTGCTGGGCCGCGACGAGATCACCGCCTCGGGCAATGTTACGATTGACCGGATCATCCGCGAACTGCCCCAGGTCTTCGATCTGGGTGTCTCCGAAAATTCCCGCGGCCAGGCGGGCGGTTCGGGCAACATCACTTACGGCAACAGCGTGAACCTGCGCGGCATCGGGCCTTACTCCACGCTGGTGCTGATCGATGGCCACCGGGTGGTCAACAACAGCCGCTCGACCGATCCTTCGGTCCTGCCCACCCTCGGTGTCGAGCGCGTCGAAGTCGTCGCCAACGGAGCCTCCGCCATTTACGGTTCGGACGCAGTGGCGGGGGTGGTGAACATCATCCCGCGCCGCAATCTCGATGGCGTAGAAGCCTTCGCCCGCTACGGCAGTGCCGAGGACGGGGCCTTTGACGAGTGGTCCGCCGGGGCAGCCGCCGGAATCCAGTTCGATCGTGGCCAGTTCATGATCGCCTACGAGCATGTCGAACGCTCCAACCTGAGCGGCGACGATCGCGATTTCTTCGTTTCCGACCAGACGCCGTTCGGCGGCAACGATTATCGGGTGAACCGTTGCTCGCCCGGCACGCTGCTGCTTGGCACGGTCACCTACGCCTTGCCCGCGCAGTATACGCAGGCGAATGCCGGAGCGATTCAGGCGGGTACGGCCAACCGTTGTGACGCGCTGATCGGCCAGGACCTGATTCCGGAGCAAAGCTACGATTCGGTCAACAGCACCGGCACCTTCGAGATCACCGACTGGCTCGAGGTGTTCTACGACGGCTTCTATTCCAAGCGGAATTTCCGCCGCATCAATTCACAGCCTTCGGCGCGGCTGACCGTCCCCGAAACCAATGCCTTCTTCGTCCGTCCGCCGGGTTTCACCGGTACGAGCTACCAGATCGACTACAGCTTCGCGGGCGATGTTCCATTCACCCAGTCCGGCGGCTCTGCGGAAAGCTGGCAGATTTCGCCGGGGCTGCGGGTGCAACTGCCGTTCGACTGGGAGATCGAGGGACTGTTCGCTTACGGAGAAACCAGCGATTTTTCGGGCAGCTATGATGGCACCAACAATGCCGCGCTCAATGCCGCACTGGCCAGCAGCAATCCCGCCACCGCCTTTGATCCTTATGGCGGCGGGCGCACCCAGCAATCGGTGCTGGACGGCATTTTCAACCAGATTTTCCTCGCACCCACCGATGGCGAACTGACCTTCTACGAAGTGGGCGCGAGTGGGCCGCTGTTCGATCTGCCGGGTGGCGAGGTTCGCCTTGCAGTGGGCTATGAGCGGCAGGACTTCGAAGTCGCGCTCGGCTCTGCGCGCGGTGCGCCAACCAATCCGATTGTCACCCGCGTGTTCGGGCGTCAGGTGGATTCGTTCTACGCGGAAATGCTGGTCCCGATCTTCGGCGGCGGCAATGCCCGGCCGGGGTTTGAAGAGCTTGAGCTGGTCGCGGCCATCCGCCACGACAGCTACAGCGATGCGGGCGATACCACCAATCCCCAGTTCGGCATCAACTGGATGCCGTTCGACCGGCTGACCCTGCGCGGCAGCTACGGCACATCGTTCCGCGCGCCAACGCTTCCGGAAATCTACGGCAACAGCAACAACCTGTTCGTGCAGAATTACCAGAATCCGGCCGGCGGCGCACCGCTGGTGGGCGTGGCGCTGTCCGGGCCGAACCTTGAACTTGGCCCCGAGACTGCGACCACCTGGTCCTTCGGCGCGGATTTCGAGCCGATCGACGATCTGCTGCTGTCGTTGACCTATTTCGACGTGGCCTATGACAATCAGGTAAGCGCCAATCTCTCCAACCTCACCATCCTCGGACAGGAGGACCAGTTCGATGGCACCAGTGTAATCCTGCGCGGGCAGGCGGCGCGGGATCGCATTACCGAACTGATCGGGCAGGGCGTCGGAGTTCTCGGCGCGTTTCCGGGCGGCAGCCTCAGCAATATCGACGTGTTCGTCGATGGTCGTTCGCGCAACTTGGGCAAATCGGTCACCCGTGGTATCGATTTCAGCATCGCATACACAATGGATCTCGGTCCTGACGACCTGCTGCGACTGAGCGCTTCCGGAACCTATCTTACCGATTACGAAGTGGCAGTGGCCCCGGCGGCGGATTTGCGTGATCAGCTGAACATCATCTTCCAGCCATTGCGCTTCAAGTCGCGGTTCGTGGCGAACTGGGATCATGGTCCGCTGACCGCACGGCTGATGGCCACCCATGTCGGCGGCTACACCAACAACCTCGTCACGCCTGAACAGGAAGTCGACAGTTACACTCCGGTGGACCTGTCGATCACCTGGCGGGTGGCCGACAGCCTCGATATGCCGCTGATGGAAAGCCTCGAACTGACCGCCGAAGTGCGCAATATGTTCGATGTCGATCCGCCGTACGTCAATCTGGCACCAAGCGGCAACGGCAGCGGGGGATACGATGCTACGGCGGCCAATCCTGTCGGGCGCATGTTTGCCATCGGCGCGAGGGTTCGCTTCTAATCCTCCAGTCCTCGCATTCGGGTCGCATGATGGTTAAGCTGATCGATATTGCCCTTGTCGGCGACCTGGTTCTGGATGAACCTGACGCCGATCACTGGCTGTCCGGTATCGCGCCGCATTTGCGGGTCAGTGATCTGGCTATCGGTCATCTCGAAGTGCCGCATACGGTGCGGGGCAAGGAACTGGCGGGGGATGTGCCTGCGCCCGGTGCCCCGCCCGAAAACCTCGTCGCGCTGGCCCGCGCCGGGATCGGCATGGTCAGCCTCGCGGGCAATCACATTGCCGATTGCGGAGCGGAGGGAATTGCCGACACGATTGCCGGTCTCGACCGGTCCGGCGTGCTCCACGCCGGGGCCGGAGCCGACCTGCAGGCAGCGCGTGCCCCGGCGATTGTCGAGCGCAAGGGTGTGCGCATTGCCTTGCTGAGCTACAATTGCGTCGGGCCGGAAGCGGCATGGGCGACTGAGGGGCGGGCGGGATGCGCCTATCTGCCTATCGGCACCAGCGACGGCTCGCCAGTCTCGCCAACGGCTCCGCTGGAAACGGTGCTTTCCTTGGCGGTGGAAATTCTTGCCGATGACATCGCTGCGGCGCGCGCCAAAACCGATATGGTGATCGTGTCGCTGCACAAGGGCCTTGTCCATACACCCGCGCGCCTAGCCCCTTACGAACGTGCCATTGCCCGCGCCGCCATCGAGAGCGGGGCCGATGCAGTGATGGCGCATCATGCCCATATCGTGCGGGGGATCGAAGTGGTTCACGGTCGGCCGGTGTTTCACGGGCTGGGCAACGGCTGCGTGGTCACCTCGGCGCTGTCGCCCGATCAGGCTCACCCCGCCCGTCGTGAATGGGCGCAGCGGCGGCGTGAACTGTTCGGGTTCGAGCCCGACCCCGCCTACCATCTCGCGCCCTTCCATCCCGAAGCGGTCAATGCCTTCATCGGCACCTTGCGGCGGCATCCCGACGGCAGGCTGGAAGCGGGCATTGTGCCGGTCCATGTCGAGGCTCCGGGCCGCCCGGTGCTGGCGACCGGGGCGCAGGCGCGCGCTATTGCCGATTACATTGAGAAAATCACGCTGGACGCTGGCCTGCCCCCAATCCGCATTGGCGCAGACTTCAGCCTGTGCGAGGCGGCATGACATGCTGAAAAACACTGTCATCTGGATCGGCGGATTGGCGCTGCTGGCGGCAACGCTGGTCGATACGCTGGCGGTAATCGGCAGGAATGTCGGCTTGCCGGTGCCCGGATCGATCGAACTGATGCAGGCCATCGTGCTGGTTTCCGCAGCCATCGGGATCGTGATTGCGACCTGGGAGGACTCCCATGCGCGGGTGCGGCTGGTGGTCGAGCGGCTGGGAGCCGGCGGGCGCAGGCTTGCCGATCTCGCATCGGACCTGCTTTCCCTGCTTTTTGTCATCGCCCTGCTGGCCGGTTCGGTGTGGCTGGCGATCGACTTGTGGTACGGGCACGAGCAAAGTGAGATTGTCGGCATCCCCTGGGCCGTGCTGCGGATCATCGCCAATGTCTGCCTTGCCGGATGCGCGGCGCTGCTGGTGTGGCACATGCTGCGGAGGCGCACGTGAGCCTGGCGACCCCTGCCACCGGCCTCCTCGGCATCCTGATCCTGCTCGCCCTGCTGCTGGCGGGCGGCCGGATCGGCGCAGTTCTCGGACTGGTCGGCGTGGGCGGTCTTGCGCTGATCCTCGGCCCCGAAGCAGCGCTGATCAAGGGCGGCGTGGTGGTGATCGACACCATGACCCGTTACGAACTGGGAACGCTGCCGCTGTTCCTGTTCATGGCGCACATCTTCTTTTCCATCGACGCCAGCCGCGACCTGTTTGATGCGGCGGCGAAGTTTCTCGGCCATCGGCGCGGCGGGCTCGCCTACGCCGGGATTGCCGGCTGCGCAGGGTTCGGCGCAATCAACGGATCGAGCCTGGCTACAACCGCCACGGTCGGGCTGGTCGCCTACCCGGAAATGCACCGGCGCGGCTATGACAAGGGGCTGGCGACGGCGACGATAGCCGCAGGCGGGACGCTGGGGCAGATGATCCCGCCTTCGGGAGCGCTGATCGTGTTCGGGATCATCGCCGAACAATCGATCGGGATGCTGTTCACTGCCGCGATCATCCCCGGAATTACGCAGGCTCTGCTCTACGCTATCGTCATTTTCATCCTCGTCCGCCTCAACCCCGCGCTCGCACCGGCCGGTGAGCGGGCCCCCTGGGCTGACCGGCTGCGCGCCCTGTCACGCATCTGGGAAATCGCGGTGCTGGTGCTGCTGGTGATCGGCGGGATCGCGATGGGATGGATGAGCCCGTCCGAAGCTGCCGCCATCGGCGCTGCGGGCGCGCTGCTGATTGCGGCCATGCGCCGCAAACTCGATCGTGAGGCGCTTTTCCAGGCGTTCGGCGAGACATTGCGAACCACCGGCCTGATCTACCTGATCATCTTCGGTGCGCTGCTGTTCAGCACCTTCATCGCGGTCACCGGCTTGCCGGACACGCTGGGAAGCCTGATCACCGGCATGGGCCTGGGGACATTCTGGACGCTGGTGCTGATCGCCCTCCTGCTCCTGCTGCTGGGCACCGTGCTCGACGGGCTCGCGATGATGCTGCTGATGACCCCCATCCTGCTGCCGATTGTCGATGGTGTCGGGATGAGCGCAATCTGGTTTGGTATTTTCCTGGTCCGCGCGATGGAGGTGGGGTTCCTGACTCCGCCGCTGGGGATCAACCTGTTCGTGATGCAAGGGGTGGCAAAGGATGTTTCGATCACGCAGATCTTCCGCGGTGTGACGCCGTTCCTCGCCAGCGACGTGTTCCACCTGCTGCTGATTATCCTGTTCCCGGCCATGGTGATGTGGCTGCCTGGCGTCCTGGGAGTCTGACCGATGATTGCGATAGCCGGACCCGATCTGCCCCACGCTCTGCTCCGCGCTGCCGGATGCCACGGCGGGTCGCTGCCATTAGACGCCGACCGCCATTGCGAGCGGGCGGGGCGCTGGGTGGAGGACAAGTTCTTCCCCTGGGCCTTCCCGGTGGTGGAGCACTGGCTGGACGGCGATTACGACCGCTTCGATGCCGTGCTGTTCAGCCGCGCCGACGATACCTCGCAGCGACTATATTACTATCTGTGCGAATTGCAGCGCCGGGGGCTGGCGAAAGGGCCGGAGCCGCTGATGCTGGATGTCGCCAAGATTACGCGCGCCAGCAGCGTGCTGCGCACCGGCGAAAAGCTGCGCGAACTGGCGGTGCGGCTGGGGGTGGACGAAGCGGCACTCGCAGTGGAGATGGCGCGCGGGAATGGCAAGCAGAGCAGTGCGGACGCGCATCCTTCGGGCCCCCTGTGCCTCGTCACCGGTTCCCCGGCGCCCGACCAGCGGCTGGCGGATGCGGTACGCGCGACTGGCTTTGCGGCGGTGGCAGAAACGCTCGAAGACAGCTGGATGGCAGGCAATGAAGTCTTCGCTGGTGATCTGGCCGATCCCTTCGCCGCTCTGGCGCAGCGCCTGAGCACGCAGGATGCCGGATCGCGCAGCTTTACCGATCCCGCCGACCGGCTGCGCGCGAAGATCGAGCGTCATCGTCCATCCGCCGTGGTCGTGTGGCGGATCGAGGAAGACGAGGCGCAGTGCTGGCATCTTCCTGCAGAGCGCGTGGTGCTGGCCGAAAGCGGTATCCCCCACCTCATCCTCACCCGCCGCGACTGGCTGGCGCGGGACGGTGCGGCGGACGAGATTACAGCTTTCTTGCGGGAGGTCGGCTCATGATGCCGCTGGCAGGTCATAAAGTCGCGGTGCTGGGCGGGATGGCAGAGCGCCCGCTTGCGCGCTACCTCGCTTCGCTTGGCGCGGAAATGGGCTGCGAGCTCGCCGAGGCCAGCTTCGTGATCGACGATCTCGGGCTGGAAGCGACGCAGGCGCTGCCCATACCGGAAAGCGCGGTGCACGTATCGGTCACAACGTTCGGTTCGGGCGGGCCGCGTTCGCACTGGAAGGGCGGCGAACTCGTCGCCTCGGCCATGGGCGGCGCGCTGCGGCTGACCGGCGAGCCGGGCGAAATGCCGGTCAAGGAAGCGGGCGATGCCTGTATTTTCCATGCGGACATGGTTGCAGGCGCAGGAGCGATGGCGGCGCATTATGCGCGCGGCACCCACGGGCAGGGCCAGCACGTCGATGTCTCGGTGCAGCAGGTCGCCATGAGCCGCAATGTCAACGGGGTGCTGGTCTGGCAATTCGACCGCCGCAAGCTCGATCGCGCCGGCGGCTGCATCGCCTACGGCCGGGCGAAAGTGCAGGTGATCTGGAAACTGGCGGACGGCTGGTGTTTCCACGCGCTGATGACCGGGATGCTGGGCGCGCCCGCCAACGAGGCACTGTCCGACTGGATCGACGAGGCCGGACTGCCCAATCCCCTGGCGGGAGTGGACTGGAAGGCCTACAACCGCTCGACGCTCGATCCCGCGATCCGGCTGGAATGGGAACGCGCAATGGCGGCCTTCTTTGCCACCCGCACCCGGCACGATATTGCCACCGAAGGCAAGCGGCGCGGGATCAATGCCTGCGTTGTCAACGAGCCCGGCGATGTGCTGGCGGACCAGCATCTCGCCGCTCGCCACTTTCTCGATACGCCTTCAGGCTTGCCCGAACGCTTCGCTGTCATCCGCGAAGGCACGCAGGCCAGGCAAGCTCCCGCAGTCCAGACTGGCGAACGACCGGGCCCGCTGTCGGGTGTGAAGGTGCTCGATTTCGCCTGGGCATTGGTCGGATCGATCACCACCAAGACGCTGGGCGACATGGGCGCCGAAGTGGTCAAGATCGAAAGCCGCAGCCGCCCCGATCTGGCGCGGTTGGACGTGCAGGTGACCGCTTCCAGCACCACCAGTCTCGACGACAAGCCGTGGTTTGCGCATCTCAACACTTCGAAGAAATCGTTGACCTTGAATCTCAAGGCTCCCGAAGCGCGCGAAGTGCTCGATCCGCTGATCGACTGGGCGGACGTGGTGGTGGAGAATTTCTCCCCCGGCACGATGGCCAAGCTCGGGCTCGATTTCGACAGCCTGCAAGCGCGCAAGCCGGGCATCGTGATGGTATCGGGCAGCGTCTACGGCCAGACCGGGCCGCTGGCGCGCGAATGGGGGGTGGACGGCACTGGCGGTGCGCTTTCGGGCCGCACTTTCCTGACGGGCTTTCCCGATGGTGACCCGGTGATTCCCGGCGCGGTTCCCTATGGCGATGTGATCGTCCCCTATGTGATGGCGGGCCATGTCGCGGCAGCGCTGCAGGTCCGGCGCGAGACAGGGCAGGGCTGCCACATCGATGCCAGCATGTACGAGATCTGCGTGCAGCAAATGCGCGATTTCCTTGCTCTTGCCCGGCGCGGCGAGCGACCGCAGCGGCTGGGCAATGCCGATCCTGCGGTGCATTTCCAGGGCGTGTTCCCGACCGCCGGTGAGGACCGCTGGGTGGCGATCAGCGCCTTCACGGCGGACGAACACCAGCGATTGCTGGCGATCACGGGCGCGGATATCGCCGCCTGGACTTCCACCCGCGAGGATCACGCCATTGCCGCGCAATTGCAGGAAGCAGGCCTTCCCGCCGGTGCCTTGCAGGATTGCGAGGACCTGATGGAAAAGGACCCACAGATCGCCGCGCGCCACGCGCTCGCCATGCTCGACCATCCGCTGCTCGGCCCGTTCGGCCATACGGCGACGCCGATCGCCTTCTCGCGCGATACATTGCAGCCCTATCGCGCGCCGGGAATGGGCGAACACGCGCATGAAGTGGCGCAAGCCATCGCGGGAATTTCGCCGCAGCGGATTGCCGAGTTGGATGAACTGGGGATTTTCCGATGAACACGCCCGCCAGCCAGCGCAGCCGCAAGACGCTCGCCTGCACTTCTGCCGCCACTTCCTACCAGAAGGCTTTCGGGCAGGAATTGCGCCGCCGCGTGGTGGAGGACCGCGAGCCTTACGCGATCGTGCAGGCCGATACCCCGCACGAGATTTTCCATGCGATGGATATCCCCATCATCACCAACCAGTGGTGGTCCGCCTACATTTCCGCCAAGCAGCTCTCGACCCGCTATTTCGACGCGATGGTGGAGAAGGGCTATCCGGCGAACAGTTGCAAGTATTGCTCGCTGGGCCTTGCCTGCACGCTGGCAGACGATCCTTCGACCGCTCCTTGGGGCGGTTTGCCGAAGCCGACAGTGCTGGTGGCGCGGCTGACCTGCGATTGCATCCAGCAGGTGTTCGGCCAATGGTCGAAGGCGCTGGGCAGCGAGTTCTTCCCGATGGAAGCTCCTGCCTGGACCGACAAGGATCCCGACTGGTTCACCCATGCGCGCAGCGATTGGGAACGGGTCTACCAGCCCGATCGCATCCGCCACATGGTGCGCGAAATGGCCGATCTGATCGCCCTGCTCGAAGCGCGCACCGGTCGCCGGTTCGATGAAGCGAAGTTCCAGCACCTGATGGAACAGATCAACGTGCAGGAAGGCTATATCTGGGAAGCCGCGCAGGCCATCGGCACGGCGCGGCCCTGCCCGGTCTCCATCGCCGAACAAATGCCCAACACCATGATCCCGCAATGGCACCGCGGTTCGGACTGGGCAGTGGCCCATGCCAGGTCGTTCCGGGACGAAGTGCTCGAGCTGATCGCTTCGGGTCAAGGCGCTTCGAGCAACGAGCGCTTGCGGCTGATGTGGATCGGCGCGGGCGTGTGGCACGATCCGGGGTTCTATCAGTCGCTGGAGGAAAGCCTTGGCGCGGTGTTCGTCTGGTCGATGTACATGCCCTTCGCCGGACCCGCCTATATCCGCGATTTGAAGGGCCGCCCGATGGAAGCGCTCGCCAGCCGGATCGCCAGCATGAACGAAGTGCTGCACCTGCCGCCGTGGATGAGTTCGTGGATGACGAACGAAGCCAGGCGCTGCGGGATCGACGCGGCGGTCGTGCTGATGCCGCCGGACAATCGCCTGTCGCAATCGGGCACGCGGCTGACCGCCGAAGCGCTGCGAGAAGCGGGCGTGCCGGTGCTGATGATCGATGCGGACATGGTCGATGCAAAGAACTGGAACCACGATGAAATGGTGGAACTGGTGGCCGACTTCCTGCGGCGGGAGGGGCTGGAATGAGGCTGCTCGTCTCGCTTCTGGCGATGCTCTTGCTGTCCGCCTGTGCGCGCGAAATTCCGCCCGGTGTGACCGAGCTGACCTACGCCACGCCTTATCCGCCCTCGCACCCGTTCAGCCGCGCGGACCAGCGCTGGATGGATTTTGTCGAGGAGGAATCACAGGGGCGGCTGGTGATCCGGCCGATCTGGTCGGGTGCGCTGCTGTCGGCGGATATGTCGATGGAGGAACTGCGCCACGGGGTTGCCGACATTGGCCTGATTACGCCGATCTACGTGCGCGGCGGCACCCACCTGCTGCGCACGCAGACGGGCTTTTACAGCGGCGCTGATTCGGTTGAAACGCAGGTCGCGCTCTATCGCTGCCTCGAGGCAGAGGTGCCGCAGGTGGAGCGCGAATTGGAGGGGCTGAAAGTGCTGGCGGTGCAGGGCGGACTGCTCCCCGGTATCCTGACGACGAGCCGCCCGGTCCGCGAGCTTGCGGACCTTCGCGGCCTGCGCATCCGTGCCCCGACCGAGCTGCTCCCGGTGCTGCGCGATCTGGGCGCAGACCCGATAAACCTGCCGATGGGTGAAGTCTATTCGGCGCTGGCCAAGGGCGTGATCGACGGCGTGGTAGCCCCTGCCGATACCTTCCGCTCGCTGCACCTCGCCGAAGTCGCCGGGCATTTCTACGAGATCAAGATCCCGCGCGGGGCCTATCCTGCGCGGGCGATGGGGGCGGAGCGCTGGAACGCGCTGGCCCCGTGGCAACGCGCCCTGCTCGATCGCAGCACGAATGAATGGGAAGCTGCACTGGCGGACGAGATCAGGGCTTCGGAACAGGTCGGGCGCGATACCGGCGAAGGCCGGATCGACTATGCCTTTCCTACCGAAGCCGAACAGCAAGCCTTCGACGAACTGTATTTGCGCGAAGGGGAAGCCAACGCGCGCGGCCTCTCGCGCTTCGGCATCGACGGAATGCGCGCCTACCGCGTGGCGCGGGACAGCCTTGTCGCGCGTGACCGGGTGAATTGTGGAGAGAACAATTGACGCAGCCGCTTTCCGGAATTCGTGTGGCCGATTTCAGCCACGTCATGGCCGGGCCGTTCGCCAGCCACCTGCTGGGGCTGATGGGCGCGGAAGTCATCAAGATCGAAAGCAAGGGCGGGGACCAGTTCCGCAATTACGGCAGCAATCGCGAACTGGACGGAATGAGCCCCGCCTTCATTGCTGCCAATGTCGGCAAGAAGAGCATCGCCCTTGATCTGAAAGACCCTGCTGAGCGCGAAATAGCCAGCCGGATCGTCGCGCGCAGCGACGTGCTGCTGGAAAATTTCCGCCCCGGCGTGATCGGACGGCTGGGTTTCAGCTACGAAGAGGTGTGCAGGAGCAATCCGGCTATCGTCTACTGCTCGGTATCGGGCTACGGTCAGGACGGGCCGCAGCGCAACTGGCCGGCGATCGACAATATCGTCCAGGCCACCAGCGGCATGATGATGTTGAGCGGCGCGGAAGGCGATCCACCGGTGCGGATCGGCTTCCCGATTGTCGACACGCTCACCGGGCAGACCGCTGCGGTGGCGATCCTCGGCGCCCTGCTGCAACGCGAGCACACCGGCAAGGGCGCTTTCATCGATGTCTCGATGCTCGACGCGAGCATGGCCTTCATGACGTCCGCGCTCACGCCCTTCCTCACCACCGGCAACACACTCAAGCGGCTGGGCAATACCGGCTATAGCGAATTGCCGACCGCCGGGGTGTTCGTCGCCCGTGATGGCAGGCACCTGTCGCTCGGCGTGGTGCAGGACAACCAGTTCGCTGCCTTTGCCGAGCTGGCCGGGCGCGCCGACTGGCTGAGCGACCCGCGCTTTGCCACCGCCGATGCACGGCGGGCCAATTTCGATGCCATGCACGCGCAACTGGAAGCGATCTTCCTCGCCCGCGATGCCGCCGATTGGGAGACCCTGCTCAGCGAGGCGGGCATCCCCTGCGGCATGATCCGCCGGGTGGATGAAGCCGCGCAACTGTGCCGCCCCGGCAGCCTGCTCGATATCGCAATCGAAGGGCCGCCGGTGAACGGCAAGGTCGCGGTGCCCAATGCCGGGTTCCAGATGACTCCGGGCGGGCCGGGCACCGATGCGCCGCCTCCGCGCCTCGATCAGGATCGGGAAGCGATCCTGCAATGGCTCGACAGCGACGAGGGAAGTGGAGAAGGCCGATGACATTGCTTCGCTGGATATTCGCGATCCTGACGATGGTGACCGCAACCACGGCGGCAGCGCAGCCCTATCCCGATTACGAACGCAGCTCGCTCTACGTCCCCGTCCGCGATGGCACCCGGCTGGCGGTCAACGTCTATCGCCCGGCAGACGAGCACGGCGTCGAAACCGACCCGCTGCCGGTTATTTTCGTCTTTACCCCCTACCGCGCCCGCTTCGTGGACGAGGAGGGGCAGGTGCAGGAAACGGCGCTGCAGGACGGGCTGGCGTTGCGCTCGCTGCTGCGTGCAGGCTATGTTGTCGCGGTAGCGGACATTCGCGGGAAGGGCGCCTCGTTCGGCACCCGGCGCGGATTTCAGGACCGGACCGAAGCGCTCGACGGGCATGATCTGGTCGAATGGCTGGCGCGGCAGCCCTATTCCAGCGGCAATGTCGGTATGGTCGGGTGCAGCTACCTTGGCGGCACAGTGATGCACACCGCCAGCACCGCGCCGCCATCGTTGCGCGCAGTCTTTGCCGGAGCGACCGACTGGGACAAGTACGCCTTTGTGCGCCGGGGCGGCATCGCCGCGCAGTTCAACACCCGCCCGGACGAGCCCCTCTCCGTCGATCTCGCCAGCGTTCCGGTGGATGCCGATCCCGACGGCGCGCTGTTGCGCGAAGCGGTGGCACAGCACGCTGGAAACACGCCGATGGCGGGGCTGTGGTATTCGATGTCGTACCGCGACAGCATTTCCCCGCTCACCGGCAATGCCTTCTGGGACGAAGTGGCGATCTGGCAATATGCGCCCGCGATCCGCGATGCAGGGATTGCCACCTACATGTGGAGCAACTGGAACGACGAGCCGACCAGTGACGTGATCGTGGCGGCGGAGAACCTTGGCAGCCGCCTGCTCGTCGGGCCGGGCAGTCATTGCCAGACCCCGCGCGATTTCGACTTCACCGGGGAAATCGTGCGCTATTTCGACTTCCATCTGAAGGGCGTCGACAACCGTTTCGCAGAGCAACCGCGCGTGACCTATTGGGCCGATGGTGAGGGCGAGGGCGGGCGCTATGTCCGCTCCGACCGCTATCCCGGTGCCGACAGCGGCAGGCTCGCTCTTTACCTCGATGCGGTGGACGAACGCAGCGGATTGACCGGGATGCCGAGCACGGCGGGTGCCAGCAGCTTTGCGGTCGATTACGATGTTGCCAACAATGAGTATTTCGCTTTCTGGCCCAGCTCACTGGCCGATCACGGCCTGGCCTTCGCCAGTGCCCCGCTGGAGGAGCCGCTGGACCTGCTCGGTTCCCCGGTTGCCCATGTCACCCTTTCGACCGATCGGCCGGATGTGGACCTGTTCGTCTATCTGGAGGAAGTGCTGGCCGATGGCACTGTCGAGGTGCTGTCCTTCGGACGGTTGAAGGCGTCGCAGCGCGCGGTGAGCGAAGCGCCGTGGGACAACCTCGGCCTGCCATGGCACTCCGGCCTTTCCGCCGATGCCGCTCCGCTGGTGGAAGGCGAATTGGCGCGGCTTGCCGTGCCGATGCTGGCGACATCGCGCCATGTGCCTGCGGGATCGCGGCTGCGTTTCGTGGTGACGGGAGCCGATCCGCGCCAGCGTAATCTGGCCGAATTGCGGCAGGACCCGCCGCCGGTCATCACCGTCGCCACCGGCTGGGAAGCCGGATCTCGGATCGAACTGCCGCTGGTTCTGGGAGCCGGGGAGCAATGACACTTG
Source organism: Erythrobacter sp. (assembly GCA_019739335.1). NCBI lineage: Bacteria > Pseudomonadati > Pseudomonadota > Alphaproteobacteria > Sphingomonadales > Erythrobacteraceae > Erythrobacter > Erythrobacter sp. The sequence continues at coordinate 2,297,079 of CP073261.1, forward strand.
AGGGAAGGAAGCAAGCCATGACGCTGCGCACTTTCGCCGCCGCCACGCTTGGCGCGCTCGCGCTGCTGGGGGCGTCACCTTCATCGCTGGCGCAGCAGGCTCCGCCCGATCCCGAAGAAATGCGGCGCATGATGGAGGAGCGCAATCGCCTGCCCGACACGGCGGGCGACGGTCCCTATCCCGCAGTGATCGAGGAACACGCCAGCCTGCCCGGCCACGTGATCTATCGGCCGGCGGACATTTCCGGCTTCTTCGGTGGCACGATGCCGGTGCTGGCCTGGGGCAACGGCGGCTGCGCGGACGATGGCACTGCGCACCGTTTCCACCTCGCCCAGATCGCCTCCTATGGCTATCTCGTGGTGGCGGCAGGCCATTGGCGCAGCGGACCATCCGCCACCCACGGCACGGAAGTGCGCGAAATGCCGGAGGGCGGCGGCCTGCCCGCTCCCGCCACCACATCTGCCGACGTGATCGCCGGGATCGACTGGGCACTGGCGCAGGACGCCGATCCGGCCAGTCCCTTCTATGGCCGCATCGACACCGATGCCCTGGCGGTGGCCGGGCACAGCTGCGGCGGGTTGCAGGCGATAGAGCTGGCCGCCGATCCGCGCATCGACACCGTGCTGATCCACAACAGCGGCATCTACAATTCCGAAGCCAGCCCGATCCGTTCGATGAGCGTATCGAAGGATATGTTGCGCAATTTCCACCAGCCGGTGCTCTACATCATGGGCGGGCCGGAGGACATCGCTTGGCCCAATGGCACCGATGACTACGCGCGGGTCGATCACGTGCCGATCATGCTGGCGGACCTTCCGGTGGGCCACGGCGGCACCTTCGGCGATCCGATGGGCGGTGCGGTGGCGCATGTCGCGGTCGACTGGCTCGAATGGCAGTTGCGCGGAGACGAAGTCGCGGCAAGAACCTTCACGGGTGAAAACTGCCGCCTGTGCAGCGGAACCGAATGGACGCTGCAGCGCAAGGGCTGGTGACATAGCATTAGAGGACAAGCGAATGACTGCATTTGAACGGCTGAATCCGATGACCGGCGAAGTCGCCTCCACTGCCACGGCGATGAAGGCGGCGGACATTCCGGCTATCGCTGCCAGGGCGCAGCAAGGCTTTGCTATTTGGTCCAAGCTGGGGCCGAACGCGCGGCGCGCGGTGTTGATGAAGGCGGCTGACGCACTGGTCGCCAGGAAGGATGACTTCGTCGCGGCGATGATGGGAGAAATCGGCGCCACCGCCGGTTGGGCGATGTTCAACATGATGCTGGCAGCGGGTATGGTGCGTGAGGCCGCCGCGATCACCACCCAGATCACCGGCGAAGTCATTCCCAGCGATCACGAAGGCACGATCGCGATGGCGGTGCGGGAGCCGGTCGGCGTGCTGTTGGGCATTGCCCCGTGGAATGCCCCGATCATCCTTGGTGTGCGCGCCATTGCCGTGCCGCTCGCCTGCGGCAACGCGGTGATACTCAAGGCCAGCGAGACCTGCCCGCGCACCCACGCGCTGATTATCGAAGCCTTTGCCGAGGCGGGCTTCCCGGAAGGCGTCGTCAATGTTGTGACCAATGCGCCCGAAGATGCCGCCGAAGTGGTCGGCGCGCTGATCGACGCGCCTCAGGTGAAGCGGATCAATTTCACCGGATCGACGGCTGTTGGCCGGATCATTGCGATGCGCGCGGCAGGACACCTGAAGCCCTGCCTGCTCGAACTGGGGGGCAAGGCCCCGATGATCGTGCTCGAGGATGCCGATCTTGACGAGGCGGTAAAGGCCGCCGCCTTCGGCGCCTATATGAACCAGGGCCAGATCTGCATGTCGACCGAGCGGATCATCGTGGTAGACAGCGTGGCGGAGGCCTTCGCGGCGAAGTTCGCCGAGAAGGTCCGCGCGATGCCCGCTGGAGATCCGGCTGCGGGCAACACCCCGCTGGGTGCCGTGGTGGATCGCAAGACGGTCGACCATTGCTACGCCCTGATTGCCGATGCGACTGCGAAGGGTGCCGAACTCCTCGTTGGCGGCGAAACGAGCCAGAACGTCGTCATGCCCGCGCATCTGGTCGACAAGGTGACACCGGACATGAAGCTGTTCCGCGACGAGAGCTTCGGCCCGGTGGTGGGCATTGCCCGCGCGCGGGATGAAGCGCACGCTATCGAACTGGCGAACGACACCGAATATGGCCTGTCCTCGGCCGTGTTCACGCGCGACACCGCGCGCGGTCTCAAAGTGGCGCGGCAGATCCAGGCGGGCATCTGCCATGTCAACGCCAGCACCGTGTCGGACGAACCGCAGATGCCCTTCGGCGGGATGAAGGCCAGCGGCTATGGCCGGTTTGGCGGGCGGCAAGGCATCGATGCCTTCACCGAAACCCGCTGGATTACGTTCGAAACCGAACCCGGCCACTACCCCATCTAAGGACAGCCAGTGAAAACCCCGATGAAAACCCAGGTCTGCATTATCGGCGCTGGCCCGGCGGGGCTGCTGCTCGGCCATCTGCTGCGCGCCGAGGGGATCGCCTGCGTGGTGATCGAGCGGCAGGCGCCCGATTACGTGCTCGGGCGCATTCGCGCGGGCGTGCTGGAGAACGTGACCGTCTCGCTGATGGAGCGGCTGGGCTTGGATGCGCGGCTGAAAGCGGAGGGGCTGCCGCACTGCGGGTTCAACCTCGCCGATGGCGAGCGGCTGATCCGCATCGATATCGAGGAACTGACCGGGCAGCAGGTTGTGGTCTACGGCCAGACTGAAGTGACCCGCGACCTGATGGAAGCAGCGGAAGATCGCGGGCTGGAAGTGATCTACGGGGCGGAAGGCGCGGCGCTGCACGATGTGGAGAGCGATGCACCCTTTGTCACCTTCACCAGGGACGGTAGCGAGCACCGCATCGACTGCCGCCTGATCGCCGGGTGCGATGGCTTCCACGGCCCCAGCCGCAAGGCGATTCCCACCAGCGTGGGCAAGGAATACCTGCGCGAATATCCGTTCGGCTGGCTCGGCATCCTCGCCGATGTGCCGCCGTGCAACCATGAACTGATCTACGCCAACCACGAACGCGGTTTCGCGCTCGCCTCGATGCGCAGCGAAAGTCGCAGCCGTTATTACGTCGACGTTCCGCTGACCGATACCGTGGACCAGTGGAGCGACGAACGGGTGTGGGACGAACTGGCGACACGGCTCGGTCCCGAAGCGGCGGCAGGGATTACTCGCGGCCCCAGCATCGAGAAGAGCATCGCGCCGCTGCGCAGCTATGTGTTTGCGCCGATGCGGCACGGCTCGCTGCTCTTGTGCGGCGATGCTGCGCACATTGTGCCCCCTACCGGCGCCAAGGGGCTGAACCTTGCCGCGAGCGACGTGCACTACGCCGCCGATGCGCTCACACGGTTCTTCCGCGCACACGATAACGATGCGATATCAGGCTATTCGGATCGGGCCCTGGCACGGGTGTGGAAATCCGAGCGGTTCAGCTGGTCGCTCACCCGGCTGATGCACCGCTTCCCCGAAGACGGCCCGTTCGAGCGCGCGATGCAGGTGGCCGAACTCGACTACATCGCCAACAGCCGCGCCGCCCAGACCAGCATCGCCGAGAACTACGTCGGGCTGCCGGTCTAAAGCGAGGCCCGTACCGGCTCATCCTGCCCTTCCGGGAGCCTTTCGCCCTTCCACAATTGATGCAACCGCTGGCCGAGCAGGTCGCCCGGTCCGGACACGAATTGCGGGTGCCCGAACTGCTGCATCACTCCGTGCTGCTTGGCCAGAGCGTCACGATCCTGCGCCACCACCGGCCACAGGAAAAGCCGGATCGCGGCCTGCTTCAGCCAGCCGGGGGCGAAGCCCTTTCATGAATGACCGGTAGCTTCCTTGAGCAATCGCTCATATGCAGAGTTCGCTATCGCCGATGCCAAGGCACTGCTCACCCGGCTCGCCAGCCAGGCCGGGGCGCGCGCCCTCGCGATCTCGCGCCGGCCGGTATCGCTGCCGGAAGTGCGTGCGCTGATTGCGGCGGACATCATGAACGGTGGCCTGCCAAACTGACAAACTATATCTCGGTCCAGGATGAAGGAGAGGCCGAAATTGGCCGCGTCAGCTATCGCGAAGCTGTGACCTTCGAGTAACCGGGTTTCGCAGGCGTGCAAGCGGCTCGCTTGGAGCGGAAACGGGAATTTAGCGGCTGATTTTCCAGATGTCGTCCCGGGTGCGCATAATGGTGCAGACCTTCTCGCCATTGCGCCAAAGCTCTGCGGAGCGGTTCCGCGCCTCGCCATGAGCGATGATCAGGGCTCCGGCGGCATCCTCTGCCTCGAACTCGATTTCCTTTGGGAGACCCAGGCCGTCATCGGAAAACTTCAGGCGGTAAGTGTGGAGGAGCGACGGCTCAGGTTGCAATACCTTCTGACGGGACCCGCTTTTCTCGAACATCTTTCTTCCGCCTTTCGCGTTGAGGTGCGGAAGAAGCATCGCAGCGAGCAGTCGCCAGCCCCATAAAAAAGGTTAAGCGCACGCCATTATCCGCATCGACTTGATCTCGATCAGTCGGATTTCCGAGAAGTGGCTGAGCGATAAGGAGTTTCCGCTATCCTGCCGCCAACGGCCAGCATCTTCCCGCTTCCGACTGTCCGACCCTTCTACCGGTCGTCCATAGCGGCGAGTTCCTCGTCCACCATGACCGGCGCGGAGAAAGCAATGGTATCGCTGTTGCCGAATGTCAGGACAACGGGGATCGTTGCACCAGGAATCACTTCCGATCCATATTCGCTGAGCACGAGCAACTCCGCGTCAGGCCCCAACGTTAGGGTTTCACCCGGTCCGACCGCAACATTCCGGGCCTCCCGCGCTGCAGGGCCATCTATATCGGCCATCCGCGCGCGCACGGAATTGCCCACATCCACCCCGACGACCTGTACGCTGTTGGGGCCGAGATTTTCGATGTCGAAATAGATCGCCGCCGGTTGCCCCGCCTCTGGTGGCAGGACGATGCGGGCGTTCGAAACTGTCACCTCGGCGCCTGTTTCGGCAACAGGGCGAAGGTCTTCATCGGCATCGAAACCCTCGGTGCCCATCGCAATGAGGAAGATGATCGCCCCGGCCGCTACGACTATCGCGGCAAACGAAAGGATGACCTTTTTGCTCATGGGAGTAACTCCGCCAAGGCTTTAGCTCCGCGACCGCGTGCCTGCCAAAGCCCATGCCCCGGCTGCTCCCAGTGTCGCTACTGCTCCCAATGTTGCCCACGTGTGTCGGCCTGCCATGGTGCTGACGCTGAAATTCCTGCCTTTCTGGCGTCCTTCCACTGATCCGTCATTGCCCTGCGGGGCCTCGAGATTGCCTTCTTGCTCGGGTACCCGCCGGTCCCTGTCCACCAGCTTGTCCGCCATGCTGGCGGCGATCTTGTCGAACAGGCGCGGAAAGGCGTGAAGGCCGAAGATCTGGAGTTTGCCCGCCCCGCCGACGACGACGTTCCGGCGCTGGTGCTGCGCGGCATCCAGGATTGCGCGGGCCACCACTTCGGGGGCGTAGATGGGCTTGGGCAGGCGCGCTTGGTAACCGGTTGTATTGCGGGCATGCTGCGGGAACGGGGTGCCGATGGCGCTGGGCTGGATCAGCGTGACCGAGACGGGTTCCCGGTTCATCTGCAATTCGATGCGCAGGGAATCGGTGAATCCTTTCACCGCGTGTTTCGATGCGTTGTATGAGGCAAGGATCGGTCCAGGCAGGTCCGAATTGATCGAGCCTACATTGATCAGCGCTCCCCCGCCCTGCCTGTCCTTGAGATGGCGCGCGGCGATCGTCGAACCGTGGACAACGCCCCAGTAGTTGGTTTCAAACACAAGTCGATGATCTTCCAGGTCAAGATCGAGAGCCTGCGCGTAAACGCCGATTCCGGCGTTGTTGACCCAACTGTCGAATCCGCCGAAACGGGATATCGTCTCGTCGGCCAGCCGCTGCATATCTTCTTCGCGCGCAACGTCGGTAACGACGTAGTCCGCAATGCCGCCTTTGGTGCGAATTTCCGCGCATACCTGCTTCAACGCTGCCTCGTCACGCGCGGCAAGCATGACTTTGGCCCCTTGGGCAGCGGCCATTTGCGCAGTACACAGACCGTGGCCCGAGGTGGCCCCGGTAATGACAATGACCTGTTCATTGATGGGCTTGAGGTGGATGGTGTTCTTCATATTCCTACTCACTGGTTTCTGGTTCAGTTTCGCGTCCGGCGGGCGTCGGCCGGGGCGTGGTGGGAGCGATGCGCCAGACGGTGTTGGAAACGTCATCGGCAACCAGCAGCGCGCCGCGCTCTGCGTCGAATGTTACTCCGACAGGTCTGCCGCGCGCGTGGCCGTCCTCCAGGAATCCCGAAACGAATTCGATCGGATCGCCTGCCGGTCGCCCATTGCGGAACGGCACGAAGACGACATTGTACCCGGCAAGATCGGAACGGTTCCAGCTGCCATGCTGGCCGACGAATGCGCCTTCGGCAAAGCGTCCGCCAAACCCGCCATCGGTTGCAAACGACAGGCCAAGCGCGGCGACATGCGAGCCGAGCGCGTAATCGGGGGCAATGGCGCTGCGCACCAGATCGGGCCGCTGCGGACGGATGCGCGGATCAATGTTCTGGCCCCAGTAACTGTAGGGCCAGCCATAGAAACCGCCCTCCCGCACCGATGTCAGATAATCGGGCACCAGTTCCGGCCCCAGTTCGTCACGCTCGTTGACGACTGCCCACAGCCCGTTGGTCCAGGGGTTGAACGCCAGGTCGGTAGGATTGCGCAGGCCCGAAGCGAAGATGCGGCTCGCTCCGGTTTCAGGATCGATTTCCCAGATCACGGCCCGATCTTCTTCGACATCCATGCCCCGCTCGCCGACATTGCTGTTCGAGCCGATCCCGACATAGAGGCGCGAACCATCCGGACTCGCGGTCATCGCCTTGGTCCAGTGGTGATTGATACGTGCGGGCAGGGCGGTGACTTCCTCGCCGGGACTATCGATCCTTGTCGCGCCCTCGGTGTAGGGGAAGCGCATCAGGTTGCCCTGATTGGCGACGTAAAGATCGCTGCCGATCAGCGCGAGGCCATAGGGCGCGTCGAGCCCGTCGATGAGCACGGTTTGCAGGTCGGTCTGCCCGTCGCCATCCTCATCGCGCAACAGGGTTATCCGGTCTCCGCCTTCGACTGAACTTTTCCCTTCACTCTTGATGAGCCCGGCGATGATGTCCTTCGGACGCAGCTGCGGCGCATTGCCGCCCGTACCTTCGGCAACCAGGATATCGCCATTGGGCAGGACGATGGTCTGGCGCGGAATCTTGAGATCCTCGGCGATTGCCGTGATGGTGAAGCCTTCAGGCACTGTAGGCAGATCGCCATCCCAGCCTTCCGGAGTCGCGATGTTCATCGCCGGCAAAAACGAATCCGCCTGGTCGGGAAGCGTGGGGCTGGCACCGGTCTGGTCCAGATTCTCGCTTTCAGGGGCGCAGGCTGCGAGGGCCAGGCAAAGTACGAGGCTAGTGGCGCGAAAATCCGTCATGGGCGATGCTCCCGATGAGGCGCGGGCCAATGTCCCAGAAGCCCGATGAGCAACGCGATCACCGCGCAAAGGATCGAGAGGGCCAGGCCTAATGTGCCCACCGAATGCCAGCCGTCCTTTGCGTGCTGAAAGGCGTTGAGTACGCCGGCGACAAACAAGACTGCGACAAGACCTGTGTAAACAAGACCGCGGCCGCGCCGGTTTCGCAGGCGACCGAAAAACAGGCTGATAATTGCCCAGGCAAGCAGCAGTCCGGTGAAAACATCGGCCCCCGCAATCAGCCAGGAGGAAAAGTTGCTCCACTGGATTTCTGCGGTGTTCAGATAGGCGATGTCTGAGACCAGTGCCGCCGGGAACAGCGCGACGGGGAAGGCCAGCAGAACACCGTGGATCGGGCCAAGGAATGGCGCTGGAGTGATAACTTCGTGCTGAATGACCGCTCTCCTGCCTGTCGCGTCCAATCCCCCCTTTCGCTGTAATCAACGGCTGAGACGGCAAAGGTTCCGGATTCCATCGGAGATTCGGGAAACTCCGGTGCCGGGGGTGCATTCTTGAATTTGATGGGGATGGGAGCGAATGGTTTGTGCGTTTGTCGGCTCAGCCGGGAGAATATCAATGAACGACAGATCGACCGACCACCCGCCGCACTCGGTTTGCGACATCCTGAATACGTTGCGCAGCCTTGCAGACCGGCAGGACCGGGTCTCGATCGGGAATGTACTCGATGCCATCGGCCACAGGTCATACGGGCCTGCGCTGATGCTGCCCGCGCTGGTGGAGATCAGTCCGCTCGGCGGGATTCCGGGCCTGCCGACCTTCCTTGCGCTCATCGTTGCGATTACTGCTGCCCAGCTGCTGTGGGGCAAGGATCACCTGTGGTTGCCGCAATTTGTTCAGCGCCGCTCGGTTTCGGGCCGCAAGCTGCACAAGGCGGCCGATAAGCTCGACGGGCTCGCGCGGCATCTCGACAAGTGGTTTCACGGGCGAATGCCGCGCTTCGTCAAGCAGCCGTGGCCGCGCATTGCCGCGGGGATTGTCCTGCTGCTGTGCCTAACCGTGCCTCCGCTCGAATTCGTGCCTTTCGCCAGCAGCGCGCCGATGGCGGCCATTCTGGCGATCGGGCTGGCGCTGCTGGTGCGCGATGGCCTGCTGTTGCTGCTTGCCGTGGGCCTGGGCCTCGCTTCCTTTGTTGCCGGAATTTCTTTCGCCAGTTCGAGCAGCCTGTTCGACGGAAGCTAGCCAAAGAGTGCGGGGAGCAGGTCGAATGCGATACCCGCCGCTGCAATCGCGATCCCGAGGCCGGGAACCGACTTGACCGAATGTACCTCGCCGCGCTTCCAGAGCCAGACCAGCCCTGTCGCTGCGAGAATGGTCCCAAAGACGGCGATCCATCTTGCGAGCGGCAAGCCCGGGAAAATGCTGCTTGCTGCCCAGAGGAGCGAGAAATGCGCAGCCCAGACAGCAAGCGCGAGCGTAGGCGTAAGCAGATCGATGCTGTTGCGAAATTCGTTCCCGCTCACGCCACCTCTCCCGGGAACAGGCGCACTACCGTGACAATGGCAAGTCCCTGCACCGCGACGTAGGATATAAACCGGACGACAACATCCAGCGTGACGCTGTGCGGTGCAAGCAGCAATCCTCTGCCACTGCGAAAGCCGAGATACAGAGCCATGATCGTGGCAATGGCGACGGTGACAGCCTGGATCGACAGCAGAGCGAAGACGGTTGCACCTTGCCCACTGGCGGTAGGCACCAGCCCAGCGCCGCTCCACCCGTTCCAGTCCCACCAGATCGCTGTTCCCAAAAGTGCTGCGGCAAAAGCGGAGGACAGCCAAGGAAGCTGGCCAGGAAACTCGCCCTCCGGCCTGGATGCCAGCGACCGGCGCGAAAACCAGGCTGCCGCCAGAGCGCCGAGCAGCAGGGCGGCGATCCCTGCGGTTTGCAAAAGTGGCGGCGCGTCGATCCACACCTCGGGATGGATGCCGTACAGATAGAGATAGCTGAACAGGCCCATGAAGGCGATCATGCCCATAACCACCATCAGCGCGTTCAATGCCCACCAGCTGTGGCTGGAAGATCCGGCGATAGCGACCGGCACCGTTATACCGGCACCGATATCCACCGTCTGTTGTGGGACTGGTCGGTCATTGTCCCAAACCCAGCGCAGGATGCACAGGATCGCTACCACTCCCCCGAGCATCGCGAAGGAATAGGCCTGAACGGTGAGCGACAGGAAGAACGCTGCAGTCGCAAACGACGCACCGACCGGCCAGGGTGAAGGTCCGGGGATCAGCTGCAGGTACTGGGGTTCTGCATTGATGGGGCTGGTGATGATCGTCTCCCGCCAACCGGTGGCGCTGTTGGGCAGGAAATACCGCCCCGCCTGCACGTCCTCGCCCAGTTCCGGATCGTCCCACAGTGGCTCACGGCTGGTGACAAGCGGTTGGGAGCGGCTCGAATAAAGCCCCGCAGGCAGCCATTCGAGCGTGCCCGCGCCATAGACGTTGCCTGCCGATTTCTCGGCAGTGAAGCGGAAGTTTTTCGCCAGATCGAACAGGAACAGCGCGATCCCGGCCGCGATGACGAAGGCTCCGATCGTGGAAATCAGATTGACCAGATCGAGGTCACGCCCAGGAAGGTATGTATAGACCCGCCGCGGCATGCCGAGGAAACCCGTCAGGTGCATCGGCAGGAAAGTAATGTGGACCCCGCTGAAAAACAGCGCGAACACCCATCGCCCGATGCGGTCGGACAGCGCGTTCTTGCTCGTCATCCCGGCCCAGTAGTAGAATGCGCCGAACAGCGGCATCACCATGCCGCCGATCAGGACATAGTGCAGGTGCGCCACCACGAAATGGGTATCGTGCACCTGCCAGTCGAACGGCACCATGCCCAGCATCACTCCGGTCAGCCCGCCCATCGTGAAGGTGACAAGGCTGCCGATGACGAACAGGGCGGGCGCAGACCAGCGGATCTTGCCGCTCGCCAGAGTGGCAATCCAGCAGAACACCTGGATGCCTGCCGGCAAGCTCACCGCCATGCTCGCGGCGCTGAAATAGCCGGTGGAAACGCGCGGCATTCCGGTAGCGAACATGTGGTGCGCCCATACGCCGAAGCTGATGAACCCGGTGGCGACAAGCGCCAGCACGTTGAGGCGATATCCAACCAGCGGGGTCCGGGCGATGGTGGCCACCATCATGCTCATCATGCCCGCCGCCGGGATGAAGATGATGTAGACTTCGGGATGGCCGAAGAACCAGAACAGGTGCTGCCACAACAGCGGATCGCCGCCGCGCGTGGGATCGAAGAAGGGCCAGTTGAAGGCGCGTTCCAGTTCCAGCAGTGTTGTCGCCAGTATGATCGCCGGAAACGCCACGATGATCATCACGGCGAACACCAGCATCGCCCAGGCAAAGATCGGCATCCGGTCGAGAGTCATTCCCGGCGCGCGCGCGCGCAGGACGCCGACGATAATCTCGATCGCCCCGATAATCGCGCTGATCTCGATAAACCCGATCCCGAGGAGGTAGAAATCGGTGTTGATGCCGGGGCTGAAGGCGATGGATGTCAGCGGCGGATACATGAACCACCCGCCATCGGGTGCAAGGCCCACGAATATCGAAGCGAAGAAGGACAGCCCGCCGACCAGGAACATCCAGAAGCCGAACGCGGCTGCACGCGGAAATGGAAGTTCCCGCGCGCCAAGCATCTGCGGCAACAACAGCATTCCCGCTGCCTCCACTGCGGGCACGGCAAAGAGGAACATCATCATCGTGCCGTGCATGGTGAAGAACTGGTTGTAGGTTTCCACCGGCAGGAAATCCTGCAGCGGTGCGGCGAGTTGCACCCGCATTCCCAGGGCCAGCACCCCGGCGAGGAGGAAGAACAGGAAGCTCGTCGAAAGGTGGAAGAATCCGATGTAATTGTTGTTGACGACCTTGAACACGCCCCATCCCGTTGGCGCTTTCCAGATCCGTTCGAGCTCTTCCACTTCGCCTTCAGGGCGCGGGTGGTGCGTCGGGAACAGCCGGTAAAGATCGTGATCGAAACCGGTTTCGGACTTTCGCCCCGCCATCGCCTCGCGTGTCTCGTGCAGCGGGCCCTCGCTCATTTTTGCTGCTCGAGCCAGATGGCGATGGCTTCGAGTTCGTCGGCAGACAGCATGTCGTAATCGGGCATCCGGTTGCCCCGCTTGATCGACTGGCTGTTGCCGATCCAGCCCATCATCGTGCCGCGATTGTTGGGCAGGATTCCCGCTCCGAGCGAAAGACGGCTGCCGACATGGGTCAGGTCCGGCCCGGCAAGGCCGTTCGCCTCGGTTCCCCCCACGCGGTGGCAAGCGGCACACCCACTTTCCATGAACAGTGCGCGCCCGTCCCGTGCATTGCTATCGAGCGGTCGCGGAGCATTGGCGGCCAGTACCGGCGTATCGCCCGGGACGTTCTGCTCCACGATCGCGGGCAGGCTGGCCGTCCGCTCTTCGCGCCACGCCTGCCAGGCCTCAGGCTCGTGAGCGACGGTGACGAATCCCATCAGCGCGTGGGGGCCGCCGCAGTATTCGGCGCATATCCCGCCGAACCGGCCAGCCCGGTCAGCCTGCACCAGCAGTTCGTTGACCCGACCCGGAATCATGTCTTCCTTGCCGGACAGGTGAGGCACCCAGAAGCTGTGGATCACGTCTTCACTGGCAAGCTCGATGACCACCCGCTCGCCCACCGGCAGGTGCAGTTCATTGGCGTCGCGCAGCACGACATTGCCTGCGCTGTCGAGATATTCGACCTCGAACCACCACATATGCCCGGTTACCCGGACCCGCATTTCCTCGCCCGATGGAGCCTTGGTCAGCGATGCGGTCAGCGAGAGGCCCCAGACCAGCAGCGCGGTCAGCACCACCCCCGGAAAGGCAATTCCGCCGATCCAGACTGCCCGCTCGCCCCCCAGTCGGGCCTTCGTCCGCGCGGAGCCCCTGATGGCGAGGTATACGGCCGCCACCACGATTGCCGTGACGAAAAAACCTAGTCCGAAGAGCACCCATGCGAGCGTCGTGACACTGTCTGCATAAGGCCCCGCCGGATCGAGCACCGGCGGCGGCCATCCCCACCAGGCGTCGAAGACGCTTTGTGGCTCAGTCATCGTCAAGCCCGTGGAGATAGGCGGCGACATCGCGCGCTTCCGCTTCTGTCAACGGCATTGCGGGCATCGACGAGCCAGGCTTGGCGAGCGGCGCATTGCGCACGAATGCCGCAAGGTTTGCGGGTGTGTTCGGCAACTGGCCGGCAATCGGGCCGTAATCGTCGAAACCCTGCAAGGAAGGCCCGGTGCTTCCCTGCGGCCAATCGATACCGGGAATTTCATGACAGGCCGCGCAGCCAACTCGCTCGATTGCCAACCGGCCACGCTCAGCGTTTGCAGGATCGGGAATGTACCGCGATTCCGGCGGTGGCTTGCAGGCGTTCAGCCCGGCGCAAATCGCGATCACTGTTCCCACTGTCATGACGCGCCGAGGCCCATTGGCGAGAGTTCCCCTCATCTTGTCGGGAACCTCCGGCAAGCCGGGCAGGTTCCCAAATGGATGCGCATTTCTCCATCGCTCCCCTGGTGTCTTGCCGGATGCTTGCTCCTGTCGGCATGCGGAGACGCGCATTCCAGGCCGGAAGTGTGGGAGTCCACGGGAGAGATTATCGCGCTTGGCGGGGGAGACGCAGGGGCTCGCGGAGCCTGCGCCACCTGCCATGGCCTGCAAGGCGAAGGGGACGGCAATCTCGTTCCACGGCTCGCCGGGCTCGATCCGGGATATTTTGCGCGGCAGATGGAATACTTTGCCGAAGGGCAGCGGCGACATCCGCAGATGGCGTGGATCGCGGGCAGGCTGGATTGGTCTGCCCGGCAGAAAGTCGCGGTCCATTACAGCGGAATGCCTTTTCCTGATGACGCCGCGCAGGACACCGCCCTGCCGACCTGCGCGGCTGCCGAACTGTACCATCGCGGCGATCCTGATCGCGGCCTGCCCTCCTGCGCGAGCTGCCACGGTGAGGACGGCACCGGAACCGGGCCGGGCAACCCGCCGCTGGCGGGTCAACCTGCCCACTATCTGGCGAGGCAGTTGCAGGCATGGTCGGCGGGTGAACGCTATGGTGATCCCGATCGCGTGATGACCCGGATCAGCCAGCTCCTGACAGCGCGCGAGATGGCTAGCCTGGCTGACTATAGTTCGGACCTTCGGGGTGGGAGCGGGCATTCGGAATCTCCGGAAGCATGCCTTCCAGAACGTCGTCCTGATCCCAGAAATGGTGCTTGATGGCAGCGAGAGCGTGGGCGGGAATGAGCAGGGCGAGAACGATGACAGCGGCGACATGCACATCGATGGCCAGTTCCAGCACCCGGAACTGCCATTCGCTCGAAAGCGTGTGGAGCGGCATGGCGGGGACGGGCACAAGCCCCGCGAGGTGAAGATCGCGCGCTGGCTGGATGGCGGACCACATCATCCATCCCGACAGCGGGAGGATCACGAACAGCGCGTAGAAAACGGCGTGGATCGCGTGTGCGACTGTGGATCGCCAGCCCTGGTTGTCGGCATCGTTGACCGGGCCGGGAACGATCAGCCGCCACAGCAGCCGCAGGGCGCCCAGCAGCAGCAGCGTCAGCCCGATCTCGGAATGGAGCTGGTAGGCATCCAGCTTGTCCGCGCCGACCAGATAGCGCTGGATCATCCAGCCCGATCCAAGCTGGAATATGACGACAGCAGCCATAATCCAGTGGAAAGCAACCCCGACCGGCGTATACTTCCCCCGCTCCCGGTAGCTTACCGACCATTCCTGCCACTGCTGGACCCACGGCTTCATCGTGCGGGAACCGGCGCGAGCGAGCGATAGAGCACCACCATCGCCGCCAGCAGATAGACCGCAGAGGCGGGAGCCCACATGATCAGTCCGGCGATCTGCTGGTCTTCCAGCGGCGACAGTCCCCACAGGTGGGTGGTCAGGACATGGGGCGCATAATAGGCACGATCGGCAAAGACGAGCAGCGCTCCCAGCGCACCCATTTGCACCATTGTCGCGAGCAACGCTCCGGTCGCCACCGTGGCGCTCGACTGCCTCAGCCGTGCCCACCAGAACGCCGAACTCGCTGTCAGACTCATCTGCATGATCCAGAAGACTGCATCGCTTGATAACGCAGCGGAGTAGAATTCCGGGATGTGCCATGCCCAGAAGATGCCCGCCTGCATCACTGTGAGCTGGGTGAGGGACAATGAAATTCGTTTCTCATGGAGTCGCAAGGAATTGACCAGAAGGGGAGCAAGGACAAGCGCGAGGGCAATGTGGTGGATAGCACGCGCAGTAAACAGCGCCGATCCCAGCGCGCAGAAGGGCGAAACGAATAGCAGGAGGATGACCAGAACCGAGGCAAGGTGGGCAGCCGTTCGCTCTGGGGAGATCAGGCGTCCTGCGATCAGGCCGAGCGCGACAATCGCCAGCAATATCGGATCGAAATTCCACCGCGCAAACCACTCCGTGGGCGCTGGTGCGACGCCACAATAAGGCAGCCACTGGATCGCGGATGGCATTTGTAGCCCCTCCTTGCTTGCAACCCATTTACGCTTCGCGCAGCATTCGGGTTCCTTCTGCCTGAAAAATGTGACGCGTAACTCACCTGCAACTCTTGCAGAGATGCGGTTCGCGCAGCTCGGCTGGAATGCCAGCGGGCCGAACCTGTTCCACCGCAGCCGCATGGACTCGTGACACATGCCGATCCCGGGCCCGAACAGCAGGTCCTCGGCCTGTCGCGATGACACCGGGTAGCAGTCGCAAATCAGCACAACCAGACGGATGGCCTAGGGCGGAGAGTTGAAGTAACGAAATGGGCTTTCAACTTTTCCTGGTCGAAGCATGGTCATCCCCCACCCTTGCTCGCATTGCGACAGGTGCGTTTGCCCTTGACCGGACCCCTCTAACCTCCCCGGTTCACTTCTCTAGCGGTGCATTTGCATTGACAGGCCCCTCCCGCGCTGCGGCGGCGCGCGTGTGCACCAGGTTGATACTCTCGAACTGGAGAACAACCTGGTCGTTCTGGTTGCGCATTTCGTAGTAGCCGACGCAGGTTCCGCGCGGCTTGCCGCTCTTGGACAGTTCTTTCGACAGGATGCGCGAGGTCACATATACCGTGTCCCCCGGCCGCAGTGCGGTCTTCAGGCGGAAGTTGTCGAAGCCGATGCCGCAGACATAGTCGATGTCGCTGTTGATCTCGTGATCGAGCTGGCGCCAGATCGCCAGCACGTGCACCCCGCTCGCAACGACCTCCCCGAAATGCGACTGCCGCGCCGCTTCGGGATCGGTGTGGAACCACTGCGGATCGTACTGGCGGGCGAACTCGACGATTTCCGCTTCGGTGATCGTGCGGCTGGACGATCGGCGCTCCTCACCGATTACCAGATCCTCGAACTTCAGCGGTGGGCGATCCGCAGTCATGTGCCTGTCTCCTTGCTTGGCTGGCGAGTTTAGGGCGAGCCAAGAAAAAGACAATCATGCCTGTATGTTTACTTGATCCTTGGCAGTGCTACTATGGGCACCGAAACCGCAATCGAGGCCTGATGTGAGCAATACCGATCCCGCCCGCCATGCTGTCCTGCAAATGGCCTGGGTGGTGAACGATCTGGAGGAGGCCGCCCGCCGCTGGCACCGGACGACAGGAGTCGGGCCCTTCCTGGTGAACCGCCACATTCCCATTCGCGAACCGTTGTATCGCGGGAAGCCCGGACGCGTCGATTTTTCCACTGCCATCGCGCAGGCCGGGCCGGTGCAGATCGAACTGGTGCAGCAGCATGACGATGCCCCATCCTGCTATCGCGACTCCGTGCCGGCGGGGCAGGAGGCGATGCATCACATCGCCATCATGGTCGCGGATTACGATGTAACCGTCGCCGAATACGAGCAGGAGGGATTTACCGTCGCCAGCTCGGGATACTTCGGCAAGGCCCGCTTCTGCTACGTCGATTGCCGCCCCGGCATCGGCCACATGGTCGAGATTCTCGAAGACTGCGCCCCGATCCGCAGTTTCTTCGCGCTGATCGCGCGCGCCGCGCAGGAATGGGACGGCGATCCGGCAACCCTGATACGAGAATTGTGAACGGACGAACCACCACCTGCCGCAGCGCAGGGGAGGCCACCGGGAGAGACTGATGAGCGATACCATTCATACGATCGGGAAGATGCTGCGCAACCGCGCGGTCTCGCACGGCGACAGCATTGCCTTGATCTTTCCCGATTCTCGCCAGACCTATGCCCAGTTGCTGGATGCATCGACGCGCTGGGCAAAGACGCTGGTGGCACTCGGCGTGCGGCGCGGTGAGCATGTCGGCGTGCTGCTGCCGACCTGCCGGGAATTCCTTGAGATCTACTACGGTTGCGCGCTCATCGGCGCGGTCGTGGTGCCGGTCAATGCCCGTTACCAGCCAGGCGAACTGGCCTATCTGGTCAAGGATGCCGCCCTGCGTGTGCTGGTGACCACCGGCCGGGTCGCGGATTCGCTCGATTTTGGTGAGCGGCTGGAAGCTGCGCTTGCCTCGCTTCGCGGTTCCGCCGATTGCCTCGCGCTCGATCTGCCCGAAGCGCCGGATCTGCGGCAGATCATCTGCCTCGAGGAGAAATGCGGCCCGGCGCTACTACCGCTGAGCCGTGCGATGGCGCTTGGCGAAAGTGTGCCCGATACCGATATCAGGGCGTTGACCGAGGCCGTGCAGCCGGGGGATATCGGTCTCATCCTCTATACCTCGGGCACCACGTCCAATCCGAAGGGGTGCATGATTTCCAACCGGGCGATGGTCGGCAACAGCCGCAACCTTGGCCTGCGGTACGAAGTCACCGATGCCGACAAGGTATGGTCGCCGCTCCCGATCTATCACATCGCCGGAATTCTCCCGATGACGATGATCATGGACGCAGGCGGCGCCTACATGACCGTCCCCTACTTCGATGCCGGGACGGCGCTGGAAATGCTGGAGAGGGAGCGCGCAACCATTGCCTATCCTGCCTTCGTAACGATCATGCAGGACCTGATTTCGCACGACCGCTTCAAGGTGACGGACCTTGCCTCGATGCGGCTGATGAACAGCAACTTCGCCGTCCAGCCTGCCTGGATCAAGACCGCCATGATCGAAGCCATGCCCTCCATCGTCCATGTCGGAACCTATGGGCTGACCGAGGCGGCAGGCACCATCTGCACGAGCAGACTGGACGAAACCGAGCATAGCCGCACCAGTCGTCTCGGCGTGCCGCTGGACGAGTGGGACGTCAGGATCGTCGATATCGAAACAGGCCGGGAATGCGCTCCGGGCGAGCGGGGGGAAATCTGCGCCCGCGGGCCGAACATGCTGTCGGGATACTACAATGCCCCGGAAAAGACCGCCGAGAGCATTCGTGACGGCTGGCTGCACACCGGTGACATCGGCTCTTTCGACGAAGCGGGCACGATCATGTTCCACGGCCGCACCAAGGACATGCTCAAGGTCGGCGGTGAAAACGTCGCAGCGGCGGAAATCGAAGGCGTGTTGCAGACGCACGATGCCGTGAAGCTGGCGCAGGTCGTCGGCATTCCCGATGATCGCTACGTCGAAGTGCCGGTGGCCTTTGTCGAACTGGCTCCCGGCGAGTCGGTGGAGCCGGATGAACTGATCGCGCATTGCCGCGGCAAGATCGCCAACTTCAAGCTGCCGCGCGACGTCCGCTTCGTCACCGGGTGGCCGATGTCGACATCCAAGATCCAGAAATTCCGGCTGCGGGATATGCTGCTGGAGGAAAGGGGGATCGAACGGTAAACGAAATCCCGCTCAGGTACGGTTCGATCTGGTGCCACCGAACCAGTCCGGACGACCGGCCGGCCATACGGCGCCGTTCTGGGCCTGGCCACCGTCGATCACCAGCAGCTCGCCGGTAATGAAGTCGCCCGAAGGGGCCATCAGGTAAACGCAGGCCTCGGCAATGTCCCACACATCGCCGCGCCGTTTCATCGGATTGGCATCGTGGAACCGTTCGAGCGCTTCGGGCGGGTAGACGCGGAAACCCTCGCTTTCGATCACGCCGGGCGCGACGCAATTGACGCGAATGTCCAGCGGCGCCCATTCGGTAGCCAGCGTCTTCGAAAGGTAGATGACCCCCGCGCGCGCTGCGCATGTATGCGCCGCCTGCGGCATGCCCCGCTCGACATTCGCCACGATGCTGATGACATTGCCCTTTGCCCCCTGCGCGCGCCAGCGCTGCGCCAGGGTCTGCGTCATCCACCATGTGCCGTTGAGATTGAGATCGATTACCGACAGCCAGCCCTTGCGGCTGAAATCGATGGCATCCTGCGGGAACTGGCCGCCGGCATTGTTGATCAGGTGGTCGACACGACCGTGCCGTTCGAAAACTGCATCGTAGAAGGCCTCGACTTCCTCCGGATCGCGGATGGACATCGGAATGTGCATCGGCCGGCGACCGGTGGCTTCCTCCATCGCATCGCAGGCTTCGACCAGCCTCTCTTCGGTGCGCCCGCAGATCACCACATGGGCACCAAGCCGCGCGCACAGGAAGGCAATGCCCTTGCCGATGCCCGAACCCCCGCCTGTGACGACGATGACCTGATCCTTCAGCAAGTCGTCGCGGTAAACGGTTTCCAGAGTCGCCAGTTGGTGATTGGTGAAGCCGAATTGCGGGCCTTCCTCGGTTCCGGCGATGACCGGATCGATCCTGTTCATGCCTCGACCCACTGTTCCAGCCTGGGAGTCACCGCCAAGCCTTCGGGCAGGCTGTTCACGCCGATGCGGCGATCGAGTTCTTCGTGCCAATGATAGATGCGCCGCTCCTGATAGTTCAGCGGGATGCCGACAAAGCCCGGCGATTCCAGCGATTCCTGAATCTGCGGGGCATATTGCAGATCTTCGTAGAGGATGCGTTCCCAATTCGCCTTGCGATCGCTCCATTTGGGATGGGGATTTTCGGCGTCGTATTCGGGGGCGATCCAAGTGGAAACGACGCGGCAGGTGTTGGTCCCGGTCGGCCAGAACTGCAACATCGGGATCCCGCTGTCGGACGGCGGCATCACGAAATTCGGATAGATCATGTAGCTGACGTTGTTGTCCCGCGGAATTTCCGTGACGTTGGGCAACTTGGGCATGCCGATGGTGCCCGGGTCTTTCCAGTCGGGACGCCGGTTCGGCGTCACCATGCGCGAATGCCCCTTTTGCCAGAGCGTTGCGGTCATTCCCCGGTGATCGAGAAAGCGGTCCACCGATTGCTGGTGGATGGACTTGAGATGATAGACTTCCATGAAGGCGTCGAGCAGCACCTTCACGTTGCATTCGACTTCATAGGACCGGCTTTCGACGAAATCGAGTCGGTCGAATTCGAACTGCTCCAGTTCTGCCGCCATCGGGCCGATATGCTGCAACAACGGCTCGGCATCCGGATCCTGGTTGACGAAGATGATCTTGCCGATGGTCTCGCAACGCACCTGCTTGAGCGAGTGGCAGGAAAAATCCAGCTCCGGAAAGTCGCGCCTGTCGCGCACGGCAACCAGCTTGCCGTCAAGCGTGTACGACCAGCCGTGATAACCGCAGACGAAGCCGCGGCCATTGCCCGAATTCTCGGTCACCAACGGCGCCCCGCGATGCTGGCAGGTGTTGTAGAAGGCGCGGAACTCCCCTGAAAGATCGCGCACGACAATGATCGGAGACCCGGTATTGCGGATCAGGATCCAGTCGCCGGGCTCTGGGATCTGGTCGGCGTGGCAGGCGTAGAGCCAGGCCCGATTCCACATCCGCTCGCGCTCCAGCGCAAGAAAGGCGGGGTCGACATATCGTCCGGCCGGGATTGGGGGCAGCGCGGGGAAACCTTCGGGCGGCGCCTTGCGCTCGGTCTCGCTTTCCATCCGCTGCTTGATCTGCGCAGTGATTGCAGCGTCCATTTCAGACTTCTCCAGTACTCGCAGGCACCATAGCGCGGGAAAAGCATAAAACAATCATGAATGTTTTTTTGTTTGCCGCGAACATTGGTGATATGGGGTCCCGAAAAGTGGTAGAGAAGTGCAGAACCCCTCCCCACCGGTAACGCGGATGACCCCTGTTGCCGGTCGAACCAAAGCAGGAAACCACAATGGAAGACATCTTCATCCTTTCGGGCGTGCGCACCGCCATCGGCACCTTTGGCGGCTCGCTGGCACAATTCCGCCCGGCGCAACTCGGCACCATCGTGATGAAGGAAGCGATCGCCCGGGCCGGGGTGGATGGCTCGGCGATCGAGCAGGTGGTGGTCGGTATCGTCATCCCCACACAGCCCTCGGATGCCTATGTCAGCCGGGTCGCTTCGGTGAACGCGGGGGTGCCGGTCTCGAGCGCGGCGATGAACGTCAATCGTCTGTGCGGGTCCGGCCTGCAGGCGATCGTCTCGGCAGCGCAGGCGATCCGCCTGGGCGAATGCGATCATGCCATCGCCGCAGGAACGGAATGCATGTCCAGTGCCCCTCACATGACCAATGGCGCGCGCTTCGGCACCAAGATGGGTGATCTGTCGTTGCAGGACGGAATGCTCGGCGCGCTGCACGATCCGTTTCACAACTTCCACATGGGCATCACTGCCGAAAACGTGGCCGAGCGATGCGGCATCAGTCGCGAGGAACAGGATGCCGCGGCGGTCGAAAGCCATCGCCGGGCCGCCCGCGCCATAGCCGAAGGGCGTTTCCGCGAGCAGATCGTGCCGGTCGAAATTGTCGGTCGCAAGGGAACGGTGGTGTTCGACACCGACGAACACGTGCGGACCGATGCTTCGGCAGCAGGCATGGCGAGCCTGCGCCCGGTGTTCCGCAAGGACGGGACGGTAACGGCGGGCAACGCCAGCGGTATCAACGACGGCGCGGCCGCCCTGGTGCTGGCAAGCGGGGCAGCAGTTGCGCGCGAAAGACGCACCCCGATGGCGCGCATCCTCGGCTGGGGCCATGCCGGGGTGGAGCCGGAAGTCATGGGCCTTGGGCCGGTGGGCGCGGTGCCGGTGGCATTGAAGCGGGCCGGCCTCGCGCTCGACCAGATCGACGTGATCGAAAGTAACGAGGCCTTTGCCGCGCAGGCTTGCGGCGTGGCGAAGGAGCTTGGCTTCGACCCTGATCGGACCAATCCCAACGGTTCGGGTATTTCGCTCGGCCATCCGGTTGGTGCGACCGGCGCAATCCTGACGGTAAAGTGCATGTACGAACTGAAACGCACCGGTGGGCGCTATGGCCTGGTCACCATGTGCATCGGTGGCGGTCAGGGCATCGCCTTGGTGGTGGAGAACATGGATGGCTGACCCCTTGGTGCGGTCCGAACGGATCGGCGATGTCGTGGTGCTCACGCTTGACGATCCGCCAACGCGCAATGCCTTGTCTTGGGCAATGGCCGACGTGCTCCATGCGGCGCTGGAGGAAACAAGAGATGCTCGGGCGCTGGTGCTGGCGGGTGCTGGCAAGGGCTTTTGTTCGGGCGGCGACCTGAGGATGGACGGCGCGGGTGAAGAGGGCTTTGGCGAGGTGCTACGGCAGGGAATAGCGCGGTCGATCAATCCGCTGATGCTCGCGCTTGCCGATCTGGAAATCCCGGTTATCGCCCTGGTCCATGGGGCCGCCGCAGGGGCTGGAGCCTCGCTCGCCATTTCTGCGGACTTCACGATCATGGCGGAAGACGGCTTTCTGCTGCTCGCTTTCCCCAGGGTCGGCCTCGCGCTCGACGCGGGCGCGAGCTGGATGCTGCCCCGGCTGATCGGCCCGGCACGGGCAACGCGGGCACTCATGCTGGCTGAACCGATCCATGCGCGGCAGGCCTGCGAGTGGGGCATCGCGCACGAGGTTGTGCCGGCGGCAGATTTGCGAGAGCACGGGCTCGCGCTGGCGCAGCGGCTCGCAGAAGGTCCAACCACCGCCTACGGTGAAATCCGCCGTGCGGTGCGGCTGGCGCAATCGAGCAGCTATGCCGAAGCGCTGCAACGCGAATGCGAGGCGCAGCAGCGCACCGGCGATACGGCGGATTGCCGCGAAGCCATTGCCGCTTTCGGCGAAAAGCGCACCCCGGCCTTTATCGGGCGCTGAGTCATAGAAATCTTGCCCGGGCCGCGAAAGGTTCGGGCCAGTCCGACTTATTGAATAACCACCGGCCCTTGATGACCGGACAAGAATGGAGAGTTTGCATGCGCCAGATCGATCATTTCATCGCCGGTGGGGCAGGTTCAGGCGGAACGGGCCGGACGCACAAGGTGTGGAACCCCTCGACGGGTGAAGTGCAGGCGGAGGTGGTGCTGGGCGATGCGGCGCTGCTCGATCTGGCGGTGGCGAAGGCGAAGGAAGTGCAGCCCGCCTGGGCGGCGACCAATCCGCAGCGCCGGGCGCGGGTGATGTTCAATTTCAAGCGCCTGCTCGAGGAGAACATGCAGGATCTCGCCGAACTGCTCGCCAGCGAACACGGCAAGGTGGTCGACGATGCCAAGGGCGACATCCAGCGCGGACTGGAAGTGATCGAGTTCGCCTGCGGCATCCCACAGGCCTTGAAGGGCGAGTATTCCAACGGCGCCGGGCCGGGGATCGATGTCTATTCGATGCGCCAGCCGCTGGGGATCGGCGCGGGGATTACTCCGTTCAACTTCCCGGCGATGATCCCGATGTGGATGTTCGGCATGGCGATTGCGGCGGGCAATGCCTTCATATTGAAGCCGAGCGAACGCGATCCGAGCGTGCCGGTGCGATTGGCGCAGCTGTTCCTCGAAGCCGGAGCGCCCGAAGGCCTGTTGCAGGTTGTGCACGGCGACAAGGAAATGGTCGATGCGATCCTCGACCACCGCGATATCGCTGCGGTCAGCTTCGTCGGCTCGTCCGACATCGCCCAGTACGTTTACAGTCGCGGCGTGGCGGCGGGCAAGCGGGTGCAGGCGATGGGCGGGGCGAAGAACCACGGCGTCATCATGCCCGATGCCGATCTCGATCAGGCAGTGAACGACCTGATGGGCGCGGCTTTCGGAAGTGCTGGCGAGCGCTGCATGGCGCTGCCGGTGGTGGTGCCGGTGGGCGAGGAGACGGCGGAGCGGCTGCGCGCCAAGCTGGTCCCGGCGATCCACGCGCTGCGGGTGGGCGTGTCGAGCGATCCGCAGGCGCATTACGGCCCGGTCGTCACCCCCGAACACAAGGCGCGGGTGGAGAAGTGGATCGACACTGCCGAGGCCGAAGGCGGCGAGATCGTCGTCGACGGGCGCGGGTTCAGCCTGCAGGGCTTCGAGAAGGGCTTCTTCGTCGGGCCGACGCTGATCGATCACGTCACCACCGACATGGAAAGCTACAGGGAAGAGATCTTCGGCCCCGTCCTCCAGATCGTGCGCGCCACCGACTTCGAGCACGCGCTGCGGCTCCCCAGCGAGCACCAGTACGGCAACGGCGTCGCGATCTTCACCCGCAACGGCCACGCCGCGCGCGAGTTCGCGCACCGGGTGAATGTCGGCATGGTCGGCATCAACGTGCCGATCCCGGTGCCGGTGAGCTACCACAGCTTCGGCGGCTGGAAGCGCTCGGGCTTCGGCGATGCCGACCAGTACGGCATGGAAGGCCTGCGGTTCTGGACCAAGGCAAAGAAGGTCACCCAGCGCTGGCCCGATGGCGGCGGCGATGGATCGAACGCGTTCTTGATCCCGACGATGGGGTAGGCGCTACTTCCGCGGTGCCGCAGTGGTAGTTATGGCGCAAGTCGTCGTGGATGAGGGCCTATGACCTGTTCATCGTCGGCATACAGACGCCATCGAGCGCGAGGACGTGGGTAAAGCGGCCCAGTGCCATCCATGAGCCGATCGAGAACGTCAGGTCGACGATTTCCCGATCCGTGTAATGAGCGTGCATACGCTCCCAGAAGTGCTCGTCCTCATCCATCGACTTCGGGGCCTCGCCCAGCCGCTCGGCATATTCGATGGCGAGGCGCTCGCGGTCGGAAAACAGCGCGGACTGGCGCCAATCGGCTACGGCTGCGTAGAATTCCTCCGGCGGCGGCGTGTTGTCACGAACACTTGCGGCGCGGGCCACGTCGCCGCCGCTGCGCTCTATGTGCCCGGCAAGATCGCGGTCCGCCCGCATCTCGCGGCACAGGTGGCAACCGTTGATCAGCGCAGTCCGCATCCTGGCCGCTTCCATTTCACGCATCGAGAGCTGCGAATGCTCGTAGACCGCGAGCGAGTAAGCCGCTGCCGCGGCACCGATTTCGGGGGTAAACTGGCCCCAGGCATAGGACAGCGGATCGTGGGCATGTTCGGACGGGATGTGGATACGGGGCATGGCTCTACTCTCCTGGCTTCACTCTTCAGACAGTCTCCATCGCGCCCAGCACCAGCGTGGCCTGGCTGGAGAGCGTTCCGCCGTTGGTATGCGCAAGGCACAGCCTGGCATCGGCTTGCTGGTTGGCGGCATCGCCACGGATCTGGCGCGCGGCTTCGATGATGGCGAACAGCCCGTACATGCCCGGATGGCAGCAACTGAGGCCGCCACCGTTGGTGTTGACCGGCAGGCTGCCCCCGGGCGCGATCGCCCCGCTTGCAGCAAAGGGTCCGCCCTCGCCTTTGGCGCAAAAGCCGAGATCTTCGAGGAACAGGATCGTGTTGATGGTAAAGGCATCGTAGAGCTGCACCGTGTCGAAATCGCCCGGCACCACGCCCGCCGCCGCCATGGCCCGCGCGCCGGATTCGATTGCAGCAGTGCGGGTGAGATCTTCCGCCCGGCTGATTGCATTGTGCCAGGTTGCCGCCGCCGCACCGAGCACCGGCACGGCCGGCTTCCGGCCATCCTTTGCGCGCTCGGTGGAGGTCAGGACAATGGCCGCTGCGCCGTCGGTTACAAGGCAGCAATCGGCCTTGCTGATCGGGCTGCTGATCATGCGGCTGGCAAGGCAGTCGGCAATGGTCAATTCGCCTTTCGCGAAAGCCTCCGGATTGGTGTTCGCCCATTGCCGGGCCGCCACGGCCACCGCCGCCATCTGTTCGCGCGTGGTGCCGAATTCATGGGCATGGCGCGCAGCGGCAAGGGCATAGCTGCTGAGCGGATAGAGCGGGCGGTACGGGGCTTCCCAGCGGGAACTTCTGGCAGGCGTCGTCAGCTTGCCGCCGCTGCTGCGCTGGTTGGAGCCATAGGCGACGATCGCGCAGTCGATATAGCCCGCGTGGATCATCACCGCAGCGGTGATCACATGGCTGGCGAAGGACGATCCGCCCGTGCGGTTGTTGTCCGTAAAGCGCGGATGGATGCCGTAGGTCTCGGCCAGCGAGAGCCCGGCGAACAGATCGTCGGGCAGGCAGCAGAACAGCGCATCGACATCGGCGATGGACATGCCCGCATCATCAAGCGCCAGCAGGCCCGCCTGTGCTGCGAGTTCGAGAGAAGTGAAGCCGGGCGTCTCCCCGATCCCGAAGGTAGCCAGCCCGGCGATAGCTGCACTTGCGCGAGGGAAGGGATCGCTCATCGCGCGCCACCGCGCTTGCGGTTCGCCGCGCGATTGACCTTTTCCGCTGCGCGCCATAGCCAAGCGCCATGGACTCCCAACCAACGCTCGGCCCCGAAGCCCATTGGCGCCAGGCGCTGGAACAGGGGCGCATCCTGCTGCAACGCGATCCCGTTGACGGCAAATGCTACTTTCCGCCACGCCTGACCGGACCGCAAGGACAGCCGCTCGAATGGGTCGAGACGAGCGGGCGGGGAACGGTGTATTCGCTTACCGTGGTCAGCCAGCGCCCGCCGCAGCAGCCCTACCACGTCGCGCTGGTCGATCTGGAAGAGGGCGTGCGGATGATGAGCCGCGTGGACACTGTTGCGCCGGACGGTGCGGCCATTGGCGCAGCGGTGATCGCGGCAATCGCGCATGAACCGGATGGGCCGCTGGTGGTGTTTCATCCCGCCTGATCCGCCGGAAAGCCCGGTGTCAGTTCGGCGATCTCGGCCGGGGTAAAACCGGCCTCGGCAAGCACTTCGGCGCTGTCTTCCCCCAGCCGTGGGCCGGGACGCCCCGCCTGACCGGGCGTTTCCGAAAAGTGGACCGGCATTCCCGGCATCCGCACCATGCCATCCGGGGTCTCGCAGCGATGCCAGAAGCCCACTGCTTCCAGATGCGGATCGTCGAGCAGGTCGTCGATCGAACGGACCGGCATGGCAGGGCACTGCGCTTCCTCAAAAACAGCCATCCACTCCTGCGTGCTGCGTTGCTGCATGACGCTGGCAAGCTGGCTGAGAACTGCGGAGATGTTCTGGGTTCGCGTGCGCAGCGACCGGAACATCGGATCGCGCGACCATTCCGGATTGCCGATGACAGCAAAGAAATTGCGCCATTGGCGATCATTGTAGATCATTACCGCGATATAGCCGTCCGCCGTGCGATAGGGGCGTCGCTCGGGCGAGAGCGCGCGGACATAGCCGGGGGGACCGATCGGGGGATCGAACACCGCGCCGCACAGATGTTCGAGCATGGCAAAGGATGCCAGCGTCTCGAACATCGGCACTTCGATTTCCTGCCCCATGCCCAGCCGCTCCCGCGCAAACAGGGCAGCGATGACTGCGTAGGCAGCCGTAAGGCCGGCCACCTTGTCGGCCACGACGGTCGCCAGATAGGTCGGCTCCCCGCCGGACAGGGAGGCCTGCAGGTCGACAATGCCCGACGCTGCCTGCACGATGTCGTCATAGGCAGGATAGTCGGCATAGGGGCCATTGCGCCCGTATCCGTACAGGTTGGCGTAGATGATCGAGGAGTTGCGCTTTTTCAGATCGGCATAGGAAAGCCCCAATCGCTCGATGGCCTTCAACCGCATCGAGTGGATGAAAATATCTGCGCCCTCGACCAGCCGCAGCAAGGCATCCCGGCCCTTTTCGTCCTTCAGGTCGAGGACGAGACTGCGTTTGCCGCGATTGACATTCATGAACATCGCGCCGCAATCTTCGGTCGGACCTGGCGGCAAGGCACGGGTGGTATCGCCCGCAGGAGACTCCACCTTGATCACGTCTGCGCCAAGGTCGGCAAAGATCTGGGTGGTATAGGGGCCCATCAGCACGCTGGTGCAATCGATCACCCGCACGCCCGCCAGCGGACCTTTTCCGGCGCCTGCCCCGGCCATCAGCAATCCTTCAAAAAAAACAATCATGCTTGTTTTTGCGCCGGGAATGGCCGAAGTGCAAGGGGCAGCAGGCCGGTGGCCGCTGGTGCCGGGAGAAAGACCATGCGCGTTCACCTGATCGCGGCCGGAAAATACCATGATATCGATTTTGCCCGGCTGGAACTGCTCAAATTGCTGGCAGAACGGCCGGAACTGCGCACCAGCGTTGCGTCGAGCTATGACGACGTCGGGCTCCTTGCGGCAGCAGACCTGCTGATTACCTATACCTGCGACCTCGTTCCCGACGATGATCAGGTCGAAGCAATGCGCCGCTGGCTGGATCAGGGTGGGCGCTGGCTGGCCCTGCACGGGACCAATTCGATCTTGCGCCTGAGCGATGGCGGTCGGGTGGAAACGCCCGACGAGGCACCGCAGTTCATGGAACTGCTCGGGACCCAGTTCGTCGGTCACCCGCCGATCGTGCCCTTCAAGGTGCATGTCACCCGCAGCGATCACCCGATGACAGCAGGCCTGCGCGATTTTTCGGTGGTAGACGAGCTCTACCTGACCCGGCAGACGGGAGACATCGAGACGCTGCTACACACCTCTTTCAGGGGTGACTGCGCCGAATTTGGCCTGCAAGGCCTGGACGAGGCGCAAGTGCCGGTGCTCTATGAACGCAGGATCGGAAACGGCGCAATCATGTACCTGACGCTCGGCCATTGCCGGGGGCATTATGACCTCCAGCCGATCGCCGCCTATTACCCGCATGTCGAGCGATGTGCCTGGAATTACCCGGTATTCTATGAACTTTTGCGGCGCGCGATCCGCTGGGGAAGCGGGCGCTAGCGACGATTAAGCCGGGCGGAGGTCAAGGATGACCTTTTCGAGATGATCGAGCACCAGTTCGATCTCTTCCTCGTCGATACCGAAAGTCAGCCGGTTGAGCGCCATGCCTTCCAGCGTGTTGTGGGTCAGCGCCAGCGCGACCCTGAAGGCTTTCGGGTCTCTCCCCCACTGCGGGAACAGTTCGATGGCCAGATCGTGCCAGCGCTCGTTGAATTCCTTGCGCACCGGCTCCAGCGTGGCGGCCAGCTCCTTGTCGGTGCGGGCCGCGCTGGCCAATTCCTGGAAAGCCACGAACTTGGGGCTGAGGAGCTGTTCCCAATAGGATCGCAACAGCGTGCGTGCATCATCGTTCAGCGTGCCCACGGCTCGGCGAAAGGCACGCAGCCGCTTGTGATGCAATTCGATCAGCGTGGCCTGCATGAGCTGTCGGCCATTCTCGAAGTGATGCAGCATCGCCCCGCGCGACAGGCCTGCTTCTTCCGCCACCTTGGGCGTGGTGGTATTGGCATAACTATATTTCACCAGGCAGCGGATCGTCGCCTCGATCAGCCGGGAACGCGTCTTGGCACTTTTCAGCGCCTGCGCGGTCGGCTCGATCAGCGGCCGCGCAGTATCGCGCAGAGTATCGGTCAGGAGGGGGCTTTGCTTGCGCGCTGACATGAATGGCCTAGGGTCTGGAAATAAACAGGCATGACTGCTTTACACGCGACCATACTAAAGGGTTAAGCGGGCAGTCAAACGAATCATCCGGGAGAAGTTTCATGGGAAAGCTGGAAGGCAGGATCGCATTGGTCACCGGCGGCGGATCGGGCTTGGGAAAGGCCGATTGCCTGCGCCTCGCCGAAGCGGGAGCGCTGGTCTATGTTACCGATGTCAACGAAAGCGCGGCGCAGGCCGTCGCCGACGAGATCGGGGGCAGCGCCATAGCCATGCGGCACGATGTGGCATCGGAAGCAGACTGGCGGGCCGTCTATGACCGCATTGCCGCCGATCACGGGCGGCTGGACATTCTGGTCAACAATGCCGGAATCGTGATTGTCGCCGATCCCGAACAGACCACTGTTGAGCAGTTCGATCGCACGATGGACATCATGTGCAAGGGCGTGTTTCTCGGCTGCAAGTTGGGGCTTCCCTTGCTGGCGAAGTCCGAAAACGGCTCGATCATCAACATGTGCTCCAACGCCTCGCATTTTGGTTTCCCGCCCTTCTTCGCCTATTCCGCTGCCAAGGGTGCGGTCCGTTCGATGAGCAAGTCGATTGCCATCCATTGCCAGGATCAGGGATACAAGGTGCGCTGCAATACGCTCCATCCCTCGGCTATCGAGACTCCCATGGTGCAGGGCGCGATGGGGCGTCCGGGGGAACAGCAGGAAATCCCCGAAGGGGTTCTTCCCGCCGGGTCCATCGGTGCGCCGGACGATGTTGCCAACCTGATCGTGTTCCTTTGCAGCGACGATGCGCGCTTCCTGACAGGCGGCGAATATCTCATCGACAACGGCGGCAGCATCCGGCCTTAAAAACAATCATGCCTGACTTTTTTCTTGCAGTGGCGGCGGCATGTCCTAGGATTGGTGCATGAAACGAACCGGCAGGAAGGCACTGGTCATCGGCGCGTCGAGCCGGGGTGGTCTCGGAGAGGCTGTTGCGCAGCGTCTAGCCGCCGATGGCTGCCAGGTGACTGTCGCGGCACGGCGCGCGGACGCGGTGGCCGCGCTGGCGCAGGAACTGGGCGGCGACCATGTGGTCTGCGACATCCGTAACGAGGATTCGATTGCGGCAATGTTCGCACAGACCGGTGCGATCGACGTGCTGGTCAACGCTGCGGGAACCACCTGCGCCGGGGGAATCGCACGGATCGATCGTGCCCAGATCGAAGACCAGATGGAACTGCACTTCACCGCCAACGCGCTGCTGCTGAAGCATGCCATTCCGGCGATGCCGACAGGCGGCAATGTCGTGATGTTTTCATCGCTGACCGCGAGCCTCGCCGGCGTCGGGCTTGCGTCCTACAGCTGCGCCAAGGCGGCGCTGGAGCAGCTGGTCCGCGTGGCAGCGGTGGAACTGGGCGAAAGGGGCATTCGCGTGAACGCGGTTTCTCCGGGTTTCTCGCGTACGCCGATGACCGAGGGAATTTTCGCCGATCCGGCGCTCGCTGCTCTCTATCTCGGCCATGTGCCGATAGGCCGGCGCGCAGTCACGCCCGAGGAAGTCGCCTCGGCAGTGGCATGGCTCGCCTCGGACGATTGCTTTACAACCGGCGAGATCGTCCAGGTCTCCGGCGGGGCGCAGTTGGGCCGTCTGCCCGACAAGAGCGACTTCCAGACATTACGAAAGGCATAGGGATGGATCTTGGACTTAAGGGCAAGAAGGCGATTGTCGTCGGCGGTGCACGCGGAATTGGTTATGCGGTCGCAGAAACCCTCGCCCGCGAAGGTTGCGACGTGGCCGTCACCGCGCGCAACGATGACTCGGTGAAGGATGCCATTGCCAACCTCAAGAAATACGGCACGAAAGTCATCGGGAAAGGCTGTGACGTCACCGATGCGGAACAGTTCAGGGCCTGGATGCAGTGGGCAGACGGCGAGCTCGACGGGGTCGATATCCTGGTTCCGATAACTTCCGCTTCGGGTGGTCTGGGAAGCCTGAAGTACTGGGAAAAGAACTTCGCCGTGGACGTGATGGGACCGGTGCGGGCGATCGATGCGGTCCTCGAAGGGATGATCGAACGCAAGAGCGGCGCGATCGTGCTGATCGGCACCACTTCCGCGCTGGAGGACATGGGCGGGCCGCAGGCCTACAATGCGCTGAAAGCCTCGCTCATCACCTATGGCAAACAGCTCGGCCTCGCGCATGGCAAGGACGGTATCCGGGTCAACGTGGTCTCCCCCGGGCCGGTGGAATTCGAAGGCGGCAACTGGGAAATGCTGAAGGGGGCGATGGAGAAATTCTACCAGTCGTTGATCCGAAAGCATCCGCAGGGCCGCTTTGGCAAGCCGGAGGAAATCGCCCGCGTGGTGGCCTTCCTCGCCAGCCCGGCGGCAAGCTGGTGCAACGGCTCTCACATCGTCGTCGATGGTGGCTTCACCAACAACACCCACTTCTGAGGCGGAGCAGGAAAGCCAGCGCCATGGATGTGAAACGCCACCAGCAGATCAAGCGCGTTGCCGAGGCAGTGCCCGGCGGCACACCGGTCGAAAAGGCGCCCGATCCGGGTCTGGGCCACGCACTCATCCCTGCAGAACGCTACACCTCCAGGGAATTCATGCAGCTCGAATGGGAGCGCATGTGGACGAAGGTGTGGCTGCTCGGCGGCAGGTCCGACGATATTCCGGAAGCTGGCGACTACATCTGCACCAACATCGGCAAGGAGTCGGTGCTGCTGGTCCGGCAAAAGGATGGCTCGGTCGCCGGCTTCTACAATCTCTGCCTGCATCGCGGCAACCGGCTGGTCGCCGAAGAAGGGCTGGGTTCGGTCAAGGAACAAGACGGGATTTTCCGCTGCAGCTATCACCACTGGGCCTATTCGCCCAAGGGCAAGCTGCTGCACATTCCGGACCGGGAAACCTTCCCGCAGGGTCCGCCACCGTGTGGACGGGTCCGCCCGGTGCAGGTGGACGAGTGGGGCAGCTTCGTTTGGTTTTCACTGAATCCCGATGTCGAGCCGCTGCGCGACTATCTCGGCGTGATCCCCGAACACCTTGATCCCTATCACATGGAACGGATGGCCTGGACGCGGGACATTACCGTGGAGTGGGACTGCAACTGGAAGGCGAGCGTGGATGCCTTCAGCGAAACCTATCATGTGCAGGGGATCCACCCGCAGCTGAAATGGTATCTCGACGATGTGAACGTGCAGTACGACTGCTACGACAAGCACAACCGTTACCTGATCCCCTTTGCCGCGGTCAGCCCGCGCGTTTCGCTGCCCTCGATCCTCCCTCCCCTCTTCAGCGGGATGATGGAAGCCGCCGGAATGGACCCGGCCGAGTACGAAGGGCCGATCGACGGGGTTCGCGAGGCCTTGCAGAAGTTCAAGCGGGAAAATGGCGCTGCGCAGGGCAAGGACTATTCGGCGCTGAACGACGACCAGCTGACCGATGATTACCACTACACGATCTTTCCCAATGTCTCGCTCAACGTCCATGCCGATGACGTGATGATGTTCCGGCAGCGACCTCACCCGACCGATCCGAACAGGATGCTGTACGATATCTGGATGTTCGAACTGGTGCCCGAAGGTGAGAAGTGGCCGGAACGGGTGCGCCACCAGATTTTCCGCCACGGCGACAAGTCCATTGGCCAGGTGCTCGACCAGGACGCCTTCAACTTGCCCCACGTGCAGGCGGGCATGAACAGCGAGGCGTTCGAGGGGCTGTGGATCGGCGAGCAGGAAGTCCGCCTGCGGCACTTCCACAAGACGCTGAGCGATTACCTGTACGGGCATAACGGGCCGGGCGAAGGGGATATCTGATGCAGTATTCGCAAGACGGCCTGCTGCGCGCCTATCGCCGCATGGCGACCATCCGTCAGTTCGAGGAACGCCTGCACGAGGAAATCGCCAAGGGCGAAATCCCCGGCTTCACGCACCTTTATGCCGGACAGGAAGCCGCTGCGGTCGGCGTTTGCGAACATCTCGACAAGGATGACATGATCGTCTCCACCCACCGTGGCCACGGGCACTGCATTGCCAAAGGCTGCGACGTTTCGGGGATGA
Organism: Erythrobacter sp.; assembly: GCA_019739335.1. Taxonomy (NCBI): domain Bacteria; kingdom Pseudomonadati; phylum Pseudomonadota; class Alphaproteobacteria; order Sphingomonadales; family Erythrobacteraceae; genus Erythrobacter; species Erythrobacter sp. The sequence goes on from CP073261.1 coordinate 2,330,253, forward strand.
TGAAGGAAATCTACGGCAGCCGCGAAGGCCTGTGCAAGGGGCGCGGCGGTTCGATGCATATCGCCGATACCTCCATCGGCATGCTGGGCGCGAACGGCATTGTCGGTGCCGGGGCGCCCCAGGCTGTCGGCGCGGCAATTGCGGCCAAGGCGAAAGGCAATGGCAAGGTCGCCATTGCCTTTTCCGGCGACGGGGCCTGCAACCAGGGCACCACCTTCGAGGCGATGAACATGGCCGCCGTCATCAAGGTGCCGGCGATCTTCGTGTTCGAGAACAACCATTATTCCGAGCACACGGGTGACCGCTATGCCGTCGGGACAGCGCTGGATATCGCCAGTCGTGCCGAGGCCTTCGGCATGAAGGCATGGCGGGCCAACGGCTGCGATTTCTACGACACCTTCGAAACGATGGCCGCACTGCTCGATCATGTGCGCAGCACCAACCTTCCTGCCGCCATCGAGCTCGATACCGAGCGCTTCTATGGCCATTTCGAAGGCGATCCGCAGCGTTATCGCGCCAAGGGGGAAGTCGACCGCCTGCGCGAGGAACGCGATGCGCTGAAGATCTTCCGCGCATCCCCCGTCACCCAGCAGCATTTCGGCTCTGCCGAACTCGACGCTGTCGATGCCGAGGTCGCGGCGCAGATCGATGCGGCTGTCGATGCCGCGCGCAAGGCCGAAAGGCCCGATCCATCGCACGTCACCGAAGACGTCTATGCAGAATATTGAGGGCCGGACGATGAGCGTGATGAACATCCGCGAGGCGATCAACCAGACGCTGCACGAGGCGATGGAACGCGATCCCAGCGTCATCCTGCTGGGCGAAGACGTGGCTGGCGGGGCAGGGACCGCGGGCGGACAGGAGGCCATCGGCGGCATCTGGGGCACCAGCACCGGGCTGATCGGCAAGTTCGGTCCTGATCGGGTGATCGACACGCCCATTTCCGAAAGCGCCATCGTCGGCGCAGCCGCGGGCGCGGCGCTGGCCGGAATGCGGCCGGTCGCAGAGCTCATGTTCGCCGACTTCATCGGCGTTTGCGGGGACCAGCTGATCAACCAGATTGCCAAGTTCCGCTACATGTTCGGCGGCGAAGCGCGCTGCCCGGTGGTGGTGCGGCTGATCTACGGCGCGGGAATGAATGCCGCTGCCCAGCACAGCCAGGCATTTTACAACCTGCTCACCGCCATTCCCGGCCTGAAGGTTGCCATGCCGACCACCCCGGCGGACGCCAAGGGCCTGCTCAACGAGGCGCTGCACGGGGATGACCCGGTGATGTTCTTCGAACACAAGGCGCTGTACGGCAAGAAAGGCGAAGTGCCCGACGGAGTTCACCGGGTGCCGTTCGGCCATGCCCGGATGGTGCGCGAAGGCGGCGATGTCACCATCGTCGCTTTCGGGCGCATGGTCAGCTTTGCCGAAAAGGCTGCCGACAAGCTGGCCGAGGAAGGGATCGGCTGCGACATCATCGACCCGCGCACGACCAGTCCGCTGGACGAGGAGGCCATCCTCGACAGCGTGGAGCAGACCGGGCGGCTGGTGGTGGTGGACGAATGCCCGCCGCGCTGCGGCCTTGCGGCAGACGTTACCGCTATGGTGGCGCAGAAGGCCTTTACCAGCCTCGATGCCCCGCCCGAATGCGTGACCGCGCCGCATACGCCGGTGCCCTTCTCGCCCGAACTCGAACGTGCCTATGTGCCCGGCCCGCCCGCCATCGAAGCAGCGGTTCGCCGCACGCTGGACTGGGGTTGAGGCGCATGGCGTCGCTCAAGCCCTTTGCCATGCCCAAGTGGGGCATCGAGATGACCGAAGGAACTGTCGCGGGCTGGCAGGTGGCGGAGGGTAAGCCTTTCGCCAAGGGCGATGTCATCGTGCTGATCGAGACCGACAAGATCACCAACGAAGTGGAGGCCGAAGCCGATGGCTGCCTCGTGCGTATTCTGGCGAGGGCGCAGGAGACGAAGCCGGTGGGGGCCTTGCTGGGCGTGATGGGACCGCCCGATGCCAGCGCAGCGGAAATCGATGCTTTCGTGGCGGCCTACAGGCCGGCGGGAAGCTCTGCCGCGGCTGCAAGCGCGCCGGAACAGCCGGTTCCAACCTCGGTACCCAGTGAGGAGACGACTCCCGCACCGGCCCCGGTTCAGCGAACCGCGTTACCCGACGCCCTCGCGATTTCACCAGCCGCAAGGCACGCGGCGGAGGCTGCGGGATTGTCGGTGGAAGACATAGTCCCCAGCGGGCGCAACGGCCGCATCACCCGGCAGGATGTCGACAAGGCGATTGCCGGTTCGCGCGCACCGGTACTTCGCGGGCCGATTGCGCCGTCCGGGCAGGAAGAGGCTTTCGCAAGCCCGCTTGCACGGCGGATTGCCGCACAGCACGGCGTGGATCTTGCGGGGCTTGCGGGTACCGGGCCGCGCGGGCGGATCTGCAAGGCGGACGTTCTGGCCGTTGCAGGCGCCAAATCGGCTGCCGTTCCAACAGCAGTGGCGAGTTCTACGAGCGCAGAGGTCACGATCGAACCGATGACGGCCATGCGCAAGACGATCGCCCGTCGTCTGACCGAGGCAAAGCAGGGGATCCCCCACATCTACCTGCGCCGCCGGGTGCGGGCGGATGCCCTGATTGCCCTGCGCGAGCGCGAGGGGAAGATCGGCACCATCAACGATTACCTGATCCGCGCCGCAGCGCTGGCACTGCGCGAAGTGCCGAGTTGCAACGTGCAGGTGCACGATGGCGCGATCCATCGCTTTGCGCATGCCGACATTGCCATGGCGGTGGCGACCGATCGCGGCCTGATCACGCCGATCATCACCCATGCTGACGAACGCAGCGTGCAGGACATTGCGCGGGAAAGCGCCCGGCTGGCCCAGCGCGCCCGCGCCGGGAAGCTGCGTCCGGAGGAATTCCAGGGCGGCAGCTTCTCGATTTCCAATCTCGGCAGTTTCGGCGTCGAGTCCTTCGATGCCGTGATCAATCCGCCGCAGGGCGCGATCCTCGCAGTTGGCGCGGCACGGCCCGAGCCGGTGGACGATGACGGCGCGATCCGCATCGTCCCGGTCCTGCATCTTTCGCTCAGTTGCGATCACCGCGCCATCGATGGTGTGGAGGGTGCCCGCTTCCTTGCGGCGCTGGCCGATCTGGTCGAGAACCCCGACCAGCTCTGACCGCTCAGCTGTCCGTTTCGAAGGTAGGGGCACCCTCGGGAAGATCGGCAGCGCGACAATCGCCATAGGCGCGCATCCGCTCGCGCGTTGGCAGGGCGCCCGCATAGTCCGCAACCGGAAGATAGTAGAAGAAGCGCAGCAGCCGGTCGGCGAACCGCCAGGCGCCATCTTCCCGAACGTAGCTGTCCTGGTATCGCATGGCCACGATCATCGGCGTGCCCTGCCGCACCACTTCGGCATGGCTGGATACGATCCCGCTGGCACGATCTGGGTCCTCGGGGTCAAGCTCGATCCAGTGATCGTGCGTGACATGAAAGCCGAAACCAAGCGCAGCGAAGCGGCCGCGAAACTGCTCGCACACTGCCTCGCGCCCGTGGGCCCCCATTACGCCATCGGCGGAGCGGAAGCATCCGTCGCGCGCAAACAGTTCGCCAATCCGGTCCAGATCGTGGTCATCGATGTGGATCGTGTAGCGCGCCTGCAATTGCGCGATGTCGAGCCGGTCCTCGATGCGGCGCAGGCGCCCGGCCAGCGCGGCATCGCTCATGAATGCGAACGCAGGAACGCCAGTTGCATGTCTTCTGCCAGGCATTCCAGAATTGGCGGCACCAGCCGGCCGTGGAAGTCGATGTGCATGTGATGGTCGAACGCCGCCTGGTCCTTGAACGTGGCAATGCAGTAGAACAGGTTTTCGTCGTCATCGGCCTGCAGCACCTCGTAGACCCAGGCATCGGGCTCCTGTTCGTGGACGAGCGCCTTGAGCTCGGTCTGGCAGGCGATGAAATCGGCCCGCTTTTCCGGCTTCACGCGGAGCGTGGCGATAAAGCTCTTGCCCGGCGCGCCGCCGCGTTCAGCCTTTGACATCGTAGAGATACTCCCGGGTGTAGGTGCCGTCGATGCATTCGATCATCCGCGCGATGATCGGTGCGCTTTCGGGGTTCTGCTGGTGCGCGAGATCCGCCGCTTCGCTGGTGAAGCTTTCGTACACGGCGAAAGCGTTGGGTTCGTCCAGCCGATAGAACTTGTACTGCAGCGTTTCGGGTTCGCGTGCGGCATTGGCTTCCATCGCGTCGATCAACTCGACGAATTCGGCATCCGTGCCGGGTTTGATCTTGAACCTTGAAAGGAATGTGGTCGGCATCGCTTGCTCCCGTCCTGTCATTTTTCGCCGTTGATGTAACGGTCCAGCTCGGCATGGAAATGCCGCAATCGCGCTTCCTGCTCGCTCCACAGCGGCCCGGCGAAACCGCGTGAGCGGGCGCCCTTCTGCACGATCGGGAGCAGTTCGCTGTCCTGATCCAGCACCTCGCCCAGTTCGGGCGGCTCGCCGATTGCGGTGTGGACGATGTCGGGACGGGTCATTCCGGTAATGTCCGCGTCTTCCGCCAAGCCCATCCATGCAGGGGGGCGGTGGCCGGGAATATCCTCGGGCTTGAACAGGATGATGGTTTCGTAGGTAAACCGCTTGGGATCGTCGGCGTCGGGCAGGAAGCGGTGGATGAAGACCGCTTCGGGATGGCAGCCGATCTGGATGTTCGGAAAGAGACCGTAAATCGTGGAATCGCTCAGCTGCGTATCGCTGAAGCGTTCGTAGCCGAGGCCGTATTTGTCCGAGCGCTGGCGTTTGGCCTGCTGGATGGCAGCGCGGCTGTCCTGTGCCGTGCCCTCGAAGCTTTCGGGGTCGATCCCCGCATCGGCCAGCATCATCCTGATCCCGGCGTTCACCGTTTCCTGGTCGGGGAAGCGCGGGCTGGGCTGGGCGAAGGGCACGAACTGGCGGCTCATGCCGTTGGGAAACAGGTCGATCTGCGTGCGATCGTCCATCACCGCCTGCGTCTGCGGATGCACGGAATGCAGGTGGTAGATTTCGTAGAACGCGTCGACCCCGCCTTTCCAGTTCGCGGCCCAGTCCGACTTCTTGTGCTGCACCACCACCATGTCCTGGATCTCGTAGAGCGCGAGATGCTCGGCCACCTCGCCGAGATGGTCGGCGAGCGGAATCACCTCGTCGTTCATCGAAATGAAGACCAACCCGGCGATTGTCTCGCAGCGCACTTCGGCCAGGTCGGTCTTGTGGCATAGCACGTCGGGATGGAACGTCTCTTTGTCGGTGATGTGGGTGTTGGTCCCGTCGATAGCGAATTTCCAGCTGTGGAACGGGCAGACGAAGCTGTTCGCCGATCCGAAGTCCGCCAGCGCGATCTGGCTGCCGCGGTGGGGGCAGACATTGTAGAATGCGCGCACGCCGCCATCGGCCTGACGCACCACGACAAAAGATTCAGGCCCGATTTCGAAGCGCAACCAGTCCCCCTCCTCCGGGATGTCACTTTCGACACCGGCGAGGAGCCAGGTCTTCGTAAACATCTTCTCCCACTCCTCTTCCGCGTATTCCGGAGTGAAAAAGCGGGATGGATCAGGGCGATGCGTGCCGTTGTCCGGTCGCGGCCGTTCGGCGTTGAAAGGGTGCGGATCGCCAACGTGGATGGCCCAGTTGCGGAAATCGAAGTTCACGCGAATTCTCCCACTGCCTGCATCGTCGATCCGGGTCGCCGACGAATTAAAAAAAACAAGCATGATTGATTGTTATATTCTGCTGTGGCAGGAAGGCGCTGTCAACCGGCAAGCTGGGACGAAACCCGGCTGCAAGGAAAGTTGCAGGGAGATTGTGATGAAGAAGTCGGTACTCTATGTTGGTGCTGCTTGGGCGGCGATGTCCTTTGTCGCGATGCCGTCGATTGCCGGCGCGCAGGATGTGGGCGGCGATCCGGCCGGGGAAGGCGCGCAGGAAGACGAACAGGGCATCGGGCGAATCATCGTGACCGCCACCCGGCGCGATTCCGACCTGCAGACGACTCCGATCGCCGTTTCTGCCATCGATGCGGAATTGATCGATCGCGCGAACCTCAGCGATATCGGCGGACTGGCCGCCTTCGTTCCCAATTTCTCGGCAGAAACGATCACCGGCTTCAACGCGGCCAGTTTCGCCATGCGCGGTGTCGGGCAGAACAACATCATCGTCTATTTCGAACCGCCCGTGGCGGTGCTGGTCGACGATTTCGTTGTCCCGAGCGTCCAGACCCAGCTTCTCGACACCTTCGACGTGTCGCAGGTCGAGGTACTGCGCGGTCCGCAGGGCACACTGTTCGGCAAGAACACCACCGGCGGTGCGGTGGTCGTGCGCACGGTGCGCCCGGAAATGAACGAACTCAGCTGGCAGGGCCGTGCCGAAGTCGGCGGCTGGGGAACTTTCAACATTGCCAATGCGGTGAACGTCCCGATTATCGACGATGTGCTGGCTCTGCGCCTCGTCGGCGGGATCGAGACCGATGACGGCTTTTACCGCAATGGCGGCTGCTACGGCCCCGTCACCGGTTTCGTCGCCAACCCCTTCCAGGGGTCGAGCGGCTGCCTGAACGGCGACCGGATCGGCAATACCGAAGTTTATTCGGGCCGCGCCAAGCTGCTGTTCGAACCGTCCGAGAATATTTCCGCGCTGTTCCAGTATGAAATGCTGCGCGATCGCTCCGGCTCGGTTCCCTCGGTCAACGAAAACGACCGATTTACCGGTACCACGCCGTTCCTGACCGACCTGCTCAACACCGGCTCTTTCAACCCGGACAGCGACGATCCGCTGGACAACGCGGCCATCACCCTGCGTGACGATGCGCTGCTGTTCGCCGGGCGCGGACAGCGCATCAACGTGGACGGGCTCTATGCCAATATCGATTTCACTTTCGATGCCGGCACGCTGACCTCCGTCACCGGCTGGCGCAGCCAGCAGTCGCGGCTGCCGAACAGCTACCCGGGCCATGCCCCGCTCGATGCGCAGGGCAACCCGCTGTCGATCTTCGATGCCACGCGCGACGATGACCGCGAGACTTTCCAGCAGGAACTGCGCTTCGCCAGCGATTTCGGCGGGCCTTTCGATATCGTGGCGGGAGGCTTCTACCAGACCGACGACACCGACTTCTGCGTTTCGCAGATTCTCGGCTTCCTCGACCTGACGGCCGGTCCGCTGCCGTTCGGCAACTGGAACGATACGCCCTACATCCTGTGCAACGCGCAGGAGGCAGAATCGCTTGCGGTGTTCGGCGAAGGCACCTTCGAGATTACCCCCGAACTCATCCTTACCGGCGGCATGCGTTACACCTGGGAAGACAAGACCTGGTATGGCCGCCAGCAGACTTTCATCCCCGCGCTCGAAGGTGGGTTCGATCTTGGCCTGACGATCGACGAAGCGCTCGACGCCAGCGTCTACAATTACCCGGCCGGGGTCATCCGGGTGGACGACAGCGCCAACCAGCTGACCTGGCGCGTCAGCCTCGGCTATCAGGCGACCCCTGACCTGTTCGCCTATGCCACCGCATCGCGCGGCTTCAAGGCTGGCGGTTTCAACGACCAGATCGGCGGCTTCGCGCCCTTCGGGACCGACCTCGATGCCTTTGCCGAAGCGGCCCGGGCAACCGATCCGGAAACCGCCAACAGCTACGAAGTGGGCTTCAAGTCGGAACTGTTCGACAATGCGATGCGCTTCAACCTGACCGGCTTCTATGTCGAATACAATGACCTGCAGCGCCAGCTCAACGTACCGCTGGTCGTCAACGGTTCGCCCAATCAGGTGACGATCTTCGTCAATGCGGCAAGCGCGGAAGTGGCCGGGATCGAAGCCGAACTCACCGCCGAGCCGACCGACAACCTGCTGCTACGCGCGGTACTGGGCTATCAGGATGCGCAGTATGGCGAATACGATGCACCCACGGCCGGTTATGACCTGTCGACTTCCCCGCTGGATCGCGCGCCGGAGTTGCAGTGGACTCTCGACGGCACCTACATCCAGGAGCTCGGCAGCAATCACGAACTGGTGTTCAACGCCAGCCTCGCGCACCAGAGCCGCAGCCTGTTCACCCAGGCGATCGACAGTCCGCTGGGCAACACGTTCCTCAACGCGCGGACACTGCTCAATGCCTCGATCACGCTCAGCGACGTTGACGATGCCTACTATCTGCGCCTGATCGCCCAGAACATCACCGACGAACGCTACCGCACCGCTTCGCAGAACGTGGCTGGCCTGTGGCTCAACAGCCAGTACGGGCCGCCAGCCTATTTCGGGGTCCAGGTGGGCTTCAACTTCGGAAACTGAACCGATGAAGGACCGCTACGGCTGGATCGCACTGGCATCGGCCATCCTGCTCGGCGCATGCGCATCGCTTGCGTTCGGGCAGGATGCCCCGCCTCTCCCGGCATCGGGGAACGAAGGCGAAGGTCCGTCGCGGATGGAATCGCTGGAGGAACTGCAGGCGCGCAACGGCACGCCGATCGACCTGCAGAACCACCCTGGCCAGGCCCTGTTCGCGCAGAATTGCCTGGCCTGCCACAGTGGCACCGTGCCCAAGGCACCTGCCGTGGTCTGGCTGGAAATGCTTGAGCCCGATGCCATCCTGTCATCGATGCGCGAAGGCATCATGCAGCAGCAGGCAGCGCACCTGAGCGAAGCGGATCAGCTGCATATCGCCGAATACCTCGCCCGCATCGAACTGGACGACTACGTGCCCCCGGCTCCGCCGCAGGCCTGCGCCGATCCCGGCGTGGGCGGCAGCGGCGCGCCGCCCGCCCGCGTGGGATGGGGGCATGACAATTCGCGCTTCGTGCCTGCCGCCACCGGCGGGATCGAAGCGGACGACATTCCCGGTCTTCGCCTGAAATGGGCCTTCGCCTATCCGGGGGCGATCCGCGCACGCTCACAGCCCGCCGTAGGCTGGGATACCATCTTCGTCGGCAGCCAGTCCGGCACGGTCTATGCGTTCGATATCGACACCGGCTGCACCCGGTGGACCTATCGTGCCGGGGCCGAAGTGCGCACCGGGATCGTGGCGGATGCTGAGGCGCAACGGCTCTATTTCGGCGATATTCTCGGCCGGGTCTACGCCGTCGACGCGATGAGCGGCGAGCAGATCTGGCGGGTCGATGCCGACGACCATCCGAATGCCACCATCACCGGAACGCCCACGCTGGGCGGCGGGCTGCTGGCGGTTCCGGTGTCCTCGCTCGAAGTGACATCGGCAGCGGATCCGAATTACAGCTGCTGCACTTTCCGTGGTGCCGTTGTGGCGCTCGACCCGGCGAGCGGGGAGCAGGTGTGGAAGACCTATACCGTCCCCAATCCACCAGCCGAGCAGGGAACAACCAGCGTCGGCGCACGCATCCTCGGCCCGTCTGGCGCCCCCGTCTGGAACAGCCCAACCTATGACGCCGCGCGTGACCGCTTCTATTTCGGTTCGGGAGAGAACTATTCTTCCCCGGCGGACGCAAATTCGGACGCGCTGTTTGCAGTCGATGCGCGGACCGGAAGCCGCCTGTGGCAGGTCCAGTTTACCCAGAACGATGCCTGGAATGTGGGCTGCATGCTCGCCAACGAGAACTGCCCGGAAGAAAATGGCCCCGATCTCGATATTGCCGCTTCGGCGCTGATCGTACCGGTGGGCGGCGGGCGCGACGTGATCGTTGTCGGGCAGAAATCTGGCGTGGTCCACGGTGTCGATGCCGATAGCGGCGAATTGCTGTGGCAGACCAGGCTCGGTCATGGCGGCACGCAAGGCGGGGTCCACTTCGGCCTCGCGGCGGAAGGCAGCACTGTCTACGTGCCGATCACCGATCTTGCCGATACGTACGATGGGCGCATTTACGATGCTGCCATCAATGGCGCAGGAATCCACGCCCTCGACGCCGCCACCGGCGACATCCTGTGGCGCAATTTCGCCGACAACCGCTGCAATGGCGAATCGTACTGCGATCCGGGCATTTCCTCTGCCGCCACCGCCGTACCCGGCGCAGTGATCGCCGGGCATCTCGATGGGCGGCTGGCCGGTTATGACGGGTCTACGGGCGAAGTCCTGTGGTCCTACGATACCCGCCAGCCGGTGGAGACGATCGGCGGGACCACGGCTGCCGGAGGCAGCATGAGCGGCCCGGGTCCGGCCGTTTACAACGGCCACGTGATCGTCAATTCCGGTTACGGCCTCTATTTCCACATGCCCGGCAACGTCTTGCTGGTGTTCGAAAAGCAATAGGACGCATCCGCCCCGATGAACTTCAGCCTGACCGACGACCAGCGTGAATTGCAGGCGGCCGCCCGCCGCTTCGCGCGCGAGGAACTGCCCGCTATTGCCAACCGGCTCGAAGCGGACAATCACCCGCCTTCGCGCGAGCTGGTAAAGCAATATGCCGATCTCGGCTTTCTCGGCATGAACGTGCCGGAAGAGCTGGGCGGCATGGGCCTCGGCAATCTTGAAGCGCTGATCGTGCTGGAGGAATTCGGCAAGATTTCCTCGGCCGTCGCTTTCCCCGTTTTCGAATCCTGCGTCGGTCCGGTGCGGGCGATCGAGCGCTTTGCGGGTGAGGAGCTGCGCCGCCGCGTGGTGCCTTCCGTGTGCAGCGGCGACATGATCGTGGCGGTCAGCATGTCCGAACCCGACGCGGGCAGCGCGCTGACCGACCTGGCCACGCGCGCGATCGAGGATGGCGACCACTACGTTATCACCGGAACCAAGCGCTGGTGCTCGGGCGGCGGCCATGCCGATGGCTATGTCGTCTATTGCCGCATGTCCGACGATCCGGGCGCCAAGGGCATCGGCGCGCTGTTCGTGGAGGCCGACACGCCCGGCCTGTCCTTCGGCCCGAACGAGCAGCTGATGGGCTTTCGCGGAATTCCGTCTTCGGACCTGATGTTTGACGAATGTCGCGTGCCGAAAGCCAATCTCGTCGTGCCCGCTGGCGGCTTCAAGAAATTGATGGAAGCGTTCGATCTCGAACGCTGCGGCAATGCCACCATGTCGCTGGCGCAGGCTTCGGGCGCGCTTGAAGACGTCATCGAATACGTGCAGGAGCGCAAGCAGTTCGGCAAGCCGATCGTCGATTTCCAGGCAGTCCAGCTGAAGCTGGCGGAAATGCAGATGCAGGTGGATGCGGCGCGGCTGCTGATCTGGCGCGCCGCCTCGAACGCGCAGGACGGCCTTCCCTCGATCCTCGAAAGCTCGGTCGCCAAGTGCTTTGCCAATTCCATTTCGCGCGAAGTGACCGGCAACGCGGTGCAGCTGATGGGTGCCTATGGCTACAGCAAGGATTTCCCGATGGAGCGCCGGCTGCGCGACGCCTGGGGCTGGGGCATCGCCGGGGGTGCGATCGATATCCAGAAAACCAATATCGCCAGCGCCATGGTAGGCCGCCGGTTCGATCAGAGGCGCTGACATGGCGCTCGAAGCCATCGCCGCAGCGGATGAAGTGCCGCCGAAGGGCTCCATGGTTGTTGCACATGGCGGAGAACAGGTGCTGCTGGTGCGCAGCGAAGCGGGTGTGTTCGCGGTCGAGAACCGCTGCAGCCACGCCTATCAGGAACTTCACGGCGGCAAGGTGCGCAAGGTGTTCATCTTCTGCCCGCTGCATGGCGTGCGCTTCGACCTGCGCAACGGCTGCCCCAGCGGGGACCTGACCGACCAGCCGATCAAGGCGTGGAAATGCGAGGAGGTGGACGGGCGCATTCTCGTCGATCTCGACGTGCGGCTCGATCCGGGGGCAAACTAGCGATGCGTGTGCTGCATATCGACGCCAGTCCTCGCGCCAGCCGTTCGCGCTCGCGCCCGGTGGCAGAGCGCTTCCTGGCCGCCCTGCCCGCGTGTGCCGAGGTCACCCGCCTCGACCTGTGGCAGGCGGACCTGCCCTCGCTCGGCGGCGAGATGATCGAAGGGCGCTACAACCTGCTGTTCGGCGAGCCGGTGGACGAAGCTATTGTGGCGGAATGGAACGCGATACGACAGGTCGCGGCGGATTTTCTCGACCACGATGCCTACGTCATCGGCACGCCGATGTGGAACTTCGGCATTCCTTACCGGCTCAAGCATTTCGTCGATGTGGTAACCCAGCCGGGCATGACCTTCCGCAACGACGCGGCGGGAAATGTCGTGGGGCTGGCGGCAGGCAAGCGAGCGCTGGTGATTGCAGCCAGCGCCATGCCCTTCGGCACCGATCCCGCGCTGGCGGCGCTCGACCACCAATACGCCTATCTTGCGGCCTGGCTGGGGTTCATCGGCATCGCTGATGTCGCCCGCATCCAGGTTGCGCCGACATTCGGCCCGGAAGAAGTGGTCGCGCAGGCGGTGGAAGCTGCAGGCGAAGCCGCGATCGCGCTGGCCCGCCGTTGGGCAGTGGATTAGGCTCCGGGCGGCTGACAGGCCGCCCCCTGTTGTCTTTGATCTAGACCACAGGCTTTCCAGCGCTGGATCGACGCGTACACTCCTTTCAGCCTTGCTGTAACTCGTCTCCCAATGACGGAATTATCCGCTCTTTTTGAGCCACTTTTGTTGCGCCAATTGCATAAGACCTATTCGACCCGACCTTGGCGAGGCGGCTGTTCAGACCACTCTTCTCACGGAAATCTTTGTCGCACCAGGTGGGCACTGGAGATTTGCGAACCTGAACCGCCTGACGCACCAGCGTATTTCATCGACCACCAGTTCATTGCTGGGCGATCAACCGCGCAGCCAAGTTCAGCCTATCGGGTCGAAATCGCGCGTGGTGATTGTTTTGTGCTTGCTGGCAGAATGCACGGACGTGGGGGACGTCCGGAGATGACCGCTAAGTCATCGAAACCACTGGTCGGGAAGACAGGATTCGAACCTGCGACCCCCACACCCCCAGTGTGATGCGCTACCAGGCTGCGCTACTTCCCGAATCCAGTGGAGGGGCGCCTATAGAAAGGGCAGGACTTGATAGCAAGCGCCTCGATTGCCACCTGTCGGCAATGCTGCTAGGCGCGGCTCGCAAACGGCGGGGGAGGGCAAAAGTCTCCCTCGCAATGACCAGTCACATGTTCCGGATGGATCGCACACATGCTCGAATTTCTTGCCGCCGCAGCCGGAGAAGCTGCCCCTCCCGGCTGGGTCCAGTTCCTGCCGATCATAGGCATGGTGGCGATCTTCTGGTTCCTGCTGTTCCGCCCGCAGATGAAACGCGCGAAAGAGCACCAGGCCAAGATTGCCGGGATCAAGAAGAACGACCAAGTCGTCACTGCCGGTGGCATAGTGGGCAAGGTCGTCAAGGTTGATGACGTCTATGCCGAAGTCGAAATCGCGCAGAACACCCGGGTGAAGGTGGTCAAGTCCACCATCGGCGATATCGTGCCGCCCGCGGGCGCGAAGCCGGCCAACGACTGAAACGAAAGCCGGCCAGCACTATCATGCTCGATTTCCCGCTCTGGAAACGCCTTACGCTCTGGATCAGCACGATTGTGCTGTCGCTGCTGGCCATTCCCTCGATCGCCGCGCTCACCAACACGCCGTTGCCGGACTTTCTCGACAACGCGCCGCAGATCAACCTCGGGCTCGACCTTGCGGGCGGGAGCCACATCCTGCTCGAAGCCGACCCGGCCCAGGTTGCCGAACAGCGGCTGGAATCGACCGAGGAGACCATGCGCCAGCTGATGGCCGATGCCGATCCGCGCATTGAAATCGGCGATGTCTCTACGGCCGATGGCCGGCTTTCGTTCATGCTTGATAGTCCAGCCGATATCGACCGGGCCCGCGATGAACTCAGCAATGTGATTGCCGGAACCGGGGTGGTTGCCGAATGGCAATTGGAGGTGCTCGACGGCAATCGCATGGTGCTGACGCCTACCGAGCAGGGCCTCGATACCGCTGTCGAAGGGGCGATGGAAAGTGCGGTCGAAGTGGTGCGCCGCCGGATCGACGCGCTCGGCACGCGCGAGCCGACGATTATCCGCCAGGGCGACAACCGCATCGTGGTGCAGGTGCCGGGTCTTGAAGATCCGCAAGCGCTGAAGGACCTGCTCGGCCAGACTGCGAATCTCGAATTCAAGCTCGTCGATGCGCAGGCCTTGCCGACCGACATCGCACAGGGTGTTGCCAATCCGGGCAGCGAGATCGTGCCTTATGCGGCCGAATCCGATTTTGCCGGCCAGTTTGAAGCGGTGCGGCGGCTTGGCGGCATTCGCGGCGATACGCTGACAGGCGCGCAGCAGAGCTTCGACCAGCAGACCAACGAACCTGTGGTGTCGATCCAGTTCGATCCGCAGGGTGGCGCGCGTTTCGCCCAGCTCAGCACCGAGAACGTCGGCCAGCGCTTCGCGATCATCCTCGATGACGAGGTGATTTCCGCCCCCGTATTCAACGAACCGATCCTCGGCGGTTCGGCGCAGATTTCGGGCGGCTTCACGGTCGAGACTGCCAACAATCTCGCCATCCAGTTGCGTTCCGGCGCACTGCCGGTCGATCTGGCAGTGATCGAGGAGCGGACTGTCGGTCCGGATCTTGGTGCGGATTCGATCGTCAAGGGCGGGATTGCGATGGGGGTTGGATCGCTCCTGGTGATCCTGCTGATGGTGGCCACCTATGGCCGCTTCGGTGTCTACGCCACGGCGGCGCTCATTTTCAACGTGCTGATGATCCTCGGCATCATGGCCTTCATGAACACGACGCTCACACTGCCTGGTATCGCCGGTTTCGTGCTGACGATCGGCGCGGCGGTGGATGCAAACGTGCTGATCTACGAGCGCATCCGCGAAGAGCGAAAGCGCGGGCGGCGCGTGGTGGCGGCAGTTGAAACCGGCTACAAGGAAGCCAGCCGCGCGATCTACGACGCCAACATGACCAATTTCATCGCCGGGGTGTTGCTGTTCCTGTTCGGCTCCGGCCCGATCCGCGGCTTTGCCGTGGTGCTCATTATCGGGCTGTTCACCAGCGTCTTCACCGCCGTGACGCTCACCCGCATGTGGGTGGCGATGTGGCTGAAGGCCAAGCGCCCCTCCGAAATCCACATCTAGGGGAGAGAGAACCATGAAACTGCTCAAGCTCGTCCCCGACGATACGAACATCAAATTCCTCAAATGGCGAATGCCGTTCTACGTCGTCAGCCTGTTGCTGATTGCGGCAAGCTGGGCCTTGGTGCTGACCAAGGGACTCAATTACGGTGTCGATTTTGCTGGCGGCCAGGAAATCACCGGCACTTTCGAACAGGAAGCGGAAGCCCCGGTTGGCGAACTGCGCGAGACGCTGAGCACGCTCGACTATGGCGAACCGGTGATCCAGCGCTTCGGCGAGGCGAACCAGGTTTCGATCCGGGTACGGCTGCCCGATGATGTCTCCGGGGATCCCGCCGCTGCAAACCGCATTTCGGAAGAGATCATCTCCACCGTCACTGCCGCCCATGCCGATTTCCGCGTGGACAGCAACAATACGGTTTCGGGCAAGGTATCGGGTGAGTTCCGCAGTACCGCGCTCTATGCGCTACTTGCCGCCATGTTGGCGATTTCGCTGTATATCTGGATCCGCTTCGAATGGCAGTTCGGGGTGGGGGCGTTGTTCGCGCTGTTCCACGACGTATCGCTGACGCTGGGCATGTTCGCACTGTTCCAGCTGGAATTCAGTCTGCAAATCATCGCCGCCATCCTCGCGATCATCGGCTATTCGCTCAACGATACGATCGTCATCTACGACCGTATCCGCGAAAACCTGAAAAAATACCGGAAAATGCCGGTGCCGGAGCTGCTCGACCTGTCTGTCAACGAAACGCTGGCGCGCACGGTGATGACTTCGCTCACGCTGCTGGTTGCACTGGTGCCGCTGCTGCTGTTTGGCCCGGCGAGCCTGTTCGGGCTGGTCGCCGCGATCACGCTGGGGATTTTCGTCGGGACCTATTCCTCGGTCTATATGGCTGCGCCGATCCTGATCTGGCTGGGCGTGACGGGCGACAGCTTCGTGCCGCAGGAAACGCTGGCCGACCGGCAGGACCGGAAAGCGCGCGGGGAAGTCTAGGGTTTCTCCCCTCCCGCTTGCGGGAGGGGCCGGGGGTGAGCCTAGCGGGCGATCAGCCCTTCGTAATAGGTGGCCAGCTCCGCCGCGTTGGCTTCCCAGCTGAATTGCGCGACGTTGGCTGCGACTTCTTCCTGCGGGTAGTTTGCCGTCAGCACTTCGCGTATCGCGTTCTCGAAATAGCTGATGTCGATAGTCGGCGTGTAGGGCACGACGCGTCCGGCGCTGGCATCGGATACCAGCTCCCGCGCTCCGCCGACATCGGTGATGACCAGCGGTGTTCCGCAGGCGAGCGCTTCCACCCAGGCATTGGCCAGTCCCTCGCTGGCGGAGTTAAGCGCCATCACATTGCTTGCACTCAAGACCAACGGAAGCCTGCCGTGGTCAAGACTGCCGAGGAAATGCACACGGTGTGAAACGCCAAGCCGCGCAACATCCCCCTCCAATAACTGGCGATCCGGCCCGGTGCCCACGAGAGCGAGATGAACCTTCGGTAATCCGGCGACAATATCGACAAGGTGCTGCTGCCCCTTGCGCGGGATCAGCGCGCCGACGCAGGCGATCAGCTTTTCGTCGTCACCCAGGGCAATCCCGAACTCGTCCGCGATCCGCTGTCTGCTTGAGGCTCGGTCAAGCGGGCGGAACAGGTCGCGATCAAGGCCTGTGTAATGCACGGTGATCTTCTCGCGCGGCAGGCCCAGCACCGCCATGTCCTCGGCCAACGCCTTGCTCACCGCCAACAGCCCCGCCGCCTGCTGCGCCGCCCGCCGCATCTTCTTCAGCGCATAGGGCTTGCCGCCCCAGTGCGAAATGTCAGCTCCGCGCGCCTTGATGCTCAGCGGCAGGCCGAGCTCGGCGGCGATCCGCGCGGCGGCAGAGCCGTCGGGGTAGAAGAACTGTGCATCCACAAGATCGAAGGGCTCGCGGGCGTGGAGCTGGCGGGCGAGGGGGAGGGCGGCGCGCACGATCATGGCCGGGTTGAACGGCCCGCCCACCGCCGGGATCAGCGTGAAGCGCGGACGGCGCACGTCCACTCCGGCTTCCACTCCGCTGATGGCCGCTGCGGCGAGCGGCTTGTAGCGCGGCATCGGCACTGGCGGCACGCCGATCGGATTGATCACCGTCACATCCCAGCCGTCCCGCGCGGCGAGCGCTTCCAGCTGGCGCGCCACGAAGGTCCCGAAACGCGGCACATGCGCGTTGGGATAGAGCGTGGCGATGGAAAGGACGCGGGGCATCTTGTGGCGCTACAGCTTGCGCACCAGCATCTCTGCCACCGCCAGCCAGGCGGGGCTGTCGATCACGATCTGCCGCTGGCCGATCCCCGGCGGCAGCAGCCCGACATAATTGCCCTGCCGGTCGATCAGCCGTCCGAAGGCGAACCGCCCGCCCGAACGCGGGGCGAGCACGTCCCGGTTAATCAACGAGGCCGTCGCATCGGGAGACACCTGCCGCATCCACAACTGGTCGCCGCTGCGGTACTCGCCCTGGCCCGCTTCGATTTCGACGCAGACCAGCGCGCCAGAATCGAGCAGTTCGGTCGGCAGGATCGCATCGCGCGGCTTGCCAAGGCTTTCCGCCCCGGCACTAGTGAGGCGCGCGATCACCTGCGGCTGCGCCGTGTCGCCCGGCTTCACCAGCGCTTCCGGGTCCACTCCCAGCGCCGCGCCGATCCGGTTCATCCACACCAGCGAGAGATTGCGCATCCCCGTCTCCAGCCGCCCGATCGTCTGCGCGGTGGTGGGTGGGGTGCAGGCGGCGGCGACTTCGGCCAGCGTCATGCCCTTCTGCTTGCGGATGTCGCGGATGCGATTGATCATGGCGTCGCTTTCTCAATGGGCGAACTAACCGGATTGGTTGGAAATTCAGCTTTCCTACAACCGATTCGCTTTTGCAAGGGGCCTTTCCAACAGCGAAGGGAAAATGCCATGCAGCGCGAACTGGTTGAACGCGAACTCACATCCGAAGGCCCGCGCCGCAGCGGCGGGGTCGGGCGGCGGCGGCGCAGCGTGACGGTGAATGTCGCCGAAAGCCCGCTCGGCTGGCTCCACGCGCACGGCCATATCGACACGCGGCTGTTCGACGCGGGCGAGCGGCTGCGCGCAGATTACGAGCGGGCGCAGCTCAGCCCCTCGATCACCATGCGCTGGGACCCGGTGCGAATTGCCGGAACGGGTGAGCAGGGCCTGACCGGCGGCGAGCGGCAGGTCGCCGCGCGGGCGCGGTTCGACGGCGCACTGGCGCAGGCGGGGCGAGGGCTGGAGGACGTGCTCTGGCGCGTGGTCTGCGCCGGGGAATCTTTGCCGACAGCGGAGAAAGCACTCGGCTGGCCCGCACGCAGCGGCAAGCTTGTGCTCCGGCTGGCGCTGGACCGGGTGGCGGATTTCTACCGGATTTCCTGAGCGTATCAGCCGAACAGGCCGCGCAGCCAGTTCCAGCAGCGTAGCAGCACCGAGTTCGATGGTTCCGCTTTCCGCTTGCGCGCTTCGGCCGCTTCCTGTTCCGCTTCGCGTAAAAGTTTGGCACGCAGGGCGCTTTGCCGCCCTTCCTGCGCTGCCTGGAGCACCGCACGGCGCGGGCGCTGGTCTCGCATGAAGGCGTAGCCATCGAAATTGTCGTCAACATGATCGGTATGGTCGGCAACGGGTTCGGCTTGCGCTTCGGGCCCCGGACCGGGTTCGGGCTCCGGCTCGGATTGCTGCTCCGCTCCGGCCAGCCAGCTATCCAGATCGAGCACTTCTTCGGGCGTCTCGTAATCCTTGGCCGGATTGAGTTCTTCGAACCGGGCAGGGCGCGGCTTTTCGGGGACTGCTTCCAGTTTTTCGGGCGGCGCGGGCGGGATGAAGCGGGGTTCTGGCACGGGCGCGAATGGTTCCACCGGAGCCTTGGCTTCGACCTGTGGAAGCTCGTGCCGGACCATGGCGGGCCTGATCGGCATCGGGGCAAGCGGCGTTACCGGGGGTTCGGGCGCGCGGGCAACCGGCGCGGGCGGAGCGGGGGGGATGACCACGGCGGGTCTGGCCACTTCGACCGGCCGGAACGTGAATTCCTCCAATTCCTCTTCCACCACTTCGCGGATCGGGAGCGAGGGGAAGATGCGGGTGGAAAGATCGAGCCCGTCGTTGATGAAGCCATCGGCGGGCAGTTCGCCCAGGGCCTCGAAATCGCCCAGGGCATAGCCCTCTTCCTCCAGATCCTCGACATAGTCGAGTTCGGGAAGCGGGGTCTTGCGCCGAGTCAGCGACAGTACGGCTTCGGGCGAGGGCAAGTCGTCATCGGCGTCGTCGTCCACCTCGTCCGAATGGCCAAGCTCTTCGGGATCGTCGTCCATCGGTGCGAGGCCGAGGATCGAAACCGGGCGCGGCGCGCGTTCGACTTCTTCGCCCAGCAATTCCGCGCCCGCATCGTGGAACAGCGCGTGGGCAGCTTCCAACTCATCGGGATCGAGCACCAGTACCGGCTTCTTCTTGAACACGCGCGGCCCGCCCAGGCCCTCCAGACTGCCGTAAGCAGGCCCGTTGGCTCCGGTATCGGCCCGGAGTGCGGAGGATGCAGCAATGCCCATGTGCTGGCTTGTGCCCAGTTTTGGTGCAAACGCCGTGAGCAAACGCGGTTAATCCCGTCTTTACAACTCGGCGGTGCTCAGCCTTCGACCTGCTCTGCAAGCATCAGCCAGCGTTCCTCTGCCGCCTCCTTCTCCTCGCGCGCCTTGTCGAGCGAGCCGGAGATGCGCGCGAACCTGGCGGGATCGGCACTGTAGAGCGCGGGGTCGGCGAGGGCGGCCTCGCCCTTGGCGATCAGCTCATCCAGTTCGGCGATGCGGGCGGGAAGCAACTCGTAATCGCGCTGGTCCTTGTACGAGAGTTTCTTGCTCCCCCTCCCGCTGGCGGGAGGGGCCGGAGGTGGGGGCGAGCGAAGCGAGCCTTGTGGGGACTCAGGCCCACCCCCAACCGCTGGGGCTTCGCCCCCTCTTCGAGTCCCCGCCAGCGGGATGGGAGAAGATTTGCGCCCACGTGCAGCCGCCTTCCGCTTCGCCGCCCAGTCCTCGTATCCGCCCGCGACCACGTCCACCGTGCCGCTGCCGTCCAGCCCCAGCGTCACCGTGACCGTGCGATCAAGGAAATCGCGATCGTGGCTGACGATCAGCACCGTGCCTTCGTAATCGGCCACCACCTCCTGCAACAGGTCGAGCGTTTCCAGATCGAGATCGTTGGTCGGTTCGTCCAGCACCAGCAGGTTCGACGTGCGGGCAAATTCGCGCGCCAGCAGCAGGCGGCTGCGTTCGCCGCCAGAGAAGGTGCCGATCTTCGCGTCCGCTAAGCCCGGATCGAACAGGAAGTCCTTGAGGTAGGCCTGCACGTGCTTGCGGGTGCCGCGCACGTCGATCCAGTCGCCGCCTTCCGCCAGCACGTCGCGCACGCTTTTCTGCGGATCGAGCAGCGAGCGTTGCTGGTCGATGGTCACGCCGCTCAGCGTACGGGCGTGGGTGACAGTGCCGGTGTCGGGTTCGATTTCCTTGGTCAGCATCTTGAGCAGCGTGGTCTTGCCTGCACCGTTCGCGCCGACGATGCCGATCCGGTCCCCGCGCTGGATGCGGAGAGAGAAGGGTTTGATGATGGTCCGCGACTCCCCTCCCGCCTGCGGGAGGGGCTGGGGGTGGGCCTGAGTGTGTGCAAGGCTCGCTTCGCTCGCCCCCACCCCTGACCCCTCCCGCAAGCGGGAGGGGGAATGGTAGGACTTAGATATGTTGTCCGCGACGATCACCGACTTGCTTTTGAACTCGGAATCGCTTGCCAGTGTCAGCTTGGCGGCGCCGCCGGGGGAGATCATCGCCGCGCGGGCGGCGCGCATTTCGAACAGCTTTTCCAGCCGCCCCATGTTGCGTTTGCGCCGCGCGGTGACCCCGCGTTCGAGCCAGTGCGCTTCCAGCTTCAATCGTGCGTCCATCCGCTCGGCGGCGCGGGCTTCTTCGGCATAGACCTGCTCTTCCCACGCCTCGTAGCCGCCGAAGCCGACATCCTTGCGCCGCAGATTGCCCCGGTCGAGCCACAGGGTCGCGCGGGTCAGCCGCTTGAGGAAGGTGCGGTCATGGCTGATGACGATAAAGGCGCCCTTGAACCGGTCGAGCCATGATTCCAGCCAGTCGATAGCGGCGAGGTCGAGATGGTTTGTCGGTTCGTCCAGCAGCAGCAGGTCCGGCTCCTGCGCCAGCGCGCGGGCGATGGCGGCGCGGCGTCGCTCGCCGCCGCTGGCGGTTGCCGCGTCGGTGGTCATGTCGATGCCGAGCTGGCTGGCAATGGCATCGACCGAATGTTCGGTCGGTGCGCGATCACCCGAAAGTGCATAGTCCATCAGGGTCCGGCACTTGGCGAAATCGGGTTCCTGCTCCAGCCATACCACATTGGCGTAAGGCTTGATCTTGCGCACCCCGCGATCGGGTTCGATCTCACCGGTGATGAGCCGTAGCAGCGTGGTCTTGCCCACCCCGTTGCGGCCGATCAGCGCCATCCGGTCACGCGGGCCGATATGCAGGTCCAGCCCGTCTCCTTTTGCGGGATCGCCCAGAAGCCAGCGGCCGCCCTGTTGCAGGCCCATGCCTTCGAGCGAGAGGATCGGTGGTTCGGCCATGTCGGCGGGGCAGGTAGGCGTAGCAAGGCGGGCTGGCAAGGAACGCAATCGTTCAGCCCCGCGTTATCGGTGCGGGCGCAAATGCTGCGCTTTCTCACGTGGAGTTTCCCTATGCAGAAGTTTGCCGTTCCCGCTCTCGCTGCGGCCATGATGATGGCGGCCCCCGCGCAGGCCGAAGTCGAAGTCACGTCCACCGGGCCGATTGTCGCGCTCGCCGTTACCGAAACGGTGTCGCTTGATCCCGATATCGCCAACCTCTCAGCCGGGGTGACGACGCTTGCCCCCACGGCGGTCGAAGCCATGCGGCAGAATGCGCAGGCGATGAACCGCGTGGTGGACCGGATCGAAGCGCTCGGCATCGACGAGGACGATATCCAGACCAGTGGCGTGAACCTCAATCCCGAATACCAATGGAACGACGGCACGCAGGTGCAGGAATTCCGCGGTTACCGCGTGACCAATCGCGTCAACGTGGTGGTGCGCGATATCGATCGGACGGGTAACGTGCTCGATGCGCTGGTGGAAGTCGGCGCAAACGATATCGGCGGCATCGGCTGGGCGGTGGACGATCCGGCCCCGGCGATGGTGCAGGCGCGGCAGGCGGCCTTCACCACCGGCCGCACCCAGGCGCTCGACTATGCCCGGATGGCCGGATATTCCGATGTCCGCCTGCTGGAAATCAGCGAAAACGTGATGCCGGGAAGACCGATGCCCTATCAGGAGGCGATCCAGGTTACTGCTGCCCGTGCAGACTCCTCCACACCGGTTCGTCCGGGCCAGGTGCAGGCGGGCATCACGGTAAACTTCACCTACGCTTTCGTCGAGTAGGCCGCTACCGGCCTGAACGGGACGCGTTGGACGAATTCACACCTTGTTCAACGCTCCCGGTTTAGGCACAGCGGCATGATGAAACTGCCGCACACCCTGTTTGCTGCTGTCGCGCTCGCCGCTGCCGTTGCCGCTGTGCCCGCCTCGGCGCAGGCGTTCGACCGGGGACGGGGCGACCAGAACAGCGCGCGGGCCGAAATGCAGGCGGGGCGCAACCTGCCGATCCGCGATATCGAGCGGCGGATCATTCCGCAGATGCGGCCCGATGACGAATATATCGGTTTCGAATACGATTCCACCGCGCTGGTCTATCGCCTGAAGTTCATCCGGAACGGGCGGATGATCTGGGTCGATGTCGATGCCCAGACGGCGCGCGTGCTGCGCATCTCGCGCTGATTATTTCCCCACCTTAGTCCCCACAGGAAACCAGCCACCAGCTTGACGCGTTCATGTTCAACGCCCACCTATCGCGGGTATGTCTGAGGGGATTTTCTGAATGCGCATCCTGATCGTTGAGGACGAGCCAACGCTGGGCCAGCAGCTCAAGAGCACGCTGGAACAGAATGGCTATGCGATCGACCTGTCCACCGATGGGGAGGACGGCCACTTCATGGGTAGCACCGAGGATTATGATGCGGTGGTGCTCGATCTTGGCCTGCCGGAAATCGACGGCCTGACCGTGCTCGGCATGTGGCGCAAGGAGGGGCGCAAGTTCCCGGTGCTGGTGCTGACCGCGCGCGATTCATGGTCAGACAAGGTGGCCGGGCTGGACGCCGGGGCGGATGACTATCTCGCCAAGCCGTTCCAGTCCGAGGAACTGATCGCGCGCCTGCGCGCGCTGATCCGCCGGGCATCGGGCAATGCTTCGTCCGAATTGACCGCCGGGCCGGTGCGGCTCGATACGCGATCGGGCCGGGTGACGCTGGCGGGTGAGCCGGTCAAGCTGACGGCGCAGGAATACAAGCTGCTGTCCTACCTGCTGCACCACAAGGGCAAGGTGGTCAGCCGCACCGAACTTATCGAACATATCTATGACCAGGACTTCGATCGCGATTCGAACACGATCGAGGTCTTCGTCACCCGTATTCGCAAGAAACTGGGTGCAGACGTAATTACGACGATCCGTGGCCTCGGTTACAGCCTCGACGACCCCGACGACCAGCCGCGCGAATAGTGAAAGCGACAGCGGCGGCGGCGCCGGTGATGTCCCGCACGATGGGGGGAACGCTGCTTCCGCGGAAGTGACGCCCGAGCCCGTGCCTGTGACGTCTGAACCGGTGCGGCCCGAACCGGTGCCGCCCGAACCGGTGCCGGAACCTGTCATCGCCCACACCGGCAGTCTGTCGCGCCGGATGATGCTGATCGCGGCGGGCTGGATTCTCACCTTGCTGACACTGGGCGGAGTCGCGCTTGACCGGGTGCTGACCAATCAGTTGCAGGCCGAATTCGACAACCGGCTGGTGATCCCGCTCAATTCGATGCTGCGTTCGGCGGAGCTCGATCCGTTCGGCGAAGTGCGGTTCAATTCGATCCTGGGCGATCAGAACTATCTGGAGCCGGGGAGCGGTTCCTACTGGCAGATCAGCGGCGAAGGATATGAACCCTATCCCTCGCGCAGCCTGTGGGACGACCGGCTGCAAGTCCGCGAGGATGCAAATGCTGTCGAGCCGATCTTCTATGATTCGGACCAGTTTCCCAGTGAACCGCTGCGGATCGCCCAGCGCACCGTCACCCTGCCGGGCAGCGATGTGCGCTGGCAATTCGTGGTGGCGCAGAAACGTGCCGATATCGACAGCCAGATCGCCACGGTACGCGCAACTGTGGCGTGGTCCTTCGCGGTGCTCGGCATCGGCCTGTTCCTGATGGCGGCGGCGCAAACCTGGTACGGGCTGGGCCCCCTGCGCCGGGTGCGTGAGGCGATTGCGCGCATCCGTTCGAGCGGGTTCAACCGCGTCACCGAGCCGCTACCGCTGGAAGTACAGCCGATGGTGGAGGAATTGAACGCGCTGCTCGCCCATTCGGAGAGGCAGGCCGAGGAAGCGCGCACCCATGCGGGCAATCTCGCCCACGCGCTCAAGACTCCGCTCACCGTGCTCAACAACGCGGCCCACGCCCATGCACCCGACCTGGCCGAGGCGGTGTTGCGCGAAGCCGATGTGATGCAGCGTCACGTCGATCACCACCTGGCGCGCGCCCGAGCGGTGGGGCGGCGAGCAACCGGGCTGGCGCGCACCGATGCAATGGAAAGCGCGCTGGGCGTGGAACGCGCAGTCTCGCGGCTTTATCACCATGTTCGTTTCGACATTGCGGGTAAGCCGACCGATGTCGCGATGGAGCGGCAGGATCTCGACGAACTGCTGGGCAACCTGGTGGAAAACGCGGCTAAATACGGCGGCGGTTCGGTGTTCATCACCGTCGATGCCGAGCCGGAGGCCGAGGAGTGCCTGATCTGGATCGAGGATGATGGCATGGGCATTCCCGCCAAGGATCGCCAGGCCATTTTCGGACGCGGGGCGCGGCTGGATACCGGCAAGCCCGGGACCGGGCTGGGCCTCGCCATCGTCCGCGATGTCGCGGAGATTTACGGCGGCACCGTATCGCTGCACGAGAGCGAAGATCTGGGCGGCCTGCTGGTGAAACTGAGCCTGCCTCGGGCCCGCTAGGCTTGCTTACCTAATCGCTTGCGCCTCTGGCTCTAGAAGCGCGATTGCGGCTTCAATCACCTTGAGCGAATCGGCGGGCTTGGGGATGTGGTGCCGGCCGAGCTTTGAAATCGTTTCATCCGCCCGGTTGAGATCCCCCGAGTGGAGGAGGTAGGGAATACCTCGCCGCTCCAGCTCTTCGGCCACGGCGACGCAGGTTTCTCCGTTTTTCAATGAGACGTCCATGATGGCGACATCGATGCCGGGCTCGGCGTTGATCAGCGCCAAGGCACCGGCAACATCGGTGACGCAGTGGGGGGTGCAGCCGCGATCCTCCGCCGCGAATTCCAGATCCATCAGAATCAGGGGTTCGTCCTCCAGCAGGAGCATATTGCAGGGCTGTTTCATAGTACCGGCCCCAGCGGGAAGGTCAGCGTGGCCTGCAGTCCTTCCGGATGCCAGTCGCGCTGCGTGCTTCCGCCACCATAGCGCACCATCCGGTTGATGATCTCGTTTCCCGACCCGGATTTGCCAGCAGGTTCGCTCACGATCGGGCCGCCTTTTTCTTCCCAGGTTACTTCGAGCACCCGTTGTCCTTCCTTTTCCGTCAGAAACCAGTCGACATCGACGTGCCCGCCTTTCACCGACCAGGCCCCATGCTTGATGGCATTGGCTGCCAGTTCGTGCAGTGCGAGGCCCACGCTCGATACCACCGAGAAGGGAACTGACTGTCCGTTGCCGCGGAGCGCCAGCCGCCCGTCTTGCTCCGCATAGGGCAGCAGGATCGCGCGGATCGCGGGGCCGATGGCGATATTGCCGGTCGAAGCCTCGTCCAGCGTTGTTTCGTAGGCGCGCCCGAGTGCCTGCACCCGCTCGTTGATTTCGCGCGCCTCGTCCTCGATCCCGCGCATCCGCCCGGTGATGTTGACGATCCCGGAGATGACCGAGAACATGTTTTTCATCCTGTGCGACAGTTCGCGCGCCATATCGCGCGAATGGCGCTGCTCCGCCCGCGCGGCGCGCACGTCTGAAACGTCCCACTGGCTACCGAAGAAATACAGCAACTTGCCATTCTGATCGTAGATCGGGCCGAGGTGCAGCGCATTCCAAAACGGTGTGCCGTCGCGCCGGTAATTGAGCATTTCGACGACCAGTACATCCTCGTTGCGGATCGCTTCGCGAATGCGCGCGACTTGTCGGGGATCGGTTTCTGGCCCCTGCATGAAGCGGCAATTGCGGCCGATGATTTCCTCTTCGGGATAGCCGCTCAGCTGGCGGAAGCCGCGATTGGCGAAAACTATCGGGATGTCCGGAAGGTTCGGGTCGCATAGCACGATGGCCATGCGCGTCTGACCCATCGCCTGTTCGAACAGCGCGGCAGAGGCACCGTCGAAGGCGTCGGTTCCGCGCTCGGCACGAAACTTCTGCGGCGTTGGATCGTAGGCCGGCGGCTCGCGGTGTGACGGGTGCGGTGCCTCCGGCCGCAAGGACGGGGCCTCGTGATCATGATTGTCAGACATGGGTACACTTCTGCGAAATTGATTTGCCGGATTAACGCAAGTTGGTGTGGTTCGGTTCCCTTGCCAGCGCAAAGCCGCGCGGAAGATGAGGCCGCGGAAACCTTTCAAATGCATTCAGCGCCGGTGCATAACTGTAAGAGTAAGTAACTCGCAATACTCAACTATTGCGGAGAGAGAGCATGTCACCCAGACTTTTGGGAGCCACCCTCGCCGTTGCCGCCTCGCTCGGTCTCGGTGCCTGTTCCAGCTACGGCCATGACAATTACGGCTATTCGGGCGTGTCGGTCGGCGTGGGGTACAATTCACCCTATTACGGCTGGTACGACGACTACTATTACCCGGGCACCGGATACTACGTGTATGACCGGCGCGGCGCGCGCCACCGCTGGGCGCGGCATCATCAGAATTACTGGCTGGCACGCCGCGTTTCCGGCCGCCGCTATGCCGACAACTGGAGCGGTTACGAGCGCTACCAGGATCGGCGCGCGGACTATCGCCGTGAGCGGCGTGACGACCGGCGCGAATATCGCCGCGATCGGCGCGAGGATGCTCGCGACTACCGCCGTGACCGCCGCGAAGACGCCCGTGATGCCCGGCGCGACCGGCGTGGCGAACGGCGTGGCGAACGGCGCGACCGGCGCGATCGCCGCGACCGCAGGCGCGGACCCGGCGAGACTGCCTAACCCGCGGGCTGGCTGTCGTCCCGCGCGCGCTGGTGGTGGCGGATCACTTCATCGATCACGAAGCGGATGAATTTCTCGCTGAATTCGGGATCGAGATCGGCCTCCGCCGCCAGCTTGCGCAGCCGGGCAATCTGCCGCGCCTCGCGGTCCGGATCGGCGGGGGGCAGGGCGGTGCGCGCCTTGTATTCGCCCACAGCCTGGGTGATGCGGAAGCGTTCGGCCAGCATGTGGATCAGCGCGGCGTCGATATTGTCGATGCTGCGGCGGAAGCTGGCAAGCTGGGCATCGGTGGCAGGATCGGTCATGCTTGGGCTAACGTCCGTCTCGAAAAAGGGTGATCGCTTTGCCCGATCCCATGCGGCAGAAATGCCAGCTTGCCAACACCCTCCCGCGCCGCCAATGAGGCCCGGATGAGCGACAATGTCGTCCCCCTGAAGCGCACGAATGGCGAAGAGCGGCCCACGCTCACGCCGATCCTGACGCTTACCGCCACGCCGATGAATGCGGTGAACGCGATCATCCTTGACCGGATGCAGAGCGAAATCCCGTTGATTCCGGCGCTTGCCGGGCACCTCATCAGCGGCGGTGGCAAGCGGATGCGGCCGATGCTCACGCTCGCCGGGGCGCAGGTGGTCGGCTACCAGGGCACGCGTCACCACAAGCTCGCCGCCGCGGTCGAATTCATCCACACTGCCACCCTGCTGCACGACGATGTGGTCGACGGCAGCGAAATGCGCCGCGGCAAGGAAGCGGCGAACATCATCTTCGGCAACCCCGCCACTGTGCTGGTGGGCGATTTCCTGTTCAGCCGCGCGTTCGAACTGATGGTGGAGGATGGCAGCCTGCGGGTGCTCAAGATCCTCTCCAGCGCCAGCGCGATCATCGCCCAGGGTGAAGTCGACCAGCTCACCGCCCAGCGCCGGATCGAGACCAGCGAGGAACGCTATCTCCACATCATCGGCGCGAAAACCGCCGCGCTGTTCGCCGCCGCCAGCCGCATCGCCGCCGTGGTCGCCGAACGGCCCGAAGCGGAGGAAATGGCACTCGACGATTACGGCCGCAATCTCGGCATCGCCTTCCAGCTGGTGGACGATGCCATCGATTACGACAGCGGCACCGCTGAAATGGGCAAGGACCGGGGCGACGACTTCCGCGAAGGCAAGATGACCCTGCCGGTGATCCTCGCCTATGCGCGCGGGGACGAGGAAGAACGCCGGTTCTGGCGCGATGCCATAGCCGGTTTTGCCAACGAGGATGCCGATCTCGCCCACGCGGTGGAGCTGATCCGCCGCCACGATTGCGTTTCCGCCACCCGCGAACGCGCCCGCCACTTCGCCCAGCGCGCCTGCGATGCGCTCGCGATCTTCCCCGATTCCGCCGCCCGCCGGGCAATGGTGGAAGCGGCGCAGTTCGCGGTGGCGCGGGGGTACTAGGTCCAGCCCTCTATTGCTCGTCATTGCGAGGAGCCGAAGGCGGACTCGAAGAGGGCCAAAGGCCACCCGGCAATCCATCTCCCACGACCGCCTCAACCACAAGCTTTGGAGATGGATTGCTTCGCTCCGCTCGCAATGACGGCTACGTATTGGGCCTGATGCAAAACCTCCCCATCCACGCCGTCCTGTCGGACCTTCTCGCAGCGCTGCGCGAAGGCAATTCCGCGGTGCTCGTCGCGCCACCCGGTGCAGGCAAGACCACCGCCGTGGCACCAGCGCTGCTCGGCGAAGAATGGTGCACCGGCCAAATCATCCTCACCAGCCCCCGCCGGGTTGCCGCGCGCGCGGCGGCGGAGCGGATTGCGCAGCTGTTGGGCGAGGAAGTCGGGCAGCACGTCGGCTATCTCACAAGGCTCGACAGCAATACCAGCAAGGCCACCCGCATTCTCGTCGTGACCGAGGCGATCCTCGTCAATCGGCTGCTGGAAGATCAGGAGCTTAAGGGCATTTCCTGCCTGCTGTTCGACGAAGCGCATGAACGGCATCTCGACAGCGATCTCGGCCTCGCGCTGGCGCTCGAATGCCAGCAGGTGCTGCGCGAGGACCTGCGCATCGGCGTGATGAGCGCCACCATCGACGGGGCGCGGTTCGCGCGGCTGATGGGGGCGCAGACCCCGGTGATCGAAAGCGAGGGCAAGGCCTGGGCGCTGGACATCCGCTGGCTGGGTGCCTCGCCCGAAAAACGTCTCGACGAAGCGATGACTTCCGCCGTTCTCACCGCCTGGCGCGAGGAGACGGGCGACGTGCTCGCCTTCCTCCCCGGCGTGGGCGAGATCGAGCGGGTGCGCGAGCGACTGGCCGAAAGGCTGCCGCAGGTGCCGATCCTGCCGCTCCACGGGCAAGTGCAACCGCCCGAACAGCGCGCCGCGATCCGCCGCGATCCCGAAGGCCGCCGCCGGATCGTGCTTGCCACCAGCATCGCCGAAACCTCGCTGACGCTGGAAGGCGTCTCGGTGGTGGTCGATAGCGGGCAGGCGCGGCGCGCGGAATTCGATCGGGCTGCGGGCACCACGCACCTCGTCACCCACCGCGCCAGCCGCGCGGCGGCAGCGCAGCGGGCAGGGCGCGCGGCGCGGCAGGGGCCGGGGGTCGCCTATCGTTTGTGGGAAGAGGTGGGCCACGCCGGGCGCCCCGAGTTCGATCCGCCGGAAATGCTCACCGCCGATCTCGCGCCACTGGTGCTGAGCCTTGCCAAGTGGGGCGTCACGGATCCGGCCAGCCTGCATTGGCTTGATCTCCCTCCCGCCCCGTCGGTCGCCAGTGCGCGCGAACGGCTGGCGGCGCTGGGGGCGCTCGATGCTGCCGGTGCGCTGACTCCGCACGGGGAACGGATCGCGGCCCTGCCGATGGAACCGTGGCAGGCGGCCATGCTGCTCGCCGGGGCGGAGGCAGGCGCGGCACTGCTGGCGGCCAAGCTGGCGGTGCTGTTGCAGGAACGTGGGCTGGGCGGGCGCTCGGAAGACCTTGAGGCGCGGCTCTTGCACTGGGAGGGCGAGCGTTCGGCGCGTGCGCAGGGGGCATTGCGACTGGCGGAAGGCTGGGCGAAGCGGGCAAGCGCAATTTGTACCCTCCCTTCGGGGGGAACCGGGGGACGGTCAGTGACCCCCGCAATCCTCCTCGCCGCAGGTCGCCCGGACATGATCGCCCGCCGCCGCGATGCTTCCGGCGAGAACTGGATTTCCGCAGGCGGACGCGGCTTCACGCTCGACCCCGCCTCACCGATGGCGCGTGCCGAGTGGCTGGTGATCGGCGATGCGCAGGGGCAGGCCAAGGGTGCGCGGATCACTTCCGCGGCGACGCTCTCGCAGCAAGATGTCGAGAAACACCTCGCTCACCGGATCGAAGCGCGATCTGTCGCCCGTTGGAACGCCGCCGAGGGCCGGGCCGAAGCGCGACGCGAGCGTCGGCTGGGCGCGATCACGCTAGCGAGCGGGCCGGACCCCGATCCCGACCGGCAGGCGCTTGTGGATATTCTTGTGCAGAAGGCTGTGGAACGGCTGCGGGAACTGCTGCCGCCGGACCTGCTGGCGCGGGCGCGGTTTGCCGGGATTGCGGCGCTGTCGGAAGCAAATCTGACCGAGCGCGCCGGGGAATGGCTGGCGCCGTTGCTCACGGACAGGCGCGATCTCGACCTGCCGCCCTCGCGCTATGCCGATGCCGCGCTGGGCCTGCTTTCGTGGGACGAACGCCAGCACCTCGACAAGGCCGCGCCGCGACACTTCACCAGTCCGGCAGGCGCCAGTCACCCTATCGACTACGCAGGCGAACATGCCCCCAGTATCGAGGTACGCGTGCAGGCGCTGTTCGGGCTCGACCAGCACCCGATGATCGGCGGCACCCCGCTGCTGCTCCATCTCACCAGCCCCGGCGGCAAACCCGTCCAGGCGACCCGCGACCTGCCCCTCTTCTGGCGCGGTTCGTGGGCGGACGTGTGCCGCGACATGAAGGGCCGTTACCCGAAGCATCGCTGGCCCGAGCAACCGTGGCTCGAAAAGCCGAGCCTGAAGACGAAGAACGCGTTTGAGCGCAGTCGCTAAGACTCCCCTCCCGCTTGCGGGAGGGGTTGGGGGTGGGCCTGTCACCGCTGGTCGAGCAAGCCCACCTCGCTGCGACTAAGCCTCACCTTCGGTTCGGCAAGTCTCGCTCCCCTCCCGCAGGCGGGAGGGGTTGATTTTCGCTTCACTTCATGGCCAAGGATTCGCGATGGAAGCCCGCATTTACAAACGCCCGAAAAACGCCATGCAGTCCGGCAAGGCGCGCACCGATGAATGGGTGCTCGATTTCAACCAGTCCGAAGCCAAGCGGCCCGATCCGCTGATGGGCTGGGCCGGCAGCGGCGACACCCAGCAGCAGGTGCAGCTGACTTTCCCCAGCGCCGAAGCCGCGCAGGCCTATGCCGACAAGTACGGCATCGCCGCGCGGGTCCACACCGTGCCGCCGAAGAAGCTCAAGATCCAGGCCTACGCCGACAACTTCCGCTGACCGGCGCAGGCCCTTCTCGGATCAGCGCAAGGTAAGGTCGCCGCGTTCGAATGCTTCGCGGCAGTCAGTGGCATCGTGACGGATGTCCGAATCGAGCAGCGGCGTCGTGGTCATGCCCGGCCCCTCGAAGCGGGGATCGTCGCATTCACCATCATTGGCCCACTGGCTGCTGTCGTCGCCGAAATCGACCTCGGTTTGCGTCGCACCGTCGGCCTTGCCCGGGGCTGCGTCACCCGTGGCGGCTGCTTCGGTTGCTTCCTCGCCGGAGGACTTGCCTCCCGGAGCAGCGGCATCCGCAGCGGGACCATCGCCAGCAGCCGTTTCGGTTGCCGTGGCATCTGCTTCTCCCGCTTCGGTTGCGTCTTCGCCATTGCACGCCGCTAGCGCCAACAGCAGCGCGGTGGTCAGAATCGCATTCTTCATGATGTGTAATCCCCTCTTTCCCGAGTGTAGTGTGTGGCAGATTTTCTCTGGCAGGAAACCCCCATTTGCGCGCGGGTTGCAAGTCCGGCGATCAGGCACTAGATGCCGCAACGGGAGTCGGGTGGACGTTCGCGTCTGCTCACCGGGTCAGGACCGGAAGGTAGCAGCCCAGGTAGATGGCAGCGGGTCGCCCGGCTCCTTTTTCAACAGATTGTGGCGATGACATTCGTGCGGCTAGGCCCTAGTCTTGCTGCATGAGTGATTCCCCGGAAAACCCGGATACCCCGCCATGGGCTCTCGATGCAGACGAGCCGGAAGATTCTGCGCCTTCTGCCGCCGAACTCGAAGCGGCTGGGCAGAATTCGATGTTCGGCGACTTGCCCGAACCCCAAGCCGAACCTGAGCCCAAGGCGGCGCCCGTTCCCCAGCAAGCACAACACAGCGGCCAGCCCTATCGCGTCCTCGCGCGCAAATACCGCCCGCAGACCTTCAGCGAACTGATCGGGCAGGAACCGATGGTCCGCACGCTCGCCAACGCCATTGCGCGCGGGCGGCTGGCGCATGCCTTCCTGATGACCGGCGTGCGCGGGGTGGGCAAGACCTCCACCGCGCGGCTGATCGCCAAGGCGCTCAATTGCGTCGGGCCGGACGGGCAGGGCGGGCCGACCATCGATCCCTGCGGGCAGTGCGAGCCGTGCCGCGCGATTGCCGAGGGCCGCCATATCGACGTGATCGAGATGGACGCCGCCAGCCACACCGGCATCGACGATATCCGCGAGATCATCGAGGCGGTGCGCTACGCTGCCGTCTCCGCGCGCTACAAGATCTACATCATCGACGAAGTGCACATGCTCTCCAAGCAGGCGTTCAACGGCCTGCTCAAGACGCTGGAAGAGCCGCCCGAGCACGTCAAGTTCCTGTTCGCCACCACCGAGGTGGACAAGCTCCCTGTCACCGTGCTCAGCCGCACCCAGCGGTTCGACCTGCGGCGGATACCTGCCGAAATGCTGCAAGGCCATTTCGGCTGGGTTTGCGAACAGGAAGGCGTCGAAGCCGAAGCCGATGCATTGGCGATGATCGCGGCGGCGGCCGAAGGTTCGGTGCGTGACGGCTTGTCGATCCTCGACCAGGCCATCGCCCATGCCGACATGGAGAGCGACGGTTCGGCGGCCATGGTCCGCGCAGGCAAGGTGCGCGACATGCTCGGGCTGGCGGACCGGGGCGCGCAGCGGCGGCTGTTCCAGCACCTGCTGGAGGGTGAGCCGCGCAAGCTTCTCGAAGCGATTGCCGACCAGTATGCGCTGGGGGTGGAGCCGCTGTCGCTGCTGCGTTCGCTGATGGAATTCACCCACCGCGTAGCCGTGGCGCAGATCGGCGGGGCCGACGCGCCTTCGGAAGAAGAGCGCGCGGCGATTGCAAGCTGGGCCGAGCGGCTCTCCGCCGGGCAGATCCACCGCTTGTGGCAATTGCTGCTCAAGGGCCATGATGAGGTCAAGACCGCCCCCGATCCGCTGGTTTCGGCGCAGATGGCGCTGCTGCGGGTGATGCACGCGGCGGACATGCCCGATCCGGAGAAGCTGGCGCGCGAACTGAAGGATTTCGTGATGAGCGGCGGCGCGGCGGCGGCGGGCAGTCCCGGCGCGGGCGCTCCTGGCAATGCCCCGGCAGCGCTGCAATGGGCCGAGGTGGTGGAGCGGATCGACCAGTCGCACCTGCCCAATGCGATGTCGCTCGCCACCATGCTGCGGATGCAGGTGCGGGTGATCGCGCTCGAACCCGGCCGCCTCGAATATGCCCAGCCGCCGGGCTTCGGCGAGAACATCGCTCCCGAACTGCGGCAGGGCCTGCAGGAAGTGTTCGGCACCCGCTGGGAAGTGATCCGCTCCGAGGGAGAGGGCGCACCAACGCTGGTCGAAGCGCAGGAAGCCGCACGCCGCGCCGAGGCCGATCGCATTCGCAATCACCCGCTGGTGGAAGCCGCCTTTGCCGCCTTCCCCGATGCGCAAATGGTCGAGAGCAAGGAACCCCCGCGCGGCCGCGAAGACTGGACGCGCCGCGCCTGAACCCCTGAAAGGAACCCCCCATGCAGAATATCGAAGAAATGATGCGCGCCGCGCAGGAAGCCGCGCAGAAGATCCAGCAGCAGATGCAGGACGCGCAGGTGAAGCTCGACAACATCGAGGTCGAAGGCACGTCGGGCGGCGGATTGGTGAAAGTCCGCGCCAGCGCCCGCGGCCGGATTATCGCCGTGTCGATCGACGACAGCCTGATGGTGGCGGAGGAGAAGTCGATCCTCGAAGACCTCGTCACCGCCGCCTTCAACGACGCCCGCGACAAGGCGGACCGCAAGGCGGGCGAACACATGGCGGAAATGCAGCAAGGGCTGGGCCTGCCGCCGGGGTTTAATCTGCCGGGGATGTGAGGGGTGGTGATGCGTCTCGCTGCTCTCTTGGTGGCTGCGGTCGCCTTGACGTGGACGAGCGCATCCGTATCGGCCCAGGATGGGAGGGAAGCTCTTACGCTGTCCCCCGATTCCGACTGGACGCTCAATTACGACGACGACAGTTGCGCCTTGAGCCGCGATTTCACCAATGCCACCGATCGCGTATCGCTTGAGATTCGGCAGTT
This sequence comes from Erythrobacter sp., assembly GCA_019739335.1. Lineage (NCBI taxonomy): Bacteria > Pseudomonadati > Pseudomonadota > Alphaproteobacteria > Sphingomonadales > Erythrobacteraceae > Erythrobacter > Erythrobacter sp. Next base: position 2,365,062 of record CP073261.1, read on the forward strand.
TGAGCCCTCAGGAGGCCTGCGCTTCGTGATTGTGAGCGAGGGAAGGGAGGTTTCTCCCTTCAATCCTCGATACTTTCTGAATTCTGTCGCAGAGACGCGCTCGGCTGGAACATTTCTTCCCATCCAGATTGCTGAACGAGGCTCCGGCATCGTTTTCTATTCCGAAAGTGGACTTGGACAGCAATCTGATCCGGTCACGAGTGTCGGCTTTACGGGAATATTCGAGGAAACAGTCATTCTCGAAATCGGGCGAATGGACGAAGCCCTCCCAGCATTGGAACGCTGCACGAACGAGTTGATATCGCATTGGGGTATCGATGTTGAAGCACACCACAGTTTGACGCGCCGACCACACCTCAACCGTATCAGCGACTGGATCGAGCGGGAAGTCAGCGGAGCGTGGCCTAGCCCGATCTCGCGCACGGGCGACGAGTCTTTTTTCAATGTCCGCTTGATCGTCGAAACCCATGGTCGCGCCAGTGAGTGCCACATCCAGGCCGGCATGGGTTCGCAAGAGCTTAGGGACTGGACATGCGCAAGACTGACTCGCCTGGCCCGCTTCGATCCGGCACTCGATGCTAGTGGTGATCCGATCAGGAGTTACTGGACAACGGTTGTTTCACATCAGCTGAATTGAGAGCCGAATTTGACGAGCTAAGCTGGATGTCGGAGACGGGCGGCGGTGAAACGGGAGAGGCTAATGCGAACATCATCAATCCCGACCGCTGTGATAGTGGCATTGCTCCTGTGCAATCCCGCCTTGGCGCAGGAAGCTGGCACACCAGTGCTCGAACTCGATCCCGCATCGCCGTGGAACCTCGATTACGCAGACGATAGCTGCGCTTTGATGCGCGGATTTGGCGCCGAGAACCAGCGCGTGCTGTTCGAGCTGCGCCAGTTCTCTCCGGGTGAAACCGCGAGGATGATGGTGGCGAGCGACCAACTCGAACTTTCCCGGCGAACACCTGCAATTGCGTCGATCCCCGGAGAACCAAGCGAACTGCCTGCTCCGACTTTCATCACCGGCGAAAGCAACATGCGGGGCTTCTACGGCCGTGTGTCGCCTTTGAGCAGGGGTGTAGAAGGTGAGGCCATCTATCGGCTGGACGACGCAGCGCGCAATGCGCGAGAAAGCGAGATTCGCGGGTTCCAGATCGACAATGCTTTTGCCCAGCCGGTCTTTCTGAAAACCGGCAGTATGCATGCAGCGATGGAAGCCTTGCGGACCTGCATGGACGAACTGATCACCGGCTGGGGCGTAGACCTTGCTATCCTGGGAGCCCTGACAAGACCGCCAACTCCCCTTGACCGGCAGGCATGGACCAGACAGATTATAAATCACTACCCGCGCAGAGCTTTGGCTCAGGGACGGGAGGCAAGTCTCGCCGTCACTCTTCTGATCAATGCGGAGGGACGGGTGGAGCGATGTGCGATTTTCAATGCACTCACCAATGAGGACTTCGCGGCTGTCGCCTGTGCGGCGCTGGCTGAGTATGCGCGCTTCGAACCCGCGCTCGGTCCGCAAGGGGAGCCCACCTTTGGGTTCTGGTCCAGCAACGTGATCTATTCGATAAGCTGACCGTCCACACCTCCCCAGCCACCCCCCGTTGCACCGCGCCGCGGGTGCCCCCATATTCCGGGTCAAGCATGGCGGCAGCACCCGCGCGCCGCGTAAAGTAAAGCACGGAAAACACTATGAACGCCTATCCTCTCCTCCCCTTGCGCGACATTGTCGTCTTTCCCGGCATGGTCGTTCCGCTGTTTGTCGGGCGCGACAAGTCGGTCGCGGCGCTCGAAGCGGCTATGGAGGCCAATCGCGATATCTTCCTGATCGCCCAGCGCGATCCCGGCACCGACGATCCGGAGCGCGACGAGCTCTACGATATCGGCACGATCGCGCAGGTGCAGCAGATGCTCAAATTGCCCGATGGCACCGTGCGGGTGCTGGTCGAAGGGCAGACGCGCGCCCGGATGGGCGAGATGCGGCTCGACGGCACGTTCTACCTCGCGCAGACCGAAGCGCTCGACGAGACGACCGCCAGCGGCACCGAAGTCGATGCGATGATGCGCAGCGCGCTCGAACAGTTCGGCGAATATGCCCGCGTGAACAAGAAGCTGCCCGAGGATATCGAGGCCGAGCTGGCCGAGATCGAGGATGCCGGGCAACTGGCCGATGCCATCGCTGCCAGCCTCGCCGCCAAGGTCGATACCAAGCAGCAGTTGCTCGCCGAGATTGATGCCCTGAAGCGGCTGGAAATGGTCTTCTCGCTGATGGAAAGCGAGCTTTCCGTGCAGCAGGTCGAACGCAAGATCCGTGGCCGGGTGAAGCGGCAGATGGAAAAGACCCAGCGCGAATATTACCTCAACGAACAGTTGAAGGCGATCCAGAGCGAACTGGGCGGTGACGGCGAGGATGGCGACGAACTGGCCGAACTGGCGAAGAAGATCGCTGCCACCAAGCTTTCCAAGGAAGCCCGGGCCAAGGCCGAAAGCGAACTGAAGAAGCTGCGCTCGATGCAGCCGATGAGCGCCGAGGCAACGGTGATCCGCAACTATCTCGATGTGCTGCTCGGCCTGCCCTGGGGCAAGAAGAGCAAGATCAAGAAGGATATCGCCAAGGCGCAGCAGGTGCTCGATGCCGATCACTATGCGCTGGAAAAGGTCAAGGACCGGATCGTCGAATACCTTGCGGTGCAGGCACGCACCAACAAGCTGAAGGGTCCGATCCTGTGCCTCGTCGGCCCTCCCGGCGTGGGCAAGACCAGCCTGGGCAAGTCGATCGCGCGCGCTACGGGGCGCGAATTCATCCGCCAGTCGCTCGGCGGGGTGCGGGACGAGGCCGAAATTCGCGGCCACCGCCGCACTTATATCGGCTCTCTGCCCGGCAAGATCGTGTCCAACCTCAAGAAGGCGGGAACCAGCAATCCGCTGTTCCTGCTCGACGAGATCGACAAGCTGGGGCAGGATTTCCGCGGCGATCCGGCTTCGGCGCTGCTCGAAGTGCTCGATCCGGAACAGAACAGCAAGTTCCAGGATCACTATCTGGAGCTGGATATCGACCTGTCGGACGTGATGTTCGTCACCACGGCCAACAGCCTCAACCTGCCACAGCCGCTGCTCGACCGGATGGAGATCATCCGGCTCGAAGGCTATACCGAGGACGAGAAGGTGGAAATCGCGCAGCGCCACCTGATCGCCAAGACGGTGGAAGAACACGGCCTGACCGAAGGCGAATTCACGCTGACCGAGGAGGCCTTGCGCGACCTCATCCGCTATTACACCCGCGAGGCGGGGGTGCGGACGCTGGAACGCGAGATTGCCCGGCTGGCGCGCAAGTCCCTGCGCAAGATCCTAGAAAAGGAAGTCGAAAGCGTTACCGTGACGCCGGAGAACCTTGGCGACTATGCCGGGGTGCGCAAGTTCAAGCACGGCATGTCCGAGGATGAGGCGCAGGTCGGCGCGGTTACGGGCTTGGCCTGGACATCGGTGGGCGGCGAATTGCTGACCATCGAAAGTGTCACCACGCCGGGCAAGGGCGAAGTGAAGACCACCGGCAAGCTGGGCGAAGTGATGAACGAAAGCATCGCTGCCGCTTTCAGCTTCGTAAAGGCGCGCGCGCCGGCCTATGGCATCAAGCCGAGCCTGTTCCAGCGCAAGAACGTCCACATCCACTTGCCCGAAGGCGCCGTACCCAAGGACGGGCCGAGCGCGGGGATCGGGATGGTCACCTCGATCGTCTCGACGCTGACGGGCATTACCGTGCGCCCCGATGTGGCGATGACGGGTGAAGTCACCCTGCGGGGCAGGGTGCTGCCCATCGGCGGGCTGAAGGAAAAGCTGCTCGCCGCGCTGCGCGGGGGGATCAAGACGGTGCTGATCCCCGAGGAAAACGAGAAGGATCTCGCCGAGATACCCGACAACGTGAAGGCGGGGCTGGAGATCATCCCCGTCAGCCATGTCGATCAGGTGCTGGCCGTGGCGCTGACCTCCGCGCCGGTGCCGATCGAGTGGACCGAGGCGGACGATCTCGCCAGCCAGCCGCACGCCCAGCCGGGCGGCGCAGGGCCGGACGTGGCGAGCGTGACCACCGCCCACTGAGTGCTTCGGCAACCGGGCGCGCGTGGCGGGAATCTCCCGTCTGCGCGCCCGATTCCTCGCTTCATCCTGAAAAAGGGCGGTTCGGGAGGGATTGCCTTTGACAGCGCTCGCAAAACTCGCTCAATTCGCGCGCTGTCGCCGGGCGATTCACCGTCGCCATCAAAACATCACAATCAGTGAGGGGGTCTTCCAGACAATGAACAAGAACGAACTGATCGGGGCCGTGGCCGACGCCAGCGGCCTTTCGCGCAACGATGCGACCAAGGCCGTGGAAGCGGTTTTCGACACCATCACCACCACGCTTTCCAAGGGGAACGAAGTGCGGCTGGTGGGCTTCGGCACTTTCTCGGTGGCCAAGCGCAAGGCATCGACGGGCCGCAATCCGCGGACGGGCGAACCGATGACGATCAAGGCCAGCACCCAGCCCAAGTTCAAGGCCGGCAAGGGCCTGAAGGATTCGGTCAACTAAGCAGGTATCGCTGCGGCAGCGGGGCGACCGCTGTCACCAGCAAGGAAGGGCCGCATGTGGGGCGGCCCTTTCCTTTTGCGGAATACCTTCAGGAACGCGGTGCCGAACTCCTCGGTCGACGGTTGGGAACTTATGGCTCGCAAAACAAAATCCGCCAATTGGTTTACTCTCGGCTTCGATGCCTGGGCGCTGGCCGCTGAATCGAACATGGTGATCGGCATGCGGATGGGCGCGCTGGCGCTGGGCGGTCCGGCTGCGGCCAGGGAGGCCGAGCTGATGGTCTGCGAGAAAATCGCCTCGAACATGAAGCTGGGGCTCGCGCTGGCGAGCGGCAAGTACGGCACCAGTCCCGAAGCGGTGATGCGCGGCAGCATCCGCCACTATTCGCGCACCGTGAGCGCCAACCGGCGGCGGCTGGCGAAATAAATCAGCCCCGCGTAGCCAAGGCGTAGAGCGCGATCGCGGCGGCGTTCGAGACGTTGAGGCTTTCCATCGCCGGGCTGATCGGCAGCCGCGCCAGCGCGTCGCAATGCTGGGCGACATTGTGCCGCATCCCTTCGCCTTCCGCCCACAGCACCACCGCCACCGGCCCGCTGGGCAGCACCTCGGCAAAGCTGGCCTCGGCCTCGCCTGCCAGCCCGATCCGCCAGTAGCCCGCTTCCGCCAGCTCCTCCAGCGCGCGGGCGAGGTTGACCACCCGGATCCACGGCACGATCTCCAGCGCGCCCGAGGCGCTCTTTGCCACCACGCCGCTTTCGGGCGGGGCGTGGCGATCCTGGGTGACGATCGCGGCCGCATCGAACGCGGCGGCGGAACGCAGGATCGCGCCGACATTATGCGGATCGGTCACCTGGTCGAGCACGACGATCGGCCGCGCGCTCTCGGCATCCATCACGTCGGCGAGGAACAGGTCGTCCAATGGCTCGCATTCCAGCACCAGCCCCTGGTGCGGCGCATCGCGGGCGACCAGCCGGGCGAGGTCCGCCACTTCGGCGCGTTCGAGCGGGAAGCCGTCGGGCAGCGTGCCGGAGAGCGAATCGAGCCCGTCGAGCGTCGCCCACAGCTTGCGGTGTTCGCGGCGCGGGTTCATCAGCGCGGCCTCGACCGGATGCCGGCCCCAGATCCGCACCGCGGTCTTGCTCGTCCGCCCCGATCCGCGCCCGCCCTGCATCCGCCCGGCGCGCCCGCGCATCCTGTTCCTGTCCTTGACCATGATTTCCTCGATTTACCCGCGAAAGGCGCGGGGTTTCGGGCCTAGTGCCAGCACCCCCATTGACAGGCAAGCGGTGCTTCGCCAAAGGGGCGCCTCTCGGCTGGACGGCCCCCTTCGCGGCGGGCCACTCTCGCGGGCGAAACCCCGCATTCCGGCACCGGTATGGACAGGTGGCCGAGTGGTTAAAGGCAGCAGACTGTAAATCTGCCCGTGCAAGCGTACGCTGGTTCGAATCCAGCCCTGTCCACCACCGCCGCCATCAGATTGAGCGCACAAGCGCACCCAAGCGCGAGGGTCGGGAACCAGCGTTCGGCGCGCAGCGCCGATGGCGCTGGGGCGGAGTCGGAGCGAAGCGGAGACATCCAGCCCTGTCCACCACCGCCGCCATCAGATTGAGCGCACAGGCGCACCCCAGGCGAGAAGGTCGGGAACCAGCGTTCGGTGCGCAAGCGCCGGCGGCGCTGGTTCGGAGTCGGAGCACAGCGGAGACGGCCGCAGGCCAATCCAGCCCCCGCGCCCCGCCGTATTGCGTCACCCCGGACTTGATCCGGGGTCCCGCTTGTCGGCGCCGCAGCAATGAAGAAGGAAGCGGGATCCCGGATCAAGTCCGGGAAGACGAGGGGGGAGGAGACGCCGCCACCCACCCCAACCTCAAGCCTGTCTCAGCACCGCTATCAGGCCTCATCCTCTTCCGGCCCCAGCCCCAGTTCCGCGCGCAGGGCGTCGGCGGCGATCTGGCGGTTGCGCATGTCCTCCAGCTTGGCGGTGAGGCTGGCGAGCACTTCCTCCTCGTCCTCCTCTGCGCGCAAGGCAAATTCGCGCTCCAGCTCGACGAGAAGCTCGGCGCGCACGCGTTCGTAGAGCGGGTGGCCGGGGCGGATCTCGGCGGCGTAGCGTTCCGCGCGGCGATGGCGCAGGAAGAACATCACCAGCGCCTCATTATGCCTCCGTTCTGTGCCGATCAGCTGGCCGGAGGAGACCACCAGCCGCTCCTCCCCCTCGATCGCCCGGGCGAGCGCGCAGTCCTCCAGCCGCTGCACCCCGTAATCCACCGCCCGGTCCCACGCCGAGCAGAAGCCTTCCGCCCCGGGCCGCTGGCGCAGCTTGTAGAGCGCTTCCAGACTGGCCCCGATGTGGAGCGCCGCCTGCTTGACGATGCCGGTAGCGGCGAGATGGGCGATGAAGGCGCGCTGGCGATCGGGCGTGATCGAATTGCGGCGCGGCGCGACATGGGGGACGGGCGCGAAGCCGAGCAGCGGATCGCTGTCGGGGAGGGGCTCGACGGGCGCGGTGACATAGCTCGTTGCCCGCGCCCGCGCGCGCACTGCCGGATTATAGCCTTTCGCGGGGAGGGGAAGTGCCGGGGTCTCGGCTACAGGGGGACGGTCTTCGGGCGCTTCTTCACCAGCAGGCCGGGGGATGGCGCGGGTGCGGGTGGCGGGGAGTTTGTCGGCGCGACTCATGCGCGGGGGTGGAGCATGGGGGAGGGGGTGTAGGAAAGGGGTTTGGTCAACAGCGTATGTTAGGGCTTGCGCAAGGTCCCCGCTAGCAATTGGAATGCATAGTCTTCAAATTGGGGGAAAGTCGTTTCTCAAGATGGCTCGTGGCGGTGTACCTAGATGTGAGGTTGATTGGATCAATCTCCATCTGGCTTTGTGGACTTTACTTCCTTGAGCGAACGGGATGCCCCAAACCCTTCTTTTTTCGGGAACGCTGACTTTATTTCTAATCGTCCCGGCGCCGCATCTCGAGTTGTTTGCTTCGCTTCAAAGCGTGCTTGCTCAAAGCGGATAGAGAGCGCGCGGCGAATTATGGACGGAATGCGCCCAGCCCGGGATACAATGTAGACAACCAAAGCCGCGACCGATGCATTTCCAATTCTCTGTAAAGCAGACTCAGTCTGCAAAAAATTAAGCATAACTGGGGTCTCAATTGTCAAAGTCATCAATATAAAAGTTGCAATGCCTGCACTTCCTAATATGCGAAACAAATCATCGATTGCCTCGGATATTTCTCTTTGGAGATCATCAATCTTGTAAACGGATTTCCCGCTTGAGTTAACTCCTTGCAGGAGGAGCGAAATCGTTGGCAATATTCCCGCTGCGAAAAGCCCCAGGAAGGTAACGCAAATCCGCGCTGTGTCTGCGGAGAAATGAGCAGGCGAAATTAGGCCGGCAAGCAGACCCACTGCCCCGACGCTCGCCCACGTTATCCACCGTCGAGATTGCAATCAATTTTCCCTTCCGCTGCCCAATCTCTCAGCGTGTTCACAATCTGTTCTACAGCATGTGACGGATCGAGCAAGGTTCCTTCGGCGTCGACTTGGCAAGTGGAGGTGAGTTTGCGCAACCCTCCTTTTTCGGTTCCATCGGGGCCGCGCAGCCCCAGATCGTCCGCGTCGATGTTTCGCAATGCTTCGTTTATCGTTGCGCGCGAAATCGCGCGACGTCGCCCCTTACGCTTTATAACGACTTTGAAGAACCCTTCTAGCCATCCGTCGTCGGGCACCTCATCTTCAATCGCGGCGATTGCAGCGTCGTCCCAGCCGAGTGTGCGCAAGACATCGAGCACGGTTGCCCCCTCGCGCCTCGCTCTTGCTGCCTCATCTTCGATTACTCTCCCAACCTCTTCGAGCATCGCTCCGCGATTCGGCTCGGCGCTAACTGTAAGTTCAGCGGTAGCGGGAAGCTCGCGTCCATCGGCAGCCAGAAACTCAGCATTCAGAATAACAGCTTCGCCAGGTTGAAGCTGTCTATCTCGTTGCAAGAGAGCAGTTAAATATCTCTCAAGCGTCTTTCCCTTGACGGATTGATTTTCGATTAGGCCGACATGATTATCCACAACCGCGAAGTAAAGAACTCCTTTCAGAACACGCGCATCATCTCCGATGTTTACTTGCTCAAGAAGATACTCTTCAGTGTCGTTTTCTAAAGAGTCGAGCACAGCAGCCACATCAGCGCCTTCTGTAAGGTGGATGAGCTGCCCGTAAAAGAAACGATTCTCCCAACTGTCGGGCTCGGAGACCTTGTTGAGAATTACAAATGAGCCGTCTTGATCGAGGTCGATAATTCGCGCGCGCGCATTTGCTCCAACTTGCTGGCCGTCATGAACTCCCAGAAGAGCATCTACAATCGAGTTTTTCAGAACGAAATCATCGGTTAGGTCGTCCAGCTTGGTCTGTCGATACTGCACGGTACAGCGCTTTCTCGTCATAACATCGTTCCTAAAATCATTGTTCTGAATGCAGTTCGCAGCCGAGATTATAGTCGGCATCTTGAGTTGGCAACCGCGCCCGCGCGAATGCAAACCGTTGATGTTCGCTTTTACATCGGCTTCACGTCTGTCGCAGCCAGACGTTATCGAATCATCTTCACTCATCAAGGCAGCAATTTCACTGAATTCGCCTAAGTTGAAAGGAGGATTATACAGGCGAATTCGCTCCTTGGGACGTGATTGATTTCTCCCTCATCCGGCTACGTTTCACTTTCGCTAGTGCACCGAAGAATTCAGCTTCATCAGCGCGCTTATCACCTGCGACTCTTCGACCAACTGCGATGCCCAAAGGATGCTACACGTCCTCCAACCCTTGACCCCCACCCCAAACCCCACTAAGGGCACCCCCATCCGGAGCCAGCCCTTGCGGCCAGCCTTGGACAGATAGAGCTGAACATTGCCGGTTACGTCCCGGGGCTCCTCACTGACAAGCGAGGGGCTCTTTTCTATTGCAGCCGCGGCTTTCGCAAGAGAGCAAGGCTGGGGGCAGCCGTCAAAGTAACCCGGTGCCGCAATGCGGATGGGTGGAGTGTTTCAGGCTCGTGCAGGTTCGCCAGTCCGGCACCGTCAAGGACAATGTCCTTCGACAGGTTCGGGACGAGCGGGCCTTGGCATGGTCCTCACCTCCATTCCGCCTGCCAGTCGGCACCTCGAGACAGGCTCCCGCCTCGCGTGGAAGGATTGCGGTTTGCGCCGCGCTCCCTTCAGCAAAAGTGGGAACCGGTTTTGCGCCCGGAAGGGGCGCGCTGGCTCGGCAATAAGGCCGGGCCAGAAAACAAGGTGAAGAGAAATCAATGCCGACTATCAACCAGCTGGTGCGGATGCCGCGCAAGCCCGTCAAGGCCAAGTCCAAAGTGCCGGCGATGGAAGCCAACCCGCAGAAGCGCGGTGTTTGCACGCGCGTCTATACGACGACCCCGAAGAAGCCGAACTCGGCGCTGCGCAAGGTGGCCAAGATCCGCCTGACCAACCAGCGCGAAGTGATCGCCTACATCCCCGGTGAAGGCCACAACCTGCAGGAACACTCCGTGGTGCTGATCCGCGGCGGCCGTGTGCGCGACCTTCCCGGCGTGCGTTACCACGTGCTGCGCGGCGTGCTCGACACGCAGGGCGTGAAGGACCGCAAGCAGAGCCGTTCGAAGTACGGCGCCAAGCGTCCGAAGTAAGGTCTAGTCGCGGCGGCGGCCCGCTCCCCCACCCGGACACCATACCTCTGGTAGTCTCTGGGTGGCCGGGTGGGGGAGCGGGCTGGTGCCGCAAGGCGACCCGGACGGGTCGCCGCATTCCGAAGGAATTAAGAAGATGTCACGTCGTCGTCGTCCCGAAAAGCGGGTCATCCTGCCCGATCCCAAGTTCGGGGATCAGATCCTGTCCAAGTTCATGAACAACCTCATGCTCGACGGGAAGAAAGCCGTTGCCGAAGGTATCGTCTACACCGCGCTCGACGTGGTGCAGGCCAAGGCCAAGGCCGATCCGATCGCGCTGTTCCACGATGCGCTGAACAATGTGAAGCCGCAGGTCGAAGTGCGCAGCCGCCGTGTCGGTGGTGCCACCTACCAGGTGCCTGTGGAGGTTCGCCCCGAGCGTGCCCAGGCGCTGGCGATCCGCTGGCTGATCACCGCCGCGCGCGGTCGCGCCGAAACCACCATGAGCGCGCGCCTTTCGGGCGAGCTGATGGATGCGGCCAACAATCGCGGCAACGCGGTGAAGAAGCGCGAAGACACGCACCGCATGGCGGACGCGAACCGCGCTTTCTCGCACTACCGCTGGTAGTCGGGATTAGCTTGTAGGCCTCCCTTTGGCGGCGCTCATCCTGAGCCTGTCGAAGGGCGGCCTTCAAGCTGTCACATTCGATACTATATGGAGGGGGCGCGATCCGTTCGCTCCTCCGAAACGCTAAGGAAATCCACATGGCCCGCGAGTATCCGCTCGACCGCTATCGCAATATCGGCATCATGGCGCACATCGATGCCGGCAAGACCACCACGACCGAACGCATCCTGTATTATACCGGCAAGTCCTACAAGATCGGCGAAGTGCACGATGGCGCGGCGACGATGGACTGGATGGAACAGGAGCAGGAGCGCGGGATCACCATTACGTCCGCCGCGACGACCACCTTCTGGACGCCCGAGGATCCGACGATGGATCCGCGCTCGGCTCCCGATGACCTGCGTGCGGAGATGCCGAAGTACCGCATCAACATCATCGACACGCCCGGCCACGTGGACTTCACCATCGAAGTCGAACGCTCGCTGCGCGTGCTCGACGGAGCTGTGGCCGTGTTCGACGGTGTAGCCGGGGTTGAGCCGCAGTCCGAAACCGTCTGGCGCCAGGCCGACAAGTACGGCGTCCCCCGGATGTGCTTCATCAACAAATTGGACCGCACCGGCGCCGACTTCTACTACTGCGTGCAGTCGATCATCGATCGCCTCGGCGCGACCCCGCTGGTGCTTTACCTGCCGATCGGCGCGGAAAGCAGCCTCAAGGGCGTGGTCGATCTGGTGAACAACCGCGGCATCGTCTGGCAGGCGGAAGATCTCGGCGCGAAGTACGAGTTCATCGATATTCCGGAAGACCTGGCCGACAAGGCCGCCGAATACCGTGAGCGGCTGATCGAACTCGTCGTCGAACAGGACGATGAGATCATGGAAGCCTACCTCGAAGGCAACGAGCCCGACGTGGCGACGATCAAGAGCCTGATCCGCAAGGGCACTATGGATCGCAAGTTCGTGCCCGTCACCTGCGGTTCGGCGTTCAAGAACAAGGGCGTCCAGCCGCTGCTCGACGCTGTGGTCGATTACATGCCGAGCCCACTCGACGTTCCCGCGATCAAGGGCGTGCTGCCCGACAGCGACGAGGAAGCCGAGCGTCCGTCGAGCGACGACGCGCCGTTCTCCGCGCTGGCGTTCAAGATCATGAACGATCCCTTCGTCGGTTCGCTCACCTTCACCCGCATCTATTCGGGCAAGCTGACCAAGGGTCAGGTCCTGAACTCGGTGAAGGACAAGAAGGAAAAGATCGGCCGCATGCTGCTGATGCACTCGAACAACCGCGAGGATATCGAAGAAGCCTTCGCGGGCGACATCGTCGCGCTGGCGGGTATGAAGGACACCACCACCGGCGATACGCTGTGTGACATGGCGAATCCGATCATTCTTGAGAGGATGGAATTCCCCGAGCCGGTGATCGAACTTTCGGTGGAGCCCAAGACCAAGGCCGACCAGGAAAAGATGGGCGTTGCGCTCAATCGTCTTGCTGCCGAGGATCCCTCGTTCCGCGTTTCAACCGATCACGAATCGGGCCAGACGATCATCAAGGGCATGGGTGAACTGCATCTCGACATTCTGGTCGATCGCATGCGCCGTGAATTCAAGGTGGAAGCCAATGTCGGTGCACCGCAGGTGGCCTACCGTGAATCGCTGGCTCGTGCCGTGGATGTCGATTACACTCACAAGAAGCAGTCGGGTGGTTCGGGCCAGTTCGGTCGTGCCAAGGTTACGGTAACACCGGGCGAGCGCGGCCAGGGCATCATCTTTTCGGACGAGGTCAAGGGCGGTAACATTCCGAAGGAATATATCCCCGCGATCGAGAAGGGCATGCGCGAGCAGGCTGAAAGCGGTCACCTGATCGGCTTCCCGCTGATCGACTTCACGATCAAGCTGACCGACGGCGCCTACCACGACGTCGACTCCAGCGCGATCGCGTTCGAAATCTGCGGCCGTGGCGCAATGCGCGAAGTGGCGGAAAAGGCAGGCATCAAGCTGCTCGAACCGATCATGAAGGTCGAGGTCGTGACTCCCGAGGATTACCTCGGCGATGTCATCGGCGATCTCAACTCGCGGCGTGGCCAGATCCAGGGCACCGACACGCGGGGCAATGCCCAGGCGGTGGAAGCCAATGTGCCGCTCGCCAACATGTTCGGCTACGTGAACGAGCTGCGCTCTTTCACCCAGGGCCGGGCCAACTACTCGATGCAGTTCAGCCACTATGACGAAGTCCCGTCCAACGTGGCGGCGGAGATCAAGGAGAAGCTTGCCTAAGGTCAGGCAAGCGTCTAGGGGCGGCGCCTGTTTCAACGGGTGCCGCTTCCTCTCCCGGTGTGATTCACTTTTTACAGACAGAGGTTTTTGAGAAATGGCTAAGGAAAAATTCCAGCGGAACAAGCCGCACTGCAACATCGGCACCATCGGTCACGTCGACCATGGCAAGACCACGCTGACGGCCGCGATCACCAAGGTGATGGCGGAAAAGCATGGCGGTGCGGCTGTCGATTTCGCGAACATCGACAAGGCTCCCGAAGAGCGTGAGCGAGGCATCACCATTTCGACCGCGCACGTCGAATACGAGACCGCCGCGCGCCACTATGCGCACGTCGATTGCCCCGGCCACGCCGACTATGTGAAGAACATGATCACCGGTGCCGCGCAGATGGACGGCGCGATCCTGGTGGTGAACGCTGCCGACGGTCCGATGCCGCAGACCCGCGAGCACATCTTGCTCGCCCGCCAGGTCGGCGTGCCCGCGCTGGTGGTGTACATGAACAAGGTCGATCAGGTGGACGACGAGGAAATCCTCGAACTCGTCGAACTGGAAGTGCGCGAGTTGCTTTCCTCCTACGACTTCGACGGCGACAACATCGCCATCGTCAAGGGGTCGGCGCTGGCCGCTCTCGAAGGTCGTAACCCGGAAATCGGCGAAAGCTCGATCATCGCGCTGATGGATGCTGTTGACCAGTTCATCCCGCAGCCCGAGCGTCCGGTTGACCGTCCGTTCCTGATGCCGATCGAAGACGTGTTCTCGATCTCTGGCCGCGGCACCGTGGTGACCGGCCGTGTCGAAAGCGGCATCGTCAACGTGGGTGACGAAGTCGAAATCGTCGGCATCAAGGACACCCAGAAGACGGTCGTGACCGGCGTGGAAATGTTCCGCAAGCTGCTCGATCGCGGTGAAGCCGGTGACAACATCGGCGCGCTGATCCGTGGTGTTGCCCGTGAAGCGGTGGAGCGTGGCCAGGTCCTCGCCAAGCCCGGCTCGGTCAACCCGCACACCGATTTCGATGCCGAAGTCTACGTGCTGTCGAAGGATGAAGGTGGCCGTCACACGCCGTTCTTCGCCAACTACCGTCCGCAGTTCTACTTCCGCACCACCGACGTGACCGGCGAAGTCGTGCTTCCCGAAGGCACCGAAATGGTGATGCCGGGCGACAACGTTTCGATCGGCGTCAAGCTGATCGCGCCGATCGCGATGGACGAAGGCTTGCGCTTCGCCATTCGTGAAGGTGGCCGTACCGTTGGTTCGGGCGTCGTGGCGAAGATCACCAAGTAGTTCCTGCCGCGCCAACCGGCGCAGCGGAGCAAAAGCGGCCCGGCACTCCAATTGAGTGCCGGGCCCTTTTTTTGAAGGCGCTGCTTGCGGGCAGGGCGGCTTGGCGCGAGGCAATCGAGGCCGGTGAAATTCACCGATTTCGGGGGTTGCCAGCGAGGGGTCTCCACCGTATACGCGCCCTCACAGGCGGAGATTCGTTTCCGCCGATTGAAATTTTTCGAAGGCCGCCCGTTCCGGGAAACCGGGGATAGCGGGGCGGGCCTTTGTTTTTTGCGGTTTGGCAACAGGCCGCTTGGCTCTTTCGCATCGGTAGTGGAACATGGACGCACAGAATATCCGTATTCGCCTCAAGGCTTTCGATCACCGCGTGCTCGACCAGGCAACTGGAGAGATCGCGGATACTGCAAAGCGTACTGGCGCGCTTATTCGTGGTCCGATTCCGCTTCCGACGCGCATGGAGAAGTTCACCGTGAACCGTGGTCCGCACGTCGACAAGAAGTCGCGCGAGCAGTTCGAGGTGCGCACCTACAAACGGCTGCTCGACATCGTGCAGCCCAACGCCCAGACGGTGGACGCGCTAATGAAGCTCGATCTCGCCGCCGGCGTGAACGTGGAAATCAAGCTCGCTTGATGCGCTGATAGTCCTCCGGTCCGGACTTTAAACGGACCGAGAATTTCGGGGCTCTATGGCCCCGCCGGTTCCAGACCGGCAAGACATAGGGATACCGCCGGGCCCTCCTTCGGGAGAACATGGTCCGGGCCGCGTCCCCCGTCTCGCTCAAGCCGCCACCCGGCAGTTTGCGCAATTCAGCCCGGACGGGGCGGCGTTTCGAAAATTCGGGCTGACATGCACCTGGGGATGGTCCTCTTGTGCCTCTGTAAGGAGTTTGCGTGATGCGCAGTGGCGTGATCGCTAAGAAAGTCGGGATGACCCGCCTGTTCCAGGAGGATGGACGTCACGTTCCCGTGACCGTTCTTTCGCTGGAAGGCTGCCAGGTCACCGGGAATCGCACCGCCGATCGTGATGGATATTTCTCCGTCCAGCTCGGCGCGGGCGATGCCAAGCACAAGAATGTCAACAAGCCGCAGCGCGAAGCTTTCGCCAAGGCCGAAGTCGGCCTGAAGCAGAAGGTTGCCGAATTCCGCGTCGCGAACGAGGAGGGTCTCCTTCCCGTCGGCGCGACGATCACGGCTGATCACTTCATTGCTGGGCAGATGGTCGACGTCACCGGCCACACCGTCGGCAAGGGTTTTGCCGGTGTCATGAAGCGTTGGGGCTTCGGTGGCCTGCGCGCATCGCACGGTGTTTCCGTCTCGCACCGTTCGCACGGTTCGACCGGTCAGCGCCAGGATCCGGGCAAGGTCTTCAAGAACAAGAAGATGGCTGGCCACATGGGCGATCGTCAGCGCACCCAGCAGAACCTCGAAGTCGTGCGCACCGACGCCGATCGCGGCCTGATCTTCGTCAAGGGCTCGGTGCCCGGCGCGAAGAATGGCTGGCTGCTGGTCAAGGACGCGGTCAAGATCCCGTTGCCTGAAGGCGTGCCGTTCCCCGGCGCAATGCGTCGCAACGCTGCTGAAACCGCAAGCGATGATGCTGTGCCCGGCATGGTCGAATCGGCCGCCGAGCATGAAGTGAACCCCGCAGTGGACGTGGCGACGCAGGAGCGGCTTGCTGAAGAGCAGCAGTCCGGTGCCGATGCCGTGGAAGCCCCGGCAGACGACCAGAACAATGCGCCCGCAGCCGACACCGGCTCGGACGAAAGCCCAAAATCTGAAAATGGGGAGTCCTGATCGTGAAGGTCAAGGTCCAGAAAATCGACGGCAAGGCTGCCGGCGACGTGGAACTCAACGATGCCGTCTTCGGTGTCGAGCCACGCGCTGATATCCTGCACCGCGTGGTAACGTGGCAGCTCGAAAAGCGCCGCGGCACCGCCCGTCCGACGCGCGAGCGTTCGGATGTTGCCCGCACCGGCAAGAAGTTCGGCAAGCAGAAGGGTTCCGGCGGCGCTCGCCACGGCAACCGTCGCGCCCCGATCTTCATCGGCGGCGGTAAGGCCCACGGTGCGCGCAAGCGTGACTTCGAGCCTTCGCTGAACAAGAAGATCCGCGCGCTCGGCCTCAAGATGGCACTGAGCAGCAAGGCAAAGGACGGTCTCGTGATCGTCGACAGCCTCGATCTGTCCGATGCCAAGACGAAGGCGCTCAAGGGCCACTTCGACAAGAACGGCTGGAACCGCAAGGTGCTGGTGATCGGTGGCGAAAGCGTCAGTGATGGTTTTGCCAAGGCCGTGCGCAACCTGCCGGGTGTCAACGTGATGCCGGCTGTCGGTGCGAACGTCTATGACATCCTCAACCACGACACGCTGGTCCTCACCAAGGACGCTGTCGAAAAGCTGGAGGCGCGTTTCAATGGCTAAGAAGCAGGAAATCGCTGCCCGTCATTATGACGTGATCGTTGCCCCGCACATCACCGAGAAATCGACGATGGCGGGCGAGAACAACGCCATCGTGTTCAAGGTCGCCAATGATGCGACCAAGCCGCAGATCAAGGAAGCCGTGGAAGCGATCTACGACACCAAGGTCCTGGGCGTGAACACCATCGTGGTGAAGGGCAAGACCAAGCGTTGGAAGGGCAAGCCCTACAAGCGGTCCGACTTCAAGAAGGCGATTGTTCGTCTGGCCGAAGGCCAGGACCCGATCGACTTCACGAGCACCATCTGAGGCCAGGGACAGGAACTAAGACATGGCACTCAAGAATTACAAGCCGACTAGCCCGTCCCGGCGCGCGCTCGTTCTGGTCGACAAGACCGGCCTCCACAAGGGTGGCCCGGTCAAGTCGCTGAGCGAAGGCAAGCGCAAGACTGGTGGCCGCAACAACAAGGGCCACGTGACTTCGCGCGGCCGTGGTGGCGGCAACAAGCAGAAGTACCGCTTCATCGATTTCAAGCGGCGCAAGTGGGACATGGAAGCCACCGTGGAGCGGATCGAATACGATCCCAACCGCACCGCTTTCATCGCCTTGCTCAAGTATGAAGATGGCGAACTCGCCTACATCATTGCGCCGAACCGTGTCGCCCCCGGCGACAAGGTTATCGCTGGCGAGAAGGTCGATACCAAGCCGGGCAACGCGATGCTGCTGGGCCAGATGCCAGTCGGCACCATCATCCACAATGTGGAGATGAAGCCGGGCAAGGGTGGGCAGATCGCTCGTTCGGCAGGGACTTACGTGCAGCTCGTCGGTCGTGACCGCGGGATGGTGATCGTTCGCCTGAACTCTGGCGAGCAGCGTTACCTGCGTTCGGATTGCATGGGGACGGTCGGTTCGGTGTCGAACCCCGACAACCAGAACCAGAACCTCGGCAAGGCCGGTCGCAAGCGCCACATGGGTGTGAAGCCCCTGACGCGCGGTGTGGCCAAGAACCCGGTCGATCACCCGCACGGCGGCGGTGAAGGCCGCACCAGCGGTGGTCGTCACCCGGTTACGCCGTGGGGCAAGCCGACCAAGGGCGCCCGTACCCGCAGCAACAAGCAGACGGACAAGATGATCATCCGTTCGCGCCACGCCAAGAAGAAGAGGTAAGGCCACATGGCACGTTCCGTCTGGAAAGGTCCGTTCGTCGATCTTCACCTGTTGAAGAAGGCACAGACCGCGCAGGAAGAAAGCACCAAGAAGCCGATCAAGACCTGGTCGCGCCGCTCCACTATCCTGCCGGATTTCGTGGGCCTGACGTTCAGCGTCTATAACGGCCACAAGTTCATCCCGGTCTCGGTTTCCGAGGAAATGGTCGGCCACAAGCTCGGCGAATTTGCGCCAACGCGCACCTTCCCCGGCCACGCTGCCGACAAGAAGGGTAAAAGGTAATGGGCAAGACCAAGTCCCCCCGCCGCGTCGGCGAAAACGAGGCGCTGGCCGTCGGCACCACCATTCGTGGTTCGGCGCAGAAGCTGAATCTCGTGGCGGCGCTGATCCGTGGCAAGAAGGCCGAAGATGCACTGAACATCCTCTCCTTCTCGAAGCGTGCAATGGCCCGCGACGCCAGCAAGGTGCTGGCTTCGGCTATCGCCAATGCGGAAAACAACCACGATCTCGATGTCGACGCGCTGGTCGTCGCCGAAGCGAGTGTCGGCAAGTCGGTTACGATGAAGCGGTTCGCCACGCGCGGTCGCGGCAAGTCCACGCGCATCCTCAAGCCGTTCAGCCGGCTGCGGATCGTCGTGCGCGAGCAGGAAGAGGCGTAAGATGGGTCATAAGAGCAATCCGATCGGTCTGCGCCTGCAGATCAACCGCACCTGGGACAGCCGGTGGTACGCCGAAGGCGGTGAATACGCCAAGCTGCTCAAGGAAGACATCCTGATCCGCAAGTACATCGTCGAGACCCTGCCGCAGGCAGCGATTTCGAAGATCGTTATCGAGCGTCCGGCAAAGTTGTGTCGCGTGTCCATCTATGCTGCGCGCCCCGGCGTGATCATTGGCAAGAAGGGCGCAGACATTGAAAAGCTGCGCGCAAAGCTGGCCACGATGACTGCCAGCGACGTCAAGCTGAACATCGTCGAAATCCGCAAGCCGGAAGTCGATGCCAAGCTTGTGGCACAGGGCATTGCCGATCAGCTGGTGCGCCGTGTGGCGTTCCGCCGGGCAATGAAGCGCGCGATGCAGTCTGCCATGCGTCTGGGTGCCGAAGGCATCAAGATCATGTGCGGCGGTCGTCTCGGCGGGGCGGAAATCGCCCGCGTCGAACAATATCGCGAAGGCCGCGTGCCGCTGCATACGCTGCGCGCCAACATCGATTATGCCGAAGCCGAGGCGCTTACTGCCTATGGCATCATCGGCATCAAGGTGTGGGTCTTCAAGGGCGAAATCCTGGGTCACGATCCGACCTCGCAGGACCGCCTGATGATGGAATCGCAGACGTCCGGCGTCCGGCCAGCGCGTTGAGGTGAGTAGATAACATGCTGCAACCGAAGAAAACCAAGTTCCGCAAGGCCTTCAAGGGCAAGATCCATGGCAAGGCCAAGGGCGGGACGGATCTGAATTTCGGATCCTACGGCCTCAAGGCCCTGGAACCCGAGCGTATCACAGCGCGCCAGATCGAAGCCGCCCGCCGGGCGATCACGCGTCACATCAAGCGCCAGGGGCGCTTGTGGATCCGCGTGTTCCCCGATGTGCCGGTGACGAAAAAGCCCGCCGAAGTCCGTCAGGGCAAGGGCAAGGGCGCGATCGAATTCTGGGCCGCCCGCGTCAAGCCCGGCCGCGTGCTGTTCGAACTCGATGGCGTTCCCGGCCCGCTGGCCGCTGAGGCATTCGAGCGTGCGGCGATGAAGCTGCCGATCAAGACCAAGGTGATCGCGCGCTTGGGCGATACCTCGCACCTGGGCGGAGACAAGTAATGGCGAAGATAGAAGACCTTCGTACGAAGACCGACGATCAGCTCGACGTACAGCTGGTGCAGCTGAAGAAGGAGCAGTTCAATCTGCGCTTCCAGGCTGCGACCAACCAGCTTGAGGGCGCTGCCCGCGTCCGCCAGGTCCGCCGCGAGATCGCGCAGATCAAGACGCTTCAGGGTGAGCGCGCCAAGAGCGCTCAGTCCGAAGCCGCGAAGGCTTAAGGAGCAAACGATGCCCAAGCGTATCCTCACCGGGACTGTCACCTCCGACAAGACCGACAAGACCGTGACCGTGCTGGTCGAACGCCGCGTGAAGCACCCGTTGTACGGGAAAATCATCAAGCGTTCGAAGAAGTATCACGCGCACGATGAAGCCAACGAATTCGTAGTGGGCGACAAGGTCCGCATCGAAGAGACACGGCCGATTTCGAAGACCAAGACCTGGGCGGTCAAGGATCGTCTGGTTGCGAGCAAGGGCCAGGCCGTCGAGGCCGAGCTCGATGTCAAGGAATCGATGCCGACCGGTGCGCCTGCTGACAAGCAGGGTGACAAGAAGCCCGCCAAGGCTGAAGCCGAAGCATGAGAATTGGCTCGCCACACAGGTGGCGGGCAGACGTTAGGAACTGTCGGGCTGGTTTCGGCCATAGTCTCGGCAAGCCAATGAGAAGGAAGACGGATCGATGATCCAGATGCAATCCAATCTCGACGTCGCGGACAACAGCGGCGCAAAGCGCGTCCAGTGCATCAAGGTGCTGGGTGGGTCGAAGCGCCGGACCGCGAGTGTCGGGGACGTGATCGTGGTTTCCGTGAAGGAAGCCCAGCCACGCGCCCGTGTGAAGAAGGGTGACGTTCACCGTGCGGTGATCGTGCGCACCCGCAAGGACGTGCGCCGCCCGGATGGCAGCGTGATCCGCTTCGATTCAAACGCGGCAGTGCTGGTCAACAAGAACGAGGAGCCGATCGGCACCCGTATCTTCGGCCCGGTGGTCCGTGAACTGCGGGGTCGTGGTTTCATGAAGATCATCTCGCTCGCGCCGGAGGTGCTGTGATGGGCGCTGCCAAGATCAAGAAGGGCGACAAGGTTGTCGTGCTGTCGGGTAAGGACAAGGGCCAGACTGGCACTGTCCAGCAGGTCATGCCGAAGGATGGCAAGGTCCTGGTCGATGGCGTCAACGTGATGACCCGTCACCGCAAGCCGAGTCAGGCGAACCCGCAGGGCGGGATCGACCGGGTTCCGGCGCCTTTGGCGATCAGCAAGGTTGCTGTTGCCGATCCCAAGGATGGCAAGCCCACCCGCGTCCGGTTTGAAACCAAGGACGGCAAGAAGGTGCGCGTTGCCGTCAAGTCCGGGGAGACTATCGATGGCTGATTATACCCCCCGCATGAAGCAGAAGTATGCGGATGAAATCGTTGCGGCGATGACCGAGAAGTTCGGTTACACCAACCGTCTCCAGGTTCCGCGGATCGAGAAGATCACGCTCAACATGGGCGTGGGCGAAGCGAGCCAGGACAAGAAGAAGGTCCAGACCGCAGCCGAGGAAATGGAACTGATCGCCGGTCAGAAGCCGGTGATTACCAAGGCGAAGAAGTCGATCGCGCAGTTCAAGCTGCGTGATGGCATGCCGATCGGCTGCAAGGTCAACCTGCGCCGCGATCGCATGTACGAATTCCTCGACCGCCTGGTGACCATCGCCATGCCCCGCATCCGCGATTTCCGCGGCGTGAACCCCAAGTCGTTCGACGGCCAGGGCAACTACGCCATGGGCATCAGGGAGCAGATCATCTTTCCGGAGATCAGCTACGACCGGATCGAAAAGGTGCGCGGGATGGATATCATCGTGACCACCACCGCCAAGACCGACGACGAGGCGCGCGAACTGCTGCGCCTGTTCGGTTTCCCGTTCCCGCTCGAAGAAGCGGCTGAAGAAGAAAAGGCGGCGGCGTAAGCCGTCCCCTTGCTGGATAGAGAAAAGAAGAGAGCTTAAGTCCAATGGCGAAACTGAGTTCCATCAACAAGAACGAGCGGCGCAAGCTCCTCGTCAAGAAGTACGCTGGCAAGTACGCCAAGCTGAAGGCCGTGGCCGACAATGAATCGCTCGACGAAACCGAGCGCCTCATGGCCCGCTTGAAGATGGCCGAACTGCCGCGCAACGCGAACCCGACCCGGGTGCGCAACCGCTGCAACACCACCGGCCGCCCGCGCGGCTATTACCGCAAGTTCGGGCTTTGCCGCATCGAACTCCGCGATCTGGCCAACAAGGGCCTGATCCCGGGCGTGACCAAGTCGAGCTGGTGAGGATCTGAACCATGGCATTGACCGATCCCCTGGGTGATATGCTCACCCGTATCCGCAACGGCCAGCAGGCGAAGAAGGATTCCGTCCTTTCGCCCGCCAGCAAGCTGCGTGCTAACGTCCTCGAAGTGCTTCAGCGGGAAGGCTACATTCGTGGCTATTCCGAAGACACGAGCGGCAAGCACAAGGCGCTGCGGATCGAACTGAAGTATTTCGAAGGCGAACCTGCGATCAAGCATGTCGCCCGCGTGTCCCGCCCTGGCCGCCGCATCTATTCGGGTTCGAAGGAAATCCCGAACGTGCGCAACGGTCTTGGCATCACCATCGTCTCGACGCCCAAGGGCGTGCTTTCGGATAACGAAGCGCGCAACGAAAACGTCGGTGGCGAAGTGCTGGCGGAGGTGTTCTGATGAGCCGCATCGGCAAAAAGCCGGTGGCGATCCCCAGCGGGGTCACCGCCAAGGCGGAGAACGGCGTGTTGAGCGTGAAGGGCCCCAAGGGCGAGCTCACCATGTCGATGTTCGACCTGATCGAATACAAGATCGAAGGCGACGAAATCCAGGTCAACCCTATCAACAAGACCAAGCAGGCCCGGCAGTTCTGGGGTATGCAGCGCACTTTGGTGCAGAACCTTGTCGATGGTGTGACCGAAGGTTTCACCAAGGTCCTGAACATCACCGGCGTCGGCTATCGTGCTTCGGCAACGGGCAATAAGATCAAGTTGCAGCTCGGTTTCAGCCACGATGTCGATCTGGACGTTCCCGAGGGTCTCGAAGTGAAGACCCCGGATCAGACCACGATCGAGATTTCCGGTATCGACAAGCAGAAGGTCGGGCAGTTTGCTGCCGAGATCCGCGAATGGCGCAAGCCGGAGCCCTACAAAGGCAAGGGTGTGCGGTATCGCGGCGAGTTTATCTTCCGCAAGGAAGGGAAGAAGAAGTAAGATGGCAAAGCTCTCTCTCTTTGAACGTCGCCGTCGCCGGGTGCGCACTGCGCTCCGTGCGCGTGCCGGTGGCAAGCCGCGGCTGTCGGTGCACCGCACCGGCAAGCACATTTATGCGCAGGTCATCGATGACAAGGACGGTCGTACCGTTGCTGCCGCCAGCACGCTGGGCAGCAAGGCATCGGGTGCCAACGTCGATGCCGCTTCGCAGGTCGGCAAGGATATTGCCGAAGCTGCTAAGAAGGCTGGCGTGACCACTGTCGTGTTCGATCGCGGCGGGTTCCTGTTCCATGGCCGCGTCAAGGCGCTGGCCGATGCCGCCCGCGAAGGCGGGCTGGAGTTCTGATTATGGCTGACGAAACCAACAACGAAGATGTGAAGGTGGACAACGCGGGTTCGACCCCGACGCCCACCACTGCGCCAAGCGAGGCGTTCATCAACCAGTCGTCCGCTGGCGGAACCGATACTGCTCCGCGCGGTCGTGGTGGCCGTGGTGGCGGCGGTGGTGGCCGTGACAACAATCGCGGCGGCGGTGGCGGCCGTGACAATCGTGGCGGTGGTCGCGGTCGTGACGATCGCCGTGGCGGTCGTGGCGGAGACGACGACGGTGGTGAGGAGCTGATTGAAAAGCTCGTCCACATCAACCGCGTCGCCAAGGTGGTGAAGGGCGGCAAGCGCTTCGGTTTCGCCGCGCTGGTCGTGGTGGGTGACGGCAAGGGCCGCGTCGGCTTCGGCCACGGCAAGGCCCGCGAAGTTCCCGAAGCGATCAACAAGGCGACTGCGGCGGCCAAGAAGGCCATGATCCGCGTGCCGCTGAAGGAAGGTCGCACGCTGCACCATGACGGGATGGGCCACTTTGGCGCCGGCCGGGTGAACGTGCGTTCGGCGCCTGCCGGTACCGGCATCATCGCCGGTGGCCCGATGCGCGCCGTGTTCGAAAGCCTTGGCGTTGCCGACGTGGTGACCAAGTCGATCGGCACGTCGAACCCCTACAACATGATCCGCGCTACCTTCGATGCTCTCGTCAACCAGTCTTCGCCGAAGTCGGTTGCCCAGCGTCGCGGCAAGAAGGTCGCCGATCTTCTGGGTCGCGGTGGTGCTACTGTGGTCGAGGCGGAAGCCGACGCTGCGGCTCTGGTGGAGTAAGAACGATGGCCGATAAGAAAACCATCAAGATCAAGCAGATCGGTTCGCCGATCCGCCGCCCCAAGGATCAGCGCGAAACGCTGATCGGGCTGGGCCTCAACAAGATGCACAAGGTCGTCGAGTTGCAGGACACCCCGGAAGTTCGCGGCGCGATCCGCAAGCTGCCGCACATGGTGCAGATCGTAGAGGACTAAGCCTCTCTACCGCACCGAAACAAATTGACGGTGGTGGCCCGCTGGACTAGCGGGCCGCTTCCATTTTACCAGCGCGAACATAGCGAAAGCGAGTGCAAGACATGAAACTGAACGACATCCGTGACAATGATGGCGCCCGCAAGGGCCGTATGCGCGTCGGACGCGGCATCGGTTCCGGCAAGGGCAAGACCTCGGGGCGCGGCCAGAAGGGCCAGAAGAGCCGTTCGGGCGTTTCCATCAAGGGCTTCGAAGGCGGCCAGATGCCGCTGCACATGCGCCTGCCGAAGCGCGGCTTCAACAATCCGTTCGGCAAGGACTATGCCGAAGTGAACCTGGGCCAGATCCAGAAGCTGGTCGATAACGGCAAGCTCGATGCCAAGGGCACTGTGGACCATGCGGCGCTCAAGGCAGCCGGTGTGGCGCGCGGTGGCAAGGACGGCGTGCGCCTGCTCGGCAAGGGTGAACTGACCGCCAAGCTGACCTTCAGCGTTGCCGGTGCGTCCAAGGGCGCGATCGAAGCGGTCGAAAAGACCGGCGGCAAGGTCGAAGTGATCGACAAGGGCAAGCCCGAGCACGAAAAGAAGCTTGAGCGCCGCGAGGCCAACAAGGCCGCCAAGGCCGCCAAGCACGGTTAATCGGTAAAATGGACGGCGCGGGTTCGACATCGGGCCCGCGCCTCCCTATCTAGCTCTCCTGAGCCGGGAGGGACCGGCGCAAGAACCAGGATCAAAGGCATTCTATGGCATCCCGCGCCGACAATATCGCAAGCTCGCTGAGCTTTGCCAACTTCTCCAAGGCAACCGAGCTCAAGCAGCGCATCTGGTTCACCATCGGTGCGCTGATCGTGTTCCGCTTCCTCAGCTTCGTGCCGCTGCCGGGTGTAAACCCGCTGATCCTCGAAACGCTGTATGACCAGACACGCGGCGGCATCCTCGACATGTTCAACATGTTCTCCGGCGGTTCGCTGGAACGGATGAGCCTGATTGCGCTTGGCGTGATGCCCTATATCACCGCATCGATCGTGGTGCAGCTGGCCTCCTCGCTCCATCCGACGCTGATGGCGATCAAGAAGGAAGGTGAGGCAGGGCGCAAGAAGCTGAACCAGTACACCCGCTACGGCACGGTATTCCTCTGTGCGATCCAAGGCTGGTTCCTTGCCACCGGTCTCGAAGCCTACGGCGCATCGAGCGGTTTGCAGGCAGTGGTCGTCCCCGGCCTGATGTTCAAGATCGTCACCGTCATCAACCTCGTCGGCGGGACGATGTTCCTGCTGTGGCTGGGCGAACAGATCACCAGTCGAGGCATCGGTAATGGCGTCTCGCTCATCATTATGGCGGGTATCGTCGCCCAGTTCCCTACCTTTACCGCCAACCTTTTCGAAGGCGGCCGGTCGGGCTCGATCAGCGGCGTGCTGATCGGTGGCCTGGTCGTGATGCTGATTGCGCTGATCCTGGTGATCTGCTTCTTCGAACGCGCGCAGCGGCGGTTGCTGATCCAGTATCCCAAGCGCGCCACCCAGCGCGGCGGGATGCAGGCGGACCGCTCGCACTTGCCCCTGAAGCTCAACACCGCGGGCGTGATTCCGCCGATCTTCGCCAGTTCACTGCTGCTGCTGCCGCTGACGATTACCCAGTTCGCGGGCAATTCGATCGATACGACCACGGGCACCGGTGCCTTCGTGCAGCAGCTGAACCAGTATCTCGCCCACGGGCAGCCGCTCTACATGGCGCTCTATGCGGCGGGGATCATCTTCTTCTGCTTCTTCTACACTGCCGTGGTATTCAATCCGGAAGACACGGCGGAGAACCTGAAGAAGCAGGGCGGTTTCATCCCCGGCATCCGTCCGGGGAAGCGCACTGCCGACTATCTCGACTACGTGCTCACGCGCATCACCGTGGTCGGCGCGATCTACCTTACGCTGGTCTGCGTCATTCCCGAATGGGGCATCGCACAAACCGGATTGCCGCTGTTCCTTGGCGGCACCAGCCTGCTGATCGTGGTGAATGTAACAGTGGACACAATCAGCCAGATCCAGTCTCACCTGTTGGCACACCAGTATGGCGACCTTATCAAGAAGGCCAAGCTGAAGGGCCGCACGCGCTAGGTCTGCGCTGGGCCTGCTCACATCGGGGGAGCCGATTTTAGCATGAATATCATTCTTTTGGGCCCGCCGGGCGCGGGCAAGGGCACGCAGGCGAACCTGCTGGTCCAACACCACGGGATGCGCCAGCTTTCGACCGGCGATATGCTGCGCGCGGCCGTGAAGGCGCAGACCCCGGTGGGCGTGCAGGCGAAAGCGGTGATGGAGCGCGGCGAGCTTGTTTCCGACGAAATCGTCTCCGCGCTGATCGATGAGGAACTCGCCGGCATGGCCGATGAAGTCGGCGCGATATTCGACGGCTACCCGCGCACCGAGGCGCAGGCCCATTCGCTCGACGATATTCTTTCCCGGCATGGCCGCAAGCTCGACCATGTGATCGAGCTGCTGGTGGACGAGGAAGCACTGGTAGACCGCGTCACCGGGCGTTTCACCTGCACCACTTGCGGCGAAGGTTATCATGACCGGCACAAGCTGCCCGCCGTCGATGGTGTGTGCGACAAGTGCGGCGGCACCGAGTTCAAGCGCCGCCCGGACGACACCGAAGAAACCGTCCGCACTCGCATGACCGAATACCGCGCCAAGACCGCGCCGATCCTTCCGACCTACGAAGCGCGCGGGATTGTCCAGCGGGTGGACGGCATGGCCGCCATCGACGATGTGACGGCAGCGATCGAGAAGGTTCTCGCTTCGGGCTAGGCTTGGCTCTATCCCTTGGCCTGAAAGGTAACGGGAGGGATCGATGACATTTGCCAAATCCATAATCGCTGCGGTTGCTTTCGGCCTTGCCGCGCCCGCGCAGGCAGAGATCGTAGAAAGCGAGCACGGCGGGTTCTCCAGCACCCACAGCGTCCTGGTGGCTGCCGACCGCGCGGCGGTGTGGCAGGCGCTGGTGCATCCGGAGGACTGGTGGAGCCACACCTGGTCGGGGAATTCTGCCAACCTGCGGCTCGACCCCCAGGCTGGCGCCTGTTTCTGTGAAACACTCCCCGCCGCTGATGGCTGGCCCGCCGGATCGGTGGAGCACATGCGCGTGGTAACGGTCATGCCGGGAAGCGTGCTGCGAATGTCCGGCGCGCTCGGCCCGCTGCAATCGGAGGGATTGACAGGAACTCTCACCGTCACCCTGTTCGAGCACGAGCAAGGTACGCTGATCACCTGGGATTACATCTTCGGCGGGCAGGCGCGCTTCCCGATGGAGCAGTTCGGCCCGCTGGTGGACGGGGTGCAGGCGGAGTTCCTAGGCGGGCTCGCGGCCCGGCTTGGCGGGGCAATCGAAGAAGGTTAACGACACTTTTGACTAGCGCCGTTTGCTGCGCTATAGGCAGTATCACAGATCGGGAGAACCGGAACGGGCAGCGATGCTTCGCATGCTCGCTTTCGCCTGTTGACGCGGAGGGAGAATCACCCTATCTGCGCGTACCAATCGTCCAATTGCAACGGCTTGTAGGGCAGGCGTCATCCCGATGCTCGCTCCTCGCCTCACATTTCCGCGCAGTCGTTCGATTATAAACCGCTATGAGATAGGGTCGCGCCCTCCACGCAAGTGGAGCCAGCCGGAGCCCTGTGGAGCATGGAGAATACAAGTGGCTCGTATTGCCGGGGTGAACATCCCCACCAACAAGCGCGTTATTGTCGCGCTCACCTACATTCACGGAATTGGCCCCACCACTGCGCGCAAGATCGTCGACAAGCTCGGCCTTGATCATGCCCGCCGGGTGCAGGACCTGACGGACGCGGAAGTGCTGCAGATCCGTGAAACCATCGATGCCGATCTCACCGTGGAAGGCGATCTTCGCCGCGACACGGCGATGAACATCAAGCGCCTGATGGATCTCGCCTGCTATCGTGGCCTGCGCCACCGCAAGGGCCTGCCGGTCCGCGGCCAGCGCACCCACACCAACGCCCGCACCCGCAAGGGCAAGGCCAAGCCGATCGCCGGCAAGAAGAAGTAAGCAGGGCTACCAGTCCCGCTTTTTCCTTCTTTCGAGACACGAGGAATATATACGATGGCACGCGAACCAGGCCGCATCAGGCGCCGTGACAAGAAGAACATCTCCAGCGGCGTTGCCCATGTCAACGCCAGCTTCAACAACACCATGATCACCATCACCGATGCCCAGGGCAATGCGATCAGCTGGTCTTCGGCCGGCACGATGGGCTTCAAGGGCAGCCGCAAGTCGACTCCCTATGCTGCGCAGGTCGCTGCCGACGATGCCGGCAAGAAGGCCGCCGAACACGGCGTGCGGACGCTGGAAGTCGAGATCAAGGGTCCGGGTTCGGGCCGTGAATCTGCGCTCCGGGCCTTGCAGGCGGTGGGGTTCAACATCACATCCATCCGCGATGTGACGCCGATCCCGCACAACGGCGTGCGCCCGTCCAAGCGTCGCCGCGTCTGATCGAAGCCTGCGCGTCGGGCATCCGGCCTGACGCACAACAGTCATTCGCATCGGTCACGGCGGTACCAGCGCCCCGCAGCCGATGCGCCATTACATACCTTTAGGGGAAGTCCATGTCCGTCAATACGAAGAACTGGCAGGAACTGAAGAAGCCCATCACCCTCGACATCAAGGAAGGCAGCGACAAGAAGCGCAAGGCCACTTTCGTCGCCGAGCCGCTCGAACGCGGTTACGGCCTGACGCTCGGCAATTCGCTTCGTCGCGTGCTCCTGTCCAGCTTGCAGGGCGCAGCCATCACCTCGATCAAGATCGAGAACGTGCTGCACGAATTCTCCAGTCTTGCCGGCGTCCGCGAGGATGTGACCGATATCGTCCTCAACGTGAAGCAGATCGCGCTGAAGATGGAAGGTGAAGGCCCCAAGCGGCTCCAGCTTTCCGCCACCGGCCCCGGCCCCGTCAAGGCGGGCGATATTGCCGTTTCGGGTGACATCGAAGTCCTCAACAAGGACCTGGTGATCTGCCACCTGGACGAAGGCGCGACGCTGAACATGGAACTGACGGCGGATACCGGCAAGGGCTATGTCCCCGCCGTTGCCAACCGTCCCATCGATGCGCCGATCGGCCTGATCCCGGTGGACAGCCTCTATTCGCCGATCAAGCAGGTCAGCTACAAGGTCGACAATGCCCGCGTCGGGCAGGAACTCGATTTCGACAAGCTGAGCCTGACGGTCGAAACCGACGGCACTGTCACCCCGGAAGATGCCGTGGCCTATGCCGCGCGCATCCTGCAGGACCAGCTGACGCTGTTCGTCCACTTCGAAGATGGCGTCCCGCAGCCGCAGGGTACCATGATCGGCGTAGCCGCAGAGCCGCAGGAATCGGACACCAACCAGCTCAACCGCTACCTCCTCAAGAAGGTGGACGAACTGGAACTGTCGGTGCGTTCGGCCAACTGCCTCAAGAACGACAACATCATCTACATCGGCGATCTGGTTCAGAAGACCGAAGCCGAGATGCTGCGCACCCCGAATTTCGGCCGCAAGTCGCTCAATGAGATCAAGGAAGTGCTGTCCAGCATGGGCCTGCGCCTTGGCATGGACATCCCCGGCTGGCCGCCCGAGAATATCGAGGAAATGGCCAAGAAGCTGGAGCAGGAACTGCTCGGCTGACGCAGGTTGTGAGTCCCCGCGCAGGCGGGGACCTCACTGGGCTTCGCGCCAGGATTTGAACAGGTCCCCGCCTCCGCGGGGACTCACGCAAGGGGGCATGGTGGCACCCCTTAATCGCCACCGGGATCGGGGTACCTCGCACGGCCCCCCTACGAACGGAGTAAAATACAATGCGTCACGGTATTCACGGCCGCAAGCTGAGCCGCAAATCGCAGCACCGCACCGCCATGTTCCGCAACATGGCCGCCGCGCTGATCAAGCACGAACAGATCACCACCACCACCGCCAAGGCGAAGGAACTGCGTCCCTACGTCGAAAAGCTGATCACGCTGGCCAAGCGTGGCGGCCTGTCGAACCGCCGACTCGCGCACAGCCGGATGCTGGACGATGCGCAGGAAAAGAAGCTGTTCGAAGTTCTGGCCGAGCGTTACGCGGATCGTGACGGCGGCTACACCCGCATCATCAAGGCCGGCTACCGCAAGAGCGACGCCGCCCCGATCGCGGTGATCGAACTGGTCGACCGCGACATGGACGCCAAGGGCCTCGATTCCGGCCCGGTGATGACGGACGACGAATACGCCGACGCGTAAGCGCGCCGCACGAGACAAACGAAGGGCCGTCGGAGCAATCCGGCGGCCCTTTTCCTGTCAGTCCCCCGGCTGGGCACGATAGAAGAAGAACTGTTCCCCCGGCGCATTGTAGGGTGCAATGCCCGCAGCCATCGCATCAAGTTGCATTTGCAGGCGCCACCCCATTTGGTCGGGAGCGCTGGTATAGATCGCCTCGGCCTCGGCAAGCAGCGCCGCGTCGGATGTCAGCCAGCCATGCGCATTGAGCGCGCGCGCCAGGTTCATCGCTGGTGCGTCGCGCAATTCGCGCATGGCCTCGGCAACGAGGCGCTCCGCTGCCAGCCATTCCGCCGACCACTCCTCCGCTTGCGGCAACTGCGCATAGTGCGCCATCTCGGTCAGCCGCTCCGCAATGTCCCGGTAGTCCATGATCGGCCGTTGGTCTTCAGGGCTTTCCCTGACCGATATGCGCAGGTTGGCGAGCGCCCGTTGCCGGTACTCGAGCAACTGCTCGAAGGTCTCCTCGTCGTAGCCATCCCGCCCCAGACGGAAGGCGGCAAGGGCGTAGACCGAACCGATCAGATCGATGGCGACGACTTCCTGTGCGCGGTTTCCTCCCAGCCCGGCCCGCCAGACTTCGGCATCGGCGG
Organism: Erythrobacter sp.; assembly: GCA_019739335.1. NCBI lineage: Bacteria > Pseudomonadati > Pseudomonadota > Alphaproteobacteria > Sphingomonadales > Erythrobacteraceae > Erythrobacter > Erythrobacter sp. The sequence goes on from CP073261.1 coordinate 2,396,291, forward strand.
CGATCTGCAGCAGCTGAGCGATACTCTCCGCGTCGCGGGCAGCGGGATCGACGCGCATGGTAGCGTCCAGACGATCGAGCAGCGCGTTGTGTGTCGCGTCGATGCCATGCGTATTCGCAACAACCTGGCCCGGAGTGGCGAAAACCTGAGCTTGCACCGGAAGCGCCAGCAGGGCGGTGCAGGCGAGGGCAATCAGGAAAAGTGCTCTGGGCAATGCGCGAACCTCGATATTTCAGGCGGCAAACTATCTGTGGTTTGGCGAAAGGCAAGGCCATGGACCGCAGAGCCGTGTTGCCTTGCGCAGATTGGTGGCTAGGCTGATAAACATGATCCGCCCCACCATGCTGGCAGCCGCAGCGCTGCTCCTCGCCCCGCTCCCCGCCGCTGCGCAGAACGTGGCGCAAGTCGAACTCGACGCCCGCTATGCTCGCGCGCTGGCGGCGGGATACAAGGCGCTGATGCTGTGCGGGGCGATTGCCAATGCCGAGCGCGCGGGAATCCGGCGCAATGCTGAAAGCGTCATGGAATGGGAAATGGCAGGCATCCAGGATCCGCTCGACGAGATCGTAGGCTGGGTGCCTTACGAAGTCGTGCGCGCGCCCAATGGCGAGGTCTATTATGTCACCGCCAACTGGTCAGCAGAATTACCGGATCGAGTTGCCGTGAATGCCCCGGGTGAGGGATGCGCAATCCAACCAATCGGCTTCGACCCGTTGGCATTACCCGTTTTGGAAGAGGGTGATTGGCCGGAGCCAGAAAGGAGAATCCAAGTTTGGCACGACACAACGCCCGACTACATGCGAGCAGTTTTCGATGCCGCATTTTCCGGGACCTACGGAGCGGACTCCCGAACAACTGCGCTAATAGTCGATGATTCACAAAACCGGGTAATGTGGGACTTCGATGAGGACTTTGATCCATTCACACCCCAGCGTACATGGTCCGTCGCCAAGAGCATTGCTGCCACCCTGATCGGCGCGGCGGTGCAGCGCGGAGAGGCTGATGTCACCGCCAGCGTAGGGCTGGGCGAAAGCGAGACCGATCCGCGCCGCGCTATCACTATCGATAACCTCCTCCGCATGGCATCGGGTCGCTATACCGACACGCCCGGCAACCGCACCGATCCGCTCTACTTCGGCGGCGCGACGGTGGATGAGGTGGCGCTGGACTGGCCGCTGATCCACGCGCCGGGAAGCACCTATCGCTATGCCAACAACGATACGCTGGCGGCGGTGCAGGCGATTGAGCACACTTTTGCCGATCATCCGCCCGCCGAACTGTTCGCCCAGCTCGGGATGGATCGCACCGTTGCCGAAACCGATTGGCAGGGGAATTACATCCTCTCCAGCCAAGTATGGTCGACGGGGGTGGACTTGCTGCGCCTCGGCCAGCTGCACCTCAACGATGGCGTGCTGCCCGATGGCACCCGCATTTTGCCCGAAGGCTGGGTCGACTACGTCACCACCCCCTCCGGCCCGCAGCCGCCGGGGGCGTTCGGCTATGGCGCGGGGTGGTGGCTGATGAACAATTCCGCAGGCGTGCCGCCTGATACCTTCTTCGCCAATGGCAATCGCGGGCAATATGTCGTGGTCGTGCCGAGCCGAAGCGTGGTGATCGTGCGGCGCGGGGAGGACCCGGCGGGCGGCAGCGGGTTCGACATCGCAGCTTTCACCCGCGATGTGCTCGCCGCCCTGGAGGAATAGTGCGCGAGCAACCGCTTGCATCGCAAAGGTTTCATCGCCAACTATATGTCCATCTCCCGATCACTTCAGGAAACTCCATGAACCGTCATCTCCTTGCCGCTACAGCCCTGTTTGCCACGCTTGCCATTCCCGCTACGGCGCAGGATATGAACGCACCTGCCTATCCCGAAACCCGCCGTGGCGAAGTCGTCGAACCTTATTTTGGCGAGGACGTGGCCGATCCCTATCGCTGGCTTGAGGAAGACGCGCGCAACAGCGAGGAAGTCGCCGCCTGGGTCGAAGCGCAGAACGCGGTGACCGACGAATATCTCGCTCGCCTGCCCGCGCGCACCTGGTTTGCCGACCGGATCGGCGAACTCTACGATTATGAACGCTTCTCCACCCCGCGCGAAGCGGGCGGGCGTTATTTCTACACCCGCAATTCGGGCCTGCAGAACCAGTCGCCGCTCTATGTGCGTGACGGGCTGGACGGCGAGGCGCGGTTGCTGATCGATCCCAACGAATGGGCCGACGACGGCGCGACCGCGCTCGACAGCTGGGTACCGTCACCCGATGGCACCAAGCTGCTCTATTCGGTGCAGGATGGCGGCAGCGACTGGCGGATCGTCCGCGTGCTCGATGTTGCCACCGGCGAGCAGATCGGCGGCGAGACGCGCTGGGTGAAATTCTCCGGCCTCAGCTGGGTGGGCGAGGAAGGCTACCTCTATTCGCGCTTCCCCGAGCCCGAGGAGGGTGCGGATTTCCAGGCGCTCAATCTCAATCAGGAAGTCTATTTCCACCGCCTCGGCACCGAACAGGCGGCGGACGAACTGGTTTTCGCCACTCCCGATCATCCCGAACGCAACCACACTGCGCAGACCAGCGACGATGGCCGCTGGGTAATCGTCACCTCCTCCACCGGCACCGACTCGCGTTACGAGGTCCACGCCATCGATCTCGCTGCGCGCGAGACCAACGGCTGGACCCCGGTCCCGCTGGTCACTGGGTTCGAGCATAGCTGGAGCCTGATCGACAGTGTCGGTTCGCGGCTGTGGTTCGTCACCAATCAGGACGCCCCGCTCTATCGCGTGGTGTCGATCGACATGGCCAACCGGAGCGCTGGCTGGACCGAAGTGGTCGCCGAGCGCGAGCAGCCGATCGCCGGTGCCTCGATGATCGGCGAGCATCTGGTGGTCACCTACCTGGAGGACGCCAGCTCCAGCGCTTATGTGATGACCCGCGAAGGCGAGCCGGTGCGCGAAATCGAATTTGCCGGGCTGGGCAGCGCCGGCGGTTTCGGCGGCGGGCCGGACAGCAACGAGACGTTCTACAGCTTCTCCAGCTTCAACCGCCCCGGCACGATCTACCGCTACGATGTCGCGACCGGGGAAAGCTCGGTCTTCGCCGCGCCCGAAATCACTTTCAATCCCGAAGCCTTTGCCGTCGAGCAGCGTTTCTACGAAAGCCGGGATGGCACGCGGGTGCCGATGTTCATCGTCCGCCGTGCGGATATTGCCGCAAGCGGTGAAGCCGTGCCGACGCTGCTCTACGGCTATGGCGGGTTCGACATTTCGCTTACTCCCGGCTTCTCGCCCAGCCGCCTGGCCTGGGTCGAAGCGGGCGGCGCTTTCGTCATGGCGAACATCCGTGGCGGCGGCGAATATGGCCGTGCATGGCACGATGGCGGGCGGCGCGCGAACAAGCAGAACGTGTTCGACGATTTCATCGCGGCGGGCGAATTCCTGATCGCGCAGGGGATTACTCCGGAAGACGGGCTGGCGATCCAGGGCGGCTCCAACGGCGGGCTGCTGGTGGGTGCGGTGGCGAACCAGCGGCCGGATCTGTTCGCGGCGGGCAATGCTGCTGTGGGCGTGATGGACATGCTGCGGTTCGATCGCTGGACCGCCGGACGCTACTGGGTGGACGATTACGGCTATCCCGAGCGTGAGGAAGACTGGCGGATTTTGCGCGCCTATTCCCCGCTGCACAACATCCGTTCCGGCACCGATTATCCGGCGCTGCTGGTGACCACGGCCGATACCGATGACCGCGTGGTGCCGGGGCACAGCTTCAAATACACCGCCGCCCTGCAAGCCGCAGAGCTGGGAGATCGCCCACAGTTGATCCGGATCGAAACCCGCGCCGGCCACGGTTCGGGCAAGCCTACCGACAAGGCGATCGAGGAAGCCGCTGATATTGCAGCCTTCCTTGCCTACTGGACAGGGCTGAACCCGCAGGACTAGAAAGGAATCGGGGCGTTCAGAAAAAGATGGATATTTCTGAACGTTTCCTAACAGCCGGGTTCAGCGTCTTCTCAGCGCGACTCGGCTAGAACCTTCGTTGTCGGTGGCAGTGGTGTCACCGGCATTGAAGGAGAAGCCTGATGAAGACCCTGACCAAAGCCCTGGCCAAAGGCACGTTCGCAACCGTCGCGGCTGGCGCGATGGCGCTGTCCGCAGCCTCTCCCGCCGCCGCGCAGGATCGCTACCGCGACCATGATCGCGACGACGGCATTAGTGCGGGCGAGATCATTGCCGGTGCCGTGGTGCTCGGCGGCATCGCGGCGATTATCGCCTCGGCCGACAACGACGATCGCTATGACCGCAACGACCGCCGCTACCGCGATCGCAACTATCGCGGCAATTACAACGGTTATGACGGCTACGGCCGCAATGCCAGCCGCCGTGCAATCCAGCAGTGCGTCGCCGCTGCCGAACGGACCGCCCAGCGCTACACCGGCTCGCGCGCCGAAGTTTACGAGATTCGCGATGTAGATCGCGAACGGCGCGGTTACGAGATCGAGGGCCGGATCGCCGTGCGCGATGGCTATCGTGACCGCCGCGACTACCGTCGGGGCTATCGCAACGACGGCTGGCGCGAAGGCCGCTTCGAATGCGAATATCGCAACGGCCGGGTGGTCGATGTCGATTTCAGCGGCATTCGCGGGCTCTGATGCTCACTGGATTGCTGCGTAACTGATAGGGAAGGGCGGTTCAGGCTGTTGACAGTCTGGGCCGCCTAACCGCGTGTACTACCCATACCGAAGGGGGAAGGGACCATGATTGCCAAGCCTACCGCATTTGCCAGTGTCGCCGCGATCGCTGCGGTGCTGAGCCTGACAGCCACTCCCGCAGCAGCGGTTGAACTGCCTGCTGTTTCCGCCAGCGAGGTCGCCGTGGTGACCGGTGCGGCGGAGGACGCGAACCAGCACCGCTGGCGCCATCGCCGCCATCGGGACAACGGTATCGACGCGGGCGACGTGGTTGCCGGCGTAGTCGTGCTGGGCGCTATTGCCGCGATTGCGGGTGCGTTCGACGGTGACGGTGATGACCGCCGCGATTATCGTGACCGGGACTATCGGGACGGTGATTATCGCGATGATCGCCGCGGGAGCTACAACAGCGACGGCATGGAACGCGCTGCCGACATGTGTGTCGAGCAGGTCGAGCGCGGGCGTGACCGGGTCGAGGATGTCTCCGATGCGCGCCGCACTGCCGACGGCTGGCGCGTTGCGGGTACGCTGCGCAGCGGCGAGGGCTGGAGCTGCTGGATCGACAATGACGGCCGCATCCGCAACGTCGATCTCGGGGCGTCAGGCTACTCGGCCAACGATGGCGAGCCGCGCTATGCGCCCGCATCGGGCGAGCAATGGGACGACAGTGCCTATGCCAGTGCCCGTGCGAGTGTCCGCACCCCGGCGCAGGAAGGCTACACCTATCGTGATGAGTCGCGCGGAGCAGCCGCTCCGAACTCCGACGGCCCGCAGCCCGCCTATCCCGGCGGTCCTCTGCCGGGTGAGGAAGATCCCTACGCCGATGCACCCGAATGGCAGGGCGATGGCCGCTATTCAGCCGGGGAAGCGCCGGACTTCAGTCAGTCCGGCAACTGAGCTTAAGCTTCCCGCGAATAAGCGGGCAGCTCGATAGACCAGACCATCGCCGCGCCGCGCAGGGCAAAGCCTGCCAGCGCGGCAATTCCCATTGCCAGCGGCTGGACCACGCCGAGCAGCAGCAGTCCGGCGCACAATGCCGCTGAAAACGCGGCTGCCGTGACGTAAAGCTCCGGCCGCATCAGGATCGATGGCACTCCTGCAATTACGTCGCGAATAATCCCCCCCACGCAGCCGGTCACCACGCCGAGGATAACTGCAGCAATCGGAGCGACATCGAAGGCCAGTGCCTTCGCCGTGCCCAGCGCCGCGAACACTGCGAGACCGAGCGCATCGGCCCATTCCAGCCAGCGGCCTTCCCACCATTTTCGCGGCAGGAACCACGCGAACAGCGCGGTGGCGAGCACCACCGGCGCAACCCAGAAATCGCGCAGCCAGAAGGCGGGCGCGCCCAGCAGCGCATCGCGCACCGATCCACCGCCCACTCCGGTCAGCAGCGCAAAAAAGGCACAGGTGACGAACGTCTGGTTGAGCCGCGCCGCCATCAGCGCGCCCGAAAGCGCGAACACTGCCGTGCCGCCCAGATCGACAAAGGGCGGCAGCACCGGCCCGGTGATGTCTGCGCCAATCATCCCGGAACCTCTACGGGTGCCCTAACCTTGGCCTTCCGCCGCCGGAACATCAGCACGCAGCCGAGCAGCGATCCGATCACCCCCAAAGCCGCGAACAGGATGAGGATCGGATGGCTGGTATCCTCACGCTCCTGCAGGTCCATGATGTGCAGGCCCCACATGAAATCGAAAGTCCGCCACCAGCCGCTGCGCACCGCCAGCACTTCACCGGTCTGCGCGGCGATGTAGATATGCGTATCGTCGGCAAAGCGCGCCTGCCAGGCGTTTAACGGTGTCCGCAGGTCCATCGGGGAGGCATCACCGGGAAAATATGTCACCGCCTCCAGCGCCGCCTCACCGGCATAGGTCGCCTCGGCAATTTCGCGCGCGCCTTCTTGCAGCACCGGATTGTAGAGCCGTCCGTCGAGCGCGGAATAGCGATAGCGACCGCCGTCCTCCTCGACCACGATCCATCCCGGCCCGTCGGCAAAGCCCTGCAGGGTGACGCTGCGCACGCTGGGCGGCAGTTGCGGCACGATGAGAAGCTCGGTCGAAACAGCCGGCAATTCGTTGCGCAAGTGATCGCCGCGCACATATTCGATTGGGTGCCACACCATGATCAGGCCGGTGACGGTCCACATCAGGATCGGCACGCCGACCAGCCAGCCGAGCCAGATGTGCCATTTGGCGAAGCGGCGCATGAAGTGTCCGCGCGCCATCAATCCCTCGCAAACAGTTTGGAGCGGTCGGCAAAGGCTTTCATCTCGATGGCATTGCCCGCCGGATCGCGGAAGAACATGGTCGCCTGCTCGCCCGGCTGCCCGGCAAAGCGGATATGCGGTTCGATAGCAAAGGCGACGCCCGCGACACGCAGCCGCTCGGCCAGTGCCTGCCACTCGGCCATGCCCAGCACGATGCCGAAATGCGGCACCGGCACGTCATGCCCGTCCACCGGGTTTGCTGCCGCATCACCCGCGCGAGGGGCCAGGTGGGCGACGATCTGGTGGCCGTAGAAATCGAAATCGATCCATTCGTCACTGCTGCGCCCTTCGGGGCAGCCCATCACCGTGCCCCAGAAGTGCCGTGCCACGACAAGATCATCGACCGGGAAGGCGAGGTGGAAAGGGGAAAGCTCACTCATCGGGAAGGTATCCTGTGCAGGCCGAGCGCAAGGCCGAAGCCGAGTATAGGTGCCGCTCCATAGCCGATCAACGGCGCGGGGTAAGGGGCCATCAGTGACATCACGGCATAACCGAAGAACAGGCCCGCGAGCGCGAACCGCTTGGCGCGATCGAAGGGAATGGCAAACAGGATCAGTGCGAAGGTAGCGGCGAGCGAGAGGGCGAGGGCGATCGCTACGATGACGCTGTGCTCTGCTGCGTCCATCAGGACCCGCTCCACGAACGGCTGCGGCGCGAGTTCCCCGCGCACCGCCATCAGCAACGAAGCGAAGAAGCCGAGCACAGCCACCGCGCCCACTTTCCAGTCTTTCGTCACGTGATGCAGCCCGACAGCGGCGAATGTGAGCGCGAAGCCGGTTCCCGCGTCAGGCTGAAACAGCGCTGCGGCCAGCGCGACCAGCAAAATCGGCGCGGCGAGCTTGCGGTTACGGGCGGCGAGCACGCACAGCGCCGGGGCGGCGAACATTCCGGTGTGCAGGGCAATCGGGCCAAGCGGGAACCAGCGCACCACCCGATCCCCGGTGATGGACGTCAATTCCGGCCCCACCACCAAGGGGCTGAGCATGAAAACTACCAGCGCGATGACCAGCAAATGGCGGCTGGGCGCCGTATGCGGCCCCCGCCCGATCAGGATGAAGAGGCAGGCCAGCGCCAGTGCAGCAAGGTTGACCAGCGCATAATGCGAGGGCGCGCCGGCCAGCGCCATGTACAGCGCCCCCGCCAGCACCGGAACCGCCAGCGCGAGTACAGCGGGAAGGCGTTCCCGTAGCGGCAAATCACATATGGATCGGCTTGCCGCGCACGCCCATTGCCGCTTCCTTGGTCGCTTCGGCGTGGGTCGGGTGGGCGTGGCAGGTGTAGGCGATGTCCTCGCTCGTCGCGCCGAATTCCATCGCAATGCAGGCTTCGGCGATCATTGTCCCGGCCACGCTGGCAATCGCCCACACGCCGAGCACGCGATCGGTCTCGGCATCGGCGATGACTTTCACGAAGCCGTCGGGCTCGTGATTGGTCTTGGCGCGGCTGTTGGCCATCATCGGGAACTTGCTCGACTTGATCGCGCCGCGCTCCTTCGCCTGCTCCTCGGTCAGTCCGACCCCGGCGATTTCCGGCCAGGTATAGACGACGCTGGGGATGACCGCGTGATTGATGATCCCGGTCTGTCCGGCGATCCATTCGGCCACCGCGATGCCTTCATCCTCGGCCTTGTGTGCCAGCATCGGGCCGGGGATCACATCGCCGACGGCGCGGACGCCAGCCACGGCAGTGCGGAATTCATGATCGACTTCGATCTGCCCGCGCTTGTTCAATTCCAGCCCGATGTTTTCGAGTCCGAGGCCTTCGGTATTGGGGCGCCGACCGATGCTCACCAGCACGCAATCGGCTTCCAGCGTTTCCGCCGCGCCGCCGGCTGCGGGCTCAAGCGTCAGCGTGGCCTTCTTGCCTTTTACCGTCACTCCCGTGACCTTGGTCGAAAGGCGGAAGTCGATGCCCTGCTTCTTGAAGATCTTGCGCGCTTCCTTGCGCACGTCGCCGTCCATCCCGGGCAGGATCTCGTCGAGGAATTCGACGCAGATGACTTCCGCGCCAAGCCGCCGCCAGACCGAACCCAGCTCCAGCCCGATCACCCCGCCACCGATCACCACCATCCGCTTGGGCACCGAGGCCAGCTCGAGCGCGCCGGTGGAATCGACTACGACACCCTTGGCGTTATCGATTTCCACTCCGGGCAACTGCGTGACGGAAGAACCCGTGGCGATCACCACTTCCCTGGCGGTAATCGTTTCCTCGCCAACCTTTACCGTGTGCGCATCGACAAACGTCGCGTAACCCTTCTTCCAGTCCACCTTGTTCTTCTTGAACAGGAATTCGATGCCCTTGGTCAGCCCGTCCACCGCGTCGATGCGCTGTTCGTGCATCTTGGGCAGGTTGAGCTTCGGCGTTACTTCCACGCCCATGCTCGCCATCGTGCCATTGGCGGCGGCATCGAAGAATTCGCTGGCGTGGAGCATCGCCTTGGACGGAATGCAGCCGACATTGAGGCAAGTCCCGCCCAGCGTCTCACGGCTTTCCGCGCAGGCAACCTTCAGCCCCAATTGCGCCGCGCGGATCGCCGCGACATAGCCGCCGGGACCGGCGCCGATGATGAGGACGTCGTATTGGTATTCAGCCATTCTGGCCTCCGTCGCGCGCGGCCTTCGACAAGCTCAGGCTGGGCGGGTTTGGGTTCATTCTGTCACGGCACACAATCCGCTCATCCTGAGCCTGTCGAAGGATCATGTGCAACGTCTGCCTCACAAATCGATCAGCATCCGCATCGGATCCTCGATCGCTTCCTTGATGATCTTCAAGGCCGTCACCGCCTCGCGCCCGTCGATAATGCGGTGATCGTAGCTCAGCGCCAGATACATCATCGGGCGGATCACCACCTGGCCGTCACGGGCGACGGGGCGGTCCTCGATGCGGTGCAGGCCGAGCACCGCGCTCTGCGGCGGATTGATGATAGGGGTGCTCATCAGCGATCCGAACACGCCGCCGTTGGAAATGGTGAAGGTGCCGCCGCGCATGTCTTCCATCGTCAGCGCTCCGTCTTTCGCCCGCTTGCCGAAATCGGCGATGGCGAGCTCGATCTCGGCAAAGCTCATCGTGTCGATATTGCGCACCACCGGCACCACCAGCCCATTGGGGGCGGAGACCGCGACCGAGAGATCGACGTAATCGTGATAGACGATCTCGTCCCCGTCGATCTGCGCGTTGACCGCAGGCACATCCTTCAGCGCCAGCGCCGCAGCCTTGGCGAAGAACGACATGAAGCCGAGCTTGATGCCGTGCTTCTTCGCGAACAGGTCCTTGTAGGCCTCGCGCGCTTCGATCACGGCGGTCATGTCGCAATCGTTGAAAGTGGTGAGCAGCGCCGCCTCTTCCTGCGCGCTTTTCAGGCGGCGGGCGATGGTCTGGCGCATCCGCGTCATCTTGACGCGCTCCTCGCGCCGCGCGCCGGTCTGCGCCGCGGGCGCGGAGGCAGGTGCGGGAGCCGGAGCAGCAGGCGCGCTGCCACTACCCTTCTTCGCTTCGGCGGCGGCGAGCACGTCTTCCTTGGTCAGCCGTCCGTCCTTGCCGCTACCCTTGATCGCGGTAGGATCGACCCCGTGTTCGATCACTGCGCGGCGCACGGCGGGAGACATGGAGACTTCGGATGTGCTGGCGCTATCGTCCGCCTTGGCCGCCGCCGGGGCGGGGGAGGGCGTGGGGGCCGGGGCAGCAGCAGGGGCGGCGGCGGGCTTGGCCGCTACCGCGCCATCGCCAGCTTCCACCGTCGCGATCACCGCGCCGACCTGCACTGTCGCGCCGACTTCGGCCTTCAGTTCGCCGATTACGCCCGCGACGGGCGAAGGGACTTCCACTGCCACCTTGTCGGTTTCGAGGCTGGCAATCGGCTCATCCAGCGCCACGGCATCGCCGGGCTTCTTCAGCCATTCGCCGATCGTGGCCTCGGTGACCGATTCGCCCAGTGTGGGGACTTTGACTTCGGTGGTCATCGGCTTGGGTTCCTCAGCTTGATTTGGTGGTGGAGCGCGCATCGCGGGCGGCGGCGGACTTGCCGTGGCTGGACAGGCCCAGCGCGACCGAGACCAGCGCTTCCTGCTGCGCCTGATGGCGTTTGGCGAAACCGGTGGCGGGGGAGGCCGATTCCTCGCGCCCGGCATAACGCGGACGCATGGCCTTGTGACCGGCGGCGATCAGCGCGTCCTCGATCCGGCTTTCAACGAAGAACCACGCACCGTTGTTCTTCGGTTCTTCCTGGCACCAGACGACTTCTTCCAGATTGGTCATCCGCTGCAGGCGCACCGCCAGCGGTTCGCCGGGGAAGGGATAGAGCTGTTCGATGCGGACGATGGACACGTCATCGAGCCCTTCGTCGTCGCGCTTTTCCATCAGGTCGTAGGCGACCTTGCCCGAACAGAGCACCAGGCGGCGGACCTTGCTGTCGGCAATCTCCACCTTGTCCGAAAGGATGCGGCGGAAATGGCTGTCGTCCATGAACCGGATCGCGTCGCTTTTGGCCATCGGATGGCGCAGGAGGCTCTTGGGTGTCATGATGACGAGCGGCTTGCGGAACGGGCGCAGCATCTGGCGGCGCAACACGTGGAAGTAGTTGGCCGGGCTGGTGATGTTGCAGACCTGGATATTGTCGTTCGCGCACAGTTGCAGGAAGCGTTCGAGCCGCGCCGAGGAATGCTCCGGGCCCTGACCTTCGAAGCCGTGCGGCAGCAGCAGCACCAGCCCGTTGGCGCGCAGCCACTTGGCCTCGCCCGCCGCGATATACTGATCGATGATAATCTGCGCGCCGTTGGCGAAATCGCCGAACTGCGCTTCCCACAAAACCAGCGTTTTCGGATCGGCCATCGCGAACCCGTATTCGAAGCCGAGTACGCCGTATTCGCTCAGCGTGCTGTCATAGACTTCGAACTTGCCGTGCGGCAGGCTGGCGAGCGGAATGTATTTCTGCTCGCTGGCCTGATCGATCCAGATCGCGTGCCGCTGGCTGAACGTGCCGCGACCGCTGTCCTGCCCGGACAGTCGCACGCCGAATCCTTCGGTGACAAGGCTGCCGAAAGCGAGCGCTTCCGCCGTCGCCCAGTCGATCCCGGTGCCGCTGGCGAACATTTCGCGCTTGGCATCGATCACGCGGGCGAGCGTCTTGTGGATTGCCAGATCGCCGGGAACGGTGGTGAGGGTGCGACCGAGGCTATCGAACAGTTTCTTCGGGATCGCGGTATCCACGTTGCGGCGCGCGCTTTCGGGATCGGCCGGCTTGTGGAGCCCGCTCCAGCGACCGGCGAACCAGTCGACCTCGTTGGGCAGGTAGCTCTTCGCAGCTTCGAATTCGCCTTCGAGATGTTCGATGAAGGCCTGGCGGATAGCGGGCGCAGTGCCCGGATCGATCACGCCTTCGCCCAGCAGCCGTTCCGAATAGATGTCGCTGACACGCGGGTGCTTGCCGATCGCATTGTACATCAGCGGCTGGGTGAACTTTGGTTCGTCGCCCTCGTTGTGGCCAAAGCGGCGGTAGCACCACATGTCGATCACGATGTCGCGCTTGAACATCTGCCGGTATTCAACAGCCAGCTTGCAGGCGAAAGTCACTGCTTCGGGATTGTCGCCGTTGACGTGGAGGATCGGCGCCTGCACGCCCTTGGCGACGTCGCTGGGATAGGGCGAATTGCGCGCGAACTTGGGGCTGGTGGTGAAGCCGATCTGATTGTTGATGACGAAGTGGAGGCAGCCGCCGGTATTGTAGCCGCGCACGCCCGAAAGGCCGAGGCATTCCCATACCACGCCTTGGCCCGCAAAGGCCGCGTCACCGTGGATCAGCACCGGCAGCACCTGTTCGTGCTGGCTCAGATCGTCGCGCACCGCCTGCTGCGCGCGCACCTTGCCGAGCACCACGGGATTGACCGTTTCGAGATGCGAGGGATTGGGCACCAGGCTCATGTGCACCTTGATCCCGTCGAACTCGCGATCGGTGCTGGTGCCGAGATGATACTTCACATCGCCCGAACCGCCGACATCGTCCGGATTGGCGCTGCCGCCGGAAAATTCGTGGAAGATCACCTTGTACGGCTTGGCCATCACGTTCGCGAGCACGTTCAGCCGCCCCCGATGGGCCATGCCGTAAACGATCTCGCGCATTCCGAGCGAACCGCCGTACTTGATCACCGCTTCCAGCGCCGGGATCATAGATTCCCCGCCGTCGAGCCCGAAGCGCTTGGTGCCGACGTATTTCTTGCCGAGGAACTTCTCGTATTCCTCGCCCCGGATCACCGCCTGCAGGATGGCCTTCTTGCCTTCGGGAGTGAACTGGATCGTTTCTTCGGGCTTTTCGAACTTTTCCTGCAGGAAGCGCCGTTCCTCGGTATCGGCGATGTGCATGTATTCGAGGCCGACATGCCCGCAATAGGTGCTGCGCAGCGCGGCGTAGAGATCGCCGACCTTGACCCATTCGAACCCGAACGCGCCGCCGACATAGACTTCCTTGCTCTCCTGCCCGGCAAAGCCGTGCCAGGCGAGAGTAAGCTCTTCCGGCTCGTTCTGGTGCGAGAGGCCGAGCGGATCGAGATCGGCGGCCAGATGTCCGCGCACGCGATAGAGCCGGATCAGCATCATCGCGCGGATCGAGTCGCTCGCCGCCGCTTCGATGCTCGCGGCATCGACGGGCTTGCCCACCTTGGCCGCCGCGGCCTGCACGGCAATCGCCATATCGGTCGGGTCCATCGCCGACGCGAGATCGCCCGCCGCCTCAGCCAGCGGCCAGCGCGGATTATGCCAGCTCGGCCCCGCCTGCGCGCTTTCCTGCGACGGCAGCTCGGGAAGGAAATTGCGCGGTTCGTTACCCATTACCATTCCTCATGAGGAGGGAGCGTGCGAGAGCTACGCCAGTTCCTTCAACAGCGCATCGAGCGTGGTGCCCAGTTCGCTGGGCGACTGCGCCACGCGGATGCCTGCGTCTTCCATCGCCGCGATCTTGCTGTCCGCATCGCCCTTGCCGCCCGAAACGATCGCGCCGGCATGGCCCATGCGGCGGCCGGGAGGAGCTGTGCGGCCGGCGATGAAGCCGACCATCGGCTTGGAACGACCTTTAGCCGCTTCCGCCTTGATGAATTCCGCTGCTTCCTCCTCCGCAGAACCACCGATCTCGCCGATCATGATGATCGACTTGGTCTCGTCATCGGAGAGGAACAGGTCGAGCACGTCGATGAAGTTTGTCCCGTTCACCGGATCACCGCCGATGCCCACCGCGGTCGTCTGGCCGAGGCCCACTGCGGTGGTCTGGTGCACGGCTTCATAGGTCAGCGTGCCCGACCGCGAGACCACGCCGACAGTGCCCTTCTGGAAGATCGAACCCGGCATGATGCCGATCTTACATTCGCCCGGTGTCAGGACGCCGGGGCAGTTGGGGCCGATCAGGCGGCTCTTGGTGCCGCTCAGCGCGCGCTTGACCATCACCATGTCCATCACCGGGATTCCTTCGGTGATGCAGACGATCAGTTCGATCTGCGCTTCGATGGCTTCGAGGATCGAGTCCGCCGCGAAGGGTGGCGGCACGTAGATCACGCTGGCGGTCGCCCCGGTTTCACGCGCCGCTTCGGCCACGGTGTTGAACACCGGCAGTCCGATATGCGTAGTCCCGCCTTTGCCGGGGGTGACACCAGCAACCATCTGTGTCCCGTAATCGAGCGCCTGCTGGGTGTGGAAGGTGCCGGTATCACCGGTCATGCCCTGGGTGATGACCTTGGTGTCTTTGTTTACGAGGATGCTCATGGATTTCCAGCCTTATCAGTTTTGGCGTCGCGCCCGCGCACAAATGCAGTGACGACAATAGCCAGCGCAATCACGCAACCGGCCCAAAAGGGAAAGAATACAAACAAAATGTAGCCGTGCGGACCCATCCCAATATAACTTAGAAGAATTATGGATCCGGCCAGAAGCAAAAAGCCAACCGCAATCGCTCCTTTTGCGCGAGCAAAACGGAAAACAAGCAGCACCACAATCAAAGGAACTGCGCCACACGCAAGCACGAATAGGAGGGTTCGGGCGTCCATTACCCCAGCGAACTATCAATCGCCTTGCAAGCCACCAGCAGTTCCTCAACCGCCTCGACGCTTACCTTGAGGTTGTTCGCTTCCTCGTCGGACAACGAAATCTCGATCACGTCCTCGATCCCGCCCGCGCCGATCACGCAGGGGACGCCGACATAGAGACCGTCCACGCCGTACTTGCCTTCGACAAAGGCCGCGCAGGGCAGGATGCGCTTCTGGTCGCCGAGGTAGGCTTCGGCCATCGCGATGGCGCTGGTGGCGGGGGCGTAATAGGCGGAACCGGTCTTGAGCAGGGCGACGATCTCGCCGCCGCCCGAGCGGGTGCGCTGGACGATTTCGCCCAGCCGCGCTTCATCCACGCCCTTGATCTTGGCCATGTCCGCCACCGGAATGCCGTTGATCGTCGAATAGGACAGCACCGGCACCATCGTATCGCCGTGCCCGCCGAGCACGAAGGCGTTCACGTCCTTCACGCTCACGCCGAATTCCCACGCGAGGAACGTGGCGAACCGCGCCGAGTCCAGCACGCCCGCCATGCCCACCACCTTGTGGGTCGGCAGGCCGGAAAATTCGCGCAGCGCCCACACCATCGCGTCGAGCGGGTTGGTGATGCAGATCACGAAAGCATCGGGCGCGTGTTCCTTGATCCCTGCGCCGACCGACTTCATCACGCCGAGGTTGATGCCGAGCAGGTCGTCGCGGCTCATCCCCGGCTTGCGGGCGATTCCGGCGGTGACGATGATCACGTCCGCCCCGGCGATATCGGCGATGTCATTGGTGCCCATGACATTGGCATCGAAGCCTTCGATCGGCGCGCACTGGTTCAGGTCTAGCGCCTTGCCCTGCGGCATGCCTTCGGCAATGTCGAACAGGACGATGTCGCCCAGCGCGTGCTTGGCTGCGAGGTGGGCGAGCGTGCCGCCGATCATGCCGGCGCCGATGAGCGCGATCTTCTTGCGTCCGTGAGTATGGGCCATGGGGTAACCTGAAGTCCTTTGTGCCTCGGGCGCATCCACAAGGTATTCCGGGCACTCAGCCATGCGCCCCGAAGGGGCCGCGCGCCGGATTCGACGCTTGCCCTAGAACCGCGAAACCGGCTTTGCAACAGGGTTTAGCCAATTGTTTTTGCAAACAGTTCGCAGTAGCAAAAGGGTCGCGATTTGCCGCATGGAACACAGATGGCAGCGGTATAAGGAGACTTCCCTAGCTGGCCAGTTGACGCGGGTTCCACAAGTCGCCTTCGGCCAGCCGTTCCGCTTCATCGGCGAGCATGAGCATGGCCGTATAGTCCGGCACGGCGCGGCTGAAGTGCCAGCCCTGGCCGAGCGTGCAGCCCGCCGCCTTCATTGCGCGGACCTGTTCGATCGTTTCCAGCCCTTCTGCCACCACGTTCATCCCCAGCGTCTGCCCCATTTCGGCCATCGCCCGGATCACCGTGTCGCTGCGCGCATTGCTGCCGGGACCGGAAACGAGGCTGCGATCCACCTTCAGGGTGCGGAACGGGTAGAGATGCAGGTGCCGCACCGACGAATAACCGGTTCCGAAATCGTCCAGCGCAAACCGCACGCCGTGGCGGGCCAGCGTGTGCATGAAGGCGGATGCGTCCTGATCGCCCTGCGCGAACAAGGCCTCGGTCACTTCGAGTTCAAGCCGCGCCGGATCGAGCCCGGCCTCGTTAAGTGCGGAAAGGATGCCGAGCGCCGAGCCGGGGGCCACGATCTGCACCGGGGAGAGATTGACGCAGAGTGTTACCTCCGCCGGCCAGCCCGCAGCGATCCGCGCAGCTTCTGCCGTCACCCAGTTTCCCAGCGCCACGATCAGGCCGCTTTCTTCGGCAACCGGGATGAACTGTGCGGGGTGAATCTCGCCCTTTTCGGCATGGAACCAGCGCGCTAGAGCCTCGAAGGCGCGGATCCTTCCGGTGCCCAGATCGATGATCGGCTGGAAATAGATCGCCAGTTCGTCGCGTTGCAGAGCCGTCCGCAGGTCGGACTCCATCTCCTTCTTGCGCGCCACTTCGCGGGTCATCGCCCGGTTGAAGAACCGCGCAATGCCCTGGCGGCTGGCCTTGGCGTGATGCAGGGCCAGGTCGCTCGCAACGATCAGCTTGTCGGGCGTCTCCGCATCATCGGGGAGGAGTGCCGCGCCCAGACAGGCCTGGCTGACAATCCGGTGGCCATCGACCCGCATCGGTTTGGCAATGGCTTCGCCCATCTGCGTGACAATCGCCTCGGCTTGCCCGCGCGCGGGGACGGGGACTGCGAGCATGAATTCATCACCGGCCAAACGCCCGAGCGCCGCGCCTTCGGGCGCGCTCTGCACCATCCGCTTTGCCACGGTGCGCAAAACCTCGTCACCCACCGGATGGCCCAGCATCTCGTTGGTCTGCTTGAAGCCGCGGAGGTCGATCAGCAGCAGCAGCAGTTTTTCTTCGGGCAGCAGGTCCATCGCCATCTGCGCCAGCAAGAGGTCGAAGCCGATGCGATTGGCGAGCCCCGTCAGCGGATCGTGGCGCGCCTGTTCGCGCAGCATTTCGGCCTCGTCCCTTGCCTCCCGGGCGATCTGCTGCTGTTCGGCAATGGCCTTGAACACCGCCTTGATGGCCAGCGCAAACCCGAGCCCGACCGCAAGCACGGCGAGCAACCGGGTCGGGAGCGAAAGATCGGTCAGCGCGATTGTCCCGCCAAAAGGGAGAAGGCCAAGCAGGGCATAGGTCCAGCACGACCATGAGCGGCCCGGTATTTCAGGGTTTTCCGATGCTTGCGACATGACCGCCGATTACAGCAAAGCGAGATCACCCGGTGGTTACGCGATACTCGGTGGCAACCCTAACAAACGTTATTGAAATTGGTAATCTATTCCTGCCTGTCAGCCCGCCGAACTGGTGATGGGCGACACAATGGCACGGGCCATCCGCCGGTCCAGCGCGCGGCACACTTCCAGCCACCATTCGAAGGTCTGCCGGTCCCCCGCGCGGCCCGCGGCAATTGCCTGCTCGCGGGCGTGTAGTGCGGCGGCGATGCCGTGCCTGGCGAAGTGGCGGAGTGCGGCGGAGAGGTGGGAGTTTCCAGGACTTCCGCCGTTGTCGTTCGCCGCCACCGGATGGCAAGCCTGCACCCGCGCCGGTGTCATCCGGACGCGGCAGGCAGCAGGAGGGGCGGCAAAGCGGATTGACATGAGTAGGGGTCCTGCGACTGACAAAAGGTTGGCCGCAGATGCGACTGTCAGCTCATGTAAAATCAACCCGCTAAGCGAAGGTGTGACAGCATGGTTGCCACTTTCTTAGCCTTGTTGGTCAGGCCTCAGGGGCGGGTGAGCCAGCGCCCGCTGTTGGCATATTCGCTGCGCACATCGCCGCTCTGCGGAAGGATGTCGGAGCGTTCTTCCGCCACTTGCGCAGGAGCGGCTGTGGGAATGGCATAGCTGGACGGTGCCGGAGCAGGCGCGGCATAGTCCGCCATCACCGGTGCTTCCACCGGATCGGGAGCTTCGGGCGTGGCAGCGCGGGAGCGGGCCGGGGCAGGCTCGGCCCCGGCGTAACCGGAGCGGAAAGCGGCAGGCTGGCCCGCCGCACCTTTCCAGCGGTAGAAGATATGCGCGCCGATCACGCCCACGGTATCGAGGCTGCTTGCCCAGTAGGGATTGACCGCAAGCGTGTGGTAGTGCGTCGCCGTGCCGACGGGGGCATAGACCACGCCTGCCAATGACTCGCGCGCGATGCGGCTGGCGCGGCTCCAGCCCGATTGCGATGGCGTGCGCGCCAGCGCCCCGTCGCAGGTGAAGGTGAACTGGCAGCCGGTGCGCCGCTCGCTGCCCTGATAGACCACGCCGCACACGGTGTTCGGGTAGGCCGGATGCGCCACGCGATTGAGCACCACCTGCGCCACCGCGCGCTGGCCGGCGTCGCTTTCGCTGGCGGCTTCGTAATAGATCGCCTGCGCCATGCATTGCTGTGCGCGCATATGATCGCGGTCGGAGCCGACGATCCGCAAGGGTCGCGCGGCGAGCGGGAGGTCGGCGATCCCATCAGCGGTAGCGGCAGCGGCGAACTGCGAACCGCCGATCACCTGGATCGGGCGATCCCACCCTTCGGCCTCGATCAGTTGCGGGGTGTCTTCGAGATAGTAGAAGGCCGAACCCGGAAAACTCTCCCCGGCAGTCTCGAACGGCATCGGCGCCACATCGGCGCTTTCCGGCCCCGGCTGCAGCGCGGCGATGGTGCCGGGAGCGGCGAGTGTCGGCACGGCAATCGCCACGGCCAGCACGCCGAGCTTCTTCGCCAGCGGCATCACCCGTTCGCGCAAGGGTGTGCGCCGCGTACGGAAATCGCGCCGTGGCGTGGCGGTCAAGGGCAAGGTGGAGGAGGGCTGCGACACCCCGCGTTCATAAGCCTATCGCTCCCGCCGGACACGCGCCACGCTGCCGCTGTATCGAAGCGGGACGGCGGTTAAGGCGGATTAACCCTGCCGCAGCGGGCCTTGTCGCCGCGCGGGATACGGCCTAAAGGCCGCACCACGTCATGGGTTGCCGGTGCTGGTCTATGCCAGTGCAGGCCTAAGAGGGAAGCGGGTACGATGCCCGCGCTGCCCCCGCAACTGTGACCGGGGAGGGCCGCTTCCACAATGCCACTGTGCCGGTTTCGACCGGTGCGGGAAGGCGGGGGCGGACCGATGATCCGGGAGCCAGGAGACCTGCCGATGACGGTCGTTCGGGCTGCGGGCGGGGTGTACCGACAGCTAACGGGAGAGCGCCATGTCCGGCGCTCCCTCCGTCATGAGCGGCGTTTCGCTTGTGATAGGAGGTTTCGTGTACAAATATCTGTTTTTCGGTGTTTCTCTTGCGGCGCTGTCTGCTGTTCCTGCGGTGGCTCAGGAAGAGTCCGACGTTGTAACAATCGCCGATGTCATTCGAACTGACGAAGCTACCATTACCGTCACCGCCACCGGCACCCGCATCGAGGTGGAAGATACCGGCCAAGCCATCACGGTGCTCGGCGAGGACGAAATCCGCAGCCTGCAAGGCCCGGACCTCACCCGCGTGCTCGAACGCGTGCCTGGCCTCGCGATCAGCCGCAACGGCGGGCTGGGCGGCTTCACCGGAGTACGGCTGCGCGGGGCGGAGGCCGAGCAGGTGCTGGTTGTGCTGGACGGGGTGCGGGTGGCCGACCCCGCCTCGCCATCGGGCGGGTTCGATTTCGGCAACCTGCTGAGCGGCAACCTCGCCAAGGTGGACGTGCTGCGCGGCTCCAATTCCACGATCTGGGGGTCCGACGCGCTGGGCGGGGTGATCGTCGCCTCGACCCGCGCTGCCAGCGAACTTGCCGCCAGCGCCGAATATGGTGCGGACGACAGCCTTACCGCCGCTGCATCGGGCGGAGTGTCGGACGAAGACACCGGCTTCCTCGGCGCATCGGCCAGCTATGTGCGTACCGATGGCTATTCCGCTGCTGCCAGCGGGACCGAGGCCGACGGGTTCGAACAATGGGTGCTGGAGGGCCACGGACGCTATTATTTCTCCGATACCTTCGAGGTGTTCGCGCGGCTGCGGCAGGTCGAGGGAACGCTGGATATCGACGGCTTCCCCGCGCCCACATATTCGCTCGCCGATACCGACGAGGTGCAGGACACGCGGCAGACCTTCGGTTCGGCGGGTGCGGTCTACGACAGCGGGCCGCTGTTCGTGCAGGCCAGCTACGCCTTCGCCGATACCGCGCGCGATAATCTGGACAGTTCGGGCGCAGAGACCTTCACCAGCGAGGGCCGCTCGGACGTTGTCTCGGTGCGCGGCGAATGGCGCCCGATCGGGCCGCTACTGCTCAACTTTGGCGCAGAGAACGAGTGGACAAGTTACGAAACTTTGTTCGAACCGGGCGATAACACACGGATTTTCGGCGCCTATGCGCAAGGCGGGATCGAGTGGCGGGGGATTTCCGGCCACATCGGCGCGCGGTTTACCGATCATGCCGATTTCGGCAGCGATGTCAGCTTCGGCGCGGATGTCAGCTACGAAGTGGCGCAGAACTGGCGGCTGCGCGCGAGTATTGGCGAGGGGTTCAAGGCTCCCAGCCTGTTCCAGTTGCTGTCCGATTTCGGCAATGCTTCGCTCACCCCCGAACGCGCGACCAGCTTCGATCTCGGCCTAGCCTATGGCGATCGCGCGCTGTTCCACAACTGGCGCAGCCCCTATTACGGCGCAGTAACGCTGTTCCGCCGCGATACGAGCGACCAGATCGCCTTCGTTTCATGCTTCGGGGTCACCGGCGGCATCTGCACCGATCGCCCCTTCGGGACTTACGACAACATTGCCCGAACCCGCGCGCAGGGAGTTGAAGCGGAATTCCGCGCGCGGGTGGCCGAGGGTCTGGTGTTCGGCGCGGCATATGCCTTCACCGACACCGAAAACCGCGCCACCGGCAACAGTCTCGCCCGACGCCCGCGCCATGCTGCGACGTTGACGGGCGAATGGCAGGCAACATACTCGCTGACGCTGGGCGCGGATGTGCGGATCGTATCCGACAGCTTCGACGATGCAGGCAATTTCGTGCGACTGGATGGCTACGAGGTGCTGACCTTGCGCGCGGCTTTCGACGTGTCGGACACGGTGCAACTGTTCGGCCGGGTCGAGAATGTCTGGGACGAACAATACCAGACCGCCGCCGGATACGGCACGCGCGGGCGCGCGGCCTTCGTCGGGGCGCGGTTGGCGTTATGAAGCTGGCTCCTGCCCTGTTGCTGGTGCTGGGGGGATGCGCGCAGACACTTCCCCCGCCGCCGCTCCTGCCGGAACAGCCCACCATCGTGAGCCTGAACCCCTGTGCCGATGCGATCCTCGCCGAAATTGCAGCGCCGGGGCAGGTGCTGGCGCTGTCGCACTACAGCCACGATCCGAGGGCCAGTTCGCTGCCGCAGGAGGTGGCGCAGCGCTATGCGACTACGGGCGGGACGGCGGAGGAAGTGCTGGCGCTGGCTGCCGATGTGGTGGTGGCGGATACCTTCCTTGCCGCTTCGACCAAACGGGCGCTGGAGGACGCCGGCATCCGGGTGGCGCAGATCGGGATAACCGCTTCGCTGGAGGATAGCCTCGCGCAGATCCGCCAGCTCGGCGAAGTGACCGGGCAGTCCGCGCATGCGGAGGCGCTGGCGGAGGAAATCGCCGCCGCATGGGACGCCGCGCGCGCGGCAGGTCCACAAGTCGATACGCTACTCTGGCAGTCCGGCGGGATCGTGCCGGGCGAGGGCTCGCTGGCTTTCGCGCTGCTTGAACAGACAGGCTTTGCCAGCCACTCGGCCGCGCGCGGGCTGGGGCAGGGGGCTTACCTGCCGCTCGAGCAGGTGCTCGCCGAGCCGCCGCAACTGGTGATCGCGGCGGGGGACGAGCCGATGCTGCATCATCCGGTGTTCGCGCAGGTTGCCGGGGTGCAGCACGCCACACTCGATCCGGCGCTGCTCTATTGCGGCGGGCCGACGATCCCGCGCGCGCTGGCAAGGTTGGGGGAGATACGCCGAGACTTCACTTCTCCCCTCCCGCTTGCGGGAGGGGCTGGGGGTGGGCCTGAAGCAGGGCCAGAATCGCACAACAGGCCCACCCCTAACCCCTCCCGCAAGCGGGAGGGGAACCTCTAATGGTTCGCCCGATCCCCCTCTTCGCCGCGCTTCTAACGCTGGCAATCCCGCTATCGCTGCTCGCGGGGCGGGTGTGGCTCGATCCTTCGGGCGAAACGGCCAACACAACGTTGATCCTTGCCGAACTGCGCCTGCCGCGCGCACTGCTCGCCATTATCCTCGGAGCGGGGCTGGGTGCTGCGGGCGCTGCCATGCAGGGTTACCTACGCAATCCGCTCGCCGATCCCGGACTGTTCGGCATTGCCCCCAGCGCTGCACTCGGCGCGGTGATGGCGATACATCTCGGCATGGCGGGCACGCTGCTGCTGCCCGGCTTCGCGCTGGCGGGAGCGGGCGGGGCGATGGCGCTGCTGGGACTGATCGCCGGGCGCACCGCCAGCCCCGCAAACGGCATTGCGCTGTTCACGCTGGCGGGGATGATGATCGCGAGCCTCGCAGGCGCGCTGACCGCGCTGGCCATCAGCCTCGCCCCCAATGCCTTCGCCATGAGCAGCATCGTCACCTGGCTGATGGGCGCGCTGACCGATCGCAGCTGGGACGACGTCTGGCTCGCCGCGCCGCTCACGTTGGCGGGCATTCTGGTGCTGTGGCGCGCGGGCCGTGCGCTCGATGCGCTGACTCTGGGCGAGGCGGCCGCGCGCTCGCTCGGCGTCGATCCGCGGCGGTTGATGGCGATAATGGTGCTTGGCACCGGGCTGACCGTGGGCACCGGCGTGGCGGTGGCGGGGATCATCGGCTTTGTCGGGCTGATCGTGCCGCACCTCGTGCGCCCGCTGACCGACAGACGCCCGTCGAGCCTGATCGTGCCCAGCGCGCTGGCGGGAGCGCTGCTGCTGCTGGTGGCCGACGTAGTGTGCCGCATTCTGCCGCTGGTGACGGAACTGCGGCTGGGCATCGCGCTCAGCCTGATCGGTGCGCCGTTCTTCCTGTGGCTGCTGCTGCGGATGCGGAGAGGGCTGGCGTGATTCTCGCCTGCGAAAACCTGTCGGTGCTGCGCGGCGACAAGCGGGTGCTCGACTCCGTCAGCGCCGGTCTGATGCCCGGTGACATCACCGCCATCTGCGGCCCCAACGGCGCGGGAAAATCGACCTTGCTGGCGGCGCTGGCCAACCTCGTCCCGCCCGAAGCAGGCACGGTGACGCTGAGCGACAAGCCGCTCCCGGCGATGCATCCGCTCACCCGCGCGCGCAACATCGGCTACCTGCCGCAAGCGGCGGAAATCGCGTGGGACGTGTCGGTCGCCAACCTCGTCGCGCTGGGCCGCCTGCCGCACCGCGACAGGGGTGAGGGGGAGATTACGCAGGCCCTCCACGCTTGCGATCTGGAGGGATTCCGCGACCGCCCCACCTCGACGCTGAGTGGCGGCGAGAAGGCCCGCGCCCTGCTGGCGCGGGTGCTGGCAGGAACGCCGCAATGGCTGCTCGCCGATGAGCCGCTGGCGGCGCTCGACATCGCGCATCAGCTGGCGATGCTGCGGGTACTGCGCGATGAAGCCGAGTCAGGCTGCGGGGTTGTGCTCGTGCTGCACGATCTGGCGCTGGCGATGAACCACGCGGACCGGGTGCTGGTTCTGGAACAAGGGCGGCTGGTAGCCGACGGCACTTCTCCGGAGGCTTTGTCCGAGGAAGTGATCGCGCGGGTGTGGGGCGTTGAGGCGCGCTGGATCGGTGCAGCAGGTTCGCGCGCTCTGGCTTACTGATCTGCCCGGGAAATTCGCGTAAGACGCAGAAAAGGGGCCGGAATTCTCACTCCGGCCCCTTCGAAAGCTTACCGCAATCTCTTAGAGAACGCCCTCAGCCCCTGCAGGTTCGGTGTCACCCGGGATCAGCCCGCGTGCTTCGAGCAACGGTTCCACGCGCGGATCGCGGCCGGTGAAGTCGCGGAACATCTGTTCGTAGGTCTTCGAATGGCCCTGGCCGAGGAAGGTGTCGACGATCCGGTCGCCCATCTCGCGCGTCATGCCGCCGTTCGCCTCGACATAGCTGTAGGCATCATGGTGCAGCATTTCGGTCCATGTGTAGGCGTAGTAGCCCGCATCGTAGCCGTGCTCGAAAATGTGCCGGAAGTACGGCGTGCGATAGCGCGGCGGGACGAGGTCGGAGCGCAGCCCGATCCGCTCCAGCGCGGCTTCCTCGAAAGCCATCACGTCGGCTGGTGCAGGCTCGCTGGGATCGAGTGAATGCCATTCCATGTCGAGCAGGCTCGCGGCGATCACTTCCCCGAAGCCGTGGCCCTGGTTGAACTGGCCCGCGCGGTTGATCGCTTCGACCAGCTCCATCGGGATCACTTCGCCGGTTTCGTGATGGCGCGCATAGCGCTGCAAAACCTCCGGCAGCGCGGCGAAGTTTTCGTGGAACTGGCTGGGGAATTCCACCCAGTCGCGCGCCGTGTTGGTGCCCGACAGCGACGGATATTGCTGATCAGCGAAGATGCCGTGCAGCGCGTGGCCGAATTCGTGGAACATCGTTTCAACATCGTCCCAGGTCGCCAGCGCGGGTTCACCCGGCGCGGGCGGGGCAATGTTCTGGGTGTTGGTGACCACCGGGCGCAGGCCGAGCAGGTGGCTCTGCTCGATGAAATTGCTCATCCACGCCCCGCCGCGCTTGCTCTCGCGCTGCATCGGATCGAAGTAGAACAGCGCAATCGGTTCACCATCGTGGAACACGGTGTAGACGCTGACATCGGGGTGATAGGTGGGAATGTCGCTGCGCTGTTCGAAGGTCAGCCCGTAAAGCTCCCCGGCCATGTAGAACACGCCGTCTTCCAACACCCGGTCCACCACGAAGTATTGTTTAATCTCCTCGTTGTTCAGCGCGTAGCGTTCCTGCCGGACGATCTCGGCATAATAAGGCCAGTCCCACGCGGCCAGGGTGAAGTCATGCCCGTCCTGCTCGGCGCGCGCCTGCAACAGTGCGGCCTCGCGCTCCTGCGTAGCGCGCAGTGCGGGGACCATGTCGGCCATGAAGCCGATGGCCTGCGCCGGATCGGAAACCATGCGGTCGTACATCTGCCAGTTTGCATGGGTCGCTTCACCGAACAGCGCCGCGCGGCGGTTGCGCAGGGCAATCGTCTCGCGCACCAGCGGCAGGGTGGAATTCTCGCCCGTCTGGTTGCGATCCACGCTGGCGCGGTGCAGCCGTTCACGCACATCGCGATTGTGCAGTTGCGCCAGTTGCGGCACGCCGGTGGTGTTGCTGACGGTGAGCATGAACTTGCCTGGATGGCCGTTTTCGCTGGCCAGCGCGGCGGCTGAAGCAATCTGCCCTTCGGAGAGGCCCGCCAGTTCCTCGCGCGTGTCCACCACGATGGAGGCGTCGTTCTGCCCCTGCGTGATCAGCTGCGAAATCTGCGAGGACAGCGAGGACAGCCGCTCGTTGATCTGCCGCAGTTCGGCTTGTTCCGCCGCGCCCAGCTGCGCACCGCGATGCACGAAGCGATCATAGGTGGTTTCCAGCAGCATCGCGTCTTCCGCCGTCATCGCCATGGCAGCGCGATTGTCGTAAATCGCCTGCACCCGCGCAAACAGCGCCGGGTTCAGGTAGATGCTGTCGCTCATGCCCGCAATTTGCGGCGCCAGCGCTTCATCAGTGGCGGCGATGGTATCGTTGATATTGGCCGAGACGACCTGGCTGAAGGCACCATAGGCGCGCGAGAAGACCTGGCCGGACTTCTCCATCTCGACCAGCGTGTTGGCAAAAGTGGGCGGATTGGGATTCTCGGCGATGGCTTCGATTTCGGCGATCTGGATGGCGATCGCTTCCTCGATGATGCCCTGCCATTGCGCGTCGGTAACCTGGTCAAACTGCGGCGCGTGCATATAGAGCGGGGACAGTTCGGCGAATACGCTGGTCGCCTGCGGGATTTCCGGATTGTATTCGACGGCTTGCGGGATGGATGCCACATCGGTCTCCGGAGTGGTGGTGCAGGCGGATGCCAGGGCAGCGATCATAGTGGTGGCGAGCAGGCGCGATTTCATGGTGGGCGACCTCTTTCTGTCTGTCAATTGGTGCGGCAACGCGCCCGGTCGGGCCTGGTTGCCGGTGAAACGAATGCCTTACTCCTAGCAGACAAAGCTGCCAAGGCGCTGAACGGGTTGTTAAAGCGGTTGGTCGATTGGCGCGCCCTGCGGGAAGTCCAGCAGCCGCGAATAGAGCGCGCCGTTCGGCGTGAGATTGCTTTCCCAGAGCGAAAAGCCCTCCACCAGCCACGGCCCGGCCGCCAGATCGCCATGCGCGGCCAGCCAGTCGCCAATCGGCCCGCTCCCCGAATTCAGCCGCGCGAGGGTGACATGGGGCACAAACTTGCGCGTTTCCGCAGGCACGCCGGCACGGCGGCATGCCATTTCCACGCTGTACTGCAAGTCTGCGAGCGCGCTGGAGCGCGTTAGGCCCGCCCATACCGCCTTGCCGTGCCCCTTGCGCTCGAAATGCCCGACCCCGCTGATGGCGAGCGTGAAGGGGCGGAACGGCACAGACTCCAACGCGGTGGCCAGATCGTCAAACTGATGCCGATCCACCTCGCCGACAAACCGCAGCGTCAGATGCAGGTTATCCGCCTCCTGCCAGCGCGCACCGGAGATGCCCTCCTGCACATCGAGCAGGGCATCGCGGACCGCTTCGGGCAGGGGCAGGGCGACAAAAAGACGGTGGCAAGGCATGGACTCGCCATAACCGCTTCAATCAGAGGATGAAACTCGCCTCCACGAGATTGATCGTGCCATCCAGCCGGATCGCGTAATCAGCCAGCGCGTCACCGTTCACGTCCATATAGATCATGGTGTTGCCACCCTCGTGTGCCCAGCGCAGCTCGCCCGCCGTGCCGGAGAAGGCAACGCTGCCGATATAGTCGAAGCCATCGTCTTCGCCGCCAAAGATGGCATCGACGGCGGACAGGTCGATCTTGTCGCCTTGCGCCCGGTCGAAGTCGGTGATCCGGTCGGCGGTGTTGATGGCCAGTCCGGCAAAGTCGCCGTCATCGAAGGCGAATACGTCTGCGCGCAGTCCGCCGGTCATCACATCGCGGTCCGCCCCGCCGATCAGCCGGTCCAGCCCGTCGTCGCCGTCGAGGATATCAGCTCCGGCCCCACCATACAGCGTATCGCTGCTGGCTTCGCCGCGGAGCGTATCATTGCCGGTACCTCCGTAGAGGACATCGTTGCCGCTGCCGCCCAGGATCAGGTCATTGCCGCCATCACCATGGAGCGTATCGTTACTGTTACCCCCGTTCAGAACATCGTCGCCTTCACCGCCGTGGATGGTGTCTGCCCCGGAATTGCCGAGCAGCCGGTCGGCACCGTTGCCGCCCATGATGATGTCGGATGCATTGCTGCCGTAGATCGTATCGTCTCCGTCGAGCCCGGAAAGCGTTGCACCGGCACTGCCGCCGAAGATCCGGTTGGCCAATGCATTGCCGGTGCCAACAGTGGCGGCAGCTCCCGCCAGCCGCAGATCCTCGACATCGGCGCCAAGCGTATAGTTCAAGGCGGAAAGGACGAAATCGATTCCCTCGCCCGCCAGTTCGATGATCACATCGCCTGTTTCATAGACGAAGTATCTATCGTCCCCCGCGCCGCCCTGCATGGTGTCGTTGCCGATCCCGCCATTGAGGATATCGTTTCCGGCACCGCCGATCAGCACATCAGCGCCGCCCAAGCCAAGCAGCTGGCTGCCCAGCACCGCGTTGGCGACAAGTTCATTGCCAAGCTGGTTGCCGACAAGTTCCGTTGCGGAACCCGCCAGTTCGAATGCCTCGACATTGCGAAACCGCACCACATTCGCGGTAAAATTGCCGGTGCTGATGACCCGGTCGAAGCCCTGGCCCAGCAGTTCGGTGACCACGTCACCTATGCTGTCTATCAGGTAGGTATCGTTCCCCTGGCCGCCCACCAGCGTGTCATCGCCAATGCCGCCATCCAGCCGGTCGTCGCCGCCAAGTCCGTAGAGCCTGTCGTTCCCGCCAAGTCCGTTGAGAATGTCGATCGCCCCGGTTCCGGTCAGCTCATCGTTATCCGGCGTGCCGTTCTGGGTATTGCCGGTGACGACCGCGTCGGCTGCTTCCACATCCAGCTTCACGTTGGCCGTGCCGAGCGTGGCCGACCGGCTGATCGACCCCGAGAGCCCCCCGCCACTGAAGCTGATGTCGTAAGTGCCCGCAGGCACGGCGATCTGCCAGCCGCCGGCTTCCCAGGTGGTGGTGGTAAAGATCCCTGCAGTGCCGCTCAGCCGGACGGTGACTCCGCCCAGGCCTTCGCCAACGTCGTAGAAGTCGTCGTTGTCCGCATCGTCGATCACCACGCCGACGAACTGCGCGGCATAGGAGAAGCGGCTGCCGAAATCCTGCGTGATGACGAAGGGGCCGACATCGGTAGCGGCGTTGTTTTCTTGCGTGATGGCGATGCCGATCTCGCGGAAAGTGCCGTTCATCAGGCTGTTGAGGTGGCCCGCCGGGTCCTGGATCCCGTCGCCGCGGATCTGCCAGTCGGGGTACAGGGTGTTGCCGTTGAAATCCTCGACATCATAGCCCCAGTCGATCACGAAGCCCGCGTGGCCGTATTCGACACTGTCCGAATAGGCATAGATATTCTCGCCCAGCGCGTTCCAGCCGGTATAGCCCGCATTGGTGGCACGGGTGCCGAGGCCCGGCTCGCCCGGCAACTGGTGGCTCTGCGTATCGGCGGCGATCATCGCCTGGTTGTGGGTGAGGGCGGCTTGCGCCAGCGTGGTACTCCATGCCAGCGGGGCAACCGGATTGTAGGTCAGCAGCGCCGCCTGGAACGAGGCGAGATTGACCCCGAAATAATTGATCGCTCCCTGGATTTCGGCGAGGAAGGCAGCACTGGTCAGCCGCGCATATTCCCCGTCCGGGTCCATCCGCAGGCGGTTGATAAGCTCCAGCATCAGCTGTTCGTGAGCGGTAGGCGGCATGGCGGTGATCCCCGGAAGTGCTGGCGCGGTTGTGCGATACTACCATGCCAGGGGCGGCTGAACAGCGGCTTGCGAGGGAAGGTTAAGCGCGGGGTAGGGGGGTCATAGAATAAAGGCCGATTCCGCCAGGTTGATCGTGCCGTCAAGGCGGATGGCGTAGTCGGCCAAAGCATCGCCATCGACGTCCATAAAGATCATCGTGTTGCTCCCGACATGCTCCCAGCGCAGCTCCCCTGCGGTGCCCGAAAAGGCATCGCTGCCGATGTAATCGAAGGCATCGTCCGCGCCGCCGAGGATCGCATCGACGGCAGAGAGATCGATATTGTCGCCTTCCAGCCTGTTGAAGTCTTTGATCCGGTCCGCAGTGTTGGCAGCCAGTCCGGCAAAGTCGCCGTCATCGAAAGCGAACACGTCTGCCCGCAGCCCACCGGTCATTACATCGCGATTGGCACCGCCGATCAGCAGGTCCACCCCGTCGCCGCCATCAAGGATGTCCGCCCCGTCCTCGCCGTGCAGCGTATCCATATTGGCTCCTCCGCGGAGCGTATCGTTTCCGGTACCGCCGTAGAGGACATCATTGCCAACGCCGCCCAGTATCAGGTCATTGCCGCCATCGCCGTGGAGCGTATCGATATTGGAGCCGCCATTGATGATGTCGTCGCCTTGGCCGCCGTGGATGGTGTCTTCGCCAGCATTGCCAACGAGTCGATCCGCTCCGTTACCACCGTAGATCGAATCGGCGGTGTTGCTGCCATAGATGGTATCGTCGCCATCAAGCCCGGAGAGCGTCGCGCCCGCGATTCCCGCGAAAATCCTGTTGGCGAGCGCGTTACCGGTTCCGACAGCGGCTGATCCGGCGAGGCGCAAATTTTCGATGTGCGCGCCAAGAGTGTAATCGACTGTGGAAAGCACGGAATCGACTCCTTCCTTGGCCAGTTCGATGACGACATCGTCCGGATCATCAACGACGTAGCTGTCGTCCCCGATACCCCCCCGCATGATGTCCTGGCCCGATCCGCCGTCCAGATGGTCGTTTCCTTCGCCGCCGAATAGTTGGTCGTCCCCCTGCTCGCCCCAAAGTTTGTCATTACCTGTGAGCCCGCGCAGTATATCGTCGTCCAGGCCGCCAAAAATTTGGTCGTTTCCGCCCTCGCCAACGAGGAAATCCCGTCCGGCGTCTCCAAAAATCCGGTCATCCCCGCTACCGCCCTTTACGGCATCATGGCCATTCCCGCCGTAAATTAAATCGTTGCCGCCGCCTCCGAAAATGTTGTCACTTCCGTTCCCGCCATCAAGATGGTCGCGTCCCGCACCTCCCTCGAGGTAATCATTGCCATCCCAGCCGAGAAGGAAATCGTTACCTATGCCGCCGTCCAATCGGTCGGCCCCACGGCCACCATTCAGATTATCGTCGCCGGAATTCCCAAACAGATTGTCGTCGCCGTCCCCGCCCCGCAATGTATCGTCATGGCTGCCGCCGTACAGCGTATCATTGTCGATCCCACCGTGGAGGTAATCGTGGCCAGGCCCACCATAGATCAGGTCATCGCCGACACCCCCATGAAGCCGATCATCGCCATGGCCGCCGTCCAGCAGATCGTGACCTGAGCCTCCATCGAGAAAGTCGTTGCCATGATTGCCATGCAACAGATCGTCGCCGACTGCGCCATAAAGCTCATCGTTCCCAAGGCCGCCGATCAGCGTATCATTGCCGGTGCCACCGCTCAGGAAGTCGTCACCTCTTTCACCTTCGAGGTGATCGTCGCCATCGCCCCCGTAGAGAAAGTCGTTGCTTCCCCCTGCCAGCATCCTGTCATCGCCGGCCCCGCCAAAGAGCGTATCCGCCCCCGATAATGAAACGACCGAATCATTCCCGTCGCCAGCGTAAACAGTGCTGCGGCCGACGCCGGTGAAGATTGCGTTTGCCAGTTCATTTCCGAAGAGAGTGGTAGGAATGCCGATCTGAAAAATCAGTTGGATATTTTCGACATTTGCTGGCGCGACGGTAACGGCCAGTGATGAAACGATCGTGTCTGTTCCGCCGTCTTCTGCCTCGATGATCTCCGCCGGGGACTGAACGAAGTATTTGTCATTTCCGCTGCCACCACTTGCCGTATCGCGGCCTCCTCCGAGGATGAACAAGTCATCGCCTGCAGTGCCGGTCAGGCTATCATCTGCGCTACTGCCAAGAAACAATGTCAGCTTGTCCAGATCGGGCACCGCCGCGCGGTGTTCGTCCAGTTGCACCTGCGAGTCCGGATCGTCGACCAGATTGGAAAGTTGGTGCGGATCTGCCAATATATTGTAGAATTCTTCCTTTCCGTCGGCATAGCGGATGTAGCGGAACTCATCCGTGCGATAGCTGTAATCACCATAGACCCAGGTGAAGGCACCATCCCCGGCATATTGTGATGGATCGCCGCCCTCCATCAGCGGCAGCAAGGTATTACCCGAACCGCGAAACCCCCCCTCCACACCGGCGAGATCAAGCACTGTCGGATATATGTCCGAGAGGCTTACCACGGTGCCCACCACCCTGCCTTCGGTTTGACCAGCTTCGCGGATCATTAGCGGAGCACGACCGGACTCCTCCCACAGTGTGAATTTGCTCCACAGTCCGCGATCTCCGAGGTGGTACCCGTGATCGGAAAAGAGGACGACGTCCGTGTTGTCGGCATAAGGTGACGCATCGAGGGCCCCGATCATCTTGCCAAATAGCGAATCTGCATAGGAAACGGAGGCCAGATAGGCGTGGATGAGTTCCACCCAGGCATCATTGTCAAGCACGAGCCCGTGGAAGGCGCTGCCAGTCATAGCATAATAAAAATCCGCCATACCGGCAGTGTCGTCGCCAAAATAGGGGACAGTAATATCATTCGGATCGTAGAGGTCGAAAAACTCCTGTGGCACGATCCAGTCGATATGAGGGCGATAGATGCCGGCTGCCAGTGCGAAAGGGTTTGTATGGCTTTCCTGAAGGAAGCCCACCACTTGCTCGGTCAGGACGGTATCTGCCAGCGTTAAATCACCCGAACTGCCATACGCGACTCCGGCAACATTACTTCCGCCCGGAACAGTCCCGTTGGAAAATCCCGACCAGTCAAGAAACCGCGAAACGAACTGATCCATTTCCGGGTAGTAAGGCCGATGAAATACCTTGCCGCCCATAACAACGTCATAACCGCCGGCGTCGAGCCGCGAGAAAAGCACGTCTTCGACTGCTACGCGTTCGAAGATTGGCACTGCATTGTCGACGATCCCCGTATCCCAGCTATCGCGTCCAGACAAAATCGAAGAGCGCGAGGGGTTGCAGAGTGCCACATGGGCAAATGCATTGATGAAGTTGTTCGACTGAGCTGCGAAGGCGTCCAGATGTGGCGTCTTTACTAGATCGGCTAGTTCGGGCCAGGCGTTAATAGAGAACAAGTCGTCGATTGAAACGAGTACGACATTCGGCAAGAGAATAGGCCTCCGGGAGTATTCGAAGATGAGCGATAGGGGAACAGCATTTTCGATCATGCTCCTTGCCGTGTCAATAGCAAGCTGCCATTTTATAAATAAAGTTAATATATTTATCGAAATTACCACGCCGTTAGCACCGCTTGACTCACTCGAACATTTCGTGAACAAAGCGTGTCAGTAATCCCCGCCCAACATACCACCCTCCGCCCCTCTGGACTCAGCCCCCTCCAGCCCCCACTTGGACCGCCTATGGCTCTCACCCACATCACTCAGCATAGGTGTTCCGTATGCTGACGCATATTTCCGTCAAAGGCGCCCGCGAGCATAATCTCAAGGGCATCGATATCGAATTGCCGCGCGATTCGCTGATCGTCATCACCGGGCTTTCGGGCAGCGGCAAGTCGAGCCTCGCCTTCGATACCATCTATGCCGAGGGGCAGCGGCGCTATGTCGAGAGCCTTTCCGCCTATGCGCGGCAATTCCTCGAAATGATGCAGAAGCCCGATGTCGAGCATATCGACGGGCTGAGCCCCGCGATCTCGATCGAGCAGAAGACTACCAGCCGCAATCCGCGCTCCACCGTGGCCACCGTCACCGAGATCTACGATTACATGCGGCTGCTGTGGGCGCGCGTCGGCGTGCCCTATTCGCCCACCACCGGATTGCCGATCGAGGCGCAGACCGTCTCCAACATGGTCGACCGGGTGATGGCGCTGCCCGAAGGGACGCGGCTGTTCCTGCTCGCCCCGGCGGTGCGCGGGCGCAAGGGGGAGTACCGGCGCGAACTGGCCGAGTGGCAGAAGGCGGGCTACACCCGCGTGCGGATCGACGGCGAGATGTATGGCATCGAAGACGCGCCCGCGCTCGACAAGAAGTTCAAGCACGATATCGAGGTGGTGGTCGATCGGCTGGCGGTAAAGCCGGGGCTGGAAACGCGGCTGGCCGAGAGTTTCGAACAGGCGCTGAAGCTGGCCGAGGGGCTGGCTTATGTGGATCTGGCGGATGGGGTGGTAGCTCCCCTCCCGCTGGCGGGAGGGGCTGGGGGTGGGCCTGTCGAGGGCAGCACTTCGGACACGCCCACCCCTGACCCCTCCCGCAAGCGGGAGGGGGGACTAAAAGGCGCCGGCATCCCCGCCAACCGCATCGTCTTCTCCGAAAAGTTCGCCTGCCCCGTCAGCGGCTTCACCATCGAGGAAATCGAACCCCGGCTGTTCTCGTTCAACGCGCCACAGGGGGCCTGTCCAACCTGCGACGGGCTGGGCGAGAAGATGCTGTTCGATCCGCAACTCGTCGTTCCCAACGAGGAGCTGACGCTGAAGAAAGGCGCGGTGGTGCCCTGGGCGAAAAGCAATCCGCCCTCGCCGTACTACATGCAGGTGCTGGGATCGCTGGCGAAGGCCTATGGCTTCGATCTCGACACCCCGTGGAACGCGCTCAGCGAGGAGAACCGCAGCGTCATCCTCTACGGCACCAGGGGCAAGCGGGTGCCGCTCACCTTCAGGGACGGGCGCAAGGAATATACCGTCGAAAAGCCGTTCGAAGGGGTGATCGGCAATCTCAACCGCCGCCTGGTGCAGACCGAAAGCGCGTGGATGCAGGAGGAGCTGAGCCGTTACCAGACCGCGCAGCCGTGCGAGACCTGCGACGGTGCGCGGCTGAACGAGAAGGCGCGGGCGGTGAAGCTGCCGGGCGGTGTCGACATCAGCCAGCCGGTGCGCTTCTCGGTGTCCGACGCGCTCGCCTGGTTCACCGCGTTGCCCGACAGCCTGACCGACACCCAGAACCAGATCGCCCGCGCCATCCTCAAGGAAATCGTTGAGCGGCTGGGGTTCCTCAACAATGTCGGGCTCGATTACCTCAATCTCGATCGCACCAGCGGCACCCTCTCCGGCGGGGAGAGCCAGCGCATCCGCCTCGCCAGCCAGATCGGCTCCGGCCTCAGCGGCGTGCTCTACGTGCTCGACGAGCCGAGCATCGGCCTGCACCAGCGCGATAACGACCGGCTGCTGGAAACGCTCAAGCGCCTGCGCGATCTCGGCAACACCGTAATCGTGGTCGAGCATGACGAGGACGCGATCCGCGCCGCCGATCATATCGTCGATCTCGGCCCCGGCGCAGGGGTGCACGGCGGCGAGGTGGTGGCCGAGGGGACGCTCAAGCAGATCCTCAAGGCCAAACGCAGCCTCACCGCCGATTACCTCACCGGCCGCCGCGAAATCGCCGTCCCGGCCAAGCGCCGCAAGGGCAACGGCAAGAAGCTGACCGTCCACGGCGCGCGGGCGAACAACCTGCGCAACGTCACCGCCTCCATCCCGCTCGGCACCTTCACCTGCGTGACGGGGGTAAGCGGCAGCGGCAAGTCCAGCTTCACCATCGACACGCTCTACGCCGCCGCCGCGCGGCACCTAAACGGCGCGCGGGTGATCGCCGGCGCGCACGACAAGGTGACGGGTCTCGATCATTGCGACAAGGTGATCGAGATCGACCAGTCGCCCATCGGCCGCACCCCGCGCTCCAACCCGGCCACCTACACCGGCGCCTTCACCCAGATCCGCGACTGGTTCGCCGGCCTGCCCGAAAGCCTCGCGCGCGGGTACAAGCCGGGCCGCTTCAGCTTCAACGTCAAGGGCGGGCGCTGCGAGGCGTGCAGCGGCGACGGGCTGATCAAGATCGAAATGCACTTCCTCCCCGATGTCTACGTCACCTGCGAGGAATGCCACGGCAAGCGGTACAACCGCGAAACGCTCGAAGTAAAGTTCAAGGGCCTCTCGATCGCCGACGTGCTCGACATGACGATCGAGGATGCCGAGGTCTTCTTCAAGGCGGTGCCCTCGATCCGCGAGAAAATGCACATGCTCAACGAGGTCGGGCTGGGCTACGTCAAGGTCGGCCAGCAGGCGACCACGCTTTCGGGCGGGGAGGCGCAGCGGGTGAAGCTGGCGAAGGAACTGGCCCGCCGCTCCACCGGGCAGACGCTCTACATCCTCGACGAACCGACCACCGGCCTGCACTTCGAAGACGTGCGCAAACTGCTCGAAGTGCTGCACCGGCTGGTGGAGCAGGGCAATTCGGTGGTGGTGATCGAACACAACCTCGACGTGATCAAGACCGCCGACTGGCTGCTCGACCTGGGCCCGGACGGCGGCGTGCGCGGCGGCGAGGTGGTGGCCGAAGGCACGCCGGAAAAGGTCGCGGCCACGCCGGGGAGCTACACGGGCGCCTACCTCGCGCCGATGCTGGCGAAAGCCTCCGGGCGCGCCCCCGCGCAGGCGGCGGCGGAGTAAACCTAAGATCCTCCCCGCGACAAAGTCGGGGGGGACTCGCAGAGGGCGCGAAGCGCCAGCGGGACCATCCGCAGGATGGTGGAGGGGCAGGTGCCTCCATCACAATTCCCGCTACCCCGCATAAACCGCGCAGTCAGGTTCCACGCAGAGACGCAGAGACGCGGAGAGCCTCTGCGCAGAAGCCGCCCTATCCGCCACCCGCAACTGGCGGCGGAGAACGCCCCGGTGCTGCGCGAGCCCCGCATGGCCTCGCGCTGCGCCGATCCGGAGGGCTTCTTGCTGATCGAGCGCGACCGCTTAGGCGGCATCGCGCGCGAGCGGATTGCCGATGCGATACTGGAAGCGCGGGTTTAGGGGAGTAAATCCTCTCCGGAACGTGGAGGGGAACCACCGAAGGTGGTGGAGGGGCCGCTATCCGTTAGGTGCTAACCCTGCGCCAACACCCAGCGATACCCGGCCCCACCGTGAGCATTGCGTCTGCCACCACCATTTTTCGGAGTGGACACTAGTAGCAACGAGATTGGGAGCGAGGCGAAGGAAGCGCTGCCGATGGTTCTCCCTCATAATCCTCGTCTGCGAACAGTCATTTGTAAGCGTAGCCAAAACGCGCATCTTGGTAAACCTGGTCGGCCAAGTAATGCGTCCGCTCCTTTATTGCGTTTTCATCCCACGAACCAAACTTTTGGGCATACTCCGCAAATTCATATATATACTGGGGGACATTCTTAATGTTGTTCGAAAAATTTGCAGGATGTAAAAGCTTCTCGATTTTTTGTTCAGGACTATCACTTCCGAGAATGCCATTTATTTGCTTCGGCATTACGATGAGGTTGCCAATGTCATGAACCACAGAATCTTCATCGGTGGCACTGGATTGCGCCAATAAATGCTCGATATCGAATTCACTAACCGCGCCGGCTTCGGCGCCATAAAAATCGACCAAGCTAATTCTCTGACCCTCTTTGACGGCCTTATTGGCGATTCTATCAAACGTATATCTGATGATCGCCCGATCATTTAAGCTTTCATAACTCAAATAACCGAAGTTTGCAGAAAACTCTTCTCGACTCGCTGTACGCTCCTTCAGTTCCTCTAAAAGAGAGTTTACACCTGCCTTAAAGTCGTCACCGTTGTAAAGTCGGTCAGAATGCGATGCATAAGTTCTTTCGACTTCATTTCCGATGCGACGGCAAATTTTATTATTAATGTAGTGGTATGACTCGAGATAGCGAACCAAATTGATGAGGTCTTTAGGGTCTCTTCCATCTTGAGGCAGGTTCGTAAACGCGCTGACTGCGGCGTAAATAAGGGGCAGGGGTTGCGTCACGTTAAAGAGTCGTAGAGCGGCGACTGATCGAGATATCTCCGTCAGATACATCATGTTGGTCGCGACACCGACACCCATCATCCAGTCAGGAAAGGTCTTTCTCTCGTTGGAATAAAAAGCTGCGTAGTATTCGCTGAAATTCTGGAGTTCATTGACGAATTCATTTACTCCGATTTCGGCCGCATAACTCCGCAGATTTCGGTACAAATCTCTATTTGCAACTGGGCCTCTGCGTGAGATCCAAAAATACTTTAGAACGCGGAGAATGTTATTCCCTGCGTATTCGGACACACGGTCCCAGATTTCCTCTGCTGCGTCGTCGAGTTCTTTGCTTCTGGAAAACAGGAAGTTTTTAAGGAGATCTGAGACCTCAAGTGGCTTTCCACGGGCATTAGTGCGCTCAAATATCTCAAACGCTTCAGATTTGTCGTCGACGTCAATTCTGATAATGTAGGTCTGATGCTGTAACTGCTTTACAAATTTTATGAATGCTTCTTGCCCCTTGCCCTCGCAAAGATCACTGATTTGGGTAGCTGCATACTTATAAATCGGTTCAACTCGGGAAACTTGGCGACGAATCGACCGAGTTTTCTTAGTTTTGGAATCGAAGACTGAGTCGGGAAAAGAAGTATCCCAATCGGGAGCGCACATGATGTCGAAAACGTCACGAATCGTCTCAGACGCTTTCAACCTGTTAAAGCTACTTCCAAGTACAACATCAGAATTTTGAATATCGTTCTGTATGTTAAGTGCAAGCTGCGGATTTTGCAAAACATTTTTAGCAAAATCTCGTGCAGCAATTAGAGCAATGATTATTGTCGTAAATCGTTGTTGACCGTCGATAATTTCTACTTGATTCCCACTTTTTTCATCGGCGACATCAAATATCATACTGCCGAGAAAGAGGTCTTGATCATAGTTCGATTCTAGGCACTGTATCAGATCAGTAAAGAGATCCTTTACCTGCGTGTCACCTTTCCAATCGTAGCCTCTCTGATACCGTGGGATCACAAACTGTGAGTTTGAGCTTACAAGTTGCTTTATTGTGAATTTTCGCGGCTCGCGCATAAATATCCTCCAGATAAGCATGAGTTACCGAGGCCGTGCGGTTCGTCAATGGGATTTAGCGGCATAGTTAGCCGGCGCGGGTTCGACACAATTTTGCCCCCCTTTCCTACATCCCCCATTCCATGCCCTACTGCGCGGTTCCGTCCCCCACCGCTCACGAGGCATAGCCCATGAACCACCCCGATCCCGCCCAGTTCGCGCGCCAGCTCCCCGCGCTCGTGGCCGCGCTCCCCGGCGATCACACCCGCGCGCCGCAAACCGAATTCATCCGCGAGCGGCAGGTCAGGTTTCTCGAAAATCTCTCGGTCACCGGATCGGTGCGCTCGGCCGCTACCGCTGCCGGGGTCAGCCATCAGACCGTCTATCGCGCGCGGCGGGCGACCGGCGCGTTCCGCACCGCGTGGGATGCGGCGCTGGTGGTGGCGCGGGCCAATGCCGAGGCGGTGCTCGCCGCGCGCGCGATCGACGGGGTGGAGGAGAGCGTGTTCTACCACGGCGAGGAGGTTGCCACCCGCACCCGCTTCTGCAGCCGCCTGCTGCTCGCGCACCTCGCCCGGCTCGATCGGCTGGCGGAGAATCCGCGCGCGCAGGCCTTTGCCGGGCGGTTCGACGAAGCGCTCGCGGCCTTCGAACGCGGCGAGGAATTGCTGGCGGAAGCGGCTGCCGATCCTGCCGCCGCCCAGGCTGCGCCGTCGTTTTCGGGCCATGAACCGTGTAACACCCGGTCCATGTCTCCCCCCGGCACCTACCCGCCGTGTCCCGAATGCGAGGGGCTGTGCCTCGATCCCGCCGCCGAACTCAGCCCCCACGACTGCATGTGGCTGGGCAACCGGATCGACCGGATGGATGCCCATCGCCCGGCGGGGGCGAAGGAGCCGTACGAGCTCGCCCGCGGTACCGCCGAAGCGGGCCGGATCGAAGCGCGCCAGCTGCTCGCCTTCGAGAAGGGGGAGGACGAATGGTGGCTGGCGGGGGTTGTCGATCCGTTTGCCGACGATTGGCTGGACAGTGCAGAGCTGGATGCAGCAGGTGCGGGGGAGGATTGCAGCGCGGCGCAATCGGCGTAGACTCTCCCCAGCGGCCCGGCTGGAGTCGTCGTGGCCGCCACTTGGGAAGAGAGTGGGAGAGTGACGATGACGCAGTGGGATGCGATCGCGCGCCGGGTTGCGGTTTGCGTGCGGGTGTTCGGGGGAGTCTTCGGGGGTGTCCTGGCCATAGGCCTGGCGGGCGGAGCGGCGGCACAGGACAGCGCGCTGCTGAGCGCCAACCTCTACGGCCAGTCCGTGGCGGGCGGCGAGGGGGACGAGGACGCCTCCGCCGACTGGAACGCCGAGGTGTTTACGGGTTCTGGCACCGGGGCCGAAGCAGGGGGCGCGCGGCTGTGCTACTACCTCGACCTGAACGACCTGGACGACGCCAGCGGCGTGGCGCTCTATCGCGGCGGGGAGGGTGATGCGGGGGTGGAAGTGCTGCCGCTGCAACTGCCCGGTCCGGATGGGGACGAGGTCTGCGTGACTGCCGATGCGGCGGTGCTGGGCGAAGTGGTGGCCGATCCGCCGGAGTTCTACATCCAGATCGCCAGCCGCCGCTTCCCCGCTGGTGCGGTGCGCGGCCAGTTGAGCGATTAGGAGTCGAGCAGCTCCAGCTCGACCGAGCCGTGCCCGGCGCGGACCAGGCCGACCGTCTCGGCAGCGGCGCGGCTGAGATCGATGGTGCGGCCCCGCGTGAACGGCCCGCGATCGTTGATGCGGACGACAACCGATGCGCCGGTGCGCGGATTGGTCACCCGCACAAGGCTGCCGAAGGGCAGGGTGCGGTGCGCGGCGGTCATCTCCGCGTTGGAGAAGGTCTCCCCGCTGGCGGTGCGGCGGCCGTTGAAGTGGTTGGCATAGTAGGAAGCGATCCCGCTGCCGAGCGATGTGCCTTCCGACTGGGCCGGTTCGATCGTGGTGATGTCCACCGCTCCGGCGGAGAGCGCGGGTTCGGGGGCAGTTTCGAACGCGGCGAAGGCTTCTTCGAACTGCGCCTGCTCACTGGGCACGAACACCGGCCCGGCCGCTGCGGGAGAGGCGGTGGTGGGGGCGAGTTCCGCGCGCTGGTCCTGCTGGGCAAAGCCCGCGCCGGTAGCGGAAAAAAGCGCGAGTGCGGCCAGTCCGCCGAGCACCCGCGGAAAAGTGCGGGCGTGGCGCGTGGCCTTGAAATTGGTCTTGCCGTCCATGGCGCCGCCCATACCCCGCTGCGGTAAGGGTTCCCAAACCGGGTGAACGCCTGGCCGATGAGGAGGGGCGGTTCGCCGTGAAATGGTGGCCGAAATGGGGCGAAGTGCCCTTTCCTACTTGGTCTCACCGAGGCCAAACAGGTCGTTCTGAGGCCAAACGACTCGGTTGCAGCGCTAGCGGAAGGAGGGAAAGCCCGGCGAGATCCCCCCCCAAACAGAAATGGGGCCGGCATTGCTGCCGACCCCACTCTCACCGGCGTGTGGACCCCCGAAGGGATGCTTGGCGCCTGGCGTGTCTCCTTGCAGCCGTTGCCCGAAGGCCCGGTGCTGTCCGGATATGTCGCCCGGCGCTCGCGCCGGTGCCGGAGCGGATTTTCCGATTGGCGATACCGCAAAGCGATCTCAGCCCATCTTTCCACCCGTCCGAGACCGGTTGTGTCCTCTGGTGCTTCAAGCGGTCCTTTCGACACCGGAGTGTCTCCATTTCCTCGGCACCGGATTTCTCCTCCGGCCTTTCCCGATGATTGCCGCCTGCGGTCTCAACAGTCCGTTTGGTGTCCTGCTTCCGAAGAAGCGATCTGCCGCCCTTTCCTCCTCCGCGCGGTTGCTACCATCGCGTCGATTTCGTCCGGTCTCTCCTGTATCCGGATCGGCAAGCGATCCTTCGTGGTGGAGACTTTCCGTCTTCGATGATTGGAGAATGCGCGCGGCGACTGAGTCGGG
Source organism: Erythrobacter sp. (assembly GCA_019739335.1). NCBI lineage: Bacteria > Pseudomonadati > Pseudomonadota > Alphaproteobacteria > Sphingomonadales > Erythrobacteraceae > Erythrobacter > Erythrobacter sp. Next base: position 2,437,882 of record CP073261.1, read on the forward strand.
CAAGGGCGCGAGCGTGCACTTATCCACTTCTGGCGCAATTGCCAGTGGACAAGGGTGGATAAGTCAACGGCTCACCGCAAGGCTCGCCGTTGACGTGCAGTTTTGCCCGGAATGTGGCGAAAAAGGCCTAGCGGCGGTCCCGCTGAGCCAGCAACCGCAGCCGCAGGGCGTTCAATTTGATGAAGCCGCCCGCATCGGCCTGGTCGTAAGCACCCGCGTCATCCTCGAAGGTGACGTGCGCTTCCGAATAGAGCGAGTTTGAAGACTTGCGCCCCACCACGCTGGCCTGGCCCTTGTACAGCTTCAGCCGCACCGTGCCGCTCACCTTGGCCTGCGACAGGTCGATCGCCGCCTGTAGCATCTCGCGTTCGGGGCTGAACCAGAAGCCATTGTAGATCAGCTCGGCATATTTCGGCATCAGCTCGTCCTTGAGATGCGCCGCGCCGCGATCCAGCGTGATCTGCTCGATCCCGCGATGCGCGCGGGCGTAGATCTCGCCCCCGGGGGTTTCGTACATCCCGCGCGACTTCATGCCGACGAAGCGGTTCTCGACCAGATCGAGCCGCCCGATCCCGTGGCGGCGGCCCAGCTCGTTGAGCGCGGTGAGCAGCGCGGCGGGGCTCAGCGCTTCGCCATTCAGTGCCACCCCGTCGCCGCGTTCGAAATCGATGGTGATATATTCGGGAGTGTCAGGCGCGCTTTCGGGATGCTCGGTGCGCGAATAGACGTAGTCGGGCACTTCTTCCCACGGATCTTCGAGAACCTTGCCCTCGGAGGAGGTGTGCAGCAGGTTGGCATCAGTGGAGAACGGGCTTTCGCCGCGCTTGTCCTTCGGCACCTGGATTTGGTGCTGCTCCGCCCAGGCGATCAGCGCGGTGCGGCTGGTCAGGTCCCACTCGCGCCACGGGGCGATCACCTTGATATCGGGGGCGAGGGCATAGGCGGAAAGCTCGAACCGCACCTGATCGTTGCCCTTGCCGGTCGCGCCATGCGCAATCGCATCGGCACCGGTCTCGCGGGCGATCTCGACCAGTCTCTTGGAGATCAGCGGGCGGGCGATGGAAGTGCCGAGCAGGTAATCGCCTTCATAGCGGGCATTCGCGCGCATCATCGGGAAGACGAAATCGCGGACGAATTCCTCGCGCAGGTCCTCAATGAAGATGTGCTCATCCGGGATGCCCATGCGCCGCGCCTTCTCCCGCGCGGGCTCGATCTCCTCGCCCTGGCCGAGATCAGCGGTGAAGGTGACGACCTCCAGCCCGCGTTCGGTCATCAGCCATTTGGCGATTACACTGGTATCGAGGCCACCCGAGTAGGCGAGGACGACCCGTTTCACATCAGACATCGAAAAATCCCGTCGGCAGAAATTGCGTCGCGGCGGTTAGCAGCGCCGGGCGCTTCCCGCAATCGGGCGCGACACCTGGCGCAACAGGCCGGGGAAATACAACGCCAGCCCACCTGCGCGCAACAGGTAGCTGGCGGTGATCGCGATCCATACGCCCCAGTTGCCGAACGACCGCAGTGCGAGATCGAGCGCAATATAGAGCAACGTCGCGGCAACGCCCGCGTTGCGCAGCGCGCGGCCTTGCGTGGCGCCGATGAACACCCCGTCGAGCATCCAGCTTGGCATTCCCACCAGCGGCACCAGCGCGGCGAAAGGCAGGAACTTGCGCGCCGTTTGTCGCACCTGCGGATCGGTGGTCAGCAGGTCTATCACCGCGCCGCCCACCAGCCAGAAGGCGAGCGCGAACACAATACTGCTGGCCAGCGCGAATTCGCCAGTCAGGCGGATCGCGCGCAGGAATCGCTGGCGGTCATGCGCGCCCCAGGCTTGCCCGACGCGCTCTTCGGCGGTGAAGGCGAAGGCATCGAGGATGAAGGCCGCCACGCTGACGAATTGCAGCAGCACATGGTTGGCCGCCAGTGTTTCCGCCCCCATCCTTGCCCCGGCATTGGCGAACCAGGTGAACAGGATCAGCAGCGCCACGGTGCGGATCATGATGTCGCGGTTGACGGCGAACAGCTGCAACAGCCGCGCCCGGTCCAGCAGCAGCTTGCGCGGGGTGCGGCGGGCGAGGGCGAGCATATTCGGACCCGCTACCCGTCCGGCCACGACCAGCCCCAGCCCCAGCGCAATCCATTCCGCGCAGGCAGTGCCCAGGCCGACGCCATAGGCACCCATATCCAGCCCCCAGACAAACCAGACATCGAGGGCAACATTGGCCATGTTCATCACGATCTGGATCGCCAGCGCTTCGCGCGTGCGGCCCAGGCCGAGCAGCCAGCCGTTGATGGCATAGACCGCCAGCGCGGCTGGCGCGCCGTAGAAGCGGCCCTGCAGGTATCCGGATGCCTCGCCCGTTACAGCCTCCGATCCGGACAAGAGGGCAAAGGCGAGCTGGCCGAGCGGCACGCTCAGCGCCAGGATCAACAGACCGAGTGCCATGCCGATGCCCAGTGCGCGCAGCAGCAGCGCCTCGACCTCGCTCCGGTCCTCCGCGCCGTTGGCCTGCGCGGTCAGCCCCGTCATCCCCATGCGCAGGAAGCCGAAGCTCCAGAACACCAGATTGGCGATCACCGCGCCCAGCGCCACCCCTGCCAGCGCCACTGCATCCCCCGTGCGCCCGATCACGGCGGTATCGACAATCCCCACCAGCGGCACCGATGCCTGCCCGAGCATGATCGGCCACGCCTGCGCGAACACGCTGGCGCGGGTGAGTGGGCGGGGGGAGGGGCTGGTCACCCGGCCTCTGTTGCTGCGTCCGACCGCCAAGGCAAGCTGCCAAGGGATGATCGCAAACATTGCTTGTGTTCACGCCTGAGGGAAGCAATCATGGCAACAGGTAAAGCTGGGGGGCGGCGAGATGAAGAATTTCCTGTTGGGTGCTTTGGCGATGCTGGTCCTGCTCGCAGGCGGCTATTCCATCTCCATGATGTTGATTCCGGGCGAGGAGGCCAGTGCTTCCGTCGCGGGCGACGATCCGCCCAAGGACACGCGGGTGGCCGCCATGGTCAGGACCAATGGCAATGGCGGGACGCTGGTGTTTATCGGGGGCGAGAACGCGGTGGCGAAGACACTGGAAGCAGCGGAAGAAGCGGAAGCTTCTGCGAATGCCGCGACGCCCCCAGCAACCACCGACTCCGATCCCCGGCCTGCTCCCGCCGTTACCGCCACAGCTACTGCCGCCCCGGGAGATCCCCCGCCACCACGCGGGGTTTGCATAAGCGGGCCATATACCGTGTACTTCGATTCCGACAGTTCCAGCGTCAACGCCAGTGCTGCCGAAACGCTCAACCGGGTCGCGCAGCATTATCGGCTCAATTGCCAGGGAGCCAGTGTCTCGCTGGCGGGCCACACCGACGAGGGTAGTGGCCGTCGCCAGGCTGTTCGCCTGTCAGAACGGATGGCGGCCAGCGTGGCGCAGTATCTGGGTTCGCGCGGGGTTCCGAGTGGCTCGATTTCAAGCGAGGCTTTCGGTCGGTCGCAGCTTCGGGTGGCGACAGACGAAGACGCGAGTGACCCGCAGAACCGGCGGGTAGAGATTACTTTCGGTCGCTGACGCCCAAAGCAATGGGCAGGGTTGCTAGACCGCCTGCCCCATCCACACCGGGCGGTTCGCATCGCCGCCTTCGAACATCACCCAGACGCGGCTGCCGGGGGACGGCAGATTGGCCCCCCGCAGCGCAGCGTTGGCACCGCCCGGCAGGCAGGCTTCCGCCCAACTCGATTGCAGGCCAACGCTGGGAACACTTACCTTGACGCGGGATCGGGCCTGCGGGTCCATGCTGTCTTCGACATTCGCACGATACAGGCCCGCATAGGTCATTCAGCCGCCTCCTTCAGCGCCGGATCGAGATGCCACGCGGGCGGCTCCTCCAGCCCGCGCAGCCGCGCCGACTCTTCATACATGTAATCGCGGGTCATGGGAATTGCGGTGCGATCCTTCACGTAGAGAATCTGCCAGTTGATCATATTGCCGTTGCGGAAGCTCTGTTCCGCGCCCGCCAGGTAGAACAGCCACATGCGGTAGAACACCTCGTCGTACATCTCGACGATCTCGTCCTTGTGCATGACGGTGCGGTTGTACCATTCTTCCAGTGTGTAGCAGTAGTGGAAGCGCATCGCCTCCACGTCCATCACCTGCCAGCCATACTGCTCGCTCTGCGTGACCAGTTCCGACAGCGCGGGGATGTAACCGCCGGGGAAGATATACTTGCGGGTCCAGGCGTCGGTGAAGCCCGGACGCCCTGCACGACCGCAGCAGTGGCTGAACATCACCCCGTCCTTCTTCAGCAGCCGATTGGTGTGCTCGAAGAATTGCGGATAGTGCGGCGTGCCGACATGTTCCAGCAGTCCGACACTGGTGATCCGGTCGAATTTGCCCTCGACCTCGCGGTAATCCATCAGCGCGAACTTGACCTTGTCGGACACCCCGGCTTCCGCAGCGCGTTCCTTGCAGAAGGCGATCTGGTCTGGCGCCAGCGCCACGCCGAGCACCTCGCAACCATAGGTGCGGTGCAGATAGAGCGCGAGGCCACCCCAGCCGCAGCCGATATCCAGCACGCGCATGGAGGGGCCGTTTTCGGGCGTGATGTTGAGCTTGGCGGCGATATGCGCCTTCTTGTCGAGCTGGGCTTTTTCCAGGCTGTCGTTCAGATCGCGGTGGTACCCCATCGTGTATTGCCGGCCTTCGTCGAGGAAAAGCTCGTAGAGCCGCCGGGTCAGGTTGTAGGTATGCTCGGCATTCTTGCGCGCCTTGCCCGGCAGGTTGATGCTGTCGGCCTTGGCGATCGACTTCTGTATCGCGGTGCGGATCGCCCCGCGCGGCTTGAGCGGCGTGTCGCCCAGCTTCTTGGCGTTCTGGGTGACATAGAGGATCATGTCGCGGATATCGTGCGGCTCTTCAACAACCAGCCAGCCCCACATGAAGGCTTCGCCCGCCCCGCACTGCGGATAGCGAGCGATGTGGTTGGCGGCCTTCTTGTCCGTCAGGCGGACCTTGATCGGCCCGCGATCCATCCCGTGCAGCGTCGGATCGACGCCGGGGCCGTATTCGTAAACCTTCCCATCGTAATCGGTGATGACCAGCCGGCCGCGCTTGATTGCTTTTTGCAGGAATTTGTCGAGCAGCCACATAAGGCTTACGTCTCCACGATTAGTGTTGTCCCAATATCAGCCCAGGGGTTTGCGCAGCGATTGGCGCGAAGTCAATTCTGGGATAAAGTCATCCCCATGAGCGAAGCCAAGACCAGGCCCACATCAGAGACGGTGGAGCAATTCATTGCGGCGGTAGACCACCCCGGCAAACGCGCCGATGCGGAAGTGCTCGATGCCCTGTTCCGCAATGTTACGGGGGAGGAGCCGCAGATCTGGGGGCCGTCCATGATTGGTTACGGCAGCTATCACTACAAGTACGACAGCGGTCTCGAAGGTGACTTTTTCCGAACCGGCTTCAGCCCGCGCAAGGCCAAGCACTCGATCTATCTGACGGGTGGGTATTGTGACGAGCAGACGGGCCAGAAGAACGCCGAATTGCTGGCGCGGCTGGGCAAGCATTCGACGGGCAAAAGCTGTCTCTACATCAACAAACTGGCCGACGTGGATTTGGGCGTGCTGGAGGAACTGGTGCGGCTGAACTGGGACGCGATGAACAGGCTTTATCCATCCGCGTGACTATCAGATCCCGGCATACCATTGGTAGCCATGGTGATCTTCCCAATAGCCGCCCTTGCCTTCACCGATTTCGTCGAGTCTGGCCACCAGTTCGATCCCGGTGAGATACTTCGCATGTTTGTAGCCAAGCTGCCGTTCCAGTCGCAGCCGTAGCGGCGCTCCGTTGATGACCGGCAGCGGCTCGCCGTTGAGCTGGTGCGCGACGATGGTTTGCGGATGCAGCGCGTCGTCGAGATCGCAGCTTTCGTAGTAGGCTCCTTGCGCGAAACTGTCGGCGCAACGGAATATCACGAAGCGTGCTTGGGGCTGCACCCGCGCCGCCTCGAGAATGCTGGATAGCTGCGGCCCGGTCCATTCGCCGATTGCGCTCCACCCTTCGACGCAGTCGTGGCGGGTGATCTGGGTGCGCTGGGGGAGGGCGCGAAGGTCGTCCAAGCTCAGGTCCAGCGGATTGTCCACCAGCCCGCCGACCGACAGCCGCCAATTGGCGAACCCCTCCGCCTCTGATGCACGATAGGCATCGGTATCCACCGTCTGGTTGCCGTTGCCGCGAAAGAACGGCGAGATGTCGCTTCGGGCATATTCGGGGGCCATTGGGATGCGCCCGATGCCGAGCGCGCGGTGCAGGCCGCGATGCCAGCCCTCCACCCCATCGACCAGCTTCTCGAACCAAGGGGTGTCACCAATCTTGGTGCACCCCGCGAGGAAGGCCGCTGCCCCCGCGACGAGGAAATTGCGCCGCTTCATGGCTCTTTCCCCCCGGTAATCATGTCCCGCACCTGCCCGAAGGGGCCGGACAACAGCACCAGCGCTACATGAACCACGAAGAAGCCGAACAGCAACCAGGCGGCAATGAAGTGCAGCGAGCGGGCGCTTTGCCGACCGCCGAAAATGTCGGTCAGCCACGGCCAGGCGGCTTCCATGCCGGGGCTCATCACCATTCCGGTGAAGATCATCAGCGGCAGCAGCACGAACACCACGCCCGCATAGGCGATCTTCTGGAGGATGTTGTACTTGCCGTCACCGTGCTCAAAATTGAAGCGCAGGTGCTGCTTCACATCGTGCCACACGTTAGACGGCTTCCATGCGCGCGCGCGGGCGAACAGGTCGCGGACCATGTGCCCGTTGAGCAGCGCCGCGATCATGAAAGCGAGCAGGCTGAAGCCGAAAACCAGCGCGAACAGCACGTGCCAGTCACGCGCTCCCGCCAGACTGTAGTAATTGGGGATCGTCATCCAGCCGGGGAATCGCGGCACCGCCAGCCACGCCTGTTCGGGCGCGAAGCCCCAGTCGCCCCAGTAGAGATAGCGGTGGGCGTTCGAGATATTCAGCCCACTCATGAACAGGATGATGATGCTGACGGCGTTGATCCAGTGCCACAGCCGGGTGCTGAGCGCGTGCCGCTTTCTCGGTTTGGCCGCATCGTTCATCCGGAGCTTCCCCCACGTTCGAGATAGATCACATCGCGGTCTTGACGCAGCAAGTGCTGGCCGGAATCGACGAACACCGATTGCCCCGAGGCCAGCGGTCCCTCCGCCAGGAACAGGGCAGCTTCTGCAATTTCCGTTACGTTTGTGCGACGCTGGAGCAGGTTCAGCCGGTGTGAGCGCTCCGCCTCGTCCTCGGTCTGGTCATGACTGGGCAGGATGGCGCCGGGAGCCAGCGTATACACCCTGTCCTCACCCGCGCATGCCATACCCAGCATCCGCGCGGCCACCTCGGCAGCGGCCTTGCTCATGGTGTAGCTGAAGAAATCGGGATTGAGGTTGGCCAGCTTCTGGTCCGTCACCTGCACCACGCGCCGACCTTTGCGGCTCCTCGCATGGGCAAGGTAGGCCTGCGCCATCAGCGCGGGAGTGGCAGCGTTGATCGTCATCGCCCGTGCATTCGCTGCCGGATCGAGCGCGGTTACATGGTCGAGTTCGAACACCGAGGCATTGTTGATGAGACAGCGCCAGTCCTCCAACTGGGCGGCGAGTTCCCGCACCAGCGCTTCGGCTGCGCGTGTATCGGCCAGGTCGCACTGCACCACTTCGGCATCGGGGAGGGTGTCCGCCAGCTCCTGCGCCGCTTCGGTCGAGCGATTGGCGTGGATCACCACGTGCCAGCCGGCATCCGCAAACCGCTGGCAGATCGCCTTGCCCACACGTTTCGCACCGCCGGTGACGAGGACAGACTTGCGCATCAGCGAAAAATGGACAAAGTCAATGGAACGGGCGGGGACATACCCCACGATAGAAACATGCGCGGGGCACGCAATACCCGCGTTGGGAGAGGTTTGCATGATACGCAAGGCGATGATCGCTTGCACGGCTGTTCTTTTGTTCGCGAGTGGTTGCGCTACCGCGCAGGATGCGCCCGCACCGCAGATCACTCCGCCGCCCGGTCCGCCGCCTTTCCAGAGTGCTGCGCTTGGTGAAGGGCCGTGGGACTACGAGACAGCGCAAGCGTCGATCCACGCCGAAGTGCTGGTGCGCGGGTTGGAGCGGCCTTGGGGCATGGTGTTCCTGCCCGAAGGCGGGATGCTGGTGACCGAACGGGTCGGACGGCTGCGCCATATCGATGCAGCAGGCAATCTCGATCCCGATCCGATTACCGGACTGCCCGCCATGTACACGGTGGGAATTGCCGGACTGAAGGGCATTGCCCTGCATCCCCGATTCGCCAGCAACCGGCTGGTCTACATGGCCTATTCCAAGATCGATCCTAACGATCCGAGCGTCTCCACACTGGCAGTGATGCGCGGGCGATGGGAGGCTGGGTCGCACGAACTGACGCAGGTGGAAGACATCTTCGTCGCCAATACCTGGTACGGGGCGATGCCGCTGCCGGAACGCTGCTGCGGACAGGGACCGGCCTTCGGTTCCTACGGCGGGCGTATCCTGTTCGATGCCGATGGCTACCTGTTCGTTTCCAGCGGCGATCGCAACTGGGGCGAACGGGTGCAGGACCCGGCGAACCAGTATGGCAAGATTTTCCGGCTGAACGACGATGGCTCGGTTCCACCCGGCAACCCGTGGGTAGGACGCGAGGGGCATGAGCCGCGCACCTGGTCCACCGGCCATCGCAACCCGCTGGGCCTGACGATCAATCCCTTCACCGGAGAGCTTTGGGAAAGCGAATTCGGCCCGCGCGGCGGGGACGAAGTCAACCGCATCCTCCGCGGCGGCAATTACGGCTGGATGAGCGTGACGCAGGGCCAGCATTACAACAACGAACCCGCCGCAGGCGTGCGCGACGTGGCGGGCATAATCGATCCGGTTCTGGTGTTCGGCCCGCCGAGCTTCAATCCTGGCAATCTTGCCTTTTACGCGGGCGAGGCCTTCCCCGACTGGAACCGCGACCTCTTGCTCGCCAGCTTCACCCAGGGAGTGCTGCGCTACGAAACCGATGCCATGGGCAGTCCGGTGGGCGAGCCGGAAGTGCTGCTGCGCGAACTCGGCCAGCGCTGGCGAGATGTGCAGGTGGGACCAGACGGGGCGCTCTACCTGCTGACCGACCAGGTGGACGGCGCTCTGGTGCGCGTCACACCGCGCGGTTAATCGCTTTCCGGCACCTTTCCGCGCAACTCCGCCAGCCACACATCGGCCACCGAATCGCTCGGCGCGCGCCAGTCTCCGCGCGGGGAGAGCGCGCCGCCCGCGCTCACCTTCGGCCCGTTGGGCAAGGCGCTGCGCTTGAACTGACTGGTCTGGAAGAACCGCAGGAGGAATTTCTCCAGCCAGCCGCGAATGGTCGCCAGATCGTAGGCGTTCTTCTTCGCGTGAGGGAATTCGTGCGGCCATTCCCCTTCCGCGGCGTCCTTCCACGCATGCCAGCACAGGAAGGCGACATGGCTGGGCGAATGACCCCAGCGGATCACGTGGTGGAGGAAGAAATCGTTGAGTTCGTAAGGGCCGATGATGCTTTCGGTCGACTGTATCGCGCCGTCCTCGCCGGGAGGGACCAGTTCCGGACTGATTTCGATCGACAGGACTTCTTCGAGCGCCGCGTCGACCTCGGCATCGAACTGCTCGCTGCGGATCGCCCAGCGGATCAGGTACTGGATCAGCGTCTTCGGCACGCCCGAATTGACCGCGTAATGGCTCATCTGGTCGCCCACGCCATAGGTGCACCAGCCCAACGCCAGTTCGGACAGGTCGCCGGTGCCGATCACGAAGCCGTGATGATGGTTGGCCAGCCGGAACAGGTAATCGGTGCGCAGTCCCGCCTGCACGTTCTCGAAAGTCACGTCGTGCACCGGCTCGCCGTCAGCGAAGGGGTGGTTCATGTCGGCGAGCATCTGCCGCGCGGCGGGGCGGATGTCGATTTCCTCCGCCGTGATCCCGAAGGCGCGCATCAGCTTCCACGCGTTTGATTTCGTCCCTTCCGAAGTAGCGAAACCGGGCATGGTATAGCCGTGGATTGTGCTGCGCGGCAGGCCCAGCGTGTCGCAGGCCTTGGCCGCCACGATCAGCGCATGGGTCGAATCGAGCCCGCCCGAAATGCCGATCACCAGCGCCTTCGATCGCGTCGCCATCATTCGGCGCATCAGCGCATCGACCTGGATGTTGAACGCCTCGTAAGCGTCCTGATCGAGCTTTTCGAGCCGGTTGGGGACGAAAGGGAAACGGCGGATGGCCCGCTTCAGCCCGATATCGCCTTCGGCACAAGCGTGTTCGAAGCCGATAGTGCGGAAGCTGTCCTCGGGTCGCCCGGCATCTTCGGCGGCATCGTTGAAAGTGCCCATCCGCATCCGGTCGTTGAGAATGCGCGCGGTATCGACATCGGCCAGGCACAGTTCGGGCTCCAGCTCGAACCGGACGCTTTCCACCAGCAGGTCACCCAGTTCGTAGATCATGCCCTGGCCGTCCCAGCTCAGATCGGTCGTGCTTTCGCCAAAGCCGCTGGCCGAATAGGCGTAAGCGCAGACATTGCGGCTGGAACTGGAGCGGCAGAGCATGTGCCGCTCGTCCGACTTGCCGATGGTGATGTTGCTGGCCGAAAGGTTGAGCAGGATCGTCGCGCCGGCCAGCGCTGCCATGGTGCCGGGCGGGGTGGGGCTCCAGAAATCCTCGCAGATCTCCACGCCGAAAGTGAAGCCGGGCAGATTGCTCGCGGCGAAGATCAGGTCCACACCGAACGGCACTTCTTCGCCGTTCACGCCGATCCACAGGTTCCGGCACTTGTTGCCGCGCGCGAACCAGCGCTTTTCGTAGAATTCGCGGTAATTGGGCAGGTAGCTCTTGGGAACAGCGCCAAGAATTTCGCCCTGCGCGATTACCACCGCGCAGTTGTAGATCCGCCCGTTCCGCCGCAGCGGGGCGCCGATCACAAGCACGGGTGTCAGGTCCTCGCTGGCCGCGCGGACGTTCTCGATCCCGGCCTCCACCGCTTCGAGCAGCGCCGCCTGGATGTGCAGGTCATCGATCGCGTAGGACGATACGGTCAGTTCGGGATAGAGCAGCAGGTCGACGTGGCGCTCATGCGCGGCCTGCGCCTGATCGATGATCCCGGCCACATTGTAGGTGACGTCGGCCGTGCGGGTTTTGGGAGTGCTGGTGGCGACGCGCACGAAGCCGTGCATGTGCATGTCGAAGAAGGGGTGCGTCCGTTCGGTCATGTTCCGGCATTAGCGCAGAATTGCGACCTGTGCGTAAAAAGCGAAGCAATCTATGCGAAAAACGCCACTGCTCGGAGGGGAAGAGAGCAGTGGCGCTATTTCGTCATTTAGGAAGAGCGCTTAGCGACAGCGCGCTTCACCCCGGTCGATCTCGCGGCCCAGCAGGCCACCGAGCGCGGCACCGAGGATCGTGCCGACGGTGCGATCGCGTCCGCCGTCGATCTCGCGGCCGAGCAGGGCTCCGCCGGCAGCGCCGATGATCAGGCCGGTGGTGCCATTGTCACGCTGGCAGTAATAGCGGCCATCGTTGCCGCGCCAAACGCGGTCACCACGGTTGATGCGACGCGGTTCGCGGTAGCGGCCGTAGTCGTCATAGCGGTCATTGCGGGCATGGCGCCGATCGCGGCGATCGCGACGTTGGTCGCGGCGGTCGTACCGATCATACCGGTCGTAACCGCGATCATTGTCGCGATAGCCGTGCGCGGGTGCCCAGGAAGGGGGGCCGCCCTGCGCCATCGCGGGCGCGGCGGGGAGGGCCAGCGAGGTGGCCGCGGCTAATGCAAGCAGGGTCTTGTTCATGGCGTTTCTACCTTTCCGATTCGGGCATTTGTCTGGTTGCCGTCATTGGTTATCGTTCAGGTAATCCCAACCGGAGATGAACGCTTCGTTGGGAATCCCATTCAGGGACGAACCGTTCACCTGTTGCGGTCAGCCGTGCTTGCGGGTGATGAGCGAGATCCAGTCACGTACCGTGCCGTCTGCGCCTTCGCCGGTCCATGTCTTGTCCTTTTCGATCAGGAAGCCTGAGTCGCGATATGCAGCGGCTATCCAGTCGGGATCGGGGAAATTGTGCAAGCGACCCAGCAGATCGCGCCCTTCGCCGTCACCGAGCTTGAAGCTGGCGTAGTGCCAGCTGTTGGGGCGCAAGGCGCGCTGGATCGCTGCGAGCACGTCTGGCAGGTCCGCCCTGGGAACGTGCAGCAGGCAAGCGTGCGCCCAGACCGCGTCGTATCGCTCGATCGCCACCAGTTCGTCGAACCGCATCTGTCGCGCGCCAACGGCGAAGCGCTCATTCGCCTTGCGCACCATTGCCGCAACGCCGTCTGTCGCATAAACGCGGAAGCCGCGCTCCACCATCCGCGCCGCATCCCGCCCGCCGCCGCAACCGAGTTCGAGAATTTCTGCGCCCGGCTCCAGCAGGTCGAGGAACGCGTCGAGATGGCGGCTGGGCGCCTGCCCGAAGCTCAGCGTGTAGCGCGGTGCGGCTTTCTCGTAGTAGGCGAGGGTGGCCGGATCACTCACCGGTGGCGAGCGCCAGTGCCTCGCGATCGACCTGCGCGCGGCTCTTCTTCTCGGCGGCGGTTTTCAGCTGGCCGCAGGCGGCATCGATATCGCGCCCGCGCGGAGTGCGGACAGGGGCGGAAATGCCGCCTTCGAAAACGATTTCGGAAAACCGCCTGATCCGCGCAGGAGTGGAGCACTCGTATGGCGTGCCCGGCCACGGATTGAACGGGATCAGGTTGACCTTCGCGGGTAGCTTGTAGGCCTTCAGCAGCCGCACCAGCTCGCGCGCATCGGCATCGCTGTCGTTCTTGTCCTTCAGCATCACGTATTCAAAGGTAATCCGCCGCGCATTGCTGGCACCGGGATAGTCGGCGCAGGCCTGAAGCAGTTCCTCGATCCCGTACTTGCGGTTGATCGGCACGATCTCGTCGCGAATGTCCTTGGTGACGGCGTGGAGCGAGACGGCGAGGTTTACTCCGATTTCCGTGCCGCAACGGCCCATCATCGGTACCACGCCGCTGGTGGAAAGCGTGATGCGGCGGCGCGACAGGGCCAGCCCGTCACCATCCATCACCAGCTTGAGCGCGCCTTTGACGTTGTCGAAATTGTAGAGCGGTTCGCCCATGCCCATCATCACGATGTTGGTGAGGAGGCGGCCATCGGCGGTGTAGTCGCTGCCATCGTCGTCATCCCACGCATCGTGATCCCCCGCGTAGGCGGGGGTCTCAGGAGATTCAGCACCAGTTGACCTGAGGTCCCCGCCTGCGCGGGGACTCGGATGACTGGAGTTGCCCGCCTTGGGCCACTCGCCCAGTGCATCGCGCGCCAGCATAACCTGGCCGACGATCTCGCCCGGCGTCAGGTTGCGCACCAGTCGCATCGTTCCGGTGTGGCAGAAGGTGCAGTTGAGCGTGCATCCCACCTGGCTGGACACGCACAGCGTGCCCCGGTCCGCATCGGGAATGAACACCATTTCGAAATCGTGCCCATCGGCGGTGCGCAGCAGCCACTTGCGCGTCCCGTCGGTGCTGTGCTGCGCCTGGACAACTTCGGGCCGCCCGATCACGAACCGCTCGGCCAACCATGGCCGCATGGTCTTGGCGATGTCGGTCATGCCGTCGAATTCGGTGACGCCGCGATGATAGAGCCAATGGAACACCTGCCGTGCGCGCAGCTTGGCCTGCTTCGCGTCGAGCCCGGCTTCGGCGAAGAGGTCGGCGATCTGCTGGCGGGGCAGGCCGATCAGGTCCACGCGGCCATCGGCGCGCGGCGTGATGTCACGCGCGACGGGAACCGGGTCCACTTGCCCCGGAATGCTCATGAGTGTCGTATCGGTCATGGGAGCCGCGCATATAAGCGAGAGCGGCCACTTTGCAAAGGCAGTGGCGGTTGAACAGATTATGGACTGGCGAGCGCGCGCGAACAGCTCCTCAGTCGCTTTCGTTCCTCCGGCTTGCCGTAATCGGAGCACCCCCTGTCGCATCATTATGTTGCTGATACGCAACACCTTTCGCGTTGTATGAGGTTCATGAAACAGAGCTTCTCCTGCCGCATTCTGCTGTTCCACGTCCGGACGATTTGGCCGGACGGCAAACACATGGAGTATTTATGAAAAAGGGTTTCGCACTCATCCTCGCGTCGGGTATTGCAGCTTCGCTGGCGGTTCCCGCTGCGGCACAGGACAATTCGCCTTTTACCGGCCTTCGCGTCGAAGGCGTGGGCGGTTTCGACATTTCGCAGGCCGGCAGCAGCATTGATAACGACATGAACGAAAACGATGACCAGAGCGCCGAAGGCTTCGTCTACGGCGTGGGCGTCGGCTATGACATGGCCGTCGGCGGCGTCGTCCTCGGGCTCGAAGCTGAACTGACCGATTCGACTGCCGATGCCGAATTCAACGAAGACGGCGATTTCGGCAACTTCGGCCTCGGCCGCGTTGGCGCAGGTCGGGACATCTACGTGGGCGCCCGGGCGGGCATCCTCGCGACTCCGAGCACGCTGGCCTACGTCAAGGGTGGCTATACCAACGCCCGGTTCGACACCCTTGCCAGAGATGGAGAGACCGAACTCAGCCGCAACGTCGACACCGACGGCTTCCGCATCGGTGCCGGTGTCGAGCAGGCAGTCAGCGAAAATGCCTTCGTGAAGGTGGAGTATCGCTATTCCAATTACTCGGATGCCGAAGTCAATTACGAGGATAGCTCCGATCCGCTGCGCGAATTCGATATCGACGTTGATCGTCATCAGGTGATGGCGGGCGTTGGCCTGCGCTTCTGATTTCGGTCAGATCGTCGAGAAAGGGCCGGGGGAGCAATCCTCCGGCCCTTTTTGTGCGCCCAATAATAAGGCGGTTCAGGAGCGCCGCGCACAACCCACTGCAGCCGCATCGATGGCTGTGGCCGCGCCATCGAGACTGTAGCGATCGGTAAAGCGATTACCGCGCCTGTCGGAGGCGCTCACGCTCATGCGGCTGGCCGAGCGCATCGCGGCGACGATAGCGGCATCGGCGCGGGCATCGGTGGCCCAGGCATCGCCGTCACCAGCGGTAAGAGTAAACCGTTCCCCGCCAATGGCGAGCTGGACCCGGGGGCTGTCGGCCAATTCCCGGCTGAGACGGAAGTGCACTTGTGCGCGAATGCTTCGAGACGGCCAATTGCCGACGCTGGCGAAGGGCTGGAAGTCCCGCCGCGCACTGCTGCTCTCCGCTTCTGCAATGGCATAGCAGCGCGGCACTTCCGGATCGCGGAAAGCACCCCAATCGCCGAACACGCCCAGACTGTCGCGCGCCCAGAGCGGAGCGGAGGACAGGAGCAGCAGGAGGGGAAGCAGGCGCAGCACGGGCACCACTTATAGGGGACGCGGAGGACTGGGCGGAACCCCGAAAATCGACAGCGGCATTGTCCGGTTTTTCTGGCGCATTTTGCGCATTTATCCTACACCCTTCTGGACGGAGGGGGTTCTCCTGAAAACCCGACAACAGAAAGGCGCCACCCGGCAAAGTGCGGTTGGCGGTGAGAGAAATGAGCCTGCTTGCCGATCACAACCTGCCCTTCGCGATTGCCGCGGGGGCCATGCTGTTGCTCGGCCTTTTGCAGGTGATCGGGCTGGGGGATTTCGATTTCCTCGCCGATGCGGATGTCGATGCGGACGGCATGGCCGACCCCACCTCCGCAGGACTGGGCGGGGCGCTGGCGACATTGCTCGGACTTGGCAGGGTGCCGTTTTTCGTCTGGCTGATGGTTTTCCTGCTGCTGTTCGCGGTGATCGGGCTGGGCGTGCAGGGCTTTGCTGAAGAACTGACCGGCGCGCCGCTCTACGCCTGGCTTGCCGCAGTGATCGCAGGCGGCGCGAGCCTGCCATTCACCTCCGCCCTGGTGCGCCCGCTGGGGCGGATCATGCCACAGGACGAGACGAGTGCCGTGGGGCTCGACAGCCTGGTCGGGCGGCGCGCGCAGATTACTGAGGGTAAGTCGGCGCGCAATTCGCCTGCCCGCGCGCGCGTCCACGATCGCCACGGCCTGGCGCACTATGTCATGGTGGAGCCGCACGAAGATGCCAGCGTGATCCCGGCGGGCGACGATGTGCTGCTGGTGCGACGCGAGGGGGAAAAGTTTTTCGGGGTACCTTTGGCGGAACGTAGTTTGGCCCCGCTCAACTGAGCAAGGTCAGTATAAAAGTTTGAAAGCGAGGAGACGACATGGAATTTCTGTTCGACGCCGGAATGATCGGCATTGTCCTGTTGGTAGTCGCGGTCCTCGCGATCCTCATGTTCCTCGCCAAGCTATACCGGCGGGCCTCGAAGGAAACGGCCTTCGTGCGCACCGGCGTGGGCGGCGAAAAGGTCGTGATGAACGGTGGCGCACTGGTGCTGCCGGTGTTCCACGAAACCATGCCCGTCAACATGAACACACTGGTGCTGCCGGTGATCCGCCGCGACAGCGAGGCACTGATCACGCTCGATCGCCTGCGGATCGACGTGAAGGCCGAATTCTACGTCCGTGTGCGTCCCGATGCGAGCGCGATTGCGATGGCGGCGCAGACGCTGGGCCAGCGCACCATGCAGCCCGAAATGCTCAAGGATCTGGTCGAAGGCAAGTTCGTCGATGCGCTGCGCTCGGTCGCGGCGGGGATGACGATGAACGAGCTGCACGAACAGCGCGCCGACTTCGTGCAGAAGGTGCAGCAGGTCTCCTCGAACGATCTCGCCATGAACGGGCTGGAGCTGGAATCGGTCTCGCTCACCGGGCTCGACCAGACCTCCATCGAGCACTTCAACGCCAACAACGCCTTCGACGCCGAGGGCCTGACGAAGCTGACCGAGCAGATCGAAGCGCGCAAGAAGCTGCGCAATGACATCGAGCAGGACACCCGCGTGCAGATGGAAACCAAGAACCTGGAGGCGGACCAGAAGAGCTTCCAGATCAAGCGCGATCAGGAATATGCGCGGCTGGAGCAGGAGCGCGAGGTGGAAATCCGCCGCGCTTCGCAGATGTCTGAAATCGCCAGCCAGCAGGCCGAGCGCCAGCGCGAAGCCGACGCGGCGCGGATCGAAGCCAAGAAGCAGGTCGACGCGCAGCAGATCGAGGCCGACCGCTTGGTGGAGGAAGCCCGCATCGATCAGGTTCGCGCGCTCGAGATCGCCCGGCAGGAACAGCAGATCGCGGTGCAGAACAAGAGCCGCGAGGAAAGCCAGGCGCGGGCCGAAGCCGACGAAGCGCGCGCATTGGCTGTGCAGGCAGAGGAGCAGGTCGCCACAGCGCGTGAAAGCGAGATCGCCGAGCGGCAGAAGAAGATCGAGCTGATCGAAGCCGCCAAGATCGCCGAGCGCGATGCGATCAAGATCAAGGTAGAAGCCGAGGCAGAAAAGGACGCTGCCACCAACCGCGCCGCCGCTGTCAAGTTCGAAGCCCAGGGTGAGGCCGATGCCGAGAAGCTGCGCGCCGATGCTGCGCGCGTGCGCTTCGAAGTCGAGGCGGCGGGCCAGCGGGCCATCAACGAGGCAGCGAACATCCTCTCGATGGAGCAGATCAGCCTGCAGACCAAGCTGGCGCTGCTGAAAGTACTGCCGGAAGTGATCCGCGAAAGCGCGAAGCCGATGGAAGCCATCGATTCGATCAAGATCGTGCAGGTCGATGGTCTGACCCAGCGCACCGGCCCTGCCGGTTCTGGCAACGGCAGCGGTGCGGGCGGCGGATCGGGCAATCTGGCCAACGACGCGGTAGCGGCAGCGCTGGCTTATCGCGCGCAGGCGCCGGTGCTGGACGGACTGATGAAGGAACTTGGGCTGGACGGAAGCTCGCTCGGCAAGCTGGTGGAAGGCGCGGCGCTGAGCCATTCGGCAGTCATGCCATCGCTGGCGGACGTCGAGGATACGCCGAGCCTGTTCTCGCCGGAAAAGCCACGCGGCCGGGCGAAGAAGGCTGACGACGCAGACCAAACGGAGGTCGCCGAATAGACCTGACGATAGAATCCAAGAATGGGGGCGCTGGATCGTGCCAGCGCTCCCTTTTTTGTATGCTTGGTGCTTCAGGCGGAACGCATCGCATCGATCTCGTCGATCTGGCGCTGGAGCTGTCGTGCGCCCCACTTGTTGAGCGCGTAGATTGCCGCAAATACTCCCACCACGAAACCCATCGACATCAAGGCGTCCGCCGGGGGCATTGCCCACCGGTTCAAGGGAGTGGAGAGGAGCGGCGCCGCCATCACCACGGCCATGCCGGGGATTAACGGCAACAGGTACCAGGTGAACACGCTGTCGATAGCATCGCGCTGGCGCACCAGCTCGCGCCGCTGATAGTCGAGCAGCGAATACTGTCCGCCGTGTTCCATCGGTGTGAGCGGACTTGCGCGCCGGTGCAATTGCCACATTACCACGCCCGTTCCTCCGATGATGAGCGCTGCGCCGATCCGCAAGGCGGGAAGCGGGACGAAAATCGCCATGGCGAGGAAGGCCACGATCACGACGGCCCCGGCAATATATTCGATCCAGTTGCGCCAAACTATCTTGCGGCGAAACCGGTCGGCGCGGGCGCGCAGTTCTTCCAGCGAGGGGAGCGGGGCGGCAGGCGCTCCGGCCCGCCAGCTTTCGCGGGCGAATTCTTCAGGGGTCATGCGTCGAACTCCTCGGTTTGGAATGCCTCTGCCAGCAGTGACTTGAGGCGGTGAATGCGGGTGGCGACCGCGCCCGCCGAAAGGCCGGTCACATCGCCGATTTCCTCGGCGGTCAGTTCTTCGAGATAGAGCAGCATCACTTGCCGGTCGGCGGGCTTCAGCCGGTGGATCGTGGCGAGCAGGCGCCGGGCAAGCTGGCTCTCGCTCGCTTCGCGCTCGATATCGTCGGGCGCGGCGAGCTGGTCGATTTCCTCCAGTCCGCAACGCCCGGAGGCCGGACGAGCGCGCCGCGCGGCCTGGATGTGGCTTACCGCCACGTTGTGTGCGATCCGGTAGACCCAGCTGCGCAGCGAGCACTGGCCCTCGAAATAGGCGAAGCTGCGCCAGAGCGCGGCGTGGATATCCTGCACCAGATCGCGCGCCAGATCGGCATCCGCTTCATAGCCCCGCGCCAGCCGTTCTATGGCGGCGGCGTAAGTCCGGGCCGCTTCGCGATAGCGCACGTCCTGCGTTGTTGCGGTCGGTTCCAAACTGTTTTCCCCTCGTGCCATGCAAAGGTAGTCGCTGCGGCGGGGGAAGTCTTACACGTCGGCGCGAATTATTTTTGTTAGTCTTCGGGGTAGGCGATCGCCAGCACTTCCCATTCCTTGGTCCCGCCCGGCAGCACAACAGTCCGCAAGTCCCCCACATTTGCCCCGCGCAAGGCCCGCGCAATCGGGCTGGACCAGCCGACCAGTCCCGCGCTGGCATCTTGCTCCTTGTCGCCGACGATGGTCAGCACCCGCTCCGCATCGTCCTCATCCGCAATGGTCACGGTTGCGCCGAAGAACACCCGGCTCTTGTCCGGCTGGCGGCGCGGATCGACCACCTGGGCATGCTTCATCACCTTGGCGAGATAGGACAGTTCGCGATCGATTTCGCGCATTCGCTTGCGCCCGTAGAGGTAATCGCCGTTCTCGCTGCGATCCCCGTTCCCCGCCGCCCAGCTGACGATCTCGACGATTGCGGGCCGCTCGGTGCCGAGCAGGTGGTCGTACCGCGCCTTCAATGCGGCAAGGCCTGCGGGGGTGATGGGGGAGGTCTTGTCGGACATTCCCCGGCGGTTAGCCTAGCGCACGGCGCGGCGATAGAGGTGCCAGGTCGCGTGGCCGAGTACCGGCAATGTCACCAGCAAGCCCAGGAAGGCGGGGAGCATCGACACGAACAGGATTGCCGCAATCAGCACGCCCCAGCCAATCACCACGCCGGTATTCGCCCGCAACGTGGCAAGGCTGGCGATGATCGCGGTGATGAAGTCGACGTCGCGATCAACCAGCATCGGCAGGCTGATCACGGTGATCGCGTAGAAGAACAGGGCGACCAGTGAGCCAACCGCGCTGCCCACTGCCAGCATGGCGATGCCTGCCGGGCTCAGCAGCGCCGCCAGCGATTCCCCTCCCATGCCCGCATCGGCCATGAAGATGGCAAAAATCCCGTGCGCCAGGATCACCCAGAAGCTGAAGCCGACGAACAGGATGCCGCCCATCAGCAGCAGTTGCTCGTCCCCGCGTCCGCGCAGAGCGCCGAGAACCGGCCTCCAGTGCAGCGGCAAGCCAGCCTCGCGTCGGCGGCTGACCTCGTAAAGACCGACGGCAGTGAAGGGGGCGAGGAGGGGAAAGCCCGCGATGGCCGCCATCCACCACATGAACGCCCCGCGGCTCTGCAAGGCTTGCACCAGTGCCATCCCGGCGATGACGTAGATCGCGGCGAAGAACAGCCCGAACAGCGGATGCGCGCGATAGTCCGCCCATCCGGCGGCGAGGGCTGCGCGAAGATCGGCAAAGGTCAGGTCCTCGGCTACCGCAAAGCGCACCGGAACAGCCTCTGTTTTCATACCCCATTCCTCCCCGCAGCATGGCTAGCCGGGGCGAACAGGCGCAACATTGACGGAGGTCAAGCATTGCTCTTTCTTGACGGACTACCTCACCTCAGGAAATCGCTGACATCCCGGCTCCGACCCATACTCGCGTTCTGCGGATAGAGCTGCTCATAGACCACCGCGTTTTCGATCACCCGGTGGATGTAGTTCTTGGTCTCGAAGAAGCCGACTTCCTCGATCCAGCGCAGCCAGTCGACCGAGCCCGTTCGCGGATCGCCGTTTTCGCGCAGCCAGCGGTTCACGTTGCCCGGTCCGGCGTTGTAGGCGGCGATGGCGAGGGGGTAACTGCCGTCGTAATAGCTCACCAGCCGCTCGATATGGTTCGACCCCAGCCGCATCGCATATTCGGGATCGTCCATCAGCGCGCTGGCCGAGTACTGCACGCCCGCGCGTCGCGCCTCTTCCTGCGCGGTGGCGGGCATGAACTGCATCAAGCCGCGTGCGCCCGCATGGCTGATCGCGTTCAGCGCGAACTGGCTTTCCTGCCGCGCGATCGAGTGGACCAGCGTCCAGTTGGCTCCCGGCGGGGTTTGCAGCGTGGGGAAGCCGATGCGGGTGAAGCCGTGGTGGCCGTCTGCTGCCGCAGCATCGGCGAGGTTCACCGCCAGATCGCGCCGCCCGATTTCGCGCGCAAGGTCAGCCACCAGCACGTGTTCGCCCACGGTCTCGGCCTGATCGGCAATCGCGCGGTAGAAGCGGATGCCGGTGGACCACGGCGCATCGCGCGCGACTTCGGCAGTGGCGCGGGTGATCGGCTTGGCAAGGAAGGCCTGCCGTTCTTCCGGAGTAGGCTCTCCCGCAGGCGCTTCGGCATAGGCGGGAATTTCGCGGCCCAGCCGTTCGAGCGCCATCAGGCCGTAGAACCGGTCGGTATATTGCGCCGCCATTTCGTAGAGGCGGTTAGCCTCGGCGGTCATGCCTGCTTGCCGGTAGGCTTCGCCCGCCCAGAAAAAGCCTTTGGAGCGGGTCTGGCTGGTGCGTGCCGCGGCACCGTACTGATAGAACAGCGGCGCGGCAGTGGCCCCGTCGCCCTGGTGCCAGAGTGCGTTGGTCCCGCCCAGCCACATCAGCGAGGTGTAATCGTCGCGCAGCCTGTAGGCCATGCCGGAGATATCCTCGCCCGGCGCGAAGGCTTCCTGCGCGCGGGCGGCAATGCGTACCGAATCGGCGCGTCCTGCCTCGCGCGCAACGGCGAGCAGCTCGGTGATCCACAGCGTGCGGTCGAAGGGCAGGGCGGCGAGTGGCGGCCCGTCCACGATCATCCGCACCGCTTCCCCCGCACGACCTTCCTGCCGCAATTCGCGGCTGCGGTTGTAGAGATAGCCGGGATCGCTGCGCGCAAAGGCGACATCGGTCGCCCCGTCGCCGCCCTGCAAAATGGCGAGCCGCGCGGCGAACAGGCGGCGGCTGTCGGGCGAGACGCGGTCGAGCTGGCGCACGGCGGAATCGGGATCGCGCTGCCACAGCAGGGCATCCATCCGGTGGTCGTTATCATCCTGCGTGAACTGGTTGCCGAACATCGAATAGATCGCCGCTTCGGCGGTCGGACTCATTTCCCCACCGCGCCATGCCTCAAGCGCCCAGCGTTGCGCAGCTGCCTGATCCTGCCCGCTTAGCGCGAGGGCATAATGCGCACGGGCGTGATTGGTGACCGGATCGCGCCCGGCAAAGAAGCCGGTCAGCGTCTGCGGATCGGTGAATTCGCTGCGTAATCGATGTTCGGCAGCGGCGCGCAATGCCAGTTCTTCCGGGAAGCCGGGATTGGCGCTCAGGAAACGCGCGTATTCAGCGAAAGAAATCTGCGGATCGGGATCACCGCCCGAACGGCGGCGGCTGTCTTCCCACAATCGTTCCCAGCGGGCGATCTCTCCCGCCATCGGCCCCGGCTGCTGGGCGACCAGACTGGCACGGTTGCGGTCCCACTCTCCCGCATCCTGTGCGAGCACAGTGGCGGGAGCAGAGATGGCGGTGGCGGCGAGAAGCGCGTAAAGGGAATGTCGAACCATGCTGGACATACTGCTTGGCCTCTCCTTATCAGGCCATGAATAGATCAATTTTTGCAAAGCCGGGAGCGGCCATACCATGTTTTCAGGATCGATACCCGCGCTGGCAACCCCCTTCAGGGACGGAGCGTTCGACGAATCGGCCTATCGGAAATTTATCGACTGGCAGATCGAAAGCGGCTCCTCCGGGCTGGTGCCATGCGGGACAACCGGCGAAAGCGCGACGCTCGATAATGACGAGCATCACCTCATCATCAAGACCTGTGCCGAGCAGGCGGCGGGGCGGGTGCCGGTGATTGCCGGGGCCGGCAGCAACGATACGCAGACCGCGCTGTGGCACATCAAGGAAGCGCAGATCGCCGGGGCCGACGCGCTGCTGCTGGTCGCGCCCTATTACAATCGCCCGAGCCAGGCGGGGCTGCTGGCGCATTTCAGCTACCTGGCCGAGCGTGCCGACCTGCCGATCGTGCTCTACAACGTGCCGGGGCGCACGGTGACCGATATCCAGCCCGATACGGTGGTGGAACTGGCGCGGCGCTTTCCCGGCAAGATCGTGGCGCTGAAGGATGCCAGCGGCGATCTGCAGCGCGTGGTCCAGCATCGGATGGGTGCGGGGCCAGAATTCTGCCAGCTTTCGGGCGACGATCCGCTGGTGCTGGCGGGCTATGCCCTGGGGCAGGTGGGCTGCATTTCGGTAACCGCCAATGTCGCGCCGAAGCTGTGCGCAGATTTCCACGCTGCGGCGGCTTCGGGGAACTACGCGACCGCGCGCGAACTCAACGAAAAGCTTTATCCGCTGCACAAGGCAATGTTTGCCGACGCCTCCCCCGCACCCGCCAAATACGCTCTGGGCAAGCTGTTCGACTGGTTCTCCCCCGAAGTTCGGCTGCCGATTATCGAGTGTTCGGATGCGGCGAAAGCGGCGGTGGACGCGGCGATGGAGATTGCTGGACTTGTATAAGCCTCGTCATTGCGAGGAGCGAAGCGACGCGGCAATCCATCTCCCGTCGTTGCCTGCGATCGAAACGTTGGGAGATGGATTGCCGCGTCGCCCTACGGGCTCCTCGCAATGACGAAGTCAGGGAAATACTGTATGAAAAACCTCCTCCTCGCCCCCGTCGCCCTCGCGCTCGCATCCTGCTCGACGATGAACGTCCCGCCGCCCGCGCTCGACGAGCTTGCGCGGCAGTATCTCGCCGTGCAGCTTGCCATCGGGGAAAAGGACCCGGGCTATGTCGATGCCTATTACGGGCCGGAGGAATTGGCCAGTGCCGCCGCCGCGCAGGATGCCGAGACCACGCTGCCGATCCTGCAGGCCCGCGTGCTGGCGCTCGATACCACGCTGGGTTCGCTGCGGGTAGCGCCGGGCAGTGCCGAGGCCGAGAGGGTGCGTTACCTGCGCGCCATGCTGGGCAGCGCCAAGGTCCGGCTGCGGATGCTGCGCGGGGAGGAAATCCCGTTTCAGGACGAGGCCGAGGGCCTGTTCGGCGTCCGGCCCGAACTGATCGACCTGACCACGCTCGATCCGGTGCTTGCCGAGATCGACCGACTTGTCCCCGGCCCAGAAGGAGAGAACGTCCCGCTTCATGAGAGGGTCAATGCCTTCCAGGATCGCTTCATCATCCCGAACGATCGACTGCGTAGCGTTATCGACGCCGCCGTGGCCGAATGCCGCGCCCGTACCCTGCCGCATATCCCGCTGCCTGCAAGCGAGAGTTTCGAGCTCAGCCTTGTCACCGACAAGCCGTGGGGCGGGTTCAACTATTACCAGGGCGATTATCACTCGGTGATCGAGATCAACACCGATCTGCCCACCCGGCTCGACCGCGCGGTGGATGTCGGCTGCCACGAGGCCTACCCCGGCCACCACGTCTATTCCACACTGATCGAGCGGGACCGGGTGAATGCGCTCGGCCAGATCGAATATACCCTGCTGCCGCTCTATTCGCCGCGCGCGATCATATCCGAAGGCAGCGCCGAATACGGGGTGGAACTGGCCTTTCCCGGCGACAGCCAGCTCGAATACGAGCGAGACGTTCTCGCGCCAATGGCGGGAATCGATGTGAGCCAGTTGCAGGCCTACTACGACCTGCGCGAAGCGACCGACAGGCTTTCCGGCGCCTATTACACCATCGCCGCGGGCTATCTCGACGGCACGATGACCCGCGAGCAGGCGATCGAAGCCTCGATGCGATACCGCCTGATGAGCCGCGAACGTGCAGTCCAGTCGCTGCGGTTCATGGATACCTACCGCAGCTACGTGATCAACTACGGGCTGGGGCAGGAGATCGTCGGCAACGCGGTGGAAGCGGGCGGGGCGGACATGGCGAAGCGGTGGGAGCGGTTCATCGGAATCCTGAACACGCCGACGCTGCCGGAGGATTTGCGGTAGTGAGTCTTGCATGGCAACTCACCACTTCCGCTCATGCTGAGCCTGTCGAAGCATAGCCGCCACGATTGACTAAGCTTTGCCTGTCGTGACGCCTCACCCGGTATGTGAAGCAAAGTCGCGGTGGAGTTACACTCAGCAATTGAGCGTAACGTTCACCATTTCCCCATTCTGAGCCACGAAGCGATATGCATATCGCCAACCGCGTTCGTGGAATGTGGCCATTGTAGGATCGGACAGGTTGCATATGCCCGACCGGGCATTGGCCACGAAATTCTGGTGAAGCGAAGTGAAGTCGTTTCCGCTTGAGGCAATGTGGATCGTGACGGCAATGCGCTTGTTGGGGCAATCGACGCTGGGGCGAGGGATGAAAAAAGGCGCCGAGTTCTGGTCGGCAAGCTGCCCGATATTGCGCTGGAACACCTCGCAGAACTGCGCGTCATTCATCACGGCAAGCGCATTGAAGGACTGGGCGAGTAACAAGGCTGACAATAGCATTGAAGATTTTCCCCTAAAACAAGTCCGGAAGTTGCGGCATTATGAATGCTGTAGAGCCCTGCTGCTCAAGGGGAAAGTAGAGTGTGAGCGGGCGGTGCGGATATGGCTACTTGGGGCATCAGCCTATGGCGATCTTGACCACTCCACCTCTGCCGGATGATTTGAACTAGCACCCGAAGCGGTGAGGACGTAGAGCAATCCAAAGCAGGGGCGCTGGATTACAGGAGTTTGATCATTCTCACCCCCCGCCTCATCGCCCTGCCGCTCATCGCGCTGCTCGCTTCCTGCGGCATTCCGCAGACCATCACCCCGCGCATTGCACCCGCTTCGGTGGCCTTTGCCGAGGCACAGCGGGTGGAAGTGGTGCTCGACTCTTTCGCCTTCGAACCGCGCACGATCTCGCTGGCGGCGGATAGGCCGGTGGTGCTGGTGCTGGTGAACAACGCGAGCGGCGGGCACAATTTCTCTGCACCCGGCTTCTTTGCGGCGGCGCAGATCGCGGCGAGCGATGCAGCGGTGATTACCGATGGCGAGGTGGAGGTTGCCCCGGGGGGCAGGGTGGAACTGCGGCTGATCCCGGCGGCGGGCGGCTACGATCTCGATTGCACCCATCTTGGCCATTCGGTGCTCGGCATGTCGGGCTCCATCGTGGTGCGCTGACGGCTCGCGCGCGGCGGGGTTTGCACAACGCCTGCGAGCGCCTACATGGCCCCGCTATGGCCCGCCCCAAACCGCCCGTGTTCGACAAGCAGAAGATCGTTGCCGAAAACCGCCGCGCGCGGTTCGATTACTTTATCGAGGATGTGTTCGAGGCGGGGCTGGCCTTGCAGGGCACCGAAGTGAAGGCGCTGCGCGGCGGCGAGGGTACGATTGCCGAAAGCTATGCCGAAGTGCGCGACGGGCAGGTCTGGCTGATCAACGCCAACATTCCCGAATACAGCCACGGCAACCGCGAGAACCACGAACCCAAGCGCCCGCGCAAGCTGCTGCTCAGCGAACGCGAAATCAACAAGATGTTCGGCGCGGTGGAGCGCAAGGGAATGACGTTGGTGCCCCTGAGCGTCTATTTCAATGGTAAGGGTCGGGCCAAGGTGGAACTGGCGCTGGCCAAGGGCAAGCAGGCGCACGACAAGCGCGAGACGATCAAGGACCGCGACTGGAAGCGCGACAAGGCGCGGATCATGCGCGAAAAGGCCTGATCCGGTCTTTTTCGGGCGCTGTCGCAAATCTACGCGCGCCGTTAAGCTGACATTGTTATCCTCTCGTCTATCCCCACCTTGGATTGGGTTCCGAAAGGTGTAAGGCGCTCAGGCGGATTTTTGGCGATTTTATGGTTAGCAAGGCGATCAGATGGCTTTCGGCGAAGGTGCCGAAAATGCCGGAGCGTTCCGATATGGAGCGCAACAAATACCTTGCGCCCATTGCCCACCGCTTCGGGCGATCGGAATTGTGGCGGTTTACCCGCCGTTCGGTTCCGCGCGGCGTGGCGCTGGGGCTGTTTGCCGGTTTCATCATTCCGCTGGGGCAGATTTTCCTTGCCGCCTTCCTTGCACTTCCGGCGCGGGCGAATGTGCCAGTGGCGGCGCTGATTACCTTTGTCACCAATCCGTTCACCGTGCCGTTCTGGCTGGTGGTGGCAAACAAGGTCGGGCGGTTTACGCTGAAAGTCGATCCGCAGACCTTCGGCAATGCCAAGGCAGCGCTTGAGCAGAGTCCGTGGGTCGATTTCGGCTGGTGGCTGCAAACCGCCGGGGTCACTGCCTTCGGGTTTATTGTACTCTCGGTAGTTACGGCAGCGGTCGGCTATCTGGTCTCAAGCGTCCTGTGGAGGGTCGTGGTCGCGCGTAGATGGACCAGGCGACCTGCGCGACGCAGGCTGGTACAGCCCGCCGAATGAATCTGGTCAATATGCAGGAATCGCGGCGACTGGTGGACGGTTTGGCCGTTGCCGCCGCCGTGCTCGCCAGTGTGGCGCTGGTGCAGTATGCGACCGGCAGCCTCACCGCGACGCTGGCCTATGCCGGGGGACTGGTAGTGCTCGGTCTGGTCGGCTTCGTGGCCGGTCGCCTGCCAGCCGGGAACGTCACGACCCAGCAGGCCGACATGCCCGATTGGGCGGTGACCGTGGCAGCGATCGAGCAGCCCGATCTGGCCATTGCCATTACCGATCGCGCCAACCGGCTGGTCTGCGCCAACTCCGCCTTCGAACTGTGGTTTGGTTCGGCCAACGGCCCGCCGCGGCTGCCGGTGGACGGGGCCAGCGCCGATTTGCTCGCGCGGCTGGCGCGGACCGTCTGGCGCGATGGCAAGAGCGATGCCGTCACCATTGCCGACGAGGACAACAGCTGGACTGCCACCGCCGTGCGCGCGGGGCGGGCGGAGGATTACCTGATCTGGCGGTTCGCCCCGATCGTGCGGGCAGAGCCGCTTGTGGCCATTGGCAAGCATATCACCGGTGTGTTTGGCCGCGTGCTCGATGCGGCGGGGATTGCGGTTGCGCTCGTCTCCGCTGACGGGCTGGTGCGGGCAGGCAACCCGGCGCTGGCACGCCGCGCTTTTGGGGACGAGACCGCGCGGATGACCGGACAGGAATTCGTCCGCCTGCTGCGCTCCGACGAGCGCGAGCGGATCTATTTCGCCCGCGAAGGCAAGAAGGGCAGCCCGCAAACGCTGGTGCAGGTACCCCTCGCCGACCCCGGTGAGGCAGCGCGCGAAAGCGTGCCGGGCAAGGCTGCAGCGCAGGCGCCATCGCTGATGTTGCTGATCGATGCGGGGATAGGGCTGGGCGGCTGGAGCGGGGAGGCAAAGGGGCAGGCGGCACAGTTGGAAAGCCTGCTCGAACAATTGCCGCTTGGTCTTGCAACCACCGACCGTGACGGTCATTTCCTTTACGCCAATCCCGCTTTCCGCCGTGCGGCGGGTCTGGATGCGGGTGACTTGCCGCCATATCCCGGCGATATCGTGGTGGCGCGCGACAAGACGGCGATTTCCGATGCGGTGCGCCGTTATGGCCAAGGCCCTGCCAGCGCGGGCGATATCGCCGTGCGGCTGCGCAGCGATCCGGATGAGCCGGTGAGCATGGGCATGGCCGGTGTGCGCGGGCTGGGCGAATCTGCCGTGCTCATCAGCCTCGCCGACACCACCGAGGAAGCGCGCCTGAAGCGGCAGGTGGCGCAGGCGACCAAGATGCAGGCCGTCGGACAGCTTGCAGGCGGGGTGGCGCACGATTTCAACAATGTGCTGACCGCGATCATCGGCTATTGCGACCTGATGCTGCTGCGGCACACGCCCGGTGACAGCGATTACGACGATATCCAGCAGATCAAGGCCAATTCCAACCGCGCGGCCAGCCTGACCCGGCAGTTGCTCGCCTTCAGTCGCCAGCAGACGCTGCAACCCGAAGTAATCCAGCTGCCGGATATCATTTCCGAAGTCAGCCAGTTGCTCAAGCGACTGCTCGGCGCGAAGATCACGCTCAACGTCCGGCATGACCGCGATCTCGGCCATGTCCGCGCCGATCCGCGCCAGCTGGAGCAGGTCATCATCAATCTGGCGGTGAACGCGCGCGATGCAATCCAGACCGCGGGTGGCGGTGAAGGATCGGCGGGCACGCTAACCTTTGCCACCCGCCGTGTGGAAGCGCGCGACATCCGGCGCATGGGCAGCGAAATCATCCCGGCGGGCGATTATACCGTGCTGATCGCGGAGGACACCGGTGGCGGGATCAAGCCCGACGTGCTGGGCAAGATCTTCGAACCCTTCTTCACCACCAAGGAGCAGGGCAAGGGCACCGGGCTGGGGTTGTCCACAGTCTATGGAATCGTCAAGCAATCTGGCGGGTTCATCTTTGCCAGCAATGCCAAGGGGCCGGACGGCAAGGTAAGGGGAGCGCGGTTCACCATCTATCTGCCGGTGCACCACATGACCGAGGAGGATCTGAAAAAGATCGAGACGGAAGAGCAGGTGCGCGAATGGTCCGGCGGCGGCACGATCCTGCTGGTCGAGGACGAGGACATGGTCCGCGCGGTGGCCGAACGGGCCTTGGCGCGGCAGGGTTACATGATAGTTACCGCGAGCGACGGCGATGAAGGTCTCGAAGCGTTCCGCGCGGCACCCGATCGCTTCGACATGGTTCTGACCGATGTCGTCATGCCGAGCATGGACGGCCCGGCAATGGCAAGGGAGATACGAAAGCAGAAGCCGCAGCTGCCGATCCTCTTCATGTCCGGCTATGCCGAGGAACAGTTGCGCAGCGAGATCGACATCGAAAACATGCACTTCATCGCCAAGCCCTTCAGCGTAAAGCAGATCGGCGAGAAGGTGGGCGCTGTCCTGGGGAAAGTGTCGCGGAACTGATCCTGTCAGGCACCTCGGGTGCAGCTTCTTCCCCGCGAGCGCGAAGGCTCCTGCTTCTGAAATTCGCGATTGCCTGCCCCTCAAGCTTGCGTCACTCTGCCATTCATCGACCATACAGGCCGTGATACCTTATATCAAAGAATGCGGCCCTGCGGGATCGCCTGCCAGAGGGGAATCCAGATGACCAAGCGCCTGTTCGCCGCCGCACTGCTCACAGCATCGGCACTCGCCGCCCCGTCGTTCGCGCAGGACCAGGCAGACCCCGGCTCCGGCGAAACCGCGCAGGGCGATGTCTCGGTGACGATCTACCAGAACAACCAGGCGCTGGTGCAGGATGTTCGCCAGCTGAACATCCCGCGCGGTCGCACCCGCATCGAATTCCCCGATGTCTCGGCACAGATCCGCCCGCAGACAGTGAGTTTCGCCGCCGATGGCACCGGGATCATCGAACAGAACTTCGATTTCGACCTGCTCACTCCGGCCAAGCTGATGGAAAAGGCCATCGGCCAGACGGTGACACTGGTGCGCACCAATCCCGCCACCGGAGTAGAAACCCGCGAACAGGCCGAAGTGCTTTCCACCGCTGGCGGGGTGGTGGTGCGGATCGGCGAGCGGATCGAAGTGCTGCGCGACGATGGCCTGCCGGTGCGGGTGATCTTCGACGGCGTGCCGCCCAACCTGCGCGCCCGCCCGACGCTATCGGTCACGCTGGATTCGACACGCGGTGGCACCCGCGAAGCCTCGATCCGCTACCTGACGCCGGGCCTCGGCTGGAGCAGCGACTATGTCGCGCTCTATGACGAGACGCGCGGAACGGTCGACATGCAGGGATGGGTGACGCTGACCAACAACACCGGCACCACCTTCCACAACGCCGATACGCTGCTGGTGGCAGGCAATCCCAATGCCGGCAGTGGCGGGCGACCGCGTCCCGATCTGGTCCGCCCTGGCACGCAAACCGCCGACCGCGAACGGTTGGGCGATTTCTACCTCTACCCGATCGAGGGCCGCACCACGATTGCCAATGCCCAGACCAAGCAGGTCAGCTTCCTCGATGTCCAGGCCGTGCCCGCACGGCGCGTCTATTCGATTGGCAGCGGCTGGTTGCAGAGCGACAGCGATTTCCGCCCCGCTTCCACCGCGATCAGCTTCAATTCCAGCCGTGAGGGCGGGCTGGGCGATGCGCTTCCCGCAGGAACGGTGCGCTTTTACCAGAACGATGCGGAGGGTAATCCGCAATTCATCGGCGAGAACGGCATCGGCCATACGCCGATGGGCAGCACGCTCAGCCTGCGCACCGGCGATGCCTTCGATGTCTACATGCAGGCCGAGGTGGAGAACCGCGCGGTCATCACCGCCGCCGAATACGAACGCAGCGCCCGCTATCGCGTGTTCGAAGATGGCGAGCTGGTGCGCGAAGTGCAGGTGGATCGCTCGGTCGATTACTACCGCACCACCATGCGCTATACCTTCACCAATGCGAAGCCCGAGCCGGTGGAGGTCGAACTGACGCAAGGCGGGCTCGATCAGGGCTGGTGGGGCCGCGACTTCCGGGTTGTTTCGGAGGATATTGCAGGCGAGCAGATCAATTTCGGTGAACGCCTCTACCGCGTCACCGTGCCCGCCAATGGCGAGCGCGTGGTGCGCGTGACTTACGAGTCGCGGTACTAGGGGCGGGGCGGTGCGCCGCATCACGGCCTTGCTCATTTCCGTCGCGGCTTTTGTCAGTTTGCCGGCAGCCGCGCAGGATCGCGCCGTAGTCGAGGCATCCGCGCCCGAAAGTCTCGCCGTCACCGTCTATCGCGATCCCAATCGCGGCACCGGGCAGGCAATGAACGTGAACTGGCCGCAGGGCTTCGCGATGATTTCCGAGACCCGCAGTGTTACGCTGCCGCCGGGCCGCTCGACGATCCGCTTCGACGGTGTGGCCGAGGGGATGGTCGCGGTCTCCGCGATCGTCACTGGCCTGCCCGGAGGGACAATCGAAAAGAACCGCAACGCCGACCTGCTCAGCCCCGCTGCTCTGGTGGACGGGATGCTGGGCAACCGCGTCACGATCACCCGCACCGATCCCGCCACGGGCGAGGAACAGGCCGAAAGCGCCGTAGTCCGCACCCGCGCCGATGGCGGGCTGGTGCTGCAAACGGCGGAGGGTTACGAGGCGGTGCGCTGTTCCGGCCTGCCCGAACGCCTGACCTTTGACGGAGTGCCGGAGGGGCTTTCCGCCAATCCGGTCTTCACCATCGATACGGCAGATGAGAGCGGTGGCACCTACACGGTCACGCTCACCTATCTCGCCTGGGGTTTCGACTGGGAAGCCAGCTACGTCGCCACTATCCATGAAGGCCGCGAGGCGGAAGATCTGCGTTTCGATCTGACCAGCTGGCTGACCATCCTCAACGACAACGGCCAGAGCTTTCCCGGCGCGGAACTGATGGCCGTGGCGGGCACGCTCAACGTGGTAAGCAATTTTCAGGGACTGTCCGATCCACCCGATGCGCGGCCCTTGCGGCTGACCTGCTATCCGCTGGGGAGCACGGCAGCAGGATCGCCGGTTCGGATTCCGCCACCGCCGCCGCCTCCCGCACCCCCCCCGATGTCTGCTCCGATCGTGGTGACCGGCGCCCGGATGCGGGCGGCCGATGCGATGGAAATGGTCGTCGGCGTAGCCATGCAAGCCGAGGAAGAAGCGCTGGGCGACCTCAAGCTCTATCGCATCCCTCTGCCGGTCGACGTGAACGCGCAAGGCCTGAAGCAGGTTGCCTTCCTGCAGGAAGAGAATGTCGAAGGCGAATTGGTTTACGATGCCACGTGCAGTGGCTGGGATTGGGGCAATACCGGCCCGGTGCCGACGGGGATGCGGTTGGAGACGGTCAACGACGAAGAGCACGGGCTGGGCGTTGCCCTGCCAAGTGGACAACTGACGGTGTTCGAGCGCGGGCCGCTCGGCGAGATGCTGGTGGCTGAAGATTCGCTGCGCGATTACGCGAGCGGGCAGGATGTCGACATCCGGCTGGGTTCCAGTACGCAGGTCTTCTCCACCTGCCGCGCCGTGGACGGTGTCGATCCGCGCGAGGGCAAGGGCGGCTGGGCCAGGATGGAAGCGACGCTGAGCAATGCCAATCCGGTTCCGGTAACGGTGCGGCTCTACCTCGGCTTTCCCGCACAATGGCATTTCAGCGGCGCGGGAGAGGAACTGGACGAGGGGCAGCGAATCGTGGAAGCAACCGTTCCTGCCAATGGAACGCGGACGGTGGGCTGGCGGGTTCGGCCGGTGAACGACTAGGCAACTTTGCCTTGAAACCTGGCGAGAAATTTCCGCGTCAGCACAAATCCAACAAAAATTCCGTTCCACTCTTGTTCTTATGGAACAAACTGGGTACATCACCATCAGTTGAAGAGTTCATGGGAGCTCTGGCGAACTGACGGAGGCCGTGTCATGGCGAGTGGTAACCTGAAGCTTGTGGAAAAGGAATCCAGTGTGGACCGTCAGAAGGCGCTCGAAGCAGCCCTCGCGCAGATAGATCGCGCGTTCGGCAAGGGCTCGGCAATGAAGCTGGGCAGCAAGGAAGCGATGAATGTGGAGGCGATCTCCACCGGGTCGCTGGGGCTCGACATCGCGCTCGGCATCGGCGGCCTTCCCAAAGGCCGGGTGATTGAGGTTTACGGGCCGGAAAGCTCGGGCAAGACCACGCTGGCGCTGCACGTGCTGGCCGAAGCGCAGAAGGCGGGCGGCACGGTGGCTTTCATCGATGCCGAGCACGCGCTCGATCCCGTCTATGCCCGCAAGCTGGGCGTCGATATCGATGAGCTGATCGTCTCGCAGCCCGATACTGGCGAACAGGCGCTCGAGATCGTCGACACGCTGGTGCGCTCGAACGCTATCGACGTGCTGGTGGTCGATTCGGTCGCCGCGCTGGTTCCGCGCGCCGAAATCGAGGGCGAAATGGGCGACAGCCACGTCGGCCTGCAGGCGCGGTTGATGTCGCAAAGCTTGCGCAAGCTCACCGGTTCGATCAGCCGTTCGAAGTGCATGGTGATCTTCATCAACCAGCTGCGCATGAAAATCGGGGTGATGTACGGTAATCCGGAAACCACCACCGGCGGCAACGCGCTGAAGTTCTACGCTTCGGTCCGGTTGGATATCCGCCGCACCGGCCAGATCAAGGACCGGGATGAGGTGATCGGCAACACCACCCGCGTGAAAGTGGTCAAGAACAAGGTCGCCCCGCCGTTCAAGCAGGTCGAATTCGACATCATGTACGGCGAGGGCATTTCCAAGATCGGCGAGATTCTCGATCTCGGAGTGAAGGCCGGGATCGTCGAAAAGTCCGGATCGTGGTTCAGCTACGATAGCATCCGGATCGGCCAGGGCCGCGAGAATTCCAAGACTTTCCTCAAGGAAAACGAAGAGCTTTGCGCCAAGTTGGAAGCTGCCATCCGCAGCAAAACCGACGCGGTCGCCGAGGTGATGTTGGCAGAGCCGGACGCGGACTCCGAAGACTGATCCTCAAGAAGGCAGGTGCAGGTACATCCATCGCACGGGGATGTACTTGATCCACCAGCCTTGCGAAACCGGAGCCGGCGACGGCGGGACTTGCGCCCGCCAGAGCCGGCTTCTTCGCTTTTGATATTGTTGCAACCATTCCCCTGCTATCGCTCGATCCGCATATCGGGGAATTGGGGATGACGGACAAGAGCGAGTGGCAAGGCAATGTAGGTACCACGTGGGCCGAAGAGTACCGCCGCACAGATCGCAGCTTCAGCCAACTCACCGAGCAATTGCTCGCTCTTACGCGACATTTCGTCTTCTCCAGAGTTCTCGATGTCGGCTGCGGGGCGGGTGAATTGTCGCTGGCCATCGCGCGCGGCAGGCCCGATGTATCGGTCATCGGGGTCGACGTGTCGCCGCAACTGGTTGACGTCGCGCGAGAACGCGCTTCGCACCTTGCCAATGTCCAGTTCGAACTCGCCGATGCCGCGCAATGGCGATGCGATCCTTCCGTAGCGCCCGATCTTCTCGTTTCCCGCCACGGGGTAATGTTCTTCGACGACCCGCCCGCAGCCTTTGCCCATCTCGCTGCACAAGCTGCACCCAAGGCGGGAATGCTGTTCTCCTGTTTCCGCTCGCCCAGCGAAAATCCCTTCTTCAGCGAAGTTGTCCGCCTGCTTCCCGATCCCCCCGAGCGCGGCGACCCGCTCGCACCCGGACCTTTTGCCTTCGCCGATGGCACGCGTGTCCACGCAATCCTGAGTGAGAGCGGGTGGAGCCAGATTTCGGTGACTCCGGTCGATTTCCCGATGATTGCCGGCACTGGAGCCGATCCCGTTGGCGAAGCTGTGACATACTTTTCCCGCATCGGCCCGGCAGCAAAGGCGGCGGCGCAGATGGAGCCGGAAGCGCGTGAACGCTTTTTCAAGCGTATCCGCGCCCTTGCCGAACGCCATGAACACGGCGGGATAGTGGCGCTACCCGCTGCCGCGTGGATCGTAACAGCGCGCAAGGGGTGACAGGATGCCCGATAGCACGCGCCCCCTGATCGCCTGCGTCGCCCACAGTAAGTGCCGCATTGCGCTTGTCGCCGCGCGAGTGAGCGCCTAATTCGCTGCGATGCATTCGACCAACGACCTCCGCCGCGCCTTTCTCGACTATTTCGGGACCGCCGATCACCAGGTGGTGCCCTCGGCACCGCTTGTGCCGTACAACGACCCGTCGCTGATGTTCGTCAACGCAGGGATGGTGCCGTTCAAGAATGTGTTCACCGGGGTCGAGACCCCGCCTGCGCCGCGCGCTGCCAGCAGCCAGAAATGCGTCCGAGCCGGGGGTAAGCACAACGATCTCGACAATGTCGGCTACACCGCTAGGCACCTCACTTTCTTCGAAATGCTCGGCAATTTCAGCTTCGGCGATTACTTCAAGGAACGTGCGATCGAACTGGCTTGGGGTATGGTCACCCGGGAGCTGGGGCTGGCAAAGGACCGGTTGACTGTCACCGTTTACCACACCGATGACGAGGCGTTCGATCTGTGGCGCAAGATCGCGGGGCTACCCGAAGAGCGGATCATTCGTATCGCCACCAAGGACAACTTCTGGGCCATGGGATCTGATGGCCCTTGCGGCCCGTGCTCGGAGATCTTCTGGGATCATGGTCCAGCGGTTGCGGGTGGTCCACCCGGCTCGCCCGAAGAGGATGGCGACCGCTTCGTCGAGATCTGGAATCTGGTGTTCATGCAGCATATCCAGGCGGCAGACGAGATCGTCGGCAACCTGCCTCGCCCCAGCATCGATACCGGAATGGGGCTGGAACGCATGGCGACAGTCATGCAAGGCGTCCATAATGTGTTCGAGACCGACACCTTCCGCACGCTGATCGATGCCAGCGAAGAGGGCGTGAAAGCGAAGGCAGACGAAAGCACCATCGCCAGTCATCGCGTGATTGCGGATCACCTGCGCTCCACCAGTTTCCTCATCGCAGATGGTGTGCTGCCGTCGAACGAAGGACGCGGCTATGTGCTGCGTCGGATCATGCGCCGCGCCATGCGACACGCACACCTACTCGGCGCGGAAAAGCCGCTGATGCACCGTCTGGTGCCGACGCTGGTGAGCGAGATGGGGCAGGCCTATCCCGATCTGCCGCGCGCGCAGGCGCTGATTACCGAGGTGCTGGAGCGCGAGGAGACCCGCTTCCGCCAGACGCTGGACAAGGGCTTGCGCCTGCTCGAAGAGGAAAGCGCGGGGCTGGGCGAGGGCGACAGCCTGCCCGGTGAAACCGCGTTCAAGCTCTACGACACCTTCGGCTTTCCTTACGACCTTACCGAGGACGCGCTGCGCGCGCGCAACATCGGTGTGGACAAGGCCGGTTTCGATGCCGCGATGGCGCTACAAAAGGCCGCTGCGCGTGCCGCATGGAAGGGTTCGGGCCAGACTGCCGACAGCGAGGTCTGGTTCGACATTGCCGAGCGCGAAGGCGCGACCGAATTCACGGGCTATAGCGCCAACGAAGGTGAGGGCCGGGTGGTGGCGCTGGTGGTGGAGGGCAAGGAAGTCTCTTCTGCTGATAGCGGGCAGGAAGTGATCGTCCTCACCAACCAGACTCCGTTCTATGGCGAAAGCGGCGGGCAGATGGGCGATGCGGGAACCATCACCGGCGATCACCGCTTGCACATCGCCGTTGGCGATACGGCCAAGCCACTCGGGCGGCTGCACGCGCACCATGGCACGATCAAGTCGGGCCGGATTGCCGTGGGCGATACCGTCCATCTCGCCATCGATGCCGTGCGGCGCGATGCGATCCGGGCCAACCATTCGGCAACCCACCTCCTCCATGCGGCGCTGCGCAACCATTTGGGCGGGCATGTGACGCAGAAGGGTTCGCTGGTGGCGCAGGACCGTTTCCGCTTCGATTTCTCGCATCCCAAGCCGCTTTCGGCGGCGGAGGTTGCCGCAATCGAAGCCGAAGTGAACGCCGAAATCCGCGCAAATGATGAAGTCCGCACGCAATTGATGAGCCCAGATGACGCCATCGAGGCAGGGGCGATGGCGCTGTTCGGCGAGAAATACGGCGAAGAAGTCAGGGTGCTCTCGATTGGCCGTTCCAATTGGGATGGTTCGGGGCGCAACTACTCGGTCGAGCTGTGCGGCGGCACCCATGTGCGCGCCACGGGGGACATCGGACTGTTCCGCATTGTCAGCGAAAGCGCGGTCTCTTCGGGCGTGCGGCGTATCGAGGCACTGACGGGCGAGGCTGCGCGGCAATGGCTGGTAAGCCGCGACGAGGCATTAAAGTCAGTGGCCGCGACACTGCGCACCGCGCCCGACGAGGTTGAAGAGCGGGTCGCCGCACTCGTTGACGAGCGCAAGCGACTGGAACGCGAGCTGGCCGAGGCGAAGAAGGCGCTGGCGCTGGGCGGCGGTTCTGGCGGGGCGGCCCCGGCGGCGGACGAGGATGTCGGGGGCGTGGCTTTCTCCGGCCAAGTAATGCAAGGCATGGACCCGCGCGAACTGCGCGGATTGCTCGATGGCGCGAAGGCGCGGATGGGATCGGGCGTGGCGGCCATTGTCGCGGTGAACGAAGGCAAGGCGGCGGTGGCCGTTACGGTCAGCGAAGATCTGCTTGGCCGGTTCAGCGCCGTCGATCTGGTGCGCGCGGGAGTCGAGGCCGTGGGCGGCAAAGGCGGCGGTGGTCGCCCGGACATGGCGCAAGGCGGGGGGCCGGATGGTGACAAGGGTGACGAGGCTATCGCCGCAATCAGGCGTGTTCTCATGCGTGAGACCGTCTGACGGGGCGACTTCCGCTAATCTGTCAGACCGGATTCGAGGCCGAGCTCTTCATCGAGCGGGAAGACGCATACATAGATGTCCGCTTCATAGAAAAGCCTTCCGCTATTGCCACTACCGACGAACGAAGCGCCATGCCCGAGAAATGCAAAATGCCCCTCAATCTGGCTTCCTTCGAGCACAATCTGAGTGACTTCTCCGCTCACATCGCGCGAGTCCTGCACTATTGCCACGCCAGGTTGCATGGCCATGATGGTCACGAATAGCTCGCCAGCCGAACCGCTGGTTTCGCAGGCGAACTGATCGTTGATCGATGCTCTGGCTGGAGCAGACAGGCAAAGTCCGCTGATAATTGCCAATACTGCCAAAGACGAATTCTTCATCGCGCGTTCCCCCGTTTGAAGCCTGGCATTCTCCTTGCGCCTCATTGCTTAGCCCTGACTGAACGCGCGGCAGGCTGGTTCAGTCCACCCGGTTCTGCGCGGACCGCCTGCGGTCGCCCTCGCTGCCGCGCGGGACATCGTCCATATTGCGCACGTTCCGTCCGTGATCTTCGTCTGAAGCGACATTCTTCGGCTTGAACTTCTCGGAATTCGAAACCGGCTTTGTCGGGTCTTGCTGCTTGCTCATGGGAATTCTCCTTCCCCATACCAATGCGCGAAGCCGCGACTTTATCCGGGGAACCTCATCCTTCCAGTGTGCTGGTGCGCAGTTTCGGCTTGTGCTCCAGCGCCGCACCTTGCTGGATTGCCTCGCGGAATTCGTCGCGCTTTTCATGGATCGAGGCGATTACCGGGCCCATTGGCACGCCGATATCGACCAGCGCTGCTTCGGACAGTTGGAGCGAGCTCTCGAGCGTTTCGGGAACGGCGGTGCTCGCCCCGCTGCGGTAAAGTTCGGCGGCGTGGAAGCTGTCCCGCGCGCGAGCGATGATCGGCAGGTCGGGATGGGCAGCGCGCAATTTGCGCACCATCCGCTGGGCGAGGATATGTTCGTCCATCGTCAGGATGACGGCCGGCGCCCGGTCGATGCCGAGCTTGTCCAGCGCATCTTCGCGCAATGCATTGCCGAACACCGCGTAGTAGCCGTCTCGCCGCGCCTGTTCGATCAGGTCCGGATCGGCATCGATGGCAATATAGGGCTGGTTGTGCCGCTTCATCATCTGCGCCACCAGCCGCCCGACCCGGCCCAGCCCGACGATGACGACGCGCGGCACATCGCCATCGCCCTCGATCTCGTCCAGCGCCGGAGCGGGCTCGACCTGCCGGGCCACCCGTTTGCCGAGCATGGCCAGCAGTGGAGTGACGGTGAGGCCGATGGCGGTGACGATCTGCCAGAACTGCGCGGTCTCCGGCGCGATCAGCAATGCGCTCGCGGCAGCGGCCATCACGATCAGCGTGGTTTCGGACGGGCTGGCCATCAGGATACCCGTCTCGACTGCGGTTGCCCGCCGCGCGCCCATCAGGCGCAACAGGATGCCGGTCACAACGGCCTTCAGGGTGAGTACGCCGACAACTGCCAGAACGATCATCCCCAGGTTGCTCCAGACAGTCCCCAGGTCGATGCTCATCCCGACGGTAATCAGGAATACGCCGAGTGCCAGGCCCTTGAACGGCTGCATGATGCTTTCGACTTCGGTGTGGTACTCGGTTTCCGCGATCAGCAGACCGGCGATCAGCGCGCCGACGATGGGGGAGAGGCCGACCAGCGCAGTGGCAAGGCTCGATCCGATTACCACCAGCAGGGTTGCCGCGAGGAACAATTCCGGGCTCTTGGTGCGCGCCGCCTGGGCGAACAGGTGCGGCAGCAGGAAGCGCCCGGCCACCATCAGCACCGCCACCACCAGTCCGCCCTGCCACAGCGTGGTCAGCAAACCATCCCAGCCCTCGGCACCGGCATTGGGTGCCAGCGCGCTGAAGAGGAAGATGAGCGGCACGATCATGATATCTTCGAACAGCAGCATCGAGAGCGCGGCGCGGCCCACCGGCGTGTGGGTGCCCGATATCGGCAGCACCAGCGCGGTGGAGGAAAATGCCAGCGCCAGTCCCAGCGCCAGTGCGCCGGTCCAGTACTGTCCCGACAGCATGAACACGGAGGCGAGCAGGAATCCGATCACGATCAGCTCCAGAGCGCCCAGTCCAAACACCATGCGCCGCATTTGCCAGAGCCGGTTGAAGCTCAGTTCCAGCCCGATCGAGAACAACAGCAGGGTGATGCCGAATTCGGCGAAAGGCACCAGCTGTTCGGGATCGGTAATGGTGACATGGCGCAGCCAGTCGTATTCCACCACCATCCGCCCCAGCCCGAACGGGCCGACCAGCAGGCCGACGAGGATGAAGCCGATGATCGGCGTCACCCGGAAACGGGCGAACAGCGGGATGATGATGCCTGCTGCGCCGAGGATCACCAGCGCATCGCTCATCCAGGGGGAGATTTCGGCGTGGTGCATGAATGGACCTATGACAGAGGCATTGCGCTTGCTGCAACTGCGAAATGGGCGCGCGGCACGGAGGTGGGGCAATTATGGAGCACATGGAGCACTGTTCTGGAGAAGAAAAACCTCTCTTCGTATGGTGCTCCTGAAAAGCAGGGGGCCGCAGGGGAAAACAGGCATTCAACACGCGCTCGATCAAGCACGGCGCCCGCCATGTAGGAAAGCCCGCACGCTGCGCAGGCAATTATGGAGCACATCCCCCGCTACCCGTGACACAGCGCCCACAATCGTTATGCATGGGGTATGCAGACAGCCACGATCATCGCCCTAGCCGCCTATTTCGTCCTCATGCTCGTCATCGGGCTCTATGCCTGGAAGCGATCGACCGAGAACAGCGAGGGCTACCTGCTCGGCGGGCGCAACCTGCATCCGGCGGTAGCGGCGCTCAGCGCGGGGGCGAGCGACATGTCGGGCTGGCTACTGCTCGGCCTGCCCGGCGCGCTCTATGCCACCGGGCTGGTGGAGGCGTGGATCGGCATCGGCCTGTTCATCGGCGCGGTGGTCAACTGGTTCGTGGTCGCGCCGCGCCTGCGCGCACAGACCATATCCTACGGCAATGCGCTGACGATCCCGCAATTCCTCGCCAACCGCTTTCCGGACAAGGCCGTGGCGCTGCGGGTCACTTCCGCGATCATCATCGTGGTGTTCTTCGCGGTCTATTCGGCGGCGGGGCTGGTGGGCGGCGGGCTGCTGTTCGCCAGCACCTTTATCGACGCGCCGCTGCTGGGCCTCAGCCCCTATATGGCGGGGGTGTTGCTCACCGCGCTGGTGGTGCTGGCCTATACGATGGTGGGCGGGTTCCTCGCGGTGAGCCTGACCGATTTCGTGCAGGGCTGCATCATGGTGGTGGCGCTGGTGCTGATGCCGCTGGTGGTGCTTTACGGTGCGGGCGGCGGCGGGATCAGCCAGATGACCGAGACGCTCGGCACGCTCGATCCGTCATTCCTCAGCTGGACCAGCGGGCTGACCGTGATCGGTTTCCTGTCCGCCGTGGCCTGGGGGCTGGGCTATTTCGGCCAGCCGCACATCATCGTCCGCTTCATGGCAGTGCGCGAGGGCGGGGTGCCGATGGCGCGCGCCATCGGGCTGAGCTGGATGGCAGTGGCGCTGGTCGGCGCGCTGGGTATCGGACTGGCGGGCCGCGCCTATGTCGAGCGCAATCCGGGCATCGTGCTCGACAATCCGGAAACGATCTTCATCCTGCTCGCCAATACGCTGTTCCACCCCTTCGTCACCGGCTTCCTGCTGGCAGCGCTGCTGGCGGCGATCATGTCCACCATCAGCTCGCAATTGCTGGTGAGCTCCAGCTCGCTGACCGAGGACTTCTACCGTCTGTTCTGGCGCAAGCAGGCAAGCGAGCGGGAGATGGTGAATGTCGGCCGGGTCTGCGTGGCGCTGGTCTCGGTGGCGGCGATCGTGATCGCCAGCGATCCCGAAAGCGGCGTGCTGGCGCTGGTGGCGAACGCCTGGGCCGGCTTCGGCGCCGCCTTCGGCCCGCTGATCGTGCTGGCGCTGACGTGGAAGCGCATGACGGGTGCGGGCGCAGTGGCCGGGCTGGTGACGGGGGCGGTGGTGGTGATGGCGTGGATCTGGCTCGGCTGGAACGCGGAGTTCATGGGCGGGCCGGGGGTTTACGAGATCATTCCGGGGTTTGTCGCGGCTTGGCTGGCGATCTGGGGGGTGAGTTTGGTGACGGGTGGAGCGAATAGCGCCGTATCGTCACCCCGGACTTGATCCGGGGTCCCGCTTGAGTGATCTGGTCGAAAACGGAAATAGGATCGCGTCGCGCGCTAAACTAGACCGGATGAAACACAGGTTTCGCTTGGACTAGGAAGTTAGCGGGACCCCGGATCAAGTCCGGGGTGACGAAGAGTGGTCGTGTCCACAATGACCGCATATTTTTCTTGGCCAAGGCGTACTGAACGCCATGAAACCCTTGTTCGTCTTGAACGGCGTGAGTCCGCAGTCGGGACACCGAAATAGCAGCAAGCTGGCAAGGCCATGACTTAGCCAGAATGCTAGTCCGAGAATGAACCCGATGCTGCCGAAGCGATCGTGCAAAAATGAGATCCAGATCGGGAAGCTGAAAAATACAATCAGCACATATCCGATGAATAACCAGGACTTCATGTAGAGCGACATCGGCTCAGCCTGTCGTCATCTGGCCGACATTCAAGGAATGCTTCTAATGTGGAGTCGACCCTTCCACCAACCCATCCCCATCAGCCCGCCGCACCCGGCTCTGCCGCACGAGCTCCGCCATGCGAATGCTCGCCCCCGCCGCCGTCATCCGCGCGTGGTCTGCGCCGACCGACTTGGCCGTTGCCGCAGCTTCGGCAAACAGGCGTCCGCCCACCGAAATCACCGTGGGCTGATCGGGAGAAGCGAGGCGGCTGTGCTCCACCGTCGCTCGCAATTGGCCCAACGTGTGTTGTCGCATGAAAGCGTCCGAGAGGGCGATATCGACCGCGTCGGGATGCTGCGCGCTGAGTTGGTTGGCCAGCGCCTCGTCGCTGTCGGGGAAGGCCATTTCGACATCCCAGCCCGCATCGGTGAACTGGTCCGCCAGCAGCGAAGTGCCGAGCATATGCGCTTCGCCCGGAGCCGTGGCCAGCAGGATCGAGTAGCGCCCGTTGCGCAGGCTCTGCCCGCTCGCTTCGTAGCGCACCTCGTGACCGGCGAGTTGCAGCATGCTGAGGCCGATGGTGAGATCGAGCTCGCTGCATTCGTCGGCCAGCCAGGCATCGCCCAGTGCGCGCGCCGCCGGCTCGATCAGCAGGGTGACGATGGCACCGCTTTTCCAGCCGCGTTCCGCCAGCGAGTCGATCAGCTTGCCGAGACCGATATCGTTGGCTTCGAGCGCCAGCCGGACCAGGCTCTTTATATAGCCGTCCACCGCCTCGGGCACCGAACGCGCCGCGACCGCCGATGCGGACGGCTTGTCGAGGTGGCTGTGGAGCAGCAGGTCCCAGTTGGAAAACACCCGCGCGGGGACAACGTGCTCGCTGAGCACCTCGATATGGTCGTGGCGGCTATCCTGCTTGATCGACGCCCACAGCGCATCGAGCTTGTCCGGCGGGCCTTCGAGCGTTTGCAGGAACGAACCGTTTTCATACAGCAGCATACCGGTGACATTGAGTTTCCGGTTGCGCGCGCGCGCCTTGCCGACCAGCGAGTGGAGATCGGAGGGGCTGGGAGTGGCCGTAGCCCGGCTCTTGTAGGTTATGCAGCCGATCCAGCCTTCGTTGCCGGCGATAGTGGCTAACCCCTGAAGCATCTCCCGACTCCTTCCCCTCGCGATGTTAACATCATTCAGCAGGGCAGCATCGTCAAGTGCGTCCTCCACAAGCAGGCGCCGAGCCTACGAGCGTTCCGACCGGCCTCAAACATGACCTTTATGCGGTGGTCAGCCCCCGCCCGGCCCATGCTGTCGCGTAGGCGGGGGGCCGCCGGGTTCGGCCTGGGTCGCGCCTTCGCGGTGGTCCCATTCGATGCGGTAGAGATCGAAGCGGCGGTCGGCCAGGTTGCGGACAGTGCCTTCGGCGCGGGCCCAGGCGAGATCGGCGAGGTTGACGTCGCTGATCGTGAGGGTTTCGACATTCTCGGTGGCTTCGGCGGCAATCCCGTCCCGCGCGAAGGGGAAATCGCACGGGGTGAGGATGCAGCTTTGCGCGTACTGGATGTCCATGTTGGCGACATTGGGCAGGTTGCCGACATTGCCGCTCATCACCACGTAGCACTGGTTCTCGATCGCGCGGGCCTGCGCGCAGTAACGTACGCGCATGTAGCCCTGTCGGCTGTCGGTGC
The DNA here is from genome assembly GCA_019739335.1 of Erythrobacter sp. Taxonomy (NCBI): domain Bacteria; kingdom Pseudomonadati; phylum Pseudomonadota; class Alphaproteobacteria; order Sphingomonadales; family Erythrobacteraceae; genus Erythrobacter; species Erythrobacter sp. Next base: position 2,482,296 of record CP073261.1, read on the forward strand.
AGAACGGCACGAAGATGATCCGCGCGCCTTCGTCCACCAACCGCCGCGCCAGTTCGGGGAATTCGCTGTCGTAGCAGATCAGCACGCCGATGGGGCCGCAGTCGGTCTGGATCACGTCCACCGCATCGCCGCCGCGGATGTTCCACCAGTAGGCTTCGTTGGGGGTGGGGTGGATCTTTTCCTGTTCGTGGATCGATCCGTCGCGCAGGCACACCATCGCCACGTTGTGGATGTCGCCATCCTCCATCCGCGTCGGGTGCGATCCGCCGATGATGTTGATGTTGAACTTGAGCGCCATTTCCGAAAGCGCCTTGCGGATGCGCGGGGTATATTCGGACAGCAGCTCGATGCTTTTGAGCGGGGACAGCTCCTCCGCTTCCGCGCTCAGTAGCATCAGCGTGAACATTTCCGGAAACAGAATGAAGTCCGCTTCGTAATCGGCAGCGACATCGACGAAATAGCGGATCTGGCCGATGAATTCGTCGAAATCCTTTACCGCGCGGGCCTGCAACTGGCAGGTGGCAACGCGGACGTTCTCGACCCCGCGCGGCACGCGGGCCTGTGGGCTGGCTTCCTGGTCGACGAACGGGTTGCGCCAGACCATCTGCACCGCGTTGCCACGGCTGCGCGTATCTTCGGGCAGGTAGCCGGGCAGGATGCCGATGGGCTCGAACCCGTTGGCGAGCTGGAACCGCAGCACCGGATCGTGGATGCGCCCGGCGATCACCTTTTCGAGATAGTCTTCGGGCCCCTCGACCCGACGCCAGCTCTTGCGAAGGTTGGGCATCCGTCCGCCGAAGACGATGCCTTTCAACTCGCTCTGTTCGGCGAGAAAGCGCCGTTCCTCGTACAGCCGCCGCCCGATCCGGGTGCCGCGGACCTTGGGATCGACGCACATCTCGTAGCCGTAGAGCCAGTCGCCGTTGGGATCGTGGCGGCTGCCATAACCGTTGCCGGTGATCTCGTCCCAGCTGTGCGGGCGGAGCGCCTTGTCTCCGGCAATGCGCATGGTGGCGCAATAACCGACGAGTTTGTCATCGAGCACGGCAACGAAGCAGCCCTGCGGATAGTTGTTCAACTGCCCGCGAATCTCGCCCTGCGTATAGGGGACGAAATCCTCGTAAACGCGCTTGGCGAGCGCGGCGATGCGGCGGATATCGCCGACTTCCGCCTGCCGCACTTCGAGGCGGGCCTTGGTCATAACTTCGGGCCCGCCATCGCGATCACGCCAGCCCCTGCGCCTTCATTTCCGCTTCCAGTCCTTCGACAATCGCTTCGAAGAACTGCTCGGTGGTCATCCAGCTCTGGCTGGGTCCGATCAGCAGCGCGAGATCCTTGGTCATCTTGCCCTGTTCGACGCACCTGATGCACACCCGTTCCAGAGTCTCCGCAAAGGCCACCACATCGGGCGTGTTGTCGAAACGGCCGCGATACATCAGGCCGCGAGTCCAGGCGAAGATCGAGGCGATCGGATTGGTCGAGGTTGCCTTGCCCTGCTGGTGCTGGCGATAGTGGCGGGTGACGGTGCCGTGAGCAGCTTCGGCTTCCACGGTCTTGCCGTCCGGGCTCATCAGCACCGAGGTCATCAGCCCGAGCGAGCCGAAGCCCTGCGCCACCACGTCCGACTGCACGTCGCCATCGTAGTTCTTGCAGGCCCAGACGAACTTGCCGCTCCACTTGAGTGCGGCGGCGACCATGTCGTCGATCAGGCGGTGTTCGTAGATGATCTTGGCTTCGGCGAACTTCTCCTTGAAGCCTTCGGTGTCGAACACTTCCTGGAACAGGTCCTTGAAGCGCCCGTCATAGGCCTTGAGGATGGTGTTCTTGGTGGAAAGGTACACCGGCCAGCCGCGATCCAGCCCGTAGTTGAAGCTGGCGCGGGCGAAATCGCGGATCGATTCGTCATGGTTGTACATCGCCATGGCCACACCGGGCTGGTCGAAGGTGTGGACGTCGAGATCGATGGTCTGGCCATCATCCCCTTCGAACACCAGCCGCAGCTTGCCTGCGCCGGGGATCAGGGTGTCGGTGGCGCGATACTGGTCGCCGAAGGCGTGGCGGCCGACGACAATGGGATCGGTCCAGCCGGGGACGAGCCGGGGGACATTGTCTATCACGATCGGTTCACGGAAGATGGTCCCGCCGAGGATGTTGCGGATCGTGCCGTTGGGCGAACGCCACATCTTCTTGAGGCCGAATTCCTCCACCCGCGCTTCATCCGGGGTGATGGTGGCGCACTTCACGCCGACGCCGTACTTCTGGATGGCGTGGGCGGAATCGATGGTGATCTGGTCTTCGGTCTCGTCACGCTTTTCGACCGACAGATCGTAATACTTCAGGTCGACATCGAGGTACGGCAGGATCAGCCGCTCGCGAATCCACTGCCAGATGATCCGTGTCATCTCGTCGCCGTCGATTTCCACGATGGGGTTCTTGACCTGAATTTTCGCCATGGGGCTTCCCTGTCTTTCGTCTGTGAATGCGTTGGATTTGGCCGCGTCCTAGCAGAGCCTTATCGTGGCGCAAGGGAAGGGGCGGGGGCAATTCGCGCCATTTCGGCGAATTGCGCGACGACTGCCGGGGCGATGCGGGCGAGGGCCAGCGCGGCGCGGGCACCGAGGCGGGTTTCGGCCAGGTGCCAGGCCAGCGAGGCGAGCCGGATCGGCTTGCGCGCCTTGATGGCGAATGCGCGCTGGTATTTGGGTGCGGCGGATGCGCCACCCTCCAGCCAGTAGCGCGCGGCCATGCTCCCGCTGGCAAGGGCAATGGAAATGCCTTCGCCTGCGAGCGAGGGAATCACCGCCGCCTGATCGCCGAGGCGGAACAGGCCTGTGGTCGTTTCGCTGCCGATCCAGCCATAAGGCACGGCGCCGATGGTATCACTGCGTATTGTGCGCCAGTCGTCCTCCAGCCGTGCGGCGAGGGCAGGGCTTTGCGCGGCAAGCCAGCCGAACAGTGCTTCGGGCGAACTGCCAGAACGGGCGAGCGCGGACTTGCGCAGCGCGAGGCAGACATTGGCGCTGCCGCCATCCTGCAGGACGATTCCCGCATAGCCGCCCTTGAACAGGTGCAATTCGATTGCACCGCCCAACAGGGCCGTGCGCTCCGGGGAGGCGGGCAGGCGCAGGCGCAGGCCGAGCGTGGTATCCTTGGCGTGGCGCGGGCGCGAATGGCCGCGCAGGTCGTGCTTGCCGGTGGCGAGGAAAATACTGTCGGAACGCCATTTCTGGGATTGGCCCTGAGCCACCCCGTTGGTCAGCCCGCCGATCCGGTCGAAAGCGATCATTGCGCCGCGTGCCAATGCCACTTCGCGCAAGGCGGTATCGAGCGCGTGGCGCGAAAGGCCTACAGCGGCATGGGGCAGGGGCAGCACAACGTCGCGCTCGCCATCGAACAGGCGCAAGTGCGAGACGCGATGCGCTCCCAGTTTTAGGGCATCGATACCGAGCGCCTGCAATTGCTCCAGCGTCCGCCAGCTCAGGAACCCGCCGCACAGCGGATCGCCCACCGCCTCGTCGCGGTCGAGCAGCAGCGGCTGCGCACCATTGTTCGCTAGCACGATGGCCGCTGCACATCCGGCGGGGCCTGCGCCGAGGATCAGCGGCGAGTCCATCACTGCACCCGCGACACGCAGAGGCGGAAGGGGAAATACCGCTTCACCTGCGCCTGTGTGATGCCCGCCTCGGCCAGGATCGGTGCCCATTCCTCGGGCCGATAGGCACGCGCAATCGAAGTGCGCCCGTCCAGCCGCACGATCTTGTGCCAGCCCATCAGGAAGGCCAGCACCGGATAACCCGCGTGGCTGAAGGCATGGCGGTGAAGATCGTTGACGAACCAGCCGATCCGCGCCTCGCTCTCCATGAAACGAAGGAACAGCAGCAGTTCCGGATGGGTCATGTGATGCGCGACAAGGCTGGAGACGACGACATCCCAATCACCGCCGATATGATCGGCATAGTCCCCGGCGCGGTAGGTTATCGGCAATTCGGATGGCGTCGCGTCGCGGGCGACCTTTTCGCTGCGGGGATTGAGGTCCACGCCAAGAAGCTCGGCCTTTATCCCCCGTTGCTCGGCCCAGTGCGCGATTTCGCGCAGCATATCCCCATTTCCGAAGCCGACATCGAGCAGCCGGAAGCTCTTGCGTCTTGCCAGCGCGCGTTCGAGGAATTGCAGCGTCGGGCGATAGGCCATCGTGACCCGGTTGACCTTGGCAAGGTCCATCAGCACGGCGCGATAGGTGGACTCAGGCAGCGCCGCGTCGTCCATAAGTTCGCGGGCCTGGAGGCGTTCAGTCAGCATCTGTGCCACCTGTCCAGCCGAACCGCAGGCCCTCCATTGCCAGACCGGGGCCGAAGGCGAGCGCGACGCCGCTTTGCGGCTTCTCTTGCATCAGCCGTTCGAGCACGAAGAGCACCGTGGCCGAGGACATATTGCCGCAGTCGTTCAGCACCGCGCGTGAGGTCACCAGCGCCTCGGCCGGCAGGCTTAGCCCGCGCTCCACCGCATCTAGCACCGAGCGCCCGCCGGGATGCACCGCCCATGCCGCCGGTGGCGCATTGCCGATGATCCTGGCTTGCAGTGCGGGATCGTCCAGCGCCTCCGCCAGCCGCCCCGGCACTGCGCCGGAAAGCTGCATTTCGAACCCGGTATCGCCGACGGTCCAGGTGATGAGGTGATCGCTTTCCTCCAGCGCGGCGGAAAGTCCCGCTCCCAGCGCAAGCCCATCACCCTCGGCACTCACCAGCGCTGCGGCGGCACCATCGGCGAACTGACCCATCGCCAGCAGGCTTTCGATATCGACGCTTTCCTGTAAGTGCAGCGAGCAGAGTTCTACCGATACGGCTAGCACCCGCGCCTGCGGTTGCGAGCGGACGATATGCGCGGCGGTGCGCAGCAGGGTCACACCCGCGTAGCAGCCCATGAAGCCGATGCTGACGCGTTCGACATCGGCGGAAAGGCAAAGCCGACGGGCGATTACCTGATCCAGACCGGGCGCCATGAAGCCGGTGCAACTGGCGACCACAAGGTGGGTTACGCCTTCGGTTGAGGGCAGGGCGGCAATCGCCTCCAGCGCCAGATCGGGGGCGGACTGTGCATAGCGGTGCATCCGCTCGGCCGTGCCGGGTGGCGTGTCCCGCATGTAGAAGCTGCCGAAATCGAGCGCCGCGTCGCTGCCCGCCAGCACCGAGAAGCGATGGGCGATGCCACCGCGAGCTTCCATTCGCCGGAACACGGCTGCTTCGCGCGGCGGCAACTGCCGTTCGGCCCAACCGGTGTAGGCCGCGTGGACATCGCACGAAGGCAGGACTGTCGCTATCGCGTTGATGCGCGGTGTTAGCTGATACTGATTGCTACCCATGAACCTGCCAACGGGAGCAAGGGGCAATCGTGCCAATCAACCGCAGATTTTCGCCTTCGATTCGGTATATTCGGCGATAATCTGTTCGCATATCGCGCTGGCGGGGCGCACTTCGCGCACTGCGCCGACGCCATGCCCGGCAGACCAGATGGTTTTCCATGCCTTCGCCTCTTCGTTGAGCGACATTTGCCCGGCATGTTCGGGAAGGGTCGCCGCGGCGAGGCTGGGCGTGAGGAAATTCGCGCCGACGCCGGTCACCTTGTCAGTATAGGTGATATCCTTTGCGGAGGCGCCGATCATCATGTCCTTTTGTCCATCCGGCGCCATGCTTTCGGCGGCGGCGATGAAATGGCTGCCGAAATAGCCGAAATCAGCCCCCATCGCTTCGGCGGCGAGAATGTGCCCGCCGTGGCTCATGCTGCCCGAAAGGATGATCGCGCCGTCATAGAACTCGCGGATTTCCGACACGAGGGCAAAGGGGCTGTAGGTACCGGCATGGCCACCTGCGCCCGCTGCCACGGCAATGATGCCATCGACGCCTGCTTCGACCGCTTTCTCGGCATGGCGGCGCTGGATCACATCGTGGAACACGAGGCCCCCGTAGGAATGCACCGCCGCCACCAGATCGGGCACCGCGCCGAGCGAGGTGATGATGAGCGGCACTTTGTGCTTCACGCACAGTTCCAGATCGGCCATCACCCGCGGATTCGACTGGTGGACGATCAGGTTGACGCCATAGGGCGCATCATCGGGGCCGAGCCGGTCCTCGATTTCGTTGAGCCAGTCCTCGAACCCTTCGGAGGTGCGCTGGTTAAGGGCCGGGAAAGTCCCGCAAATACCCGCCTTGCAGGTCTCCACCACCAGATCGGGGCCGGAAACGAGGAACATCGGCGCGGCAATGGCCGGGACGCTGAGCCGCGCCTTGAACTCCTCGACCGTCAAAACGCTTCCTCCGGCATATCCATCATGCTCGCCTTGCCGCTGCGGATCGCCATGAATTGTGCCGTGGCGGGAGGCAGCAGCCGGTTGAAGAAGAACTGCGCTGTGGTGATCTTGGCCTTGTAGAACTGCTCTTCTCCGGTGCCTTCGGCCAGCTTCGCATGAGCCACCTTGGCCGCCTTGGCAAAGCAGTAGCCCATCGCCACGAAGCCGAGCAGGCGCAGGTAATCGGTCGCAGCTGCCGCCGCTTCATCGGGATCGCTCAGGCCCTTCTGGGCAATGTGCCCCGTCGCCAGTTGCAGCGCGCCGAAGCTCTGCTGGAGCGAACCGACCAGCTTGCCGATCTGCGCGTCCTGCGCATTGTCCTCAAGGAACTGCGACACCGGGTGGAAGAAGGCGCGCAGGTTGCGGCCCATCCGGTCGGGCAGCTTGCGGCCGACCAGATCGAGCGCCTGGATGCCGTTGGTGCCTTCGTAGATCATTGCGATCCGGGCATCGCGGGCGAACTGCTCCACCCCGGTTTCCTGGATGTAGCCGTGGCCACCGTAGACCTGCACCGCGAGATGCGCGCTTTCATGGCCGAGATCGGTGAACAGGGCCTTCACCACCGGAGTCATCAGCGCGACGAAATCCTTCGCCCGCGCCCGTGCTTCGGGCTCCTTCGCCGCGTGTTCGGCATCGAGCGCGCGGCTGACCCATGCGGTGAGTGCCCGGCAGCCTTCGTTATAGGCGCGCATCGTCATCAGCATCCGCCGCACATCGGGGTGGACGATGATCGGATCGGCGGGGCCAGAGGGGTTCTTGACGCCCGAAAGCGAGCGGCCTTGCAGCCGGTCCTTGGCGTACCAGACGGCCGACTGGTAAGCGATCTCGCCCACGCCAAGCCCCTGGATGCCCACGGCAACGCGCTCGGTGTTCATCATCGCGAACATCGCTTCGAGCCCCTTGTGCGGCTGGCCGACCAGCCAGCCCTTCGATTCCTCGAAAGTCATCTGGCAGGTAGCGGACGCCTTGAGGCCCATCTTGTGTTCGATCGCGGTGGGACGGGCATTGTTGTGATTGCCGAGCGAACCGTCTTCGTTGGGCAGGTACTTGGGCACCAGGAACAGGCTGATCCCCTTCACCCCGGTCGGCGCATCGGGCAGGCGGGCGAGCACGAGGTGAACGATGTTCTCAGTCAGGTCGTGGTCGCCGGCGCTGATGAAGATCTTGTTGCCCGAAATCAGGAAGCTGCCGTCTTCCTGCGGCTCGGCCTTGGTGCGCAGCATCCCCAGATCGGTGCCGCAATGCGGTTCGGTCAGGCACATGGTGCCCGACCATTCGCCGTTCGCCATGCGGGGCAGATAAAAGGCCTTCTGGTCCTCGCTGCCATAGGCGTCGAGCGAGACCATCGCCCCGTTGGTCAGACCGGGATAGAGTCCGAACGAGAGGTTCGCCGAGCAGGTCATTTCCTCGACCATCTTGCCCACCGAATGCGGGGCGCCCTGGCCGCCGTACTCAGGCTTCGCGCCGAGGCCCGCCCAGCCGCCTTCGCAGAAGTGTTTGTAGGCTTCCTGAAAACCCTTGGGCGTGCGGACCACGCCGTTTTCGATTCGGCAGCCTTCCTGGTCGCCGGGCCAGTTGATCGGCAGCAGCACGTCACGGCACAGCTTGTTGGCTTCTTCAAGGATCGCCACCGTGGTGTCGGCATCGAAATCCTCGAACCCTTCGAGATCGCCGAACCCGTCGTCGGTGTGCAGTTCTTCCAGCACAAAGCGCATGTCGCGGATGGGGGCTTCATAGACTTGCATCGGACAAATCCTTTCAGGTTCAGTTTCGGAGCGGCTTGCCGGTTTCGAGCATCTGCTCGACCCGGGCCTGTGATTTCGGGTTGCGGACGAGGCGCATGAAAGACTCGACTTCGAGTTTGAGCAATTGCGCCTCGGTGGTCACGTCCATCATGTCGGTGTGGCCGCCCGTCAGGATATGGGCAAGCTCGCCCGCCACCGTTTCATCGTGCGGGGTTGCCAGGCCCTGCTTGCGGAACGAATCGACTGCCAGCTTGAGCGCGGCCGCACCGCTCGGGCCGGGCAGGCGGTATTCGGGCTTTTCGGGCGGAGTGTAACCTTCCACCATCGCCAGCGCGCGCTGCTTGGCATCGTAGAGCAGGCGATCGCGGTTCATCGTGATCCCGTCCTTATGACGTAGGAAGCCCAGATCCTTCGCTTCCGCCGCCGATTTGGCGACCGTGGCGGTGGAAATGATCTCGAACGCCTTGGAGACGGCAGGCATCGGACCCTTGGGCTGGCGCGGGTTCTCCAGCCAGCGGGTGAGCATTTCGCCGCAGCCGCCCCAGCCGGGGATCAGCCCCACGCCGGTCTCGACCAACCCGATATAGGTTTCGGCATGGGCTTGGATCGCATCGGAATTGAGGCACACCTCGCAGCCGCCGCCCAGCGCCATCCCAAACGGAGCCGAGACGACGGGGAAGGGCGCATATTTCAACGCCTTGTAGGCATCCTGTCCGCCCTTCACCAAGCGTTCGACTTCGCTCCAGGCAGCGATGTTGAGCGCGAACATGGCAAGGCCGAGGTTTGCCCCGGCAGAGAAATTGGAGCCTTCGTTGTAGACCACCAGCGCCTTGTAATCGCTTTTCACCAGACCGATGGCCTGCTGGATCAGCTTCATCACCTGCTCGTCCAGCGCGTTCATCTTGCCGGTGAATTCGAGCGCGACGACGCCATCGCCCACATCCCACAGCGAAGCCGAGCCGTTCTTGAGCAGCGGCTTGGTCGTGCGCTTGATATCCTCGAGCAGCAACACGCCTTCGGGGCGCACGACATCGTGGTACTGGCCGTCGGTGCCAAAATACTGCCGCTTGCCGTTCTCGATGCGGTAGAAGGTCTGGTCGCCAACCTGTTGCAATATCGCCGGAACCGGCAGGCCCGCAGCCTGCAAACGTTCAACCAGATGTGCGGCGCCGATAGCGTCGATCATCTCGAACGGACCGGCCTTCCAGTTGTAGCCCAGCTTCATCGCATCGTCGACGCCGACCACGGTCTTGGTCGCTTCGGGAACGATGGAGGCCGCGTAGGAGAGCGTCGGGCCAAGCACGGCCCAGGCGTAATCGCCGACCTTGCCCTTGTCCGAAATCAGCGCCTTCAGGTCACCCTTGGCAGCGGGTCCGCGAACATTAGCGGGGCGGGCGGCGGCACGATATTCGCCGCTCTTGAGGTCCTTGGCCTCTTTCACCTTCGAACCGTCGGCGCCCTTGGCCATGCGGTAGAAGCCGCCCTTGCCTTTGCGCCCGGTGTAGCCGTCTGCAATCATCGCTTCGATCAGCGGTTCCGAACGGGCAATCGCCTGGTAGGGATCGTCCTTCGGCAGGGTGCTGGTGAGGCTGGCCATCAGGTGCGGCATCAGATCGATGCCGACCAGATCGACAAGGCCGAACACGCCGGTCTTGGGCACGCCCATCGGGCGACCGACAATCTCGTCCGCCTCTTCCACGCTCAGCCCCAGATCGAAAGCCGCGTTGACCGCGGCCTGAATCCAGAAGGTGCCGATGCGATTGGCGATGAAGCCGGGCGAATCCTCGGCATCGACCACGCTCTTGCCGAGCTGGCGATCGACGAAATCGGAGACCATTTTCACCGTGGCCGGATTGCTCTGCGGCCCCGCAACAATTTCGATCAGCCGCATGTAGCGCGGCGGATTGAAGAAGTGGGTGATGAGGAAATCCTGCTTGAACTGGTCCGAACGGCCGTCGGTCAGTTGCGCCAGCGGGATGGTGGAGGTGTTGGACGACACCGCCGTACCTGGACGGCGCACTTCCTCGAGTTTGGCATAGAGGCTCTGCTTGATGTCGAGCCGTTCGATGATCGCCTCGACCACCCAGTCACACTCGGCGACCCGGCCAAGGTGATCCTCGATATTGCCAGTTTCGACCAGCCCGGCCGCGCGCTTGCCCATGAAGGGGGCAGGGTCGGTCTTGAGCATCTTTGCCACTGCGCCTTCGGCAATGGCATTGCGGTTGGTGCCGTCCTTGGGGACGATGTCGAGCAGCAGCACCGGCACGCCGGCATTGGCGACTTGCGCAGCGATCCCCGCACCCATCGTGCCTGCGCCGATCACGCAGACCTTCTTGATCGTATTGTCAGCCATCATGCGGCCTCCAGAATGGTGGCGATGCCCTGTCCGCCGCCGATGCACTGGGTGGAGAGCGAATATGTCTTGCCCTCACGCTGGAGCAGGCTGGCGGCCTTGCCGACGATCCGAGCGCCGGTGGCGCCAAGGGGGTGGCCGATGGCAATCGCGCCGCCATCCAGATTGATCTTCTCGAGCGGAATGCCGAGATCGGCAATGCAGGCGAGCGACTGGCTGGCGAAGGCTTCGTTCAGTTCGACAATGTCGATATCGTCCATCGTCAGCCCCGCGCGAGCGAGTGCCTTGCGGCTGGCTTCGACCGGACCGATGCCCATGATTTCGGGTGCGCAGCCGGAAATCGCCATGCTCCTGATTTTCGCCATCACCTTGAGGCCGTTGGCCGCAGCATAGTCGGCGCTGCACACCAGCACCGCGGTCGCGCCGTCGGTGAGCGGGGAGGAGGTTCCGGCGGTGACAGTGCCTTCCTGGTCGAAGGCCAGCTTCAGGCCTGCAAGCCCTTCGGCTGTGGTTTCAGGGCGCGGGGTGCCGTCGCTGTCGATCACCGTTCCATCGGGAAGGGTGTAGGGCACGATTTCATCGGCAAAGGAACCCTTGGCCATCGCTGCTCCGGTCTTCTGCTGGCTGGCGACCGCGAAGGCCTCCTGATCGGCGCGGCTGAGCGAATACTTCTTCGCCACGTTTTCCGCCGTGTCACCCATTCCGAGATAGGCGGCGCTCTTCTTGGCGAGCGCGGGATTGGGCATGGGGTTGAACCCGGTCATCGGCACGCGGCTCATGCCTTCGACACCGGCGCATATGAACACGTCGCCCGCGCCCATTGCGATCTGCCCGGCGGCATAGTGGATCGCGCTCATCGACGAGCCGCAGAAGCGGTTCATCGTGATGCCGCCAACGCTCAAGGGCAGATCGGCGAGCAGGCCGACCAGGCGGGCGATGTTGAAGCCCTGTTCGCCTTCGGGGAAGGCACAGCCCATCACGATGTCCTCGATATCGTCAGCCTTCACGCCAGTGCGTTCGATCAGCCCGCGAATCGTGTTGGCGGCGAGATCATCCGGGCGGACCTTCGCGAGGGCGCCGCGATAGGCGGGGTGGAAGGGGGAGCGGACGTATCCGGCGATGACGACATCAGTCATGGTGGCTTTGCCTTTCCTCTTGTTTTTGCGTTTATCGCGGGCGTTTCGGGGCGATTGACCTTTTGCGCCGAATGATTACGATAAAGTCTGTTGCTTGACCTATACGTTAAGCAGGATGGAATCAAGACGCTCTTTCGCCCGTAGCCTTAGCAGCTTTGGACAAGTGCAGCGTCAGGGAAAGGAAACAAATGCCTGCCGTCGATGCGCCCTCGCACCCGCTCGATACCAGCCGCATCCTCGATGCGCAGGGCAATCTGCGCCCACGCCTGCTGACCGAACTGCTCGACCATGCGGTGGCAAAGTTTCCGCAGCGGGTCTGCGTCGATTTTCTCGGGCGCGAGTGGACCTACGCCCATATCGGCGAACTGGTTGATCGGATCGCGACCGGATTGCAGGCAGAAGGGCTGGGGCAGGGGGACCGATTCGGCCTGTGCCTGCCCAACACCCCCTATTCGGTCATCCTCTATTTCGCGGTGCTGCGCGCCGGTGCCACCGTCGTGAATATCAACCCGCTCTATTCGGAAAGCGAGGTGGAGTTCCTCGTCACCGATTCGGGGGCGAAGATGGTGGCGGTGCCCGATCTGGAATTGCTGCACGGCAAGGTGGCAGTGGCCTGGGGCAAGGCGGATGAAGCGGGTAAGGTTTCGCTCGAAAAGATCTTGCTCTGCCCGATGGCCGATGTGCTGCCGTTCTGGAAAGGCGTCGGCCTGCGAACACTGAAGCGGTCGGCGCTCGCAAAGCGGCGCGCGGGTGTGGGCTACCTCGATTACCGTGCGCTGGCCGCGCATCCCGCCGCTCCGAAAAAGGTGGAGCAGCATCCGGACGATGTGGCGGTGCTGCAATATACCGGCGGCACCACCGGGCGGCCCAAGGGGGCGATGCTCACCCACGCCAATCTGGCCGCCAATTCGGCGCAGATGATGCTGCACGTGGGCGAAGAGCGCGACATGCAGGAGCGCACCCTTGGCGTGCTGCCGCTGTTCCACGTCTTCGCGCTTACCTGCGTGCTCAATTTCGGCGTCGATACCGCCGCCGAACTGGTGCTGCTGCCGCGTTTCGAAATGGACGAAGTGCTGAAAACGATCCGCCGCAAGCCGCCGACGCAGATTTTCGGGGTGCCGACGATCTACAATGCTCTCGGCTCGCTGCCCGACGACAAGGTGCCCGATCTCTCCGCCGTGCGCACCAGCATATCCGGCGGCGCGCCGCTGCCGCTGGAGATTCGCCAGCAATACGAAAAGCGCACCGGATCGCCGGTGTCGGAGGGCTACGGCCTCACCGAAGCCTCGCCAATCATCACCAGCAATCCGCTGCTCGGCCGCCAGCCGGTGAAGGACAATTCAGCCGGCCCAGCCTTCCCGCACACCATTATCGAAATCCGCAATCCCGAAACCGGCGAATGCTGCGTGGGCGTGGGCGAGAAGGGCGAGATCTGCGCGCGCGGGCCGCAGGTAATGAAGGGTTACTGGAACCAGCCGGAGGCAACCGCTGCAACTTTCGTCGATGGTGCGCTGAAAACGGGCGACATCGGCTATCTCGACAAGGACGGTTACCTGTTCATTGTCGATCGGATCAAGGACCTGATCCTGTGTTCGGGCTACAACGTCTATCCGCGCGTGATCGAGGACGCGGCCTATGAGCATCCGGCGGTGAAGGAAGCCGTCGCGATCGGCATTCCCGACGATTACCGGGGCGAGGCACCCAAGCTGTTCATTGCCCTGCACCCGGGCGAGGACCTCGACGCGGCGACGCTGCACGCTTTCCTCAAGATGCGGCTCAGTCCCATTGAAATGCCCGACGCCTACGAATTTCGCGACGAATTGCCCAAGACGCTGGTGGGCAAGCTGGAAAAGAAGGCGCTGGTTGCAGAGGAACGAGCCAAGGCTGAGGCCAGCAGGGCCGAGGAAGCGGGGGGGGCAAGCGCATGAGCAATGTCGACATCAGCCCGCTGGGCACCGGGTCGCCCCTCGCGGACAACGGCGACGAGAGCCTGAAAAGCATCGCCGAAGCCGCCGAGGAACTGGGCGTGACCCAGCGCACCCTGCGTTTCTACGAAGACAAGGGCCTGATCGCGCCGCAGCGGGTGGGCACAATGCGCGTCTATTCGCGGCGCGAAATGGGCCGGATGATGCTGATCCTGCGCGGCAAGCGGCTGGGCTTCTCGATTCGCGAGATCGGCGAATTCCTCTCGCTCTACGATACCGACCAGCAGCAGCTGGGGCAGATGCGCCACTTGGTGGGGCGAGTGACCGACCGGCTGGGCGAACTGCGGCAGCAGCGCGAGGCGATCGAGCAGACCATCGGCGAGCTGGAAACGATCGAGGCCCAGGCCAACGCGCATATCGCGCGGCTGGCGGGTTGAGCGGGCCGGATTTTCAGCGGAAACGAATGGTGGGCGTAGCAAGGATTGAACTTGCGACCCCTACGATGTCAACATAGTGCTCTACCACTGAGCTATACGCCCGCACCATTCGCGTGGCCGACCCATCGGGGCGGCAGGCGGGCCATCTAGCGCCGCCTTGGCTGGCTGGCAAGTGCCTACCTGATCGTCAGAGCGTGGCGAAGGCCACGTCTTCGAACATCCGCTCCACTTCCATTACCAGGTCTTTCAGGTGGAACGGCTTGGAGAGCATCTTCGCCTTGGGCGCATCGTGGCTGGCGCGCAGCGAAACGGCGGCGAATCCGGTGATGAACATCACCTTCGTCGTCGGGCTCAATTCGGCGCAATGCTGCGCCAGCTCGATCCCGTCGATCCCCGGCATCACGATATCGGACAGCAGCAGGTCGTAGATTTCGGTGCGCAGCAGCGGCAGGGCATCGGTCCCCGAACCCACGGCCATCACGGAGTAGCCGGCCTTTTCCAGCGCGCGCTTCAGGTAGGTGCGCATCGCCGTGTCGTCTTCGGCCAGCAGGATCCGGATCATGCCTCTTCCTCGGTTTGGTGTGTTTGACTCGCCGCCCCTCTAGCCACCAATTTGTAACAAAGTCTTGTTGCCAGATCGAGGTGACCTGCTTTGACACAGGACGCTTTCGCGGCCAGCTATGCGCACGATGACAGCGATCGAGACAGCGCGCAGCGATTCGCCCGAACGCGGAGGGGGACTGATCCCCGGGAGCGAAGGCCTGGCCGCTTTCTCGCTGATCCGTCGCCGCGCAATGGCGATTCCGGTCCTTATCGCTGTGCCTCACGCCGGGCGCGAATATCCTCCCGCATTGCTGCGCCGCCTGCGCCATCCCGACGATGCGCCGCACCGGCTCGAAGACCGGCTGGTCGATCTGGTCGGCCATGCGGTGGCGCGGGATACCGGGGCGGCGCTGCTGGTGGCCCATGCCCCGCGGGCGATGATCGATCTCAATCGCTCGCCCGACGATGTCGACTGGGAGATGGTCGCCGGTGGCGGCAGCAAGATTCGCTCGCGGCTGGCCGTGGGCAGGCGCGCGCGGGGCGGGCTGGGGCTGGTACCACGGCGGTTGCCGGGGCTAGGCGAGCTTTGGATTGCGCCTCTTCCTCGCGCCGAGCTGAGCGAGCGGATCGAGACGATCCACCAGCCCTATCACACCATTCTCTCGCAAACGCTGGAAACCATGCGCGACCGCTGGGGTGCGGCGCTGCTGGTCGACTTGCACTCGATGCCGCCGCTGGGTCCGAAGACGGGCGACGATCCGGCGGTGGACTACGTGATAGGTGATCGCTTTGGCGGGTCTTGCGACAACCGGCTGGTGCTGGCCGGGTTCGATCATCTCGAAAAGAGCGGCGCCCGCGCTGCGCATAACCAGCCCTATGCCGGTGGCTATGTGCTCGATCGACATGGCGCACCGGGGCGCGGGATCAGCGCGCTGCAACTGGAAGTGTGCCGCACCGCCTATCTCGACCGCGACATGCGCCATCCCGGACCGGGACTTGACGACGTAGTGCAGACGGTAACCGGACTCGTGCGTCGCTTCGCCGATGAATTGGCCGGTTCTGCAACCGGGCTGGCCGAGGCTGCTGAATAACCAAGAAAAAACCGCCCCGTGCGCAATGCACGGAGCGGCCAAGGTTCAGGGAGGAGGTGTACCGAAGTACACCGATCCAGCCGGGCCATGAGGGGAGCGCCGACCGGACGAGAAACCAGATAGGATCGGGCCGTGTTCGTTGCAAGTGCTACGAAAAAGGCGCACCCACTTTCCGGGCCGCGCCTTTCGCATTTTATCCCGCTTCCGGGGCCGATCAGCCGTTACTTGGCAGGCGGGATCGCCGCTGCGCCGTTGGCAAGTTCAGCCGCCAGAGGGCCCTTGCCCTGTTCGGCCTGGCGGGCGAAAATCGTCCGCATCAGATCGAGCGAGAACAGGTGCGCGAAGATCAGCGGCAGCAGGCCGTTCTGGTTCCACGTGCGCAACTGGTCACCGCGCAATTCGCGCAGCTTTTCCTGGTTCACCATGCGGAAGCCGCGATAGGTGAAGGGCTGGTCCGGCTTGTCGCGACGCTGGATGGCGATTTCCCCGTCCATCAGCAGGTCGTGCTTCTGCAGTTCGTCCATGAACAGCTGGGTGCGGTTGCCCGCTTCCTCGAACTTCTCGCAGAATTGCAGCAGGCTCTGGGTGTGTTCGCTGGGTTGCTTGTCTTCGGTGAACAGCGCCTGGCCTTCGTCGAATTCGCCCACCAGGTCGCTCGACGGATCGAAGCATAGCGAAAGATTGTCCGAATCCTTCTGCAAGCGCGCCAGCAGGAAGGGGTAGCGCCGGACATAGGCGGGCACATAGGGCGTGCCAACGGGCGTGCCATCATCGCTGAAGAACACGTTGACGCCTTCGTTGAGGCCCATCAGCGCCAGCGGCACCGGGCGATCCCCGGCGGAAAATACGATCGGATAGTCGCGCTGGGCAACGGGGAATTCCTCCACCGTCAGCGGAATGGCGTGCTGGCCGGCAACCCACGGCGCCTTGTCGGTGGTGCGGCCCTTCCAGCTGGCGTGATCGTTGCTGTTGAGCGGCACGAGGCTCTTGTAAAGAACGGGCAGGCTGGAATTGGGCGCGCTGGCCATAGTGGTCTCTCCGGTCAGGATTGTCTGGATGGCATCGCCAACTGCAGGGATCGCTCCCCCGCCGGGATACCGTAATAATGCGGGCGGGCCTTAATGCGTGCCGCTTGCCGACGCAAGTTGCACTGGCACCTCGTCATCCAATGGCACGAGTTTGCCCGGATTGAGCAACCCGGCCGGGTCAAGCGCGCGCTTGACCGAGCGGAGGATCGCCAGGTGCACCGGATCGGCCAGCCGCGCCAGTTCGCCGCGCTTCATCTGGCCGATGCCGTGTTCGGCGCTGATCGATCCGCCCCATGCAGTTACTTCGTCATGCACGAAGGTGCTGATCGCCTTGCCTTCGCTGGCTTCCCACTTCCCTGCCACCGCGCCCGCAGGAGCGAGGACGTGGAAATGCACGTTGCCGTCTCCCAGGTGGCCGAATGCGACGGCGCGGCAGCCGGGAAAGGCAGCTTCGACCTTGGGCACGGCTTCGGTCACGAAGTCGGCCATCGTGGCGACGGGTACGGAAATGTCGTGTTGCATTGCCGGGCCGAGTGCGCGTTCGGCAGGAGCGATCTCGTCACGCAGCAGCCAGAATTCCTCGGCCTGTTTTTCGTTGGCGGCGATGGTGGCGTCTTCCACCAGCCCGGCCTCGAACGCGCTTTCGAGCAGCGTCTGGGCGAGCGCGGGCAGGGCATCGGCTCCGCTTGCATCGGCGGTCAGCTCGATCAGGGCATTCCATTCGTGCTGGTCCTGCAAGGGCGATCGTGCCCCCGGCGTGTGCGCCAGCACAGCGGCGAGCGAATGCTGCGGCATCACCTCGAAGCCCTCCAGCGCACCCCCTGCATGGCGCTGTGCGTGGAGCAGCAGCTTGCGCGCGTCGCGGATGTCGGCCAGCCCCGCCCACAGCACCGCCCGGTCCGCCAGCGCGGGAAGCAGGCGCAGGGTCGCCCCGGTGACGATCCCCAGCGTGCCTTCCGAACCGATCAGCAATTGCTTGAGGTCGAACCCGCGGTTGTCCTTCTTCAGCGGGGTGAGGCAATCGAACACCGATCCGTCCGCCAGCACGGCTTCCAGCCCGAGCACCTGCGCGCGCATCGATCCGTGGCGCAGCACCTGCGTTCCCCCGGCATTGGTCGAAATCAGCCCGCCAATGGTGGCCGAACCCTTGCCGCCCAGCGTCAGGGGAAAGCGCAGACCGTGAGCCTCCGCCGCTTCGTGCAAGATCTGGAGGATCAGCCCGGCGTCGCAGGTCACTTCGCCCGCCTCGGCATCGAAGCGGCGGATCGTGTTCATCCGCCGCAGCGAGAGCACGATGGCATTCCCGCTGGCGTCGGGAGTCGCCCCGCCCGACATCCCGCTGTTGCCGCCCTGCGGGACGATCGGCACCCCGTGCTTTGCGCAGAGCTTGACCAGCCCGGCGACTTCCGCTGTCGAAGCAGGAGAGGCGAGCCCAAGCGCGCGCCCGGTATAGCGCCCGCGCCAGTCGGTCAGCCACGGCGTCACCAGATCGGGATCGGTCGCCAGCCCGCGCGGACCGAGCAACTGCGCGGCGGAATCGAGGAAGGTATCGCTATCGTTCATGGCGAGCTTGATGCCAGCCCAAGGGCCTGCTTGCCAAGTATCAGTTAAGCCGACATTCAATCCCGTGGTCTATGAGAGGGTGCAGGGCAGGGGATAGATGGGGAATATTCCCTCGGGGTTTGAACGCATTAGCACATGAAACGCCTTTTCGCCTTCCTTGCGCCTGCCGCGCTGCTCGCCCCTTTGCTGGCGATGCAGGGAGCCGTGCGCGTCGAAGCGCAGGACGCCGCGCCCGATGTGCCGGGGCAATCGGTGCCGCTGCCGTCGCCGGTGCTCGGCTTCGATCCCGATGCAGAGCCGCCGTTCGACACGCTTGAACGCGCGCGCCAGCCGCAGCACCAGCACCAGGTGCGGGTGCAACAGCGCGTGGTGATCCGCATTTCTCCCGCTCCTGCGCAGGCGCGCACGCAGATGCTGGCAGATCTGCCGCGCCGCCCGATGCGCACCCGCTATGCCGAAGTCGATCACAGCGATTGCATCGATGCCGAAGGCGTGGTCGGCGTGCAGCCGACGGCAGACAACCGGCTATTGTTCTTCACCAATGCGAACCAGATCATCGCCGCCGAACTGGAAGACGGCTGTTCTGCCCGGGCCTTCTACGCGGGGTTCTACATCGAACGCAGCGACGATGCGCGGCTGTGCGTCGATCGGGACCGGTTGCAGTCACGCGCCGGGGCCAGTTGCCAGGTGGAGGAATTCACCCGGCTGGTGGCCGTTGCCAACTAGGCACAGCGCGCCTGCCGAAAGGCGGTCCTCCGTCCGCAAATCTTGACTTTTCGCCTCCTCGCGGCCTAGGGCGCGCCACAACGCTTACGTGCAGGTGCGCGCAGGCTCTTTTTCCGGAAACATATATTTTGACAACATTCGCCGATCTCGGCCTTTCTCCCGAATTGCTCCAGGCTGTGGAAGCTTCGGGATACACTACGCCCACGCCGATCCAGGCGGAGGCGATTCCCGCCGTGCTGATGATGAAGGACATCATCGGCATTGCCCAGACGGGCACCGGCAAGACCGCCAGCTTCGTGCTGCCGATGATCGATGTGCTCGCCAGCGGCCGCCGCCGCGCGCTGATGCCGCGTTCGCTGATTCTGGAGCCGACCCGCGAACTCGCCGCGCAAGTGGCGGAGAATTTCGAAAAGTACGGCAAGAACCACGACCTCAAGATGGCGCTGCTGATCGGCGGCGTGCAGATGGGCGATCAGATCAAGGCACTGAACGACGGCGTGGATGTGCTGATCGCCACGCCGGGCCGCCTGATGGACCTGTTCGAACGCGGCAAGATCATGCTCAACGGCTGCGAGCTGCTGGTGATCGACGAGGCCGACCGGATGCTCGACATGGGCTTCATCCCGGACATCGAATTCATCTGTTCCAAGCTGCCCGAAACCCGGCAGACGCTGCTCTTCTCGGCCACGATGCCGCCGCCGATCACCAAGCTGGCCAAGACTTTCCTCAGCAATCCCAAGCGGATCGAAGTCAACCGCGCGGCAAGCACCAACGAGAACATCACGGCCTTCAAGCTGCCGGTAAAGGCGCGCGAGAAGCAGGGCACGCTCAAGTGGCTGCTGCGCAACGATCTGGTCGAAACCGCGATCATCTTCTCCAACCGCAAGACGACCGTGAGCGAGCTCAACAAGGCGTTGCAGCGCGACGGGTTCCGTTCGGGCGAGATCCACGGCGATATCGATCAGGCCAGCCGCAATGCCGAATTGCAGCGGTTCAAGGACGGGACGATCAACATCCTCGTCGCCAGCGATGTCGCCGCGCGCGGGCTGGACATCAAGGGCGTATCGCACGTCTTCAATTATGACACCCCGTGGCACCCGGACGATTACGTCCACCGCGTGGGTCGCACTGGTCGCGCCGGGAACAAGGGCCGCGCCTTTACCTTCGTGGCCGAGGGCGACCAGGAAGCCATCGACAATGTCGAGAAGCTGACCGGCACGGTTATTCCGGTGTTCGGCAAGAAGGACGTGCGGGTTGAATTGCCGCAAGCTGCCGTAAAGGCGGCGGCCAAGCAGGCTGCGCCAGATGATGCGGACGAGCCGGAAGCGGAAGCTGCCGAAAAGCCGAAGCGTGGCGCTCGCCGGAAGCCGGAGCGTGAGGCTCGGCCCGAACGTGCAGAGCGAGCAGAACGTGCGGAACGGCCAGAGCGTGACGCAAGGCCGGAACGTGAAGCAAGGCCGGAGCGCGCCGAAAAGCCCGCTCCCGCCCGGCGCGAGGCTCGCCCGGAACCGCGTGACGAGTCCCGCAAGGACGAACGCAAGCAGCGCTATCGCGACCAGGACGATGCCCCGGTGCCTGCAGGCGAGTGGAACGGCCCGATGCCGGGCTTCCTCGGCGTCGGCTTCGACTGAGGCTTTATAGCCGGGGCCGCACTAGCAGCCCCTTGAACATCGCTGTGCTCGGTCGCACCGCGATCACCAGCACGCCCGCCACTGCCAGTGCCGCGCCCGCGAGCATTAGCAGGCTCACTTCGTCGCCGGTGATCGTCGCGCCCATCAGGATTGTGAACACCGGCGTCAGCAGGGTGATCGGCGCGACCACGCCTGCCTCGTTCGCCTGCAGGATGCGGAAATAGAGCGTGTGCGCCAGCACCGAGACGACGAGGCCCGAAAACAGCGTTGCCCCCGCCAGTTCCCACGGCATGGCGAGCGAGGCGGCGATCTGGCCGCTTTCCAGCGCCATGCTCAGCGGAAACAGCAGCAGGCTGGAGAAGAACCCCGCCCAGGCCATCAGCCGCAGCGCGGACAGTTCGATGGTCTTCAGGTAAACCGATCCCAGCGCCCCCACTAGCGCGCCCGCGAACACCCACAGCAGCCCGGCGCTGTTCTCCCACCCGGTGGGGGAAGCGACCGCCAGCAGTACCCCGCCCAGCGCCATCGCAATCCCGATTCCGCGCCGCCAGCGCACCTGTTCCTTCAGGATTACGATGGCGAACAGCACCGTCATCGGTGCGCCTGAGAGCTGGACGATGGCGGAGGAAGAGGGCGTGGCATCCTGCAGCCCGACGAACAGCAGCGCAAACCCGCCGCCGCTCACCGAAGTCGTCACCAGCGCCACCCGCCACCAGTCCTTCCCCGGCCACTTGAGCCACGGCACGAGCACCGCAACCACCAGCAGCGACCGGAGCGCAGCGTAGTACAGCGGCGGGATGGCCATGTCGGTGACGACAATCCGGCTGACAATGACATTCGCGGCCCAGATCACGCAGAGCAGGACAAGGGTGGCGATGTCGCGGAAGGGCATGGGCAGCGCGGTAGCATGGCGAGCGGAGCGGAGAAACCTTCCGCCGCCGCTCGAGGGGATTAGGCCGCCCCGATTACGCCCGCCACGTGCTCGATCGAACCGGTCACCAGCAGCGGACTGCCACCGACCATGCCGACCAGCGTCTGCCCGTTCTCCCCGGTCCGCAGCCAGGCGATATTGCTGGCCACGACAAGATAATTGCCGCCGCGCGAGGGCAGATTGACGAATTTCATTGGGGAGTCTCCTGACGGGGCGGGTGTAGCGGCGGGGTGTCTCGATTGGATTAACAGGGTGCGATTGTGGGGGACATTCGCATTAACCTTCGCTCAGCCTGAGCTTGTGGAAGGCCACGCGCAAAGGCTAATCCAGCGGGCATGGATTTCTACGCCTATCTCCTGCTTTGCAACGATGGCAGCTAGTACGCAGGGCATACCGACGACCTCAATGTGCGTTTGGCGCAGCATCAGAGTGGGACGCTGCGAGGCTACACTGCTGGGCGTCGTCCCGTGAAGCTCGTCTGGTCAGAGTGTTTTCCAACGCGGGACGAGGCCTTTGCTGCGGAACGCAGGATCAAAGGTTGGAGTCGGGCTAAGAAAGAGGCGCTGATCGCAGGAGATTGGGAAGAAATTTCGCGATTGGCGCGTGGTGGATAGGTCTTTGGGGCGGATGTTTGCGCGTGGCCTTCGACAGGCTAAGGCTGAGCTGGGCAAATGTGAAAAGGCTTGCGAGATTAAGCGTTCTTCACCGGATCGTCGCTAAACGAACAGTCCTGTCGTGCCTGCCGTTTCGCACAAACACCCGCTCAGCCTGAGCCTGTCGAAGGCCGCGTGCTGCAACCAACCCCAAGCGCATCAAGCCACCGTAACAAAGCTATCGATTACCCGCTTCACCCCGGCCTTGTCGAAATCGATCTCCAGCTTGTTCCCCTCCTGCCCGGTCACGAGGCCATAGCCGAACTTCTCGTGGAATACCCGCGCGCCCACTTCCACGTCGGAGCGCGGCTTGGCGGCGAAGCTTGCGGCGCTGCGGCTGGATTCCTTTACCCGCACCTGCTTGGTCTCGTATCCGGTCGCCAGCGCGCGCTGCCAGCCGGGGCCGCGTGCCGAAGAGCGTTCCGGGCGTGACTGCGACACATGCGCGAAGGGGTCTTCGCTTTCGCTCCAGTTCGCCTGCCACAGCGAGCGCCCACCGGTCAGCGTAGTCTCCACTGCCACGTGTTCGGCGGGCAGTTCCTCGACAAAGCGCGAGGGGATCGAGCTGGTCCACTGGCCGTAGATCCGGCGGTTGGCCGCGTGGAGCACGGTGCAGCGGCGCCGCGCGCGAGTAATCGCGACATAGGCCAGCCGCCGTTCCTCCTCCAGCGAGGCCAGCCCGCCTTCGTCGAGCGAACGCTGGCTGGGGAACACGCCTTCTTCCCAGCCGGGCAGGAACACGTGATCGAATTCCAGCCCCTTGGCGGCGTGCATGGTCATGATGGTGACTTTTTCCTCGTCGCTCGCCGCGTCGTTTTCCATCACCAGCGCGACATGTTCGAGGAAATCGCCGAGCGTGGGATATTCCTCCATCGCCCGTGCCAGTTCGGTGAGGTTTTCTGCACGCCCCGCGCTTTCCGCCGAGCGATCGGCCTTGAGCATGGCGTCGTAGCCGGACTCCTCCATCACCGTGCGCAGTAGTTCCGACGGCGTGACGGCTTCCGCCATGCCCTGCCAGCGCAGGAAGTTGCGCATCAGCCCGGCAATCGTGCCGCGCGTCCGGGCGGGCAGTTCGTCGCTGTCCGCCAGTTCGAGCGCGGCGGCGGCGAGCGGCTGGGCAGTGCGGCGGGCGTGTTGGTACATTTTCTCCAGCGTCTTGTCCCCCAGGCCGCGCTTGGGCTGGTTGTAGATGCGCTCGAACGCGAGATCGTCAGCCGGTTGCGCGATTACCCGGAGGTAAGCGAGCGCGTCGCGGATTTCGGCGCGTTCGTAGAAGCGGAAGCCGCCCACGATGCGGTAACTAAGGCCGATCTGGATGAAGCGGTCTTCGAATTCGCGGGTCTGGTATTGCGCGCGCACGAGGATCGCGACCTGTTCCAGAGGTGCGCCTTCGCGCTCCAGCCGCTCGATCTCTTCGCCCACGCGGCGCGCTTCCTCGGGCGCGTCCCACACGCCGATCACGCGCACCTTGTCGCCCGCCGGAAGCTCGGTCCACAGCGTCTTGCCGAGCCGCTGGCTGTTGCTGGCGATCAGTCCGCTGGCGGCGGCGAGGATCTGCGGTGTGGAGCGATAGTTCTGCTCCAGCTTGACCACTTTCGCGCCGGGAAAATCTTTCTCGAACCGCAGGATATTGGCCACTTCTGCGCCGCGCCATGAATAGATCGACTGGTCGTCATCCCCCACCACGCAGATATTCTTGCGGGTCTGCGCGATCAACCGCAGCCACAGGTACTGCACCGCGTTGGTATCCTGGTATTCGTCCACCAGCACGTATTTGAAACGCTGCTGCCAGCTTTCGAGCACGTCGCGATGCTGGCGGAAGATGGTCAGCATGTGCAGCAGCAGGTCGCCGAAATCGCAGGCGTTGAGCGCAATCAGCCGCGCCTGGTAGAGGCGGTACATTTCCTGCCCCTTGCCGTTGGCATAGCTTTCGTTGTCCACCGCGGTCAGGTCCGCCGGATTGAGGCCGCGGTTCTTCCAGCTGTCGATCAGCCCGGCAAGCAGGCGCGGGGGCCAGCGCTTTTCATCCAGTTCCGCTTCGCGGATCAGGGTCTTGAGCAGGCGCAACTGGTCGTCGGGATCGATGATGGTGTAATTGCTTTGCAGGCCCACCAGTTCGGCATGGCGGCGCAGCATCTTCGCGCCGATCGAGTGGAAGGTGCCGAGCCACGGCATCCCCTCCAGCGCGCCGCCGGTCAGCTTGCCTACCCGTTCGCGCATTTCGCGCGCGGCGCGATTGGTGAAGGTGACGCAGAGAATCTCGCTCGGCCAGGCCAGCCGCTGGCGGACGATGTGCGCGAGGCGGTGGGTCAGCGCCGCAGTCTTGCCGGTGCCTGCACCCGCGAGCATCAGCACGGGGCCTTCGGTCGCCATGACGGCGGCGCGCTGCGGCGTGTTCAGCTTGGCGAGCCATTCGGGAATCTCCGCCAGTTCGGCAGAGTCGGAGGGGGCGGGGGGATGGGACACCGGCGAACAGTTAGGGAACGAGGGCGACCGGCGCAAGGAACCTGCACAGACTTTGTCCGTTTGCGGTTCAATGGATCCTTCGAAAGGAGTTTACCCGATGAAGACCCTTGCCATCCTTGCCATAGGCGGTCTGGCTTTTGCCGCTCCCGCGCTGGCTGCGCCCCAGGCCCAGCAGGAACCCCAGGCCGGACAAGCTACACCTGTTGCCGAAGTCATCGCGCGCGATGATCGTGGTCGCGCTACCCGCGTGAGGGTTGATGGCCGCGAATACGATGTGTGCGAAGGTGATCAGGCAGACGATTGCATCAATCCGCGTGAAGCCGGATTGAACTTCGGCAATGTGCCCATCGACTATTGGCCCGGTCGGCCTGCGAGCGAAATTGACGGCCCGTTGCCAGCGGAAGCGCCGCAGCAACCCGAAGGCTAGCTGCCGGGCATCCGCAGGAGCACCAGCTTGGCGGGGCCGACCTTGCGTTCGCTTTCGACTTCCATGCTGCGGACCTGCGGGTCTTCTTTCGCGCCGATTTCCAGCGCCACCCAGGTCGCTTCGCCGATCCAGCCGAGCCGCACCAGGCGGTCGATAGTTACCGCGCCCGCATTGGTGCCGTAGGGCGGATCGAGCAGCACCAGATCGCGCGGGGCCTTGGCCGCGCCGAGCGTAAGCGCCGATCCGGCGATCACCTCGCAGCGGCTCTGCGCGCGCAGGGCGGCGATGTTGTCGCGGATGGCGCGGACGGCGGCGGCATCCTGCTCGACGAACAGGCAGCTTGCCGCGCCCCGGCTCAAGGCCTCCAGCCCCAGCGCGCCCGATCCCGCGAACAGGTCCGCCACACTCAGCCCTTCGAAAGTGCCGAGGCGACTGACGAGCATCGAGAACAGAGTCTCGCGGGTGCGATCCGCCGTGGGGCGGGTGGCATCGCCCGCAGGCGTGCGCAATTGCCGTCGCTTCCATTCGCCGGCGATAATTCTCACTTGCGGGCCTGCTTGATCGAACTCCGGAACCGCTCGATGTCTTCCTTGCGGATTTCCACCGCCGCGCCGCGCGCCAGCTTGTCGAGCAGGAACGGGCCGTAGGAAATGCGGATAAGGCGGCTGACTTCCAGCCCGAGAAATTCGAGCACCCGGCGCACTTCGCGGTTCTTGCCTTCGGTGAGCGTCAGTTCGATCCACTGGTTGCGGCCGGTGCTGCGTTCGAGATTGGCGTTGATCTTGTCGTACCGCATCCCTTCGACCTCGACGCCTTCCATCAGCGCTTCGAGCTGTTCCTGCGAGACATCGCCGAAAGTGCGGGCGCGATAGGTGCGCGGGATTTCGGACGAGGGCAGTTCCATCTGCCGCTTGAACTCGCCGTCATTGGTGAGCAGCAGCAGGCCCTCGGTGTTCAGATCGAGCCGCCCGACCGGCATCAGCCGCGGGGTGTTGGCGGGCAGGGCATTGCGCAGCGCGGTGTAGATCGTCGGGCGGCCGGAGAAATCGCGTTCCGCCGTCAGCAGTCCGGTGGGCTTGTGGAAAGCGAACAGCCGCGTGCGTTCGGGCGCGGCGACGGGCTTGCCGTCCACCGTCACGCCTTTCAGGCTGGTGAGGAAGGTGGCGGGTGAAGTGACCAACTCGTCGCCGATCTTGATCCGCTTGTCCTCGATCATCCGCTCGATCTCGCGACGGCTGGCGACTCCGGCGCGGGCGAGCAATTTGGCGATACGGTCGCCCTCGGGGCGGTCGCCTTCGGGTTTCCCGGCAGGGTGCGGTGCTTTCGACATACCCTGCGCCTTAGTCGGTGATGGCCCGTTCATCCAGCCTTCCATTGCGAGCGGTTACGGTTAGACACCGCAGAGACCAATTGACCGAGGATCGTATGGCCGAAGCCGCAAAGACCAAATCGGGGACCAAACCGGGCTGGGGAACGCTGTTCCGCTCGCTGCGCAATCCCAAGAGCGGCTACATGGCGCTGTTCGGCTTTGCCAGCGGCCTGCCGTTTGCGCTGTTCCTTGGCACGCTCTACGCATGGTTGAGCGAGGCCGAAGTCGAGTTGGAAACGATGGGCGTTTTCTCGCTGATCGGGCTCGCCTACGCCTTCCAGTTCCTGTGGTCGCCGCTGATCGACAAGGTGACAATCCCCGGCTTTTCGAAGCTGGGCAGGCGCAAGCAGTGGATCGTGCCCGCGCAAATCCTGCTGGGGGTGATCCTGATCGCGCTGAGCCTGAGCAATCCGACCGACAGCAACATGGGCTGGTTCTCGCTGCTGGCGGGCATCGGTGCGCTGGCGAGCGCGACACAGGACATCGCCATCAATGCCTGGCGCATCGATGTGGCGGATGAAGATGCCTCGCTCGATATCCTCTCGACCATCTACCAGATGGGATACCGGCTGGCGGCGTTGGTGGGCGGCGCGCTGGGCCTGATTATCGCCGCGCGGATCGGCTGGCCGCAGACCTATCTGGTGATGGGCGGTATCCTGCTGCTGATCGGTATTGCCGGGCTGTGGGCGCCGGACAGCAAGGTCGGTGATCCGGTCGAAGGGGCGGCAGACGACGAATTGCTGCTCAGCCTGCGCCGCGCGGGCGAATTGCAGCCCGCGATCCGCACACGCGCGCTGGCGATTGTCGGCCTGCTGTGGGCGGCTGCGATCGCGGTGGTGCTGATCTTCATGTTCATGTCGCTCACCTACGCGCCGGAAGATCGCCCGAACCCGACCGATTTCACCCTGCAATGGGGGCCGTGGATCATTGTCGCTACAGTGGTTGTCCCGGCGTTGGTGGCCGGATGGCTGGCGGCGCAAAAGACCAGGGGTGCGCACCTGCTGACCGAGGACTTGCCAGAGCGTCAGGGCGGCTCCTACGCGTTGGATCACCTCTATCGCGCGCTGGTGATGCCGCTGGTGGAATTCGTCGGACGGATGGGCTGGTCGCTGGTGCTGATCCTGTCGCTGGTGCTGACATACCGCATCTGTGACGCAATCTGGGGTACCTTTGCCTATCCGTTCTATCTCGGCGAGCTGGAATATACCAATGACGAGGTGGCCTTCGCTTCCAAGTTCTTCGGCGTCGGCGCGATTATCGCGGGCCTGGCGTTCGGCGGCTATCTGATCACGGTGATCGGGCGAATGGCTACTTTGACCCTGGGCGCGGTTCTCGCTGCGGCCACCAATCTGCTTTATGCCGATATGGCCATCGGGGGCGCCAACATGCAGGCGGCGAGCGATGCCATCGGCTTTTCCGCGCTGATCGAGTTCATGGCTCCGTTCGGATCCGATGCGCTGCCTCGGCTGACCTTCACGATCATGTGGGAAAACCTCGCCATCGGCATTGCCGGCGCGGCCTATGTGGCGTGGCTGAGTTCGATCGTGTCGAAAAAGTATTCCGCCGTGCAATATGCACTACTGTCCTCGCTCACCCTGCTGGTCGGGACCCTGGGGCGCGGCGCGCTGGGCGAGATGATCGAAGACCGGGGCTATGCCTACGTCTTCGTCTTTACGGCGCTGATCGGTGCGGTGGCGGTGGTGCTGTGCGCGCTGGAATGGTGGCGGGTAACGCGCAAGGGGGCGAATACCGGCGTGGTTGCGCCTGACCCGGTGGCGGTTCCGGCGGAGTAGCTCAGTCGGGCACTTCGCGGTTCGCCGCGAGAACTTTGCCTGCCAGGTAGAGCGAACCGGCGATCAGCACCGTGCCGCCGTTGCGCTGGGGCAGGGCTTCGAGCGCGGAGACGAGATCGGGCGCGGAAGAAGTCTGCGCCACGCCTGCTTCCTTCGCCAATCCCTCCAGCACATCGAGCGCAAGATGGTCATTCCCCTCGATCGGCACCGCCGTCACGCTGGCGAGGTGGGGGGCGAGGATCGTGAGGAAATTGCGCGCGTCCTTCAGCGCCATCATCCCGATCAGCGCATCGATGGGGCCGGTGTTGTTCTCGGTAAAGTAGTCGGCCAGCGCCATCGCCGCATCGGGATTGTGCCCGCCGTCGAGCAGCAATCGCCGGGCGGGCAGCAGTTCGGTCAGCGGGCCGGGACCGAGCACTTGCAGCCGCGCGGGCCAGCGTGCGGCGAGTGTTCCCGCTTTCAGCGACGCAACCGAAACCGGAAGAACGTCCTGATGGCGCAGCATCGCGGCTGCCAGCGCAGAATTGACGCGCTGGTGCCAGCCTTCGAGCGGGGGTTCGGGCAGGAACAGCGAGCCCTTGGCATCGCGATAGCCGGTGCGCTTGCCGATCCCTTCGGCAAAGTGCCAACGGCTGCCCGCGGGATAAAGCGGCGCGCCAACCTTCTCTGCCTGTGCGAAAACGGCCTGGTTGGCCTCGTCCGGGTAATCCATCGTCACCAGCGGCACGCCGGGGCGGGCGATGCCTGCTTTCTCGAAAGCGATCCGGGCCAGCGGGCTTTTAGGGGCGGTGGGGTCGGGCGTGAGCAGGAAATGCTCGTGATCGATGCCGAGGCTGGCGATGCCGCAGGCGGCAGGCTTTTCGAGCACATTGGTGGCGTCGAAACGCCCGCCAAGCCCGACCTCGATCACGCAGGCATCCGCAGAGTTGCGGTGGAAGGCGAGGAACATCGCCGCCGTCGTGACTTCGAAGAAACTGGGGTTGAGTCCTTCGCAAGCGTCGAGCACTTCCTCCAGCAGGCTTGCGAGCAGTGCGTCCGAAATCAGCTCCCCGGCAATCCGGATGCGTTCGTTGTAGCGCACCAGATGCGGCTTGGTGGCGACGTGGACCTTGTATCCCTCCGCCTCCAGCATGGCGCGCAGGAAGGCGCAGGTGGAACCCTTGCCGTTGGTCCCGGCAACGTGGAACACCGGCGGCAGTTCACGCTCGGGATTGCCGAGGCGGTCGAGCAAGGCGCGGGTGGTGTCGAGTCCGATAGTGCCCTTGGGCAGCGGCAGTGCGCCGAGCCGGTCAAGCTGGCGCTGCACCGCTTCGTTTTCGGAAAGGGCGAAGTCTTTCACGAAATCCCCCTCCCGCTGGCGGGGACTCGAAGAGGGGGCGAAGCCCCAGCGGTTAGGGGTGGGGGCGAGCGGAGCGAGCCTAGTGCAGACTCAGGCCCACCCCCAACCCCTCCCGCCAGCGGGAGGGGAGTTTTCACGCCGCCTGCGCCGGGCTCAGATAACCAAGCAGCTCTGCCAGACGCCCACGCAGGTCCGCGCGGCGCACCACCATGTCGACCATGCCGTGCTTGTGCAGGTATTCCGCCCGCTGGAAGCCTTCGGGGAGCTTCTCGCGGATGGTTTCCTGGATCACGCGCTGCCCGGCAAAGCCGATCAGCGCACCGGGCTCGGCCAGATGCACATCGCCGAGCATCGCGTAGCTGGCGGTGACGCCGCCGGTGGTCGGGTCCGCCAGCACGACGATATAGGGCAGGCCCGCCTCGCGCAGGCGGCGCGTCATTACCGTGGCGCGGGGCATCTGCATCAGGCTGAGAATGCCCTCCTGCATCCGCGCGCCGCCCGCTGCGGTCACGCAGACGAAGGCACAGCGCGCATCGAGCGCCTTCTGCGCGGCGGCGATAAAGGCATCGCCCACAGCCATGCCCATGCTGCCGCCCATGAAGGTGAAATCCTGCACGCCGACCACGGCAGGCTGACCCTCGATGGTGCCGATGGCTGCAGTGAAGGCATCAGGGTGGGGATTGCTCGCGCGGGCGGCCTTCAGCCGGTCACGGTAGCGCTTGGAATCCTTGAAGCCGAGCGGGTCCTCGGCCACCTTTGGCGCGGGGAGCAGCGCGTAACCTTCGTCGAGCAATTGCGCCAGCCGCGCATCGGCCCCGATCCGCCCGTGGTGATCGCACTTCGGGCAGACCGACAGGTTCGCCTCGTACTCCTTGGCGAAGACCATTTCCTGGCAGCGCGGGCATTTGACCCACAGGTTATCGGGAGATTCGCGCTTCGTGCCGAAAGGCAGGCGCTCGCGCACACGGGTTAGCCAGCTCATGCGAAGTTCCTTAAGCGCAATCCATCCCCTCCCGCAAGCGGGAGGGGCGCGAGACTTGCCGAACGAAGTGAGGCTTAGTCGCAGCGGGGTGGGCTTGTGGGGCTCGCCATGACAGGCCCACCCCCGGCCCCTCCCGCCAGCGGGAGGGGAGTTTATCGTGCGGAGTGAACAGCCTCAGCAAGCCTCGCGGTCAATTCGCGCAAATGCTCCGGCGCATCGACACCGTGCCTCGCCACCAGTTCGACCAGCGCCGAGCCGACCACCACCCCATCGGCCACGCGGGCAATCGCGGCGGCCTGTACCGGCTCGCGCACGCCGAAACCGACCGCGACCGGCAGATCGGTATGCGCCTTGATGCGCGCGACATTCGCCTCGATCGATTCGATGGCGGCTTGCTGCATCCCGGTGATCCCTGCCACCGCGACATAGTAAAGGAACCCGCTCGATCCGTGGAGCACGGCGGGCAGCCGCGCGGCGTCGGTTGTGGGGGTG
The DNA here is from genome assembly GCA_019739335.1 of Erythrobacter sp. Lineage (NCBI taxonomy): Bacteria > Pseudomonadati > Pseudomonadota > Alphaproteobacteria > Sphingomonadales > Erythrobacteraceae > Erythrobacter > Erythrobacter sp. The sequence goes on from CP073261.1 coordinate 2,513,269, forward strand.
GCGAGGCGGATGAGGCTGATCCCGGCTTGGCGCAGCGCGGGGCCGAGATCCTCGTCCTCCTCCGGCGCGAGATCGACGCAAATCACTCCGTCAATGCCCGCCTGCGTAAGCGCCTCGGCAAACCATTCCGGCCCGCGCCGCAGCATGGGATTCGCATAGCCCATCAGCACCAGCGGCACTTCGGGATGCCGCGCGCGGAAAGAAGCGGCAATCGCGAGCACATCGGCAGTCTTGGTCCCCGCGCCGAGCGAACGGATATTCGCCGCCTGGATCGCCGGGCCATCGGCCATCGGATCGGTGAACGGCATCCCTAGCTCGATCACGTCCGCGCCGCCTTTGACAAGCGCATCGAGATTGGCCGCCGTGTCGCCATCGCCTGCAGTGATGAAGCAGACGAGCGCGGGGTGCGGGGCGGAAAAGGTGGTGGAGAGGCGGGTCACAAATACAACTCTATAGCGGCGATAAGAAAACGGACGAGAATTCCGCCTAAGAAAATTGCGAAAAGAGCCCCAATTATTCCGAAGATAAACCTGATCAAGAAGGTCGGAATAAAACCTTTCCAGAATCCTAGACGATACTCTGGATCATGCCAGTTCTCACGCAAGTCTTTCCAATCTTCACGAAGAGTCGGCTCGCTCACATCCCCACTCCCGTCACAATCCCACCTTCGTCATTGCGAGCGAAGCGAAGCAATCCAGTCCCGCCCTTGGACAAACGCGCAACCATCGGGACTGGATTGCCGCGTCGCCTGCGGCTCCTCGCAATGACGGAAGCTGAGCGAAAAATCACATCTCCACTCCCAGCGCCTCGGCGACGGTGAAGATATCCTTGTCCCCCCGCCCGCACAGGTTCGCGCAGATGATCGCGTCCTTCGGCATGGTCGGCGCGCGTTTCACGATCGCGGCGATGGCGTGGGCGGGTTCCAAAGCCGGGATGATCCCCTCGGTGCGGCAGAGCAGCTGGAAGGCGTCCAGCGCTTCGACATCGGTGGCCGAGGTATATTCCACCCGCCCGGTTTCCTTCAGCCAGGCGTGTTCGGGGCCGATGCCCGGATAGTCGAGCCCCGCGCTGATCGAGTGGCCTTCGGTGATCTGGCCGTCCTCGTCCTGCAGCAAGTAGGTCTTGTTGCCGTGGAGCACGCCGGGGAATCCGCCCGCGAGGCTGGCGGCGTGTTCGTCTCCATCGAGTCCGTGGCCCGCTGCCTCCACGCCGAGTAGCGCAACTTCGGGATCGTCAAGGAACGGATGGAACAGGCCGATGGCGTTGGAGCCGCCGCCGATGGCCGCCACGCACAGGTCCGGCAGGCGGCCCGTCCGGCTGAGCATCTGCGCCCGTGCTTCGCGCCCGATCACGCTCTGGAAATCGCGCACCAGTTCGGGGTAGGGATGCGGCCCTGCCGCCGTGCCGATGATGTAGAACGTGTCATGCACATTGGCGACCCAGTCGCGCAGTGCCTCGTTCATCGCATCCTTCAGCGTGCCGCGACCCGCCGTCACCGGGCGCACTTCGGCGCCGAGCAGCTTCATCCGGAACACGTTGGGCGATTGCCGCCGCACGTCCTCGGCGCCCATATAGACCACGCAGGGCAGGCCGAACCGCGCGCAGACGGTGGCGGTGGCGACGCCGTGCTGCCCCGCGCCGGTCTCGGCGATGATCCGCGTCTTGCCCATGCGGATCGCGAGCAGGATCTGGCCGATGCAATTGTTGATCTTGTGCGCGCCGGTGTGGTTCAGCTCGTCGCGCTTGAACCAGATCTGCGCGCCACCCAGTTCTTCGCTAATGCGCGGGGCGAAATAGAGCGGGCTGGGGCGGCCGACGTAATGCTCCAGCAGATCGTCGAATTCCGCCTTGAACGCCGGATCGGCCTGGGCGCGGCGGTATTCGCGCTCCAGATCGAGCACCAGCGGCATCAGCGTTTCGGCGACATAGCGCCCGCCGAACTGGCCGAAATGGCCGCGCGAATCTGGCATTTGTCGAAAGCTGTTCGCTTTCGGGGGCGGCTGGTCGCGGAACGAATTGGGAGTGTTCTCTGTCATGCCGCTGCCCTAGCGCCCTGCGCGGCCTTGCAGAAGGCCCGTATTTTGGCCGTATCCTTCACTCCCGGCGCAGATTCGAGGCCGGAGGAAGCATCGACCAGTTCGGCCCCGGTGTAGCGGATCGCATCCGCAACATTGTCCGGGTTCAGCCCGCCCGCGAGTCCCCATGGCATGACGTGGCGATAGTTCATCAGCAACCGCCAGTCGAGCAGCAGTCCGTTGCCCCCCGGCAATGCGCCCGCCGCCGCATCATAGAGCAAACGGTGCGCGGCATCCTTGAACCGCTCGGCCTTTTCCAGCGCCGCGCGATCCTTCACGCCAATCGCCTTCCACACCTCGATCTGCGAATTGGCCTTGATGAGGCCGAGCCATTCGGGCGTTTCCTTGCCGTGGAGCTGGATCACGTCGGGCTGCACTTCCTGCAAGGCCTCGGCGGTTGGGAGCGGCTCCATGTTCACCGTCAGCAGCACGACCTTCACGTGGCCGGGCACCCGCACCCGCAGCTTGGCGGCATCGCTGAGCGAGACATGGCGCGGCGAGGGTTCGAAGTGGACGAGGCCGACATGGGTGGCCCCGGCATCGACAGCGGCATCGACGGCATCGGGCGTGGTCAGCCCGCAGATTTTTATGAGCACTTGCGACATGCGGGCCGCTTAGGGGATTCGACTCCGGTTCGAAAGTGCGGCAGACTATTTTCTGCAACTTTGGGGGGAATCCAATCATGCGCAGAATGTTCGCCGTTATCGCCGCGCTGCTGCTGGCCGCGTGCAATCCATTTGCCGTGATGGACAGCGCCGACGAGGAGATCGCCGCGTTCCACTCCTCCTTCAACGGCAATCAGTGGGAAGCGATCTACAACCAGGCCGATGCCGGCCTGCGCGAGGCGACCACCCGCGAAGGGTTCGACGGCGAAATGGTGCGGATGCGCGAGACTTTCGGTGCGTTCATGTCGGGCGAGCAGACCGGTTTCAACATCAACACCGAGAATGGCGTGACCACCACCGAGATCACCTACGATTCGACCTTCGAGAACGGCACCGCCACCGAGACCTTCATCTTCGTGGGCGAGGGCGAGGATATGGCCTTGCTCGGCTGGACGATCGAGCAGACCGGCGATGTCGCCGCGCCCGCTGCCGATGTCGCTGCCGAAGCTCCCGCCGATGCGCCGGGCAAGGCCGCTGCGCCTGCCGAGGCTGCTCCGGCACCCGCTCCGGCGGGCGGCAAGCCTGCGGCTCCGACACAGGCTGCTACCGAAGCGGCACCGCCTAAGCCGGTGGGCTAAGTCGCCTGAGGTTGAGACCAAACCTATCACTACATCCGCCCATGCTGAGCTTGTCGAAGCACTGCCGCACAAGCAGCCCAGCCGTGGGGCAAGCCTAGTGGCTGTCCTTCGACAAGCTCAGGATGAGCGGGATTTGCGCGGGTGGCGAGAAGCTAATCCCCCACCGGATTCCGCACCAGCCGCAGCAGGCTGCCGTCCGGATCGACCAGATAGGCAATCGTCAGCCCGCTGATATCCTTCTGCGGCGGGACAAGGCGCGGAATGCCAGTGCGCGCCTCGGGCACGCCTGCCGCACCGCATTGCGCCACCATCGCATCGAGATCGTCCAGCCGCAGGCAGCAGGAAAAATTGCTCTGGTAGGGGTCGAGATCGGGCCAGGGGAAGAATTCAACCGTTGCGCCGCCGCGTTCGAGGATCAGCCAGTGGCCGGAGCGATACGAAGCCTTGAAGCCGAGCTTGCCGTACCAACGCTCAGTCGCGAGGAAATCGCGCGAGGGGAGGTTGGGGGTGGCGTGGTCGGTCATCGGATTCGCTAAGCCTCAGTCACATGCCACAGCACGCCAGCCGGGTCCGAAAGGAATGCCACTTTCAAACCCCAGGGTTGAACTTCAGGAGGCTTGCAAACGCCCGGATTGTAAGTCGCTTGAACCTCTGCAATCCGCTTCCACCACGCATCGAGATCGGTCACGCGCAGTTGCGCCATCCAGTTGTGCGCCCAGTCCTTCACCCAGTAAGGCTGAATCAGGATCGTTGCGCCTTCGAAATCCATTACCGCGATAGTCTTGTCGCGAAATTGCGTGGTGAAACCGAGAGCTTCGTAGAACGCGACCGAAATGTCCATGTCCTGCGAAGGGACAAAGGGACAGACCTGCGCCATCCTAAAGCGTCCCTTCAATCTCCCGCGCCGCGGCCAGCGGATCGTCCGCGCGGCTGATCGGGCGGCCGATCACCAGCACGCTAGCGCCATCATCCCGCGCCTGGCGAGGGGTGACGACGCGTTTCTGGTCGCCGACAGCTTTCCCGGCCGGGCGCAGGCCGGGAACGACGAGGAAGCCCCTTTTCCATTGTGCGTGGACCGCCTTCACCTCGTGCCCCGAGCAGACGATGCCATCGAGCCCACTTGCTTCGGCCAGCTCGGCCAGCCGCATCACCTGATCGTGCGCCGTGCCGCCAACGCCGGTGCGCCGGAGCGCGCCATCGTCGAGGCTGGTGAGCACGGTGACGGCGACCACCTTGGTGTTCTCTCCCGCCGCCGCCTTGGCATCTTCCATCATCGCCCGCCCGCCGCTGGCGTGGACGGTGACGATCGCGGGTTCGAGCACGTGGATCGCCTGCATTGCGCCGGCCACGGTGTTGGGAATATCGTGCAGCTTGAGGTCGAGGAAAATCGGCAGGCCCAGGTGGGCGATCTCGTGGACGCCGTGGTGGCCGTGGGCGCAGAAGAATTCCAGCCCCAGCTTGACCCCGCCGATGTGCCCCTTGACCCTGTCCGCCAGAGCCCTCGCCGCATCGAGCTGCGGCAGATCGAGCGCGAGATAGACCGGATTGCTCATGCGGTGTGCGGCCCTTTGTCGCCATCCGCCGTCGAAGGAGGCTGGGCGAGGGTGGCATCGCTGTAGGTCGGTTGCAGCGGCGTATCCGGTTCGGCGGGCTGCGGCGGGGTGGCCGGAGTCGTGTCAGTCGTAGCTGTTGAATTAGCCACCGGAGTTGCCGCAGCCAGTCGCGCCGCGTTCTCGAGGCTGGCGATCTTGCGGCTGGTCTTCCACTTGCTGCCCCGGTGATAGAGCCACATCGGCACGAAACCGATCAGGAAGCTGACGATGACGATGGCGGGAATCTTGGTATCCACCACGATCCCGTCCCAGATCCGCACCGTGACGGTCGGGTCCCAATTGGCGATCGAGAACAGCAGCAGCGCGACCAGCAGCAGGACCCAGATGGCGGTGCGGATGATTTGCATGGGGCTTGTCCTTCACAGCTCTCGTTGGCGGCAATGCTAGGCGGAAGGGCGCGGCTTGGGAAGGGTTTGTAAAGTCCTCCCTGCGCCGCGGGCGTGGGGAGGGGGACCATCCGCAGGATGGTGGAGGGGCCTTGCGCTCCGGCCCCTCCGTCACGTCGCCTGCGGCGCCGCGCCACCTCCCCATTCGCTGCGCGAAGAGGGAGGATTTTATTGGCCGAACACCCGTGCGAACACTGTATCGACATGGCGGAAGTGGTAATCGAGGTTGAACTTGTCCTCCAATTCCGCCGCGCTCATCGCTGCGGCCACTTCCGCATCCGCCTTGAGCAGTTCGAGCAGTGAGAGCGTGCCGTCGCTTTCCCACACCTTCATCGCGTTGCGCTGCACCAGCCGGTAGGCATTGTCGCGGGTGATCCCCGCCTGCGTCAGCGCCAGCAGCACTCGCTGCGAGTGGACGAGGCCGCCCATCCGGTCGAGGTTCTTCTGCATCCGCTCAGGATAAACCAGCAGCTTGTCCACAACCCCGGTCAGCCGGGCGAGGGCGAAGTCGAGAGTGATGGTGGCATCGGGGCCGATGAAGCGTTCGACTGAAGAATGCGAAATGTCCCGCTCATGCCACAGCGCCACGTTTTCCATCGCGGGGAGGGCATAGGCGCGGATCATCCGGGCCTGACCGGTGAGGTTCTCGGTCAGGATCGGGTTGCGCTTGTGCGGCATGGCGCTCGAACCCTTCTGTCCGGGCGAGAAATACTCCTCCGCCTCCAGCACTTCGGTACGCTGCAAGTGGCGCACTTCCACCGCCAGCCGCTCGATCGAACTGGCGACCACCGCCAGCGTGGCGAAGAACATCGCGTGGCGATCGCGCGGGATCACCTGCGTGGAGACCGGCTCGACCGCCAGCCCTAGCTTGTCCGCAACATATTCCTCCACCGCCGGATCGATATTGGCGAAAGTGCCCACCGCGCCCGAAATAGCGCAGGTCGCCACTTCCGCCCGCGCCGCCACCAGCCGTGCCCGGCAACGCGAGAACTCGGCAAAGGCCTGCGCCAGCTTGAGCCCGAAAGTGGTCGGTTCGGCATGGATGCCGTGGCTGCGGCCGATGGTGGGGGTGTACTTGTGCTCCTGCGCGCGGCGCTCGATGGCGGCGAGCAGCGCGTCCATATCCTCCAGCAGCAGGTCGCTGGCGCGCGCCAGTTGCACCGCCAGCGTCGTGTCGAGCACGTCCGAACTGGTCATGCCTTGGTGCATGAAGCGGGCTTCGGGGCCGACCTGCTGCGCGACCCAGTCGAGGAAGGCGATCACATCGTGCTTGGTGACGGCTTCGATCGCGTCGATTGCCGCGACATCGATGGCCGGATTGGTTGCCCACCAGTCCCAAAGTGCTTGCGCCGCGCTCTGCGGCACTACGTCCAGATCGGCGAGCTTCTGCGTCGCATGCGCCTCGATCTCGAACCAGATGCGATAGCGCGCTTCCGGCTCCCAGATCGCGGACATTTGCGGGCGGGAATAGCGGGGGACCATCGGGAGACTCCGGTAAGGAAGGGGCAGGTTTGCGGCGCGGCTATTGCCTTCGCTCCGGCTTGGCAAGGGCAGCCTTGCCGCCATCTGCACAGGCCGTTGCTTTCGTAAGCATTTGACTGGCATAGTCCCCTGCGATGCAGTGCGAATCCGGCGCTGCAACAGGGGTATACCATGCACAGATCACTCGCCGCCCTGCCGCTGCTCGCGCTCGCGTGGGCCAGCGCCGCCCATGCCGGGACCGAGCCGCTTTATGCGCCTGCGCCCGAGTGGGTCGATAGCGTGGAGCTTGCCGAGTTGGAGCTGGATGGGACGGCAGCCAACCTGCTGCGCGACTGGCAGTACCGGATCGAGGACGGAGTGGTCTACGCCTATTCCGATAGCGCCATCCGGGTGGACAACCCGCAGGCGCTGATGGCGGCCAACACGCAAACACTGGCCTGGCTTCCCGACAAGGGCGATCTCACCGTGCACCGGTTCGAGATCATTCGGGACGGCGAAGTGATAGACCTGATCGCGCAGGGCGTGACGTTTGAAGTGCTGCGGCGCGAGCAGGGGCTGGAGAACCGGCTGCTCGATGGTGAACTGACCGCCACTGTCTCGGTCCCCGGCCTGCACGAAGGAGACGTGCTGCGGATCGCCCATTCGGTTTCCACTGCCGATCAGGCGCTGGGCGACGAAGTGCAGGCGCTGCAATTCCTCCCCAGCGCGCCGTGGCAGGTCGGCACGGCGCGGGTCGCGATGAGTTGGCCTGTGGACGAGGAAATGTACTGGGACGCGGAGGACCGGGCAGAACTGGGCGAGCCGGTGGAACGCGACGGCTATCGCTATCTGTCGCTCGATCTGCCGCTGGCCGAACCCGATCCACTGCCCGGCGATGCGCCGTTCCGCTATCGTCGGCCTGCGGTGTTGCGCGTCGGCAGCTTCGCCACTTGGGACGAACTGAGCGCGGTGATGGCGCCGCATTACGAAGCGGGCGCCGCCTTGGCGGCCGATTCGCCAGTGGCGGCGCAGGCGGCCGAGATCATGGCAGCAACCGATGATCCGCTGGCCCGCGCGGCCATGGCGGTGCGGCTGGTGCAGGACGAGGTGAGCTACCTGCTCAATGGGCTCGATGGCGGGAACTACTTGCCGCAAAGCGCCGAGGAGACCTGGAACATTCGCTACGGGGATTGCAAGGCCAAGTCGGTGCTGCTGCTGGCGCTGCTGCGGGCGATGGATATCGAAGCCGAGCCGGTGCTGGTGAGCACGCGGATGGGCGATGCCGTGCCCGAACTGCTGCCGCTGCCTGCGGCCTTCGATCATGTCATCATCCGCGCGGTGATCGACGGCACCGACTACTGGCTGGACGGCACCAGCGCCGCTACCCGCCTCGCCACCATCGGCGATGTGCCGCCGTTCTACCATGCGCTGCCGCTTCGCGAAGGTGGTGCGGGACTGATCGCGATGACACCGCGCGATCCCGCCGTTCCGCAGATGACGATGACGATGCGCGCCGATCATTCTGCCGGAGTCGATTTTCCGCAGCTTTTCACGCTGGAAATGCGCGTGGTCGGCGCGGCGGGCGCGCAATTGCAAGCGGTGGTCGATGCCGACGATCCCGAAACGCTGCGGCAGATGGCGGCGCAGTTTTCCGAGCAGGACGAGATGCAGGTTAGCAGTCTCTCGATTGCCTACGACGAGGAGGAAGCCGTCGCCACACTGATCGTGCACGGTATCGCCCCGTCCGATTTCGAGTGGGAAGACGGGCGGCTCCGGACCGTGCTCAATTCGGCGCAGGATTTCAGCAGCTTCAACCCGGACCGGGCACGGCCATCGTGGCGGGATATCCCGGTCGCGACGGCAGGGCCGCTGCGGCAGGCGAGCGCGATGACGATGGTGCTGCCGCAAGGCGGGCTGGGCTTTTCGCTCGCGGGCAATTCCGATTTCGCGGGCGGCTTCGGCAACACCCGGATCACCCGCGAGGTCGCGATCGAAGGCGATACGGTGCGCGCGGTGAGCGAAGTGTTTTCCACGCTGGGCGAGATTTCCGCGACCGAATTGCCGGCAGCCAAGCGCGCGGCTCGTCGGCTGGAAAGCGATTCGCTCGAACTGGTGCCGCCGTCGGACGTGACCTGGCGCTGGGAACTGAGCGCGGATGAGCGGCAGGCCCGCGCCGCGCCGATTTTTGCCGCCTATCAGGACGCGATCGAATTCGCCGACGAGGACAACCACCTGCCGCGCATGTACCGGGCGCTGTTTGCCCGCTCGGTCTTCGATCTCGACGCAGCGCTGGCCGACTTCGATTATCTGGCTGAGGAAATTCCATCGGAATGGGTGTTCACTCAACGATCATGGCTCAACGAAGCGCGCGGTGATATCGAGGCAGCGATTGCCGATTTGCAGGCGGCTTACGACCTGGAGCCTTCCAACGCGAACGCCCGTGCTCTGGCATCGATGCAGGCCGAAAACGGGCAGGTTCAGGCGGCGATGGAATTGCTCGACGTTCTGGCCGTGGGCGAGGATGACCTTCCCTATCATACCGATGCGCTGGCAACGGTGATGGCGCTGGGGGGCGATGTGTCCGGTGGCCATGCGCTGATCGAGGATCTGGTGGCGGACCAGCCGCAGAATGCCACCGCGCTCAATGGCGATTGCTGGTTTCGCGGGCTGTTCCAGGTGGCGCTGGAAAGCGCGCTGGCGCGCTGTACCCAGGCGGTCGAGCGGGCGAGCAATCCCGCCGCGGCATTGGACAGCCGCGCGCTGATCCATTTCCGGCTCGGCGACTATTCGGCGGCGCTGGCCGATCTCGATGCGGTGCTCGAAGTTCAGCCCGATCTGGCTGAGTCGCATTATCTGCGCGGGATTGTGCGCTTGCACGCGGATGACGCTGGCGGGCGAGAGGACATGGCGACGGGCCTGCTAATGGCCCCGCAGATGGAGCAGTTCTACACACGGCACGGGATTTTGCCGCCTTCGTCGTAACCCCATAATGCTTCACGTCACCCCGGACTTGATCCGGGGTCCCGCTTATTCCTCGGACTAGTCAGCGGGACCCCGGCTCGGAGGCCGGGGTGACGTGGGAGTTGTCGGGATCACTCAAAGCCTCAAATTACCCCCTTCGCCCGCAGGCTCACATGCCCCTCACGTCCCACGATCACGTGATCGTGCACGGTAATTCCCAGGGGCCGCCCCGCTTCGGCAATTGCCTTGGTGATCTGGATATCCGCGCGGCTCGGTTCCGGATTGCCGCTGGGGTGGTTGTGGACGAGAATCAGCGCCGAAGCACCGCAATCGAGCCCCCGGCGGATCACTTCGCGCGGGTGGATCGCGGCTTCGTCGATCGTGCCGTCGCCCACCAGATGATCGAGAAGCAGGCGGTTCTTGGTGTTCAGGTAGAGCACCCGCACCCGTTCGTGGTGCAGGTGCGCCATATCGATGGCGAGGTAATCGAGCAGCGCCTGCCAACTGCCGAGCACCGGCTTGTCCGCCACTTCGCTGCGCGCCATGCGGCGGGCGACCAGCGCAGCGATCTTGATCTGGCCGACGCAGGCATCGGACACGCCCTTGACCTGCTTCAGCGCCCCCGGTTCCGCATTCAGTACCGCAGCGAGCGTCCCGAACCGGGCAAGCAGAGCCTTGGCCTGCGGCTTGGTGTCGCCGCGCGCCAGCGCGCCGAACAGCAGGTATTCGAGCACTTCGTAATCCGCGAGCGCCTCCGCTCCGCCGCCGAGCAGCCGCTCGCGCAGCCGCGCGCGATGGCCGGCCGCCCCGGCGGGCGCGGATTTGGGCGGATTTTCGGCACTTTGCGACATTCCGTCAGCACTCCCTTGCAGGCATTGCATTGCCTTTAGCGCGCCGCTCGCGCAAGAGTTCACCATCGATGACGCAGGAAGAAGTGCCACCAGCGGAGGATCGTCCCCGGGGACGCAAGCGCCGCTGGCTGCTGGGCGGCGTGGGCGTGTTCGTGCTGCTGGTGGCGCTGCTTGTCGCCGCGATCTGGTTCCAGCGCGAGCAGATTGCCGACAGCTACATCGCCGACACCTTCGAACAGAACGATATTGACGCGACTTACACGGTCGAGAGCATTTCGCCGCAGCAGCAGGTGCTGACCAATATCGTTATTGGCGATCCCGCCGCGCCGGACCTGACCATCGAGCGGCTGGAGCTGAACATCACCCCGCGATTCGGCTTTCCCGATCTCAACGAGCTGCGACTGGTGCGCCCGCGCCTGTACGGCAGTTACCGCGAGGGAGTGCTCAGCTTCGGCGAACTCGATCCGTTGCTGTTCACGGGGGAGGAGGGGCCGGTCGAACTTCCCGATCTGAACGTGGTGATCGAGGACGGGCGCGGACTGCTGGAAACCGATTACGGGCGCGTGGGCGTGAAGATCGGCGGCGGCGGGAACTTGCAGGACGGCTTCAACGCCGAAGTGGCGGCGGTGGCGGAAGGGCTGGCGCTTCCGGGTTGCGCGGTTGCCGCGCCAACGCTCTATGGTCGCGTTTCCATCGCCGATGCGCAGCCGGAGTTCGCTGGGCCGCTGCGGTTCGGTTCGCTCGACTGTGCGGCACAGGGCGTGGCGCTGGCGGATGGCACGGTGCAAATCGCCGGGCAGGCCGACGGCGAATTTGCCGCATTTGAGGGCACCTATGTCCTCGCGCTGGGCCGCAGTGAGATTGCCTCAATAAGCGCGGGAGGGATCGGCGGGGAAGGGCGGTTCAGCTGGCGCGAAGGCGATCTGACCGCGCTCTACGATCTGGCCGCCAGCGATGTCGTGACTGCCGCCGGTAACGCAGGCGAATTGACCGCCGAGGGCCGGGTTCGGGCGATGGACCAGTTCGCGCGGATCGAAGTGGAAGGCGATCTTGCAGGCAGCGATCTGGCGCTGGGCGGCGATCTTGCAGGCGCGCTGGCCGGGGCGGCAGATGCCAGCGAAGGCACGCTCGCCGCGCCGCTGCTGGACAAGTTCGCCGCCAACCTTGCCCGAGAACTGCGCGGCAGCACGCTGGTGGCGCGATTCGATGCGCGGCGGATCGGCGACCTGACCAGCGTGGTAATCCCCGAAGCGCGGTTGCGCGGGGGCAGCCGGGCGACGCTCGTCAATCTGGCTCGCGCGCGGCTGGCGATCCCGGCTGAGGGACTGCCGCGCTTCTCTGGCGACCTTTCGACCGGGGGCGATGGTCTGCCGCAGATCGACGGCCGGATGGAGCAGGCACACAACGGTGCCCTCTCGCTACGGCTGGCGATGCGCGAATATGCGGCGGGTGATGCGCGCCTTGCCGTACCGGCGATGACCGTGGTGCAAGGGCGGGACGGACGGCTGGCGCTGGAGGGCAGGGTGCTCGCCAGCGGACCCCTACCCGGCGGGTTTGCTCAGGGGCTGGTCCTACCGATCGACGGTACCGTGAGCGCGGATGGTGCACTGGCACTGTGGAGCGGCTGCCGCAGTGTCGGCTTTGACAGTCTGACCGTGGCCAGTCTCACCCTGCGCCGCCAGTCACTCACCCTGTGCCCGCCCACCGGCCGCCCGATCCTGCGCTACGGCAGCGGCGGGCTGCAACTCGCGGCGGGGGCGACTTCGCTCGATCTGGCAGGCGAGCTGGCGGAGACGCCGATTACCTTGCGCAGCGGAGCAGTCGGGTTCGCCTATCCCGGCGCACTGTCCGCGCGCGATCTTGCCATCACTCTCGGCCCGGAAGACAATGCCCAGCGCTTCACGATCAGCGAACTGCAGGCGCGACTAACTCCCGGAGACGTGGGCGGCACCTTCGCCGATGCCGACATTTTCCTCGCCAGCGTTCCGCTCGACGTGCTCGATGCCAGCGGCAACTGGAGTTATGCCGATGTGCTGTCGCTCACTGATGCAGGGTTCGTATTGGAAGATCGCGAGGCGACCGACCGGTTCGAACCGCTGGTGGCGAAGGGCGCAACTCTGACGCTGGCCGACAGCCGCATCACCGCCAATGCCGTACTGCGCCATCCGGCAACCGATACTGTGCTCAGTCGGTTGGAGATTGCCCACGATCTGACCAGCGGCACCGGACAGGCCGATCTGTTCATCGATGGCGTGACCTTCGGCCCCGACCTGCAACCCGCGCCACCTGCCGCGCACTGCCTGCGCCCCGATCTCGCACGCCAAATCGTGCAGAATGGCCTCACCTGCCTTGCGCTGGGCGTGGTCAGCGATGTCCGGGGCACAGTGACGGGCAGAGGCCAGATCGAGTGGAACCCCGATGCCGTCACCAGCCGGGGCAGCTTTTCCAGCACCTCGCTCGATCTCGATGCTGCCTTTGGTCCGATCAAGGGGGCAAGCGGCATCGTTGAGTTCTCCGACCTGCTTGGCCTAACCACCGCCCCCAACCAGCGAATCCGCGTTGCCGCGATCAATCCGGGGATCGAAATCAATAACGGCGAAGTCGGCTTCCAATTGATCGATGGCGAACGCGTCGAGGTGACCGGCGGCAGCTGGCCGTTCATGGGCGGCACCCTCACCATGCGTCCCGTGGCGATCAATATCGGGGTGCAGGAAACCCGCGCCTACGTAATGGAAATCACTGGGCTGCAAGCCTCGCAATTCGTCGAGCGGATGGAACTTGGCAACCTTGCCGCCAGCGGCACTTTCGACGGGGTAATCCCGATCATCTTCGATGCCGACGGCAATGGCCAGCTGGTCAGCGGCGAACTGCGATCGCGCCCGCCCGGCGGCCATGTCTCCTATGTCGGCGAACTCACCTACGAGGACATGGGCTACTTCGCCAACTACGCCTTCCGCACCCTGCGCGACCTGCAGTACGACCGGATGGAAATCGACATGAACGGCCCGCTGACCGGCGAACTGGTGACGCAGGTGCGCTTTGCCGGAATCCGGCAGGGGGAGACGGCGGAAAGCAATATGGTCAGCCGCGCCATTGCCGGCCTGCCGATCGTGCTGCGGATCAACATCCGTGCGCCGTTCTACAAGTTGATGACCTCTTTGCGCGCCATGTACGATCCCGCCGCACTGCGCGACCCGCGCGATCTCGGCCTCGTGCGCGATGACGGCACGCAACTGCGCGAGACGGTGGACCAGGACACTGTCGACGCTCTGGACGAAGCCGCCGCCGAGGAGGCGATGCGCGAACTGCTCGAAGCACCCCAAACCGATGAACCCGATATTCAGCCCCCCGAAAGCGAGGCCATGCGATGAGCTGTGTGAAATTGACTTGCCTGCGCCCCCGCGCGCATAGTCCCCGGATGACGGGGATCAGACGCGCAAAGGGGCTGGTGGCGATGCTGGGGGCGATAGCGCTGGCCGGGTGCATTACACTGGAAGCACCCGACGAGCCGATCGTGATCGAACTCAACATCAACATCACGCAGGAAGTGATTTACCGGCTCGCAGGGGATGCCGAGGAAACGATTGATGCGAACGCCGATATCTTCTGATCGGCTTTCTGGAGTTTGAATGATGACGATCCGCAAAAATATTCTCATCGCCGCCGGGGCGATATTGGCTGCCGGACTGGTCGCCTCGCCCGCCATGGCGCAGCGCGATCCGGCCTATTCCGCTGCGCGCGCCAGCCAGCAGATCGGCGAGAAGATGGACGGCTATCTCGGCATCGTCGGCGCCGCTACGCCGGCGCTGCGGGCACTGGTGGACGATCTCAACATCCGCCGCCGCGCGGTCTACGCCGAACGCGCGCAGGCGGAGAATGCGACGCTGGAGGAATACGCCTTCACCGCTGGTTGTCTGGCGATTGCCCGCACCGAGCCGGGAGAAATGTACCAGGCGCCCGATGGTACCTGGCAGCAGCGCGGAGCAGGGGCTCCGCTGCGCGATCCGCGCTGTCCGTGAGGCAGATTAGAGTTGGGTGGCACTCGAACCGAAGCTGCAGTTTTTTCGGTGCTGGTAGCCATCACGATAATCTTGTCAGCAGTCTTAGCTGTGTCCTCAATCCGGGATTTGTGGATCGGCTCGAGCGCCTACAATTTTCCTGAAGCAAATATCGTCTGGGCCGTTTCCACCACGATCTATATCGGTTCGTTCGTACTTTCTCGCCTTACCCGATGGCGATCAGTGGTTGTAGGTTCTTCAGTGCTGGCGCTTATGATCGGCTGGGATCTTGTTCAGCTCTTTATTTTCCTCATGACGACTGAAATGGACGGCTTTGCGAGCGACCTAGCCCCCGACGCAATCGTTTCCACGTTATTGCTGTTCGCTGCTCTCTACATAGCCTTTGTCGCATGGAAACGCGCCGAAACCCCCACCCCACCGGTTGACTCGCCCATACCCCCCGCCTAAGGGGGCGGCGCCCTTGGCGGGCACCTCATTGCGTGTGCCATTTCCTTGCCATAGAGGAGGCGGCATGAGCGACGAGAAACCCGCACGGGAACCCATCGGTGAGGATGCGCGGATCGACGCGCTCGAAGAGCGGCTGAAAGCCGCGCGCGAGCGGGAAGAACAGCGCAACCGGCCGCAGGTCAAAGGCTCCGATTCCGGCTACAAGGCGGGCAATCGGGCGCTGGCAGACCTGCTCGGTGGGCTTCTTGGTGGAGCGGTTGTCGGATGGACCATCGGCTGGTTCTTCGACATCAATCCCTGGGCCCTGCTGGGCGGCCTGGTCCTCGGAATAGTGGTCGCCTTCAGGAATATTATCCGCCTTTCCAATCAGCGCCCTGATTCGGGCGCTGACGACTAAGTAGCGCAAGGGATTTGTCAGTCGTGGCAGCTGCAATGGCTCCGGTAACCGCCCCAGAAATGGCCAAGGTTGATCCGATGCACCAGTTCACCGTCGAGCCGCTGCTCGGTACGGAGGACCTGTTCGTGGTGGGTGGCTATAATTTGGCCTTCACCAACTCCGCGCTGTGGATGCTGATCACGGCGGTGGTGCTGTTCGTGTTCATGATCGGCGGGATGAAGCAGCAGCTCGTCCCCGGTCGCTGGCAGATGATGGTGGAAACCTTCACCGGCTTTATTGACGACATGCTGGAAGCCAATGTGGGCAAGGCCGGGCGCAAGTATGTGCCCTATATCTTCAGCCTGTTCATGTTCATCCTGTTCGCCAACCTGCTCGGCCTGATGCCGCTGGGCCTTGTCGGCGTCCACCCGTTCACTTTCACCAGCCATTTCACCGTGACCGGCGTAATGGCGATCATGAGCTTTGCGATCGTGCTGATCGTCGGCTTCTGGAAGCACGGGCTGCACTTCTTCAGCCTGTTCGTGCCCGCCGGAACCCCGCTGCCGATGGTGTTCGTGATCGCGCCGATCGAGTTCATCTCGTTCCTGTTCCGCCCCTTCAGCCTCGGCCTGCGACTGTTCGTGGCGATGATGGCCGGGCACGTGCTGCTCGAAGTGCTGTCCAGCTTCGTTATCGACGGCTGGAACGCCGGCGCGGGTTTCGGCCTGCTGGTGGGCGTACCCAGCTTCCTGCTGATGGTCGCCATCTGCGCGCTGGAAATCCTCGTCGCCGGTATCCAGGCCTACGTTTTCGCACTGCTCTCGTCGCTCTACATCAACGACGCCGAGCACCTGCACTGAGTTTCAACTTCCCCGCATAACGAATTTACTTGAAAGGATTATCTCATGGATCTCGAAGCTGCCAAGATGATTGGTGCCGGTCTCGCCGCAATCGGCGCGGGCATGGCTGCGCTCGGCGTGGGCAACGTCTTCGGCTCGTTCCTCGAAAGCGCGCTGCGCAATCCGGGTGCGGCCGACGGCCAGCAGGGCCGCCTGTTCATCGGCTTCGCGGCCGCCGAACTGCTCGGCCTGCTCGCCTTCGTCGTGGCGATGATCATCCTCTTCGTTTGATGAATTCGGCCGGCCGGGCGATCATCGCCGGGCCGGCCAGGTTCTGATTTCCTGCCTACACCCGGAATCCGTCCATGCCCCAAATCGCCCAAATGTCCGAAATCTGGTCCAGCCAGCTGTTCTGGCTGCTGGTCATCTTCGGGCTTGTCTATGTCGTTGTCGGCAAGGGTATGCTACCCAAGGTGATGGACACAGTGGGCATGCGTGACAGCCAGATCGCCAGCGATCTTGCCGCCGCGCAGGCTGCACGTGACGCGGCGGACCAGCAGGAGCTTGCCTGGCGTCAGCGCGAGAACGACAATCGCGAAGCGGCGCAGGCGCTGGTGAACGAAGCCAAGGCAGCGGCGCAGAAATCGACCGAGGCCAAGCTCGCACAGGTGCAGGCCGGGATCGATACCCAGCTTGAAGCTGCCGAAGCGCGCATTGCCGCCAGCCGCGCGGAAGCGGCGGCCGAAATTGAGACCGTGGCGGCCGAAGCCGCGCAGGATATCGCCGCGCGGATCGCCAATATCAGCGTGGCTCCCGAAGCGGCGCGCGCTGCCGTGCAGGAGGTAATGGCTCGTGGCTAACATGCTGGACACTCTCGCCGCTGCACACGGTGAGGCCGCAACCCATGCCGCGCCTTCGCTGCTGGGACTGGAGCCCTACCAGTGGGTTTCGATGGCCATGCTGGTACTGCTGCTGATCGCTTTCCTGGGGGCCAAGGTCCACAAGGTCATCGGCGGCGGGCTGGACAACAAGATCAAGGCCATCCGCGACAATCTGGATGAAGCGAAGCAGCTTCGCGCCGAGGCCGAGGCACTGCGTGCCGAATATGCTGCCAAGATTGCCGGGGCCGAGAAGGACGCCGAAGCCATGCTCGCCAACGCGCGGCGCGAGGCCGAGGGGATTGTCGCCAAGGCGCAGGACGATACCACCGCGATGATCGCTCGCCGCGAACGCATGGCGACCGACAAGATCGCCGCTGCCGAACGCCAGGCAGTTGCCGAGTTGCGGGCGCAGGCCGCTGACGCTTCCACTGCCGCTGCGGCTAAGCTGATCGCGGGCCACCACAATGCCGCAGCCGACCGCGCGCTGGCGGACGAGGTGATCGCCAACTTCTGATCATCGGCACTTGCCGATTGACGCATCCCAGGCTTTCCCGCAGTCCGTCAGGTCTTCGGGGAGGCCTTGATGCGTTTGATCTCAGCTATCTGTCTGGCTTTGGCGCTGGTTGCGGGCTTGCCCGGTACGGCGCTTGCGCAGACCGATCACACCGGCGCTGAGCGCATTGCACTGTGGGAACAAGGCGTCCCCGGCTTCGAGGAGCGCCGCGATCTTCCCGAACAATCCGCCGAATGGTGGACCCGCTCGATCAACGATCCCGCGATCTGGCACTATGCCCCGCAGCCGTGGGCGCGGAGTGGGGCGGCGGTGCTGATCATGCCGGGCGGCGGGCACGAGAACCTCGTCACCACGACCGAGGGCGTGGCTGTTGCGCGCTGGTTTGCTGATCATGGTGTCGACGCTTTCGTGCTCTACTATCGCCTGTTCCGTGAGCCGGGTGTCCCGTGGACGGTCGAGAGCCCGCGGCAGGATGCCGAGCGGGCGATGCGGATTATCCGCCAGCGCTCCGGCGAGTTTGGGATCGACCCGGAGCGGGTGGGCGTAATCGGCTTTTCCGCCGGCGGCGAGCTGGCGCGGATGACAATGCTGAGCCCGCCGGTCACGCCGCCGGGTGCGGGCGATGCAACCGACCGACTGGACCCACGCCCCGATTTCGGCATTCTTGTGTTCCCCGGCCCCCTCAACAGTGCTGACGAAGCGATTACTCCTGATGCGCCGCCTGTGTTGCTGTCCGTCGCCAACGACGACGAATGCTGCGCGCAGCCGACCATCGATCTGTTCCTCGCCTACCGTGCAGCGGGTGCCCCGGTCGAGCTGCACGTCTATCAGGAGGGCGGCCACGCTTACAACATGGGCGAAGCCACCGATCTGGTGAGCCTGCAGAACTGGCCCGAACGTATCATCGAATGGATGACCGATCGCGGCCTGTTTGCTCCCGCAAGCGACTGATCAGGGCAGGGCGATAACGCGGGTGATGAAGCCCGCCTTCGCCGCTTCGTAGTCCGCGCGGGTGGGGGCACCATCAGCGAGGATCGCGCCTTTCAGCATGGCATAATCGTCGGCAAGGGCAGGATTGGCCCGCAACCGGTCCCGGAAGGCAAGATGCGCGGCAATCTGCGGCGCTCCTTCGGCGAAGGCGTGGAGGTGGAAGCGCCTCGCACCATCCTCTCCCCGTTGGACGAAATAGCGCCGTCCAGTGACCCCGTTCTCTCCCTTGGCCTGATAGCCGAGCCTTTCGAGGGCCGCTGCGTTGGCATCCAGAGTGGCAATACTCCCGACAACCATCAGCATATCGATTACCGGCTTGGCCAACAGCCCCGGAACGGCGGTGCTGCCGATATGGTGGAGCGTCACCTCAAGCGGGGCGAGCACATCACGCAGCGCCGCAGCTTCGTGGGCGAACAGCTCCGCCCACGCCGGATCATGGTCGCACAGGACTATTGCGTCGATCAGAACGCATCCTTGGCCGCCCGCAGCGCCGCGAAGGTCTCTGGCGGCGTGGTGCCGCCCCAGCGCGCCATCATCGCTGGATCGTCGGCACGCAGGAAGGGGTTTGTCTCCAGCTCGCGCTCCAGACTGAACGGCACCGTGGGTGCCCCCTCGGCGCGCTTGGTGTCCACCCATGCGGCATATTCCTTGAGCACTTCGTTGTCCGGATCGGCGTGCAGCGCGAACTTGGCATTGGCCTGCGTGTATTCATGCGCGCAGAACAGCAGAGTATCTTCGGGCAGCTTCTTGAGCTTGGACAAGCTGGTCCAGAACTGCTCCGGCGTGCCTTCGAACATCCGCCCGCAGCCCAGCGCGAACAGCGCATCGCCAACGAAAGCCACTTCGTAATCGATCAGGTTGTAGGCGATGTGTCCGCCGGTGTGTCCGCCCACATCGATCACCTGCGCGGTGTGATTACCGAGTTTGACCAGATTGCCTTCACGCACTCCGCGATCAAGGCCGGGGATCTTGTCCGCCTCAGCCTTGGGGCCGATAATCGTGCAGCCGGTCGCCGCCTTGATCGCCTCGTTCCCGCCCGCATGGTCCGGATGCCAGTGGGTGTTCCAGATCTGGGTGATGGTCCAGCCGCGCTTTTCCGCCTGGGCGAGGCATTCGGCGGCATCGGGCGTGTCAATGCAGGCGGTCTGCTTGGTGGCCAAGTCATGGACCAGGAAGCCGTAATTGTCGCTCAGGCACGGGAACTGGTGGATCGCAATGTCGGTGCTCATGTATTCCTCCCCATCGGATGACGCGGCACGTTGGCCGGAAGCGCGACCCAGTAATGCTTGCTGCGCTCGTACACCGAACGCGCGGGTTTGCCGAACAGCGGATCGGCGAAGGCGCCGAGTGGCACGCCGATCATTGTCGGCAGCTTGTCGGCTTTGGCCCAGACGGTGCTGCCACAAGCGGGACAGAAGCCGTGGGTGAAGGTGCGCCCTTCATCGGTGGGCCGGGTGAATTCGGTAGCCTCTCCGGCCAGCCGAACCTTGTCCTTCGGGTAATAGGCGATCACGCCAAAGGCGGAGCCGGTGCGACGTTGGCAATCGAGGCAATGGCACACGACTGTCGTCGCTTCCGCCTTGTCGGTGATTTCGGCGGTCAGGGCTCCGCATTGGCAACTGGCGTGGCGCTTGGGCATCGTGGCGCCAGATTACACGGTTGCCGGATGTAGGAAAGGCCCGCCTGCCGATTGGCAAGCGGGCCTTTCTGATTTCCCTCGCGGGAAGGGGAGAGTTACTCGCCCTTCTTCAGCGCCGCGCCGAGGATGTCGCCCAGCGATGCACCCGAATCGGCGGAACCGAACTGGGCCACGGCTTCCTTCTCTTCGGCGATCTGGTGCGCCTTGATGGAGAAGTTGGGCTTCTTCGAACGGTCGAAGCCGATGACCATGGCATCGATCTGCTGGCCGGCCTGGAAGCGATCCGGACGCTGCTCGTCACGGTCGCGGCCGAGGTCCGAGCGCTTGATGAAGCCGGTTGCACCATCTTCGCCCACCTGCACTTCGAGGCCGCCATCGCGGACTTCGAGCACGGTGACGGTGACGACTTCGTTGCGACGCAGGCTGCCTGCCTGGCCACCTTCGGCCGGAGCACCCTTTTCGAGCTGCTTCATGCCGAGGCTGATGCGCTCCTTGTCGACATCGACATCGAGCACCACGGCTTGCACTTCTTCACCCTTGCGGTGCAGTGCCAGCGCGTCTTCACCCGAAATGCCCCAAGCGATATCGGACATGTGGACCATGCCGTCCACGTCGCCCGGCAGGCCGATGAACAGGCCGAATTCGGTAGCGTTCTTGACTTCGCCGGTGACGGTCGAACCGACCGGGTTGGCATCGGCGAATTCTTCCCACGGATTGCGCTGCGCCTGCTTGAGGCCGAGCGAGATGCGGCGCTTGTCGGCATCGACTTCGAGCACCATCACATCGACTTCCTGCGAGGTCGAGACGATCTTGCCGGGGTGGACGTTCTTCTTGGTCCAGCTCATTTCCGAAACGTGGACGAGGCCTTCGATGCCCGCTTCCAGTTCCACGAAGGCGCCGTATTCGGTGATGTTGGTAACCTGGCCGGAAACCTTTGCCCCAACCGGATACTTGGCACCGACGCCATCCCACGGATCGCTTTCGAGCTGCTTCATGCCCAGGCTGATGCGCTGGGTTTCAGGGTTGATGCGGATGATCTGCACGGCCACGGTCTGGCCGATTTCGATCACTTCGCTGGGGTGGTTGACGCGCTTGTAGCTCATGTCGGTGACATGCAGCAGGCCGTCGATGCCGCCGAGATCGACGAAAGCACCGTAATCGGTGATGTTCTTGACCACGCCTTCGGTGATCTGGCCTTCGGCGAGCTTGTCGATCAGTTCGCTGCGCTGTTCGGCGCGGGTTTCTTCGAGCACGGCGCGGCGCGAGACGACGATGTTGCCACGGCGGCGATCCATCTTGAGGATCTGGAACGGCTGCGGCATGTCCATCAGCGGCTGCACGTCGCGCACCGGGCGGATATCGACCTGGCTGCCGGGGAGGAAGGCCACGGCGCCATCGAGATCGACGGTGAAGCCGCCCTTGACGCGGCCGAAGATGCGGCCTTCGACGCGCTTGCCTTCGCCGAATTCGCTTTCCAGCTTGTCCCATGCGGCTTCGCGGCGGGCGCGGTCGCGGCTGAGCATTGCTTCGCCGTCGGCGTTCTCGACCCGGTCAACGAAGACTTCGACTTCGCTGCCGACGGAAAGGCCATGATCACCTTCGCCGCGTTCGAATTCGCGCAGGGAGATGCGGCCTTCGCTCTTCAGGCCGACGTCGATGACGGCCATGCCGTTTTCGATGGCGGTGACGGTGCCCTTGACGACGCGGCCTTCGAAGCCTTCATCGGCGCCGCCGAGCTGTTCGTTGAGCATTGCCGCGAAATCGTCGCGGGTGGGATTGGCAGAAGTTGCCATGATTGGGGTATCCTTCACATTTGCTACCGGCCACGGGTTTTACCCGGGTCTTTATCCGTCTCCCGCACGATTGCGGGGCCAACGGAGCAAGAGGGCCGCTGCCGCGAAAGGCCGGATGCCTGCACGCGGGTTCCTTCGATCAAAGACTTCGAGAACGGTCGCGCGCCTAGGCGAGAAGGGCGTGAAAGGCA
This sequence comes from Erythrobacter sp., assembly GCA_019739335.1. Lineage (NCBI taxonomy): Bacteria > Pseudomonadati > Pseudomonadota > Alphaproteobacteria > Sphingomonadales > Erythrobacteraceae > Erythrobacter > Erythrobacter sp. The sequence goes on from CP073261.1 coordinate 2,535,548, forward strand.
AGCGAAATGGGGTGCTGTCGCGCGAGTCCAGAGGCAGACATGGATCGGGTGTTACACGGTTCAAGGGGAGAAAAGTCGCGGAGGATGAGTAGTGCCGGAACCACTTGTGCGGCCTGGAGGTGAGAAGGACAGACATCGCGGCGCTTTCTCGCACGGGTGATTGGCTGTAGGAAAGCGCCATGACCGCTGCCCAGACCATCGCCAGGTATGGCGAATACCACCGCGACCGGCGCAATGTGCTGACCCATGCGCTGGGCATTCCGATGATCTTGCTGGCACTGGAAGTGCTGCTGGCGCGACCGGCATGGCCGCTTGCGGGTTTTGCGCTGACTCCTGCCGTGGTGGCGAGCGCGCTGGCGGCGGTGTGGTACCTGCGGCTCGACCTGAAGCTGGGCCTGCTGATGACCCTGCTGCTGGCGCTGTTCGTCAGCGTGGGCAGCCAGATTGCGGCGATTTCGGACACGGCGTGGCTGGGTGGCGGGATCGGGCTGTTCGTGGTCGGCTGGGCCTTGCAGTTCCTTGGCCACCACTACGAAGGCCGCAAGCCTGCTTTTGTGGACGATCTGCGCAGCTTGCTGGTGGGGCCGCTGTTCGTGGTGGCGGAAGGGCTGTTTGCTTTGGGGTTAATGCGGGGGCTGCGCAGGGAGGTTGAGGGGGCGGGTTGATTCTACCCACATCCGCTCACCCTGAGCCTGTCGAAGGGCAGCCACTAGATCAGCCCAGCCGTTGGGCAACCTTGGTGGCTGTGCTTCGACAAGCTCAGCATGAGCGGGAGTGGTAGGGGTCAGGGCTGGTCTTTGGCAGCCGCCTCAACCACCCCAATCGCCGCCGCAATCGCCGCAGCACGATCAAGCTCGGTAGTATCCAGCACGTAGGCATCTGCCGCCACCGCCAGCGGCGCATCCTCGCGGCCCATGTCGCGCGCGTCGCGGCGTTCAAGTTGCGCCACGATCTCCTCCAGCGTCACTTCGCGCTCCGCCGCGCGCATTTCGGCAAAGCGGCGCGCGGCCCGTTCGGCAACACTGGCGGTGACGTAGAGCTTCACGTCGGCATCGGGCGCGATCACCGTGCCGATGTCGCGCCCGTCGAGCACCGCTCCGCCGGGCTGGGTGGCGAACAGCCGCTGGCGGGCGAACAGCGCATCGCGCACGGCGGGATGGATCGAAACGCGGCTGGCGAGGCCGCCGCTCGCTTCGCTGCGCAGTTCGGGATGGCCGAGCAATTCCTCGGCGAAGTTGCATGCGGCCAGCGCATCGGCGGGATCGTCCGGATCGCCGCCACGTTCGCGGACCTCGAAGCCCACCGCGCGGTAGAGCAGCCCGGTATCGAGATGGGGCAGGCGGAAATGCGCGGCGAGCGCCCTGGCGATGGTACCCTTGCCCGAGGCCGTCGGTCCGTCGACGGCGATGATCATTGCGCATCCTTCCGCGCCAGCCAGCCGCGCAGCAGGGCCTCGGTTTCGCGGGGGCGTTCGATGGGGAAGGCGTGCGATCCGCCGGGCACTACCGCCATTTCCGCGCCGGGCGTGAGGCGAAGGAAATCCTGCACCGTATCCAGCCGCGCCTCGTCGTACTGGCCGATCATGAACAGCACCCGGCTTCCGTCAACACGGGCGAGCAGCGGGGTGCCATCGTAGCCGACCAGCGTGCCGCGTGCGGAGAATTCGCTCGGGCCCCACATCGCGTTGTAGAGCACCGGGTTGAAGCCGCGCCCGTTGAAGCGGCGGCGGTATTCGCGGGCCTGAGGAGAGGTCGCGGGGCGGTCCGCACGACCGTTGAATTCGGCATAGAAGGCGTTTGTAGCAGCGGCGCAGTCAGTTTCGGCGGGAGCGCGTTCAGCCTCGCAGGCGATGATATCGCTCGCCACTGCATCGGGCAATTCGCGGATCAGCAGGTTGGTGCCCATGATCCAGTGCGGGGTGGAGATATAGGTCCCAGCCAGCACGGCAGAGGCGGTGTGCTGCGGATTGGCGGCGGCATATTCCAATGCCAGCGCCGCGCCCCAGCTGTGGCCGACCACATGCCAGCGTTCGACGCCGAGCGCCTGCCGGATCGCCTCGAGCTCGGCCACGAACCGCTCGACCCGCCAGTTGGCCGGATCGCCCGGATGATCGGACATGCCGCTGTCGAGCTGGTCGTAGAGGATCACCGCGCGTTCGTCCGCCAGCGGGAGAATTTCGCCGAACACGTCATGCGTGCCGCCGGGGCCGCCGTGAACGAAAATGGCCGGCTCGGCCCCGGCGTCGAGGTCGCCATTGACCCGCACCCACACCCGCCCGCCTTCGACCGGCACCATCAGCTCGCGATCAGGTGCAGACCATGCGGCGGGGGTGGCGGGGAGCGCCACATCCTGCGCAGCGAGTGGGACCGGAGCGAAGGCGAGCAACAGGGCAGCGACAAGTGCGGGCAGTCTCATGGTTCGCGTGGTTCCTCTCGCGTGGCACACCCTCGCGGCCCTAACCGCCCTGCACTGTCTTGAGAACCGCCAAATCACCCCTATCTTGCGCGCGCGGCGGCCACGTCCCTCGTGCTCCACCCCAGCGAAGGGGCGGAGCGTTCAAGTCCGGGACGGCCCGGCGGCCCGAGAAGGAGGCTGCCGTGGCGTGGATTTACCTGTTTGTTGCCGGATTGCTCGAAGTGGTCTGGGCCTATTCGATGAAACTGTCGGACGGCTTTACCCGTCCCGTGCCCGCAGTGGTGACGATCGTCGCGATGATCGCCAGCTTCACCCTGCTGGCGCTGGCGATGAAGCAATTGCCGCTGGGCACCGCCTACACGATCTGGACCGGCATCGGCGCGGTGGGCGCGTTTGTTCTCGGCATCGTCATGTTGGGCGAAGCGCTGACCGCGATGCGAGTAGTGGCGGCAGTAATGATCGTCGGCGGACTGGTGCTGATGAAGCTTTCGACGCCGGTTTGAGTAAGACTTCCTCCCCTCCCGCTAGCGGGGACTCGAAGAGGGGGCGAAGCCCCAGCGGTCGGGGGTGGGCCTGAAACCGCTCGGGTGGTCGCTCCCACCCCTAACCCCTTTCGCTAGCGGGAGGGGGACTGGGTAGCGCTTTCGAGCAATCTCTCAAAAGTCGGAAAACTCGTCGCGATCGGCGCGGTGTCATCGACCATCACGCCATCGCGGCTCGCCAGCCCGGCTACCGCCATGCTCATCGCGATCCGGTGGTCAAGGTGCGTCGCCACTGCCGCGCCTTCGGGCGTGCCGGGGAGCAGGTCCCCGCCGGTTCCCTCAATAACCAGCCCGTCCTCGCGCTCTTCCACCCGCGCGCCAGCCAACGTCAAGGCGGCGGCCATCGCGGCGAGGCGGTCCGACTCTTTCACCCGCAGTTCGTCCAGCCCGCGAGTGGTCGTGGTGCCCTGCGCCAGCGCGGCGGCGACGAACAGGACGGGGAATTCGTCGATCATGGCGGGCGCGACGGCGGGATCGACATCCACCCCGGTCAGCGCCGAATGCCGCACGCGCAGGTCCGCCACCGGCTCTCCGCCCACCTCGCGCACGTTCTGCTCCTCGATGCTTCCGCCCATCGCCCGCAGCACGTCGAACAGCGCGGCGCGGGTGGGATTGAGGCCGACATTGGCGATCAGCAGGTCGCTGCCCGGCACCAGCAAGGCGGCGACAGCGAAGAAGGCGGCGGAGCTGGGATCGCCGGGAACCACGATCGTCTGCGGGCGCAGCTCCGCTTCGCCGTGAATGCGGATCACGCGCACGCCATTTTCTTCGCCCACCTCCAGCTTGGCGCCGAAACCCCGCAGCATTCGTTCGGAATGGTCGCGGGTGGGGACGGGTTCGATCACCGTGGTGATGCCGGCGGTGTTGAGCCCGGCGAGCAGCACCGCGCTTTTCACCTGCGCAGAGGCCACCGGCAGGCGATAGGTGATCGGCACGGCGGGCGAAATGCCGCGCAGCATCAGCGGCAGGGTGCCTCCGGGGCTCGCTTCGAACGCCGCGCCCATCTGGCTCAAAGGCTCGATCACCCGCCCCATCGGGCGCTTGGAAAGGCTGGCATCGCCGGTGAACACCGCGCGGATTGGATGGCTGGCGACCAGACCCATCAGCAGCCGCGTGCTGGTGCCCGAATTGCCCATGTCGAGCGCCTGCTCCGGCTGGAGCAGCGACCCGACGCCGACGCCGTGAATGCTCCACGTGCCATCTGTCTCGCGCACAATCGTCGCACCCATTGCCCGCATCGCGGCGGCAGTGGCGAGCACGTCTTCACCTTCCAGCAAGCCGGAAACCCGCGTTTCGCCCACCGCCAGCGCGCCGAGCATCAGCGAGCGGTGGCTTATCGACTTGTCGCCCGGCACGGCAATGCGCCCGGTCAGTGGACCGGCGGCGGAAAAGCGCTTGGGGGAGGGCGGGTTGGAATGGCTCACGCGGCAACCTATCTGGCGAATGGACGGCGCGGCTTTGACAGTGCGATAGGCCTATGGCAAGGCGCGCCCGCCTGCGAATCCGCTGCCCAGCGGACCGCATACGAATTTCCCGGAAACCTCCGGACGAGTTTTAAGGACATACACATGGTCAAGCCAGAATGGGGCACCAAGCGCACTTGCCCCAAATGCGGTGAACGCTTCTACGATCTGAACAAGGAAGATCCCGTCACCTGCATCGAATGCGGCAACGAATGGACGCCCGAGCCGGTGCTGAAGTCCAAGCAACCGATCCCGTTCGAGGAAGAGAAGAAAAAGGTCGAGAAGGAATCCGATTCGGACCTGGGTGACGACGATCTGGACGATATCGACGTCGATGACGACGAGGTCTCGCCCGACAACGATGTCGATCTTGGCGGCGACGACGATTTGGGAGTCGATACCGGCGATGACGGGAAAGAAGACGAAATCTGATTTGATCGCTTAATTTGCCCTTGCGTCGGGAACGGCTCGCCCATAAAGGCCTGCCTCCCGGCCGCATTGGCAGTCGGATGCCTGTCTGCTAGACAGGCCAAATCGATGGCGCGGGGCCTTAGCTCAGCTGGGAGAGCGCTACAATGGCATTGTAGAGGTCAGCGGTTCGATCCCGCTAGGCTCCACCATCGAATAGAGACGAGTAACGCCCCGCCACGCTGGCAGGGCATAGTTTTGAGCGGGTCTACGGACTCACGCTGGCTGACGAGGTTTCGTCCGCCGGCGTTTTTGGCATTTGCTTTCGGTGTGCGTTTTGCTCCCCGAAGGCGGCAGTGGAGCAGTGAACGCATGTTCGAAAGCCTGTCCGATCGCCTGAACGGGGTCTTCGACCGCCTGCGCGGTCGCGGTGCGCTCAGCGATCAGGACGTGCGCGATGCCATGCGCGAAGTGCGCGTGGCGCTGCTCGAAGCCGACGTGGCGCTGCCGGTGGCGCGCGATTTCATTGCCCGTGTTACCGAACGGGCAGTAGGCCAGGAAGTGCTGCGCTCGGTCACACCGGGGCAGCAGGTCGTCAAGATCGTCAACGACGAGCTGGTCGAAATGCTCGGCGGCTCCGAAGCCGGTGCCGGCGATGCGGTGCCGCTCAATTTCGATGTTCGCCCCCCGGCCGTGGTGATGATGGTCGGCCTGCAAGGGTCGGGCAAGACCACCAGCACCGCCAAGATCGCCAAGCTGCTGAAGGAAAAGCAGGGCAAGAAGCCGCTGATGGCTTCGCTCGACGTCAACCGTCCGGCGGCGCAGGAACAGCTGGCGATCCTCGGCGAGCAGGCCGGTGTCGCCACCCTGCCGATCGTGGCCGGGCAGCAGCCGGTGGACATCGCCCGCCGCGCGCTCGATGCAGCGCGGCTGCAGAATTTCGACGTGCTGCTGCTCGATACCGCGGGCCGCCTGCATGTCGACGAAGCACTGATGGCGGAAATGAAGGCGGTTGCCGGTGTTTCTACGCCCGCCGAAGTGCTGCTGGTGGTGGACAGCCTGACCGGTCAGGACGCGGTCAACGTGGCGCAGAGCTTCTCCAGCGAAGTGCCGCTGACCGGGGTAGTGTTGACCCGCATGGACGGCGATGCGCGCGGCGGTGCGGCGCTCTCGATGCGTGCGGTGACGGGCAAGCCGATCAAGTTCGCGGGCACCGGCGAAAAGCTCGACGCGATCGAACGCTTCCACCCCGCGCGCGTGGCCGACCGGATCCTCGGCATGGGCGATGTCGTGTCGCTGGTCGAGAAGGCCGCCGAAAGCATCAAGGCGGAAGATGCCGAGGAACTTGCCAAGCGCATGATGGCGGGCAAGTTCGACATGAACGATCTGCGCAAGCAATTGCAGCAGATGCAGAACATGGGCGGGCTGGGGATGCTCGCGGGCATGATGCCGGGCATGAAGAAGGCCAAGGCGGCCATGGCCAACAGCGGCATGGACGACAAGGTGCTGGTGCACATGGATGCGATCATCACTTCGATGACACCAAAGGAACGCGCCAAGCCCGAACTGCTCAACGCCAAGCGCAAGAAGCGCGTGGCAGCAGGCAGCGGCACCTCGGTGCAGGAGGTCAACAAGATCCTCAAGATGCACCAGGAAATGGGCCGCGCGATGAAGCAGATCCGCAAGATGGGCGGGCTGAAAGGCCTCGCGGCGATGTTCGGCGGCGGCATGGGTGGAATGGGTGGCTCGCCGAGCGGTGCGCCCGGCCTGCCAGGTGGCGGAATGCCGGGTCTGCCCGGCGGTCAGCTGCCAAGCGAGCTGCAAGACTTTTTGAAAAAGAAATGATTACAGAAATTTAGTTTGGAAAGGTAATAGACTATGTCAGTTTCAATCCGCCTCTCGCGCGGTGGCGCCAAGAAGCGCCCGTATTATCGCATCGTCGTGGCCGACAGTCGCCGCGCGCGCGATGGCAAGTATCTGGAGCAGCTGGGCACCTACAACCCGCTGCTCGCCAAGGATGACACGAACCGCGTGCGCCTGATTGAAGATCGCATCCGCTACTGGCTGGGCGTCGGCGCACAGCCGAGCGACCGCGTGGCCCGCTTCCTCGATGTCGCGGGCATCAAGGAGCGTCCGGCACGCAACAACCCGAAGAAGGGCGAACCGGGCGACGCCGCCAAGGAACGCGCTGAAGAAAAGGCCGCCAAGGCTGCCGAAGCCGAGGAAGCTGCCAAGGCTGCGGCCGAAGCTCCGGCTCCAGAAACCGTGGAAGAAGCGCCCGCCGAGGAAGCACCTGCCGCCGAGGAAGCACCTGCCGCCGAGGAAGCGCCTGCCGCTGAGGAAGCGCCTGCAGCTGAAGAAGCGCCTGCCGCCGAAGAAGCTGCTCCTGCCGAGGAAGCTCCTGCTGCTGAAGAAAAGGCCGAGGGCTGATCCCCTTGGTTACGGACAAGCCCGTCACTCTCGCCGCCATCGCTGGCGCGCACGGAGTGGCGGGCGAAGTCCGGCTGAAGCTGTTCGGCGAAGGGCTGGCCTCGTTCAAGCCGCACAAGAGCTTCAACAACGGCGCCTTCACGCTCACCAAGCTGCGTGACGACGGAAAGGGCGGGGCGATTGCCCGGTTCGCCGAGATCCCCGATCGCACCACGGCCGAACGGCTGCGCAGCACCGTGCTGACGGTGCCTCGCAGCGCGCTGCCGCTGCTGGGGGAGGGCGAGTATTATCACGCCGATCTGCTGGGCCTCGCGGCGGTCTCCGATGCCGGTGAACCGCTCGGGGAGGTGATCGCGGTCGAGGATTTCGGCGCGGGCGACGTGATCGAGATCCGGCGCCCCGACGGCAAGAAATTCATGGTCCCGATGCGGATCGAAGCCGTGCCGGAGTGGAATGCCGAACAGCTGGTGGTGACCGCAGCTTTCGCGGAGGAATGAAGTGCTTGTCGGGATATTGACCCTGACAATAGGCATCGTGATCCTCAACGGCTTTGCCGCGGGCGTCGTCGCCAGCATTCATCTCTGGGGTGGCAGTTCCACCGTGAGCAAGCGTGCAGCACTCGGTGCCCTCGGTGCGGGAATTGCCGCCACGGTTCTGATCCTCGTGCCGGTCTTGTCTGAAGGTGGCGAAAGCCTGGCAATTGTGGCCGTAATCTGTGCCCTTGTCCTTGCATCGGGCACCGCAGCTTCGCTGCCAGGAGCGATCATTATTTCCCGCAGGATCGGAGACAGCGTTTCGATCGATCCGGATACCTTTGCCTAGCGGCGTAAAGGCCGTTCTGCCGCAAGCATGTTCCGGATATCGGTCGCCGCTATCCCGGCTGCGCCCATCGCGTGCCCGATCTGGTCGAGGCCGATGGTGACATCTCCCGCAGCATAGAGCCCCGCCACAGAGGTGCGTTGCTTCCGGTCCACGATGATGCAGTCCCCTTCACCCACCTTCGCCCCCACGGCCTGCGCCAGTTCGGACCGGACATCGCTGCCGAGGGCTGGATAGACGCTCTCGAAGCTGAGCCATCCCCTGGCAGTCTCGACAGCCAGCCGATCGCCGCGAATGGCGTAGGCGCCGCAAGGGCCAGCCACCCGGTCGATTCCCGCTGCATCCAGCTCTTTGCGGCATTCATCGGGCAGCTCGTGGGCGCTGTCGGGAGAAACCAGCGTCAGGTCGCGGGTGAAGCCGCGCAGGAACAAGGTTTCGGCCGTGCCGTGTTTCCCCGTCCCGATCACGCCCACCCGGCGGTCGATCACTTCATATCCGTCACACACGGGGCAGTAGCGCAGCAGGCCGCGCTCCAGCGCTTCATCGTGCAGGTCATCCGCCATGCCGGGGGGATGACGATTGAACACGCCCGTCGCCAGCAGCACCGTGCGCGCAGTGAAGGCGCCCCCGTCGGTGCCGACTATGAAGTGATCGTCCGCGCGGGCGAGATGGGTCACTCTCTTCTCCTCGCGCACCACTCCGAACTTCAGCGCCTGCTGCATCATGTTCCCGACCAGCTCGGCACCGGGCACCCCATCAGGATAACCCGCGTGATTGTGCGTGCGCGGAATCAGCGTGGCGCGGCTGGTTCCGCAGTCGAACAGCCGGATATCGAGCAGGTACCGCGCCAGGTAAATCGCCGCCGTCAGCCCCGCCGGCCCACCACCGATGATGATGCAATCGTCCATGGCGTGATAACGGGCGGGCTGGCTTATGGCTCCCGGCGAAGTTAGGGCGATGCGATGACCTACGCCGCTACCGTGCTCTCTCTCTCTTCCACGGCTTGAAGCCCGATTGCGGAGCGAAGAAATGGTCGATGTGAAATGGAGCTAAGTTCGACGCAATTGATCCTCACCTGGCTTTCGATCAGTGTCGGGACGGTCTTGGCATCGTACTGGATTAACGTGCTCTGGCGACGGCTTTTGAGATCGACATCCGGATTTGGCTACTGGGCTTCAAGCCTTCTCACCCTGCCATTTCTTTCAATAGGATACGGTCTCTATAGACTTTACCTGTCCGAACCATGTGAGAACTCGTTTGCATTTTGGTGCGATCCTGATTTCGAACGCTTCGACAGCGCTTTCCAATTCATTCTTCTGTGGCCGATCTTCAGTCTTTGCATCTCAATTCCGGTCACCATGTGGTTCACAACCAGACAGAAAGAGACATGACCTTCACCGCCACCGTGCTCACCCTCTACCCGGAGATGTTTCCCGGCCCGCTCGGCGTATCGCTGGCAGGCCGCGCGCTGGAGCGGGGGGACTGGGCTTGCGAGGCGGTGCAGATCCGCGATTTCGCCACTGACAAGCACCGCACGGTCGACGACACGCCCGCAGGCGGCGGGGCGGGGATGGTGTTGAAGGCCGATGTGCTGGCGAGTGCGCTGGATTCGCTGACTCCCCTCCCGCTTGCGGGAGAGGCCGGGGTTGGGCCTGTCGGGATTGAAGCAACCGCTCAGGAACAGGCCCACCCCAACCCCTCGCGCAAGCGGGAGGGGCTTTTAGTGAATCGCCCCATTCTCGCCATGACCCCGCGCGGCAAACCGATCACGCAGGAACGCGTGCGCCAAATCGCCTCCGGCCCCGGAATCGTCCTGCTCTGCGGCCGGTTCGAGGGCTTCGACGAACGCCTGTTCGAGGCCCGGCCGCAGATCGAACAGGTCAGCCTGGCGGACATCGTCCTCTCGGGCGGAGAACCCGCCGCTCTGGCCATACTCGATGCTTGCATTCGCCTGCTTCCCGGCGTAATGGGCGCGGCTTCCAGCGGGGCTGAGGAATCCTTCGAAGACGGATTGCTCGAATACCCGCAATATACCCGACCTGTTGAATGGGAAGGGCGCACGATCCCTGAAGTGCTGCGATCGGGGGATCATGCGAGGATTGCCGCGTGGAGGAAAGCCCGCGCGGAGGAAGACACACGGTTACGCAGGCCCGATCTTTGGGAGCGCCACGGGGGCACTCCGGGTCAGCCTGCCTCTGGCGCGCGGCATGAAGATTAGGACCAACAGGCCATGAACCTGATTCAGCAGCTGGAAGCGGAAGCTATCCAGGCCCTCGGGAAAGACATTCCCGCGTTCCGTGCCGGCGATACCGTTCGCGTCGGCGTAAAGGTTATCGAAGGTACCCGCGAGCGTATCCAGAACTTCGAAGGCGTGTGCATCGCCCGCTCGAACCGGAGCATCAACAGCAATTTCACCGTCCGCAAGATGAGCTTCGGCGAAGGCGTGGAGCGCGTGTTCCCGCTCTACTCGCCGATCGTGGACAGCATCACCGTGGTCCGCCGCGGCGTGGTGCGTCGCGCCAAGCTCTACTATCTGCGCGGGCTGACCGGCAAGCGCGCCCGCATTGCCGAGCGCCGCGAGAACGTGAGCAAGTAAGCGCCGCGCTCAGCGACAGGCAACAAAAAGCCCCCGGGACGCAGGCTGCGTTCCGGGGGCTTTTCGTTTGTGAGGGATCAGGCGAAGATGAAATCTTCGATCCCGATTTGCGCCATGGGCGTATTGAGCAGCGCGATTTCGCCAACCGCACCGATGTCGCTCTTGATCAGCAGATCGTCGGTATTGCCATCGCTGTCGGCATCGACCATTTCGAAGTTCATGTCGGCAAAGGTCAGGCCGTTGCCGCGCAGGTCGATCTTGTCGAGTCCGTTCTGGAAATCGATGATCGTGTCGAAATCCCATTGGCCTCGGAAGACGAAGGTATCGGCATCGGCACCGCCCCTCAGGAAATCCTGGCCGATGCCGCCGTTCAGGACGTCACGCCCGGCACCGCCGAGCAGCACGTCGGTTCCTTCGCCGCCGAACAGCACATCGTTGCCGATGCCGCCGTCGAGCCGGTCATCGCCATCGTCGCCATAGAGGAAATCGCGCCCGGTGCCGCCGCGGACAATATCGTCCCCGTCGTTGCCGTTCAGTATATCGTTTCCGTCGCCGCCATCGATCAGATCGTGACCTTCGCCCCCGGCGATGCGGTCGGCCCCGGCTTCACCGAACAGGCGATCCTGATCCTTGCCGCCGTCGATCCGGTCGTTGCCGAGTCCGCCGTAGATGCGGTCATCGCCTTCTCCGCCGGCGAGAATGTCATTACCGCCAGCCCCGTCGATGAAGTCATTACCCTTGCCGCCATCGATGCGGTCGGCCCCGATATCGAAAGCCTTGCGCCCGCGAGCGTAACCATAGAGAAAATCATCAATTTCGGTCCCGAAGATCAAATCGGTGCCGTCTGTCCCAAAACGAGTAGCCATTACTTGTCTCCTTCAAGAGTTTACAGGACCTCCATCCCTGAATACTTGCTAAACCTGCGACATTGCGCGGAGGCTGAATGCAGCTGTTATCTGCCGTTAAGCATTTATCAGCAGTAGAAATTGCCAAAGTATTGTTAATGCAAGATATTATTTGGAGAACGTTACTGTGTGTTTCGCAAATATTCCGGTGTGGTTCGCCTCGCATCAATGTGCGACCGGGAGAACACAGACTTTAGGCCATGGTCATATTTTCCGAATCGTTGGCGTCGGTTAAATCGGGCGGTGACCAAGTTCGGGGCCGCACGATCGGGACGTTCGACAGTCTTGGCACCCGCGCGCCGCGCTGCCCTTTCGGTGGTCGCTGTCGATAGTCTTGCTTGCCTTCTGTCCCCCAACTCGCCTAGCCATCCTGGCATGAAGCACACTCTCCTCGCGCTTGCCGCGCTCTCGCTTGCCATTCCCGCCACCGCAACTGCCCAGCGTTATGACAGCCGCTACGGCATGGAGCCGGGCGCCCATGACGAGATCGCCTGGGACTTTCTCGAAGGCATCACGACCGAAGTCGGCCCGCGCCTTGCCGGGACCGACGACGAGGCGCGCGGGCGGGCCTGGGCGGTGGAATGGCTGCGCGCGCGCGGTTTTGCCAATGTCGTGGACGAGCCGTTCATGCATAACACCTGGGTGCGCGGGCAGGAGCGGGCGCGGGTGATCGGTGCCTTTGCGCAGCCGCTGGTACTGACGGCGCTGGGATACAGTGGAGCGACACCCGACGCGGGGATCACCGGCGAAATTGTACATTTCGCCAGCCTCGACGAATTGCGCGCGGTTCCCGATGGCAGTCTGGCGGGGAAGATCGTCTATCTCGGCAACGCAATGCGCGCCACGCAGGACGGATCGCATTACGGCTATTTCGGTTCGCCCCGGCGGCAGGGCCCCGGCATTGCCGCGCAGAAGGGCGCAGCGGCGGTGCTGATCCGCTCGATCGGCAGCGATAATGACCGCCTGCCGCACACCGGCGCGACCAGTTGGCCCGAAGGCGTGGAACCGATCCCCGCCGCCGCGCTGAGCAATCCCGATGCCGACAACCTGGAGCGGATGCTCGAACGCGGCGCACCAGTGTCGGTCGAACTGCTGCTCACGCCGCAGCACTTCGGCATGACGCCGAGCGGCAATGTAACCGGCGAGATTGTCGGGCGCGATCCCTCGTTGCCGCCCGTGCTGCTCGCCTGCCATCTCGACAGTTGGGACAATGGCACCGGCGCGGTCGATGACGCTTCGGGCTGCGCCATCGCCGCCGCTTCCGCACTGCGGGTTGCGGAGCAGGGCCAGCCGCTGCGCACGATCCGGGTGCTGTTCGCGGGCGCGGAGGAGACCGGACTGTGGGGCAGCGCCGCCTATTCCGCCGCCCATGCCGATGAGGAAATCGGCGTCGGGCTGGAAAGCGATTTCGGTGCCGGGCTGATCTGGCGGCTGGAGACCAACTTCTCCCGCTCCAACCCGGCGCTGTTCGCGCGACTGGCGCGCGCCGTGGAAGGTTTCGGCGTCCTGCCCGCGCCGCAAATCGTCGCAACGGGAGGGGCAGACCTCAATATCCTGCGCGATCAGGGCGGGGCGATCATCGATCTGCAACAGGACGGCAGCCGCTATTTCGACCTGCATCACACCGCCAACGATACGCTCGACAAGGTCGATCCGGGCGAACTGGCGCAAAACGTGGCGGCGTGGACGGCAGTGGCGGCCGTGCTCGCCAATCATCCCGGCTCCTTCATGGGGGCAGATCCGATTGCGGCCCAATAGACTTGGGTCAAGCGCGCTTGCCGGGAACCGGCGCAAGGTTTAGGGGCACGCGCGCACGAATGGCTGGTCAAGGGCCTGTAGCTCAGCGGTTAGAGCTGGCCGCTCATAACGGCTAGGTCGCGGGTTCGAATCCTGCCGGGCCCACCAGCCTTCGTGCGTTTTGGGGAAATCATGCGTGGGTGAGGGCGGGGCAATCCGCTGCCACCAGCCCGTCGTCATCCCAGCGCGCCACATAGTGCGCCTGCCCGTCCGCAAGTTGCGCGCAGGCAATGTTGGCCCCGTCGGCATAGACTACCGCCAGTGTGCGGCCATACCGGTCCTGCCCCAGCCGGACGATGGAGAGCGCCGCGCCGTCCACCAGCGCTTCCAGCGCGCGCTTCGATGCCTGCCCGTCGCCTGCTACGCACTGCCGGCCCTGACGGCAGGCGCGGGTTTCGGGCGCATCGATCCCGGTGATGCGGATTCGCTCGTCCCCACAGCGGATGGTGTCCCCGTCGGTGACGGAGCAGGCGAGTGTGAGGGCGACGAGTTCGGCGATCATGCCTCCCAGATTGGCGGCAAGGCCGTGCGCTTTCGCGTGGATCAGGCGCCAAAGCGGAGACTTAACCTAAGGGCTATTGCGGGGAAGCGCGGGCGATCTCCACCGATGATCGGCTTTCTTGCTTGCACCGCAACGGTGCTAATCCTAAGGGCCACAGCGGTCCGGGGAGTGGCGCAGCCTGGTAGCGCATCTGTTTTGGGAACAGAGGGTCGCAGGTTCGAATCCTGTCTCCCCGACCATTTTTCGCTGACGCGAAAAATCTGACCGACCTCAGCTATCGATTTTGCGTACGCTCCCGCGCTCCACCAGCCGCACTGGCGCGCGTGCCTTGCCCGGTTGTGCCTCGCCGCCGAGTGCGGCTTCCACAAGCAGCACGCCTGCCTGCCGGAAATCTGGCTCGATCGTAGTCAAAGGCGGGTTGCTGTAGGCACCGCTGCCGAGCCCGTCGAAGCCGACCACGCCGACATCGCCCGGCACCGCCATTCCAAGCTCGCGCAGCCGATTGAGCACGCCTAGCGCAATCGCATCGCAGGCGCAGAAGATCCCGTCGAACACGCGCCCGCTAGCGATCAGCGCATCAAGCGAGTGGCGACCCTGATCCACCCGCAGCGGCGCGTCGACAAACACCGGTTCCGCCGCGTGAAGTCCCGCCTTTGCCAGCATCGCGCGATAGCCGAGATAGCGTTCGCGAAACTGGTTCTGGGTGGTGCCGGTATTGCCGATGAACACGATCCCTCGATGGCCGCCCGCCAGCAGGCGCTCGATCGCCAGCCGCGCGCCTTGCACATTGTCCGAATCCACCCGGTCGTGATCGGCGAAGGGGGAACCCCAGCTTGCCACATCCGCACGGCCCAGCAGCGGGCGGTGGTATTCCCACGCCGCATCGTTGGTGCTGGTGCCGAGCAGGATCACCGCATCGGCCTGCCGCGTCTCGACGTAGTCGCGGTCGAAATGTTCGGGCGCGGACTGGAACGAGACCAGCGCTTGGTAGCCTTTCTCCGCCGCCGCCGCGCAAGTGCTGCCGAGGAGGTTGTAATGGAACGGGTTGATCTCGGTCGCGCCCATGCCGGGGCGGGCGATGACGACGATGGCGAGCGTGCGGGTCTTGCCGCTGCGCAACCGCGCCGCGCGGGAATCGACGCGGTAGCCCAGCGCGTCGGCAGCAGCGCGCACCTTGTCGCGGGTTTGCGGCGTGATCGAGGGGTCCCCCGAAAGCGCGCGGCTGACGGTAGATTGGTTCACGCCCGCTCGCTCGGCCACTTCGAACGAAGTGACACGATAAGTGGGGGGGGTCTCACGCGGCATGGTCGGCATTTGAATCATGGCCCGCCCGCAGCTTATGCAGGGCAGGGGTCGCCATCGGGATGGACAGCATGGTGCTCGCCACCGCGCAAAGCAATACGGCGGTGAAGGTCGCTCCGGTAATGATCTGCTTGTCCAGCAGCACGTTGGCAAAAATGATCAGGATCAGCGCCTTGGTCTGGAGCAGCCAGCCGATCAGCCACGCCTCTCCCGGTTTCCATCTCAGATAACGTCCGGCCAACGCCACGCCGCCCAGCTTGCCCGCCACCGATGCCACCAGCAGGATGCCTGCCGCCGCGAACACCGCCGGGCCGCCGCCGTCCCAGTTGGTGCGCAGGCCGGTGGAAAGGAAGAAGACCGGCATGATGGTGAGGAGGATCGTGTCGCGGAAACGGTCCATTTTCTCCAAGCCGAACCATTCGGCATCGAGCGCCACCCCTGCGAGGAACGCGCCGACCATGTAATGCAGTCCCGCCCAATCCGCTGCGAAGCCGAGCGCCGCGAGCCAGACCAGCCCGATGTACCAGCGGTCCTTCTCTGCCACCCGCGCCATCAGCGCGCGAATGGCAAATACGGCGGGGACGAGCAGCGTGAGGAACATCGCCTGCCGCCCGACCCGCTCCCAATCGAGCAGGATCAGCGCCAGCACACCCCAGATCAACAGGTCATCGAGGCTGGCATACCGCAGGATCCGCTGGCCGAGCGGGCTGCGCAGGATTGCCAGCTTTTCGAGGAACAGCACCAGGATCGGCAGCGCGGTAACGGCCGCGGCCATGCCCATGCCGAGCACGAATTGCCAGTCGCGCCCCAGCGGCCCGATCCAGTCCGAGCGGGCACCGATCTTCAGGATGAGAAACGCCGCGCCGCAGCCCAGCAGCATCGGCATGCCCAGCGCCAGTCCGGCTGTCACTCCGGTTTCCCCGCGCCAGCGCCAGGCCGCCTTCAGGTCCAGCTCGATCCCGGCGACAAAGACGAACAGCATCACTGCCCACCAGGCGATCCCGTTCAGGGCGGTGATGACTTCGGGCGTGAACACGAAACCGTAGGCGTTGGGGAACACGGCACCCAGCACGCCGGGGCCAAGCAGGATCCCGCACAGGATCTGCACCACCACCAGTGGCGCGAAGTAATCGGTGCGCCCCAGTCGCCAGACCAGCCATGGCAAGCCGAAGATGACGATCAGCGCCAGCAGGAACAGTTCGGTGGTGGTGATCGTGATCGGCACGGCCTGCTGATAGCACGCGGATTGGGGGAGTTAAGCCGCGAGTGAAAACCTTTCCCCCGTATCCCCCCTTGTCGCTCCCCGAATTCGCGCTACCTTGCGGGTATGGCTTTCGATGCAATCGCTTCCCTGTTCCAGCACGTCGCAGTGACTGACGGCATCACCGTCCGTGTTGCGGTCAACTTCATGCCCGAACAATCGCGGATCGGGGCGGGGCGCTGGTTCTGGGTCTATCACATCCGCATCGAGAACGGACGGGACGATCGGGTGCAATTGCGGACCCGTCACTGGCGCATCACCGATTCGAACGGGATGGTGAACGTGGTCGACGGCGAAGGCGTGGTGGGTGAAACGCCGGCGCTCGAACCCGGCCAGACTCACGATTACGTTTCCGGCTGCGAGCTCAATACCAATATGGGCGCGATGGAAGGCCGTTACACCTTCGCCCATGCCGACGGGACACTGTTCGAAGTTGCGATCCCGTATTTTCCTCTTGCTGCTCCGGCGGAGCAGGTGTGATTCTCTTCATGAAGCCGCGTCCGCGGCTTCGTCCTCCCGGCTGTTCCCTTCGCTGCGCTTCGGGGCCGGTCCAGGCGGGCATTCGCCCTTGCGTGCCTTTGGCCCGTTCCATGGCCAGAGTTCCCGGTCGCTCTTGCGACCGCAAGCGCGAACGCGCGTCCGCAGGTGCCCCGTAGCGAAGCGGAGGGAATAGCACCGAGGATGGCACGCCCGGACGGGCGGGCCGGGGAAAACCTACCTCACCCTGCTCGGCGCGACGATGACAGCGTTGGCCAGCAACAGGTCCAACCCGTCGAGATACCCCCGCACTGCCGGGTCGTGGGCAAAACCGATGGCCAGGCCGCGACCGTTGGGCTGCGCGATCATGTAAGGCTTGAACGCCATCTGGCGGCGGTTCTCCTCCCACACATAGCCTGCCGCAACCAGATCGGCGGCGGCAGCGTAGCGGACGACATTGACACCATCCGTCAGCGTCAGCGGTGTTAGGATCAGCGAGCCATCGGCAAACACCGTTGGCGGAGCACCGTCGTACCCGGCGGCAAGGAAGTTCTCGCCATCCACCACGGTATTGAGCAGCGCACCGGGCAGGGTATCGGGCTGGCGCGATCCGTCGAGGATGGCCTCGCGGTACTCTCCCTCGTCGGTGATGGCTGTACCGGGCGCGGTATCGCCGTCCCCATCCCCGTCTTCGTCAGGCTCGCCGCCCAACACCGTTTCGCGCCGGGTGGCGAACAGCGCATTGTCGCCGGTGGTGAAGGCTGCAAGCGAGTCGCCGTAGCTCACCAACACCCCGCCAGCTTGGACGAACCGGGCAATCGCGCCGCGTTCGGCTTCTCCTATACCGAAGCTGTCCGGCGCAATCAGAACGTCAAAATCGCCAAGGTCCGCGCGCGCAAGCGTCGCCGCCCGGATCGGCGCAACGGGCAGGCCGAAGCGCTGTTCGATCACGTAACGGGTAGCCCCGGCAGAGAGCGGCGAAATCCGGCCGTCCCATAGCATGGCGATGCGCGGTTCGCTGAGCAGGCGGAAGCTGTCCGAGCCAAGGTTCGGTCCGCTGTCGACCCAGCCCGAAGCGAGCGGGCGGGTTTCCGCGCCGATTTCGCGCGCCAGTTCCACCAGCCGGTCGAGCATGCCGCCGTTGTCGGCATTGGTGAACACCACCGTGCCGCGCGGGAAATCTTCACCACCGGCGCTAAAGGCGGTATCGGTGGTGCGCCCGCGCAGGCCTTCGCGAAGGGCGAGCGCCACAAGCCGCACTTGCCCGCTGTCGGTCCAGGGCACGGCAATGCCAAAGGTCCCGGCCTGCTCGGCGCGATCGGGCATGGGCGCGTCTGCTGCCAGCGCACTTCCGGCAGCAGCCGAAGCGCATTGCGCCACATCCAGCCCGCTCATCTGTCCGACCGACCAGGCCGTGGTGTCGTAAATCTCGTGCGGCAGGTCGCTTGCGCGGCGCGCTTCCTGTCCGGCGATGAAATCGGCGGGCAGCGCGACATCCTCATCGAGCAGGCTGCGGATCAGCCGTGCGGTCGGCTGGCGCATCGACACCGAGAGGTAGCCTTCGGGATAGGAGCGACCGCAGGCCGAGACCGGTCCTGCCACCCGGCCCACGGCCACGCCCTGCGCGACCAGCCGCTGTCCCAGCGCCTCGGCATTCCAGCGACGCTGCGCGAGGTCGATCACATAGGCCCCGTTGCCCACGGCCCCGGCGGCGGTCGTGCGGCGGTATTCGGCGTAGTCGTTCAGGAACATGTCCGCGTTGCGCGCTACCGTCTCCGCTGTAGCCAGCGTGGTAACGAAGTGGTTGCGCACGCCTTCGCTGTAGGTAAGCACGTCGCCGTCATTGCGTTCCCACACCAGCCCGCGTGCGGAGCTCTGTTCGAAAGTCATCGCCACCGCGCCATTGAGCATCGGCCAGGTATCGCCGTAACCCGGATAGAAGGCGTCGAATATTTCACGGGTGAAATAGGGCACCCCCAGCCGATCGAGCCAGGCTCCGTTGTTGCGGCCAAGCAGCCCCTGCCTGGCGCGTTGCTCGGCAGTGATGTAGGGGTTGAACGGGTCAGCGCTCGGGGGGAAGAAATAGGTTTCATCCCCGCCCATTTCATGCGCATCGACGAACACCACTGGTTGCCATTCGCGCACTGCCGCCACCTTGCCGCGTGTTTCGGGCTGGGTCATGGCGAACCAGTCGCGGTTGAGATCGAACAGGTAGTGGTTGAACCGCCCGCCCGGCCAAGGCTGGTCCGGCCCGGCGCTGTAACGGCTGCCCGATGCCTCGATGCCCAATTGCGCGTAGAAACTGTTAGTGAAGCGCGCGCGCCCGTCCGGGTTCTGCGAGGGATCGATGATGACCACGCTTTCGGCCAGGATCATGTCCACCAGCGGATCGCCCTCGGAAGCGAGCAGGTGGTAGGCCAGCACCAGCGCTGCGTCCGTCGAACTGATTTCATCCCCGTGCACGCCGTAGCTGAGCCAGGTCACCGGCACGGAGTCCGGCCCCGGCGCGCCGCCGTTGCCGATTCGTTGCGCGTCCGCCCGGATCGCATCGATGCGCGCCATGTTGGCGGCGCTGGAGAGCACGGCGAAATAGAGCGGGCGGCCTTCCCAGCTGGTGGCGTAGCGCACGAGGCGAACCCGCTCGGGCGCAGCTTCGGCGAGTGCTTCGAGGTAATCGACCACCACTTCGGGACGGGTGATCTGCTCGCCCGAACGATGGCCTGCCACCTGCTCCAGCGTCGGGATCGCCGGATCGAACGTGCCCTCCAGCATACTCTGCGCCTGGGCGGGTGCGGCAAGCAGCGCGGCCAGCGCGAAAGTGGCGGCGAGCAGGGTGCGGATCATCTACAACTCCGGAGGAATTCAACTGGCTGCCTGTGTGTGCGGCGCGCCCCTTGCGGTCAAGCCGCTTGCGGTGCCGTGCAGCGCCCCATATTGGCAAGCACACAGGATCGATAGAATGAAACGCACCCATTTGCCCCTCAACGCCCTGCGCGTGTTCGATGCCGCCGCGCGGCACCTCAGCTTTACCCGCGCGGCGGACGAGCTGGCGGTGACGCCTGCCGCTGTCGGCCAGCAGATCCGGGCACTGGAAGATGTGCTCGGCGTGGTGTTGTTCCGCCGCACTTCCAAAGGGCTGGAACTGACCGAAGAGGCAGGGGCGGGGCTCGACTCGCTGCGGCAGGGCTTCCTGAACTTCGAGGATAGCGTGCAGGCGATGCAGGCAGGACAGGCGAGCAGCAATTACGCCATCGCCGCGCCGCGCGAATTCTACGCGCAATGGCTCGCGCCCCGGCTGGCAGCCTTTCGACAGGCCTATCCGGATATAACCATACAATTGACCGCAGACGAGGAGGCGGACTTTACCGAAGCCAATCTCGATCTGGCGATCCGGCTGGTCGAAGGCCCGGGCGAGCTGGAAGGCGCGATGCTGACCGGCGGGTGCAGGGTTTGCGTGGCTGCGCCTGACGCTCCGGAGGGTTGGATCAGTTGGCCTACCTATGAACCTCCGGAAGGCGCGCGTGCGGTCCTGACCGTCGGCAATGCCGGGCAGGTGCTCAGCTCCGCAATTGCCGGAATCGGAAGGGCGTGGCTGCCGTTGCCGCTGGTCGAGGAAGCGCTTTCGGACGGGCGGCTGGTCACACTGGGGGAGCCGGAAGATTGCCGCCGCGCCTACTGGCTGCTCGCCCCGCGCCCGCAATGGCGGCAGAAAAAGGTGCGCGCGCTGGTGGAATTTCTCACCGGGCCGGTCACTGGTTAACCGGGAGGTGAACGGGGCATCCGGCAACGATTCAGAAATGATACGCTAGAAACGGCGTGATACCGTGGGTAGGTATCGGGGCAACAGATCAACAAGGGGGACTTACATGCGATTCGGAATCACCAAGACCGCACTGCTTATCGGCGCGGCAATGATCATGATGCCTGCTACGGCAATGGCGCAGGTCAACCTCGATGCGGCGGAAAGCGACGTGCGGGTGTTCCAGGGCAACGTGCAGGGCGAGGCGGTAACTTACGAAGTCACCGTGCCCGCTGCTTCGATCATGCAGATCGACGTGATTTCAACGTCCGATCTCGATCCGATTGTCACCGTCACTGATGCTGCCACTGGCGACGTGATTGCCGAGGATGACGACAGCGGCGGCGAACTCAATTCGCGCGTGCGCATTCGCGGCGAGGAAGGCCGCCGGATCGTGATTTCGGTCGACAGCTTCGATGCCACCTGGGTGGAAGCGGGCGAAACCTACGGCGGCAGCTTCGACCTGCGGCTTTCGACGAGCGCTTTCACTGCTCCGCAGACCCGCGCTGTCACCTACGGCGCGCGCGAAACCGGGTCGTTCAACGGTGAACCGCACCTGTTCACCTTCCGCGCGAATGCCGGGGACATGATTCAGGTAGCGCTGTTGTCCGAAGGTTCGCTCGATCCCTATCTCGAACTGCAGGATGCTCGTGGCGAGACCATCGCTTTCGACGACGACGGCGGCAACGGCCTCAATTCGCTAATTACGCATGTGTTCGACGAAGCGGGCACCTATACCATTGCAGCGCAGGGTTACGGTGAGAGCACCGGCGACTATACGCTGCGAATTCGCGAGCGTCGCGAAGCTATGGCGCAATTGCCCTTGCAGGTAATCGGCATCGGCGATCCTGCCACCGGCGAATTGGCGGCGCCCTATCTCACCGGCACGGTGATGCCGTCGAGCATCCTGTATCAGCTGAGCGACGCGGCCAAGGCGGCGATCCGTCGCGGCAACGGCGAAGTGACGATCCGCATGAACGCGATGGAAGGCGGCGATCCCGATTTCGGCGGGGAAATCGACCCTTTCATCGAACTCGGCTTCGATACGCCGCTGGGCTTTGCCGTAACGATGAGCGACGATGACGGATCCGGCTCGCTCAATTCAATGCTGCCCGTCGATCTGGGCCTGATTGCCGATCAGCCCGGCCTGCTCGATATGCTGCGCATCCGCGTGCAGGGATTTGGCGGTTCAGGCGGCGCCTATACCCTGGAAATCACGGAAGGCATGGAAGCGCGTGCCGAAGGCTATGATTATGCCGCAGAAGCGGCCTACTGATCGTCCCGGCGGACTGTGAGTGACGCAAAGGGGCGGGGGAAACCTCGCCCCTTTTTTGCATAAGGCTAATCAGGCGGGTGCTTCCTGAGCCAGGCGAGCGCGCCCGGTGCTCCGCCCTTGAACTTGGGCCAGCCGTCCGGATCATCGTCCAAGGGCGCCACCAGCAACGCGGTATCGACCGGCAATTGCCGCTTGATCGCATGATATAGCCGGGACCGCGACAATGGCGAGCGCACCAGCCACAGCGAGTCCGCCACGGGATGCGCATCGCCATCGAAATTCAACTTGAGCGCCTCGCCATTCCCAATCTCGTACCAGATGAGGTATAGCGTGGTTACCTCCACGGCGCCTCACCCCACTGGCGGCGGGCCGGGACGAGGGCCGGTGCCGGGATCCCAGTCGAACGGGCGGGCAAAGCGGCTGCGGTCGTCATTCTCCGCCGTCACTGCCTCTTCCTCGCCGCGCGCGATCCGCTCCTGCTGCGCCCGGCTGGCGCTGATGTAGTCGCGCGGCATGTAGTTGCCTTCGTGGCAGGCATATTCGAAGAACTGGTAGCTGTCGTCCCGGGTCCAGGCGATGCGCGTGGTCCACGGCTGGGTGTAGACCTCCGGGTCCGAGTAGGTCAGCTCGTGCATGATCGTGTTGGCGTCGGTCATGGTCAGCCGTTCCACCGTCGAGGCCTGCGCACTCATCGGCACGGTGTTGAAGGCGGGCACGTCCAGCGTGCCGGTGAACTGCGTCGCCATGTTGAGCGGGCTGGCGGAGCGGCGGGCGACATCTTCGGTCGCGGCATCGCCGGAGACGATGTTGGTCGTCTCGATCACCAGCGTGCGGCCTTCCCACCAGCCGCGCGAATTGCCCATCCACGCCTCGACATTGGGCGCCCAGGTGGCGGCGCGCGCTTCCTCCGCATTGTCGTAGAGCTTCACCACCCGGTTTCCGAGCATTTCCAGCACGATGGTGACATAGCCGGGGGACTGGAACACGCGAATGCCGTTGTTGTAGCGGAACGGGTACATCGAGGCGGGGAAGCCGCGCGAGACGCAGCGATCCCAGCTGTCGAAATCGTCCACCCAGTCATAGCCTTGTCCGGGAACCCAGCCCGAACGTCCGGCGCGGAAAAGCTCCATAGCCTGCGGGGTGAGCGCGGGAAGCTGGCCGTCAGCGGGGGAAACGAGCATCGAGGTGCGCTTGCCGAAGTCGTTGCTCTGGAACCACTCGGCGAGCCCCTCGGTCCCCGAAGCGCCGATGCCTTCCTCGTTCGCCTGGGTGAAGCGGCCATCGTTGCCGTTGGCGGCATCGACCCGGCGCTGGAATTCCTCGTCATTCACCCAGAACCGGTCGCCATAGGCAGCGGGGCGCTGGAACAGGATGCGGCCTTCGTTGATCCGCTCGATCGGCCAGGTGCCGGTGAAATCATAATCGCCCCACGGCAGCCGCTCCGGCTCGTAGTCGGTGGGGACGGGAGGCAATTCGGTGAGATCGACCGGGCGCGGCTGGGCGAGGGCCGGGGCAGCGAGCGCCAGCGCGGTGGTGGCGGCCAAGGCTGTGGCAAGCATTCGCATTGTGTGGCTCAGGGGGCGGCGGATCATCGGACGGGTCTCCCAAATTGATTTTGTCCGGTTGTAGGTGATTCTGCCCGAAGGCTCAATCCTCCGTTTGGCTGTCCACGGCTTAACGCCACTAAGTCATTGCCAATTGCCTGATTGGTAGCGCAATCTTGGCGAGCACCAGAGGAGGGGCCGGATGGACGAATCGCCGATCGAGACCGATGCGGAAGCGCACGCCGCTGCCTATTGGCGCGCCAATCTCAAGCTGCTGGGCCTACTGCTGGCGATCTGGTTCGCAGCGAGTTTCGGCGCCGGCATCATCCTCCGCGACTGGCTCGACCAGTGGAGCCTCGGCGGCTACCCGCTCGGCTTCTGGTTCGCGCAGCAGGGTTCGATCTACATTTTCCTCGCCCTGATCGTGATCTACTCGGTGGCCATGCGGAGGATCGAACGCCGCTTCGATCTGAACGACTGATGAGCACGCAGACACTCATTTACCTGTTCGTCGGCGTCAGTTTTGCGCTCTACATCGGGATCGCTGTCTGGAGCCGGGCAGGTTCCACGGCGGAATTCTACGTCGCAGGCGGCGGGGTCAGCCCGATGGTCAACGGCATGGCCACCGCAGCCGACTGGATGAGTGCGGCGAGTTTCCTCTCGATGGCCGGGATTATCGCCTTCGCGGGCTATGACGGCAGCGTCTACCTGATGGGATGGACCGGCGGCTACGTGCTGCTGGCGCTGCTGCTGGCACCATACCTGCGCAAGTTCGGCGAGTTCACCGTGCCCGATTTCATCGGCACCCGCTATTACAGCAAGGTGGCGCGGGTGGTGGCGGTGCTGTGCCTCGTCATCATCAGCTTCACCTATATCGCCGGGCAGATGCGCGGCGTGGGCATCGTGTTCTCGCGTTTCCTCGATGTGCCGGTGGATCTGGGCGTGGTCTTCGGCATGGCGATCGTGTTCGTCTACGCCGTGATGGGCGGGATGAAGGGCATCACCTACACGCAGGTGGCGCAGTACTGCGTGCTGATCTTCGCCTATCTGGTGCCCGCCTTCTTCATCAGCTTCATGGTGACGGGCAATCCGGTGCCGCAACTGGGGCTGGGGTCAGAGGTAGCGGACGGCAGCGGGCTCTACGTGCTGCAAAAGCTCGATCTGGTGCTGCAAGACCTTGGCTTTGCGGCTTATACAGCGGGCAGCAAGTCCACCATCGACGTGTTCTGCATCACGCTGGCGCTGATGGTCGGCACGGCTGGGCTGCCGCATGTGATCGTGCGCTTCTTCACCGTGCCCAAGGCGAGCGACGCGCGTAAATCGGCGGGCTGGGCGCTGCTGTTCATCGCTTTGCTTTATACCACGGCGGGGCCGGTGGGGGCGTTTGCGCGGCTCAATTTCGTCGAGACGGTGAACGAGACGGAATACGCCGAAGCTCCGGCATGGTTCGGCAATTGGGAAGCCAACGACCTGCTCGCATGGCGCGACAAGGATGGCGACGGGGCGATGCAATACCGGCCCGGTGCCGCGTTTGAAGGAGCACCGGTGTTCACCGAAGGCGAGACGGGGCCATCGGGCGAGAGGCTGCTGAGCAATCCCGCTACCGACACCGAGAACGAGGTCTATGTCGATAACGACATCATGGTGCTCGCCAATCCGGAGATTGCGCAGCTGCCCGGCTGGGTGATCGCGCTGGTGGCGGCGGGCGGGCTGGCAGCGGCGCTCTCCACGGCAGCGGGACTGCTGCTGGTGATCTCCTCCAGTGTCAGCCACGACCTGCTCAAGAAGACGTTTCGCCCCGACATCACCGAGAAGGGCGAGTTGCGCGCGGCGCGGCTTGCGGCCACTGCCGCGATTCTCGTTGCAGGCTATCTCGGAATCTACCCGCCCGGCTGGGTGGCGCAGGTAGTGGCCTTCGCCTTCGGCATTGCTGCGGCAAGCCTGTTCCCGGCCATCGTGATGGGGATTTTCTCGAAGCGGATGAACCGCGAAGGCGCGATTGCGGGGATGCTCGGCGGGCTGGCGTTCACGCTCAGCTACATCGCCTGGTTCAAGCTGGTGAATCCGGAGGCGAACGTGGCGGAGAACTGGCTGCTGGACATTTCGCCCGAAGGGATCGGGGTGATCGGGATGCTGGTGAACTTCGCGCTCGCTATCGGCGTGTCATTGCTGACCAAGGGCCCGCCGGCCGAAATCGGCCGACTGGTGGAGAAAATCCGCGTGCCGCGCGGGGCGGAAGTGCCGCATATGCATTAGCCACCTTTCGTCACCCCGGCCTCCGAGCCGGGGTCCCGCTGCTTTTGCCGATGAAGCGGGACCCCGGATCAAGTCCAGGGTGACGAGCTTTGGTTTCCTAACGATTCTGCCGTCCCTCAACCAGCGCATCCACCAGCGAAGGATCGGCCAGGGTCGAAGTATCCCCCAACGCGCCAAAGTCGTTTTCGGCGATCTTGCGCAGGATCCGCCGCATGATCTTGCCGCTGCGGGTCTTGGGCAGGCCGTCGGTGAATTGCAGGTGATCGGGCGTGGCGATCGGGCCGATTTCTTTGCGCACCCATTGCCTGAGCTCAGCAGCCAGTTCGTCCGACGCCGCCTCACCTTCCATCAGCGTGACGTAGCAATAGATGCCCTGTCCCTTGATATCGTGCGGATAGCCGACCACCGCTGCCTCCGACACCTTTGGATGCAGCACCAGCGCGCTTTCTACTTCGGCGGTGCCCATGCGGTGGCCCGAGACGTTGATCACGTCGTCCACTCGCCCGGTGATCCAGTAATAGCCGTCCGCATCGCGGCGGCACCCGTCTCCGGTGAAGTAACGGCCGGGGAAAGTGCTGAAATAGGCCTCATGGAAGCGGGCGTGATCGCCGTAGACGGTGCGCGCCTGTCCGGGCCAACTGGCGGAGATGCACAGGTTGCCCTCGGTAGCGCCATGGAGCTCGTTCCCCTCGCCATCCACCAGCAGCGGCTGTACTCCGAAGAACGGCTTGCCCGCGCTGCCCGGCTTCATGTCGTGCGCGTAGGGGAAGGTGGTGATCATGTGGCCGCCGGTTTCGGTCTGCCACCAGGTGTCGACCACCGGATGGCGCCCGTCGCCGACGACGTCATGATACCAGCGCCAGGCCTCTGGATTGATCGGTTCCCCCACGGTGCCCAGCAGGCGCAGGCTTGAGCGGTCGTGCGCCGTTACCCAGCCATCGCCTTCGCGCATCAGCGCGCGGATTGCGGTGGGGGCGGTGTAGAAAATGTTGACCTTGTGCTTGGCGATCACCTGCCAGAAACGCCCGTGATCGGGATAGTTGGGCACGCCTTCGAAGATCAGGCTGGTCCCGCCGTTCAGCAGCGGGCCGTAGGTGACATAGGTGTGCCCGGTGACCCAGCCGATATCGGCGCTGCACCAGAACACTTCGCCGGGTCGGTAATCGAAAGTGTAGTGGAAGCTCGCCGCCGCCCACAGCGCATAGCCGCCGGTGGTGTGGAGCACGCCCTTTGGCTTGCCGGTGGAGCCCGAGGTGTAGAGGATGAACAACGGGTCTTCCGCATTCATCACTTCGCAGGGACAGGGATCGTCGCTGGCGAGATCGTCCAGCCAGTGATCGCGCCCTTCGACCATCGGAATGTCTGCGCCGGTGTGGCGGATCACCAGCACGCCATCGACCGGGGTGTGGTGATCGGGTTCGGCCAGCGCGGCGTCGACATTGGCCTTGAGCGGTATGCTCTTGGTGCCGCGCAGCCCCTCGTCGGCAGTGATGACGAAGCGGCTGTCGCAGGCCTCGATCCGCCCGGCGATACTTTCGGGCGAGAAGCCGCCGAACACCACCGAATGGATCGCCCCGATCCGTGCGCAAGCGAGCATCGCCACCGCGCCTTCGACCACCATCGGCATATATATGGTGACCCGGTCGCCCTTGCCCGCGCCGAGCGCCTTGAGCGCATTGGACATGCGCACGACTTGCCGGTGCAGTTCGGCATAAGTGATGGTTTGCGAAAGGCTGGCGGGATCGTCGGGTTCGAAGATGAATGCGGTGTGGTCCGCAAGTTCGGGCAGGTGCCGATCAATCGCGTTGTGGCACAGGTTCAGCGTGCCATCGGCGAACCATGTGATCTCCACCGGATCGAACGACCATTCGCCGCCCCTCGTGGGCCTATTGTACCAGTCGAGCCGTTCGGCCTGCTCCAGCCAGAAACCATCGGGGTCTTCCACCGAGCGGCGATACAGCGTTTCGTACTGTTCCGGCGTGCAATGGGTATCGGCGGGAGGCGCGGGGTGGGGGACGATATCGCTCATGCCGCGCACCCTAACCCTTGGCGCGCGGCGGGCAAGAGGGGTCAGGCCGCCCGAGCCCTTGCCCCCAGTTTTGCCTTGGCCCGCGCGCGGTGCAGAACCGGCTCGGTATAGCCCGAAGGCTGACTAGCCCCTTCGACGATCAATTCGCGCGCGGCGGCCAGCGCAATCGAGCTGCGCGGGTTTGCCATCATCGGGCGGTAAGCCGGATCGCCTGCGTTCTGCGCATCCACCTTGGCCGCCATGGCGTGCAGCGCCGCCTCCACCGCCGACTGGTCGACAATGCCATGCCTGAGCCAGTTGGCGACATGCTGGCTCGAAATCCGCAGCGTGGCGCGATCCTCCATCAGCCCGAAATCGTGAATGTCGGGAACCTTGGAGCAGCCGACACCCTGATCGATCCAACGGACCATATAGCCAAGGATACCCTGCACATTGTTGTGCAGTTCCTCGGTGATCTCGGCGTCGGTCCAGCGCGGTTGCTCGGCCAGCGGCACGGTGAGCAGCTTGCCGAGCGGGATCAGCTTTTCTTCCGCCCGTTCGCGCTGGCGCCGGGCGACGTTGCAGCGATGGTAATGCGTGGCGTGGAGTACGGCGGCGGTGGGCGAGGGGACCCAGGCGGTGCTGGCCCCGCTGGCGGGATGGCCCGCCTTCTCGGCCAGCATCGCCGCCATCCGGTCCGGCGCGGCCCACATGCCCTTGCCGATCTGCGCGCGGCCCGCAAATCCGCAGGCGAGCCCGATCTGGACGTTGCGATCCTCGTAGGCGGCGATCCACTCGGCTGTCTTGATCCCCGCCTTGCGCAGCATCGGCCCGGCCAGCATCGAGGTGTGGATTTCATCGCCGGTCCGGTCGAGGAAGCCGGTGTTGATGAAGAAAATGCGGTCCTGCACGGCATGGATGCAGGCGGCGAGATTGGCGCTGGTGCGGCGCTCCTCGTCCATCACGCCGATCTTGATGGTGTGGCGCGGGAGTTCGAGCAGGTCTTCAACCGCATCGAAGAGGTCATTGGAAAAAGAGCATTCTTCCGGCCCGTGCATCTTCGGCTTGACGATATAGATTGCGCCGGTGCGGCTGTTGCGACCTTGATCGTGGAGTGCGATCGCGGTGGTTATCGCGGCGTCCAAAATACCTTCGGGCATCTCGCTGCCATCCGGCAGCAGCACGGCAGGCGTGGTCATCAGGTGGCCGACATTGCGCACCAGCAGCAGGCTGCGCGCGCGCAGGGTCTGGGGATGGCATTCACTGTCGATGTATTTGCGATCCGGACTGGCCTTGCGGGTGACGGTCTTGCCGCCCTTGCTGAACTGCGCTGAAAGATCGCCGCGCATTGCTCCGAGCCAGTTTCGATAGGCGGCAACCTTGTCCGCCGCATCAACGGCGGCGACCGAGTCCTCCAGATCGACAATGGTGGAAAGCGCCGCTTCGAGCCGGATGTCGGCCACGTGGGCGGAATCTGTCTGGCCGATGGGGTGCTGCGGATCGATGACAATTTCGATATGCAGACCATTGTTTTTCAGCAGGTAGTTCTGGCCTGTCCTGCATACGAACTGCTTCGGGTCGGCGAGCGTCGGAGTGCCGCCGGTCCAGTCCGCCCAGCGCCCCTGCGTCAGCGGCACCGCTTCATCGAGAAATGCCTTCGCCCAAGCGACGACCCGCGCGCCGCGTTCTGCATCGTAGGGCCCGGCGGGGGGCGGCGAGCCATCCAACGCATCGGTGCCGTAAAGCGCATCGTAAAGACTGCCCCAGCGGGCATTGATCGCGTTGAGCAGGAACCGCGCGTTGAGCACCGGCACCACAAGCTGCGGCCCGGCAGTGCGTGCGATCTCGGCATCCACGCTATCGGTGGCAATAAAGAACGGCGAAGGTTCTGGCACCAGGTAGCCGATTTCGCGCAGAAAACTCTCCGGCGCGCCCGATTTCGCCTGCGGATTTTGCCGGTGCCAGTCGTCGATCTGCGCCTGCAAGTGTTCGCGCTTTTCCAGCAACGCGCGGTTGCGTGGGGCAAATTCCGCAGCGATGGAAACAAGGCCCTGCCAGAAACGGTCCGCCGCGATCCCGGTACTTGGCAGCACCTCGTCCTCGATGAAGGCGACCAGTTCCCGATCAACGCGCAGGTAGGAGCGGAGGCAATAGGCCTCGCAACCCGATACCGGGCGATCGAGTTCTGCCGAGGCCTGCAGGGTCATCGCGCGAACCGTCCCAAGCGGTGGTGCAGGTTCACCAGCTTACGGGTTTCGGCGTTGTCCTCGCCCGCCTTGATGGCAGTGGCGAGGGCGTTGCGGATCAGGCCGAAGTCCTCGGTCGAGAACACCGGGCGGGCGAGTGCGGGTTGAGTCATGTCGATTACTCCTCTCTTGATTTGAACAGGTTACGCGGCGAACTGGTTCATCGTGTTATGCACGCCGTCGGCTTTGAGTGCGGCTTCCCCGGCGAAGGCTTCCTTGTGATCGTCACCGATGTCGGATCCGGACATGTTCTGGTGCCGGACGCAGGCGATGCCCTGGCGGATTTCCTCGCGCTGGACCTGCTTGACGTAGCCGAGCATTCCTTCTTCGCCGAAATAGCGCTTGGCGAGGTTGTCGGTGCTCAGGGCTGCCGTGTGATAGGTGGGCAGGGTGATCAGGTGGTGGAAGATTCCCGCCCGCTTCGCGCTGTCGGCCTGGAAAGTGCGGATGCGTTCGTCGGCCTCCTTTGCCAGTTCGCTGTCGTCGTAGTGCTGGCTCATCAGCCGGTCGCGCTCGAATTCGCTCATATCGCGGCCCTCTTCCGACCACTTGTCATAGACTTGCTGGCGGAAGTTCAGGGTCCAGTTGAAGCTCGGCGAATTGTTGTACACCAGCTTGGCATTGGGCACGACTTCGCGGATGCGGTCGACCATTCCGGCGATCTGCTCGATATGGGGCTTCTCGGTCTCGATCCACAGCAGGTCCGCGCCGTTCTGCAGCGAAGTGATGCAATCGAGCACACAACGGTCCTCACCGCTGCCAGCACGGAACTGAAACAGGTTCGAGGGCAGGCGACGGGGTCGCATCAGCCTGCCCTCGCGGCTGATCAGCACCTCTCCGCTGCCCACAGCCGCCATGTCCACTTCCTCGCAATCGAGGAAGGCGTTGTATTGATCGCCCAGATCGCCGGGTTCGCGGCTGTAGGCGATCTGCTTGGTCAGCCCCGCGCCGAGCGAATCGGTGCGCGCGACGATCACGCCATCGGGCACGCCGAGTTCGAGGAAGGCGTAGCGGACCGCGCGGATCTTCTGCAGGAAGTCCTCGTGCGGCACGGTCACCTTGCCGTCCTGATGGCCGCACTGCTTTTCGTCCGAGACCTGGTTCTCGATCTGGATCGCGCAGGCTCCGGCCTCGATCATCTTGCGGGCGAGCAGGTAAGTTGCCTCGGCATTGCCGAAGCCTGCGTCGATGTCGGCGATGATCGGGACGACGTGGGTCTCATGTCCGTCGATGGCCTGTTGCGCGCGGGCGGCGGCAGCTTCGTCTCCGGCTTCGCGCGCCTTGTCGAGTTCGCGGAAAAGGCCGCCCAGTTCGCGCGCATCGGCCTGGCGCAGGAAGGTGTACAGTTCCTCGATCAGCGCCGGAACGCTGGTCTTTTCGTGCATCGACTGATCGGGCAGCGGACCGAATTCGCTGCGCAGCGCGGCGATCATCCAGCCGGACAGGTAGAGGTACTTGCCCTTGGTGGTGCCGAAGTGCTTCTTGATCGCGATCATCTTCTGCTGGCCGATGAAGCCGTGCCAGCAGCCCAGCGACTGGGTGTAGGCCGCAGGATCGCGATCGTAGGCGGCCATATCGTTGCGCATGATCTTTGCGGTGTAGCGGGCAATATCGAGCCCGGTCTGGAAGCGGTTCTGGAGGCGCAGGCGCGCTGCGAATTCAGGGTCGATCCCCTGCCACGTACCGCCTTCGCGGTGCTTGATGCCGGTCTGGCGGTGGATTTCGGCGAAATAGGTCATGGCTGCTCCAATGGGTTGCTGTAGCCTTGCTGCGCCGATTTTCGCCCGAAGTCGTGCGTTCTGGTGTCAACTTGTCAAACTTTACAAGATATGCTTGTATAGGTGTAACGCTCCCACGGAGATCGCCAGAATGGCCGCGAAGACCCTCTACCTCGGCCCCCGGCTCAAGAAACTGCGCCGGGATCTTGGCCTGACGCAGGCGAACATGGCGGCGGATATGGATATCTCGCCCAGCTACATCGCGCTAATGGAGCGCAACCAGCGCCCGGTCACGGCCGAGATGCTGATCAAGCTCGCCAGCACTTACCGCATCGATGTGGGCGCGCTGGCCGATGACGGAGCGGACGAGACCACCGCCCGATTACAGGGCGCGCTGCGCGATCCGATCTTTGCCGATATTGCCATCGAACCGCTCGATGTGTCCGATATCGCCACCAGCTATCCCGGCTTTGCGGAGGCCCTGCTTCGGCTGCATACCGCCTTCGGCGAGGAGCAACTGGCGCTGGCCGAACGCCGCGGCGATGGCGCGGCTTCTCCTGACGCAACGGCGCCGAGTGACCCGGTTGGCGAAGCCCGCGCCTTTCTCGCCGCCCGCCGCAACTGCTTCCCCGAGCTTGACGACAGCGCCGCCGCGCTCGCCCGCAAGCTCGATTCGTTCGCGGCGATGCGCGATCATCTGGCCGAACACCACGGGCTGGACCTCCGGCTGACCGACGACGGCCTGCTGCGCGGGGCACTGCGCTGGCACGATTATCACCGCCGCCGGGTCTATATCTCCGAGCGGATCGACCAGGCGGGGCGACGGTTCCAGGCTGCGCTGCAGATCGCCATCCTCGAACAGGAAGCGCCGATTGCCGCGCTGGTGGCGGAAAGCCGCCTGACCAGCGAGGACGGCAAGCGGCTCGTGCGGCGGGCATTGCAATCATATTGGGCGGCGGCGCTGCTGATGCCCTACCGCACCTTCGCGCGCGCGGCGGCGGAGATGCGCTACGATGTCGAGGCGCTATGTTCGCGTTTCGCCGTCAGCTTCGAACAGGCAGCGCATCGGCTCACCACCCTGCAGCGGCCGGGAGAAGAAGGCGTCCCATTCTTCTTCCTGCGAGTGGACCGTGCGGGCAATGTTTCCAAACGATTGGACGGGGCAGGCTTCCCCTTCGCGCGACACGGGGGCGGCTGTCCGCTTTGGAATGTCCACACGGTGTTCGACAGGCCGCACACGGTGGAGGCGCAGCTGATCGAACTGCCCGATGGCGAGACCTATGTGTCCATCGCCCGCACGGTGCGGGGTGGGGGCGGGGCCTTTGGCGTGCCAAGTGTCACCCGCTCGGTGGCGATTGCCTGTTCGACCGCGCATCTGGGCAAGCTGGCCTATGGCGATCTCCTTTCCGGCACCGCGCCGACACCGATCGGGGTGACCTGTCGCCTCTGTCATCGCCCGCGCTGCGTGGCTCGTTCCGCCCCACCGATGGGGCGCGAAATCGTCCCCGTGCGGTTCCGCGAAAGCGGGGTGCCGTTCGATTTTTCGATGGAATAGCCGATCTGGCGAGAGCGCTTCATGGGTTGTGACCGCGTGTTACACGCCCTAGACGGAACAGATGGCTGGAGATTTGAGAGACAATCGCGGGCGCGGCGATGCGGAGTGGGGCCTTCCCCCGATTCACGCCGAAGGGCGCAAGTTCGGGATTATCGCTGTCGTCCTGGCGCTGGTTTTCCTGCTGCTGCTCGATTGGGAAATTGTCGGCTGGCCGTTGCTCCTGCTGTCGGCAGGTGTGTTCGCTTTCTTCCGCGATCCGGAACGGGTGGTGCCGCAGGGAGACCGGCTGGTGGTATCCCCCGCAGATGGGCTGGTGTCGCTGATCGCGCGAGTATCGCCTCCGCTCGAATTGCAGGGCACCTATGTTGACGGATCGCAGGGTCTG
Source organism: Erythrobacter sp. (assembly GCA_019739335.1). NCBI lineage: Bacteria > Pseudomonadati > Pseudomonadota > Alphaproteobacteria > Sphingomonadales > Erythrobacteraceae > Erythrobacter > Erythrobacter sp. The sequence goes on from CP073261.1 coordinate 2,569,252, forward strand.
GGAACCGAACCGCTGACGCGGGTTTCGATCTTCATGTCGGTGTTCGATGTCCATATCAATCGTTCGCCGGTGGCAGGCACGGTGAAGCGGATCGTCTATATCCCCGGCGCTTTCATGAATGCCGATCTCGACAAGGCCAGCGAAGAGAACGAGCGCCAGCATGTGCTGGTCGAGCGCGCGGACGGCGCGCGGATAGGGTTTACCCAGATCGCCGGGCTGGTCGCGCGGCGAATCGTTCCCTTCATCAAGCCGGGGGACACGGTGGCGGCGGGCCAGCGGGTCGGGCTGATCCGGTTTGGCAGCCGGGTGGACGTCTATCTTCCGGCGGGAACGGAACCCAAGGTGCTGCTGGGGCAAAGAGTTATCGCAGGCGAAACGGTGCTGGCCGAGCTGGGCGCGCAGGGCCTGCTGGAGGGTGTGACACAGTGAGTTCCGAACGACCCGGTGAAGACTATTTTGACGACGAGGCGACCGCCACGCCCGGGCCGGCATGGCTGGGCCCCAAGGCCAGCGAACACGAGCGGGTGACCAAATCGAAGGGCGGCAAGGGCCTGTCGCTGCGGGCGATGGTGCCCAATGCGATCACCGCGGCGGCGTTGTGTTCGGGCCTGACGGGCATCCGGTTTGCTATCGAGGGCGACTGGGAGAAATGCCTGTTCGCGATCCTGCTGGCAGGGCTGCTTGACGGGATCGACGGGCGCATTGCCCGGCTGCTGAAGGCGCAATCGCGGTTCGGGGCCGAACTGGACAGTCTGGCAGATAGCTTGAGCTTTGGCATGGCCCCGGCGCTGGTGCTGTTCCTGTGGTCCTTGCAGGATTTGCCCCGGCTTGGTTGGTTTGCGGCGCTCGGCTTTGCCATCTGCTGCGCTTTGCGGCTGGCTCGGTTCAATGCCCAGATCGACGTCGAGGAGCAGCCGCACAAGTCTGCCGGTTTTCTCACCGGTATTCCCGCCCCCGTGGCTGCCGGACTGGCATTCCTGCCGATGTACGGCTGGCTGGCGAGCGATGGCGAAATCGGGTGGCTGCGCGAACCGTTGCTGATTGCATTGTGGACCGTGGTGATCGCGGTGCTGATGATCTCGAATCTGGCCACCATGAGCTGGAAGTCGATCCGTCCTTCGAGCGACTTTCGGATCCCTGCGATCGCGCTTGCCGGATTGACCGTGGCGGCCCTTCTGACCGAACCGTGGTGGACGCTGGTGGCGATCTGCGTGATCTACTTGGCGCTGATGCCGCTCAGCATTGTTCGCTACGGCAAGGTAAAATCCGCGCGGCGTGCTGCTGCGGCTACGCCGTCAGGGCCAGGGCGAGCGCCTCTCGCGGTTGACGAAGTGGAAGGCGCGCTGGCCGCCCGCCCGTTGCAAGGGCACGATCCAGTTCCCTGAGTTCGGCGCGGATGCTGCGATAGTGCCGTAGTGCCTGCGACAGCGACATGCGGCAGGATGCCAGCGACAGCGCGGCAACCAGACCGAAGAACAGTGAAATGGCGACCGACAACAGCATGGCCTGATCCTTGTGACTGGCTGTAAAGCCTCTGGATAAATTCACGAAAGCGGCGGGACGTTCCCGAATCGCGCCTTGCGAGGCTTTTGTTCCATTAATGTTCCAATCGGTCAAGCCATTTGTTCCGCCAATGTTCTCGTTGATATAGCCGGACATCGCCTTCATCCATCTTTCCACTGGATTTCGCCGCTCCCTGCCGCTAAGGCGCGCCCGCCGGAAGGCTCTTGCGGATCGTCTGCAAGTTGCGCTCCCAGCAAATCCACATGGATGGCACACATACCGGTGCCGCTTTCGGCCTCTCGCAGGCCGTTGTCGGTTCCCCGTTATCCAGAGGCATAACCGGAAAGGAATTCCCTATGGCGGCTCCCACCGTCACGATGCAGCAATTGATCGAGGCCGGCGCACACTTCGGCCACCAAACCCACCGCTGGAACCCGCGCATGAAGCCGTACATTTTCGGCGACCGCAACGGTGTCCACATCATCGATCTCTCGCAGACCGTCCCGCTGTTCGCCCGCGCGCTGGATTTCATCCAGTCGACCGTGCGTGCCGGTGGCAAGGTGCTCTTTGTCGGCACCAAGCGCCAGGCGCAGGAGCCGATCGCCCAGGCTGCGCGCCAGTGCGGCCAGCACTTCGTCAACCACCGCTGGCTGGGCGGCATGCTTACCAACTGGAAGACGATCTCGGGCTCGATCCGCGAGTTGAAGAACCTCGAAGAGCAGCTTTCGGGCGGGGCCAGCGGCCTCACCAAGAAGGAAATTCTGAACCTGACCCGCAAGAAGGACAAGCTGGAGCTTTCGCTCGGCGGCATCCGCGACATGGGCGGCATTCCTGCGGTGATGTTCGTGATCGACGCGAACAAGGAAGACCTGGCGATCAAGGAAGCCAACGTGCTCGGCATTCCGGTGGTGGCGATCCTCGACACCAACGTGAATCCCGAAGGCATTTCCTTCCCGATCCCCGGCAATGACGACGCGGCGCGTGCCGTGCGCCTCTATTGCGATGCCGTTGCCCAGGCCGCCATGAGCGGCCGTGGCGAAGGTGTGGTCGATTCGGGTGCCGACGTGGGTGCGATGGAAGCGCCGCCCGCCGAAGTGCTGGCCGAGGAAGCTCCCGCTGCGGAAGCCCCGACTACCGAGGAAGCTGGCGCTACCGCCTGATTTCCCCCCGCGCGGGCATTTGTCGCCCGCGTGTCACACATTGCGATCAAGGCGCCGGTCCATCCTCCCCCGGAAGATAGAGGTGGACCGGCGCCGTTCCATTATTTGAGAAGGACACGAGACATGGCAGCTTTTACCGCTTCCGACGTGAAAGCCCTGCGCGAGAAGACCGGCGCGGGCATGATGGACGCCAAGAAGGCGCTCGAAGAAGCCAATGGCGATATCGAAGCGGCGGTTGACGCGCTGCGCGCCAAGGGCCTCGCCACTGCGCAGAAGAAGTCCAGCCGCACCGCGGCCGAGGGCCTCGTCGGCGTGGCTGTCGAAGGCACCAAGGGCGTTGCCGTCGAAGTGAATTCGGAAACCGATTTCGTCGCCAAGAACGAGCAGTTCCAGGATTTCGTCCGCAAGACCACTGCGGTGGCGCTGGGCCTCGGCAGCAACGATGTCGATGCGGTGAAAGCAGCGGCCTATCCCGATGGCGGCACCGTAGCCGACAAGCTGACCGACAACGTCGCCACCATCGGCGAGAACCAGCAGGTCCGCCGGATCAAGAACGTCGCCGTCTCCAGCGGCATGGTGGTGCCCTACATGCACAATGCCGCCGCGCCGAACCTCGGCAAGATCGGCGTGCTGGTGGCGCTCGAAAGCGAAGCGGGTGCGGACGTGCTCGAACCGCTCGGTAAGCAGCTTGCCATGCACATCGCCGCGGCTTTCCCGCTGGCGCTGGATGCAGACAGCCTCGACGCCGAAGTGATCGAGCGCGAGCGGAAGATCGCTGCCGAGAAGGCTGCCGAAACCGGCAAGCCTGCTGACGTGCAGGCGAAGATGGTCGATGGCGCGATCAAGAAGTACGCCAAGGAAAACGCCCTGCTCAGCCAGGTGTTCGTGATGGACAACAAGACCGCGATTTCGGACGTGGTGGCGCAGGCGGGCAAGGCTGCGGGCACTGCCATCGTGCTGAAGGACTATGTCCGCTTCCAGCTCGGCGAAGGCATCGAGAAGGAAGAAAGCGATTTCGCGGCGGAAGTCGCGGCGGCCGTGAAGGGCTGATCGTCCGGTGTGAGTCCCCGCACGGGCGGGACCTCATGCCAACTTCGACGAGGCCCCCGCCTGCGCGGGGACTCTGAGATACAGAAAAGCCGCCGGAGTTCGCGCTCCGGCGGCTTTTTCTATGGCGCGGTCAGCGTCACCAGCCAGATCTCCGCGCGCGTGCCGAAGCGCACCGGCAGCAGGCTGGTGCCGAGCCCCGCGCCGACGATAATCGTCCGTCCGTTCTCGACTATCTCACCGCAGGCATAGCGATCGCCATATGCCGACATGTAGGCAGGCGCACCGATCAGCGGCAGGCTGATCTGCCCGCAATGGGTGTGCCCGGCCAGCACCAGCGATACATCGGCGGGGACCTGCGGGGTAATGTCGGGCGAGTGTGTCACGATCAGCCGCCCGCCTTCCAGTTCGCGCATCGCCTCCACCACCAGCGGCAGGTCGTCGCGCCGGGTATAGGCATCGTCCACGCCGCCGACCGCCAGCGGACCGATCTGCGCGGCTTCGTTTTGCAGCACGCGGATGCCGTGGCGGTCGAGTTCGGCGCGCAGGCCCTCCCAGTCGAACCAGTGGTCGTGATTGCCCGGCACCACCACCACGCCCAGCCTTGCGTCGAGTTCGGCGAGCGGCGCGATGATTTCAGCAGGCGTGTACACATGCGTGGCGAAGCGCTTGTCGCTCACCAGATCGCCCGCGATGAATACAACGTCGGGTTCGAGCGCATTGATCTGCGCGACGATGCGGGCGAGCCGTTCGGGCGGCATATCCGGCCCCGCCACGTGCACGTCCGATATCAGCACCGCGCGCACCGGCGCGGCATCAGCCGCCGTTCCCGGCAAGGCGACCTCGGTTTCCAGCACCACAGGATCGGCCATGGTATCGCGCCACGCCTTCGCCAGCAGCAACAGGCCGAGCAGCAGCACCAGCAGCGCCACCCGCCCGCGATATCGCCACACTGCGGAAAGAACGCGCCCCATCGCGCACGAGCTTAGGGGAGGCGCAGCGTCAGGCAAGCTCTCTCGCCAAACCCTGGGTCCCCGCGCAGGCGGGGACCTGCCGCGAGATCGAACGAGGTCCCCGCCTGCGCGGGGACTCAGGTGTGGCGAAAACCCGGCGCGCAGCACTTGGCAGTGCAGCCCGGGCGCTCTAAAGCCCGCGCAACTTTGCTGTTCCGTTGCCCCGAGAGGACTCACTTCCCCATGCTGCTCCCCGATTCCCGGCGTATCCTGCTCAAGCTTTCGGGCGAGGTGCTGATGGGCGCGCAGGGCTTCGGCATCGATCCCGCCGTGGTCGAGGCGCTGGCGCAGGAAGTGAAGGCGGCCAAGGAAACCGGGCTGCAAATCTGCCTGGTGCTGGGCGGCGGCAATATCTTTCGCGGCATGGCGGGCGCGGCGCAGGGGATGGACCGGGCACAGGCCGATTACATGGGCATGCTCGCCACGGTGATGAACGCGCTGGCGATGCAGAGCGCGCTGGAAAAGCTGGGCGTGAACACCCGCGTGCAGAGCGCGATCCAGATGGATCAGGTCTGCGAACCGGTGATCCGCCGTCGCGCGGAACGGCATCTGGAAAAGGGCCGCGTGGTGATCTTCGCCGCCGGTGTCGGCGCACCCTATTTCACCACCGATTCCGGCGCAGCCCTGCGCGCGGCGGAAATGCGCTGCGATGCGCTGCTCAAGGGCACCAGCGTGGATGGCGTGTACGACAGCGATCCCAAGCATAACCCCGCCGCCCAGCGGTTCGATACGGTCACATATGGCAAGGTGCTGGCCGACAATCTCAAGGTGATGGACGCAAGCGCCGTGGCGCTGTGCCGTGACAACGATATCCCGATTGTGGTGTTCTCGATCCGCGAAAAGGGCAATCTGGCGCGTGTGCTGGCGGGCGAGGGCGTGCAGACAATAGTGCAGAAGGACTGAGACGATGCCGAAATATGACAAGGCCGATGTGGAACGCCGGATGCACGGCGCGGTGGAAAGCCTGCGGGGCGATCTCGGCGGCCTGCGCACGGGCCGCGCCAATACCGCGCTGCTCGATCCGGTGGTGGTGGAAGTCTACGGCTCGATGATGCCGCTGAACCAGGTCGCCACGGTCAACGCGCCCGAACCGCGGATGCTGGCGGTGCAGGTGTGGGACAAGGCCAATGTCAGCGCGGTCGAGAAGGGCATTTCCAAGGCCAATCTCGGCCTCAACCCGATGACCGACGGCCAGACCATCCGCCTGCCGCTTCCCGATCTGAACGAGGAACGCCGCCGCGAACTGAGCAAGCTGGCGGGCACTTATGCCGAAAAGGCCAAGATCGCCATCCGCAACGTCCGCCGCGATTCGAACGAGGCGCTGAAGGAAGACGAGAAAAAGAAGGAAATTTCCGAAGACGATCGCAAGCGGCTGGAGGACGAAATCCAGAAGATGACGGACAAGCACGTGGCGGATATCGATTCGGTGACCGAGGCGAAGATCAAGGAAATCATGACGCAGTGACGGCGAGCCGATGACCGCCAATTACCCCCGCCACGTGGCGATCATCATGGATGGCAACGGGCGCTGGGCGAAGGCGCGCGGGCTGCCGCGTGCGCTCGGCCACAAGGCAGGCGGGGATGCGGTCAAGCGCACGGTGGAAGCCGCCGGGGCGCTGGAGCTCGAATGCCTGACGCTCTACGCCTTCAGCAGCGAGAACTGGAAGCGCGACGAGGCGGAGATTTCCGACCTGATGAGCCTGATGCGCCGGTTCATCGAAGCCAACCTGAAGGACATGATCGAGCGCCGGGTGCGGCTGAAGCTGATCGGCGATTACAAGGCCTTTGCACCGGATATCGTCGCCAAGCTGGAAGACGCGCTGGACCGCACTGCGGGCGGCGAGCGGACGCTGGCGGTGGCGCTGAACTACGGCGCACAGCAGGAGATCGTCCGCGCGGCCCGGCTGGCGGCGGGGGAGGGTGAAGTGACCTGCGCGGCGCTGGAGAAGCACCTCTACACCGCCGACCTGCCTCCGCTCGACCTGCTCATCCGCACCAGCGGCGAGGTGCGCCTCTCGAATTTCCTGCTATGGCAGGCGGCCTATGCGGAAATGCTGTTCATGGATGTGCTCTGGCCCGACTTCGGCGAGGACCACCTGCGCGCGGCCTGTGAAGAATTCGCGCAGAGGGAGCGGCGTTTTGGCGGACGTTAATATAATCCTCCCCCTCTGGGGGAGGTGGCAGCCCGCAGGGCTGACGGAGGGGGATTGCCCGCGCGACAGGCCCCCACCGCCTCGCTTCGCTCGGCACCTCCCCCAAGGGGGGAGGATCTGGTGACCCCCGAACCCACACCCGCGCCGGAGCGCAAGCGCGACAAGGTGAAAGCCTTCGCCCGCAAGGCCGTCCGCGTCCCGCTGTCGGTGCGCACGAGCGACCTGCCCAAACGCGCGGCGAGTGCGGTGGTGATGGTGGCTGTGGCTGGTGTGGCGCTTTGGGCTGGCGGATGGGCTTGGACATTATTCGTCGCTGCCATTGCTTCGGGTGTGCTGTGGGAATGGTGGCGACTTGTCGAAAGGATCACCAAATCTGTTCTCGGTCGACTTGTTTGGCTTGGTGGAGGTATCCTCTATGTTGCGGGAGCAGCCGCAGTCCTCTGGCTGCTGCGAAATTCACCTGCACTTGCAGAAAGGGGTTGGCTGGCCGTCCTGAGCATCCTCCTTCCGGTAATTGCAACTGACATTGGAGCATACTTCGCAGGACGAACCATCGGTGGCCCGAAAATCGCACCGAGGATCAGCCCATCAAAGACCTGGGCGGGGCTTGTCGGGGGAATGATGGCAGCCGGGGCGATGCTGGCAGCGATTAATTTGGTGAAAGGTCGTGGCGACGACCAGACAGTAGTGAGCTTCGTACTTTTCTCGACTTTGCTTGGGGCTGTTATCGCGGTGGTTGCACAGGCTGGCGACTTTTTTGAGAGTTGGATGAAGCGTCGGGCTGGTGTTAAGGATTCTGGCAACCTGATCCCTGGACATGGCGGCCTGTTTGACCGCGTTGATGGACTATTGCCTGTGCTCTTATTGGTGGGCTTGATAGATTGGCTGGCAGTAGTTCTATGACCCGCACCATCTCTCTCCTCGGCGCGACCGGTTCCATCGGCGATTCCACGCTCGACCTGATCCGCCATGATCGCGACAACTGGAAGGTCGTCGCGCTCAGCGCCAATTGTTCGGCCGAGAAGCTGGCCCTGCTCGCCATCGAATTCGGCGCGGAGATCGCGGTCGTCGGCGACGACAAGTGCCTCCCCGAACTGCGCCAGCACCTCTCCGGCACAGGCATCGAAGCCGCAGGCGGCGCACAGGCGCTTTGCGATGCCGCGTCGCGCCCTGCCGACATCACCGTCGCTGCTATCGTCGGTTGCGCGGGGCTGGCGCCGACGATGGCCGCCATTGCACAGGGCAACACCGTCGCGCTCGCGAACAAGGAAGCGCTGGTTTCGGCGGGCGGGGTGATGACGCGGCTGGTCGAGCAGCACGGCACCACGCTGCTGCCGGTCGATTCCGAGCACAACGCGATCTTTCAGTGCCTCCAGGGCAACCAGGTCGCGGACGTGCGCTGGATCACCCTCACCGCCAGCGGCGGGCCGCTGCGCACCAAGACGCTCGCTGAGCTCGAAGCGGTCACGCCCGCGCAGGCGGTGGCGCATCCCAACTGGGACATGGGCGCGAAAATCAGCGTCGATTCGGCCACCATGTTCAACAAGGGGCTGGAATTCATCGAGGCACACCACCTGTTCCCGGTCGGACTCGATAAATTGCGGATCGTGGTCCACCCGCAGAGCGTAATCCATTCGATGGTCGAATACCGCGACGGCTCGACGCTCGCCCAACTCGGCCCCAGCGACATGCGCGTGCCCATCGCTTCGGCGCTGGCGCACCCGGCGCGAATGGATACGCGGTGCAAGCCGCTCGATCTCGCAACTATCGGCGAACTCACCTTCTTCGCGCCCGATGAGGAGCGCTTCCCCGCCACCAGACTGGCGCGCGAAGCCGCCCACGCTGGCGGGGCCGCGCCTGCGGTGCTCAATGCCGCGAACGAAGTGGCGGTGACCGCTTTTCTCGCCGGTCAGATCAGGTTCACGCAAATTTCGGCAATTGTTGCGAGAACCCTCGACAAATACGCGCCCGAAGCGCCTCTGGACCTCGCAGCCGTGCTGGCTGTCGATGCCGAGGCGCGGGTTCGGGCGCGCGAAGTGATGGAGCCTCAATAGGTGGAATTCGAAAGCCTGCCGTTCTGGATGTACATAGTCGGCTTCCTCGCCATGCTGGGGCCGCTGGTGGTGCTGCACGAGCTGGGGCATTACCTGGTCGGGCGCTGGTTCGGCGTCGGCGCGGATGCCTTCTCAGTCGGCTTCGGCAAGGAGCTGGCGGGCTTCACCGACAAGCGCGGCACCCGCTGGAAGCTCTCGGCACTGCCGTTCGGCGGCTATGTCCAGTTCAAGGGCGACATGAACCCGGCGAGTGTGCCGGACCTGAACAATCCGCCGCCGCCCGACGCGTTCCAGACCAAGCCGCTGTGGCAGAAGGCGCTGATCGTGGCGGCAGGGCCGGTAATGAACCTGCTGGTGGCTATCGCGATCCTCGCCAGCTTCAACATGATCTACGGCAAGGGCATTTCCCCGCCGGTGGTGGAAGTGCTGGTGGAAGAGGGCGCGGCGGCAGCGGCGGGGATGGAAGCGGGTGACCGCATCCTCTCCATAGATGGCCGCCCGATCGAGGATTTCAGCGAAGTCGCCGCGCTGGTCGCGCCGTTTCCTGACGAGCGGATCGAGGTGAAGGTCGAACGCGGCAACGAGACGCTCGAATTCCCCATCACCATCGCCACCGCGGAAGAGACCGACCGCTTCGGCAACAGCTACAAGGTCGGCCGGATCGGCATCGGTTCGGAATCGCGCGAATTCGTTTCCGTGGGCCCGGTGGAATCGGTGACGCTCGCAGTAAATCAGACCGGCCAGATCCTCGACATGATGGTGACCGGTATCTGGCAGATCGTCAGCGGCAGGCGCTCGGTCGAGGAACTGGGCGGGCCGATCACGATTGCCAAGTATTCGGGCGAGCAGCTCAGCCTCGGCTTGCAGGCCTTCGTCTTCTTCGCCGCCCTGATCTCGATTAACTTGGCATTCATTAACCTCCTGCCAATTCCGGCGCTCGACGGCGGGCATCTGGCGTTTTACGCGGTTGAGGCAATCCGCCGCAAACCCGCCAGCGCCCGCAGTCAGGAACTCGCGTTCCGCACCGGCATCGCCCTTGTCTTGGCGCTGATGGTGTTCGTGACGATGATCGACATTGCCAAACTGCCCTTCTGGGGCGGCTAGGCGGGGAAAGGGATACGGTTCAGCGCGAAATCCGGCCAAAAGCCGCCGAAAATGCGCAGGCCTTGCTTGATTGCCCTGCTGGCATCGGGCAAGGGCGCCTTTTCGCGTTAAGGACCATACGAGCGGCCCGGTTGCGGCTCCTGCGGGGGCAGGGCAGAGCGGGCAGATCAGTTGGGGCGCAATTGTCGACTAGAGTGGACGGATAATGAGTTCCAGCAAGGCCAGGACTATCACCGCAAAGCATTATGCCGCAGCCCTGCTGGGCTGCACCACGCTGGCGGGGTTCCCGTTGACATTGGCTGCACAGGACGGTGGGGCTGCACAGAACGCTCCGGCGGCGCAGGAGGCACCCGCGTCCGTGCCTGTCACGGTTGCGTCACAGCAGCAGGGCGAGGTCATCCGCGCCATTGCGGTGGCGGGCGCGCAGCGGCTCGAACCCGAAACCATTGTCAGCTATATCCAGCTGCGTCCGGGCGATTTCTACACCGCCGCTGCTGCCGATACGGCGCTGATCGCGCTCGCCAATACTGAACTGTTCGCCGATTTCTCGATCGCTTTCGACGAAGGCACCGGGACGATGACGATCACGGTGCAGGAAAACCCGATCATCAACCGCGTTATCCTCGAAGGCAACCGCCGGGTCGATAACGAGGATATCATCCCCGAAATCAACCTCGCCCCGCGGCAGATCTTCACCCGCAGCCGGGTGCGCGCGGACGTGGCGCGGATTATCGAGCTGTACAAGCGCCAGGGCCGGTTCGCCGCCACGGTCGAACCGCAGATGGTCATGCTCGACCAGAACCGCGTGGACGTGATTTTCGAGATCACCGAAGGCCCCAAGTCCAAGGTCCGCCAGATCAACATCATCGGCAACGAGGTGTTTTCGGACGGTGACCTGCGCGACGAAATGGTGACGCAGGAAGACAGCCTGCTGGCGCTATTCAGTTCCAATACCAGCTACGATCCGGACCGGATGGCCTATGACCAGCAGTTGCTGCGCCAGTTCTACCTGACCGAGGGCTATGCCGATTTCCGCATCGTGTCCGCCGTTGCCGAGCTGACGCCCGACCGCCGCGATTTCATCATCACCTACGTGGTGGAAGAGGGCGAACGCTACACCTTCGGCGATGTCGAAGTGATCAGCCAATTGCGCGATTTCTCGAGCGAGGCGCTGACCGCCGGTCTGACGATGAGCACCGGCGATTTCTACAACGCCGAGCAGATCGACAACACGGTGGAAGGGCTGACCGAGACCGCCGGCGCCTTCGGCTACGCATTTGCCGATGTCCGCCCGCGCATCACCCGCAATCCCGAAGACCGGACGATGGACGTGACCTTCACCGTGGCCGATGCGCCGCGCGTCTATGTCGAGGCGATCGAGGTCAACGGCAACACGCTGACGCAGGACAAGGTGATCCGCCGCGAATTCCGCATCGCGGAAGGCGACGCCTTCAGTTCGTTGCAGGTCGCGCGCTCCACCGCGCGCATCAATTCGCTGGGTTACTTCCAGGAGAATTTCGAAGTCGAGCAGGTCGAAGGCTCGGCGCCGGACCGGATCATCCTGCAAGCCAACGTGCAGGAAGAGCCGACCGGCGAACTGTCGCTTTCGGCGGGCTTCTCCAGCCTCGAATCGTTCATCTTCAACGGCTCGATCCGGCAGAACAATTTCCGCGGCCGCGGCCAGACGGTCGGGCTGGGGATCAACTATTCGCGCTATTCGCGCTCCGGCAATATCAGCTTCACCGAACCCAAGGTGTTCGATCGCGATATCGCGCTGGGCTTCGATATCTACCGGCAGGACTACAACAACGGCTATTTCGACCGCGACAGCGCGACCTACGAACAGGCGACCACCGGGTTCGGCCTGCGCGTTGGTGTGCCGATTTCGGAATATATCAGCCTGCTGGGCCGCTACACGCTAAACTATCAGCAGGTCACGGTCGACGAGGCACAGTTCTTCTCCGATTTCGACGGTGATGGCGTGCGCGAATGCGAGCCCCTGCTGGCGGGTCGTTACCTGTGCGATGCCATCGGCGACCGACTGCAATCGATTCTCGGTGCTTCGCTAAGCTACAACACGCTCAACAGCCGCGTTCGTCCGACGCGCGGGACCAACGCATCGATCTCGGTCGATTTCGCCGGGTTGGGCGGAGATACCCAGTATGCACGAGCACGGCTGAATGCCTCCAGGTATTGGGACCTTGGCAGTGGCTTCATCGGCTCGCTCTCGCTCGAAGGCGGCTACATCTACGGCTGGGGCGACGAGGACGTGCTGCTGACCGAGCGTTTCTTCCTCGGCGAAGGGCAGATGCGCGGCTTCGATATTCGCGGCGTCGGCCCGCGCGTGGTGCGGCGCTTCTACGTCGATGAAAACGGCGACAGTGTGCTCGACGAAGCTGATCTGCTGCCACTCGGCGATGACCGCAACCAGGACGATGCGCTGGGCGGCAATGCCTATTACCTTGCCCGCGCGGAAATCGAAATTCCGCTCGGTTCGGGTGCCCGCGAACTCGGTCTGCGCCCGTCGGTATTCATCGATGTTGGTTCTGTGTTCGATATTTCCGCGCCGACACTGGTGCAGAGCGGTCTGCCCGATGGCCTGTTCATCCCGCAGCGCGATGGCGAGGGCAATCAACTCTATACGCAGTTGATCCGCGACGCGAGCGGGACGGTGATCGGAAGCAATCTGGTGATCAGCCCGATTGCGCCCGATGGCTCGCTCAATTCGCCTTTCGGCACGCAATTGCCGCCCTTCGTCGAGGAATTCGTCGGCGATTCGATTTCGCCACGCGTTTCAGTCGGCATCGGCGTCAACTGGAACTCGCCTTTCGGTCCGTTCCGGATCGATGTCGCCACGGCGCTGCTCAAGGAGCGCGGTGACGAAACCAAATTGTTCTCGTTCAATGTAGGAACCCAATTCTGATGAAAATCATGTTCAAATCGGCGCTTGCCGCTGCTCTGGCTACGACCGTGCTTGCCGCTCCCGCTCTCACCACGCCCGCTATGGCGCAGGAAGCCCAGCGCGTTGGCGTGGTCAATGTGCCTGCCGTCGTGGTCAATTCCGCCGCTTACCAGACCGCGCAGACCCAGCGCCAGACCACCTATGCCACGCAGTTGCAGCAGGCCGAGACCCGCCGCGCGGCGCTGCAAGCGCAGATCGAGCCGATGGTGAATGCGTTCAACGCCGCCCGCGCGCAGCCCAACGCCGATCAGAACGCGCTGCAGCAGCAGGCCGTGCAGATCCAGACCTTGCAGCAGCAGGGCCAGGCCGAATTGCAGCAGATCCTCGGCCCGGTGGCGCTGAGCCAGGCCTATGTCGAAGAACAGATCCAGGACCAGCTTGGTGCTGCGATCGAAGCCGCGGCCCGCGCGCAGGGCGTCACGCTGGTGATCAGCCCCGATGTGGTGCTGCACGCCGAAGCTTCGCACAACCTGAACCAGGCCGTGCTGAACCAGCTCAACACCCAGCTGCCTTCCGCCCAGCTTGTGCCCCCCGCAGGGTGGCTGCCGCGCGAACTGCGTGAGCAGCAAGAAGCGGCTGCGGCGGCTGCCGTGGAAGCTCCGGCTGCCGCCTCCGGTCGCTAAGCGCCGCAATTCGGGGCAGGGCCATGAGCGATAGCTACGACATCACCCGCATTCTCAAGGCCCTGCCGCACCGCTACCCGATGCTGCTCGTCGATCGTGTCGCCGAGCTGGTGAAGGGCGAGCGGATCAGCGCGGTGAAGGCAGTCAGTTTCAACGAGGGCTTCTTTCAGGGACATTTCCCCGGCAGGCCGATCATGCCCGGCGTCTTGCAGATTGAGGCGCTGGCTCAGGCGGCCGGGATCCTCGGCATCGAGACGATGGACTTGGCGGACAGCGGCAAGCTGGTCTATTTCATGGCCATCGAGGGTGCCAAGTTTCGCGCCCCGGTGGAGCCGGGCTGCCTGCTGATGCTCGATGTCGAGTTCGTCCAGCAGCGCAGCAAGATCTGCAAGTTTGCCGGCAAGGCGAGTGTAGATGGGAAGGTGACCTGCGAAGTGAACTTCACCGCAATGATTGCCGATCCGCCTGCGTAGTTTTCCTTGCGCTCGCCCCTCCGGGCGAGCGTCCTCCCGGCTGTTCCCTCCGCTTCGCTGCGGGGCCGGTCCGGGCGGCCGTTCGGCCTTGCGGCCCCAAGCAGGGCCGTTTGGTCTTGCATTCGAAAGGCGCTCTCGTTAGAGGCGCGCCTTTCCCAACCCACAGCTGGACCGGTCGGAACCGATCCGAAGCTACGGAGACTACGCCATGAAGGCCGATATCCATCCCGAGTACCACATGATCACGGTCAAGATGACCGATGGCACCGAATTCCAGACCCGCACCACCTGGGGCAAGGAAGGCGATACCATGAACCTGGAAATCGATCCGACCAGCCACCCGGCATGGACCGGCGGCCCGCAGCGCATCCAGGACGGTGGCCGCGTGGCGAAGTTCAACCAGCGCTTCGGCGGCATCAAGCTGGGCGGCAAGAGCTAAGCTCTTTAGCTGGAACGAAATTCAAGAAGGGCGGTCCTGCGGGGCCGCCCTTTTTCGTTGGAGGATCAAATCACCCCGTCGGGCCAAGGCGCGCCGGGAGTCTCCTCGAACCGCAACCGGCCCGCCTGCGTGCGCTCGCCGCCGTGATCGTTGACGTGCCTTTGCCCGTTGAACACCGGGACTTGGGGAAAGTCCTCGTAAGGGCGGACGCCTTCGAGCGTGGCGGCGTTGATGGCGAATTTGTCCGGATCGGACCGCGCCTGATGGAAGCAATGGATGCCGCAGCGCGCGCAGAAGTGGTGCTTCGCCGCCATGGTGTTGAAATGGTAGCAGGAGAGCCTGTCCTGCCCTCCGGTCACTGCCAGCGCCTCTACCGGGATATAGACGCCGACAGAACCCTTCATCGCGCAGATCGAACAATTGCAGCGTGATCCGACCAGTCGCTCGTCCGGAAACTCGGCGGTGAATGTCACGCTGCCGCAGTGGCAGGAGCCTTGTCGCACAATCATCCCCACGGCCTTTCGCGATACCACTTCGTAATCACGTACTTCACCCCCTTGCGCACTTTCATCCCGTGGTGGAGTGTCGCCGGATTGAGCGAACCGTCTGCCCGGTGGTTGTCCCAGCAGACCAGCTTGCCCGTTTCCGGCTGGAACACCTTGTTCACCACCTTGAACCGCGTTGCGCCGCCGGCCTCGACATCGTTGAGGTAGATCATGAAAGTCCAGGTGCGGTTCCCGGCGACCGAACAGTACTTGGCGAAATCGGCACCCTGTGGTTCGAAGAAGTCGGTATGGGCCTTGAATTCCTGCCCCACCGCGTAACGCTGCCCCTGAACCGGCTCGCCATGTGCCGGGTCGATCCCGTTAAGCGCAAACAGGCGTCGCTCCAGTTCCTGGACTGCAGGTTCCTCCGCTCCCAGATCGCAGGTTTCGCTGGTGCGGAAATAGTGATCGCCGTTGGCATCGGCGATCGTGGAGGGGCGCCGGTCCTTGTCGATCAGTTGCATCAATTGTGCGCACAGATCAGGGGGCAGGAAGGCCGGGCAATCGAGCAAGGTGAGGCGCGGGGAGGGGAACTGCCGCATCCCTTTGTGGCGCAGCAGGGCGGGGGCGGAGGTTTCGCCCGGACGAAGTTCCGGATTCGGGGAAAGACTCGACACAAGCGATTGATAGGGCGCAGAGGCGCCAGCGAAAAGCCCACGCAACAATCTTTCGCCAAGAGGCTGCTGCACCACTTTTTGCTTTGCGCGAAAAGCAAGTTGTGCAACAGGCCTCCTCCCGCGCCGGAAGCCGCTTGACCGGCAGGCGCAGGTCCCTATGGCCGCGCATCTCGGCATGCGTGCGTGAGGGGTGTGGCGATCGTAGCTCAGTTGGTTAGAGCGCCGGTTTGTGGTACCGGAGGTCGGGGGTTCGAGACCCCTCGATCGCCCCATTTTCCCCTTGTTGCAGGCACTTGCACCATTGGCATCAGGGGAATAACCATGCCCGCTTTCTGGACCGAAGCCGACTGGGACGAACACGAAAGCGTGCAGGTGGTGCATGATCGCGCCTCCGGCCTCACCGCCATTATCGCGCTGCATTCCACCCACCTCGGCCCTGGCGCGGGCGGCACGCGGTTCTGGCACTATGCCGATCCGGCAGGCGCGATGCGCGACGCGCTGCGGCTTTCGCGCGGGATGAGCTTCAAGAATGCGATGGCGGGCCTGCCGATGGGCGGTGGCAAGGCGGTGGTGCTGCTTGACCCGGATGGCACAAAGACCCCAGCCATGCTGTCGGCATTCGGCGATGCGGTGGAGAAATTGGGCGGTCGCTACGTCACCGCAGAAGATGTCGGCGCGAGCGAGGCGGACATGGTCGCCATTGCGCAGCGTACCGCGCATGTCTGCGGGCTCCCGGCCAACGAGGGCGACGCGGGCGGCGATCCCGGCCCGTTCACCGCGATGGGCATCTATCTTGGCATCAAGGCAGCCGTGGCGCACAAGCTCGGCCGGCAGACCATGCAGGGCGTACGCGTGGCGGTGCAGGGTTGCGGCTCGGTCGGCGGTGGAGTGGCCCGGCTGCTGGCCAAGGACGGCGCGCGGCTGGTGCTCTCCGATATCGATGCCAAGCGGGCCAAGGCGCTGGCGAGCGAGACCGGAGGGGAAGCCGTCTCGACCGACCAGATCATGGGCACCCCCTGCGATGTGTTCAGCCCCAATGCGCTCGGCGCGATTCTCGATGACGAGGGCATTGCCCGGCTCGATTGCGCTATCGTGGCGGGCGGCGCGAACAACCAGCTGGCGCGGCCCGAACACGGCCAGCAGCTTCACGAGCGCGGCATCGTCTATGCCCCCGATTACGTCATCAACGCGGGCGGGATCATCAATGTCGCCTGGGAATATCTGTGCCGCCAGCGGGGCGAGCCCTGCGACATCAACGAAGTTCGCCAGCGGATCGCGCAGATACCGGGGCGGCTGGAGCAGATCTGGAGCGCCAGCGACGCAGAAGCCCGTCCTTCGAATGAAGTCGCCGATGCGATGGCGATGGCGCTGATCGGCAGGGGCTGACAGCCAGGGGAGACATCCGGAATCACTTGCCGCCCGCCGCGCCTCCTGCCAAGAACGGAGGCGACAGTTGATTTTGCCCGATCATGCATTTTTACGCCAATCCCGCCCGATTCCTGAGGATCGCGAAGTGGCTCACCCCGCTGCTGCTGGTGAGCGGCCTGTTGCTTGCGAGCGGGGCGCTGGCGTGGGGATTTTTCAACGTTCCGCCGGATCGGCTGATGGGCGACACGGTGCGCATCCTGTTCATCCATGTTCCCGCTGCCTGGCTCGGCATGGGCGGGTGGACCGCGATTGCGCTGGCCAGCCTGATCGAACTGGTTTGGCGCCATCCGCTTGCCGCCATCGCTGCGCGGGCGAGCGCGGTGCCGGGAGCCGTGTTTACGTTCATTTGCCTAGCCACCGGATCGATCTGGGGCCGCCCAACCTGGGGCACCTGGTGGGTGTGGGACGGGCGACTGACATCGATGCTGGTGCTGCTGTTCCTCTACTTCGGTTACATCGCGCTCAGCTCCTCGCTGGCGCGCGAGGGGCAATCCAGCCGCATCGCGGCGATTTTCGGGCTGGTGGGCGCGATCAACGTGCCGATCATCAACCGTTCGGTCGTGTGGTGGAATTCGCTGCACCAGCCGCCCAGCATCACCATGGGCGAAAGTGCCATTGATCCGGTGTTTCTCGTTCCGCTACTACTGGCGACGCTCGGTTTTTCACTGCTGTTCGGCGGAGTAGTCTTGGCGCGAATGCGCACTATCCTCGCGACAACGCAGGCCGAGGCGCGGCTGCGGCGCAAGGCGCAAAAGGCCGATATGCAGGCCGATCTGGCCACGGGAGAGGTGTTCCAGTGAGAGAAGCGCTCGACCAGATGCTGTTCGTCTACGCCGCCTACGCGGTGACGGTTGTCGGCACTCTGACATTGGTGGCGCAAAGTTGGTTCGCCATGCGGGCTGCCGAAGCACGACGGGACAAGACCCGTGATGGGGCGAGGGACAAGTGACAAGCGGACTGAAGGCCAAACACCAGCGGCTGGTACTGCTCCTGCTGGCGCTGGCGGCACTGATCGGGGCGACCTTGCTGGCGATCTACGCGCTGCGCGATCAGGCGAGCTATTTCTACGTTCCCACCGATTTCGCAGAGAATCCGCCTGAGCCCGGGCAGGCGATCCGGCTCGGCGGTATGGTCGAGACGGGCACGCTGGTGACGCAACCGGACGGAGTGACGGTGCAATTCATGGTGCAGGACGGCGAGGCGCGGGTGCCTGTGACCTACACCGGTATCCTGCCCGATCTGTTTGTCGAGGGATCGGGCGTGGTGGCTGACGGGCGGATGGACGCCAACGGCACCTTCGTCGCCGAAACGCTGCTCGCCAAGCACGACGAGAATTACATGCCCCGCGAACTGGAAGGCATGACGACCGCGGAAGTGCGCGAGGAAGTGCAGGAAACGGTTCAGTGATCCCCGAAATCGGTCTCGCCGCCCTGTGGCTTGCCGCCGCGCTCGCCCTGCTGCAACTGGTTGCCGGGTTCGCCGGGGCGCGGATGGAGGGCGTGGCTTTCGCCGCGCTGGCCCGGCCCGCTGCTGCCGTGCAGGGCGTGCTGTGCCTGATCGCCTTTGCCTCGCTGGTCTATGTCTTCGCGATTACCGATCTGTCGGTGAAGCTGGTGGCGACCAATTCGCATTCGATGAAGCCGCTGATCTTCAAACTCTCGGGTACCTGGGGCAACCACGAAGGCTCGATGCTGCTGTGGATCACTGTCATGGCCATCGCGGGCGGGGCCATCGCGCTGATCGAGCGGCGCCTGCCCGAACGCACGATGATGGCGACGCTGGCCGCACAGGCCTTTGTCGGGCTGGGATTTTATGCGTTTCTTCTGCTATCTTCCAACCCGTTCGAGCGGCTGGTGGAAATTCCGCCAGAGGGCAACGGCCTCAACCCGCTGTTGCAGGATATCGGTCTCGCCTTCCATCCGCCCACGCTCTACATCGGCTATGTCGGCTTGTCGGTGGCCTTCAGCTTTGCACTAGGGGCGCTGTTGACGCGGCAAGTGAACCCCAATTTTGCGCGTGTGATGCGCCCGTGGGTGCTGGCGGCGTGGATATTCCTCACGGTGGGAATCACCGCCGGTTCCTACTGGGCTTACTACGAGCTCGGCTGGGGCGGCTGGTGGTTCTGGGATCCGGTCGAGAATGCCAGCCTGATGCCTTGGCTCGCGGCGACCGCGCTACTCCATTCGGCAAGCGTGCTGGCGGCGCGCGATGCGCTGCGGACCTGGACGATCATGCTGGGCGTTATCGCATTCTCGATGAGCATGGTCGGCACCTTCCTGGTGCGCTCCGGCATCCTGACTTCGGTCCATGCCTTCGCGGTCGATCCGGAACGTGGCAGTTTCATCCTTGCGCTGCTGGTGCTGTATATCGGCGGCGCGCTGGTGGCCTTTGCCCTCCGCGCCAACACCATTGCCGAAGGCGAGCGATTTAGCGTTCTGAGCCGCGAAGGCGCGCTGGTCATCAACAATGTCGCGCTCTCGGCTATCCTGGGGATCGTGCTGCTGGGCACGCTCTATCCGCTGCTGACCGAGGCGTTTGACGTGCGCGTTTCGGTCGGCCCGCCATATTTCAATCCGGTGGGGGCGGTCTTCTTCCTGCCAATGCTCTTGGTGCTGATGGTCGGACCGCTGCTGCGCTGGCGGAGCGATGAGTCCGGGCGACTGGTCAAGCCGCTGGCACTGGTTGTCGCTGTCATGCTGACGGTGCTGATCCGTGCGCTGTTCTATGATGACATTCCGATCCTGCCCTTGCTCGGGCTGGTCGCCGCCTTCGGTGTCGGTGTTGCAAGTTTCCTGCCGCTGCTCGGGCGTTCTCTGCGGCGGACCCCGCTGGCGGTCTGGGGCATGTGCGTGGCGCATTTCGGCGTGGCGGTGGCGGTGTTCGGGATGGCGGCGGATTCGGCATTCCAACAGGAACGGCTGGTCGCAGCAGCGGTTGGTGATGCAGTAGAAGTCGGCCCCTGGACCGGGCGGCTCGACAGCGTCAACGCGCTGGCAGGGCAGAACTGGACCGCCATGCAGGCCAACATGCACCTCTCCTATGAAGGCGGACCGGAGCGCGAGGCGCATCCGCAGTCGCGCAATTTCTGGACTCCGGTGATGGAAACCAGCGAAGTGGCGCTGCTCACCCGCTGGAACGGGCAGCTCTATGTCGCGGTCGGCAACCAGAGCGAGGACGGGCGCTGGCAGTTGCGGCTGTGGTGGAAGCCGTTCGTCACTTTCATCTGGTATGGTGGATTGCTGATCGCGCTGGGCGGCGCACTGGCGCTGGTGGGGCGTGTGGTGACCGATCTGCGCCGTCGGCGGCCGGGCGAGGTGGACGAAGGGCCCGATGCGCCTGAAGTGGTTCCGGCATGAAACGGCTGCGGATAGTCCTGTGGGGCATCGTCATGCTGGCGGCACTGCTGTTCGGCCTGTTCGCCTATCAGCTTACCCTGCCGAATGACGAATTCGTGCAAAGCGCGCTGGTGGGCGAGAAGGTCCCCGAATTCGACCTGCCCCCCGCCGTGGAAGCGCGCCCCGGTCTGGCAAGCAGCGACCTTGCCGATGGCACGCCCAAACTGCTGAATGTCTTCGCCAGCTGGTGTATCCCCTGCGCGGCAGAGGCTCCTCACCTCGAAGCTCTCGAGCGCAGTGGTGCGCAAATCGTCGCGGTCGCAATCCGCGACCGGCCCGAAGATGTGAACCGGTTCCTGGAGACCTACGGCAATCCCTTCACCCGCATCGGCAAGGACGATATTTCCGAGGTGCAGTTGTCGCTCGGTTCGTCGGGTGTGCCGGAGACCTTCGTGGTTTCGGGGGATGGCACCATCACTTACCAGCATATCGGCGATATCCGGGCAGAACACGTGCCGCTTCTGCTCGAAGAACTGCGCAAGGCCGGGGCATGAGGATTTTCCTCGCCCTGATCGCGCTGGCTTTCGCACAGCCGCTTGCCGCGCAGGATACCATGCCGCCCGCACCCTATGCCTATCAGCAGCTCGAAGATCCGGCACAGGAACTGGCCGCGCGCGAGCTGATGGAAACGCTGCGCTGCCTCAAGTGCCAGAGCCAGTCGATTGCGGACAGCGACGCGCCGATGGCGGGCGATATGCGCCACCAGGTGCGCACTCGTATCGCGGCGGGGGAAAGCCCGGAAGCAGTTCGCGCTTGGCTGGTCGCGCGCTACGGCGATTACGTGAGTTATGAGCCCGCGATCAGCGCCACCACCTGGCCGCTATTCGTCATTCCGGCGCTGCTGCTGTTAGTGGCGGGACTGATCGTCTGGCGGCGGCTGGGCGGCAGAAGGAGCGCCGCGCCATGATCGTCATGTTGTTCGTTGGACTGCTGGCGATCCTTGCCTTTGCCGTGGCCGTGTTCGCCTTCCGCCTGCCGCGCGCGCTCTGGACCAGTCTTGCCGCAGTTTTGGTGTTCGGTCTCGCAGGCTACGCCACGCAGGCCAGCACAAATATCCCTTCCGCTCCTACCGCTGCCGCTGTTTCGACCTCGCCGAGCGAGTTCGATATCGTCGCCCAACGACGCGAATTTATCGCCGACAGCGAACGCAGCAGGGCCGACCTGCTCTTCACCGCCGATGCGATGGCCCGGAACGGGCGCTATATCGAGAGCTCGCAATTGCTCTCCGGCATAACGCGGGAGAACCCGCAGGATTTCGAAGCCTGGCTGGCTCTCGGTAACACGCTGGTCGACCACGCCAATGGCGTGCTCACCGCGCCCGCGCTCTACGCCTACCGGCAGGCCGCCACGATCAGGCCGGACCATCCCGGCCCCGGCTATTTCTTCGGAGTGGCGCTGATCCGGCAGGGTCGGCTCGTCGAAGCGCAGGATATCTGGGCGCAGACGCTGGAAAATACGCCGGAAGGCGCGACAGGACGGGAGGCTTTGGCCGAGCGGCTCGGGCGGCTAGACGGTATGCTCGGCGCAATGCGTGAAATGGAGCAGATGCAGGCTGCGCCACAACCGCCCACGCCACCTGCCGCTCCTGCCTCATCGGAAGAGTAAGCGATTGTGCGCTGCACAATGTTGCTAGCGTGCCAGCACGCTGCTATCGCGCCGCCTTCGCCGCATGGTAGCGTTGGGGCGAGCAAGCGAATGGGCCGTAAATCCATATGAGCGCAGCCACGGATAACAGGGAATCGGCCAAGCTGAAGCTGGCTGTCGGCGCAGTCGGCATCGTGTTCGGCGATATCGGCACCAGCCCGCTCTATGCTTTCCGCGAGACTTTTCGCGGCGCGCACGAACTGCCGCTGGACGATATGCACGTGCTGGGTGTGCTTAGCCTGATCTTCTGGTCGATGACACTGATCGTCTCGATTCAGTATGTCACCTTCCTGATGCGCGCGGACAATAACGGGCAGGGTGGCAGTCTGGCGCTGGTTGCGCTCCTCTCGCGGAGCATCGGCAAGAGCGGATACGGCTGGCTGGTCATCCTACTCGGAGTTTTCGCAACGGCGCTGTTCTACGGCGATTCGATGATTACCCCGGCGATATCGGTGCTTTCGGCGGTGGAGGGTCTGACAGTCGTCGACAGTCGGCTGGATCGCTTCGTCATTCCCATTGCGCTCGTGCTGTTGGTGGGGCTGTTCATCTTGCAGAGTCGCGGCACGGCCAAAGTCGGGGCTTTGTTTGCACCGGTCATGTTGATCTATTTCACCGTGCTGGCCATGCTGGGGATCGGACATATCTTTGCTGCACCCGAAATCCTTTGGGCGCTCAACCCTTGGTATGCGATCCAGTTCTTCATCACCGACAAGTGGTTTGCCTTCCTCGCGCTAGGCTCGGTGGTGCTGGCGGTGACAGGGGCGGAAGCGCTCTATTCGGACATGGGCCATTTCGGACGCGGACCGATGCGCCTTTCGTGGTTCGGATTTGTGATGCCCTGCTTGCTGCTGAACTATTTCGGCCAAGGGGCGATGATCCTCGGCCTGCCCGATGCCGCCGCAAACGAGGCGATCGAGAACCCGTTCTTCTACCTCGCTCCGGAAGCCTATCGGCTGCCGCTGGTGTTCCTCGCCACAGCTGCCACGTTCATTGCCAGTCAGGCGGTGATTTCGGGCGCTTTCTCGGTGACGCACCAGGCGATCCAACTCGGCTTCGTGCCGCGCCTGTCGATCCTCCACACCAGCCATACGCAACAGGGGCAGATCTACATCCCGCTGATCAACTGGATGCTGTGCGTCGCCGTAGTCCTGCTGGTGCTGTTCTTCCAGAACTCGTCGAGCCTCGCTTCGGCCTATGGCATTGCCGTGACGGGGGCGATGTTCATCGATACATGCCTGATGGCGGTTCTGATGCTCGCCGTGTGGAAATGGAAGTGGTGGGTCGCGATCCCGATTGTGGCGGTGTTCTTCATTGTCGACGGAGCATTCTTTGCTGCCAACATGACCAAGGTGCTGGACGGTGGCTGGTTCCCGCTGCTGATCGGCGCGGTTGCTTTCACTATCCTCACCACCTGGGCCAAGGGCCGCAAGCTGATGCGCGAGCGGATGACCGAGATGAGCCTGCCGCTCGACATCTTCGCCAAGAGCGCCCGCTCCAGCACTGCGCGTGTGCCGGGCACGGCGATCTTCATGAACTCGGGTTCCGGCGGTACACCCTCGGCGCTGCTGCATAATATCAAGCACAACAAGGTGCTGCACGAACGGGTGGTGGTGCTCACCGTGCAGATTGCTGACGTGCCGTACATCGATCCGGCAGAGCGCTGCGAGATCATGGATCTGAAGGACGGATTCTTCCGGGTGATCCTGCATTACGGGTTCATGGAAGAGACCGACGTGCCCAAGGCACTATCCAGCCGCGAGATGTGCGGCGGGCCGTTCGACATGATGAAGACCAGCTTCTTCCTCAGCCGACAGACGCTCCTGAGCGCGGAAAAGCCGGGGATGATGATCTGGCGCGAACGCCTGTTCGCGTGGATGATGCGCAATGCCGCCACCCCGATGGAATTCTTCCGCCTGCCAACAAACCGCGTGGTGGAACTGGGCAGCCAGGTGGAAATTTGACGGCGATGATGTCCTGACCTAGCCTGCGCAGGTCGACCAGGCGCCATGCCTGATCGGCCTTGGGGGGCATCAATGGCAAGCACGCAACCACGGCGGGGGATGGGCCCGCTGATGAGTATCTCGTTGGTCATCGGAACGATGATCGGAGCGGGGATTTTCTTCCTGCCATCGTCGTTGGCGCCACTGGGATGGAACGCCGTGATCGGCTGGCTCATCAGCGGGGCAGGAGCAATCTGTCTTGCCATGACATTCCGCTTCCTGATGGATGGAACGGGCGAGGGGATTCAGCACAACATTGAGCGGGTACTGGGCGAGGTTCCGGGCTTCCTTGGTATCTGGGCCTACTGGGCCGCTGGTTTTACTTCGATTGCCGCACTGTCTTTGGCTGGCGGTTCAATCATTGCCAGCCTCGCTTTTGATGATCCAGACCAGAGAGTGAGCATTTTTGTGGCTCTCGGCCTACTTTGGGCGATGGTTGGCGTAAATCTGCTCGGGACACGATCGGCGGGCCGCGTCCAGGTGGTATCGGTGGTAATCAAGGTAATACCGCTGGTGCTTGTTATCGGCATTTTCGTCTGGGGGCTGGCCGGATCGGCGGAGCTCCAGCCCATGGCACCGATGCCGGTCGATCTGGACAACATTTCTGCCGCTGTTGCGCTGACGCTTTTCGCCTTGCTGGGGTTCGAGGCGGCAACCGTTCCTGTCAACAAGATCAGCAATCCGTCGCAGAACATTCCGCTCGCCTTGATCGGTGGCACGTTGCTGGTGGTTTTACTGTACCTTCTCGCGAGCACCGGCATTGTCCGGATCATCCCGTGGGAAGCTATCGCGACTTCGAGCTCGCCTTTCTCCGATGTGCTCACCAACGAATTTGGCGCGCTAGCTGGCACTGCCGTTGCGCTTTGTATCCTCGTGAGCGTGACTGGCTGCACTAATGGCCTGATCCTTGTTGGTGCAGAGTGCAGCTATTCAATGGCTTTGCGCGGGGAAATGCCGCGGGCGTTTTCGTGGACCAATTCCACTGGCGTTGCCTACCATGGTGTCCTGTTAACCGGCGTGATTGCAACGGCGCTGATCCTTGCCAACATGTCGCGCGGCTTGACCGGCATGTTCACCTTCATGGTTCTGCTGACCAGCGGCGGGGTACTGGTTTTCTACTTGATGGCTGCGCTCGCTGCGGTGAAGGAGAATCGAAGCCATGCAAGATGGCCGGTGCTGGCTCTAGGAGTGTTGTTCATAGGGCTGGCAACCTATGGCTCCGGTCTGGAGACCAGCCTGTGGGTTGGCGTTTTGCTTGGATTCGGCGCAATCGTCCGCTGGTTTTGCCGCCGAAATTTCGACGTGGGCGAATTGACGGGTCAGGAACACCTCGCTGAATCCGCGACGGTTGGAGATATTTGAGCGGGTTTCCAAAGGAATGAAGGTTTGTTGATCGGTTAACCAAGCAAGGCAACACTTTCGTAGCCACGATCCTGCATCCTTCCGGGAAAGCAGGAGAGGCGCAATGTTCTCGCTATTTATTCTGGGCGCATCGTCGGCATTGGTTGCGGAAGCCGATGCTCGCAACGTTGAATATGTAAACTGCATTTTCGCAGAAGCGCGCAGCGTGGCGGTGGAAATGGACGATGCGGTATTCGTCGAACACTGGCGTTCGAGTTGTGTCAGTCAGCGCGAGGCGTTCAATGCCGCCTTCATTGAGGTCCGGATCGCGCGCGGAGAGAACCGGGCGGAGGCAGAGGCGGATTGGTTTGCCGTGCAGCAGCGCGGGCTGGACCGGCTGCTCGATGCGCGGCGCAATATTCGGGATATGCAGGCCTGAGACGGCTCAGCCGGGAGGCGGAGTTTCCTCGGCGACTTCTTCCTCTTCGCCCAGCGCCAGACCATGCCGCATCAGCATCGGCACCTGGGTGAAGGTGAAGAGGAAAGTCAGCGGCAGGAACAGCCAGAGCTTGGCCGCCAGCCAGGTTTCGAAGCTGACCAGCCACACCAGCGCCGAATTGAGCGCGCACAGGAATATGAAAAACACCCCCCAGTTGCGCGACAGTTTCAGCCAGCCGTCGTCGTTCAGGCCCTCGAAGGCGGCCTCGAGCAATACCTTGAGCAGCGACTTGCCCTTGGCATAGCCGATCAGCAGAACCACGGCGAACAGGGCATAGACGATGCTCGGCTTCCATTGGATGAAGCTTTCATCCTGGAAATAGATCGTCAGCGCGCCGAAGCCGACGATCATCGCTGTGGAGAGCCACAACATCGGGCTGATCTTGCCTAGCCGCCACTTGCTGACGGCCAATGCCACGACCGCCGCCACGATAAAGGCTGCTGTTCCGCGAATGACGGCGAAAATCTCGCCGCTCATGTCGCCTTCTTCGTCCGGCGAGAAGTATTTGTAGGCGAGAAAGAATACCAGCAGCGGGCCGTAATCGACCGCGACATTGAGCCAGCCGGATTTGGGTTTGGCTTTGGGATTGGTCTGCGGATCGCTCATCACGCCACTCCCGCAATCACGCGCGCCACCAGATCGGGGTCGAACGGGCGCAGGTCGTCCAGCTTCTCGCCGACGCCGATGGCGTGGATCGGCAGGCCGTATTGCTCCGCCGCCGCCACCAGCACGCCGCCGCGCGCGGTGCCGTCCAGCTTGGTCATGATCAGTCCGGTCACGCCCGCCACCTCCTTGAAAATCTCGATCTGTTGCAGCGCGTTCTGACCGTTGGTGGCATCGAGCACCAGCAGCGCATTGTGCGGCGCTTCGGGATTGAGGCGGCCGAGCACCTTCCTGATCTTTGCCAGCTCGTCCATCAACTCGCGCTTGTTTTGCAGCCGTCCGGCAGTGTCGACAATCAGCGCGTCGATCCCGGTTTCGGTCGCCCTCTTCACCGCATCGAACACGATGCTGGCCGGATCGCCGCCTTCGGGGCCGGTGATGACGGGCACGTTGATCCGGTCGGCCCAGACTTTCAGCTGGCCGATCGCGGCGGCGCGGAAAGTGTCCCCCGCCGCCAGCATCACGCCGTAGTCGTCTTCTTGTAACCAGTGGCCGAGCTTGGCGATGGTGGTCGTCTTGCCGCTGCCGTTGACGCCGATCACGAGGATCACTTGCGGTCGGGGGAAGGCAGTTATCTCCAGCGGCACGGCGACGGGGCGCAGGATGGCGGCGATTTCCTCTGCAACTGCCTCCTTCAGTTCGCGCTCGGTCATCGACAGGCCGAAGCGCTTTTCGGTCAGCTTGGCGCGGATGCGACCGGCGGCAGCGGGGCCAAGATCGGACGTGATCAGCGCATCCTCGACCATGTCGAGCGTGGCATCGTCCAGCTTGGCCGTGCCGACCACGCCGGTGAGATTCTCGGAAAGGCGCTCCGACGTCTTGCGAAAGCCGCCGAACAGCTTCTGGGTCCAGCTTTTCTCGCTCACGTTAGCAGGCCTTCCGTAACCGCAGTCGGGGTGATGGTGATAATCGTGCCGCGCGGCGTTCCGGCGGGCAGGGCGACACGGGCGAAGTTTTCGGCATAGCCGGTGCCGTCGCTTTCGGCGAGGACGCGCAAGGGAGTTCCCACAAGGCTTTGCAGCCATGTGGTGCGGGTGCTGCTGGCGGCGGCCCGCAATTGCGCGGCGCGGGATTTGATGAGCGCAGGATCGAGTTGCGGCATCCGGGCGGCGGGTGTGTTGGGGCGGAGCGAGTAGGGAAACACGTGGCCGTGAACAACCGGGAGCTCGGCAATGATCGAGAGATTATCCGCGTGATGAGCTTCGCTTTCGGTGGGAAATCCGGCGATTATGTCCGCACCCACGGCAATATCCGGGCGACGCTCGTGCAGCCGCTGCACCAGTTCGATGGCCTGGGCGCGGCTGTGGCGGCGCTTCATCCGCTTGAGGATCAGGTCCGCCCCGTGCTGGAGGCTGAGGTGCAGGTGTGGCATCACCCGCGTTTCGCTGGCGAACAGTTCCAGCAGCAGCCGATCGACTTCCACCCCGTCGAGCGAGGACAGTCGCAGCCGGTGCAATTCAGGGAAAGCGGACAGGACGGCGGAAACCAGTCTGCCCAGCGGCGGAGCGCCGGGGAGGTCGTGCCCCCAGCTGGTGACATCCACCCCGGTCAGCACCACTTCTGGCGCGCCTTGTTCGAGGTGGCGCTCCACCTCATGCAGCACCTGCGCGATGCTGAGCGAACGGCTCGGCCCGCGCCCCTGCGGAATAACACAGAAAGTGCAGGCGTGATCGCAGCCGTTCTGCACCGCGATAAAGGCGCGGGTGTGCTTTGACTGCGCGGTAAGCACCTGCGCTGGCACGTTCCACGCCCGCGCATCCAACTTGTCCGCATTGGGCACCAGCCCGTCCACCTCAGGCATCGCGGCAATCTGGTCGCGCTCGATGTCTGCGGCGCAGCCGGTCACCAGCAGCCGCGCATCAGGACGGTCGCGGCGGGCGCGGCGGATCGCTTGCCGGGTCTGGCGCACGGCTTCGCTCGTCACCGCGCAGCTGTTGATGACGACCAGATCCGGCTCCCCCGCCACCAGCGCGCGAATCCGCTCGCTCTCGGCGAGGTTCAGGCGGCAGCCGAGAGAAATGACCTGTGCTTGGCTCAAGCGTAGTGATCCAGCTCGAAGCTGCCGCGAAAGCTCTCCGCCGCAGCGCCGGTCATCGTGATGCGGTTGTCTGCGCCCCAGCCGATGACAAGCGGCCCGCCCGGCAGATGAACGGTCACCTGCCGATCCACCAGCCCCCGCCGCATGGCTGCAATCGCGGTGGCGCAGGCCCCGGTGCCGCATGCGCGGGTGAGGCCGACGCCGCGTTCCCATACACGCAGGCGGATCGTCGAACGGTCCCCTATGGTAGCGACATTCACGTTTATTCGCTCCGGGAACACCTCGTCATGCTCGATCAGCGGACCAAGCAGGTCGAGTCGTACAGTGTCGCTGTCCTCGACGAAGAACACCACATGCGGATTGCCGACATTGACTGCGGCAGGCTGCTGCAATTCTTCCCAGCCCAAAGGAAGGGCAAGCGTGTCCATCGGATAGGCCAGCGGGATGGCGTCCCAATCGAAACGCGGCTCGCCCATGTCCACCGCGATGCCCGCCGCATCGGGCCGGGTTTCGAGCAGGCCACCGGCGGTCATGATCCGCGCCGGTTCGCCCAGCAGCAGCCCAACCGCGCGGGTGGCATTGCCGCAGGCTTCGACTTCGCCGCCATCGGCATTGTAGATGCGCATCAGGCAGGTGGCGCTGTCATGCGGTTCGAGGATGATGAACTGGTCGCAGCCGATCCCTTCGCGCCGGTCTGCCAGCGCGCGGATGCTCGGCGCGGTGAGCGCGGGCAGGGCGGTCTCCCGCGCGTCGAGCACGATGAAATCGTTGCCCAGGCCGTGCATTTTGACGAAGGGAATGCGCATGTCCGCCACCTAGGCATACGGCGCGCGAACCGCAATGGTGGAGGGGCTATCGCTGGGTTGAGCTCAGCTTGCCTGCCGCAGCTCGAATTCTACCAGCTCTTCCTTATCGGGGGCCGAAGCTGTCGTGTAAGGCTTTAGCAGCGCCAGTGCGGCCAAGCGCGTGCGCGTGGCCGCACCATCCTCGGGCCGCCCGTACAAGTATCCTTGGCCCTTGATTTGGCCGAGGCCTTTGAGTTTTTCCAGCACTTCGCCGTTCTCGATCCCCTCTGCCGTTACCGGCAGCGAAAGTCCCTTGCCGAGCGAAACAATCGCTCGGACCAGATCGCTGCTGACATCTTCGGATCCGATCTCGGTCACGAAGCTGCGATCGATCTTGAGCCTATCGAACGGCAGCGAGCGCAATTGCGACAGGCTGGAGTAGCCGGTGCCGAAATCGTCGAGGCTGATGCGAATGCCCTGGTTCTTGAGACTGGTGATGATCGACCGGACCGCGCCAATGTTTTCGTGGAGGCAGCTTTCGGTGATCTCGATTTCAAGACGCTGCGGCGGGAAGCCGCTTTCCACCAGCAGATGCAGCAGCTTCTGCGCAAACCAGGGATCGCGCAATTGCACGGGCGAGATATTGACCGAGAGCGTGATCGAATCGTCCCACTCGGTCGCCTGCGCAAGTGCCTGCCGGATCAGCGCTTCTGAGAGCGGTCCGATCACGTCGATCTCTTCGGCGATTGGGATGAAGACGTCCGGGCTGACCAGCCCGTATTTTGGCGATTGCCAGCGCGCGAGCATTTCGAAGCCAACCAGCTTGCCCGATTCCAGGTCTATCTGCTGTTCGTAAAAAGGGACGAATTCGCCTGCCTTCAGCCCATCGCGGATGCCGGACTCCAGATCGCTACGGAACCGGAGTTCGTCTTCCATTTGTGGTTCGAACCAGTAATACCGGTTCCGCCCGCGCTTTTTCGCATGATACATGGCAATGTCGGCGCGGTGGATCAGTCGGTCAGCCGTGAGCATGGTTTCGCGGTCAGTCTCACCCCCTGTGTGGGCCAGACCGACGGAGATTGTCGCTTCCACGGTTACATCGCCATCTGTCACAGGCGCCGAAACGCTGCGGATCAAAGCATCGACCAACGCATCCACGCGATCGCGTGATTGTATGGCAATCGGCACGGCGCAGGCGAATTCATCGCCCCCGATCCGGACCAGCAGGCCTTCTGGGGGAAGGGCTGCTGCGATCCTCTCGGCAATTGTGGTCAGCACCCGGTCGCCCGTGCGGTGGCCGTTGAGATCGTTGATCTGCTTGAAATTGTCGAGATCGATCATCAGCACCGCAACGTCCTGCTGCCTTGCCTTGAATCGCCCGAGCAGGGCGTCGATGGCTGCTGGCCCGCTCCGGCGGTTCAGGCACCCGGTCAGCGGATCGCGTTCGGCCAGTTCGCGCGCCCGCTCTTCCGCCGTGCGGTGCAGGGTCACCTCGCGGTGAAGTTCGACATAGCGCCGCCAGCCGAAAATGAGCAGCGCGATGTTCAGCAGCACGGCATTGACCAGCGCCACGTCGGGAGGTTCCCCGACACCCATCCATGCACGGACGATCTGCGGCATCACCGTACCGCCGGTGCCGACAAAAAGGATGATCGCGGCGATGGCGATGCCAAGCGTGACGAAATCGCGCGGTGCCGAAACTGCGGGCAATTGCTCGCCGTGATCGCGTCTGGTTTGTCCCACGTCCAACGCCTGCTAGCCCCCGAAAAGTCGTTTGCGGTGGTATGATGGGGTATGATCAATTTTCGGTTAATTGCCGGACCTGTGAAGACGCGCTAGGCGTTCGGCCATGAATCACGATAGCACAATGCCCAATCGCTGGCTGATCAAGTCGGAACCGTTCAAGTACTCATGGGACGATCTCGTCCGGGATGGGGAGACCGTGTGGGACGGGGTGCGCAATCATCTTGCCGCCCAGAACCTGCGGGCGATGAGCGAGGGTGATCCGTGTTTCTTCTATCACTCGAACGAGGGCTTGCAGATCGTCGGGATTGCCGAGATCAGCGAGAGCGGTCTGATCGATCCGACCGATGTCGAGGGGAAATGGCCGACGGTAAAGGTCAAGCCGGTGAAAGCGCTGGACCATCCGGTAACCTTGAAAGCGATCAAAGCCAATCCCGATCTGGCAGGAATCGATCTGATCCGTCTTTCGCGCTTGTCGGTGGCCCAGATACGCTCGTCCGAATGGGATGAGATCATGCGCATGTCCGGTAGGTAATCTGGAACTTTTACATGGATTAACCCGTTGGTTGGGCAATGGGCAGGCAATCGCGCCGCCCTACCAACAACGGAGAATTTCCATGGGTGAACTCACCGACAAGATCAAAGGCAACGCCAACGAAGCCGCTGGCAAGGCCAAGCAACATTCGGGCGACGCCGAAACGCGTAACGAGGGCCGCAAGCAGGAAGTCAAGGGCGAAGGCCAGCAGCTCAAGGGCGAAGTCAAAGGCAAGCTCGGCGACGACATCTGACGCTGTTGTCCTGATAACGAATGAAAGGGCCGCTCCGCTGGAGTGGCCCTTTTGCTTTGGGTCAGCGGTTGCGCAGGCCGCTGACGGTCGCGCCGGCAGCGCTCAATTGCTCGATATCGGTAATGCAGTGAATCAGGCGAATGCCCTTTCGCGCGGCAGCTTCCTCAACCGCCGCGTCGAACTGCGCATTGGTTTCCACCCGCGCGCCCCAGCCGCCATAGCTCTGCGCCATCAGGGCGAAATCGGGATTGGCGAGCTGCGTGGCCGACTCACGCCCGGGATATTCGCGCTCCTGGTGCATCCGGATCGTGCCGAAAGTGGAATTGTCGAAGACAATCACCAGCAGGTCGAGCCCGTACTGCGCGGCCGTGGCCAGTTCCTGTGCGTTCATCAGGAAGTCGCCGTCTCCCGCCGCCGCGATCACGCAGCGATCTGGGAAGCGCCTTGCTGCCGCCACCGCAGCAGGAATTCCATACCCCATCGCGCCCGCCGTGGGGGCGAGCTGCGAAGGATAGCCGGCATAGGGCCAGTAACGGTGCCACCAGCCGGCGAAATTGCCTGCGCCATTGCACACGATCGCGTCTTCTGGGAGCAGCCTGCGCATGATCCCCATCGCCAGCGCCAGATCGAGCGGGAATTGCGCCTCTTCACGCGGCGTGTTCCACGCCTGCCATTCCGCGTGCGCCTCTGCTCCCGCGTCGAACGGGATGACGTCCGCATCGTCCCACAGCGCCGCGCTTTCGGCGAATTCGGCCATGTCGGCGCAGAGAGCCAGATCGGTGCGATAGACGCGGCCCAGCTCTTCCGGATCGGGGTGCACGTGGATCAGCACCTGGCCCGGATGATCGGGAGTAACCAGCGCATAGCCGTCGGTCGTGGCTTCGCCCATCCGAGCGCCGACCACCAGCAGGACGTCAGCCTGCCGCACCCGCTCGGCCAGCTTCGGATTGGGACCGTAGCCTAGATTGCCCGCGTAAACGGAGGATGATGGCGGCAAGGCATCCTGACGCCGGAAGGCCGTCGCGACGGGCAGGCCGAGGCTTTCGGCAAATTCGGTAAAGTAGTGCCGTGCCCGTCCGTTCCAGCCTGCGCCTCCCACTATGGCCAGTGGTGCGGCGGCATCGCCGATCAGCTGCATCATCGTCGCCATCGCATCGGGGCAGGGGGCCTGCGCGGGCTTCACTACTGCCGGACGCACGGGCGAAACGATGCCCCGCTCATGCAGCATGTCTTCTGGCAGGGCGAGCACCACCGGGCCGGGCCGCCCCGAAATCGCCGTGGACCACGCACGCGACACGTATTCGGGAATGCGGCGGGCATCGTCGATCCGCGCAGACCACTTGGCGATAGGCGCGAAGAAGGCCGGGAAATCGACTTCCTGGAATCCCTCCCGATCACGCATCCCACGGTCCACATCGCCGATGAACAGGATCATCGGCTCGCTGTCCTGCATCGCTACGTGCACACCGATGCTGGCGTTCGTCGCACCGGGGCCGCGGGTGACGAAGGCGATCCCGGGGCGCCCGGTCATTGCTCCGTCAGCGCAGGCCATGAATGCGACTCCGCCTTCCTGGCGGCAAGTCACGGTGTCGATCTCCGGGCAATCGGCCAGCGCGTCGAGCACAGGCAGGAAGCTCTCCCCCGGCACGGTGAAGATCCGGTCGCAGCCCTGTTCCACAAGACAATCGACGAGCAGGCGCGCAGCGGTTCTGGTCATGGGGGGATGCGATAGCTGCACCCGGTTGCGGCGGCAACTATCTGTGGATGAAACGCGAATGTCCCGTCTGTGGACAGGAACCAGAAGGGCGTGTGCGGATTGGTTACCAAAAGGTTAAGAACCCACCATGAGACGCGCACTTGTCCTTACCGATGAATCGGCCCGCCACCCCTTCCGGGCTTCGCTGCCTCCGCATGTCGTGCTGCGCGCGAACGAGATCGAGCGGACCGTGCCCTGGCGCGAGCGGCTGGCCCTGACCCGCAAGGATGCCGAAACCGTGCTGGCGACCTATGCCGCCGGGTTTGTCGCCACCCTCACTTTCTTCGGCTGATCCTCACTCGGCAGCCAAGGCACTCGCGCTAGCAGCCAGTTCTGCCTTGCACAGCACGCCGCCAAGCCACGCCGAAAACACGCACATCCCGGCGCTAAGCAACAATTGCTCCGCCAGCGGCACGCCCGCGGCGCTCAGCCCCAGCGCCAGCAGCGACCCCGCCACCATCGCGCCCGAATTGACGATATTGTTCGCCGCCACTGCGCGGCTCGCCTGCGATGTTGGCACCTTGGTGGTGAGGAAGGCGTAAAGCGGCACCACGAACATGCCGCCGAATACTGCGATCAGCAGCAGGCTCCCCAGCACTGCCCAGGCGAGCGGATAGGAGAGGAAGGTGGCAACATCCATCAGTTCGGTGCTTTCCAGCCCGGCGTTCCATGCGCGGCAGACGAAGTAGAACACCGTCACCATCGCCCCCATCGCCAGCACCGAGATCGGCGAATAGCGGGCCGAGACCTTGCCTTTCAGCAGCAGGCTCACCGCCACCGATCCGATCGCGACGCCGATGGAGAAAAACACCAGGAACAGGCTAGCCACTTCCTTGTTCGCCATCAGCACGTTCTTGGCCAGAGGCGGGAACTGGATGAATAGCACCGAGCCGATGGTCCAGAAGAAGCTGATCGCGAGGATGGCGAAGAACACCTCGCGATTGTGGGTGATATCACGCACCAACCGGTATGAGGAGGTGAAGGGGTTGAAATCCACTTTCTCCGGCTCCGTTCCCATCGGGGGGGCGGGGGGAACATGGCGGCTGGTGAGATAGCCGATCACCGCAAAGCCGAGGATGGCCATCGCCGCGACTTCCACCGAGAGGAACCCGGCGAGGATCGTACCCGCCATGATCGCCAGGTATGTCCCCGCTTCCACCAGCCCCGTGCCGGCCAGCACTTCTTCCTTCTTCAGGTGCTGCGGCAGGATCGCGTATTTGATCGGACCGAAGAAAGTCGAATGGGTACCCATCGCGAACAGCGCCAGCATCAGCAGCGGGATGGCGAGGAAATCGACCGCGATTCCCTGCCACGCGAGGTAGAGCCCGACTGCGCCCACCGCCATGATGGCGATTTCGGCAGCCTTGACCATGCGGATTATCTTCGCCTTGTCGCGCATGTCGGCCAGTTGCCCGGCGATGGCAGAGAGCAGGAAGAACGGCAGGATGAACACCGCCGATGCCACGCCGGAGAACATCGTTTCCGTGTCGGCGGAATTGTAAACCGAGTAGACGACGAACAGCACCATCGTCGTCTTGTAGAGATTGTCGTTGAACGCATTGAGCAATTGCGTGACGAACAGCGGCAGGAACCGGCGCTGCTTGAGCAGGTGGGTCGAGGTAAACATAGGGGAGTTCTGCGTGCCTTCCTCTTGCCCGCCGTGTCGCCCCGGCTGTCTGCGCGGGCAGGCTTATAACCAATCGACCGCATAGGCCATGCTTTTTCCCGAAGCATTAACGCGCTAGGGGGGAGGCCATGTGGTCGCTTCCGAACATCCTCACCATGTCGCGCATCGTCGCGCTGCCGCTGCTCGCCTTCCTGATCTGGTGGCCGGGATGGGAAGCGGGATACCTGCTTGCCTTCGCGCTCTATACGGCGATGGGGATTACCGATTACTTCGACGGGATGCTTGCGCGCTCCAGCGGGGCAGTGAGCAAGCTGGGGATTTTCCTCGATCCGATTGCCGACAAGATCATGGTCGCGACGGTGATCCTTGTGTTGACCGCAATGGGCGTGCTGCGCGGGCCATATGTGGGCGACATGCACGTGATCGCGGGCCTCATCATCCTGATCCGCGAGATCGCCGTATCGGGCCTGCGCGAATTCCTCGGCGGCTTGCAGGTGTCTATGCCGGTGAGCAAGCTGGCCAAGTGGAAGACGACCTTCCAGCTGGTTGCGCTGGGCTCGCTGATCCTGGGGCAGGGGCTGCCCGGCTGGGTAATCGAAGCGGGCGACGTGATGCACAACGTGCCGCATACGGTGGGGCTGGTGACGCTGTGGGCGGCGGCGATCCTGACGCTGGTGACGGGATGGGACTACTTGCGGGTTGGCCTGAAGCACATGGATTGATTGTGGAACACCGACCGGGGGTGTTTGCGAAACTTCAGTTTGGCGGAAAAGTGTTGTTGGGCAGGGGGTTGCGGCGGACTTTGCTGTTGGCAGTGTGACCTTCCGATTTTGCGGGGTGATGGGTGATTTCGGAGGCGGAATCTTGGAGTGGAAGGTGGGTTCGGCGAACATTTGTCGCACGGTAGCTGGCGGCGGGCGTGTAGGAAAACTCGGTTTCTTTTTTTGGACGGCCAAGCGCGGCTCGTCTTGCCCGCATTGGCAGCTTGGCTGAAATCGACTAATCCTGCCTCATGCACACCGAACCGAAGAAAGCGCTTCATTGGGACTTGCTGAAGGGCCGGGTTACGGTGCCTGACGACATCGACGTGAATGACATCCTAATTATGCGAATGTTCGCAGGGGATGCTGATTGGAGCGAAGTGCCAGAAGCGCCTTAGCATCGATACCCCCCAGCGCGATCAAGCTTCCAGACCCATTGGCTGCGGCATCCAATCAGCCTTAGTTGGTCGATTTTCTGATCTCCCTTCGCTCAGCCTGAGCCTGTCGAAGGCCACGCGCTTAGATTGCGATTGTAGCGGGTCGGGGATAGCGGCTGGCCTTCGACAGGCTCAGGCTGAGCGAGGTTTGAACTGATTGGACGGACCTGACTGTCGAACCAGGTTGATGCTCGCTCTGGAGCCAGTATTATCGCAGCATGGGACATTTCCTCACCGCAATTATTGGATCTGAGACGACTCTTGGGCAATTTTCAGAGATGTTCGGATCGCCCTTTCCCACTGCAATTCCATTCGGGTTGTGGGTGTTGCCCCTAAATGAGCAGCGGCTGGACCTACTTGCTATGTCCGGTGATCGGACATTTGAGGGCTTTGAGTACCTAAGTCCAAAGATTGCACGGGCGATCGCTCGCGGACTTGGAGATGGTTCGGCCCTTTACGTAGAAACATTCTATCACGGGGGCACCGGAGGCCAAGGCGCGGCGCTTTTAGAAGATGGCGAGTTGATCTGGACAAAGGCGGAATCGACCTACAAATCTGAGAACCCGAATTCGATTGTCGCTTACAGACCATTCGGCCCTCGTTTGATGAAGTCTCCCATTAGCGAAGGTTTGGCGCGGCTGGGCGTAGTCGCCTCAAGCGAGCACGATGAATTTGATAGTGTGGGGCTGGGAAACTTCCGTTCCTTGGAAAACCTCGGACTAGATTATTGATCAATTTGTGGTGGGATGTGCCCCATCAAACGCCACCACCGCCCGCACCACCGCCTGCATCATTTCCATCCGCTCCGGCACGGGTCGCGCGGTATCCCCCACCATGATCGCCACCGCATAGGTCCGGCCTCCCGGCGCGAAGAGCAGGCCGACGTCGTTGTAGCCCGATTGCCGCCCGCCCCAGACCTGTCCGGTGCCGGTTTTGTGCGCCAGCCGCCAGCCTTCCGGCACGGCGGCTTTCATGCGGTTGGGGCCGCTCTTGGTCTGCATCATTACCGACAGGAACCAAGCGGTGCGTCCGGTAGAGAGCAGTTCCCCGCGCGCCAGCCGCGCGAGCGCTTCGGCGATCGCTTGCGGGGTGGCGCCGTCCACCGGATCGGCGAGGTAGCTTTCGTAGGCGGCGCTGCGGACGGCATCGGGCACCGCGTCGCGCGCTTCGAAAAAGCCTTCGCGGGTGAAGGCGTAGTGTTGCCGCCACTCCAATCCGGCGATGGCGCTTTGCATCAGCCGTTCGCCGGGGCCGAAGCGGATGCCCGCCAGCCGCTGGTCGTCGAGCATGGCGCGCACCGCTTCCGGCCCGCCGACCGCGTTCAGCACCGCATCGTTGGCGGTATTGTCGCTTTCGGTGATCGCGGCTTCGATCAGCTCATCGATCTCTGCCGAGACCACGCCTTCGCGCAGGATGCGGTTGCGGATCGGCTGGTGGAACACGGTCAGATCGTGGCGAGTGAGGCGCAGGCTCTGCGACAGGTCGAGTTCGCCCCGGTCGGCCTGCGCAAGTGCCGTGAGCGCGACCCAGGTCTTGCTTACGCTCTGCTGCGGCAGCAGCCGTTCGGCATCGAAGCCGGTGGACCAGCCGCTCTCGACATCGACCACGGCAATGCCCAGCGAGCCGCCGAAATCGAGCGCGAGCCGGTCTATCTCGGTGGCCAGCACCTCGCGGGCGGCGACGGTGGCAAGGGGGATCGCTTCGGCCTCGGCTTCGCGCGCTTCCTCCGCCATTGCGCCAGTCGGCTCGTCGGCGCCGCTACACGCGGCCAACAGCAGCGCGGCGCAGGCAATCAGGAACCGTGCCGCCATGTCAACCTGCTCGCAATTCCTCGGCCAGCAGCCGGAATTCGTCCGAGCGCGGCGAATTGACCCGCCAAACCAGCGCGATTTCGCGGCTGGTCTTGCGGCCCTTGAGCGGGCGCGCGACCACCTGGGTGCCGTTGAGGATGCCCGCGTCGATGGCCATTTGCGGCAGCATCGTCAGGCCAAGCCCGTTGTCGACCATCTGCACCAGCGTGTGCAACGAGGTGCCGATCATCGTGGCGCTGGCGCGCAATTCGGGCCGGTCACAGGCGGCGAGGGCGTGCTCTTTCAGGCAGTGCCCGTCCTCCAGCAGCAGCAGCCGCCCCTGATCGATCATGCCGGGCGGGATTTCGGCGGGGGGATCGCGCGGATCGTCCTTGGGGAAGGCGACGAACAGGTCATCGTCGGCGATCTTTTCCTTCTCCACTTCGCCGGTGGCGAAGGGCAGGGCGAGCAGCACGCAATCCGCGCGGCCGTGGTGGAGCGATTCGATGGCGTGGTCGCTGGTTTCCTCGCGCAGGAACAGCTTGAGCGCCGGGCGCTCGCGACGCAGCCGCGGCAGGATGCGGGGGAGCAGGAACGGGGCGATAGTGGGGATGACGCTCATCCTGAGTTCGCCCGAAAGCGGCTTGCCCGCCGCCTGCACCAGTTCGGCCAGCTCCTCGGTCTCGCGCAAAACCCGGTGGGCCTTGGCGACGACATTGTTCCCCAGCGGCGTGAACCGCACCACGCGCCGGCTGCGCTCGACCAGCGTCACGCCGAGCAGCGATTCGAGCTCGCGAATGCCCGCCGAAAGCGTGGACTGCGAAACGAAAGACGCATCCGCCGCCCGCCCGAAATGCCCGTGCTCGTGCAACGCCACGAGGTACTGCAACTGCTTGATGGTGGGGAGGTAAGTGGTCATTCGCGCGCGCTAGTCCTCCGCAGCCTCAGTTTCTACGGCGGCCTCGTCGTTCACCACATCGTCAATATGCGTCATCTTCAGCCGCCCGTTCACCACGGCAAACGCCAGCTTCCCTTCCACCAGGTCAAGCGCATCCTTGCCGAACACTTCGTAGCGCCAGCCCTCCAGCATCGGCAGCCTGCGCACGCCCGCCGCCAGCGATTCCAGTTCGTCCGACTTGGTCAGCAGGCGCGAGGCCACGTCGATCTCGCGCGAGCGGATCTTGAGCAGCAGCTTGAGCAGGTCCGCCACCAGCGCGCCTTCCTTGCCCAGCGGGGCACCGCGCTTGGGCTTGTCGGGCATTTCGTCGTCAGGCAGCGGTTCGGCGTTCTTGAGCACGCGCATCAGCCGCTTGCCGATCTCGTTGTCCTGCCACGCGTTGGACAGCCCGCGCACCTTGGCGAGGTCTTCCTGCTTCTTGGGCGGGTGGCTGGCGAGATCGGCCAGTGTTTCATCGCGGATGATCCGCCCGCGCGGGATGTCCTTGTCCTGCGCCTCGGTCTCGCGCCATGCTGCCAGCGCCTTCAAGCGCCCCAGCACCAGCGGATTGCGGCCCGGTGCGCGGATGCGATGCCAAGCGAGGCTGAGATCGTTGGCGTAGTTCGCCGGGTCGGCCAGCTTCTCCATTTCCGCGTTCAGCCAGTGGCCGCGCCCGGTCTTGATCAGCTTTTTCAGGATCTTCGGGAAGATCGTTGCCAGATAGGTGACATCGCCGATGGCATATTCGATCTGCCGTTCGCTCAGCGGGCGGCGGCTCCAGTCGGTGAAGCGGGCGCCCTTGTCGATGGTCTTGCCGAGCCATGATTCGACCAGGTTGGCATAGCCGATCTGCTCGGACTGGCTGATCGCCATCGTCGCGATCTGGGTGTCGAAAATGGGAAAGGGAGTCTTGCCGGTGAGGTTGTAGATGATTTCCACATCCTGCCCGCCCGCGTGGAAGA
Source organism: Erythrobacter sp. (assembly GCA_019739335.1). NCBI lineage: Bacteria > Pseudomonadati > Pseudomonadota > Alphaproteobacteria > Sphingomonadales > Erythrobacteraceae > Erythrobacter > Erythrobacter sp. The sequence continues at coordinate 2,609,539 of CP073261.1, forward strand.
CCTTGAGCACGTCCTCGTTCTCGCACATCAGGTCGAGCAGCGGGGAAAGATCGAGACCCGAAGCCAGCGGATCGATCGCCGCCGCCTCCTCCTCGTTGCCCACCTGGATCAGGCAGAGCAGCGGGTAATAGGTGTTCTCGCGCATGAATTCTGTATCGACGCAGACGAAGTGGTGCTGCGCCAGCCGCTCGCACAGTGCTGCCAGCGTCTTGGTATCGGTGATAAGGGGATGGATTTGCATGTCTCGCTTCGTTTCTGTCCTGGCCGGTTCACCGACCTGCGCACCCGCCCCGCCAAGCTGCAAATCTTGACAAAGTGCCGTGCATACCCTGTTAGCGCGCGCATGAAGCGAAGGCCTTCGCACCACGCCGGTGCGCGCCCTTAGCGCCATAGCCTCCGAAATGGAAAGAGTCCCGATGCACGCCTATCGTACCCACACTTGTGCCCAGCTATCGAAAGCGAACGAGGGGGAGGCGGTGCGCCTTTCCGGATGGGTGCATCGCAAGCGCGATCATGGCGGGGTGCTGTTTGTCGACCTGCGCGATCACTACGGCATCACCCAGATCGTGGCGGACGAGGATTCGCCCGCGCTGGCGCTGCTTGACGGGCTGAAGCTGGAAAGCGTCATTACCGTGGATGGCACGGTGAAGGCACGCGATGCGGCGGCGGTGAACCCGAACCTGCCGACCGGCGAAATCGAAGTCTTCGCCCGCGAAGTTACGGTGCAGAGCCACGCCGCCGAACTGCCGCTGATCGTCAATTCGGGCGAGGATTACCCGGAGGAAACCCGCCTCAAGTACCGCTTCATCGATCTGCGGCGCGAGCGGGTGCACAACAACATCATGCTGCGCAATCGGGTCATCACCTCCTTACGCCAGCGGATGATCGCGCAGGGGTTCAGCGAATTCCAGACCCCGATCCTCGGCGCGTCCAGCCCCGAAGGCGCGCGCGATTACCTCGTCCCCAGCCGCCTGCATCCGGGCCGCTTCTACGCGCTGCCGCAGGCTCCGCAGATGTTCAAGCAGCTGCTGATGGTGGCCGGGTTCGACCGCTATTTCCAGATCGCCCCCTGCTTCCGCGACGAAGACCTGCGTGCCGACCGCAGTCCCGAATTCTACCAGCTCGATTTCGAGATGAGCTTTGTGACGCAAGAAGACGTGTTCCAGGCCATCGAGCCGGTGCTGGCGGGCGTGTTCGCGGAGTTCTCCGGCGGCAAGCGCGTGACGGCGGCGGGCGAGTTCCCGCGCATTCCCTATGCCGAAGCGATGCTGAAATACGGCAGCGACAAGCCCGACCTGCGCAACCCGCTGCTGATCACCGATGTCTCGCACCACTTTACCCAGAGCGGCTTCGGGATTTTCCAGTCCATCGTCGGCAGCGGCGGTATGGTCCGGGCGATCCCGGCGCCGAACACCGCCGAGAAGAGCCGCAAGTTCTTCGACGAAATGAACGACTGGGCGCGCAAGGAAGGCTTTTCCGGCCTCGGCTATGTCACCCGCAAGGCGGGCGAATTCGGCGGTCCGATCGCCAAGAACCACGGTCCGGAGGAAATGGCCAAGCTCTACGCCGAACTCGGGCTGGGCGAGAACGACGGGCTTTTCTTCGCGGCGGGCAAGGAAAAGGACGCTGCCAAGCTGGCCGGGGCCGCGCGCACCCGCGTGGGCGAGACGCTGGAGCTGATCGAACCCGATTGTTTCAAGTTCTGCTGGATCGTCGATTTCCCGATGTTCGAATACGACGAGGACGCCAAGAAGGTCGATTTCAGCCACAATCCCTTCTCGATGCCGCAGGGCGAGATGGAGGCGCTGGAAACGCAGGACCCGCTCACCATCAAGGCGTGGCAGTACGATATCGTCTGCAACGGCTACGAATTGTCGAGCGGGGCGATCCGGAACCACAAGCCGGAGATCATGTACAAGGCGTTCGAGATCGCCGGTTACAGCCGCGCCGATGTCGATGCGAATTTCTCCGGAATGATCGAGGCGTTCAAGCTGGGCGCACCGCCGCACGGCGGCTCCGCTCCCGGTATTGATCGCATTGTGATGCTGCTGGCGGACGAACCAAACATCCGCGAAGTCATCGCCTTTCCGCTCAACCAGCGGGCGCAGGACCTGATGATGGGTGCCCCGAGCGAAGTCACGCCGCGCGCGCTGCGCGACGTGCATATCCGCACGATGGATGTTCCCAAGGATTGAGCACGAGCCAAGGGCGCGATCTATGGCGAAATCGCGCCCTTACCTTCGCGGGATCGACCTGATCAGTCGTATTGACGGGCAATCATGTCGCCGAACTTTTCACCTTCGCTGATCTCCGCGTAGCATTGCTGCACGACGCTGCGCGACTGGGCGTCCAGATTGTCATCTTCCAGGGCACTTTCGAACTTGCCCTTCAGATAGTCCTCGCCTTCTTCCACGCGTTCTGCTGCGGCTTCGTCGTCGTTTTCGAATGCATCGGCGATGCTTATCCAGGCGCGATGCAGGCCGCCGGTGACCGTACCCTTGGTGGTCAGTTCGCCACCTTGGCGCTCGATTTCGGCGTTGAGCTTGGCGACAGTCTGCTCGCGCTGGGCGCGTCGCGTTTCGAGCGCTTGGCGAAGTGCCGGGTTTTTGGCCTTTTCGGCGGCTTTGCGATAGCCTTCGACCGAATCGAAGGTTGTGTCGGTGAGAGTTTTCAAAACCGAATTGGCGGACATAAAATTCTCCTCTTTTCAAATGCGTAATTCCACAACGCCAGAGGAGCAGAAGGTTCCAAAATCGGGGCACCCACATCCCGATCACCTCATGGACAGGGAACAACGCGCTTGCGAGCAGCGCCGATCGCCAGCCCTGCGCAGCATTCTGCGCTGGCCCTTGCGCAGTGCGATGGTGTTCATTAGGGCGAAAGGGAAATTTGAAACCCGAATCTTGAGAGGGATTACATGAGCGATATCGCCGCACGCGTGAAGAAAATCGTCGTCGAGCATCTCGGCGTCGAGGAAGACAAGGTCACTCCGGACGCCAGCTTCATCGATGATCTGGGCGCTGACAGCCTCGATATCGTCGAACTGGTGATGGCGTTCGAGGAAGAATTCGGGGTCGAAATCCCGGACGACGCCGCCGAGAAGATCAATACCGTTGGCGATGCCAACAGCTACATCGAAGCCAACGCCGGCTAATCCTGCCCCGGCTTCCGCTCACCCTGAGCTTGTTTTGAGCCTGCCAAAGGGGTCGTATTCCGGTACGCGGCCATAGCGCCGGGAGTTGGAACAGCAGGACTTCGACAGGCTCAGCCCCCGCGGGTTGGGCCTGTTGTGTTTGTGGAGTGGAGAAGATTATGCGGCGTGTTGTCGTTACCGGACTTGGCCTTGTCACCCCGCTTGGCGGCGATGTCGAAACCACCTGGGCAAACCTGATTGCGGGCGAAAGCGGGATCGGCACGATCACCCGCTTCGATGCCTCGGCGCAGAAATGCACGATCGCGGGCGAAGTTAAGCCTGTGGAACATCCGTGGGGATTCGATGCCGACCGGCGCGTGGATCACAAGGTCCAGCGGCAGGTCGATCCGTTCATCGTCTTCGGTATCGACGCCGCCGGGCAGGCGCTGGAAGACGCCGGGCTGACCGACATGGATGAAGCCATGCAGCTTCGCGCGGGCTGCTCGATCGGTTCGGGCATCGGCGGGCTGCCAGGGATCGAGCTGGAAGCAGTGAACCTGCACCTCCGCGGACCGAGCCGGGTCTCCCCCCATTTCGTCCATGGCAGGTTGATCAACCTTATCAGCGGGCAGGTGTCGATCAAATACGGGCTGATGGGGCCGAACCATGCGGTGGTCACCGCGTGCTCCACCGGTGCGCATTCGATCGGTGACGCCGCGCGGATGATCCGCGACGACGATGCCGACATCATGCTGGCGGGCGGCGCCGAAGCGACCATCTGCCCGATCGGCATTGCCGGTTTCGCCCAGGCGCGCGCGCTCAATTGCTCCATGAATGACCGGCCGACCGAAGCCAGCCGCCCCTATGACAAGGACCGCGACGGGTTCGTGATGGGCGAAGGCGCAGGCGTGGTGGTGCTGGAGGAATACGAGCACGCCAAGGCGCGCGGTGCGAAGATCTACGCCGAAGTGGTCGGCTATGGCCTGTCGGGCGATGCCTACCACGTCACCGCGCCGCACCCCGAAGGCAAGGGCGCGGAAAACGCGATGCGGATGGCGCTCAAGAAGGCCGGGCTGGGGCCGTCGGACATCGACTACGTCAATGCCCACGGTACCTCGACCATGGCCGACACCATCGAACTGGCAGCAGTGCGCCGCGTACTGGGCGATGACCTTGGCGGCGCTTCGATGAGCAGCACCAAGAGCGCCATCGGCCATCTGCTCGGCGGCGCGGGCGCGGTGGAGAGCATTTTCTGCATCCTCGCCATCCGCGACCAGATCGTGCCACCGACATTGAACCTGCACAATCCGGATGACGGCACCGATGGCGTCGACCTGGTGCCGCTGGTGGCGAAGAAGCGCACGGTGAATGCGGTGCTCAACAACAGCTTCGGCTTTGGCGGCACCAACGCCTCACTGGTGATGAAGCGGGTCGATTGAGATGAAGAAGCTGTTCGGGCTGGTAGCGGTCGCAGGGCTGCTGCTGGTCGCAGCGTTGGGCTGGTTCGCCTGGGGCTGGTGGGGGACTTCGGCGATGGAGGACGAAGCGGCGTTCATCGTCCCTTCGGGCGCCTCGCTCACCTCGGTGGCGCAGAAGCTGGAGGAGGAAGGCCACATCGGGTCCGCCGATGCCTTCCTGCTGCGGGCGAAGATCCTCGGTAGCGGCGATCCGATCAAGGCGGGTGAATTCCTCCTACCGGCGGGCGCAAGCGGGGCAGCAATCCTCGATACCTTCCAGCATGGCGAAGTCATTCGCCGCTTCGTCACCATTCCCGAGGGCACGCCTTCGGTGATCGTCTACGACATCCTGATGGCGGAAGACCTGCTGGTTGGGGAGATCCCGGTGCCGGAGGAAGGCTCTGTCCTGCCCGAAAGCTACGATTTCGAACGCGGCGAGGAACGCATTGCCGTGCTCGCGCGGATGCAGCGGGCGATGGACGATACGCTGGCCGAACTGTGGCCCAACCGCAGCGATCGTACCGTGGTGAACAGCCCGCAGGAAGCGGTGATCCTTGCCTCGATCGTCGAGAAGGAAACCGGCGTGCCGGAAGAGCGGCGCATGGTTGCGGGGCTCTATTCCAATCGCGTGCGGCAGGGAATCATGCTCCAGGCCGATCCGACGATCATCTACCCGATCACCCGTGGGCGCCCGTTGGGTCGCCGCATCCGCCAGTCGGAAATCCAGGCGGTCAACGATTACAACACCTATTCGATGGTGGGGATGCCGCGCGGGCCGATCACCAATCCCGGGCGCGCGTCGATCGAAGCGGTGCTCAACCCGGAAGAGACCGACGCGATCTACATGGTGGCGGATGGTTCTGGCGGGCACGAATTCAATTCCACGCTGGAAGGCCACAACGCGGCAGTCGAACGCTGGTTCGCGCTGCGCCGCGAACGTGGGGAAATGTGACTGGGCAGGGCGAGCGGCCACCGGACAAGGCTTTGGCGCCGCTGATCCTGACCGGATTGCTGCCCGATGACCTGCACCGCTGGGCGACTGCCCTGCGCGATGCGCACTTCCCGCCGGAACGCAATTTCCTCGAAGCTCATGTTACGCTGTTCCACGCCCTGCCACCAAGCTCCGAAGCCGAGGTCCACGCGCTTTGCGCCGCCATGACGCGGGATAATCCGCCGGTGCCGGCGCGGTTGCTCGGCGTCATGCCGCTGGGCAAGGGCACTGCGCTGAAGCTGGAAAGCCAAGGCATGATCGCTTTGTGGGAACAGATGCGCGAACGGTTCCATGGCCTTCTCACTCCGCAGGACGATCACCGACCACGCCTCCATGTCACGGTGCAGAACAAGGTGACGGTGGCAGAAGCCAAGGCCCTGCAAGCCGAGCTTGCCCCGCTAGTTCTGCCGCGTTCATTCACCTTTGCCGGGCTTGGCCTCTACGCCTATCGTGGCGGCCCTTGGGAGCATATCAAAAGCTGGCGTTTTCGCGGTTGACCGCGCGCACGCCTGCACCTAAACGGCGCGCCTTGCCTCCCGCCGCACGCGGCCAAAGGCACGTCGGATGGCGGAGTAGCTCAGCTGGTTAGAGCACGGGAATCATAATCCTGGGGTCGGGGGTTCAAGTCCCTCCTCCGCTACCATTTTAAAGACAGACCGGGCACGAGCATGGAAGGGTATCCCTTTCCTGCCCGTTGGTTGCAGCTGATTTCTCGCATGAATTCCAGCATATTGCATCAGGCTTTTGTGATTAAACACACAATCGGTTCTGAAAGGCTTGGGGTCGATCCGCCGGATTCCAAGAAAATCCGCATTCTCTCATGACAATTTGGCCAAACTTTCATGAATATGGTTTCTTGACTCTTACCAGTCGCACCAATAGCCTTCCCTAATTGGCCAACCCGGCTGGGGAGTCGGGAGCCGTCACAATCTAAGGGGGGGTGTATGCGGCGTAGTCTACGCTTGGCGACACTGATGGCTTGCTGCGTCTTTCCGGCGGGGCAGGCGATGGCGCAGGCTACTCCCGATCCGGGGCAGGCGGTTCCTGGCAGGGACGAAGTTGATCCGCGGATCGAAGAACTCAACCGCAACACCGCCGAAGTTGTCAGCGACGGGGCGATCGATACGCTGCCCTGCGCGCTGGACGGTTCGACCATTCCCGTTACACTGACCGAAGTCCGTTTCGAAGGCAGCGTGGCTGGCGAACCGCTGGCGCCCGAACTGGCTGAATTGCTGGCTCCGCTCGCGGTGCCTCCTTCGGGCGAGCGGCCGATTTCGGTGGTATGCGACATTCGCGATGCAGTGAACAACCGGCTCGAGGCGGCAGGTTACGTCGCGCTGGCGCAAATTCCGGCGCAGCAGATCGAAGGCGGCGTGTTGACCCTGCGGATCGTCTCCGCGCGCTTCGTCGAAATGCGGGTGCTTGGCGAAGTCGGCGGATTCGAGGACGTAATTACCGCACGCGCCGAAGAGATCAGCCAGCTGGCCCCGCTCAACCGCCGCGAAGTGGAGCGCATCCTGCTCGAAACCGGCGATATTCCCGGCCTCGATATGACCATGTCGATCACGCCCGCGCGGACTGGCGTTCCCGGCGATGTGATCGGGGTGCTTACCGTGCAGACGCGGCGTTTCCAGGCGCTGGCGAACATCCAGAACTTCGGTTCGCCGCAGCTGGGCCGCTGGGTCGCTTCGGTGCGCGCGGAGGCATACGGGCTGACCGGCATGTCAGACCGGACAGTGCTGACCTATTCGAACTCGATCGATTTCGAGGAAATCCGCGTGTTCCAGGCTAGTCATGACTTTGCCATCAATGACAACGGCTTGCGCGCCGAACTTCGCGGCTCGGTAGCCTATTCGCGGCCCGATATCGAAAATCTCGATCTGCGTTCGCGTTCCATCATTGCCGGGTTCGAGTTGCAGCAGCAACTTGTTCGCACCGTTACCACAGATGTCTCGGTGGCGGGCGGTTTCGAATTCCTGCAGCAGCGCACAGTCATCCAGTCTGGCGATACGGCGGTGCCGTTCTCTAAGGACGACTTGCGCATTTTCTACACCCGGCTCGATGGCGAATACTTCCGCCCGCTGGGCGGTGGACGTGCGCACCGGTTGGCGGGATCGCTCGAACTGCGGAAGGGATTCGGCTTCCTCGGCGCGAGCGAGCGCGGGCAGCAGAACGGGCGTTTCTCGCCGAGCCGTTTCGATGGCGATCCGGAAGCTTTCGTAGCGCAGGCAGAAGTTTTCGGCGATATCAGCGTTGCCGGGCCGATCAGCCTGGAATTCGGCGCCTTCGCACAGTGGACGGACGAGCCGCTGCTCAATCTCGAAGAATGGACGCTGGGCAACTTCACCTATGGCCGCGGCTATGATCCGGGAGCCAATTCGGGTGACCGGGTGGTCGCCTTCCGGCTCCAGCCATCGGTGGAAGTGCCGATCAGCCGGGACTTCCGGCTCGAATTGCTTGCCTTTTATGACTGGGTGCGGCTCGACAATCTCGACGCCGGAACGGTTGAAACCGGGCGCGAAATCGCTTCGTACGGCGCGGGGTTGCGGTTCATGCTGCCGGGCCGGCTGTCGCTGGAAGCCTATTACGCCATGCCGCAGGATCCGGCGCTCAGCACCGACGATGCGCCGCCGGAAGACCGCTTCCTGCTGACCCTTTCGACACGCTTCTATCCGTGGGGGAACAACTGATGTCCCAGAGCAAGACCCTTTCGTCGCCCCGCCTCGTCCATGGTTTGCGTCGATCGCTGCTGATCGGGACAGCGCTGACGGTATGGAGCATTCCTGCATACGCGCAAGTTGCGCCGCCGCCCAATACTGCTCCTGTGAATACCGGTGCGGGTGGTGCGACGATTACCACCAACGCTGCAGTAGCCCCGGCGGACGATGCGCTCGGGTTCGATCGGCGGTATGAAATCGACGTGGATGGGGCAAGCCGCATCCTGACCTTCAGTTCCTACGATGTCGCCAGCAATGTCATTGTCGATTACGTCAACAATGCGGCCCCCGGCGCGCAGCTTACGGCTGTGAACAATATTTCCGCAGGCAACCCGTCCGACATCTTTGGACTTATCCGCGCCGAATCCGATATCAACGTCTGGCTGATCAACCCGGACGGTATCGCCTTCGGTTCGTCCGGTGCCTTCAGCGGTGCCAGCTTGCTGGTGAGCACGCTGCCGTGGGACAATATCGGGCTGGCCAATCTGGCTGCGCCGAACTTTGAACGAAATGGTGGTGGTGCAGCCAGCGCGCTCGTCATCTCCCCCGGCGCATCGCTGGGGAGCACTGCGTCACCTGCCGGTGGCTCGGTGATCCTCGTCAGCGAACGGCTTACGATGGGCGGGAATATCGAGGCTACGGGCGATGTCGTGTTGGTGGGCGCGCGTGACGTGACCTTTGCCAACGTTCCGGGAAGTCCGCTCAGTTTCACCATCACTGAAGGCGTCCGAGTTAACCAGACCGCCAACGGTGTACAGGTTACCGGCTCCATAACCGGGGCGAACATCGGCGTGGCAGGTGCCGGTTTCCTGTCTGGGGGTGGTCAGAACGTCAACCAATTGGTGCTTGGAATCGGCCCTGACGCGACTCTGACCGCTACCGCGAACAATGGCGTGATCATCCTTGCTACCGCCAGTGAAGCCGGGATCACGATTGCCAATACTGCTGTCCGCGAAGACATTCGCAGCCAGGGCGATCTCGTCACCACAGGCACATCAGCGAACATCGTCGTCACGAGCGCAGACGGCGTATCGATGGCTGGCGGCAGCGCCGATGCAACCGGCGATGTCGAACTCACTACGGCTGCCGGGCAGATCAGTGGCAGCGGCGATTTCACCATCACCGGCGCCAATGTGAGCATAACCTCGCCCACGGCGATCGACTTTGATTCCACCACGTCCATCGGTACGTCCGGTTCGTTTGTCGGCGATGTCGTGATTGCTGCTCCCGGCGCGATCGAATTGGGCGACGTGTTCGCCAACTCGCTGGGAAGTTCTCTCCTTGGCGCGCTGACCGAGAACGAGCTCACGCTCGGCAACGTCACTACCACGCTGGCGCTGGACGTTATCACGTCGAACGATACGCTCACTTTTGCGAGCTTGAATTCCACCACAGGCAATGTCGATGTTGACACCGGCACCGGCAATATCGCGGGCGGGGATATCTCGGCGACCAACGTCGACGTCCAGGGCAATGCGGTTACGCTCGGCACGGTTACGGCCACTTTCGTCGTAGGTGTCACTGCCAATAGCGACCTGAACTATGGGACGCTCACCGGCACCGGCTCGAGCGTTTTCGCGACCTCCACGGCTGGGGATATCATCGGCGGTGATATCACCGCAGGAACCGGAGCGAGCCTGACGGCGAATGCCGGATCGATCGACGTTGAGAACGTGACTGCTGGCATTGTCAGCATGTCCGCGCAGGACGAGATCGAATTCACCAGCGCCACATCATCTGTTTTCGCAGTGGGAATTATTTCCACTTCGGGTGCAATTGCTGGCGGCGATATTGATTCGGCGACATTTGTCGATGTTGAGGGCACGCAAGTCGAACTGGGCAATGTGGATGCCATCGGGGACATCGATGTCGGTGCGACTGCGGGGACGCTGACATTTGCCTCCCTGGAAACCACGACCGGCAATATTGCTGGCACGGCGACGGGCGCGATCCTCGGCGCTGGCGATGCCACCGCAAACAGCGGCACGGTGGCGTTCACCGGCGCTTCGCTCGATCTTGGGACCATTCTGGGAACGCAGGTAGACCTGATCGCCAATGGCGCGGGTGGCGATATCGGTTTTGTCTCGATCGATGCCGGGGCAGGCACCGTCACGATCGATTCCGATGACGGCGAAATCGTCGGCGGCGGCGATATCGTTGGGGGCGCAGTATTCCTCGCCGCCGGGGCGGGGAACAATTCGAACGACATAACGGTCGGCGATGTCACCGCGACCAGTCTTTCAAACAGCAACCTCGTCAGCGAACTTGCGGCGCCGAATCTGACGCTGGGCAATGTCACGGTCGACAGCGCGCTCATTCTGGTGGCGAGCGACGGCGATCTCGAGGCCGGAGTGATCCGCACCAACGGCACAAATATCGCGCTGACCGCCTTCGACACCGGCGGTGGCGGGGATCGCGGCGATGTGCTGATCGACGGCGCGTTCACCAGCCTGGCCGGAGCTCCGACCACCGGTTCGATCGGTATCTATGCTGAAGGCGATGTCGGGGTGAACATCGGTGGCAACGGGAATGGCAACAACCCCGTTCCCGAAGGCATCATCAACCTCGAAGCGGGAGAGGATATCTCCGTGCTGTCAGATGACGGCAACATCTTCCTCGATTCAGTGATTGCAGGCGATGATATCACGCTGACCGCGCTCGATAATAGTCAGGGCAGGGTCAGCTTCGAAAGCATCCAGACCACCGGGCAGAATATCGATACCGGAGCAGTTGTCTTCGTTGGTGGGCCGGGTGCAGCGACCTCTGTGACATTCTCTGCTGTCGAAACGATCCTCGGATCGATCACCGATATCAACGCATTCCGCTCATTCATCGGTTCCGTGACGACCGACAATTTCATCGAAAACACGCTGGAAGATCCGGCAGTCTACAAGGGCGATATCATCGCCACGGGCTTCATCCAGATCAGCGCGCCTTCGATCGTGCTCGGTAAGAACAATGAAGCGCGGACCTTCAGCGCAGGTGATTTCATCGATATCCGGGCGACCACCGGCAACCTCTCCTACGCCGGTGATGTCACGCTGATTTCCAACACCAATCCAGTCGTCAACGGCCCCGCGACACTGTTCGACGGGATTTTCCTGGGTGCTGCGGGAGCAATTGCCGGGATCGATGCCAACGATACCATCTCATTACAGGCGGGAACTGCGGGCAATCTGCAACCGGTTTTCGTGCAGGCGGGAACGTCTGCTGCGATTACGTCGGCCTCCGGCTTGTTCCTCGATTTCGACGCGCAGGCGATGACGCTGGGCATGGCGGGTGGCACCAATGCTTTCACCGCTGATGAAACAATCGATATCGATACCAGCCTGGGTGATCTGTTGTTTGCCGGGGATGTCACGCTGACTTCTAATGCCGACGGGGCGATTGGCATCGCGCTCGACGGGATCGCGCTGACCGTGGCGGGCAACATTGGGGTGGTTCCCGGTGGTTCGGCCAGCCTGCTGGGCGGAGTCCCGGGATCGCGCACGGCGGTGAACATCGCGCTGGGTGGCGATCTGGCCCTCGACTCGGTCAATGCGACCTCCCTCGCGGTGACCAACCTGCTGGCTGCCCCCGCTCCCGGCGATATCGCCATCGGCAACGTGACGACCGAGCAGGCGCTGATATTGCGCTCTTCAGGCGGCACTATCGATGTGGATGTGGCCTCGGTCACCAATTTGGGGGCGGTCCTGTTACTGGCGGCGGGCGGCGGGAATGACGTGACTTCCGGCACCAGCCTCACCACAAACGGTGGCTCAATCCTGCTCAGCGCGGCGAACAATGTCGCTGTGGAGCTTGTCGACAACGGCGGCGCGGGCGTGATCGCCATTGCTTCGGGCGGCGATACGCTGATCGGCAGCGGCATCGTTTCGGGTGACGACATCGTGATCGAAGCGGGCGGCAATGTCGGCGCGCCGGGGGCACTGGTCAATCTCGACGCCGGAGACGACATCCGTTTAACCTCCGCCGGAACGATCTTCCTCGATTCCGCCGTGACGGACGGGGGAGGCAACCAGGCCTTGTTCACCATCACCGGCGGCGGCACGGAAAATGCCAGCGGCTTCTTTGGTGCCGAGACACTCACCGGATCTCAGATCGTCCTCTCCGCAGTCAACCTGCTTGGCCCGGCGCTCACCGGTTCGGTCGAGGATGCTCTGGTCGTGCGCGACCTCACGGCGGGTTCGGCAGATCTTTCTGCTGCACTGGGCGAAATCCGTCTCGGCGCGATCACTGCCAACGCAGGTAATATCGATATCGATGCCACGGCTGGTTCGGTCAGCGGGCTCGCCAATGGCTGGGTCAACCTCGGCGGCGGCTCTACGATCACCGCACCGGGCAACATCACCCTCAACATCACCGGCAATGCCGAAATCGGCCTGATCGACGGTGCGGTTGTCACTGGAACGAGTTTCGATCGTCTCACCGTCGGCACCCTGATTGCCGATGCCGCTACGCTGACGGCGGTCAATCGCTTGCAGGTCGATAGTGGCACGGTGGCTGGCGTCGCGCAGTTCATTACCGCAGGCGGCGTGGCTACTGATCCTTCGCTCACGGGATCGCCGCCGATTGCCGGGTTCGGGCGCGCGGACCTGACCGCCACCGGCCTGCTGACCGTTGCGGCCGGGTCCGGCGCGGCACAGCTCGGGGCGCTGTTTTCAGAGGAAGTCGGCGCAGCAATCACTGTCTCGGCAGAGGCGGTGGACGTCTCGACGGCAAACACCATCACTTCGGGTGGCAATATCTTGCTCACCGCAACACAGGGCCAGCTCACCCTGGGCTCCGCAGGCTCGGCAGGGGCGCTGACACTCGACAAGCTGGGGGCAAGCGGGCAGATCACGGTTAACGGAGCGCTGGTTGCGCTGGACAACGTCGATGTGGACAGCGCGACCGACATTTCTGCGGAATTTGTTCGCTCGTTAACCGGCGATATCGATCTGGCAAGCAACGGCGACACTGACTTTACCACCGCGCTGGCCAACGTCGGTTCGTTCACCGCCACTACCACGGCGGGTTCGGGAGGCGATGTCACAGCCCTTCTGGTGCAGGCGCAGGGTGCGGTGCAGATCGATGCCGATGGCGCGATCACAATCGACACCGATCCGGACTTCCTGGCTTCCCCCGGTTTCACCCGCTCGATCCAGTCGCTCGGCAGCACGGTAACACTGGCGAGCGGTGCGGACATTGATGTCTTCAGTGTCGAGGCAGCAGGGGCAGTCGATATCGATAGCGGTGCCAACCTTCGCTTCGACAGCGTGACGGGCGCGGCGATTACGCTTGATGCGGTTGACGATATCACCGGCCTCGCTGGTGTTGGCGCGGTTTCCGATCCATTGCCAGGCTTCCTGCGCGGCGACGTGACCGGAACGACGATCACCGTCGGCGCGCTGGGGACGACAGGGATCGTCCAGCTTGACCTGCTCGACGCGAGCGGTCTGGTTGATGTGGATGCCGACCGGATCGATATCAGCACCATCGACGCCGCAACCATCGAACTGACCTCCTCGCTGGCCGATGTGCGGCTGGGTGAGGGCGATGCCAGTGGCAACATCACCGTCATCGCGACGACGAGCGCCACGGTGTTCGATGCCAATTCTACAGGCGGCGATATCGCGGTATTTGCGAATGGCGGCGACGCGACGCTGGTTACCGCCACCGCAGCTGCTGTAGGCGGCGACATCACGCTTTTGGCGAGCGGCAATGTCATCGGGACGACCCTGACGGGCGGCGGCGTTCTGAACGTCGACACCTTCACCGGCGATGCAATCCTGACTTCGGCGGTTATGGGCGGGGCGATCGATGTCGATGCTGGCGACAATATCCGCCTCGGCACATTGACCGGCGGACTGGTCACGCTCGACGCTGCCAACGATATCTCGGGGCTGGCGGGCGCTGGCGCCGGGACCGATCCGTTGCCGGCATTCCTGCGCGGCACGGTGGATGGCACCTCGATCACGATTGGCGCGCTCGGCACGACCGGGATCGTCCAGCTGGGCCTGCTCAATGCGACCGGCGCAGTCGTGGCCGATGCCGATCAGATCGACCTTACCACTGTCAACGCGGCCAGCATCGACCTGGCCTCGACGCTGGCTGACGTGACGCTGTTCGACGGCAATGCCAGCGGCAATATCATCATCGATGCCGCGACCGATGCGATCATCACCACGGCCGATTCTACTGCCGGCAATATCGATATCGATGCGGGCGGGAACATTCGCCTCGGTACATTGTCTGGCGGGCTGGTCACGCTCGACGCGGGTGATGATATCAGCGGCCTTGCCGGAGCAGGCGCTGGCACCGATCCACTGCCCGCATTCCTGCGCGGCGATGTGAACGGCTCGGCCATCACGATCGGCGCGCTGGGAACGACGGGCATCGTGCAACTCGACGCCCTGACCGGCAGCGGCGCAGGTGCAGCGATCACGGTTTCGGCCGGGGCCATCGACGTGACGAGCGCCACCACCACCCTCGGCGGCGGCAACATCGCGCTGACGGCTACGGCGGGTCAGCTCACACTGGGCACGGCGACATCGCTGGGAACGCTGACGCTCGACAAGCTGGGAGCGACGGGCCAGATCACGGTCACCGGTGCACTACAGTCGCGGGGCCTACTCGATATCGATAGTGCCACCGCGATTTCTGCGACCACTCTGGGTTCGACGCTGGGCAATATCCGGCTAGAAAGTTCCGGCGATACGGACTTCGATACCGCTCTGGCCGATGCGGGCAGCTTTACCGCCATAACAACGGCAGGATCGGGCGGCGATCTGACCGCAGACCGGGTGCGCGCGCAGGGCGCGGTGCTGATCGATGCCGACGGCGCGATTACGCTGGATGGCGATCCTTTTGCGCCAGCGATTCCGGGTTTCACTCGCTCTATCCATTCGGTGGGCAGCACGGTGACGCTGGCGAGCGGGGCGGATATCGACGTGTTCAGCGTCGAGGCGGCGGGCTTTGTCGACATCGATGCGGGCACCGATCTGCGTTTCGCAAGCGTGACCGGCACGGCCATCACGCTTGATGCGGGCGACGATATCACCGGCCTCGCTGGCGCTGGCGCTGCGACCGATCCGCTGCCCGGATTCCTGCGCGGCACGGTGGATGGCACCTCGATCACAATCGGCGCGCTGGGAACGACCGGGATCGTCCAGCTTGGCCTCCTCGACGCGACCGGCGCGGTTGTGGTTGATGGCGACCGGATCGACCTGACGACCGTCAACGCGGCGAGCATCGATCTGGCGTCGACGCTGGCCGATGTGACGCTGTTCGACGGCAATGCCAGCGGCAATGTCACAGTGCTCGCTTCGACTGACGCAATCATCACCACGGCTGACTCGACAGGCGGCAACATCGATGTCGATGCTGGCGACAATATCCGCCTCGGCACATTGACCGGCGGACTGGTCACGCTCGACGCTGCCAACGATATCTCGGGGCTGGCGGGCGCGGGCGCCGGGAGCGATCCGTTGCCGGCATTCCTGCGCGGCAATGTGAACGGCTCGGCGATTACAATTGGCGCGCTGGGGACGACGGGGATCGTGCAACTCGGCACGCTTACAGCCGGCGGCGCCGTGATTGTCGATGCTGACCGGATCGACATCAGCACGATCAATGCTGGCACTATCGATCTGACTTCTACGCTCGACCGGGTCGACCTGGGCGAAGGCGATGCCAGTGGCAATATCACGGTGATTGCGGCGACCAGTGCGCTCGTCACCGACGCCAATTCCACCGGCGGAGATATCTCGGTCAGGGCCAACGGTGGCGATGCGACGCTGGTAACCGGCACCGCTGCTGCCGTCGGCGGCGACATCACGCTGTTCGCCAGCGGCGATGCCATCGGCACCACGCTGAGCGGCGGCGGCATCCTGAACGTCGATACGACGACGGGCGACGCATTGCTGACCTTGGCCACTATGGGCGGGGCGATCGATGTCGACGCGGGCGACAACATCCGCCTCGGCACGCTGTCCGGCGCAGCAGTGACGCTCGACGCTGCCAACGATATCAGCGGGCTGGCGGGCGCGGGCGCCGGGACCGATCCGTTGCCGGCATTCCTGCGCGGCGATGTGAACGGCTCGGCGATTACAATTGGCGCGCTGGGGACGACCGATGTTGTCCAGCTGGGCCTGCTTGATGCAAATGGCGCAGTGACGGTCACCGCAGGCTTGGTCGATGTTTCCGCTGCTGACGCCGGAACCTTCATCGATATCGCCGCCACCGATGGCGCGCTTACGCTGGGCAGCGGTACGGCGGGAACGACCATCGATCTCGACAAGACTGGCGCGAACGGGGCACTGGCAGCGGGAACGCTGCTCGCGGGCGGCAATATCACTGCCAATTCGAGCACCAGCCTTCTGCTGTCTGACGTCACCTCAACCGGAGGATCGCTGATCGCCAATGCCACCGGCGCGGCGGGTAATGGCGATGCGATTGTCACGCTGGCGGATACCAGCGGCACGATCCTGATCACATCGGCCAATGCCACGGCTGGCGGGGATACGCTGGATGGCAGCGGCATTACTCTCGATGGCGTTTCGATCGAGGTGGCGACTCTGGCCGCTGCCGGTGTGGGCGGCATTGTTGCCACTGCCAATGGCGGCGACCTGTTTGTTGCCACCGGCACATCAGGTGCCGACATCACCCTGACCAAGACCGGGGATGTCGATCCTGCGCAGGGCATCACTGCCAATACGCTGACTGCGGTGGGCGATATCGATGTCATCAGCGATACCTTTGTCGATATCGGCAATTCGTCTGCCGGGGGTTTCCTCAACCTCGTCTCGCCTGACACCATTGATGCGGACCTGCTGGACAGCGCCGGCGGGATCGCCATCAACACCGGCGGCGATGCCAATCTTGGCGAAATCACTTCCGGCGGCACCATTGTATTGCTGGCCGCGGGCGATATCGATGCTGACACGTTGACGGCAGCGGAAGATATCGCGGCGCTGGCCGGTGGCGGAATCGCTATCGGCGATTTCACTGCAGGCGATAATGTCACCCTGACAGCGGGGACTGCGTTCGACCTGGGCGGCGGCGCGACCACCGGCAGCGGGGCGGACAATGCCACCTATGTGCTCGATCTGGCACAGGCCGGCGATACCAGCCCCACTTCCACCGCGATCACCGATGGCCCGGCCGACGCGGAGAACGGCGATGTTCTGCTGGCCGCGCCAGACGACTTCAACTTGACCGGAGCCATCGATGTTGCGGCAGCGGACGGGACGATTACCGTGCGCAACCTTGCGGGCGGCTCCACCAGTACAAGTGTTGGCACCACTGGCGGGTTCGAAATCAGCGATGCCGAGCTCAATTTCCTCTCCGCTGACAATGTCGTGATCGATTCGGGCGACAAGGCACTTGCGCTGGGGAATTTCACCGTACCTGGCCAGTCGCTGCAACTGTTGTCCACTTCCACCATAACGCTTTCTGGTGCGATTACCGGCACCGGAACAGGCACCTTGCAGATTGGCCAGGGAACTATCGGCGCGAACGGCCTCGTCGATCCTGCCACGCTGACAGAAACCATCGTTGCCGCAACCGACGCCGCGAGCATCGATTTTGCCGGCGGTATCGTCGATTTGCGTGCAGTTCGTATCGTATTCGGGACGCCGGAGTTCCTCGCAGCGACGCAGGGCATCAGCCTCGACGCAGCGGCGGAATTGCTCACCAACGCCGGATCCCTGCTCTACATCGGTGATAACAGCCAGCGGGTGTTCCTGGAGGCCGACACGCTGCGGGTCGCCTATTCGGACTTCGCCCTGTTCCAGAACACCGCATTTTCACAGGGCGGCGGGGTGATCCTGAATGCCGATGCCGCCAATGCGATCGACAGCCTCGCGCTCGAACTTTTCAGCCAGGGTGACGACAATCTGGACAGCTTCGCCCTGTTCGGGGAGATCAACGGCTTCATCGGCCGCACCGCCGGGGTGCTGCCCAATGCGGTACTAAACATCGGCACGTTGTCTCCGCGCGAACTGCGGGTGACGCAATCGCGTTCGCGGGTTAACGGCTGCGTGATCGGATCGCCCGATCGTGGCTGTCTGATCGTCGATCTGCCGCCGCCGGAAATCACCACGATCGACGAACGGCAGGCTCAGTCGCTGATCTCGACCGGCGATCCGAGCGAATTCCTCAACCCGCTTGTCGGGCGCGGCAACGAAGGCCTGATCCTCGACATTGCCCAGATCCCGGTCGGCATCGACATGCTCGAATGCGATGCCGATGATCCTACCTGCGAGCCCACGGAGACCGAAGAATGACCCGCCTTTCTGCGAAATCCGTCCTGCTTGGAGCTGCCTGCTCCCTCGCGATCACGGCGCTTATGCCGGGAGTGGCCGCCGCGAATGCGCCTGAAGTCTTCACCGTGGGAGAGAATTCCGAAGGCGATACCTGTTCCGCCGCGCTCCAGTGGACCAATGGCGAAGGGGCGGTGCTGCTGGCGCGCGATCAGCCGTTCGGCATTACCTGTCGCGGCATCGATGCTGCCGATTTGCAGGGCTACGTTAGCGGCAGCGCCGTGCCCGAGGTGGGTAATTGCGGCGAAGCGATCGAAGTAGCGCTGACCGGCATCGGCATGGCGCAGGTGCGGCGCTGCGCCGATGCGCAGCTCGGGCGTTCGGCAGTGGACATCCGGTTTGAGCGGAACGGCCAGACATGGCACGGCGCAGCCATTCCCACCGCACTGCCTAATCTCGAAGCGGCACTACGGGTAATCGCAGCGGGCGGCGCCATTCCCCGATCAGGCGCCACGGTGGAACCATCGATTGCGCTCGACGCGATCCCCGCCGGGCCCGATGTCATCGCCGGTTCGGCCACCGGCGGCATCACTTCCGAATCGGCTTTCACCGAAGGCGTGCGCGCCTTGCAGACCGGACGGCAGATCGATGCATCTCGCATTCTCAACGATGCCCTGCGCGAATTTGCTTCTGCCGACCTTTCTACGCTGGTCGATCTGCGGCTGGCGGCGGGGCTGGCCGATTCCAACGTCAGCCAGTTTGAAGCGGCAGAGCAGCATTTTGCCGCAGCCGAGGCTTTGTTGGACGGGCAGGGCACCGATGCGGATTCGCAGCAGGTGCAGCAATTGCTCGTTTATCGCGGCCTGCATCTGATCAACCAGCGGCAGTGGACGCGCGCTATCGCTGCCTTGTCGCGTAGCACGCCCGAAAGCGGGCAGTTGCTCGATCCCACCCTGCTCAGCCGGTTGAACCAGGAAACGCTTGCTTTCGGCGGTACTGGGGCAAGCGGCGCCGGGGCGGGCGAATTGCAAAGTTCGCTTGCCGATTCCGCAGCGCTGCAATCGGTGCTGCTGGAAGCCCAGCGCTACTGGACCTTGAGCGTCGCCTATCTCGCCAGCGGCGATGCCGGTCTGGAGAATGCCGAAGCAGCGATTGCCAATGCCGGCAAGGTTGCCACCGGACCGATCGGACGGATCGAACCGGCGCGGATCGGTTGGCTGCATTCCGCCATCGAGCGTCAGCAGGGCCGCATCCATGCGCGCCGGAACGATACCGGCGCGGCCATCGCCAGCTTCGATTGCGCGATTGCGGCACTGCGCGGAACGGTGCCGGGAAATCCGGGTGCCTGTGTTGTCACGCCGTTATCGCGCCAGGCGGACACCTCGGCCACGAGCGCGCTTCTGCTTGAAACACAGCTGGAACGCGCCAGCATTGCCTCGCGCGATCCGGCGCGGCGGGACAGCGCGCTGGCCGATTATCGCGCCGTGGTGGGCGGAATTGCCAACCTCGATGGCGTCGGGCCAGTCTCGCAGGCAGCGCTTGAACGTTATTTCGATCTACTCGCCAGTGCCACGCCGAACGCGGCGCGCAACGAGGAATTCTTCAGCGCGATGCAGTCGATCGGCGAACCGGCGATTGCGCGCGAATATGCGGTGATGCAGCAGCGGCTTTCGGCAGACGAAGGCGTACGAGAATTGCTACGCGAGCGGCGTGATTTGCAGCAGGCTCGCAACGGATTGAGCTTCGAGATCGGTGGACTGTCCGGGACTGATGCGGAGACGGCATCGCTGCGCACCGAGAAGCAGGCCGAACTCGATGCCGTTGTCGCCCAGCTCGATGCGGTCAATGTGCTGATCGACCAGACCGGCGGGATTGCCCAGTTGAGCGACAATCCTATCATGCTGCAGGAACTCGCCGCTTCGCTGGAACCGGGCGAGGTTTATCTCAAACTCGTCCAGCTCAACGACTCCATGTACGGCATGGCGATTTCGCCTGGCACCAGCGAGCTTTACCGGATCGAGGGCACCCTGGCAGAGGTGGAGGCCGAGGTCGAATCGGTGCTCGCCAGCGCGCAGACCAATGCCGAGGCGCGGCTGATGCCTTACGATGTCGCCGGGGCGAATGCGCTGTTCCGGCGGATTGCCGGTCCGGCAACGCAGATGGTGGCCGGTGCTTCGCGGGTGATCTTCGATCCGGCAGGCGCGTTCCGGCGGATGCCGATTGCCATCCTCGTTACCGATGATGCGAGTGTTGATACCTACCTCGCTTCGGGGCGGCTGGGCGATTACAGCTCGGTCGGCTTCCTCGGCAAGCAGGCGGAGACGGCAGTTTCGCTGTCACCGCGCGCTTTTCTGGGCGGGCGCACCAATCCCACGCCCTCGGCGGCGCAGAACGAATTCATCGGTTTCGCCGATGCACCGCCGCCGGTGCTGACGCAGCAGCAGTCGCAGGCGATGATGCCGTTCGACTGTTCGCTAACGTTGGGGCGCTGGGCCGAAGCTCTCTATTCCGCCGATCCTGTAAGCGCGCTGGAATTGCAACGGATCGCCTCTGCGTTGGGCATGGCCAGCGTGCCGCAGTTCACCGGGCAGAGCTTCACCGATGTCAGCCTGACTCAGGGCGCGGCGAGTGGCAGTCTGGATCAGTACAAGATCCTCCACTTCGCCACCCACGGCCTTTCCGGGCGACGGGTCGAAGTGGCGCAGGATAACGGCTCGTGCATGGTCTATGTCCCGCCCTCGCTCGTGACTGCCCTGGCCGCACCAGATGCGGCGGGGACGGTTCTGTCGGATGGCCTGCTGGCTTTCGATGAAGTGACATCGCTGCAGCTGGACGCGAATCTGGTGGTCCTGTCGGCTTGCGATACCTCTGGTTCGGCGACTACCTTGGCGGGTCGTGCGGCAGGTTTCGAAACCAGCGATGCGGCGCTTGACGGGCTGGTGCGATCGTTCCTGGTGGCAGAGGCGCGCGCCGTAATGGCAACGTTCTGGCGAGTGCCGGATAATGTCGTCACCCTGGATCTGATGTCCACCTTCTATGCCGCGGGGCGCACAGATTCGATTGCGGGAGCTTTGCGCACTGCGCAGTTGTCGGTTCTGGAAAACCCGCGCCGGTCGCATCCATACTACTGGGGCAATTTCTTCCTGGTCGGCAATGGCACCAATTCGATGTTCGCCGGGCCGACGCAGGTGGCGATGAACTGACGGCGATTGAATCGATTGTGTGGCAGTTCGCCGCACTTTCCGCGGGCGATCAGCCTACCAGAACCGTAAAACAGCCCAGCACAAGGCTGCCGCCATGCGCCGTCATGTCTCCGATGCGCGCCTGCGGCATGCCCACGGTGATGACAGTGAAGCTGCCCAGCGCAATGACATCGGGCGGGCCGACGCATGTGCACATGTCACCCACCCGCGCTGCCGGAAGACTGCCGATCAGCACGGTTGGCGCACCGGGAGGGAGGACCGGGCCACCCACATGAGGGACTACTCCTGTCACCATCGGGCAGACATGCATGTCGGTCACGCGTGATGCAGGCATTCCCATTCTGGTACTCCTGGGCAATTCCCGCATGACATAGCGCAAAAATCGGCAAGAAAACAGTGGTGATGCGTTACAAAAAGCGTAAGCTGTTGCGTGCAGTCCAGCCGAGGGGGGTAAGGTGCTGATTGACGAGGAAGTAAGCGAATCCATCATGGCGCCGATCGACGGGGGGGTCGGTGTGAATGGTCGCGAGGATGAAGGCGCCGCGGCGGAATTGCTGCGCGACATCCGGTTGAAGCGAAAAGAACGGGTGCGCGCCGAACAGGCGATCGCGCTCGATGAAGACGATGCCGGGGCCGCCGAAGGCGTGGATACCTGGGAAGACATTGGCGAAGCGGCGATCCGCTATCTCTCCGAATGCGGCAAGGATCTGGAGCCGATGGCGATCCTGATCGAAGCGGCCGCCCGGGATGAGAAACCGCCGCAATCTTTGGCCGCAGCCATGTCGCTGCTTGCCGATATGGTCGAAACCTATTGGGAACAGGGCCTTTATCCTCCCGCTGACGAGGACGAGGCGGACGGGGTTGAGGCTCGCTTCATGCCGCTTTCCGGCCTCAGTGGCGGCAGCAATGATCGCGAAGGCGCGCTGATCCTGCCGGTGCGCAACATGGTGCTGCTCAAGGTCGGGAATGAAACCCTGCGCTATGCGGACAAGGTGATGGTCGATGCCGCCAGCCAGGTGCAGGCGGGCGACGCCGATGCCAAGGCCGCGCGGGCCGAAGCGCGGCAGGCGGCCTATGACCGGTTCGAGCGTCTGGTCACAGTCGCCGGGCGTAAAGGCGTGGAACCAACGCTAGAGGCGATTGCCAAAGCCGAGACCGAATGGCGACGCGCAGTCGAATTCATCATCAAGCGCGCCTCACCTTACATGCCCGCCGCATCGCGCCTCACTGGCGAACTCGAAGGCATCCGCGAATGGCTTAGCGGGCTGGCTAAGCGACTGCCTGCAGAAGAAGATAAAGCGGAGGCGGGCGGTGACAGCGCCGGATCGGCCAGCGATGGCGATACCAGTACTTCGTCCGGGTCCGCCGAAGGCGGGGGAGGGAAGGGCTTTGTGGCGGGTAAGATCGACAGTCGCGAGGATGCTTTGCGCGCAGTTAATGCCGCGGCGGACTATTTCGCCCGACGCGAACCGCATTCACCTGTCGGAAAGGCCTTGCGCGAAATCGACAGGCGCGCGAGGATGGGCTTGCAGGAACTGATCGCCGAACTGATCCCCGCCGCCGATGCGCGGACGGAATTCTACTGGCGGTCAGGCATCCGCCCACCAGCCGACGAAGCGCCTGCCGAGACAAAGAGCGGCGACGACTGGGATTGATAGTGCGGTAAAGGGTAACCGGGTCGCTCCGTTGCCGAAGTTTACGACTGATGGTCTGGAAGGGAGATCGACATGAGCGATTCTGTACACGAGAAGCTGAAAAGGGTGCGCAAGCCGCGCGTCCACATCACCTACGATGTGGAAACCAACGGGGCGATGGAAACCAAGGAAATTCCTTACGTCGTCGGCGTATTGGGGGATTTCTCGGGCGATTCCGATGTGGCGAAGAAAAGCCTCAAGGAACGCCGCTTCATTGATCTGAAAAAGGACAAGTTCGACCAGGTCATGGCGCGGCTGGAGCCGGGCGTGAAGATGAAGGTCGAGGACGTGCTTTCCGGCGAGGAAGGCAAGGAATTCGGGGTCGACCTGAAGTTCCGTTCGATGGAAGATTTCGAACCCGAGAAGATCGTCGAACAGGTGGCGCCGCTGCGCAACCTGATGGAAACGCGCAATCAGTTGCGTGACCTGATGGCCAAGGCGGATGGTTCCGAGGAGCTCGAATCGTTGCTGGAGCAGATCCTCAACGACGAAGGCAAGCTGAGCGAGTTGCAAGCGCAGCTCGGCACGAAAGAGTGAGCGGAGCATAGACGATGGCCGAAGAAGCAACCAAAACCGCAGGCGCTGCGACTACCACCACCGAAGAGGGCTCCGTCAGCCTGCTCGATCAGGCAATCAGCGTCACCAAGCAGACCGAACCGGACCGGGTGAAGGATCTGCTCGCCACGCTGGCAAACCAGGCGACTGCGGAAACGGTCAAGTTCGACAAGAACATGACCGTCACGCTGCGCAACGCAATCGCCAAGATCGACGAACAGATTTCCAAGCAGCTGGCCGTGATCATGCATCACGAAAAGTTCAAGCAGATGGAAGGTTCGTGGCGGGGCTTGCATTACCTCGTCAAGAACTCGGAGATCGGCGAAGGCCTGAAGATCCGCATGTTCAACGTCACCAAGAAGGAACTGGCCAAGGATCTTTCCTCGGCGGTGGACTTCGACCAGAGCCAGCTGTTCAAGAAGGTCTATGAAGAAGAGTTCGGCCATGCCGGTGGCCAGCCCTATGGAACGCTGGTGGGCGACTATTACTTCGGCAAGGGGCCGGAGGATGTCGAGCTGCTGCGGAACATTTCCAGTGTCGCGGCGGCGGGCTTCGTGCCTTTCATCTCGGCAGCGGATTCGAACATGTTCGGGATGGACAATTTCACCGATCTTTCCACCCCGATGGACCTCAAGCAGAAGTTCGACACGGCGGAATATACCGGCTGGAAGAGCTTCCGCAAAACCGAGGATTCGCGCTTCGTCACCCTGACGATGCCACGCGTGCTGGCGCGCCTGCCTTACGGGCGGGACACCAAGCAGGTCGAGGCTTTCGCCTATGAAGAAGCGCCTTTCGACGATGCGGGCAACGCCAAGCAGATGGATCATGACGACTACTGCTGGATGAACGCCTCCTATGCGCTCGCCGGCCGGATGACGGCGGCATTCGCGGAAAGCGGCTGGTGTACGGCCATTCGTGGTGCGGATGGCGGCGGCAAGGTGGAAAACCTGCCGACGCACACCTTCATGACCGACGATGGCGATGTGGACGCGCAGTGCCCCACCGAAATCGGCATCACCGACCGGCGCGAGAAGGAACTGTCGGACATGGGCTTCCTGCCACTGTGCCATTACAAGGGGCAGGATTACTCTGTCTTCTTCGGGGCGCAGACCACGCAGGAGCCGAAGAAGTACGACGATCCCGACGCCACGGCCAATGCAGCCATTTCGGCACGACTTCCCTACATCATGGCGACCAGCCGTTTCGCCCATTACCTGAAGGTGATGGCGCGCGACAAGATCGGCTCGTTCATGGAAGCGGAAGATTGCGCCACCTGGCTCAACCGTTGGATCAACACCTACGTCGATGCCACCGAAGGGGCAGGGCAGAAGGCCCGCGCACAATACCCGTTGCGCGAAGCCAAGGTGCTGGTGAAGGAAGTTCCCGGCGCGCCGGGTTCGTACAGCGCGGTCGCTTACCTGCGGCCGTGGTTGCAGTTCGAAGAGCTGACGACATCCATGCGGCTGGTGGCGAAAATCCCCGGCGGCGCGGGCTGATCGTAACGCAATAAGGTGCCTGAAGGGGGTGACATTCTGGCCGCTGCCATCCGCAGCACCACCGGCGAAGAAAATCCGCCGGGTGATGCTGCGGAGGCCGGCCCGGATGCGCCCCCCGGTGCCGAACCTCTCCCAACAAAGGAAGACCCGCGCCTTGCACTGAACGCTGACCGCGCTGCGCATCACGAGCGGCTGATGGCACTCGCCAATGCCGCCATTGTGGAGTTGGACCGGCGGCTCGGTCGCACGCTTGACCTGATCCTGCACCATCCCGATTTCCAGAGGCTCGAATCGCTCTGGCGCGGGACGCGGTGGCTGCTCGATTCTTGCGACGATCCGATGGTCGTCGTCCGCATCCTCGATATCCGCTGGATCGAAATCGCCCGCGACATGGAACGGGCGATGGATTTCGATCAGAGCAAGCTGTTCGATCTGGTTTACAACGAGGAATACGGTCATCCCGGCGGGCGACCGTATGGCATGCTGGTAATCGATCACGCGCTCTCGCATCGGCCGGGGCGACAGGGTCCGACCGATGACGTGGTGGTGCTTGACGGTCTTGCCGATGTCGCCGCGGCGGCGTTTTGCCCGATCGTGCTCGGTGTGCATCCCAGCGTCATGGAACTCGATCGTTTCGACGATCTCGACCTGCGACAGGATCTCGCCGCCAGCCTGGCGCATCCTTCGTTCCGCGCCTGGAACCGGACCCGCCAGCGTCCGGACAGCCGCTTCCTCGCCGCCGTCATGCCGCATCTGCTGGTGCGCGAACCGTGGCGCGGCCGCGATTTCCCCCGGCTGGGCTTTAGCTGGGACGAGAAGGTCAACAGTCCGGACGACTTGTGCTGGCTCAATGGTTCCTTCGCACTCGGCTATGTCACCATGCGGGCGATGGCCAATTTTCGTTGGCCCGCCGCAATACGCGGGATCGTGCCGCCGGGCGAAGGTGGCACGGTGGACGGCCCGGTGCGGCACTTCCTCCATGCCGACCGCCATGGCGTGGTGGCCCGGTTCGCAACCGAGAATGCCGTATCCGAAGCGCAGGAGATGGCCCTCAACAATGTCGGCATCATCGCCCTACGGCAGATGCAGCACACCGGGATCGCCGGATTCATGAACCTGCCGAGCATGCATTCACCGCCCGACATCGGCGGCGACATCGCGCAGATGAACGCCAAGATGAGTTCGATGATCAACTACATCCTCTGCGTCTCGCGCTTTGCGCATTACGTGAAGGTGATGGCGCGGGACTGGGTCGGCAGTTACAAGGATGCGGCCCAGTGCGAGACGCTGTTGCAGCGCTGGCTGCACAAGTACACCACCGATGATGACGATCCTTCCGCCCAGCAGCGCGTGCAGTATCCGCTGCGCGAGGCACGGGTGAGCGTGCGCGAAAATCCGGCCAAGCCGGGCAGCTACGAATGCGAGATTGCGCTGCGGCCACATTACCAGCTCGATCAGTTGACCAGTGAATTCCGGCTCACCACGGTTGTCGGCGGGAAGGGCAACTGATGATTACGCAAAGCCTCATCGACCGTTTGATCGATCTCGAGCCCGAACAGCTGGTGGAGCGCGCCGCCACCGAGGCAGTGGAACTGGCCGAGTACAAGGTCCGCCTGCTGCGCGATCTGGAGCACCTGCTCAACACCACCCAACCGATCTTCGTCTCGCACGGCAAGCATGACGGGATGGCGGACAACATCATTGGCTACGGGCTGGCGGACATGGCGACCGAGGACTTTTCTTCCGATGCCGTGCGTGACCGGCTGCGGCGCGTCGTGGCCGATACCATCCGCCGCCACGAGCCGCGGTTGCATGACGTCTCGGTGCAGGCTGACGATTCACCAAGCGCCAAGGGCATCACCTTCCGTATCATGGCGGTACTTTCCATCAGCCGGAACGACGAAATCGTGGTCTATGACGCGAACGTCCGCCCGAGCGACAAGACCATAGAGCTGGATTTGAACGGGTGACCCGATGATCGATGACCTGATCGAATACTACCAGCGCGAACTGGCCTATCTGTCGAACAATGCAGGCGCATTTGCCGATGCGCATCCCAAGATCGCTTCGCGCCTGCGACTGACCAAGGAAGCGATCGAGGACCCGCATGTGGGCCGTCTGATCGAATCCGTGGCGTTCCTCAACGCCCGGCTGCGGCACAAGATCGACGATGAATATCCGGAGCTTTCGGATGCCATCCTGCACACGCTCTACCCGCACCTGATCCAGCCGCTGCCATCGGTGATGGTGGTGCAATTGCAGCCAGCGGACGATCTGGCGGCGCCGGTGCTGGTGCCCAAGGGGACCGAGATCCTAACCGAGGAAATCGATGGCGAGCCGTGCCGCTATCGGCTTTGCCGTGATGTGCGGATGATGCCGTTGAAGATCGAAAGCGCAACCATGACTGGGCCGCCGTTCGACGTACCTGCGGGCAGCCCCGGCAATGCCAAAGGAATGCTGCACATCCGGCTCAAGACATCGAAGCCGGAGATTACCATCGATCAGCTCGATATCTCTACCCTGCGCTTCTACATCAAGGGCAACGCGCGGCGGGCGCACATCCTGCTCGAACAGTTCGGCACCAGCCTGACCGGGATCACTGCCGCATCGGGAATCGCCGATGTCGACGCAGTGCCGATTGGCGCGGAAGCGCTGAAGATGGGCGGGCTGGACGAGAAGGCACTGCTGCTGCCCCAGCAATCCCATTCGCGTTTGTCCTACGGCCTGTTGCAGGAGCACTTTGCTTATCCGCACAAGGAGATGTTCTTCGAAGTAACCGGACTGGAAGCGCGCACGTTGACGCTGGCGGGCGATACGCTCGATTTACATTTCTTCTTTGACCGGCTGTCCTCCGAGCTTGAACGGGTGGTGCGCGCCGACGATTTCGACCTGTTCGCTGCGCCCGCGATCAACCTCTGGGAAATGCAGGCGGAGCCGATCCTGCTCGATCATTCGGCCATTGAATACCGGATCATCAGCAATACCCGGCGCGAGGATGCGATAGAGGTTTATGCGGTGCAGGGCGTGGAATTGCAGCGCGCCAACGGGGACAAGGTGCCCGTCCCGTCGCTCTATTCGATTGACCGGGGTTCGCCGCGCGAAGGGCGCCATTTCCACACGATTTCACGCCGTTCGAGCTTCTCGAAGGGCGGCGGGGACGATGTGTTCATCACCATCGCCGATCTCGAAGGCGAGTTACTGGGTGATGACACTACCATCGTCAACACCAGGGTGCTGGCGATCAACCGCGAGTTGCCCGCGCGTCTCCCGTTCGGTGGGGGGAGGCCACACCTTAGCATAACCGGATCGGTTCAGGGGCTGGGTAAAGTTACTGCGCTCAGCAAGCCGACGCCCACCCGTCGCGCCCACCGACGCCGCGCCGCGCACTGGCGGCTGGTAGGGCAATTGTCGCTCAATTACCTCAGCCTGGTCGGCGGGGACGAGGGGACCAGCGCACTTCGCGAAGTGCTGGCGCTCTATGATCTGGGCGACACCACCGAGACCTCCTATCTGCGCGACCGACTGAAAGCAGTCCGCACCGAACCTGGGGTCGCGCGGATGCGGCTGAAGGGGCACAGCGTGATTTGCGCCGGGCTGGATGTGACGCTCGATATCGATGACGAACGGATGTCCGGCAGCGGCAGTTACATGCTCTGCGCCGTGATCGAGCGGTTCCTGGCGGGCGCGTGTTCGCTCAACAGCTTCGTGCGGCTGACCGCGCGCCTGCAGCGCGAAAGCGGCGTGTGGAAGACCTGGCCCGCGCGGCTGGGTGACCGGCCGCTGGTCTGATCCCGGTGGCCTTGCCCGATCTCGCCTATCTGAAGCGCGCCACATTTGCGCAGGCGGCGCGGGTGCTCAGCCTGCTTGCGCGGCGTAAGGGCCGCGATCTGGCACCCGGCGGTGATGCAATCCCGGAGGATGAGTCGGTGCGCTTCGTCGCTTCGCAGCGGATGGGCCTGCCCTACTCGGACGTGCAGGATGTTGCGCAGGATGGGAACAAGGCCCGCTTGATCGCCAATATCCTCGGCAGCGCCGGGCGCACGCCGGCTTTGCCGCCGCCCTATAGTGAATTGCAGCTCGAACGACGTCGGGCGCGGGACAACTCGTTCGCCGATTTCCTCAACCTGTTCGATCACCGCGCGCTCAGCTTCTTCTACCGGGTCGAGGAGAAATACCGCTGGCCGCTGATGGTGGAGCGGACCGGAACGGGCGATCGCGATCCGATCGGTGCGATGATGCTGGCGCTTTCGGGAATGGACGCGCGCGGGGAGGCAGAGCGACTGGACCTGCCGCACGCGCAACTCATTCCGCTTACCGTGCATCTCGCCGATACCCGCCGCAGCAGGTACAGCGTGGAAACGGTATTGCGCGTGGCCACCGGAATGGATCTGGAAGTGCTGGAAGCGCAGCCGACCTGGATGGCAGTGCCGCCGCAGGAACAATCGCGGCTCGGCTTCGGCAGGCTTGGAAGTTTTAACCAGCTCGGCGTGCCCGATGATCTGCCGCCCGAGGAATCGGGGCAGGCGGCGATGATCGGTTCGGCCGTGCTCGACGTGCAGCACCATTTCCTGATCGTACTGGGGCCAATGCCCTATGAC
Source organism: Erythrobacter sp. (assembly GCA_019739335.1). Classification (NCBI taxonomy): domain Bacteria; kingdom Pseudomonadati; phylum Pseudomonadota; class Alphaproteobacteria; order Sphingomonadales; family Erythrobacteraceae; genus Erythrobacter; species Erythrobacter sp. The sequence goes on from CP073261.1 coordinate 2,639,624, forward strand.
CGGCTACGTGCGTTCTGTGCCCAGCCGGACCTGCGCCGTCTGGTCAGCCAGCTGGCGGCACTGGCTGCAGGGCTCGAGCAGCGCGCTTCGCTACGACTGCGAATCGCTGCGAGAGATGTCCCGCCGCTGCGGTTGGGTGACGAAGCGACGCCTGCCATGCTGGGATGGACGACCTGGCTGGGAGAGTTTGAAAGTGACGCGGATATTCTCGATGATTGCGTGATCCCGATCGACAACGCCGCGATCCATCAGGAAAAAGCGGTTGTGGTTCGGCGTAGAGGGGTATAGCCTGCAACGCAGTCCGCCGGGGGAACTCTGACAGAGCGGATATATCACGGGTCGCTAATCTGGATCGCGGTTGCGCGGGCATGGGCCTGTGCGTCGCTTTGGTCATGGGGGACAGATGGCGCAGGATACACTGACGGCATTAATCGGCAAGCTGGACAAGACTTGCAAGCAGACGCTTGAATCCGCGCTGGGTTTGGCCCTGAGCCAGACTCATTACGACGTTGAGATCGAGCACTGGCTGCAAAAACTGCTCGACCGTCAGAATTCCGACCTGACCTGCATCCTCGACCATTTCGAGGTCGACAAGGGCAAGTTTTCCCGCGATCTTTCGCTCTCCATCGAGAAATTCAAGCGCGGCAATGGCCGCAATCCGGCGATCTCGCCCTACGTGGTGAAGATGGCGCGGGAAGCGTGGATGTACGCCTCGCTGCACATGGGCGCGGCGGAAATCCGTTCGGGCCACCTGTTGCTGGCGTTGCTCACCAATGAGGACCTCTCGCCGCTTACCCGGCAGATGGGGCCTGAACTGAAGAAGATCGGCACCGAGGACCTGCGGAAGGGCTTCGCCAACATCACTTCGGCCTCGGAAGAGGCGGGAGCGGCGGTGGCCATGTCCGGCGCGCCGGGTGGTGGCGGGGGCGGCGAAGGTGCGGCGCAAGGGCCGGCGGGCGATTCCGCGCTCGGCAAATATTGCATCGACCTTACGCAGCAGGCCAAAGAGGGCAAGATCGATCCGATCTACGGCCGCGATCCGGAAATCCGCCAGATCGTCGATATCCTCACCCGGCGGCGGCAGAACAATCCCATCCTCACCGGCGAAGCGGGTGTCGGCAAGACGGCGGTTGTCGAAGGTTTCGCGCTGCGGATCGCGCAGGGTGACGTTCCCGAAAGCATGCGCAATTCGCGGCTGCTTTCGCTCGATCTGGGGCTGTTGCAGGCTGGCGCGGGCATCAAGGGTGAATTCGAGAACCGGCTGAAATCGGTGATCGACGAAGTGAAGAACTCGCCCATCCCCATCATCATGTTCATCGATGAAGCGCATACGCTCATCGGTGCAGGTGGCGCCGAAGGTCAGAACGATGCTGCCAACCTGCTGAAGCCGGCACTGGCGCGCGGTGAAATGCGGACCATCGCGGCGACGACCTGGGCCGAATACAAGAAGTATTTCGAGAAGGATCCCGCGCTCACCCGCCGCTTCCAGGTGGTGAAGGTGGAAGAGCCCGACGAAGTCTTGGCCGTGGCCATGCTGCGCGGGCTGGTGCCGGTGCTGGAAAAGCATCACGGGGTGATGATCCTGGGCGAAGCGCTGGAAGCCGCAAGCTCGCTTTCACACCGCTACATTGCCGGGCGGCAATTGCCGGACAAGGCGATCTCGCTGCTCGATACCGCCTGCGCGCGGGTGGGAATCAGTCAGGTCGCGACACCAGCGCAGGTCGAGGATCTCGATCGGCAGATTGGCCTGCTTGATGCCGACCTGCGGATGATGCAGCGCGAGGCGGCATCGGGCGCAGACATGGCGTCGCGGATCGCCGATGCGGAATCGAAGCGGGCCGAATGCGAGGCTGAAAAGGCGACGCTGGAAGAGCGCTGGCAGACAGAAAAAGCCGCAGTCGAGAAGGTCGCGGAATTGCGGGCCAAGCTTATTGCCGCCGAAGCGGGAACCCCCGAAGCGGAAGAGACCCGTACCGCGCTGCGGGCGGCGCAGGAGGAGGTCAAGACGCTCCAGGGCGAGCATCCGATGATCTACGAAGTCGTCGATCACGATGTGGTGGCCGAAGTGCTGGCCGGTTGGACCGGCATTCCCGTCGGCCGCATGGTAACCGACGAGATCAACGCGGTGCTCCGCGTGAAGGATGCGCTCGGCGAACGGATCAAGGGTCAGGATTACGCGCTCGAAGTGATCGGCGAAACGGTGAAGACAGCGCGCGCCGGACTGGCCGATCCGCGCAAGCCATTGGGTGTGTTCCTGTTTTGCGGCACCAGCGGTGTCGGCAAGACCGAGACCGCGCTGGCGCTGGCCGAATTGCTCTATGGTGGCGAGCATAATGTTACCACCATCAACATGAGCGAGTTCAAGGAGGAGCATAAGGTCTCCACCCTGGTCGGCGCGGCCCCTGGCTATGTCGGTTACGGCGAGGGCGGGGTGCTGACCGAGGCGGTGCGGCGCAAGCCCTATTCGGTGATTCTGCTGGACGAGATGGAGAAGGCCCATCCGGGCGTGCAGGACGTGTTCTATCAGGTTTTCGACAAAGGCATGCTGAAGGACGGGCAGGGCCGCGACATCGATTTCAAGAACACGCTGATCATCATGACCAGCAACGCTGGCACCGACACGATCGAAAAGCTGTGTCGTAACACCACCATCATGCCCGAGCCGGAGGAGCTGGCGGCCGAACTGCGCCCCTCACTGCTCGAATATTTCAAGCCCGCTTTCCTGGGCCGCGTGGTGACCGTGCCGTTCTTCCCGCTCCCGCCGGAAATCCTGCGGGCCATCGTGGCCATCAGCCTCAAGCGGATTCGCAGCCGCGTGGAAGGGCATTACAAGGCCACGTTCGAGTGGGAAGACGATCTGCTGGATACCATCGTGGCGCGCTGCACCGAACACGAAAGCGGGGCCCGCAACATCGAAAACATCCTCAAGCGCGGCCTGTTGGCCGAGCTGTCGCAGATCCTGCTTGAACGCAGTGCCGAGGGTGAGCAGACCAATTCGATCAGAGTCAAGGCGGACAAGCAAAAAGACTACGCCTACGAGATAAATTGAGTTAGAGTGTAATAAGCGTGGGTGCGCCAAGTTAACGGCGCAAAAAGACGCAAAGGGTTCGTACCGGCATCAATATGAATTGAGGAAGGAGAGTAAGGTGGCTATCTATCTGAAAAACGACAAATTGAAGGGCAGTGCAACTGATTCCAATTTCAAGGAGCAGGTTGAACTGAATTCTTTCCAGTGGGGCGCGGGACTTGGCGTCAGCAGCGCCCGTGGTGGCGATCGCACAACGAGCGAGCCGAGCGTGTCGGAAATCACCTTTTCGAAGAACACCGACAAGTCGAGCGAGCGCTTCTTCAAGGCGCTGCTCAAGGGCGATCCGGTCGGTCAGGCGGAGATTTCCTTTACGGCTGCGGTGAAGGGTGAATCGGTTGCTTACCTGACGATCAAGCTGGAAGACGTGATCGTCTCGGGCTACTCCATCTCGCATGGTGGCGGCAGCGAAATGCCCAGTGAATCGGGCTCGCTGAACTTCACCAAGTTCGACTGGAGCTTTACCGGTCGCGACAAGGAGCACGGCGGAAGCCCGACGCACCTCATCTACAGCCTGGAAGAGAACAAGGTCGAGTAAGGCCAATGGCATATCGGGTGGGGCGTCGGAATTCTCCGGCGTCCTGCCCGCTTGCTGCTGATCCCTTTCCGATGGCGGTCTTTTCATGAAGCATCTTCTCAACATCCGTGCCCTCGGCGACGAGAATATCGAGGAGTATGCGCTCTACCGTTTCAGCGGGCGTGAAGCGATTTCGGAGAGTTTTCTCTACGAACTCGAACTGATTACCGACGGCGATCCCGATTGCAGCAAGCTGATCGGGAAGCTGTGCGAATTCGATGTGACGCAAAGTAGCACCGATGCGCGCATTTTTGCAGGTCGCATCTATGCTGCGCGCAAATTCAAGGTGCAGGGCACGGTGCACGTTTCCGTGCAGGTCCGCCCCGCCTATCACGCGCTGTCCTACGCCAAGGACACGCATTTCGTGCAGGACAAGCATTCCATCGACATTTTCGAGGCTATGACGAAAGACCTGACGGGCTTCGTCAAGGCAATTGATGCGTCTCCGCCCAATCCGCGCGTCTATTCGGTGCGGCTTGACGAGGCGGAGGACCGCTTTCTCGATCGCCTGCTCAGCCATGACGGGCTGATGTATTTTTTCGTGTACGAAAAGGGTGCCGGGGCTTTCCGGCACAAGATGATCGTCACCGACAAGACCTCGTCCTATATCGACGTTCCCGGCGGCGCGGTAGAATTCCGGCCAGCATCGGACAAGGCGGCAGTCAACCATCTCGAACGCAGCTATTCGGCAACTGCCGCATCGCAGGATGTCGCCAAATTCAGTTCGATGAATTCGGAAACCGTCGATACCGAAACCCAGCCGATGCCCGATTTCGCCAAGGTTTACGCACACGAAACCAAGGCCTTCGTCGAACAGGAATCGGATAGCGGCGCGGAGCATGCTGCGTTCAAGGATCGCCATGCGCAGGATAGCGATTTCGTTACCGGTCGTTCTGACGAGCCACACATGTTTGCCGGAGGGCGGATCGAGATTACCGAGGCGGGGACGCTTTCACCCGCGCGCGTCGTGCTCACCGTCGTCGAACACATGGCCGAAGACCCGTGGATGTTCGATGCCGACCGGCCCGGCAGCTATGCCAACAGTTTCCGCGCGATTGCCGCCGACCTGACGTTCCGCCCGCCAGTCGATTCGCCCATGCGGGTCGCTCCCGGCCCGTTCCTGGGTGTGGTGGGTAACAAGGATACCGTTACCGGCGAAGCCAAGGTGGACGATAAGTACCGCGTCCCGGTGGTGATCGATGGCGCGCGCGACTATTCGGGGCAGGGCCTCAACTACGAAGTGTGGTTGCCCGTCCGGCAACACTGGGGTGCGGGGGGCAAGCACGGTTCACAGTTCATGCCTCGCGCGGGCACACGGGTGATTGTCAACTTCCTGAATGGCAATCCCGACCTGCCCTATATTGACGGTATGCTCTATTCGCCGGGCAATCCCTACCCAGACGCTCACGCCGACGCGGGTCTGCGTACAGGTTGGCGTTCAGTCACCGACAAGGATGGCGGCATCACCCAGGAGTTTTTCTTCGAGGATAAGGAAGGCGAGGAGCGCATCTGGCTTTACACCGACCGCAATTATGAGCGCGAGGTGATGAAGGATGAATTGGGCCACATCTTCGAGAACCAGACGATCGAGATCGACAAGGACCAAACGCTGACGGTCCACCAGAACCGCAAGACCACGATCGATCAGGACGAAACGAACGACATTACTGGCAAGCGTACGACGACCGTAACCGGCAAGAGCACCCACGAATCGATTCAGGAACTGGAACTGAAAGTGGGTGCGTCCACGATCGTGATGAAGCCCGGTTCGATCGAAATCAAATCGCCGCAGATCACCATCGATGCGTCGGCTACGCTGACAATGAAAGGCGGCGCAAAAGCCGACCTCGGCTCGCCGATGACCACGGTGAAGGGCGACGGGATGCTCACCCTCAAGGGCGGCATAGTGATGATCAACTGATATGGCGTCCGCGTCTCCCGTAGCCCTGCGATTCCGCCGATCCGAACTGCACGAACACGCGCGCCTGTCCGAAGCGGCAATTGCGGTTCTGGACGACAGTGCGCAGCCCGCCGAATTCGTCAATGCACTGGTGGCAAAGCAGTTGACCGACGACGCCGTCCACGCGCTCGCCATGCTGCTGCCGCACCGGCAATCCGTGTGGTGGGCCTGCATGTGCGCGCGCTTGCTGCCGGGGCTCGACAAGCGCGCGACCGATCTTGCCGCAGTGGAGGCGGCGGAGAAGTGGGTGCAGTCGCAGGCTCCCGCCGATGCCGAGGCAGCAGGTAAGGCAGCAAACAAGGCCGATCGCGCCAAGGCTCCGGCATGGGTAGCGCAAGGGGCGCACTGGTGCGGCCCCTCACTTGCCCCACGAGGTCAGCCCGACGTGCCGCCGTCGCCGTTCCTGCCTGGCGTCGCGACGCGTAGTGCGCTGTTGCTGCTCGGCTACGATCCCGCTTTCGGCCGCGCCGTTCCGCTTGCCGAATGGCTCCCGATAGGTCTAGCCTTGATGGCAGGCGAAAACGGAAAAGAGGCGCAGGGGCTCGTCAAGCAAGGCCTCGCGTAACAGATACATGTGGAACCTGCTGATTTCCCGCGTCGATGACCCTCCGGGTCAATTCTTCGACCAGCGCCAGATCGACGCTGGCGAACTTATGCTCGGCGCGAGCAGGCGGGCCTGCGATGTGGTGCTCGGCACCAAGGCGGACGGAGTTTCTGGTCAGCATTGCCGGATTATTTCCTCCGGTCTCGATCTGCTGGCGGTGGACAATGGCAGCACCAACGGCGTGGCGCTGAACAGTCCCGAGCAGCGGATAATGCCTCACAATCCGGTGCCTATCCGTGACGGCGATAAGCTGTTTATCTGTAGCTTCGTGGTCACCATCGCCAGCGATGCAATGGCGGCCGGGATGCGGATGGGCGCGCCTCCGCCGCAGGAGCTACCCAAGGCGGCCAGTGGCGGCTGGGACGATGATCCGTTTGCCGATGCCGGCGCGGCGAGCTGGGAAGACGATCCGTTCTGGGCAGGTGATTCGAGCGGCGGCGAGGGCAACCTGCACGATCTGCTGAGCGACGAGATCGGAGCGCACATCGGCTCCAGTGCCCCGTCGCAGCGGGATCGCGGGCGTGACAATTTCGGCGATCCAATCGGGATGGCGATGAGCCGACCGATCCTTTCGAGCGAACCAATTTCGGCTGGCGACATGGCGATCCCGGAGGACTGGTTTGGCGGCAATCCGGGCGGAGGGGGCAGTTCGGCTTCTCCCGGCGTTGGCGGAGAAGATTTCTTCGACGATATCGCGCCGCCCGCTGCCGGAGGTGGTGCTGCGCCTGAGGTTGATTTCTTCGCCGACATGGGGGAGCCTGTCGGAGACTCCTTCGAAGACGATCCGTTCGGCGATATGGCCCCGGCAGGGGGCAGTGCCGCATCGTTCATGGATGACGAGTTCGATCCAGTGGACAACCTGTTGAGCGAGCCGATGGCCGCTCCTCCCGCGCCGCCCCCACCACCAGCATTGCCCACACCATCACCCGTTGCTGCACCCGCCCCAGTTCGCGCAACGGCAACTGCCCCAGCTACGGCTCCTGCTCCTGCTCCTGTACCAGTGGCAACGGCCGGAGCGGCCGACTGGTCGGCATTCTACGAAGGCGCAGGCATGGGTCCGGGCGAACTGCGGCTCTCCCCCGACGCCATGCGGCGGCTTGGCGTCATGTATCGGCAGGTCGTGCTCGGCATGTCGGACCTGATGCGCGACCGGGCGGAGTTCAAGGACGAGTTCCGGGTCGAGCGGACCCAACTTGCCATCGGTCGGAACAATCCCCTCAAGCACCTGCCGCCGCAGGATGCCGCCAAGGTACTGCTTGGCGACCCGTTGCCGGGATTCCAGGATTCCGAGGAAGCGATCCGCGGGGCGTTCGAGGACCTGAAACGCCACCAACTGGCCATGCTGGCAGGGGTCCAGCGCGCGCTCCAGGCAGTGTTCGACCGGCTTTCTCCCGAAGAGATCGAGAAACTGACGATAACTGCCAATGCCAGCAAGAAGTTGCTTTCGCTCAAGGTCGATCCGTGGGACATCTACCGAACGGTTTTTCAGGCGCTGAAAAAGGATGCGACATCGAACGCGAACGGCGTGATGAGCGTTGCATTTCGTGAGGGATACGAGGATTATCTGAGCTCCGCCAAATAGCGGAGACGAAGGGGGGAATTGCTGGTGACGTGGGAAAACAAGCCGGTCTGGTCGGAAGGCATGTTTCTGCGCCCGCAGCACTTCCAGCAGTTTGACCGGCACGTCAGCGCGCAGTTGGAAGGTCGGGTTTCGCCGCTCTCGTCCTACCCCTATGGCCTGACCGAGCTGCGTTTCTCCGAAGGCTTGCTGAAAACAGGCAAGCTGGTGATCGAGAAATGCTCGGGCATTTTCAGCGACGGAACCCCATTCCGCGTGCCCGATGAAGTCGCCGCGCCGATGGCTCTCGAGGTCAAAAGCGACAAGCGCGATGCCATCGTCCACCTGTGCATTCCCGAAGCCCGTGCCGGAGCCGCCGAAGTGGCGATGGACGAAAGCGCGCAGGCCGATACCCGCTATCTCGCGGGCGAGTTCGAGGCATCGGATTCGGTCTATGGCAGTGCCAGCCGAGTGGCGATGAATGTCGGGCGTTTGCAGCTTTCGCTGCGGTTCGAGGATGAGGGGCTGGACGGTTACCAGACCATCCCCGTCACCCGCGTGACCGAGCGTAAGGCCGACGATTCGCTGACGCTGGACCAGCATTTCATTCCTTGTGGCCTTTCAATCCGCGCGGGCGAGAAGCTGCCACGGTTCCTCGCCGAACTGGAGGGGATGCTCCACCAGCGAGGCGAGGCACTGGCAGGCCGACTCGGCACTCCGGGGGCCAAGTCAGTGGCGGACATATCCGACTACCTGACGCTGATGATCCTCAACAAGGCTGAGGCGAGGGCGCGGCATATCGCTTCACTACCTGCGATCCATCCGGCGGACTTTTACGAATATCTGGTGACGCTAGCGGGCGAACTGGCGACCTATATGGCCAAGGCGCGGCGGCCGAACTTCATGCCGACCTACAACCACCGTGAGCAGCGGCATTGCTTCAACGCGGTAATCCTCGAACTGAACAACCTGCTGTCGCAATCGAAGATGGACAACACGGTCAACATCCCACTGCAACTGGCCAAACACGGGGTGCGTTGGGGGCAGGTGAACGACCGTACGCTGTTCAACGGCGCGGAATTCATCCTCGCGGTGCGCGCCGATGTCGATACCGAAAGGGTACGCGCGAACCTGCCCAAGCTGGCCAAGGTCGGGTCGGTCGAAGTTATCTCGCAGCTGGTCAACCGGCAGTTGCCCGGTGCCAGCCTCAGCCCGATGGGGGCCGAGCCGCGGCAGATCCCGTTCACCGCCAACACCACCTATTTCCGCATCAATACCACGCACGAACAATGGAAGCTGGTGGAAGTGTCGGGCAAAGTCGCGATCCATATTCAGGACAAGCTGCCGGGTATCGAACTGGACCTGTGGGCAATCAGGGGGGCTGAATGATGGCAGACGAGCCCGAAGAAGAACGCACCGTCTTCCAACCCGGCGGAGCAGGTCGGCCTGGCGGGATGCCGGGAGCCGTGCCGCCTCCGCCCCCCATAGCTCCTCCGCCGCCGCCAGCGCCTCCTCCACCACAAGGGCAGGGCTATCGCCCGCCGGAACCACAGCAACTCAATCCGCAGGCGCAGCGGCCCGCCTCTGGCGCTTCCAGCGCCCCTGCACCCGGCGTTATCAGCTTTGCAACCGCAACGCCCGAACTCTACGGGCCGGAACCGGTAGTGGCCGCCGCCGGGCGATTGATCCATCTCGCTACACAAATCCGCACCATGCCGGTCGGCCCCGACATCAAGAGCCTGCGCCGCCTTGTTGTCGATGAGCTGGAAGCCTTCAAGAAGCGCGCCCGCGATCTCGGGCTGGAAGCGCGTTCGGTGCAGCTTGCGCATTACATGCTTTGCGCCTTCATGGACGATGCCGTGCTCGCCACGCCGTGGGGTTCGGAAAGCCCGTGGGCGCAGCAGAGCCTGCTCGCCGCCTATCATAACGATACCTACGGCGGGGACCGGATGTTCAACTTCGCCGAAAAGATGGTGCAGGATCCGGCGCGCGAACCGCGGCTGATGGAACTGCTCTATCTGTGCCTGTCGCTGGGGTTCGAAGGCCGCGCGGGCGTGGATGCGCGCGGCGAATCGCTGGTTTCGCGGCACCGCGCCTCGATGTCGACTGCAATCCAGCGGCAGCGGGAAGCGCAACCGGGTGATCTCTCGCCGCAATGGCGCGGGCAGAAAGTCGCGGCGGGCAAGTTCGCGCCGCGCGTGCCGCTCTGGGCTATCGCTGCGGGCCTTGGCGCGCTGGCGCTGCTGATCTTCGCGGCGCTGTTGCTGCGGTTGTCGAGCTCTGCCGATACTGCGCTGGAAGGACTGGACCGTGCCGTCGGCAATTCGGTGATCGTGCCGCCGCCGCCTGCACCGCAAAGCCAGACCCCGACATTTGACGAAATGCAGGCCATCCTTCAGCCCGATATCGAAGCACAGCGGCTGACGCTGACCCGCGAAGGCGGCGAAATCGTTGTCCGGCTCAACAACCAGGGGCTGTTCGGCGCAGGACAGGCGAACCCGGCGGGCGGCTGGACCGACACCTTCGGGCGGATTGCCGAAGCGGCGAACCTCACCAGCGGGCCGATAGCGATTGAAGGGCATACCGACAATTCGCAGCCGGGTGCTTCGATTGCCTTCCCCTCCAACCAGGCGCTCTCCGAAGCGCGCGCAGACGCCGTGGCGAGCGCAATCCGCTCAGCCGGGCTGACGCAGGGGGATCGGATCAGCACGCGCGGATTCGCTGCAACCAAGCCGATTGCCAGCAACGATACGGTGGAGGGGCGCAGCGCCAACCGCCGGGTCGAACTGCGTGTCGCCAACGATATAGCCTGGCGCTGAGGGGGAGCTGAGCGATGCAAAAGATCAAGAAGCTCTTCACCAACCGCTGGTTCTGGAGTTTTGTCGGGGCAATCCTGTTCGGGTTGATAATCTGGTTCGTCGGCCCGATGATTGCGATCGCCGATTTCCGGCCGTTCGGCTGGTGGCCGGTGACGCTGTTTGTCGCGCTGCTGCCCTTCCTTCTGGTGCTGATTTTCTGCCTGCTCGCCATTCGGCGCGAGAAGAAGAAAAACGCCGCGATGATGGAGGAGCTTAAGCCCGATCCCGCCGCCATCGAGCGGGACGAGATTGCCGCCAAGCTCTCGCAGGCATTGGACCAGTTGCGCACAGCGCGGCTCGGTTCGCGGCAGGCCTATGCCTACCAGTTGCCGTGGTATGCGATCATCGGCCCATCGGGTGCAGGCAAAACCACTGCGCTACTTAATTGCGGGCTGGAATTTCCCACGGCAGTGGCGGGCGAATATCGCGCGCTGCGTGGCCAGCCCAACACGCCGAATTGCGATTGGTGGTTCACGAGTGAGGCGGTGCTGATCGACACTGCCGGTCGCTATGTCAGCCAGGATGAGGACAAGGAGCAGGACGCGGCGGGGTGGAAAAATTTCCTCGACCTGCTGCGCAAGTATCGCCCCCTGCAGCCGCTGAATGGTCTGATCGTTGCCATCCCCGCGCCCGATTTCATGGATGCGCGGAAGATGGAAGCGCACACGCAGAACGTGCGCGAGCGTTTGGCCGAAACGACCAACCTTCTCGGCCAGAACCTGCCGATCTACCTGATGGTCACAAAGACCGACCTGCTGCCGGGATTCCGTGAGTTCTTCGCCCGTGCCACCGATGACGAATCGGACCAGGTCTTCGGCTCCACCGCACCGGGCGACAAGGCCGATCCGGAAGCGGTGCTGGTTGGGTTCGACGGGCTAGTGACGAGCATTTCCAGTCGCGTAGTTGACCGGATGCAGAACGAAAGCGACCTGCAACGCCGCGCCTCGATTGCCGGATTCCCCGGTCAACTCGCCAGCCTGCGTGGGCCGGTCGCCAAGCTGCTTGAGGAACTGACCAAGAAGACACGCTTCGATCAGCCTGCGCGGGTGCGCGGGATCTATTTCTCGTCCGGCACGCAGAGCGGCAGCCCGGTTGATCGCATCCTGATGAATGTCGGCGCACCGCCCGCCGCTTCGCAGAACGCCGTTGGCAGCGGGCGCAGCTATTTCCTGCGTCGATTCTTCGCCGATCTGCTGGTGCCCGAACACGGAATCGCCACCCGCAACCCTGCTGCCGAGGCGAGGGGGCGGCGCAATTACGCCATCGGCATTGGGGCGATGGCGGCATTGTTCGTTGTCGCGTTGGGGGTGTGGACCTGGGGCTATTTCCGCAACGCCGCGTTGATCGAGCGGGTCTATGCGATCACTGCCGATTACTCGAACGTCGCGGGGGAATCGCGCGGCGGCAGCGCCACGGTGCAGCAGGACCTTGCCGCGCTCGGGGTGCTGGGCAACGGCACGACCGAAATGGCGGAAGCGAGCGATTTCGCACTCGGGCTCGGGCAGGGAGGACGGCTCAACGCCGAGATGCGCGGCATCTACGGGCGCGATCTGCAACGGCGGCTGATGCCGATCCTCATGTCGCTCGCCGAGGAACGGATGACCTCGGACAATCCGGGCGAAGTCTATGACGCGCTCAAGAGCTACCTCATCCTCGGCGGTGAGGGGCCGGAGCAGGCCGAGCACGTGATGGCTTGGGTGCCGCGTGCCTGGCTGGGCCGCGCAGGCGGCAACGAAAGCGAAGCGGGCGCGCTCGCCACGCATACCGCCGCGCTGTTCGATATCGGGTTTACGCCGCAAGGCATCGACGTGGCGCGCAAGGAAAACGCGCGGCGGATCCTGCGCGCGCAGCCTCCGGCGGTGCGCGTCTATGGCCGGTTGAAGAGCGAGGCGCTCGCTTCTGGCGAACGGCAATGGATCGCTCGCGAGAACGCTGGGCCACGCCCGGAATTGCTGTTCGCGCAGAGCGGAGCCTTTGCGCCCAGCGCCGGTGTCCCCGCGCTGTTCACCCGCAATGGTTACGACAACATCTTCCTTCCCATCGTCGAACGCGGTCCGGAACTGCTGGAGGACGAAGTCTGGGTGGTCGGCGATTCCGCCAGCGAGGAACTGACGCCGAACCAGATTGCGCAATTGCGCAGCGATCTGGAGCGGCTCTACTTCAATGACTTCCTCGATCACTGGAACACGTACCTTGGGTTGATCGAACTGCGTCCGGTGAACGGGCTGGAGGACAATGTGCAGCGGCTCCGCGATGCGGGCGGGCCATTGTCGCCGCTGGCTCCATTGCTGCGGGCGATTGCCGAAGTCACCGACCTTACCCCGGCACAGCCAGAAGCAGGTGGCGGAAGCGGTGCGGCCGCGGGCGAAGTTGCGGTCGACATGGCCACCATGCGGTCCAGCACGGCAAACCGGGCCGCGAGTGTTGCCAATCGCGTTGGCGGGGCCAGCGCGACGGGGGGCGGAGCGCAGGATGCGGATGGTGGGCGCCAGGCGGTGATCCAGGCCTTCCTGCCGTTGCGCCAGTTTGTCGGTCCGGCAGAAGGCGGGGGGCCGATGGACGGGGTGCTCGCCACCTTCACCCAGGTCGCCAATGCGCTGAATGGCATCGCCGTGCTCGGCGGTGGCGATGGCAGCACCGGTGCGCAGCAGAGCATGGAAGCGCGCGCGGCGATCCTGCAATTGCGCCAGAACGGCAACAGTCTGCCGCTGCCGATAAGCGGCTGGGCGCTCGACATGGCGGGTGATGCCGAAAGCGCGCTGGGCATGGCGCGCGGAGCGCAGATGGGCGCGGCGATGGATGCCAATTTCGCCAATTGCGGGGAAACGATGGCGACCGCCTATCCGATCCAGGCAGCCTCTTCAGCCGATCTGCCTATCGAATCTTTTGCGCAGATTTTCGGCCCCAACGGCACCTTTGCCAGCTTCGTGAACACCCAGCTCAACAATTACATCGATACCACGCAGCCGGAGTGGGCGCTCAAGCCCAACGCCGGGGAAGTCGGGCTGACACAGGGCAGCGTGCGGGCATTCCAGGCTGCGAACCGGGTAACGCGAACATTCTTCGCCGGTGACCCGACTTCGCCCCGGCTGTCCTACCAGATAGAGCCGGTTTCGCTCAGCGGAGCAGAATCGGTGGTGCTGGAGATCGACGGGCAGCAACTGAGCTACAATGGCAGCACTCCGATCCCTGTAACTTTCGATTGGCCGGGCGCGGGCGGGGCGACATTGCAGTTCACCCGCGAAGATTCGAGCGCAGTTTCCCCCCGCGCCTTTTCCGGGCCGTGGGCGTTATTCCGGATGATGAAGCTGGCAGCGGTGCGCAGCGGTCCGTCTCCGCTGATCGGGGTGGGCAGCCTGACCCATTCAGGCGCACGGTTCGATTTCCGCATTCGCACCTTCGGGGCGAACAATCCGTTTGTCAGTGATCCCTTCGTGCAGGTGGCCTGCCCCGATATCGATGCGACGGCGCTCGCCTATGCGGATATGCCGCCGGTCCTTCACGGCTAGGCCGACCTTGGCTATTGCAGCGCCGACATGAGTCTCGCCCTCACTCCCATCGCCGGGTCCGCAGAAAGCGGGCGCCGCATCGGCAGCGGATCGCTGCTGATCGGGCGCGATCCGCGCGCGCAATTGCGGATCGACGATCCGACTGCTTCGGGCCGTCATTGCGTGATTTCGGGGCAGGGCGGCGACTGGCAAATCCAGGACTTCAGTCGCAACGGCACTTTCGTAAACGGCGAGAAACTCACCGTACGCCAAAACCTGCGCAATGGAGACCGCATCCGCATCGCCCAGAACGAATGGCAGGCGGTGATAGATGCTGCCACCGATGATGGCGGAGTCACCTATGTGCGCGCCGTCACCCCGCCGGAGACCCCGGTGGAGCACACGCGAGCGATGGCTTCGCAGCGCTCATCAACACCTGCGACGGCAAGGGCTGCTGGTGGAGTGAACGATCGCTTACTTGGCCCGGCGTTGGAAGTGCTGGCCGAAATTGCGCGCACCCGCAAGCAGGCGCGCAGCGAACTGTTCGGCGACAAACCGGGCAGCAGTGCTTCGCAAGCGCGGAAGAATTCCCCGCTCGCCGACGCCCGCAAGGGGCAGGCACTTGCTACGCTTTCTGCCATGCGCCCGGACGAAGCGGAGCAGGCGGTTCGTCAGGCGGGAACCGAGTTGACTGCGCATGATGCTGCATTGCTGGCCGCGATGCAGGCCGCGCTGCATGCCGTGCTCGACCAGTTTGCCCCCAGCCAGATCCAGCGCGGTGGCAAGAACGATGCACAGGCGTGGCAGGCCTATCGCGCAGCTTTTGAGGACCAGGACGTCGGCTTCGTCGAACTGTTCGCGCGCAGCTTCGAAGAGGAATACCGCAAGCAGTCGGGCTAGCATATGTAGTGCTTCGATGACCCCAACGCAAAGGGCCGGGAGATTGCTCTCCCGGCCCTTTGTTTGTGTGCCGTTGTGGCAGATTAGGGCTTAGTCCGAACGCCCTTAGTTACCGGAGCCGGGGCCGTAGGTAACTTCCACGCGGCGGTTCTGCAGTTCGCGGACACCGTCGGCAGTGGCGACGCGGGGCATCGATTCGCCGAAGGCTTCGCTGCTGATCCGCGCGGCAGGAATGCCACGACCGGTGAGGTAGTCACGCACCGCAGCGTTACGACGCTCGGACAGGCCGACGTTGTAGCTGGCTGCACCCGAACGGTCGGCGTGGCCTGCCAGCATGACGCGGGCGGTGCCGCAGTCGCGATAGGCAGTGGTGGCCGAGTTGAGCACGGTAGCCGCTTCCGGAGTGATCGCCGACTGATCCCAGTCGAAGAATACGATGTAAGGCCCGGTGTTGCACTGCGCCTGCGGCGGCGGCGGCGGCGGCGGGGGGGGCGGAGGCGGCGGGGGCGGAGGTGCGACCGGCTGTGTCGGCATCGGCGGGGGCGGAATCATTGCCGGTTCAGAGCCACCGAAGTTGAAAATGATCGTTCCCAGAAGCGAATGGGTGGCCAGATCGCCGTCGAACGTCCGCCCGAAGCCGTCACGGAATTCCGGGCCGTCCACGTTGTGATACTTGTACTTTACCGAGGCATCGATGCTGTCGGTGAGGGGCGCATAGACCTGCGCCACACCCTGCCAGGCAAACCGCGCGTCGTTATCGTCGAGAAAACCGGGGCCGGTGCCAAAGCTGCGCACATCGACGAAGCGCGCATTCGAAATGCCGACGCCGCCGCCGATGGCAAGGCCAATTCCGCCATTGCCGCCGATGTCGAGCAGCGCGTTGAGCATCCCGCTCCAGATCTCGCCTTCACCGTTCACCGCAGTCTGCGGGCCGAATGCCAGATCGGTGGCATTGGCGGGCACTCCGGCTGCTCCGGCATCGAGCGAATCAAGGTTGAAATTCTTGTACGAACCTTCGACTTCGAAGCGAACCGGCCCCGCATCATAGCCCAGCAGCGCTTCGCCTTCCCAGCCATAGTCGGTATCGGCAGTCACTTCCCCGGCCGTGTTCTCGAAATCGATCTCGCCAGCATCGACAACACCTGCGCCAATGCCGAGGTAGAAGCCGGTGTCCTGCGCCAGCGCTGGAGTTGCCGCCAGCGCGGTGCCGGTCAGCAATGCTGTGGTGATTTTCCTCATCGGGTCGTCCCTTTCCGTCAATTATCCGCGAATCATCGCGCTGCATTTCCGGCAATTAGCCAGAAAATGCGACAGTGCCGAGACGCATACTAGGGACTTGGAATTACAGCAACCGCAGCTGTCCGGTGCTTTCGGGCCTGCGGAACTGGGAGCAATCGAGCGTGAAGTCCGCCTTGCCCAGCCCCGCGCGGCGGCAGGCGAGGCGGAAGCGGGCGCGGAACAGGTCGGCCCAGACCCCGGTGGGCCTCATCCGTGTGTGGAAATCCGGATCGTTGTCCCGCCCACCACGGATCGATTGAACGATGGCCATCACCTTCCCCGCGCGTTCGGGGAAATGCACTGCCAGCCATTCGCGGAACAGCGGCGCAACTTCGTGCGGTAGGCGCAGAGGTATCCAGCCGCAACTTTGCACGTCCATCGCTGCGGCTCGGGTGACGATCTCCTCCATGAATTCATCGGTGATGGCGGGGATGATCGGCGAGATCGAGCAATGCACTGGCACCCCTGCGCGCGCCAGTTCGCCCAGCGCGGCAAGCCGCTTGGCCGGGGCGGCGGCGCGCGGTTCCAGCTTGCCCGAGAGGATCGGGTCGAGTGAGGTGACCGAAATTGCCACCGCGACCAGCTTGTGCCGGGCCATCTCGGCCAGGAGATCGAGATCGCGCAGCACCCTGTCCGACTTGGTGGTGATGGTGACCGGATGGCGGGTTTCCAGACACACCTCCAACAGCTGCCTAGTGATGCGGTAGCGGTTCTCGATCGGCTGGTAGGGATCGGTGTTGGTGCCCATCGCCAGCGGCTGCGGCACGTACCTAGGCTTGGCGAAGGTTTTGCGCAGCAGCCGCGCGGCATCGGGTTTGGCGAACAACTTGGTTTCGAAATCCAGCCCGGGCGACAGGTCATGATAGGCGTGCGTAGGGCGCGCGAAGCAGTAGACGCAGCCATGCTCGCAACCGCGATAGGCGTTTACTGAACGGTCGAAGGGAATATCGGGAGATTGGTTGAAACTGAGGATCGTTTTGGGATGTTCCTCGGTTACCGTGGTGCGCAACTTGGGCGGTGCGCCGTCGAGTGCCTCCATGGCGTCGCGCCAGTCGTCGTCCACCGCGCGTTCAGCCAGCCCGAACCGCTGCGGCACCATGGCCGATTGGGCACCCCGGCCCCGAACAGCACTTTCTGGCTTGCGCATGGAACATAAATAGAACAAAAGCGCAACGTGGGCAAGCGAGGAGATGGACAATGGCGGTGCTCGATTATCTTGAGCTGCCGGTACAATCGGTGGCGAAGGCACAGGAATTCTACGGCGCGGCGTTCGGCGGGCGCTTCACCGGTTACGGGCCGGACTATGCGGCGCATGAGGGCGGGCCGTGTCAGTTGGGGCTTAACGGCGCACAGGATGCCGAGCGGAGCGCGGCGATCCTGCCGGTAATCCGGGTCGAGGACATCGAAGCGGCGCGCGCGGCGGTGCTGGCAGCGGGTGGGCGGCTGACGCTGGACATCTTCGCTTTCCCCGGTGGGAGGCGGTTTCACTTCGCCGATCCCGAGGGGCTGGAACTGGCCTGTTACCAGCCGGAAGAAAGCTAGATTTCTTTCAGGCGGGGCATCAGTTCGACGAAGTTGCAGGGGCGATTGCGGCTGTCGAGTTGTTCGGCAAGGATGCTGTCCCAGCCGTCTTTTACTGCGCCGTTCGATCCGGGCAGGGCGAAGATATAGGTGCCATCCGCCACCACCGCGCAGGCGCGTGACTGGATGGTTGAGGTGCCAATGGTTTCGTAGCTGATCCAGCGGAACAGTTCGCCGAAACCGGGAATATCGCGCCCGCCCAGTCCCTGACGTACCCGTTCCAGCGCTTCGGGAGTGACATCGCGCCCGGTCAGCCCGGTGCCGCCGGTGGAGACGACCGCGTCCACCTCCGGATCGGCGATCCATTCGCGCAATTGCGTGGCGATCAGCGTGGCATCGTCCTTCAGCAGCGCCCGCCGCACCAGATGGTGCCCTTTGGCCGCGATCCGCTCGGCAAGCAGGTCGCCCGAGGTGTCCTCCTCCGGCCCGCGCGTGTCGGACACGGTGAGCAGGGCAATGTTGATCGGCCGGAAGGCGCGGCTTTCGTCGATCGCCATCAGTTGCCCCCGGCGGACATATAGGCGCGCCCGTCATTGCCCGATCCGGTGGGGAACAGCGGCCAGCCGTTCTGCGCCAGCGCGCGACGGCTGGGCGATGCGGCGTTCGCCTGCCGCTCGTACATCCAGTAATTGCGCATCACGATGGCGACATAGCCGCGCGTTTCCCAATAGGGGATCGCTTCCATGTACAGCAGTGGATCCTCGGCATCGTTGATCTCGCTTTCCCAGCGGCGGATCGGGGTCATCCCGGCGTTGTAGGCGGCCATGATGATCGGCAGGCGGCCGCGCGTGGCGGGATCGTCGCGCAGCATGATCAGGTTCTGCTGCCCGAAAGCGAGATTGGTGTTCGGATCGTAGATGTTCACCCCGCTCGCGCTCAGCCCCAGCGTCGGCGCGTGCTGGCGCACGGTGATCGGGGTGATCTGCATCAGCCCCTGCGCATTGGCCGGGCTGGTGGCATCGGCGCGGAAGGCGCTTTCCTGCAGGATATGCGCGAAGGCGAGGGCGGGATCGACCTGCCAGCCATTGTAGGGCGCGATCTTGGGGGCGGGGAAGTGCGAGGCCGGGTCCGCCTCTGCCCCCGAAGGGGCGTTGTAGGCCATGTAGAGCTGAGTCTGCGGAAAACCGAGCGTGCGGGCGAGGCGTGAATAGGCGGCATAGTCCTGCGGATTGCCGATCCGCGCCTGGTGCAGCAGCACGGTGCTGCCGAGCACATCCTGACCAATCTCCTTGAGCGCTACGGCGATGCGGACATTCTCGACATTGCCCAGCGTCTGCCAGTCCTGAGGCGTGAAGTCGGCGCTCTCCACCCGGTCCGGCAGGCGGCGGCCGAGCTGTTCGGCGGCGAGCATCCCGTAGAGCGTGCGATCGTCACCCGCCGCATCGTTGAGGAATCGCGTCGCCAGATCGGGCTGGCGGCAGCGCAGCGCCGCGCGTGAGGCCCAGTAGAGCGCGGCGGTGCGCAGGTCGGCATTCACGGCCCCGGCGGCGGAGCGCTGGAAGGACTCGCTGGCAGTCTGGCAATCGTTGAGCCGCCAGGCCGCCAGACCCGCGGTCCAGTCGCCTTCCGCCACCCAGGCCCCGCTGCCGACGCCGACGGTCTGCGCCATCGCCAATGCTTCGGCATCGCGGTTCTCGATGAAATAGCTCCACGCCACCCGCTGCCGCCATTCGGCGCGGGCTTCGGAACTCAGCGCGCCATCGATCCCGTCGAGCAGCAGTCGAGCCCCGTCAGGGTCATCGTTGGAAATGCGTTCCAGGATATTGGCCCGGATGTCGCCAGGCATCGTCCCGTCGCTAACAGCGCGCGGCAGCACCCGGCGCGGCATGGTCGATTGCGATTGCAGCTCGCGGACATAGGGCAGGTTCGGTTCCTGCGAGGCTCCGCGTGTCACGGCCAGCCGTCCGATTTGCGGTGCCTGCGGCAAGTCGGTGCCGCTTTCCAGCCAGTCGAGCAGCGCCGGTAGTTCCACGCGCGGGGAATTGGCGTGCAGGTAGTACTCCGCCCGCGCCACATCGGTGAGCAGGCCATCCGGGCGGCGCGCGAGCAGGCTTTCGACTTCGGACCACCGCTGCCCGTCAATGGCGCGGAACAGCTGCGCATAATGCTCGCGCTCCTCGGCGGAAAGCTGCTGCGGCACTTCCTGCGCGGCGATACGGGCCGTGAAATAGGTGCGCGTGTCCTGCTGCTGTGCGGAAGCGGGCGCGGCGATCAACGCCGCCAGCAGGGCAGTGGTGGCGAAAAGGGCTTTGGTCATGCAGTCCATTCCAGCAGGCGATACCACAGCCGCGCGCGCTGGCGCGGGTGGTCGATCAGGCGTTCGGGGGCGAAAGTGGTGAGCGCGGGAATACCCGCCACGGTGGTGAAGCTCTCGGGCGGGGCGGCGGGATCTTGACCGAGCAGCGCGGGCAATTTGCTGCCGAACAGGATCACCCGCTGCGGCTGCGCCAGTTCGATATGCCGGAGCACCGCCGCACCCAGCCCGTCGAGCGCCAGCGCGTCCCAATCAGGCAGCGGCATGGCGCAGGGCAGGGCGGAAGCAAAATAGGGCGCATCGGGCGCATGTCCCAAAGCGTGGGTGATATTGGCGAGCAGCTTGCCCTGCGGACCTGCCAGCAGGCGCTCGCGATCCTCGGCTTCAGGCATAGGCACCAGCATCAGCACTGGCGCGCCAATCTCGCCGCGCGGAGCAACCCGCTGGGCAGGCGCGCCGGGAAGCGGACTGGCTGCATCGAGCCACCAGCTTCGAAACGCCTCAAGATCGGGAGGCAGGTGCTTGACCACAATCGCCGGTTCGGGCGCGGCCTCGACCGCCTTCACCGGTGCGGCGGGTTTGTCCGATGGCGTGGGCGCAGCAACCGGCTCCGGCTCCGCCAGCCAGTTCTGCGCCTTCTCGACAAAATCGCAGTCCACGCCCGCATCGCGCCACCAGTCGAGCGCGGCGGCGTATTGGTCTGCCAGGGTGATATCGGGGCGATTTTCCATCATTGGGGCCAAGGCCGGTCTTGACCTGCCGCTGGCCAGCTATCAAGCCCCTTTGCAGCAAATGACAGGTAATCGGGACAAAGCGATGAGTGTACGGGAATCGATGCCCGTGGATGTGGTAATCGTGGGCGGCGGCGTGGCCGGGCTCGCGGCGGCGATCCGGTTGAAGCAGGTGAATGACGCGCTGGAAGTGGTGGTGCTCGAAAAGGGCTCCGAACTCGGCGCGCATGTGCTGTCGGGAGCGGTGGTCGATCCGAAGGCGCTGGACGAGCTGCTGCCCGATTGGCGCACGATGGATTGCCCGATGGCGCAGACCCCTGTCACCGACAACTGGCACTGGCTGCTCGGCAAGACCGGCAAGACCTCCATTCCCCACGCAATCATGCCGCCGTTCATGTCGAACGATGGCTGCTACACCGGCTCGCTCGGCAATCTCACCCGCTGGCTGGGCGAACAGGCCGAAGCGCTGGGCGTAATGGTATTCCCCGGCTTCCCCGCCGCCGAAGTGATGTTCAACGATGCGGGCGCGGTCACCGGCGTGGTGACGCAGGACATGGGCGTGGCGGCCGATGGCAGCCACAAGCACGATTACCAGCCGGGCATGGAAATCCACGCCAGGTACACGCTGTTTGCAGAGGGCGCGCGCGGCAACCTCACCAAGCAGATGAAGGCGCGCTTCGATCTGGAAGCGAACTGCCAGCCGCAGGTCTATGGCCTCGGCATCAAGGAACTGTGGGATATCGATCCCGCCAAGTACGTGCCGGGCCGGGTAATCCACACGCAGGGCTGGCCCTTGAGTGAGAGCGACACCTGGGGCGGCGGGTTCCTCTATCATCAGGCGAACGGGCAGGTCGCAATCGGCTTCGTCACCGCGCTCGATTACAAGAACCCCTACGTTTCGCCTTTCCACGAATTCCAGCGCTGGAAGCAGCACCCGGCGATCCGCGAATATCTGGAGGGCGGCACCCGCGTGGCCTATGGCGCGCGGGCGATCAACGAAGGCGGCTGGCAATCGGTGCCCAAGCTCGCCTTTCCCGGCGGCGCGCTGGTCGGCTGCGCGGCGGGCTTCGTCAACGTGCCCCGGATCAAGGGCAGCCACACCGCAATGAAGAGCGGGATGCTGGCGGCAGAAGCCGTCGCGGCGGCGATTGCGGCGGGCAGCGAGCATAGCGAACTGTGCGATTACGAGGCGAACCTGCGCGCCAGCTGGATCGCGACCGAACTCAAGAAGGTGCAGAACGCGCAACCGCTGGTGGCGAAGTTCGGCGGCGATATCGGCACCATCCTCGCGGGCGCGGACATGTGGATGCGGCAGCTCAAGATCGGCCTGCTCCCCGCCATGAAGCATCACCGCGATTACGCCGAAACCCAGCGGGCGGACCTGTACAAGCCGATCGACTACCCCAAGCCCGACGGCAAGATCAGCTTCGACCGGCTGACCTCGGTCTCCTATTCCTTCACCAACCACGCCGAGGATCAGCCCTGTCACTTGCAGGTGGCGGACATGGACTTGCAGCGGGAGAGCGAACTGGGTGTGTTTGGCGGGCCTTCGACGCGCTATTGCCCGGCTGGGGTGTACGAATGGCTGATCGAGGAGGGCCGCGAGCCGAAGTTCGTAATCAACTCGCAGAACTGCGTCCACTGCAAGACCTGCGATATCAAGGACCCGAACCAGAACATCAATTGGACTACCCCGGAGGGCGGCGGTGGGCCGAACTATCCGAATATGTGAGTTGAGTAGCGACGCTTGGCATTTCGCCCCTTGTGCAATGTGATCGGTTTGAAGGAGCATAGTTGAATGGCGCGGAGTGAGGGTATTGAAAGCCGTGGAGGATGGACGATCGCTGCCCGGCTGAGTCGAGGTGTATCGTCAGGACTCGCCGTTCTTCTGCTTGGTTCCTGGGGCGCGTACTCGAACCTGGAAGCTTACCAGAAAGAGCGGATTCAGAGTACGGCACTGATCCAAATAGCGGCGCTGGCTCCCGACGGATCGCTGGAGCCGTATCAAGAAGAGCGGTTGAAGCGCGCGCTGACCTCAGATGATTAGTTGGCGAGTTTGAAGATCGTACCGGAAGGAAATTCCCGAGTGCGCGAGACTGCTTACGCCAAGATCAACCTCGCGCTCCACGTGCGGCGGCGGCGGGAGGATGGGTATCACGAACTCGAAACGCTGTTCGCTTTCGTCGATGCGGGGGATGTGCTGGTGGCGTGTTCTGCCGAGGCAGACCGGCTGACGACGGTCGGCGAATTCGCCACCGCACTCGATAATCCGTTCGACAATATCGTCCTGCGCGCGCTCACCGCGCTGCCGCGCCGCGATGGCCTTGCGATCACGCTCGAAAAGAACCTCCCCGTCGCCGCAGGGCTGGGCGGGGGTTCGGCGGACGCGGGGGCGGTGTTCCGGATCGTGCGCGATGCCTATGGCCTGCCCGATGACTGGCGCGAGCGCGCGGCCAGATTGGGCGCGGATGTGCCGGCCTGTGTCGAGAGCGTCACCTGCGTGGGGCGCGGGACGGGGACCGAGTTGGAGCCGGTCGAAAACGATCTGGCCGGAATGCCCGTGCTGCTGGTCAACCCGCGCGTGCCCCTAAGCACCGGGCCGGTGTTCACGGCTTGGACCGAAACGGGGGGCGGTGTGGATCGCGGGGCACTGCCGGAGGGCACCGCGCGTGAGATCACGCTGGCGGGGCGCAACGATCTGGAAGGGCCTGCGCTTTCCCTGTGCCCGTTAATCGGCGAGGTGCTGGCGGCGCTTGCTGCCACCAATCCGCTGCTCGCCCGCATGTCGGGCTCCGGCGCGACGTGCTTTGCGCTTTACGCCAGCGAGGCGGAGCGCGATGCGGCGGCGGCTGCGATGCCGGGAGAGTGGTGGAAACTGGCGGGGCGGCTGCGGTGATCGAGCACGAAGCCTACCGCATTCTCGGCACGCCAGCGCCGGGGGGTATTCTGATCGTCTCGGACCATGCCAGCAACGCCGTTCCGCCCGATATCGACCTCGGCATTGCCCCCGAACTGCTCACCCAGCACGTCGCCATAGACATCGGCGTGGCAGAGATCGGCGCGCTGATGGCGCAGCAGAGGGGCGTTGCCGCATTCCAGGGCAACGTCAGCCGCCTCGTCTGCGATTTCAACCGCGATCCTGACAGCCCCGGTCTCGTCCCGCTGGTCAGCGACGGCCACGCCTTTCCCGGGAATGCGGGCCAGCGTGAGGCCCGGATTGCGCGGTTCTTCGATCCCTACCACAAGGCGCTGGCCGAACTGCTGGAGCAGGCACCGCCCGCGCTGGTCCTTTCGCTGCACAGCTTCACACCCGCGCTCGCCACCTGCGACAAGCCGCGCCCGTGGCATGTCGGGGTGCTCTACAATGAGGACGACCGCGCCGCGCGGCTCGCCATTCCCTTGCTCGAGGCCGAGGGCCTCACCGTCGGCGACCAGCAGCCCTATTCGGGCAAGCTGCTCAACGCTACGATGAACCGCCACGCCGAGGGGCGCTTTCCCTATCTCGGCATCGAACTGCGGCAGGACCTGACCGGCGACGCGGCAGGCTGGGCCGAGCGATTGGGGCGGATTGCAGAGCAGGTCTCTCGGCAAATAGAATAAGTGTCTTGGCTTCGCCCGCCCTTGCGTTAGGGAAAAACGAGCAAGCCAACAGGACCAAGCCCATGCCCGCCTACCGTTCCCGCACTTCCACCCACGGCCGCAACATGGCGGGCGCGCGCGGGCTTTGGCGTGCCACCGGCATGAAGGACGGCGATTTCGGCAAGCCGATCGTCGCGATCGTCAACTCCTTCACCCAGTTCGTGCCCGGCCATGTGCACCTGAAGGATCTCGGCCAGCTGGTCGCCCGGCAGGTCGAGGCGGCGGGCGGCGTGGCCAAGGAATTCAACACCATCGCCGTCGATGATGGCATCGCGATGGGGCATGACGGGATGCTCTATTCGCTCCCCAGCCGCGACCTGATCGCCGACAGCGTGGAGTATATGGTCAACGCCCACTGCGCCGATGCGATGGTGTGCATTTCCAATTGCGACAAGATCACGCCGGGAATGCTGATGGCGGCGATGCGGCTGAACGTGCCGGTGGTGTTCGTTTCCGGCGGGCCGATGGAAGCGGGCAAGATCGTGCTGAAGGGCAAGGAAGTCGCGCTAGATCTGGTCGACGCGATGGTGGCTGCGGCGGACGAGCACTATTCGGACGAGGAAGTGGCCGAGATCGAACGCTCGGCCTGCCCTACCTGCGGTTCGTGCTCGGGCATGTTCACCGCCAATTCGATGAATTGCCTGACCGAGGCGCTGGGCCTGTCACTCCCCGGCAATGGCTCGCAGCTCGCAACCCATTCGGACCGGCAGGGCCTGTTTGAGCGGGCGGGGCGGCTGGTGGTGGCACTGGCCAAGCGGTATTACGAAGAGGACGATGCCTCTGTCCTGCCGCGCTCGATTGCCAGCTTCCAGGCGTTCGAGAATGCGGTGAGCCTCGATATTGCGATGGGCGGATCGACCAACACCGTGCTCCACCTGCTCGCCGCCGCGCACGAGGCGGAAGTCGAGTTCACCATGGCCGATATCGACCGGTTGAGCCGCAAGGTGCCGTGCCTGTCGAAAGTCGCCCCGGCCAAGAGCGACGTCCACATGGAAGACGTCCACCGCGCGGGCGGGATCATGGCGATCCTCGGCGAGCTGGACCGCGCGGGGCTGCTGCACACGGCGCTGCCCACCGTCCACAGCCCGACGATGGGCGATGCGCTGGACGATTGGGATATTGTCCGCACCGGCAATCCCAAAGTGCACGAATTCTACAAGGCCGCCCCCGGCGGGGTGCCGACGCAGACCGCCTTCAGCCAGTCGCGCCGCTGGGACGCGCTCGATCTGGATCGCGCAAACGGGGTGATCCGCAACCGCGAACACGCCTTCAGCCAGGATGGCGGGCTGGCAGTGCTCTATGGCAATATCGCCCGCGACGGCTGCATCGTGAAGACGGCGGGCGTCGATGAAAGCATCCTCAAGTTTTCCGGCCCCGCCAAGGTCTACGAAAGCCAGGACGCGGCAGTGGAAGCGATCCTTGCCGATGAGGTAGTGGCGGGTGACGTAGTGGTGATCCGCTACGAAGGGCCGAAGGGCGGCCCCGGGATGCAGGAAATGCTCTACCCCACCAGCTACCTCAAGTCGAAGGGGCTGGGGGCGCAATGCGCGCTGCTGACCGACGGACGCTTTTCCGGCGGCACCTCCGGATTGTCGATCGGCCATGTCTCTCCCGAAGCGGGCGAGGGCGGGGAAATCGCGCTGGTGGAGCCGGGCGATCTGATCGAAATCGACATTCCCAATCGCAGCATCAACCTGATGATTTCGGACGAGGAATTCGCCCACCGCCGCGCGGCGATGGAAGCGCGCGGCGCCTCCGCGTGGCAGCCCACCGAACATCGCCCGCGCAAGATAACGCCCGCTTTGCAGGCCTATGCCGCGATGACCACCAGCGCCGCGCGCGGCGCGGTGCGCGATGTCTCGCAGGTGCTGGGCAAGTGAGGTTGCTGGTCCTGCTTCTTGCTCTTGGCGTCGCAGCCTGCGGTGAAGCCGAGGCGGGGGCCGACACCACGCCGGTTGAATGCGCTTTGGGCGGATCGGCGGCCTTCGCGCCCGATTGCACGATGGAACGCGCCGAAGTGGACGGCCAGCGCACCGTGATCGTGCGCCATCCCGATGGCGGGTTCCGCCGCTTCGAACTGGGCGTGCCCGAGCGCGGGATCATCACCGCCGACGGCATGGAGCAGGCCGATGTCACCCGCAGCGAAGGAATTATCGAGCTGCGCGTGGGGGCGGACCGTTACCGCCTGCCTGTCGCTGACTAGGCCCATGCGCGAACCACAACAGATCCTCACCGCCGCGCAGATGCAGGAGGCGGAGCAAGGCCTGATTACCAATGGGGCCAGCGTCTCCAGCCTGATGGAGCGCGCGGGCGCGGGCGCGGCGGAATGGGTGTGGCGGATCGCTGCGGGTCGCGCGGTTACGGTGCTCTGCGGTCCCGGCAACAATGGTGGCGATGGCTATGTTATTGCACGCGTTTTGCGTGATCGCGGGCTGGCCGTACGGATCGTCGCTCCGCTTGAACCCAAGACCGAAGCGGCGATTGCCGCGCGCCGGGCCTGGGGCGGGGAGCCGGTCGCGACGGCGCATGGCGCGGTGCTGGTCGATTGCCTGTTCGGCACCGGCCTCGGCCGGCCGCTCGATGACGATCTGCTCGGCCTGCTGCGCAAGCTGTCGTCAACCCACCAGCACGCCGTGGCGGTGGACCTGCCCAGCGGGGTGGACAGCGATAATGGCGAATGCCTCAATCCCGGCCTGCCGCGCTATGACCTGACGCTGGCGCTCGGCGCATGGAAATTCGCCCACTGGCTGATGCCGGCGATGGACACGATGGGCGAAAAGCGGCTGGTGGATATCGGTGTCGGCAAGGTGGCGGGGGCGGCACGGCTTTCGACGCCGCCGGTGCTCGGCCTGCCGCCGCGCAGTGCGCACAAGTATTCGCGCGGGCTGCTGGCGGTGGTGGCGGGCGTGATGCCGGGTGCGGCAATCCTCGCGGCGCAGGCGGCGCAGCACGGCGGTGCGGGCTATGTGAAGCTGTTCGCGGGCGAGGAGGACGACGATCTCGAAGGGCCGCCCGATCTGGTGGTCGATCACGGATCGCTGTTTGATCTGGTGCGCGATGAACGGATCGCTGCCTTCCTCGTCGGGCCGGGTCTGGGACGCAGCAACGAGGCGCAGGCGCGGCTCGACTGGGTGCTGGCCTGCGACTTGCCCACAGTCTGCGATGCCGATGCGCTGTCGCTGCTCGAACCCTCGATGCTCGACGGGCGCAGCCAGCCGATCATTGCCACGCCGCACGCGGGTGAACTGGATGCGATGGCCAATGCTTTCGGCACGGTCGGGCTGGACCGGGCCGAGCAGGCGCAGGAACTGGCCGAAGGCATTGAAGGCGTGCTGGTGGCCAAGGGGCCGGATACGCTGATCGCCGCCGAGGGATCACCGCTGTCGGTGATGCCGCCCGCCACAAGTTGGCTGAGCACGGCGGGAACCGGCGATGTGCTGGCAGGGCTGATCGCCAGTCGTCTTGCCACCGGAGTCGGCCCGCGCAAGGCCGCCGAGCAGGGCTGCTGGCTGCATGCCGAAGCCGCGCGGAAGGCGGGGCCCGCGTTCTCGGCGGGTGAACTGATCTACCATGTTCCAGATGCTTACGGGGCATTCCTGTGAGCGAAGCCGAAGAGATCCTGCGCATTGCGGCGAAGGGCGATGGGGCTACCGCCAGCGGTCGCCACGCTGCCTATGCAGCGCCGGGTGACACGCTGCTGGCCGATGGTTCGGTGCAGCCGGGGCCGCACCACGCTACCCCGCCGTGCCGCCATTTCGGCACCTGCGGCGGGTGCCAGTTGCAGCATTGCGACGAACCTTCGCTCGCGCAGTTCGTGCGCGAGCGGGTGGTGTTCGCCGCGCAATCGCAGGGACTGGACCCGCGCCTGGTTGCCGAGCCCGCCATGTCCCCGCCGCGTTCGCGCCGCCGGGCGAGCCTGAAGGCGATCAGTTCGGGCGGCAAGCCGCTGGTCGGGTTCAACGCGGCAGCATCGCACAAGGTGATCGACCTGGCCGAATGCCATGTGCTGCTGCCCGAATTGTTCGCGCTGATTGCCCCGCTGCGCCGTTATTTCGCCGCGCTCAAGGGGCGGCATGCGATCGAGATCGAGCTGGCGCGGGTCGATCAGGGAGTCGACTGTGGGCTCAAGGGCTTCATGCCCGAAGGGCTGGCGCAGACCGAGAACCTGCTCGATTTCTGCCGTGATCATGGGCTGGCGCGGCTGACGCTGGATCATGGTTATGGTGCTGAAGGGTTCTGGGAGCCGGAGCCTGTGACTGTGACGTTAGGAGGCATTGCGGTGGCCTATCCGACCGGGGCTTTCCTGCAAGCCACCCATCATGGCGAGGCGGCGCTGGTAGGGGCGGCGCACGAATGGCTGGCGGACTGTACTCAGGTGGCGGACCTGTTCTCCGGCCTCGGCACCTTTGCTTTGGCATTGGCTGGCGGAGGCAAGGTGCTGGCTGCGGAAGCGGACCGGACGGCGCATCTCGCCTGCCGCAGCGCTGCCAATTCCGCCCGCCTGCCGGTGGAAGCCGTCCACCGTGATCTGTTCCGCAACCCGATGCGCGCCGAGGAGCTGGCGGGCTTCGACGGCGTGCTGCTCGATCCGCCGCGTGCCGGTGCGCGCGAGCAGATCGAACAGATTGCCGCGAGTGGCGTGGGCCGGGTGGTCTATATCAGCTGCAATCCGTCGAGCTGGTCGCGAGATTCCGCCACATTGGCGGCGGCAGGATACGAATTGGCGGAACTGCGTCCGGTGGGGCAATTCCGCTGGTCAACCCATGTCGAGTTGGCGAGCTTGTTCGTAAAGTCGGCTTGAATTCAAATTCTTGAGCAACTCCTACTTACTCTGAAACAACTCCCGCTCACCCTGAGCTTGTCGAAGGGTAGCCACGATGCCAGCCCCACGGTTGGGTGAGCCTAGTGGCTGTGCTTCGACAGGCTCAGCATGAGCGGGTTTTGATGCGGGATGCCGAGCAGGAGGCCTCCGTCCTACCCCCGCAACATCTCAAGCAACTGTGCTTCCAGCCACTTGCGGGCATGGGGTTCCACGTAAGCATGGCTCGCCCCGGCGCAGCGGCGCACTTCGCCGTTGGTCCCATCCCAGCGCGCGACAAATTCCTGCCCGGTCCGGTCGTTGTCAGCGATCAGGATGACATAGGGCTTGGTCGCGGCATCAAGGCCTTCGGCGATTTCCGCGTAGAGCGTTCCGGCGGGTTTGGACCTGGCAAGCGAAGCCTTCAAGCCACGGAAAAGAGACGAGATATTGACGCCGCCACGCAGCAGCCGGAGCACTTGCGCCGGATCGCGCAACCGGCTGGCATAGCGCGCCCGGATGGCATCTGGCGGGGGCAGGTCCTGCCCGCCGGTGTCGTCATCGTAGGTCCACGGATTGGACAGCACCAGCGCATCGCACATATCGCCGCGCATCAGCATCAGGGCGCTGGCAGCATCGCAATTGCCGAAGGCGACGACCCGCTGCACCTGCGGGCACTCGCTGCGGAAGGCCGCGAGCGCGGCGAGAATATCCTCGCGGCTACCGCGAAAACCGTCGTTCTCGCCGCTGCTGTCCCCCAAGCCGCGCCTGTCGAAGCGGAACACAGGGAAACCTTGTGCGGCCAGCCTCGCAGCAAACCGCGCCTGCCCGGCAAAAGCCCCGCTTCGCAGTTCGTTGCCGCCGCTGACGATCAGGAGGCCGCTGCTTGCCGCTCCTTCATCAAGCGTGCCGATCAGGGTCTCGCCCTCGCAGGCAAAGGACAAGTGGCGGCGGCTCATCCGATCCGCTCCCGCACTATCCGCGCCAGCGCCTCGGTCTGCGCGGGATCGTGATCCGGCTCGGCGCGCAGCCAGAGGCCGGGGCCACCCAGTTCGGCTTGCGCGATTTCGGCGGAACCCGGAGCGAGTTCGGCCTTTTCCAGTTCGCTGATGAGTGCCGCGCCGAGCGAGTAGCCCGCCAGCACCAGACCCCCGCGCTTGCCCTGATCGAGCAGTGCCTCGCGTGAACTTTCCAGCCCCGCCTCGCGGTCGGCGATCACTCGTGCACGCAGAAGGGCGCGCAGTACGCTTGCTCCCGCGACGGGCGCATAGTGCAGGCACGGCAAGCCCTCCGGCGCGCACAATGCTCCCGCACGAACGGTCAGCAAATGGGTTGCGGCGAAATGCGCCGCCGCCGCCGCCATCGCCGCGCGCCATGAAGCAAGTGTCTGGATTTGAAGGTCAGCGAGGCTCTCGTTTGTCCCCGGCAAGTCCGGCAGCAGGCAATCGACCCCCGCCGCATCGAGCGATCGCATCGTCTCCACGGTGAAATGCCGCAGCTTGTTCGCTTCATCGAACAGCGCCGGAACGATCAGCAGCCGCAGCGCGCGCCCGCTGTCGAGGCGCACCGCATATTCGTCTGCACCGGGGGGATTGGGCCAGGTGCCCGGCAGCATTGCCGGTCAGGCGCCGCTGCGCTTGGCGACGAGGAAGGCGAGCAGGCCGCCGTAGGTCTCCAGCATTTCGCCGTCGACATCGTCGTCCTCGATCACCACGTCGAGCCTGTCCTCGATCTCGGTCAGCAGCCCTGCCACCGCCATCGAATCGAGTTCGGGCAGGTGGCCGAACAGGCCGGACTCGCCGTCCAGCTCCGCCACGCGCTCCGCCGAAAGGCCCAGCACGTCGCTGAGCACCTGCCGCAGCACGAGATCGGTTTCGGTCTCGGTATCGAATGGGACGGGAAGATTGCTCGCCATAGGATTGCCGCCCTAGACAGTGTGCAGGCGGCTGACAAGTTGCCGCGCCGACGCCTTGGCGATGGCGGGCCAGTTGCCGGGATAGAGGGCACGGTACATGTCCAGACGGTAACGCGGGCGCACCTCCTCCATCCAGT
Organism: Erythrobacter sp.; assembly: GCA_019739335.1. Classification (NCBI taxonomy): domain Bacteria; kingdom Pseudomonadati; phylum Pseudomonadota; class Alphaproteobacteria; order Sphingomonadales; family Erythrobacteraceae; genus Erythrobacter; species Erythrobacter sp. The sequence goes on from CP073261.1 coordinate 2,670,987, forward strand.
CGCGCTTGTAGGGATCGTCCCCGGTGCCGAAGTCGACCGTCGACACCTTGTCGCGATCGATCACTTGCTCGAATAGCGCCGCGCTCAGCGTGGTGCCGGGGGAAAGCGGTTTCGAAGCTTCGGTATGCGCCAGCTTGTGGATGAAGGCGGTGCCATTCTCCACGGTCCAGAACTGCGCGGCGACGGGTTCGCCATCGGCGCGGGCCACGGCCAGCCGCAGGCGACCGGCGCGGCCTTCCACCTCGGCGAAGCGGCGCAGGAAAGCGGGCGAACCTTCTTCCGGCTTCCAGCTCTGGGCATAGATCGCTTCGTAGGCGGCCCAGCTTTCGGGGTTGAACTGCGTTTCGAGCGTGACCTGCACTTTCTTGCCCTTGCGTTTGAGAGTGGTGCGCAAGGGGCCGGGGCGGCTCGCCATGTACTCGGCATAGCTGCGCCCGTTTAGGTGCAGGACGTGGTTGACGTCGGACTGGAAGCGGAAGACGGTCCATCCGCCCTTGCGGAAGGCGGAAGCGAGGCGAGTGGTTTCGCCATTTTCGTCGGGCAGCTTGTCCAGCACGATGTGCGGTGCCTGTCCCGCCAGATCGGCGGCCAGCGCGTTCAGCAATGCATCGCCGTCAGCTTCAGGCGAGACAATCGGGCGGAGAGTGAAGTTGTACCAGTTGGCCAGCCCCACCATGCTCCGCTTCACCCGGTAGAAGGGCAGGGCAGCGCGCTGATCGCCTTGCCGGGCAACCGCGATCACCGGAAACATGCCGCACTCTTCCACCAGCCCCTGCCACCAATCCAGCCGGTCGAACGGCGTCATGGCAGCAGGTGCGGATAGCAGCGCGGCGAGCGGGGCATCGCCTTGCACTTCCTTAAGATCATCGTGATAACCGACCGCGATCAATAGCCTGTTTTCCGTCCTCTGGAGCCCTTGTGTCCACCACGCCCGATCCCGTACCGCGCCCGCTCGACCATCTCGCCCTGTGCGGGGCGGATGACGACGCGGCGCTGGTCCTGCGCGGGGAGACGCTTAGCTGGAACACTTTAAGAAGCCGTGTCGCACGGCTGGCGGCATGGCTCGCGCGACGGGTGCCCGAGAAGGGGGCGCGGGTGGCGACATGGGCGGCGAAGGGCGAATTGACCTGCCTGATGCCGCTCGCCGCTGCGCGCGCGGGGCTGGTGCATGTTCCGGTCAATCCGCTGCTCAAGCGGGCGCAGGTGCAGCATATCCTCCACGATTGCGGCGCCAGCCTGTTTATCGCGAACGCCGCGCGGCTTTCCGCGCTGGAGGCGGGCGATGTGCCGGATGGCTGTGCGGTGTGGGAAGAGGCGGCGCTCTATTCGGAGCTGGAGGGTCTCGACGGGGCGCTGGAACCATCGCAATCCGATCCACAGCAACTGGCAGCGATCCTCTACACGAGCGGCTCCACCGGGCGGCCCAAGGGGGTGATGCTGAGCCATGCGAACCTCTGGCTCGGCGCTGTGAGCGTGGCGCATTATCTTGGTCTGGCGCGCGAGGATGTGACGCTGGCGGTGCTGCCGCTCAGTTTTGACTACGGCCAGAACCAGTTGCTTTCCACCTGGTATGCGGGCGGAAGCGTGGTGCCGCTCGATTACCTGACCCCGCGCGATGTCATCAAGGCCTGCGCGCGGCACGGCGTCACTACGTTGGCCGCGGTGCCGCCGCTGTGGCTGCAACTGGTCGAGCAGGAATGGCCCGCCGATGCCGTCATGCCGTTGCGCCGCCTCACCAACAGCGGCGGGGCTTTGACCTTGGAACTGGTGCGCGACCTGCGCACACTGTTCCCGCAGGCACGGCTGTTCCCGATGTACGGGCTGACCGAGGCCTTCCGTTCGACCTTTCTCGATCCAGCGCTGGTGGACACGCATCCTACCTCGATGGGCAAGGCGATTCCCTTTGCCGAAATCCTTGTCGTCGACAGCGAGGGGCAACCTGCCGACGAAGGTGAACTGGTCCATTGCGGCCCGCTGGTCGCGCAGGGCTACTGGCAGGATGCCGAGCGGACCGCACAACGGTTCCGCCCTGCGCCTGCTGCTTCCAGCTATGGCGGCATGGCCGTCTGGTCGGGTGACACGGTGCGCCGCGATGCCGAGGGCCTGCTCTATTTCGTCGGGCGCGACGATGCGATGATAAAGAGCGCGGGAAACCGCATCAGCCCGCAGGAAGTGGAGGACGCGGCAGTCTCTACCGGCTTTGCCGAGGAAGCGGTGGCCTATGGCGTGGCGGACGAGCGGTTGGGGCAGGCGATCCATCTGGTGGTGCGCGGGCGGGGCGACGAGGAATCGCTGCGCGCGGCATTGAAGCGCGAACTGCCCAATTTCATGCAGCCCGCCGCGATCCGCTGGGTGGAGGCAATGCCGCTCAATCCCAACGGCAAGATTGACCGGGCCAAGCTGAAGGAAGACGCCGCATGAAGCCGCTCGGCCCCATTCCACCCTATTTCGCGGTGAAAGACGGCGAACTCGCCATCGGCGGGCGCAAGGCCAGCGCGCTGGTGAAGGAGGCGGGCGATACGCCGCTGTTCGTCTATTCGCGCGAGGCGATCACCCGCCGTGTCCGCGAACTGCGGGCCGCCATGCCCGAACGCTTGCGCCTGCATTATGCCATGAAGGCAAACCCTTACCCACCACTCCTCGAATTCATGGCAGATCTTGTCGACGGGCTGGACATCGCGTCGGGCGGCGAACTGGAGCAGGCGCGCAAGGCCGGGTATCTGCCGCGCGAGATCAGCTTTGCCGGGCCGGGCAAACGCGACGCGGAACTGCTCGCAGCAATCCGCGCCGGGGTGACGCTGAATTGCGAATCCGAAGGCGAGGCAGAGCGGACGCTCGCTTTCGGCAAAGCGCTCGGCATTGCCCCGCGCATGGCGATCCGGGTCAATCCCTCGTTCGAACTGCGGGGATCGGGAATGAAGATGGGCGGCGGGGCCAAGCCGTTCGGCGTGGATGAGGAGCGGGTGCCTGACCTCGCGCGGCGGCTGGTGGATGGGGGCGCGGACTGGCGCGGGTTCCATATCTACACCGGCAGTCAGGCGCTTGATGCGCACGCGATTGTCGAGACGCAGGCCAATGTCCTCAGCCTCGCGGCACGGCTCGGCGAGGAATCGGGCGTAGCGGTGCCGCACCTAAACATGGGCGGCGGGTTCGGCATTCCCTATTTCGACCGGGATGTGCCGCTGGACCTTCACGCAGTCGGCGCGGCAATGGGCGAACGCTTCGCCGATCTTCCGCCAACCCTGCGCGAGACGCATTTCGCCATCGAACTGGGTCGCTATCTGGTGGGCGAGGCGGGGGTCTACCTGACCCGAATCCTCGACCGCAAGGTAAGCCACGGGGTGACCTATCTCGTCACCGATGGCGGGCTGCACCACCAGTTGGCCGCTTCGGGCAATTTCGGCACGGTCGTTCGCCGCAACTATCCCGTTGCGATTGCCAACAGGTTCGATGCAGCACCGGAAGAAGAGGCCAATGTGGTAGGTTGCCTCTGCACCCCGCTGGATCGCCTAGCCGATCAGGCCCACCTGCCGCGCGCCGAAGTTGGCGATATTGTCGCGGTTTTCTGTGCGGGGGCCTACGGAGCCAGCGCCAGTCCGGCGGCTTTCCTTGGCCAGGGTGCGGCGCGCGAAATGCTCGTTTAACGCCTTCGCAAGCCTGCGTCCCAATGCGGGACAGCGCCCGAAAAGTCCCGCTTTCCAGCGCTTTTACCCTCCAAGGCTAACGCAATGTTCACCCTTTTTGGCGAGAAGCCGGGGCTGGATCCAGAGCGCAATGCGTGCGCGGCAGATGAGGCCGCGTCAGCTGACCGCCATAGCACTTCTAAGGACGCATTCGATGCGAACGACATTCACGGCAAAAGCCCTCTCCAAAGCTATCGCCGCGACCACCGGCCTCGCGCTAGCCCTGACCGGCTGCGCGACCGGCTCCACCGGCAACCAGCTCGAACCGGCCCGCTTTGTCTCGATGCAGGAAGGCCCGGGCGAGGAATATGTGATCGGCCCGCTCGACAAGCTGACCATCCATGTCTGGCGCAACGACGAGCTTGGCGCCGAGGTGCAGGTGCGCCCCGATGGCCGCATCACCACACCGCTGGTCGCGGACATGCCCGCTGTCGGCAAGACCCCGACGATGCTTTCGGAAGATATCCGCCTCCAGCTCTCGCAATATATCGAAGAACCCATCGTAACGGTGATCGTCAACGAATTTGCCGGAACCTTCAGCCAGCAGGTGCGGGTTGTCGGGGCGACGGCAGAGCCTGCCTCGATCCCCTTCCGCGCCAATATGACCCTGCTCGATGCGATGATCTCGGTCGGCGGCCTCAGCGAATATGCGGCGGGCAACCGCGCGCGGCTGATCCGCTTCGATCGGGAAAGCGGCGACCAGCGCGAATACGATCTGCGGCTGACCGACCTGTTGCGGCGCGGCGACAGCGAAGCAAACGTGATGCTGATGCCGGGCGATGTCATCATCATCCCTGAGAGCATGTTCTGAGGGAGTTGGCAGCTTGAACCAGCTTCTGGAGGAATTGCGCGCAGGGCTATGGGCCGTCTGGAACCGCCGCTGGCTGGCGCTGGGCATTGCCTGGGCTGTCTGCCTGCTTGGCTGGCTGGTCGTGGCGCTGATTCCCAACAGCTACGAGAGCGAAGCGCGCATCTTCGTGCAGCTGGACGATGTGCTGGCCGAACAGATCGGCATCGCCGCCAATGCCCGCGAACGCGATATCGACCGCCTCCGCCAGACACTGGTGAGCTCGGTCAACCTCGAGAAAGTCGTCCGTTCCACCCGCATCGGGGACGCCGTTTCGACGCCTGCCGAGATGGAAGCTGCCATCGCGGAGCTGGAGAAGGACATCAAGGTCGTCGGAGAAGGTGACAACATCTTCGAAATCACCGCGCAGAGCGGTAGAGGCAACCTGTCCGACAGCGAAAACGCGCAACTGGCGCAGACCATCGCCCAGAGCATGATCGACATCTTCCGCGAGGAGAACCTTGGCGGATCGCGCGGGGAAGTGGAGGATTCGATCGAGTTCCTCAACCAGCAGCTCGCCCAGCGCGAAGAGGAACTTGCTGCGGCCGAGGAACGCCGTCTGGCTTTCGAAGCGCAGAACCCTGATCTGGTCGGCGGCGCGCAGACCATTGCCGCACAAATGAGCGCCAGCCGCGCCGAACTGCGCAGTGTCGAAGCCGATCTCGCGGCTGCGCAAAGCGCGCTCGCTGCGATCGAGGGGCAGCTTGCCGCCACTCCGCGTACGCTCTCCATGCCGGGCGGCGGCGGCGCGCCGAGCACTCTGGCGCAGGCCGAAGCCAACCTCGCCGCCATGCGTGCGCGCGGGCTGACCAGTGAACATCCCGATGTCGTCGCCGCCAGCCGCACAGTTGCAGCCCTGCGCGAGCGTAGCGCCGGTTCGGGCGGCGGAGGCGGGGGCGGAATGCCCAATCCGGCATACTCCTCGCTCCAGTCGATGCAGGTCGAACGCCAGTCCAACGTGATGAGCCTGCAATCGCGCGCTGCCGCCTTGCGCTCCGAAATCGCCTCGATCAACGCCAGCGCTGCGCGCGAGCCGGGTGCCGCTGCCGAAGCCACCCGGATCAGCCGCGACTATGAAGTGCTGCGCGAGCGCTATGACGAATTGCTCCAGGACCGCGAGGAATTGCGCCTGCGCGGGCAGGTGGCGAATGAACGCAGCGCGGTGCAGTTCGAAGTGGTCGATCCGCCCACCACCCCGCGCGTCCCCGCCGCGCCCAACCGGGCGCTGCTGCTGTTCGGCGTGCTGGTGCTGGGCGTCGGCGCCGGGGCAGGGATAGCCTTCACGCTGAGCAAGCTCGGCTCCACATTCGCCACCGCCAGCCAGCTGGAGCGGACCTTCGGCCTCCCCGTCATCGGCACCATAAGCCACACCTTCACCGAGGCCGGGCGAGAGCTGCGGCGCAAGCGGTTCAAGTATTTCGCTGCCGGGCTGGGCGGACTGGGCTTGCTGTTCGTCGTGCTGCTGGGCGTCAACATCATCCAGCTTGGCAACATGGCGTGAGGGGAACGGACATGACCGAGCATCGCAAGATCCCCACGCCGCCCAAATCGCTGTTCGAGCGGGCCGAAGGCTTTTTCGGCCTCGGCGGTGATTTCACCCCCGCGCCGGTGCCACGCAAGCTGTCCGATCCGGTCAACCGCCGACGGGTGAAGAAGCCCGCGCCGGAGCCCGAAGTGTCGCTGGCGCAGGCCGCTGCGAATGCGATGCCTCCGCGCGTGGATGGTCCCGTCGCAGTGGCCGCTCCCGCGTCGGCTCCTCTGCCGGAGCCGGTCTACGAAGATGTCGAATTCTCCGGCGTGGTCCACAAGCTCGATCGCGCCGCGCTCGCCACCCACGGGCTGATCCAGCCCGAGGGCCAGGTCACCGCGCTGCTGGAGGAATTCCGCATCGTGAAGCGGCAGGTGCTAGCCTCGGTCCGCAAGGCGCGGGAGGCCGGTTCCGGCGCGCTGGCGCAGCGGGTGCTGGTCTGTTCGCCGCATCCCAACGAAGGCAAGAGCTTCTGCGCGGTCAATCTGGCGCTGGCGATGGCGGCGGAGAAGGACAGCGAAGTGCTGCTGGTCGATGCCGATTTCGCCAAGCCTTCGGTGCTGGCCATGCTTGGCCTGCCGCGCGGACCGGGGTTCATGGACGTGCTGGCGCGCGACGATATCCGCGTCGAGGATTGCGTGATGGCGACCGACGTGGCGGGGCTGTTCGTCCTTCCGGCGGGCAACCACACCACGGCGGACAGCGAATATCTCTCCAGCACCCGCACCGCCGAAGTGCTCGACCGGCTGACCCGCGCCGCACCCAACCGCATCATCATCTTCGATTCCCCACCGGCGCTGGCGGCCTCGCCCGCGGCCGAGCTGGCAAACCATGTCGGTCAGGCGATCGTCGTCGCCCGCGCGGACCGGACCGGGCAGAGCGCGCTGGAAGACGCGCTGACGCTGCTCTCGTCCTGTCCCGATCTCAAGCTGCTGCTGAACGCGGCGCATTTCAGCCCCAGCGGGCGCCAGTTCGGTGTCTACTACGGGCAGGAGGCATAGTCCTTATGCGTGTCACCCTCACTACCCTGCTGGCGGTGGCATTGCTGCCAGGCGCAGCGCTGGCGCAGGAGCGCGAGGAAGGCGGCGAGCAATCGCGCAGTTCGGATCGCGGCATCGAAATTGCGCCCTATATCGAGGCCGGGCAGGTCGTCACCGCCGAGCTTTCGCCGGGTGACGATGTCGTCACATACACCCGCGTGGCAGCGGGCGTAGATGCGGGGTTCGGCAGCCGCTATTCACAGGGCGCGGTTTCGCTGCGGTATGAACGGAGGATCGGTTATGACGACGATGTTGCCGATACCGATACTTTCTCCGGCATCGCCCGCACTTCGCTGGCCGTCGCCGGACCGGCTCTGACGCTGGAAGCGGGGGCGCTCGCCTCGCGCACCCGTGTCGAGGGCAATGGCGGCACCTCCATCGGCGGCTTCGGCGGCAACGATGATTCGACCAGCCAAGTCTATTCGGTCTACGCCGGGCCCGCGTTCCAGACCGAAGTGGGCGTGGCCGAAGTCACCGGGGCCTACCAGTTCGGATATACCCGCGTGGAATCGCCCGATGCCGTATTCGCCGCGCCGGGAGCCGAGCCGGTAGACATTTTCGACGATGCGACCACCCATCTCGCCGCCGTGCGCGCCGGGATCGCGCCAGACACCGTGCTGCCCGTCGGGCTGGGCGTGGGAGCGGGGTGGAACCGGCAGGACGTGTCCAACCTCGATCAGCGCATCGATGATCGCCACGTGCGCGCCGATGTCACCGTGCCGGTATCCCCCAATGTCGCGCTGGTGGGCGGAGTGGGCTACGAGGATGTGGAGATTTCCAGCCGCGATGCGCTGCGCGATGCCGATGGCGATCCGGTGATCGGCCCCGATGGGCGGCTGGTGACCGACCGTTCACAGCCGCGCCAGATCGCCTACGAAACCGATGGCCTGATCTGGGATGTCGGCGTGATGTGGCGGCCCAGCAGCCGCACCTCGCTGTCCGCCACGGTGGGGCGCCGCTACGGGTCGATGACCTACTACGGCAACCTCTCCTATGCCCCAAACGCCAACTCCTCGCTCAGCGTGTCGGTCTATGACAACATCAACAGCTTCGGCGGCCAGGTGATTGGCGCGCTGGGCGATCTGGGCACCGATTTCGATGCCTTCCGCAACCCGGTGACGGGTGACCTGGGCGGCTGCGTGCTCGGCACCGAGGGCGACAATTGCGCGCTCGCGCGGCTCGGCTCGATCCGTTCGGGCGTGTTCCGCAGCCGGGGCGTGTCGCTTGGCTACGGATCGAGCAGCGGGCGCACTTCCTACGGGATCGGCGCAGGCTATGATCGCCGTACCTTCATCGCCGGGGAAAACACCGTGCTCGCCGGGATCGACGGCGTGGCGGACGAAAACTACTGGCTCGCCGCCTACGCCTCGCGCCAGCTTGACCGGCAGTCGCAGCTCTCGGTCGGCGGATCGGCCAACCTGTTCGACAGCGGGCTGGACAATTCCGGCACCAATGTCGGCTACAGCATGACCGCCGCTTACGACCGCAATTTCATCGCCGGGCTGACCGGCACCGCCGCCGTGGGGCTTGATGGCATCACCCGCGAAGACCTGCCCGATTACCAGGCCGCATCGGCGCTGCTTGGCCTGCGCTACACCTTCTGACGGGCACGAAGAGGAAAAGACATGTTCGACAATTTCTACGGCCTGACCGGCAAGCCTTTCCAGCTTACCCCCGATCCGGAATTCTATTTCCGTTCGATCACGCACAGGAAGGCGCTGTCGTACCTCGGCTACGGGCTGGCGCAGGGGGAAGGCTTCATCGTCATCACCGGCGAGATCGGCTCGGGCAAGTCAACGCTGGTTGCGCACATGATGGAAAGCCTCGATTCGCGGCAGGTCACGGTGGCGCAGATCGTCACCAGCAAGCTGGACGAGAGCGAGATCGTCCACGTTGTCGCGGCCTCGATGGGGCTCGATGTCGAAGGGCATGACAAGGCCACCGCGCTGACCGAGATCGAGGGCTTCCTCCACGAGGAGGCGCGCGCCGGCCGCCGCTGCCTGCTGGTGGTGGACGAATCGCAGAACCTTTCGGTCGCCGCGCTCGAGGAACTGCGGATGTTCTCCAACTTCCAGCTCGGCAGCCATCCGCTGTTGCAGACGCTGCTGCTGGGTCAGCCCGAATTCCGCGGCACCTTGCAGAACGATCCGGGGCTGGAGCAATTGCGCCAGCGGGTAATTGCCGCGCATCATCTCGAGCCGATGCAGAAGAGCGAGATCGAGCCCTACATCATCCACCGGTTGCAAAAGGTCGGCTGGGAAGGCAACCCGGCCTTCGACCAGCGGGTGTTCGCCGAACTGTTCGAAGCCTCGGGCGGCATTCCGCGCCGGGTCAACCAGATCGCCAACCGCCTGCTGCTGCTGGGCGCGGTGGAGGAACGCAACCGGATCGATGCCGCCATGCTGCAATCGGTGCTGGCCGAAATGGAAGCCGAACGCGCTTTCCCCGAAGCCGCACCTTCCGCGATGAAGCAGAAGGCGCCCGAGTTCGAACCGGTCAAGGCCATGCCCACCACCCCGCGCGTCGATATCGAAATGTTCGAAAGCGCGCTGGCCGAACGCGACCTGCAGATTGCCGAATTGCAGCAGGCCGTGGTCGAACTGGCCAATTCGGCCGATGAAAAGACTGCCGCCGCGGTGAAACCCGAAATCGAAGTTATGCGCGAACAGATCGCGCTGGTTGAGGCGCGCTGCTTCGAACAGGAACGCTCGATCCGGCAGACGCTGACCATGCTGATCGAGTGGATCGAAGGCGAAATGGATTCGAGCAAGGCCGCCTGACCGGCGGTATTGAGAGTCGGATCGGGGAGTATTGCGCGGTGAATGCCATCGCTTTTGACAGCGAAGAACCGGCCGCGCCCGCACCGGTCGTCAACGGCCTCTCGGTCGATGTCGAAGACTGGTTCCAGGTCGGCGCGTTCGAGGACGTGATCGAACGGGGCAGCTGGGGCACGCTTGATGATCGCGTGGAACGCAATGTCCACGCGATCCTCGACCTGTTCGATGCCGCCAATGCCAGCGCGACCTTCTTCACGCTGGGATGGGTCGCGGCGCGGCACGGATCGCTGCTGCGCGAGATTGCGCGGCGCGGGCACGAAGTCGCCAGCCACGGCTGGGACCATGAACGGGTGTTCCGAATGGACCGGGCGACCTTCGGCAAGGATATCGAGCGCACCCGCAAGACAATCGAGGATTGCTGTGGGGTGCGGGTGACCGGCTATCGCGCGCCGAGTTTCTCGATCGACCAGCGCACACCCTGGGCCTTCATGGAACTGGCCGAACAGGGCTATCTCTACTCCTCCAGCGTGGCGCCGATCCGCCACGATCATTACGGCTGGGCCGACGCGCCGCGCTTCGCCTTCCATCCCTTGCCGTGGCACAGCCTGATCGAACTGCCAGTCACCACCGCCCAATTCCGCGGCAAGCGGCTGGCGGCTGGCGGCGGCGGGTTCTTCCGGGTGCTGCCCTATGCCTTCAGCCGCTGGGCGATCCGGCAGGTCAACCGCGACGAGGGGCGCCCGGCGATCTTCTATTTCCACCCGTGGGAGATCGACCCCGGCCAGCCGCGCGTGGCGGGAGCACCGCTGCGGTCGCGCCTGCGGCATTACACCAATCTGTATGTGATGGCAGACAAGCTGCGCCAGTTGATCGGCGATTTTGCCTGGGGCCGGATCGATCTGATCGCGCACCGCGAGAGCGCGCGGATCGCGGCGGAGAAGGCGGAGGCGGATCTGGTCGGCGCGCGTTCGCTGGCTGGTGGTATCGGGGGATGAACGCGCCTTTCGCCCCGATGCGGATAACGGCGCGCGAAGCGGTGCGGGCGGTGGATGTGCGCCAGCCGGATGAAGCGGGGCGGATCGAAGGGTTTGTCGCCGATCATGGCGGCTCGGTGTTCCATCGCCCCGCGTGGCTGCGCGCGGTCGAAACGGGCACCGGGCAGAAAGCGCGGGGATTGCTGGCGGAACGCGGCGGGGCGATAACCGGCTGGCTGCCGCTGACCGAAGTGCATTCGCCGGTGTTCGGGCGGATGCTCGCCTCCAGCGGCTTTGCGGTTGAGGGCGGGGTGCTGGGGGAGGGCACTGCGACTGCCGAAATGCTGTGCGCTGCGGCATGCGACTACGCGCTGCGCCTGTCCTGCCCCACGGTGGAATTGCGCGGCGGCGCGGCGGGAGCAGGCTGGCGGGTGCGGACAGACAGCCACTGCGGCTTTGTGCAGCCACTGGCGGGTGACGACAAGGCGCAGCTCACCGCGATCCCGCGCAAGCAGCGCGCCGAGGTGCGCCGCTCGCTGACCTTCGATCTGGATGTTACGGTGGGCCGCGATGCCGCTGACCGGGCGGCGCATTATTCCGTCTATGCCGAAAGCGTGCGCAATCTCGGCACCCCGGTGTTTCCGCGCAGCCTGTTCGATGCCGTGCTCGACAGTCTCGATGCCGATATTCTCACCGTCCGCCATCAGGGGGTGCCGGTGGCGAGCGTGCTCTCGTTCTATCATGCAGGCGCGGTGATGCCCTACTGGGGCGGGGGAACCGCCGCCGCCCGGCCGCTGCGCGCCAACGACCGGATGTATTACGAGCTGATGCTCCACGCCCGGCGGCGGGGTTGTGATCGCTTCGATTTCGGCCGCAGCAAGACCGGCAGCGGAGCTTGGAGCTTCAAGAAGAACTGGGGTTTCGAACCGCAGCCGCTCTCCTACGCTAGTTGGACTGCACCCGGCCATGAGGCGCGCGATGCCGATCCGACCAGCGAGAAGCATCAGGCGCGGATTGCCCTGTGGAAACGCCTGCCGCTTCCCGTTGCTAACAGGCTCGGCCCGATAATCGCGCGGGGGCTGGGGTGAAAGGTGATATCCTCTTCCTCGCCCACCGCCTGCCGTTTCCCCCGGACCGTGGCGACAAGATCCGTTCGCATCATGTGCTGAAGGCGCTGGCTGAGCTTGCGCCTGTGCATGTCGGGTGCCTTGCCGAAAGCGAGTGGGATTCTGCCCACGGGCACGAACTGGCGGCGATAGCGGCCAGCCATTGCCTGCCGCTGCGCTCCAAGCCGTTGGCGCTGGCAGGGGTCGAAGCGATGCTGCGGCGCGAGCCGGTGAGCCTTGCCGCGTTTCGATCAATCGGACTGCACAACTGGGTCCGCCGGACTCTGGCCGAACAGAATATCGGCGCGATCTATGTGTTCTCCGGGCAGATGGGGCAATATGTTCCAGTTGAACCAACTGTGCGCCTCGTCGTGGACCTGGTGGACGTCGATTCGGCCAAGTTCGAGGCCTATGCGGAGGGCAAATCCACCCCGCGCGCATGGATCGACGCGCGCGAGGGACGGTTGCTGCGGCAGGTCGAGGCGGACCTCATTGCCCGCGCCGATACCACGCTGCTGGTGAGCGAGGCCGAAGCTGCGATGCTGCGCTCGCGCGTTTCGGGTAAGCATGATATTCGTGCGCTAGGCAACGGAATAGACTGCACTTTCTTTGACCCTGCAAAGGTGAAGTCGCACCCCGCGCTGGCCGAACCCGGCCCGCACCTCGTCTTCACCGGGCAGATGGATTACGCCCCCAATGTCGCCGCCGTGCAGCGGATGGCGCAAGCAGTCATGCCCGAGGTGCGCCACTTTCTGCCCACCGCCCGCTTCCACATTGTTGGCCGCGCGCCATCGCGCGAAGTGCTTGCTCTGCATGGGTTAAATGGCACCAGCGTGGTCGGCGAAGTGCCCGACACCCGCCCCTGGCTGGCCGGTGCGGACATTGTCGTCGCTCCCCTCACCATCGCTCGCGGAGTGCAGAACAAGGTGCTCGAAGCGATGGCCATGGCGCGGCCGGTGGTCGTTTCCCCCGATGCCGCCACCGGGATCGACGCGCGGAGCAACGGGCACTTCGTCATTGCTCGCAATGATGCTGCCTTTGTGACTGATATTGTGCGATTGTCTCAGGACTCTGCCACCGCCAAGGAACTCGGAGAAGAGGCCCGCCGCTTCGTCCTCGACACGATGAGCTGGCCCGCGATGCTGGCCGATCTGCCCGCCCTGATGGGCATGGGCGAAAGTGCGAAGCGCGATGCGGCTTGACGTCATCACCCCCCACCGCGCCCCGCTGACCGACCGGATCACCGCCCACTGGCGCGTGCCGCTGGCGCAACTGGCACTGGCGTGGGGAGCCATTTTCGTCCTGTTTTCAGCGGACTGGGCCGAAATGGTGCTGCTCTGGTGGGACAGTTCGACCTACAATCACGTGCTGCTGGTGCCCTTCATCCTCGGCTGGCTGGTCTGGCAACGCGCCGGAGAACTGGCCAAGCTGACCCCGCGCGCATGGTGGCCGGGACTGGTGCCGCTGGCTGGCGCGCTGTTCGTCTGGCTGCTGGGTGACATTTCGGGGCTGAACACGGCAACGCACCTCGGCGCAGTGGCGGCGTTGCAGGCTGCCACGCTGACAGTGCTCGGACCCCGCGTTTGCTGGGCGTTAGTATTCCCAATAGGTTACGCCCTATTTCTCGTTCCCATTGGCGACGAGCTCGTTCCCGCGCTACAAATGATCACGGCGGACATCACCATCGCGCTGACCATAGCCAGCGGTATCCCTGCGCATATCGAAGGCGTCTTCATCGATACGCCTGCCGGTCTGTTCGAAGTGGCGGAGGCTTGTTCGGGAGTGAAATTCCTCGTCGCGATGGTGACCCTGGGCGCGCTGATTTCGCACGTTTGCTTCCGCTCGTGGTGGCGGCGAGCAGGGTTCATGGCGCTGGCGGTGGCGGTGCCGATCCTCGCCAACGGCGTGCGCGCCTGGGGGACGATCTATATCGCCCAATCGCAGGGCATTGAGTTCGCTGCCGGATTCGATCACATCTTCTACGGCTGGATCTTCTTTGCGCTGGTGATGGCGCTGCTGCTCGCCATCGGGTGGAAATTCTTCGACCGGAAAGTGGAAGAGCCCTTCATCGAATCTGCCCGGATCGCCGCCATGCCGCTGTTCAACCGTTTCGAACGGCGCGCGGCGAAGAGCTGGCCCTTGTTCGCGGCAATTGTCAGCCTGTTGCTCGCCGTGCTTGCCTGGGCCGGTGCAGCACGGGCGCTGGAGGCCGATATCGCGGTGGACATTGCCCTGCCGCAGGTCGATGGCTGGACCCTCACCGAGGAGGTAAGTGCCTATCCATGGGACCCGCGCGTAGGCGGGGCGGACCGCGTACTGCGCGGCAGTTATCGCGACGGTGCGGGCAATGTCGTCGATGTCGTTTACGCACTCTACGCCGCGCAAGGTAACGGGCGTGAGGCCGGAGCATTCGGCGAAGGCGCGCTGCCGCCGGATACCGAATGGCGCTGGCTCTCCGCCAGCACCGCGCCCGACGGCATTGCAGGCGAACGCTTGCAGGCGCTCGGCACGCATCGCCGCGTCGCCGAAACCTGGTTCCGCACCGGGAACTGGACCGGGGGGAGCAACATGCGCCTCAAGCTCATTACCATGCAGGATCGACTGCTGCTCACCGCGCGGCCCACAGCGATGCTGATCCTCTCCGTCGAAGAACGCCCCGGCAGCGACCCGGCAGCAACTATCGCGCATTTCCGCTCCTCCACCGTCGATCTCGGCGAATGGATGGACCGCGCGGGCCGCGTGGATTAACGCGCCCCCATGTGCGGGATTGCGGGCATTTTCCATACGGGCACGATCAAGCCGGTTGATCCGCTGCGGGTCGAGCGGATGTGCGACGTACTGGCGCATCGCGGGCCGGATGGTTCAGGGGTGTGGAGCGCGCCCGGCGTGGCGCTGGGGCATCGGCGCCTGTCGATCATCGATCTCGCCGGATCGCCGCAGCCGATGCATTCGGTCGATGATCGCTACACCATTGTCTTCAATGGTGAGGTCTACAACTTCCGCGAATTGCGCCGCGAGCTGGAAGCGAGCGGAACCCAGTTTCGTACCGATGGCGATACCGAGGTAATCCTCGCCGCCTGGGCCCGCTGGGGGGAGGACTGCGTGCAGCACCTCCACGGGATGTTCGCCTTTGCGCTTTACGACCACGCGGAGCGGACGGTTTTCCTCGCGCGGGACCGGTTCGGGGTGAAGCCGCTGTTCATGGCCGAGCTGTCCGACGGTTCGCTGGCCTTCGCTTCCGAGCTGAAGGGCCTGCTCGCGCACCCATTGCTGCGGCGCGAAGCCGATCCGCTGGCAATCGAGGATTACATGACTTGGGGCTATGTCCCCGATCATCGCTCGATCCTGCGCGGGGTGAGGAAGCTGCCCGCCGCGCATACCCTGCTGCTCCGCCACGATACGCCGGTGCCCGAACCGCGCCGTTACTGGGATATCAGCTTCGAACGCCGCCATCCGGGCAAGGCGCGGGATCTTGAAGCCGAACTGCTGCACCATCTCCAGCAGGCGGTGGAAAGCCGGATGGTGGCCGATGTGCCGCTGGGGGCTTTCCTTTCGGGTGGCGTGGATTCGTCCACCGTAGTCGCCTTCATGGCGCAGTCGGGGCGGGGCAAGGTCAAGACCTGCTCGATCGGCTTCGATGTCGCGGCGGCGGACGAGACCACCTATGCCGAGCAGGTCGCCCGGCTGTTCGATACCGATCATCAGGCGCGCACCGTGTCTGCCGACCAGTTCGATGCCATCGACACGATTGCCGGCATGTTCGATGAGCCTTTCGCCGATGCCTCCGCCTTGCCGACATGGCGCGTTTGCCAGCTTGCGCGCGAGTCGGTGACGGTGGCGCTTTCGGGCGATGGCGCGGACGAGGCCTTTGCCGGCTACCGCCGCCAGGTGTTCCATGCGCACGAGGAGCGGCTACGCGGTTTCCTGCCCGCCGGGGTGCGGCGCGGGGTGCTGGGGCCGCTGGGTGAGGCTTTTCCCAAGCTCGACTGGGCCCCGCGCCCGCTGCGCGCAAAGTCCACGCTGCAGTCGCTCGCCGGATCGGGGGCAGAAGGCTATGCGCGGGCGCTTTCGGTGGTTCCGCCCGAAGTGCGGCTGGGGCTCTACGGCGCAGACCTCGCGGCGCAGATCAGCGGCTATCGGGCGGAGCGGCCACTGATCGAATTGATGGCCAATGCGCCTGGGCGCTCCGGCCTCGATGCGGCGCAATATGCCGATCTCACCTTCTGGATGCCCGGCGACATCCTCACCAAGATTGATCGGACCAGCATGGCGGTGAGCCTTGAGGCGCGCGAGCCGCTGCTCGATCACCGGCTGGTCGAATTCGCCGCGGCCTTGCCGGAAGGCCTGCGGGTGAAGCGCGGGCAGGGCAAGTGGCTGCTCAAGAAGTCGATGGAACGCTATCTGCCGCAAGACATCCTCTATCGCCCGAAGCAGGGCTTCGTCACCCCGATTGCGCAATGGTTGCGCGGGCCGCTTGCGGGCAAGGCGCGCGGGATTGCCAAGAGCGCGATGCTGGCGCGCACCGGCTGGTTCGACAACGCACGTCTCTCCGAGATTGCCGAGGCGCATATCGCGGGCCGATCCGACCATTCGCGGCTGTTGTGGCAACTGATCATGCTCGACCGCTCGCTCGCGCGGCTAGGCATCACCTAGCCCGCGCTCCCGTGCCCCCGCGCCATGTAATCGGCGCTCTGCATTTCCATCAGGCGGCTGACGGTGCGGGCGAATTCGAACGCACCGTCACCCTCCACATAGAGGTCTTCCGGCTCCGCAGCAGCGGTGGCGAACAGCTTCACCCCGTGTTCGTAGAGCGCATCGACCAGCTTGGTGAAGCGGATCGCCTCGTTGCGGTTTTCCGGCCCCATGCGCGGAATGCCGACCAGCACTACGGTGTGATAGGTGCGGGCAATCGCGAGGTAATCCGCCGCGCCGCGGTTCTCGCCGCATAGCCGCTTGAAGCTGAACACCGCGACGCCTTTGAGGCTCTTGGGCACGAACAGGGTTCGCCCGCCGCCCAGTGCCAGTTCGCCGGTAGGAACGTTGGCGGCATCCTCCGGCGCATAGTCGGTCAGACGGAAGAACGCTTCGCGCACCTGCGCGGTCGCTTCATCGCCGATCGGCGTGTGCCATGTGGCCAATCCGCGCAGCCGGTCTATCCGGTAATCGGTCGGGCCGTTCAGCGGCACCACGTCCATTTCGCGCTCCACCAGGTCGATGAAGGGCAGGAACAGCGAGCGGTTGAGCCCGTCCTTGTACAGATCGGCGGGGGGCCGGTTGCTGGTGGTCACCACCGTCACCCCTTCGTCCACCATCAGCGCGGTGAACAGGCGGGCCATGATCGCGGCATCGGCGGTGTTGTTGACCACCATCTCGTCAAAGGCGAGGCAGCGGACATCGGCGGCGATCCGTTTCGCCACGCGGGCAATCGGCCCTTCGGCCTCTTTCTCGCGCTCCTCGCGGATCAGGCCATCCACTTCGAGCATGAACTCGTGGAAATGCACCCGGCGCTTCTCGGCGATGTCCAGCGTGGCCACGAACAGGTCCATCAGCATCGACTTGCCGCGCCCGACGCCGCCCCACATGTAGACGCCCTGCGGACTGGCCTTCCGGCTGCCGAAGAACTGCGCCAGCAGGCCACCGGGCCGCTCTGCCTCCAGTTCCTTCTGCAACCGGTCCAGCCGAAGCACCGCCGCGCGCTGGTCGGCATCGGGCTGCAATTCCCCGGCGGCGACCAGCCGCTGGTACCGCGCGGCAAGCCCGCTCAGATCGCGCGCTCCACCTGCAACTTCTTGATCTCGGCAATCGCCCGCGCCGGATTGAGGCCCTTGGGGCAGACATTGGCGCAGTTCATGATGGTGTGGCAGCGGTAGAGCCGGAACGGGTCCTCCAGCGCATCGAGCCGCTCGCCGGTCATCTCGTCACGGCTGTCCGCAAGCCAGCGATAGGCCTGGAGCAGGATCGCCGGGCCCAGGAACTTGTCGCTGTTCCACCAGTAGCTGGGGCAGGCGGTCGAGCAGCAGGCGCACAGGATGCACTCGTAAAGCCCGTCGAGCTTCTCGCGCTGCTCCGGCGATTGCAGCCGCTCCTTGCCGCTCGGCGAGGTCGAGACGGTCTGCAGCCACGGGCGGATCGAGGCATATTGCGCGTAGAAGTGAGTGAAATCGGGCACCAGGTCCTTCACCACTTCCATGTGCGGCAGCGGAGTGATGCGGATATCGCCCTTCAGGTCCTCGATCGCGGTGGTGCAGGCGAGGCCGTTCTTGCCGTTCATGTTCATCGAACACGAACCGCAGATGCCTTCGCGGCACGAACGGCGGAAGGTCAGCGTCGGGTCGATCTCGTTCTTGATCTTGAACAGCGCGTCCAGCACCATCGGCCCGCAATTGTCGAGATCGACTTCGAAGGTATCGTAGCTGGGGTTCTTCCCGCTGTCCGGATCATAGCGATAGATGCGGAAACTCTTCACCCGCTTGGCGCCATCGGCCTTGTGCACCGCGCCGTCCTTGCGGATCGTGCTGTTCTTGGGGAGGGTGAAGGTTGCCATGATCTTATCCGGTCGTTTCAGCTTCGTCGGGCCTATCTAGCCATCGCGCGCGCAAGGGCAAGCCGGACCTTGGGGCGAAAGGCGACAATCTGCACGATTCCGCGAAGGTGATGCAGCGCCTCCGCGTCAGGAGACATGGACCGGGTGTTACACGGTTCAAGGCAGGAGAAATCCGGGGCCTCACGGGGCCACTCGCACGGTTACGGTAAAGAGGGCGGGTTCCGGTGAGCATTGCCATTCCCTAGTCCCCGAAAGAGCAAGTAGGAAAGGACCGGCATGGCCTGGCAAAAGGCGGCGATATTCGGCGCGAGCGGCGGCATCGGCGGCGCGCTGGTGCGGGCCTTGGCGGGGCAGGGCGTGGAGGTGCTGGCAGGATCGCGCAGCGGTTGCGCGCCAGACCTGCCCGGCGTCACTCCCTTCTCCTTCGACCTGACCGACGAGGACAGCATCGCCGCTGCGGTATCGGGTTGGCAGGGCGATCCGCCCGATCTGGTGATCGTGGCGAGCGGGGTTTTAACCTTGGCTGACGGCACGGGACCGGAACGCTCCCTGCGCCAGATCGACGGCGCAGCAATGGCGCAGATGTTCGCGCTCAACACCATCGGCCCCGCGCTGGTGGCCAAGCACGTCCTGCCGCTGCTCCCGCGCCACCGCCCGGCGACCTTCGCCGCGCTCTCCGCCCGCGTCGGCTCGACCGGCGACAACCGCGTGGGCGGCTGGCACTCCTACCGCGCGAGCAAGGCCGCGCTCAACATGCTGATCCGCAATTTCGCCATCGAACTGGGTCGGACGCACCGGCAGGGGGTGGTGGTCGGCCTGCATCCGGGGACAGTGGACACGAGGCTATCCGCGCCGTTCCAGGCGAACCTGCCGGAGGGGCAACTGACCGCGGCAGACGCGGCGGCGGCGAACCTGCTGGCAGTGCTGGCGGGGCTGGGGGTGACGGACAGCGGAGGGGTGTTCGACTGGCGGGGGGAGCGGGTGGCGGAGTAGGAGAACTCCTCCCCCCTTGAGGGGGGAGGTCGGGAGGGGGGTGTACGACGCGCGATTATCGGACGGCAGTACCCCACCCCCAACCCCTCCCCACGGGGAGGGGGGCAGGAGAGGGCGAACGCACCCCCCGGCACCACGTCCGAAACGGTTTCCCGGTATGCGCGGGCAGCCCGATGGTTGCGTCGGTGGGTAGTCTAGCCCCGCCAACTTGCAGCGCAAGCCGCTTGCGGGCACACACCACACCATGACCAACACGCTCTATTACGGTGACAACCTGCATGTGCTGCGCGAACATATTGCCAGCGAAAGCGTGGACCTGATCTATCTCGATCCGCCGTTCAACTCGAACGCCAATTACAACATCCTGTTCAAGTCCCCCGAAGGGCAGGATTCGGATGCGCAAATCGAGGCGTTCGAGGATACCTGGCACTGGAACGCCAGCGCGCGCAGGTGATGGCCCGCGAGAACGCTCCGCTCGGCCTGTTCGTCACCGCCCAGCCGCCCACCCGCGGAATGGAGCGCGGCGCGGCGGCAGTGGGCGTATGGGAGAACGAGCTGACCGGCCGCAAACACCCGCGCCTGCAAATCCTCACCCTCGCCGAGCTGTTCCAGAACAAGCGCCCGGATATTCCGTGGGTCGATGCCAGCATGGTGAAGCAGGCCAAGCGCGATCGATCTCTACGATACGCTGATTTGATAGTATCGAATGTGGGAGTCGGCGGGACCCCGGATCAAGTCCGGGGTGACGATGAAGCAATCAATTCGCTCTCCTATTCGTCACCCCGGCGTCCGAGCCGGGTCCCGCTTTTTCCCTTTCCTACGCGCCATCCCCGTGCCTAGCCTCGTCCCGCATCTTCTCATGCAACAGAGGCAGGCTCTTTCACCGCGTCGATTTGCCGTTGGATTTGGGTGTCGCCTTCGTGTCAACTTTCGGCGCGGACTGGCGAGCGCTCAGATCAATCCATACCGCTTCATCGACCCCGCCACGATCGTCTCGATCAGTTCCTCCTGGCTCCACCCGAACAGCCCGGCTGCCCGCCCGAAGACCTTTTCGGACCACAGGTTGCAGTTGAGGTTGAGTTCGAGGAACACCACTTCGCTCGTCTCCTCGTTGACGCGGAATTCGAAGCGGCCGTAGTCGAACGGCCGGTATTCGCCCCACAGGCGGCGGGTGTATTCGGCGATGGTGGCGGTGATGCCGGCGTCTTCGAACGGATCGAGCGAGTACTTCTGGCTGCGGTCCACCAGGTCGCGCTTTTCCTGATAGGTGCGCAGGTGGCTCGGGTCGGCCTGGCGGAAGATCATCATCGGCAGGATCACCGGATCGTCCAACGTCACTACCGGCACTTCCACGTCGCTGCCGATCAGGAACGGCTCGACAATGGCGTCATGACCCAGCCCGTGCACCGCCGCCACGGCTTCGGCCACGCCCGCGAGATCGTGCGCATCGTGCAGGCCCCAGCTGGCGGAGGAATTGTTCGGCTTGATAACCCAGCGTGTCGCTTCCGGCACTGTGGTCAGATCGACCGGCGCGCCGCGGCGGAACACCGCCCAGGGCGCTGTGGGGACGCCTGCCGCCACGCAGGCGCGCTTGGCCAGGTGCTTGTCGTCCGACAGGCCGCGCAGGATCGGGCTGGCACCGAGGTAGGGAATCCCCGCCCGCTCGCACAGCAGGGGGCAGAGCATTTCGGAATTGTAGAACCCGGCGCGGTTGAGCAGCGGGAAGACGAAATCGAACAGTTCCCTGTTCCACAGCCGGTCGAAGCTGTTGTCGACCGTGAGGTTGAGGCCGATCGCCTTCAGCGTCTCGCGCATTTCCACGTGGTAGCGCGCGTGGTTGCCGTCCTCCGCCGATCCGCTGCCGTCCCACAGCGCGTTCTTGGCGAGGAACAGCACCCGAAGGCGCTCCTTGGCTTCGGCAGGGATGGACAGCGGCGACAGGGTTGCGGGCAAGGCGAGCGCTTTCGTTTAGGGGTTTTCCGGCCCTGTAAAGCTGCCTATGCGATTGCGAAAGAAATTTCAGCCGAAGGGTTGCTCCCATCATTGATCGAGACGAACTGGCGGCGGACGTGGACCTGCCCACTGCCGAACTGGCTATCGCGCTGCTGAGCAGCGGCGGCGATGCGCGGATCACGCTTGCGCCCGAGAGCGGCCTGAACCGCTATTTCTCCTCGCCGTACCCGCGCGATGTGCTGGCCTATGCCTCTTCCACCGCGAACGATATTTCGCGGCCGGCCTTTGCCCATGTCTGCGGACTGCTGAGCGGGCCGCTGCCCGATTATGCGACGCGGCTGGAAGCGATGCGCGGACGACTCCGGCGCGCCTATGGACTGGGGAGCGATTGCGAGATCGTCTTCGCCGCGTCGGGCACCGATCTCGAATATGTCGCGCTGGCGGCGGTGGCGGGCTGCGCAGCGGGCGGGGTGCACAATATCCTGCTCGGCGCGAACGAGGTCGGCTCGGGCTGTATCCATTCGGGGCACGGGCGCTACTTTGCGGACACCACCGCGCGCGGGGTGGCGGTTTCGCCTGCGCAGCAGGTGCCGGGGCTGGAGGCAGTGAGTCTCACCGACATTCCCGTCCGCGACGAACAGGGCGTGGCGCAGACCAGCGCGCAGATTGCCGTGGCGATCGAGCGCGAGATCGAAGCGGCGCTGGCGGCGGACCGGCACGCGCTGGTGCACGTTGTGCATGGCTCCAAGACCGGGCTGATCCTGCCAGGCGGCGCGGAGCTGAAGGCACTGGCAGCGAAATGGCAGGGCCGGGCGACTTTCGTGGTCGACGCCTGCCAGGCCCGCCTGAGCGAAAGTGCGGCGCAGGACTATCTGGCGAGCGGCTGCATCCTCTTCATCACCGGATCGAAATTCATGGGCGGGCCGCCGTTCAGCGGCATGGCCGTGGTGCCCGCCGCGCTGGTGGCGAGCGCGGCACCGTTGCCTGCGGGGTTGGCGACGGTGTTCCGCCGCGCCGAGTTTCCCGCGGGCTGGGCGGGATCGGAGCTATTGCCGGACGAGGACAACCCCGGCCTCGCGCTGCGGCTGGAAGCGGCGATTTTCGAGCTGGAGCGGTATCACGCGCTGGCTCCTGAAGTGCGCACCGCGCTGACCATTGCCTTCCACGATGCAGTGATCGCCAACCTGCTCGAACCGCTGGGGCTGGCGCAGATCCTGCCGCACCATCCCGATGAGCCGGAGCGCGGCTATGCCCACCCCACCGCGATGATGTCGCTGCTGACGCTGGCGGTCACCAGCGTTCCGGGGGGTGAGACCTTCGAGCAGTCGGCGGAGCTGCACCGGCGGCTGATCGGGGAGGGCATCCGGCTGGGCCAGCCGGTCAAATGCGTGCGGCTCGCCGATGGCGGCTGGGGCGGGACCTTGCGCGTCGGCTTGTCGATGCCGCAGGTGAGCGCGCTGGCCAAGCTGCCGCTCGACGAAGCGCGGGCGCGGCTCGATGCGGAGATGCAGGCGATTGCGAGCGCGATTTCGCGCGCGGGCTGACTATTTCGTATCGGCGGGGAATTCGGGCTTGGGAATTTCGATCCCTAGCCGCTGGCCGAGCACCCATTCGCAGATCGCATAGGTGCGCGCGTTGTCGACATCGATGGCGGCCGCGCCGTCTTCCAGCACCACCGGCACGATCCGGGTGCCGAACCGCTTGCCCACCCGCGCCAGCCCTTGCGCCAGCGTGACCCAGCCGAACCGCATCAGCACGATGTTGAACAGCCCGAAAGCGCGGACCATGCGCCCGGCGTTCTTCTGGAACTGCCCGCCTTCGCGGAACACTTCCGCCGCCTGCAATCCCTTGCGATTGGCGAGGCCGTAGAGATTGCAGTTGGCGTAGCCGGCGTCTTTCAGCTCGTAGAAATTGCGCTGGCCCTGCCGGTGCAGCGCCCAGACCCTCTCCCGCGTGGTGACGGCGAGCACGGCATCGGCGCTGCGCATGGCCTCGCGCACGCGGGTGAGAGCATCGTGGGTCAGCAGCACATTGTCCGCGGTGGTAATGACGAAGGGCCCATCACCATCCCGCGCCGCTGCGAGTACGCTTTCGACAATGTTCGTGTCCGAATCGATCAGTTCGATCGGCACCCCGCGCGCGCGGAACGGTTCGAGCACCGCGCCCACTTCGGGCTGGCCATCGGGCTCCAGCACCACCCTGATTGCGGCGACAGAAGTCATGGGCGCAGGCAGGGTGGTGAGGGTTTCGATGACATGTTCGATTAGCGGCTTGCCGCAGATCGGTACCAAGCACTTGTGGCTGACCCCGGCCCGCTCGGCGAGGGGGTTGACCACGCCGGCCCGCTGCGCCGCGAGGACGATGACCGTGACCGGCACTTCAGACATGGCTGCGGCTCCGCTTCGTTAGCCGGTGTTCAGGCGCCGAAAGTGCGCTGCCACCAGCCGCTGCGCCGGGGCGAACCATCGGCTTCGGTCTCGCCTTCGTCCCCGCTGTCGGTTGTTGCCGGGGTACCATTGGCATCATTTGCGACGGCCGAGGTGACCTCGGCATCGGATTCCGCTGCAACTTCAGGCGCTGGCTCGGCCTTTTTGCGAGGCGCGCGCTTGGCCTTGGGCTTGGGCGTTTCCTCGGCTTCGGGTGCAGCTTCGGTTTCCGGTGCAGTTTCGACAGGCGCCTCTTCGGCAATCGCCTTCTTGCGCGGAGCGCGCCTGGCCTTGGGCTTGGGCGCTTCCTCGGCTTCCGGAGCAGCTTCGGCTTCGGCTTCGGCTTCGGGCGCAGCCTCGACAGCAGCTTCCTCGACCACCTTCTTGCTCCGCGAACGGCGCTTCGGCTTGGGCGCTTCTTCGGCCTCGGCTTCGACGGCAGGCTCCGCAGTCAACTCTTCCGTAGCCGAATCATCCGCTACCGCCTCAGCGTCCTCCGCTGTGCCCTCGTCATCGCGCTTGCGATTGCGACCACGGCCGCCGCGGCGACCCCGGCGCGGCTTGCGCTCGCCTTCGTCCTCGGTGCGTTCCTCGGTCGAAACCTCGACTTCGCCAGCTTCACCATCCTCGTCGTCGGAAGCTGAGCCGCTTTCATCCTGCTCGTCGCCTTCCTGACGCAGCTTGTTGCGGCCACGGCCACCACGGCGGCGGCGGCGGCGCTTCTTGCGTGCGTCGTCGCTATCGTCACCAGCCTCGCCACGCTCTTCGCGCGGTTCCTTGCGCGCGGCACGCGGTTCAGGACGGCTTTCCTCGGCTTCTTCCGCCTCGTCGTCGAAGTCGTCCTCTTCCTCGGGAAGGTCTTCCTCCTCTTCGTCAAACACGATCGGTTCGAACCTTGGCGCGACAGTGGGTTTGGGACCGGAGGAGCCGACGCGCATCTTCGCGCCTTCGTCCTCACCTTCGGGCCGCACTTCCACGGTGACACCATAGCGGCTTTCGATTTCCGAGAGATCGGCGCGCTTGGCATTGAGCAGGTACACTGCCGCTTCGGTGGAAGCATAGAGCGTAATGATCGTGCCCTTGCCCTTGGCCGCTTCGTCCTCGATCAGTCGCAGCGCGGAAAGCCCGGCGCTGGAAGCGGTGCGAACGAGGCCCGTGCCGTCGCAATGCGGGCATTCGCGGGTGGAGGCTTCGAGCACCCCGGTGCGCAGCCGCTGGCGGCTCATTTCCATCAGCCCGAAGCCGGAAATCCGGCCGACCTGGATCCGCGCCCGGTCGTTCTTGAGCGCGTCCTTCATCGCCCGCTCGACCTTGCGGATGTTGGAGCTGTGATCCATGTCGATGAAATCGATCACCACCAGCCCGGCCATGTCGCGCAGGCGCAACTGGCGGGCGATTTCGCGCGCGGCTTCCAGATTGGTGTGCAACGCGGTCGCCTCGATGCCGTGTTCCTTGGTGGACCTCCCTGAGTTGATGTCGATGGAAACCAGCGCCTCGGTCGGATTGATGACCAGGTAGCCGCCCGATTTGAGCTGCACTACGGGTTCGTACATCGCCGAAAGCTGGTCTTCCGCGCCGTAGCGCTGGAACAGCGGCACCGGATCGGAATAGGCCTTCACCCGCCGGGCGTGGCTGGGCATCAGCAGCTTCATGAACTCGCGAGCGGCCTTGAAGCCCTGCTCGCCTTCGACCACCACTTCCTCGATTTCGCGATTGTAGATGTCACGGATGGCGCGCTTGATCAGGTCCGAATCGGAATGGATCACGCTCGGTGCACTGGACGCCATCGTGCGTTCGCGGATTTCGTCCCACAGCCGGGCTAGGTAGTCGAAGTCGCGCTTGATTTCCGGCTTGGTGCGCGAGAGCCCGGCGGTGCGGACGATCAGGCCCATGCTCTTGGGTAGCGCGAGATCGGAAACGATGGTCTTCAACCGCTTGCGATCGGTGCCGCTGGAAATCTTGCGCGAAATCCCGCCGCCGTGGCTGGAATTGGGCATCAGCACGCAATAGCGACCCGCGAGGCTGAGATAAGTGGTGAGCGCGGCACCCTTGTTGCCGCGTTCTTCCTTCACGACTTGCACTAGCAGCACCTGGCGGCGCTGGATAACGTCCTGGATCTTGTAGCGACGGCGGAGCGCCTGCCGACGGGCGCGGGCCTCGTCGATTTCCTTGGCGCGGCTTCCACCGCGCTGTCCGCCACGGCCATTGCCTTGGCCTTGCCGCCGACCGCGACCCTGTTGCCGACCGCGACCGCGACTACGGCGGTTCTCGCCATCGTTTTCGCTGCCTTCGGTTTCATCTTCGTCATTATCGTCGTCGGCGTCGTCTTCATCGTCGCCGTCTTCGATCTGACCCTCCTCGATGGTCGCGACTTCGTCTTTCTCGAACGTGTCGATTTCGGTCACGCCGCCGTTGCCGCCGTTCTCGCCATGATGATGATCGTCGTCATCATCGTCGTCGGCCATGCGGTCCTGCGCGCTTTCGCCCCAGTCCGCACTGTCGTCCTCGCCGTCTTCCTCGGCGCGCAATGCAGCTTCTTCCTCGGCAGCAGCCGCTTCATCGGCCAGCAAGCGGGCGCGGTCTGCGGCGGGGATCTGGTAATAGTCGGGGTGAATTTCGCTGAAAGCGAGG
This sequence comes from Erythrobacter sp., assembly GCA_019739335.1. Classification (NCBI taxonomy): domain Bacteria; kingdom Pseudomonadati; phylum Pseudomonadota; class Alphaproteobacteria; order Sphingomonadales; family Erythrobacteraceae; genus Erythrobacter; species Erythrobacter sp. Next base: position 2,697,489 of record CP073261.1, read on the forward strand.
AAGCCGTGCCGGTTGCCGCCGAAATCGACGAATGCCGCCTGCAGCGAAGGTTCGACCCGCGTTACTTTGGCGAGATAGATATTGCCCTTGATCTGCTTGTGTTCAGCCGATTCAAAGTCGAACTCCTCAATCCGGTTGCCCTTGAGTACTGCCACCCGTGTTTCTTCCGGGTGGCGCGCATCGATCAACATGCGGGTTGCCATTTAATATTCTCCGGGCAGGCCCCGATGCGGCGGACAGGCCGGTTGAAGCCGGTCCGCTGGCGGGTTGCTGCCGATATGTGTGAAACCCCGCGCCACGGCGCCGGGAGGGAATTATCGCGCCGCTGCCATGCACCCGAACCGGGGCGTGGAAAGCGGGCTTGCGAAACGTGTTTGCCGCAATGCAAAGGCGCAGGAATTGCGTCTGCGCAATCGATGCCGCAGCATCCACGCGCCCTTGCGGGTGCGGGTTTGCTGACTGGCATTTGCTTTGCATCGGGGCATCAACCTGTAATCTGATCCGGTCAGGGCGAAGCGCCGTTCCGGTTGGCCGGGAGATAGTTGCACCGGCACTCAATTGCTAGCAGCCGGGGAAAGGCTCGGCAACCTTGTTGCGCGTTTGGGTAAATATCCCTTGTGTTCAGACTAAGGAATACCGACACTTTTCTGCGGGAAGGGGGAGTTCGCCAAGCCTGTGTCGATACGTATCCAGATTGCCTTGCTGTTCGCCTTCCCGGTGCTGCTGCTCGGCGCGCTCTATGCGTGGGGCCTGTCAATTCCGGTGCCGGTTCTTGGTCGATCCTATGTCATTTCCATGCCGATACCCGAAGTGGCAGCGCCGCGCGGCCTGCCGGAGATACAGGGCCCACAGGATCCAACGCGGCCCCTGGTAGTGATCGATGCCGGGCACGGCGGCCCTGATCCCGGCGCATCGGGGGAGGACTATCGGGAGAAGACCGTGGTGCTTGGGCTCGCGCGCGCTCTGCGAGACCGGTTGCTGGCCGAGGGCGGCATCCGCGTGGCGATGACGCGGGATGACGATTCGCTGATCGTGTTGGGCGAGCGCGCCGAGATCGCGAGGGCGCTGGGAGCTGACCTGTTCATTTCTATCCATGCCGATTCGGCGGGAGACCGGTCGGGGGTAGAAGGCGCGAGCATCTATACTCTGTCCGAAACCGCATCCTCCGAAGCCGCCGCACGCTTCGCTGAGCGCGAAAATAGCGCCGATGTGGTCAACGGAGTGGACCTGTCGGGCAACGACGCGGCGGTTAATGCCATTCTGGTTGAGCTGTCACAGCGACAGACATCGGGCAACTCGGCCGCATTTGCCGCGCTGATCGAGCGCGAGGGGGAGGGCGTGCTGCGCTTTCACCCGCAGGCGCGCCGCTCTGCCGCGCTGGCGGTCTTGCGCGCGCCCGACGTGCCTGCGGTACTTTACGAGGCGGGCTTCATTTCCAATCCTGAGGAGGCTCGCGCGCTGGCATCGCCAGAGGGGCAGGAGCAATTTGCCGAAGTGATGGCCCGCGCCATCCGCATCTACTTCGCTCGGCAGTCCGGGGCGCAATAGGCTTCCAACTCGCCCAAACTGGGTTTAGAGCGCAGCGCATGAGTGACGATTTTTCCGCCGAAGCCGATACCGGCAACAACGGCTTCACCCGGCGTATTTCGCGAGGCGGGCAGGGCGCCTGGGACAATGTGCGTAACGCCTGGCAGACCCGGCGCTGGTTCCGGGTCGTGTTTTATGCGCTTGGGGGCGGGCTACTGCTGGCGATTGCCGGATGGTTCTGGCTGGCAAGCGACCTTCCCGACGCGGAAACGCTGCTCGATTACGAGCCGAATCTGCCCACCGTGGTCCGCGGGATCGACGGCGAAATCGTCCACCGGTATGAACGCGAGCGGCGTGTGGAACTGCAATTCCGCGACCTGCCGCCGCAGTTGCTCAACGCCTATATCGCGATCGAGGACGAAACCTTCTGGACCCACGGCGGCGTGGATGCGGGCGGCTTCGTCAACGCGGTGTTCGATTACCTGTCCAAGATGGGATCGGACGAGCGGGCGGTGGGTGGTTCCACCATCACCCAGCAGGTGGCCAAGAACATCCTTGTCGGCAACGAATATTCGGTAACCCGCAAGCTGCGTGAAATGATCCTCGCGACCCGCATCGAAGGGGTGCTGGAAAAGCAGGACATCATCACGCTCTATCTCAACGAAATCCCGCTCGGTCGCCGCAGTTTCGGTGTGCAGGCGGCGGCGCGGGCCTATTTCGACAAGGATGTGGACGATCTGGCGCTGCACGAAATGGCCTTCCTCGCCAGCCTGCCGCAAGCGCCCGAGTATTACAGCCGCGCCGCCAACGCCGATGCTACCCGCCAGCGGCGCAATCTGGTGCTCGCGAGGATGGAGGACAACGGCTTCATCACCGCGGCCGAAATGTCCGCCGCGCAGGCGCTTCCGCTGGGCATTGTCGAAGGGCAGCGCGAAGAACGCTCTGCCGATGCGGGCTATTTCTTCGAGGAAGTGCGCCGCCAGCTGATCGAACGCTTCGGTGAGGAAGCAGAGGACGGGCGCAACAGTGTCTATGCCGGTGGCCTGTGGGTGCGCACCTCGCTCGACACCGAATTGCAGGAAGCCGCCCGCAACTCGCTGCGCGATGCGATGCTGCGCTATCACGGCAATCGCGGTTGGGCCGGGCCGCTTGCATTGCTCGATCCTGACAATGGCGACCTGACCGAGCAATTGCGTAGCTCCTATCTCGGGATATCGTACGAAAACTGGCGTATCGCCGTCGTCACCGCGCGCGATGGCGATTCGGCCACCATCGGCTTTGCTACCGGCGAAGAAGCACCGCTGACGAGCTTCCCCGATGCGCTGGCACTTGGCAATGTCATCGCCGTTGCGCCGAGCGGAAATTCGTGGGTGCTGCGCAACGTGCCAGAAGTGTCGGGCGGCTTCCTGGCCATGCAGCCTGAAACCGGACGGATTCTGGCGATGCAGGGCGGGTTCGACAGCCGCCTGGGCGCCTTCAACCGTGCAACGCAGGCCAATCGCCAACCGGGATCGACGGTGAAACCTTTTGTCTACGCCACCGGGCTGGATAACGGGATGACCCCCGCCACGATGGTCCCCGATGCGCAGTATTGCTATTATCAGGGTGCCAACCTGGGCGAGAAGTGCTTCACCAACTTCGGCGGCGGGCGCGGCGGTGGCGAATATCCGATGCGCTACGGGCTCGAACAGTCGAAAAACCTGATGACCGTGCATATCGCGATGGATTCGGGGATTGAAAATGTCATCCAGACCTTCCGCGATTCCGGTCTCGAGCCGCCGGGGATCGAATATGAGCCCTATCCCGCCTTCGCGCTGGGTGCGGGCGACACGACGGTGGAACGGATCACCGCCGGTTATGCGATGATGGTCAATCACGGCCGGCTCAACCAACCGACGGTGATCGATTACGTGCAGGACCGGGACGGCAAGGTGATCTACCGCGCGGACGAACGCGAATGTACCGGCTGCAACATGGCCGAATGGGACGGCGGCCCGATGCCGCGCTTCGGTCGCACCGGGCGACAGGTGATGGATGCGCGCACCGCATTCCAGACCGTCCACATGCTCACCGGCGTGATCCAGCGCGGCACCGCCACCCGGCTGCGCGATCTCGATTTCCCGCTGTTCGGCAAGACCGGCACCAGCTCCGGTCCCACCAATGCGTGGTTCGTCGGCGGGTCGCCCGATATCGTTGCGGGCATGTATCTCGGCTTCGATCAGCCGCGCAATATGGGCGGCTACGTGCAGGGCGGCAACACAGCCGTGCCGATCTTCCGCCAGTTCGTGACCGAGAGCGAAGGGCACTGGACCGGACGACCGTTCACCGCCCCTGCGGGCGTGCGAATGGTCCGTGTGGACCGGCGTACCGGAAGCCGCGTGTTCGATGGCTGGCCGACAGATGAGCCGACCGCTTCGATCATCTGGGAAGCATTCAAGCCCGATACCGAACCACGCCGCACCCAGCGGCAGGACGAGATCGATGCGATGCGCGAGATGATCCTTGCCCAATTGCGCCGTCGGGAGCGTGGACCGGTTCAGTCGGGCGGTGATAGTGGCAGCGCGACGGGGCCGGATGAACCGGTCGATTTCGCCGAGGACCAGGGCGGGATTTACTGACCCCGCCCTTCCGTTCATCGCAGCGCTGCGCTAGGCGCGCCGCTCACACTAATCGGAGAAGACCGTCATGCGTGCCGAAGGGCAGGCCTATATCGACCGGATCGGGGCAGCGCTCGCGCTGGTGAAGAAGTCGCTCGACTGGGAGCGCGCGCTGCGCAAGCTCGATGAGCTGGAAGCGCGGGTGCAGGATCCGAACCTGTGGAACGATCCCAAGGCCGCGCAGGCGACCAGCCGTGAACACCGGCAGTTGAAGGACGCGGTGGAAACGGTGCAGGAAATCACCGCCGAAATGGCTGATGCCGTCGAATTCGTCGAGATGGGCGAGGCCGAGGGCGATGACGAGGTAGTGGCAGATGGCTTGGCCAGCCTCGCCGCGCTCGCCACCCGCGCGGACCGTGACAAGGTCAAGGCGCTGCTTTCGGGCGAGGCCGATGGCTATGACACCTATCTCCAGATCAATGCAGGCGCGGGCGGCACCGAGAGCCAGGACTGGGCAGAAATGCTCTTCCGCATGTACGGCCGCTGGGCCGAACGGCGCGGCTACAAGGTGGAGACGGTGGAATACCAGGCGGGCGAGCAGGCCGGGATCAAGAGCGCCACGCTGCTGATCAAGGGCGAGAACGCCTACGGCTATGCCAAGACCGAAAGCGGCGTGCACCGTTTGGTGCGGATCAGCCCCTATGACAGCTCGGCGCGGCGGCACACTTCGTTCAGCTCGGTCTGGGTCTATCCGGTGATCGACGACAACATCGATATCGAGATCAACGAAGGCGACCTCAAGATCGACACCTATCGCGCATCGGGCGCGGGCGGGCAGCACATCAACACCACCGATTCCGCGGTGCGCATCACCCATATGCCCACCGGGGTGGTGGTGGCGAGCCAGCACGATCGCAGCCAGCACAAGAACCGCGCCACCGCGATGAACATGCTGAAGGCGCGTCTCTTCGAACGCGAAATGGCAATGCGCGAAGCGGCGGCGGCGGGCGAATATGCCGAGAAGACCGAAATCGGCTGGGGCCACCAGATCCGCAGCTATGTCTTGCAGCCCTACCAGATGGTGAAGGACCTGCGCACCGGCCATACCAGCCCCACGCCCGACGACGTGCTCGACGGCGACCTCGACGCCTTTATTGCCGCCGCGCTGGCGCAGAAGGTGACCGGCGAGAAGGTGGTTGTGGAAGATGTGGAGTAGCGGCAGGCGGACTGCTTCCTGCGCCGCCCTCGGTATCGCCTGAAACCGCCTTTGCTGTTGCAAGTGCGAACAGGGGCGTTAGGCAGCGCGCTCATCTTCTGACGGAGCGAAAGTATCATGGGTTACCGGGTGGCAGTGGTCGGGGCGACGGGGAATGTCGGGCGCGAAATGCTCGCCATTCTGGCAGAGCGCGAATTCCCGATGGACGAGGTGGCGGCGGTCGCCTCCTCGCGCTCGACCAACATGGATGTCGACGTGGGCGACTCTGGCAAGGTAGTAAAGTGCAAGAACATCGAGCATTTCGATTTCGCCGGCTGGGACATCGCCCTGTTCGCCTGCGGCAGCGCAGCGACCAAGATCTACGCGCCCATTGCCGCAGCGGCGGGCTGCGTGGTGATCGACAACTCCAGCCTCTACCGGATGGACCCGGACGTTCCGCTGATCGTGCCGGAAGTGAACCCGGAAGCGATTGACGGCTATACCAAGCGCAACATCATCGCCAACCCCAACTGTTCCACCGCGCAATTGGTGGTGGCGCTGAAGCCGCTCCACGATGTCGCCACGATCAAGCGGGTGGTGGTTTCCACATACCAGTCGGTCTCCGGCGCGGGCAAGGCGGGGATGGACGAGCTGTTCGAACAGAGCCGGGCGATCTTCGTCGGTGATCCGGTGGAGCCGCGCGTGTTCACCAAGCCGATCGCCTTCAATGTCATCCCCCACATCGACAGCTTTATGGATGACGGTTCCACCAAGGAAGAGTGGAAGATGGTGGTCGAGACGAAGAAGATCCTCGATCCCAGGATCAAGCTCAACGCCACCTGCGTGCGGGTGCCGGTGTTCGTCGGCCATTCCGAAGCGGTGAACATCGAATTCGAGAACGAGCTTTCTGCGGCCGACGCGATGGATATCCTGCGCGAAGCCCCGGGGATCATGCTGATCGATAAGCGCGAGGACGGCGGATACGTCACTCCCGTCGAAGCCGCCGGGGACGGGGCGACCTACATCAGCCGGGTGCGTGACGATCCGACTGTCGATTACGGGATCACCCTGTGGTGCGTTGCGGACAATTTGCGTAAGGGTGCAGCACTGAACGCGGTGCAGATCGCCGAACTGCTCGGACGCCGCCACCTGAAGAAGGGATGATCCTGATGCGCCTTGCTGTCCTCGCCGCGATTTCTGCCCTGCCGCTGTTGCTTGCCGCCTGTTCGCAGGAAGCTGCCGATGAGGCGGAAGCGCCGGTCGAGGAAGCCGCTGCTCCGGCCGAGAATGCCACACTGGACCTGCAGGCAACCGGGATCGTCGTGCCGCCGCAGGGCGGGTTCGAGGAACTCACCGTCCCGTTTGGCTCGATGCGCGCGGCGACCGAGGCGACGTTGGGCAATGTCCTGGGCGAAGTCACCGGCAGCTACGATGGCCAAGGCGACTGCTGGCTGGAATCGACCCAGTACGAAGGCCTATCGCTCCAGTTCAAGGACGATCTGTTTGTCGGCTATTCGGCCGAGGCACCCTATGTGCCGGAACTCTCCCGGTCCGAAATGCTGGCCGATCCCGGTGTGGCGCTGGTGGAAGACAGCACGCTGGGCGAGGAATTTACCATCGGCAGCGGTGAAGCGATCATTTCCGGCATCTTCGCTGGCGAGGGCGACGATGCTGCGGTGGAGTCGCTGTGGGCGGGCGAAGTCTGCACCTTCCGCTAAGGTCGTCGTTGTGACAGAGCCGGGCACCACCTTCATCGACAGCTTCGACGGCACGCGCATGGCCGTCCACCGCCTCGGTGCAGGCCGCCCGGTGCTGCTGCTGCATGGGCTGTTTTCCAATGCAGAGGTCAATTGGATCAAGTTCGGCACCGCGCAGATGCTGGCCGATGCGGGGTTCGAGGCGATCATGCTTGACTGGCGGGTGCATGGCCACAGCGATTCCCCTACCGATCCCGCCGCCTTCCCGGCGAGCGTGCTGGTGCGGGATGCGCTGGCGATCGTGGAGGCGCTGGAGCTGGTGGATTACGATCTGGTCGGCTTCTCGCTCGGCAGCCGCACCGCGATCAGCGCGGTGATCGCGGGGTTGGCACCGCGACGGCTGGTGCTTTCGGGCATGGGGCTCGAAGGGCTGACCAACTGGCGCAAGCGGACCGCCTTCTTCATCGACATGATCGACCGTTACAACAGCATCGAACGCGGCGATCCCGCCTTCTTCGCCAAGAGCTTCATGGCGACACAGGGGATCGACCGGGTGGCGGCAAGGCTGCTGCTGACGCAGGGGGTGGATTCGATCGAGGTGGCGGAACTGGACCGCCTCACCATGCCCACGCTGGTGCTGATCGGCGACGAGGACCGCGACAACGGTTCCCCCTGGCGGCTCGCCGATGCGCTGCCCGATGCGCGGGTAGAGGAAATTCCGGGCAACCATATGACCTGCGTGACCAGGCCGGAATTCGGCCGGGCCATCGTGGGCTTCCTTTCGGCCTGAGGTTGCGTCAGACTGGGCTTCGCAACTGGTTGGAGAACAGAATGCGCCGCTCACTCATCCTTGCCGCATCGTTTCTACTCTCGGCTTGCGCCACTTCGGAGGTGCCCGACCAGATCGCAGATACATCCGGCACCGTGTTCGTCGCCAACAAGCGCGGGGCGAGCCTGTCGCGGATCGATCTGGGCACTGGCGAGGAAACGCACCGGGCTGAGACCTGCGAGAACCCGCACGAGCTGACCGTATCTCCCGACGAACGCTTTGTCATGGTGGCATGCTATTCGGGCCGGTCGGTGGAGGTCTTTTCGACTGACAGTCTTGCCGAGGCCGGAACGCTCTTCCTTGGCGAGAATGCGCGGGTTCACAGCGCTTTGTGGTTGGCCGACAATCGTGTCATCGCGGGTGCGGAAGGGCGTGGTTCGCTCTACAGTTTCGAGGTGCAAATGCAGGACGGGCGCGTGCCTCCGCTGTTCCCCTGGCGGGAAATCGGCGGCGGGGAAGGGGCAGCGCGCGGCCCGCACCTTCTCGCCGTCTCGCCCGATGCACGCACTGCCTGGGGCACTTTCATCGAAGCAGGCGAAGTGGTGCGCTACGATCTGGAGCGCGGCGAGGAAGCCGCGCGCCGCCAGATCGGGGAAATGATTGAGGCCGTCGCGATTTCTCCTGACGGGCAGAGCCTGTGGGTCTCCTCCAACGCTGCCAGTGTGGCCTACAGACTCGATCCAATGACGCTGGAAGTGCAGGCGGAAGTGCCCACCGGGCAAGTGCCGATCCGCCTTGCCATGCACCCTTCCGGTCGCTGGGTGGTCAGTTCCAATTTTGGCGGCGGCGATCTGACGGTGATCGATACCGCGATCAACACCGTGGCTCGCACCATTCCCGTTTCCGGCAGCCGCGATACCGCGCAGGTGACGCTGGTGTTCAGCGAGGACGGCTCCCGTCTCTACGCCGCCGAAACCGCTACCGATACGATTGCCGAGGTGGACTTCGCATCAGGAGCAGTGCTCCGCCGCCTGCCGACAGGTCCCGGAGGGGACGGGCTGGCGGTCGTGGACTGAACATAGCGGCAAAGCCGGCCCAGAAGGAAGTCGCAGGGCTCGATTGGTACCCGTAATATTGGGGTGCGGAACTAATTCGGCTCTTCGTCCACGAAGTGATGCCAGACCACATGCGCCCGGATGCCCGAGGAGCTGGTGATTTCGCTGAAGCGCGCGTAGTCGCCAGCTGAGAAGGCCGCGGTTGCTCCGGCGATGTCACCTTCCCCTTCGAGAAGGACGATGGCCACCCAACTCTCGCGATCCAGTTGCCACCCGGCATCGACCTTATAATAGCCGGGAGACTGACGGAATCGCGGCGGGAGAACGGCCTGGAGCTGATCCGCCGCCTGGAAGGTCACTTCCTCCTCGCCGAGAAACATCAGACCTATTTGCGCTGTATCGTCGAGGCGGATCTCGAAAGTGAACCGTGCGCCGATTTGCCCTGCCAGGGTGGTTTCGGGATCGTCAGCAGGAAAGCGCTGCAATTCCGATTGGCGAAGTGTCTGAGTCAGCACGGTGCTGTCGGTTACGCGAAGGGGGTGCAGGGCGTTGATGTAAGGGCAATTGCCTTGCGACACCGGTTCGACGCCAGAGAAGCTGGTGCTCACCCCTCCGCCTTGCAATGCTTCGAACACCGCTGGTTCAATCACGGCTGGTTGCCCTGCAATCCCGCTCGCATTCAGGACCAGTGCTCCCGGAGCGCCGGTGGTGGAGAGATCGAGCCAATGGCAATCCAGACCGGAAAGAGCGGCTTCGGCGCGCTGAAGGGCAGTCGCAGCATCGAGCGCACTCGCTGCCACTGCACCATTACTTTCGTTTTCGCCGCTACCGGGCGCCCCACCACCGCCGAAGGCGATGTAGCCAAGGCCCGCCAGCAACAGCACCCCCAGCAGCGCACCGCCGCCTATGAGTGCGGGGCGCGGGATCGATCCGCCGCCGATACCGTCGAGCATCCCGGCCAGGCCGCCGCCGGCTTTACTGGTATCCTGCTTGTCTCCGCCGCGCTGGTTTTTCGCGGCAATTCTGCCCCCGGCACTCATCGTGTCGAGCATGGCCACCACGTCCTTCATCGATCGCAGGCGCTTGGCCGGATCGTAGGTAAGCATGGCATCGAACAGCGGCCTTAGTCCCGGTGGAGAACGCGAGGTGTCGACCCCCTCCTTGCGCTTCTCCATCGCTTCGAACATCGACTTGCCAAGTTTCAGCGTCTCGCCCTGTGCCAGTCCGAGCAACACGAGGCCAAGGCTGTAGACATCGGTCCACGGCCCGACATCGCCTTCGAATGCGCCCAGTTGTTCCGGCGCGACAAAGCTCAGCTTGCCCGCGAAGCCGGTGCCGATCACGGTTTTCGAACCGGGATCGATATCGCGGGCGATGCCGAAATCGATGATCTGCGCGCGATCCAGATCGCCGCCTTCGAGCAGGATGTTGTCCGGCGCGATGTCCCGGTGGATCGCGCCCAGCGCATGGGCTGCGCCAAGGCCCTCGGCAAGGCGGCGGGCCATCGAGATGATCTGCGCATCGGTCGGCTGCACCTTGCCGATCACGCTTTCGAGGCTATTGCCGTCGATGAAATTGGTGACGATGTAGAACACGCCCGCTTCGGGATCGCGCGCTTGGGTGCGGTAATTGACAAGCGCAGGATGCACGAGCCGTTCGAGTACGGTGGCTTCCTTGACGAACATCTCGATAACGTTCGGATCGCTGGCAAGCGATGGCAGGATAACCTTCACCGCCACGCGCTGTGCATTGGTGACGTTGAAGCCTTCGAACACCTCACCCATGCCGCCGCGCGCAATGAAGCGTTTGATTTCATAGGTATGGTTCAGGACTTGCCCGATGCTGATGCCCGACAGGAGCTTGGGCGGCGGTTCGCTGGGCGCAGGTGAAGGTGGGGGCGGGGGCGGGGCGGGCTTGGCAAGGCCAGCACCGGGATCGATGATGGTACGGTCGAACCCTTCACCATCCGAGGCCGAGATTTGCGGGCCGGGGGCAATGACGGTGCGCTCGTCTTCAGTATCGTCGTCAGCCCGGTCTGATGCGGGCGCGGCGATCGGCGCGAACACGGTGCGCTCGTCCTCTTCGTCCCCCTCATCGTCGTCTTGCGATGTAACTGCTGCAGCGGGACCGGGGCGAATTACAGTACGACCATCGTCATCGTCATCGTCATCCGCACCGACTGCTTCCTCTGGCGTGCCCTCATTTTCGCTCTCAATCTCGCCGAAGGACTGCTCGGGAATGGCATCTACGGTTTCGGGCTCGATTTTGTCAGGAATCTCAACCGCTGGATCGTCATCCGGCGCTTCGATATGCTCCTTCTCGTCATCGGTATCCTTTTCGCCAGCGTTCACAGCCAGTCTCCCGGCTTGTCGCCGATCTTCAGGATGGTCGTCTCCTGCGCCTGCACAAGCACTAGCGTAACGTTATCCGGCGCGCCGCGTTCAAGGCACATTTTCACCAGTGTCTCGGCGGCTTCTTCGAGGTCGTCGGCCTCTTCGAGACACCGGGCTATTTCGGGTTCCTTGACCGGGCCGTAAAGTCCATCGCTGCACAGCAGGAAGACATCGTCGCTCTGCACCTGGTCTTGCACCATGCCGATTCCGAAATTGTTCTCGATCCCGACCGCGCGGGTCAGCACGTTGCGCAGTTTATGGGTCTCGGCATCGGCCTCGCTCAGCAGGCCGCTATCGACCATTTCCTGCACTTGGCTGTGATCCTTGCTCAGGCGGTGCAAGCTGCCGTCCCGCCACAGGTAGGCGCGGCTGTCCCCCACCCATAGCACACCAAAAATGCCGTCCCGGACCAGGAGGGAAACAATCGTACTGCCCATTTGCTCGCCGGTTTGCTCGGACTGGCGGGCAATGGCGGAATTGGCCGACTCAATGGCCTGGCCCAACTGGGTGACGGCTTGTTCCAGGTCGCCCTGTAAGGTCAGCGAGCGCAGGGTTTCGGCGATTTTCTCTGCGGCCCAGTCGCCGCGCGCCATGCCACCCATGCCGTCTGCCACCGCCCACAGGCGCTGCTCGTCATCCGAAAAATACCGGTCCTCGTTGAGTTCGCGCACCGAACCGACATCGGTTGCCGCGAAGGATTCCGTCCGAAGATCCACCAATCGAAATCCTTCCCCCCAGTTTCAATTGGCGATACTATGCGATTAATCTGGGCTGGGGCAACAGGCGGCGGCATTTTCGTAGCCTTGCGATGCAAGAAAGGGGGGATAGCGGCAATGGCCAGCGTGGCACCGGTCCAGTCATACGACCCGCGCGCATGGGCACGGGCGTGGGAAACGGCACGCGCGGCGCAAGCTGCGGCTACCCGGCCGAAGGCCGCTGTGGTGGAGGGAGTGCCGAAGCCGCTGCTGATTGGCGGTGGCCTGCTGCTCGCGGCACTGCTGGCGGTGGCAATCTGGTTCTTTTTTATGCGCACCGACGGCGACGCGATCGAAGGCGATGCCAACGTGGCGGAACTGCAGGAGGCACTTGCGGAGGCGCCGCCTGGGATTACCCGTACTTTCAGGCTGTCCGATATCGGCGAATTGCAGGCCTCGCTCACCGCCTCGGGGCTCGATCCCGCGCTGGTGCAGCAGATCGTGGCGGGTGCGGCCCCCTACTTCGCCCCCGGAGAGCAGGTGCGCGGCACACTCGACTTCCTGATCGGGGAAGGCGAAGCCTTGCAGTTCTCGCGTATCGACCTGCGCAAGCAGGACAGTTCGGGCGTGGCGATGGCGATGGCGGACGGGCAGCTATCGATCTCGCCGATCTCTTCGCAATTGACCGAACAGATTTTCGTCCGCAGCGGGAAAATCGACGAAGTCAGTCTCTACACCTCGGTACTCGCCGCAGGCATGCCCAACACCCTGATCGACGATTTCTTCGAAGCACTTGCCTTTGACTTCGACTTCGCGCGTGAAATCGAATCCAACGATGCCTTCGAGATCGCCTACCGCCAGACGGTGAATGACGATGGAGAGCCTGTAGGTGCGCCGGTACTGGTCTATGCATCGATGACCACACCCTCACGCACTGCCAACGTCTATCGTTTCGTCGATGAGGACGGCGAGCCGGCCTGGTTCGATTCGAGCGGGCAGAACATCCAGCGCGCGCTGATGCGTACCCCGGTGGACGGGGCGCGTATCAGTTCTGTTTTCGGGATGCGGCATCACCCGATCTACAATCGTTCGCGCCTGCACGGAGGAGTGGACTTTGCCGCACCAACCGGGACATCGATATTCGCTTCGGGTTCAGGAGTGATCGAAGTTGCGAGCTGGGCACCAACGGCAACGCGGGGCAACGGCAGCTATATTGCCATCCAGCACGATAGCGGGTTTCGTACGCTGTATCTGCATATGAGCGCTTTTGCGCCCGGTATTGCTGTGGGTGAGCGGGTAGAGCAGGGGCAGGTAATCGGTGCGGTCGGCTCCACCGGCGGATCGACCGGCCCGCATTTGCATTACGAGGTTCATCTGAATGGCGAGAAGCTGGATCCGATGACAGTGCAGGGTTCGGATGAGCGTAATTCTCTTACGGGCGACTCGCTGCAGGAGTTCGAAAATGTCCGCGATGAAATCGATCTGGGGCGTCAACTGGCGGTGCAGACAGCAGCGTAATGTCGCGTTTATACAAAAACGACTGTAATATATGGCATTTTTACCGTCCCAAGATGCGCCATAGTCCGACATCGCCGGTTCATCTGCTTGCTGGCATGACCCGATTGCTGTATAAATACTTTCGTAATCTCGCCGTAGCGGGATGTTGCCGATTTGGGGGAATGAAAATGAAGCGCTTTTTAGCTAGCTCATGCTTGGCCATGCTGGCCGTGGCGTCCACCGCCGCTGCTGCGCAGGATGAGGACATTCCGCGCGAGGTCGTCGATGCCTTCATCACCGGCGGCTCCATCGTGGCTTCGGGCGATTCTTCGGGTGGCGAATGCCAGCCTACTTCGGATGAAGAATATATGCGCACCGGACAGGAGACGATCTGTGCCGAGCGCAATACGGTGGTCTTCCTCGGCGGCAACACCACTCGAAACACTCCTGCTCCTGCTCCTGCTCCGAGGCGGCCGACAGCTTCGCCTGCGCCCACGCCTGTGGCAACTCCGCGTCGTCCAACCACCCCGGCCCCTGCTCCGCGCCCGATCGCCATTCCCGAGCGTTGTGCCCCGAGCCAGAGCGAGGCGCTCAACATGTGCCTGACTTTCGGTCTCGGTTCGTCCGAATTGACCGACCGCGCCAGGAGCCAGATCCGCGTCTTCGCTGAAAGCATGCTCGCCAATCAGTCGACCGAGCGGTTCGTGATCGCCGGGCATACGGACACCAGTGGCGACGAAACGCGCAATTGCGAACTGTCGCAGGCGCGGGCCGATAGTGTGGTTGCGTTCATGGTCGGACTGGGCGTGTCACCCAGCCAGGTGCAGGCGGTAGGCTTTGGCCAGCAGGCCCTGCAGGATGGCATCCCGGCCAATGACCCGCGCAACCGTCGCGTCGAAATCGTGCGCGGTTCCGCCGAGACGGGTGCCGGGCAATCCTGTACAGGTTGAAGCGGGGACCTGGATCCTTCGCCGGACCGTCCAGGCCTCGGATAACGACATCCCGTCTTTAGCTGGCGATTGCGCGCCAGATAGACCAAACTCCGTTAGGGGAACAGATATGGATCGCTTTCTAGCAAGCTCGTGCATGGCCATAGTGGCATTCGCTTCGGGTGGCGCGGCTGCGCAGGATGCCGACCTCCCGCGGGAAGTTGTCGATGCTTTCATCACTGGCGGCTCGATTGTCGCGTCTGGCGAGACTGTCGGCGGGGACTGTCAGCCTGCATCGGACGAAGAAGTCGTACGCACCGGACAGGAAACGATCTGCGGGGAACGCAATACCGTGGTGTTCCTTGGTGGCGCCACCACCCGCAATGCCCCCGCCGCTGCCCCGCGCCCGGCGGCTGCCCCGCGCCGTCCGGCCACTCCCGCAGCGACCTCGCGCCCACGCTCGGTCGCGATTCCGGAACGCTGTGCTCCCAGCCAGAGTGAAGCGCTCAATATGTGCCTGACCTTTCGCCTCGGTTCGTCCCAACTCACCGAACGCGCGCGGAGCCAGATCCGCGTGTTCGCCGAGTCCATGCTCGCCAACCAGTCGACGGAGCGGTTCGTCATCGCTGGTCATACCGATGTGACGGGGACCGAAACCCGCAATTGCGCCTTGTCGCTGGCAAGGGCGGAAAGCGTCGTCGACTTCATGGTCAGGCTTGGTGTTTCGGAAAGCCAGTTGCAGGCGGTGGGCTATGGCCAACAGAACCTGCAACCCGGAGTCCCCGCTACCGATGCGCGCAATCGCCGCGTTGAGATCGTGCGCGGTTCCGCCGAAGCGGGCGCTGGGCAATCCTGCACATCCTGATCCAGCGGCGGTGAACCTGCTCGTCGCTCCCGACATTTGACCTTGCCGCCGCCATGGTCCAACCGTGGCGGCGATGTCGGCTAACAACGTTCCTCCGCCTCCTGATCTCGCGCATCTCCTGAATGATGGGCCGGTTTCGCTATTCGTCGACTTCGACGGCACGCTGGTGGAGATTGCCCCCACTCCCGATGGGATTACGGTGCCGCCCGACCTTTCGCAGCGTCTCGCAGCCTTGGCTGAACGACTTCAGGGCCGCGTTGCTCTGGTAAGTGGACGGGCAATCCAGGATCTCGAGAATCATCTCGGGCCGCTGGCGATTGCCAGCGCCGGATCGCATGGCAGCGATTGCCGCAGTGCCGAAGGGGTGCGCGTAGGGAGTGCTCCTCGCGCGCTTTCAGCCGACGCCTTGACGGAATTCGCCGAGTTTGCGCAGTCCCAAGGCTTTGCTCGTGAAGACAAGCCGCACGGCGCAGCTCTGCATTACCGTGGCGATCCTTCACTGGAGGAGCCAGGGTTGGCCTTCGCCAAGAACTTTGCCGAGCGTCACGGGCTCCAGGTGAAGCGCGGGAAGTATGTTATTGAACTGGTCGGGCGGGGCGTGGGTAAGGCGAGTGCCGTGCAGACGCTGATGCAGATCGAACCCTTTGTCGGCTCGATGCCCGTCTTCATCGGCGACGACGTGACCGATGAGGACGGGATGCGCGCCGCTACGGAAATGGGGGGATTCGGCATCGCCGTAGGCGAACGGCCGAGCGAAAATGCCCGATATGCCCTTGATTCCACTGCTGCAGTGCAGCAATGGTTGGACCTGTGACTGATCAAACCGAAAGCAAACACCAGCCCGATCTTGAACTCTGGCCCATCGGCAATTGCCAGGTCTCAGGCCTGATCGACCGACGCGGTGGACTCGTATGGGGTTGCGTGCCGCGGGTCGATGGCGATCCTGTCTTCTGCGCCTTAATGAATGGCGACGCGCAGGATGCGGGCGTCTGGCGGTTCGAACTTGAAGGGCAGGTCAGCGCGCGGCAGGGATATATCCGCAACACGCCGATCCTTCTTACCACGCTGGAAGCCGCAGACGGCAGCGCGGTAGAGGTGCTCGACTTCTGTCCGCGATTCGAGCGGCTGGGGCGGATGTATCGCCCGGTCGCCTATTCGCGTATCGTCCGCCCAATTGCTGGCATCCCGCGCCTGCGGGTGATCCTGAGGCCGATGAAGAACCACGGGGCGGCGCTGGCGGAAACGACCCACGGCACTAATCACATCCGCTACCTGATCGACAAGCACGCGCTGCGCCTCTCCACCGATGCGCCGGTGGGCTATATCCTCGAGAACCGGTCCTTCCGGATCGAGGACGACACGCACTTTTTTCTCGGTCCGGACGAGCCCTTCGCGGGAAATCTGCGCGAGGAAATCCGGCGGATGGAGCAGGCGACGCGCAAGTATTGGCAGCACTGGTCTCGCGGGCTGGCCACGCCGTTCGAATGGCAAGACGAGGTCATTCGCTGCGCGATCTCCCTGAAATTGTGCCAGCACGAGGAAACCGGCGCGATTGTCGCCGCGCTCACCACCTCGATTCCCGAAGCGCCGGGCAGCGAGCGCAACTGGGATTACCGTTATTGCTGGATTCGCGATTCCTATTACACGGTGCAGGCGCTCAACCGGCTCGGCGCGCTGGATGTACTGGAGAAATATCTCGGCTACCTGCGCAATATCGTCGATGCAGCCAAGGGCGGGCAGATCCAGCCGCTTTATTCGGTGATGGGCCAGAGTGAACTGAGCGAAACCACTGCCGCGCATCTGGCGGGCTATCGCGGCATGGGGCCGGTGCGGATCGGCAATGCCGCATACCAGCAGGTGCAGTACGATTGCTACGGTCAGATCGTGCTGCCTACCGCGCAGGGATTTCTCGACAGGCGTTTGCTACGGATTGCCGACGATGCCGATTTCGCGAGTCTTGAAGAAGTGGGTGAGCGGGCGTGGGAAATGCACGACCAGCCGGATGCCGGCCTGTGGGAATTCCGCACTCGGCAGGAAGTGCATACTTACTCCGCCGTGATGAGCTGGGCCGCGTGCGACAGGCTGGCCAATGTTGCCGAACATCTGGGCAAAACCGATCGTGCACAGCTCTGGCGCGAACGGGCTGACGCAATCCGCGCGACGATCGAGGCGAAGGCGTGGAAGGGCAGCGGCGAGGGCGGCCACTACGGAGCCAGTTTCGAGAGTGATTACCTCGACGCGAGTTTGCTGCAACTGGTCGAACTGCGCTACATCGCCCCGGATGATCCGCGCTTCCGCGCCACCTTCGCCATGATCGAGCGTGATTTGCGTCGCGGCGAGCATATGTTGCGCTACGCTGCCGAGGACGACTTCGGTGCGCCCGAAACCGCGTTCAACATCTGCACTTTCTGGCTGATCGAAGCACTGGCACTGATGGACCGCAAGGAAGAGGCGCGCGAATTGTTCGAAACGATGCTGGGGCATCGCACGCAATCCGGGTTGCTTTCTGAAGACATGGATTTCGAGACCGGCGAATTGTGGGGCAATTTCCCGCAAACCTATTCGCTGGTCGGAACGATCAATTGCGCCGCGCTTTTATCAAAGAGCTGGAACACCGTTCGCTGATTGCAGGACGACAGGGGAATCGTGCCGAGACTGTTTGTCATTTCAAACCGGGTGGCCGTGCCGCAGGCGCGTGGCAAGGCCGGTGCGCAGGGCGGATTGGCAGGGGCACTGAACGCCGCGCTGAAGGTAAATGACGGGGTGTGGTTCGGCTGGTCCGGGCAGGAGGTCGATGAGTTTACCGGGAAGATCGACTTCGTCCGCTCCGCCGAAGGCGTCACCACCGCCACCATCGATCTCGAACACCAGGACGTCGAAGAATATTACAGCGGCTACGCCAATTCGACGCTCTGGCCGCTGTTTCACTACCGGATCGACCTCACCAGGTACGAAAACGAATTCGGCAAGGGATATGAGCGGGTCAACGAGCGGTTTGCCGAGAGCGCCCTGCCGCTTATCGAGGCTGAAGATCACGTCTGGGTGCACGATTATCACCTGCTGCCGCTGGGTGAGCGGCTGCGCGCTCTCGGCGTGAAAAACCGCATCGGTTTCTTTCTCCACACCCCCTGGCCGCCGCGCAACCTGTTTGTGTCCTTGCCGTTTCACGAGCGGCTGGTGGAAGCCATGCTGCAATACGACCTTCTCGGGTTCCAGTGCGATGCGTGGCTGGAAAGCTTCCTCCATTACTGCGAGCGCGAACTCGGCGCCCACGTCGATCTTGAGAGCGGCGAAATCACGCTGAACGGGCGGGCGGTGATTGCCCGTGCCTATCCGATCGGGATCGATTACGAACACTTCACCGCCAAGGGGCAAACCGGGGACGCCCGGCAGGCGCAGCAGCGGCTGCTGTCTTCCACCCGCCACCGCACGGCGATGATCGGGGTCGACCGCCTCGACTACTCAAAGGGATTGCCCGAACGGCTCGACGGCATTTCGCGCTTTTTCGATCGCTTTCCCGAACATGTCCGCGATGTGGTGTTCATCCAGATTGCGCCACCCAGCCGCGCCGATATCGGCAGCTATCAGGATATCCGAGCCACGCTGGAACAGAAGGCGGGGCAGATCAACGGCGCGCGCAGCGATGTCGATATGGTGCCGGTCCGTTATGTGAACCGGGGCTATAGCCAGGAAGAGCTGTACGGTTTTTATCGCGGAGCGAAGATCGGGCTGGTGACGCCGCTGCGGGACGGCATGAACCTTGTCGCCAAGGAATATGTCGCCGCGCAGGACCCGGACGATCCCGGCGTGCTGATTCTCTCCCGTTTTGCAGGGGCGGCGCAGCAGATGGAATGCGACGGGCAGGGTGCCCTGCTGATCAATCCCCACAGCGCCGACGATATCGCCCACAATATCAAGCTCGCGCTCGATATGCCTCTGCACGAGCGCAAAGCGCGCTATGAGAACCTGATCGAGACCGTGCGGGAAGAGAATGTGCAGCGCTGGGCGGATAACTTCATCGGGGATCTGGCGGCGGTAGAGGTTTAGAGCATCCGCTTCGGCAAGACCGCCTGAGCGGGTTGGCAGAGCGGGAATTCCTCTTGTCTTGGCGCGCATCCGTGCAGGCGTAATGTCCGATTGACTCGATGGACCAGATGCTTGGCCGTAAACGGCTTGCGAATGTAATCCTTCGCGCCGTGATGGTAAGCGATCTGCTCTTCGTTTTCACCGTACACGCCGGTCAGCATCATCACCGGAATGTCGTAAAGGCGCGGAGAGAGGCGCATCCGCCGTAGCAGCGCGGTACCGTTTTCACCCGGCAGGTTCTGGTCGAGCAGCACCAGATCGGGTTTGCGGCGCGCCAGCACCTGTTGGGCGGCAACGGTATCGCAGACAAACCCGCAGCCGTATCCAGCGCCGATCAGGATGCGGGAAGCCAGTTCGGCCAGAATGTCGTCATCATCGACAACAAGAATATGCGCCACGCGTCGGACCTCCTTTGATTGGCTGAGGACCGTCTAGCTGCCCAGCCATCTCGGGAAGGTATATGGTTAACTAGGCGCGAACCCTTAGCTGCGGAAATTACAGGGTGTAGAGCAGGGCATGGACACTCAGCATCAGCAGGACGATGCTGGAAATTGTGAAAATAGTCAGCCGCACCGGCACGGTGTTGACCAGCGCCTGCCAGAGCGAATGCACCACGCGCAGCCCAAAGTAGGCCCAGGCGAGATAGAGATCGAGCTGGCTCGCTCCCACCAGCGCGATAATGATGCACACCGCGTAGAACACTGTCGGCTGTTCCATCAGGTGATTGTAATTGTGGGCTTTCCACTGGATGTGTCCCGGCAGCACGCCATCGAGATCGGACCCGCGCCCGCCGCGTGACTGTTCCGGATCCAGCTTCAGCTTGGCAAGGGCGGGAAGACGTGTCGCAGCCATCCACACCAGCATTACCATAGACCAGACAGCGAGCGCTGCGGCTGGTGCGAGAATTGCGGTATCCATTGGTTTCCCTCTCCCCGTTCAGGCAGGATGGAGGATGTAGCGGGCAGATTAGATTGTCAATTGCAACCTATTCACTGTGACCGATCACCTTGGCGAAAGCCGCAGCGTCGGTGTTGCCTCCGGTGAGCATGACTGCCGTGGCATCGTCCACTGCAACCTTGCCCGCCAGCACCGCCGCCAGTGCCGCCGCGCCGCCGGGTTCGAGAACCACGCGCAATCGGGCGAAGGCGAACCGCTGTGCTGTGCGGATCTCGGCCTCGGACACCCGCGCCCACTCGTGGCACCGCTCTTTCAAAACCGCGAAATTGAGCGGGAAGGTGGCGAAGGTCTGGAGGGCATCGCAGGCGGTCGGCGGAGGGCTGCTGCCAACGTCCTTGATCTCGCCTGCTTCAAGGCTCCGGCACACATCGTCCCAGCCTTCGGGCTCCACCGGGACCACGGCGGCATCGGGGCAGGCAAGCGCGAGCCCGGCGGTCAGACCGCCACCGCCGCAACAGGAGACAATGCGCGATACCCCGCGCCCGGCCTGCGCCTGCATCTGCGCGGCAATTTCGATCCCCGCGCTGCCTTGCCCCTCGATCACCCACGGATCGCCGAAAGCGTGGACGTAGGTCGCCCCGGCTTCTTCGGCCAGCGCCTTGGCGATAGCCTCCCGGTTCTCGGTCTTGCGGTCATAGGTGACGACCCGCGCGCCGAATTCAGCCGTGCGCTGCAATTTCACTGCCGGAGCGTCGGCGGGCATCACGATGGTTGCCGCAATCCCCAGTTCGCGCGCCGCCCAGGCCACCCCCTGCGCATGGTTGCCGCTCGAAACCGCCACCACGCCGCGCGCCTTTTCCTCGTCGGAAAGGTCAGAAAGCCGGTGCCAGCCGCCGCGAATCTTGAACGCGCCCATCGGTTGCAGGCAATCCGCCTTGGCCCACAGGGTACGGCCTTCGAACTCGAACGGCAGCAGCGGGGTAGGGGGGAGGATGGCGGCGATCTTGGCGGCGGCGCGTAGCACGCCTTCTCGGCTTGGCGCGCGTTCAGGTGGAGTTTGTCTCATTCCCGCTCTATTACTTCTTTACCGGGGGGAGACCAGCGCCTAATGGCGCGCCCCTTTCCCCGTCGGGAACGCAGAGGAGATTGAAGCAGATGAGCGATTCGGCAGTCAACGACACGCGCAAGAAGGAACTCCTTTCCACGCAGGTCGAACATATCGACATCACCAGCTTCGATGCCCGCCCGATCATCGACGGCATGAGCAAGATGAGCTTTACCAGCCGCGATCTCGCGCGCGCCACCGGCATTTACAACCAGATGCTCAGCGATCCCGATTGCACGATCTTCCTCGTCATCGCCGGTTCTACCAGCGCGGGCGGCTGCATGGATCTCTATGCCGAATTGATCCGCAGCAACATGGTCGATTGCGTGGTGGCGACCGGTGCCACCATCGTCGACATGGATTTCTTCGAAGGGCTGGGCCACAAGCACTATCAGGCGCTGGAAGTGCCGGACGACGATACGCTGCGCAGCCTCTATATCGACCGGATCTACGATACCTATATCGATGAAGAGCAGTTGCAGGACTGCGATTTCACCATCAACAAGATCGCCAACGGGCTTGAGCACCGCGGCTATTCCAGCCGCGAATTCATCCGCGAGATGGGCAAGTACCTGTGCGAGCATGGCAAGAAGGACAACAGCCTGGTCAAACTCGCCTACGAGCATGACGTGCCGATCTTCTGCCCCGCCTTTGTGGACAGTTCGGCAGGCTTTGGCCTCGTCAAGCACCAGGTGGACCAGATGGCCAAGGGCGAGCGTTACATGATGCTCGATGCCATCGCCGATTTCCGCGAACTGACCGATATCAAGATCAAGAGCTGTGATTCCGGCCTGCTGATGGTCGGCGGCGGAGTACCCAAGAACTTCATCCAGGACACCGTCGTCTGCGCCGAAATCCTCGGCCATGAGGACGTGTCGGTGCACAAGTACGCAGTGCAGATCACCGTGGCCGACGTGCGTGACGGTGCCTGTTCCTCCTCGACGCTGCAGGAAGCGGCGAGCTGGGGCAAGGTCAACACCGGGATCGAGCAGATGGTCTTCGCCGAAGCGGGTTCCGTGATGCCGCTGCTGGCAAGCGACGCCTACCATCGCGGCCACTGGAAGACCCGCGAGAAGCGCCGCTGGGCAAAGCTGTTCGCTTCCGAGTAAGAGTACAACAGCGGGGGCGCGGCGATGATGGACATGGGAAGCCAGCTTGCGGCGAATTCCATCGCCATTGGCGCCCTGTCCGTTTCACTGATCGCCCTCATCTACACCTGGTTCAACTCGCGCGAGACGACAATGCTTGGCAAGCATGTCGCCGCGCGGGATGACCGGGTGGAGAAATCGACCGCCTATCTCGAACTTGAAGTGCACTCCTCTGAAGCCTTCCGCTTCGCGGCCGATCACTGCGAGGCCATGCTTCCATATGAATCGACCGACCGTCCGGCCCGTCTTCCAAAGGGCGACCGGAAGAACGCCCAGCTTACGCGGCAGTATTACTTCCAATGCCTCAACCTGTTCGAAGTGTGCTCGAATTTCCGGCGCAACGGCGTGGTGGACAAGCACGTCTATGCCAGCTGGGTTGCATGGTTCCACGAAGTGCTCGACCAGTGGTATTTTCGCGAGCTATGGGTTGGAGAGATGCGCGAGAACTATACGCCCGATGTCCGCCACATTTTCGACACCGGCTTGCGCATTTATTACCTGCATAGCGACCCGGAACAGCGACGGCGCGAATTCTACAAGGCGGTGGGCCATCTGTTCGGCGGCTGCCCGATCATCGAGAACTGGCCGGACGATGTTGGCATGACACCGCAATGGCCCCCCGCGGAACACGGCAAACTGGTGCTGGTGCCACTTGGAGAGAACCCTCGATGACTCTCGCAGCGGACCTTTCCTATCGCTGGAACGATCCCGCTGATATCGGTCCAGCCGCTGCTTTCGCGGGGCGGATTATCGGCGCGGCACCACAATATATCAGTCACGGCGAAATCCAGACCGGCCTGAGCGACGACGGGCAGACCTGGGTGCCCGACCTGGCCGACCTCTACGCCAAAGATTTCGCTGATCCGGGCGAGCGGGATATGCTTGTGGGGCGCGACGACGCGGGCGACGTACGGGCGATCCTGATCGTTGCCTGGGAAGAGAACCCCCGCCGCCGCTATGCAGTGATCGAGGACATGGCGGTCGATCCCGAACTACGTTCGCATGGCGTCGGCAAGGAAATGCTGCTGCAGGCGGAAGCGCGCATTCGCAAACGCGGGGTGGAATGGGTATTCCTCGAAAGCGGGCGGGAAAACGAAGGCGCGCATGGCTTCTTCGAGCGCGAGGGGTTTGAGAAACTCTCTTCCGTGTTCGGACGCAAACTGGGCTAACGCCCAGCTGCGGGCCCCCGCGTGTTCAACTCGCGCGCCAGATCGGCAATCCGGGCAAACTGATCGATGGTCGTCTCCATCCGTGCGCGGTCATCCCGCGCTTCGATGCTGCCGCTTTCGAACATGTTGCCTGCTTTCAGCGTCACCACCAGGCTGCCTTCATGGAAAATCGTGGTGACACCCTCGCCGCGATAGCTGGTTTCCAGCGCGATCAGCCGCTCGACATAGAGTGGATCGATCAGGTGCCGCGCCTCGGTCTGGTCAGTGGTGTAGATATCGAATTTGTCCTCGAAATCCGGGTGCACCATTTCCGCGTAATCGAGGTGCTTGCCGATCACCTTGATGCTGTCCTTCTTGCCACCGAAGAACTGGCGGAAGGCATTGTCGCGAGCCAGCAGCGTGGTGCCGTGGAAGCGGCGGGCATAGCCAACGCTCATCACGACGCCCTGAAATACCGTGACCCAGCGGCGGTTCTTGCCCGAACCGCGCCGCTCTTCCAGCTTGGCTTCGTGCAGCATGAACGGAATGTCGCCGATCCTGCCGCTCCACTGGTCTTCGAACGAAGCCCGGTCATGATTGGGCAGCAGGCGGCATTCCTTGGCCAGCTGGAAGGGCTCGCCGCCGTCGCAATCGTGGCTGTACGCAAGCCCCAGCGCGCCGGCGATGGCTTCGTTGATGCCGACCTTGACGTCTTTCACCGCCTTGTTGACCGGGCCCTGGGCCCAGGCCAGGCCGGCGAAGCCGAGCATGATGACACCCCAGGCCACGAAGGATGTATCGGCCTCTAACAGCAGCGCCGCAGCAGCCAGCGGCAGCATGACGATCATCACCTTGAAGCGGCGACTTTTCGTTTGCTGTTTTGCTTCTTCGCGGACAGTGCCTTGTCCCTCAAGCCACTGGCCAAGCTCGCCCGCCAACAGCGAATCAATATTCGGTCGCTCGATCATCTTTGTGGTATTCCCCCCATGCCCCGATAATGGCACAACGTTTCATATCAGGGGAAACGGGGAATCGACACTATGGAATTCGTACTTATCGGCATTGTCGTCGTGCTCATTTTTGTCGCTATCGGCATTTACAACAAGCTGGTGCGACTGCGGCAGAATGTGAACCAGGGCGTGGCCGATATCGACGCGCAATTGCGCCAGCGGCACGATCTGATCCCCAATCTGGTCAACACGGTGAAGGGCTATGCCACGCACGAGCAGGAAACGCTCGAACAGGTGATCTTGGCGCGCAACAGTGCCGCCAGCGGCTCACCCAATTCAGGCAACGAGCAGGCGCTGCGGATCGCGCTCGACAAGATGCTGGCACTCGGGGAGGCCTATCCCGATCTCAAGGCCAACACCAACTTCCAGGAATTGCAGCGCGAACTTGCCGAAGTGGAAGACAAGCTCGCCGCCTCTCGCCGCGCGCTCAACGCTGCTGTCTCGCGTTACAACACCGGGCGGGAAAGCTTTCCTGCAGTGCTGTTTGCCGGAATGCTCGGCTTCCAGCAGGCCGATTTTCACCGGCTGGACGACAGCGAAAAGGGCGTGGTCGACCAAGTGCCGAACGTGCAATTCTGAGGCAGCTTTCAGGCCGTCGGAATTCACTTGCGATTCAGCGAATCGCGCTTATATGCGCGCTTCCGCTGCCCCATGGGACACCCTCCGCAAGGCAGTATTTGCTTGTTGGTATAACACCGTAGGGGGTCCCTTGAATTGCTCCAGTATCCCGACGCCAAGGCTGTAGTTCGCGCGATTTCGCCGGACGAACCCGTTATCCTCACCCGCCCGCATGCTGCGGCGCGCGCTGCCCGCTTCTTTACCGAGAAGTTTCCGGGCAAGGCGATGTATGCGGTCAAGGCCAACCCTTCCCCCGAACTGATCCGTATCCTGTGGGATAACGGCATCTCTCACTATGACGTCGCTTCGATCGGTGAAGTCCGCATGGTGCGCGCCTTGCTGCCTGAAGCCGTGCTGTGCTTCATGCACCCGGTGAAGACCCCGCGCGCGATTACCGAGGCCTATTTCGAGCACGGGGTGAAGACCTACAGCCTCGATACGACGGAAGAACTGGCGAAGATCGTCGAAGCAACCACCGACAGAGCGGGCAATCCGGCGACCGATCTCAACCTGCTGGTGCGGCTGCGCGTTTCTTCCGAGCATTCGGAGCTGTCGCTGGCAAGCAAGTTTGGCGCCGATCTCACCGATGCCGCGCCGCTGTTGCAGGCCACCCGCCAGCACTGCGACGCGCTGGGCATCTGCTTCCATGTGGGCAGTCAGGCGATGACGCCGTTTGCCTATGTGCAGGCGCTTGAGCGGGTGCGCGCGGCGATTGCCGAGGCGGCAGTGACCGTTGACATCATCGATGTCGGCGGCGGCTTCCCGAGCATCTATCCGGGCCTCGAACCCCCGCCGCTGGAGGATTACTTCGCGCTTATCCACCGCCACTTCGAATCGCTGCCGATTTCGTACTCGGCGGAGCTTTGGGCGGAGCCTGGCCGTGCCCTGTGCGCCGAATACTCCTCGATCGTGGTGCGGGTTGAAAAGCGTCGTGACAACGAGCTGTATATCAACGACGGTGCCTATGGCGCGCTGTTCGATGCGGCGCATGTCGACTGGCGCTTCCCGGTGCAGGCGCTGGAGGACGATCTCATCAAGCCGCTGGCCGATTTCGCCTTCTACGGCCCGACCTGTGACGATGCCGATTACATGCAGGGCCCGTTCCAGCTGCCCGAGGATATCCAGTCCGGCGACTATATCGAGATCGGAATGCTTGGTGCTTATGGCGCGGCGATGAAGACCGGCTTCAACGGCTTCGGCGCGACCGAGGGCGCAGTGGTGACCGACGAACCGATGGCGAGCCTCTATCGCGGCGACCGCAAGGACCCGCGCGCGAGCGACAATGTGGTGAGCCTGCGCTAGACTTGGCTACACTCCTTCAGTGTGTTATTGAGCTAACACGCTACGGGAGACAAGCTATGAAATGGTTGCTGGCGATCGCGGCAATGGCGGCCAGTCCCGTCGAGGCAACCGCGCAGAGTGATCCCGACCCCCAGGCCCGGCCGACCGAAGTGATGGTCCTCGGCACCTATCACTGGTCCAATCCGGGCCGCGACGTGATCAACATGCAAGTCGATGACGTTCTGGCGCCGAGGCGCCAGCGCGAGATCGCCGTCCTTGCCGAGTCACTTGCCCAATGGCAGCCGACGCATATCGTCGTTGAATGGCTGGCAGAGCCGCCCGGCCTGACTGTTCCGGAATATGCCGAAGCGGAAGAACTGCTGGCAGAGCGTCGGAACGAAAGTGTTCAACTGGGCTTTCGGCTGGCGCGGATGCTTGGTCACGATGCGGTTTACGGTTTCGATGAACAGCCGTCTGACGGTGAGCCGGACTACTTTCCCTTTGGTGCGGTCCAGCAATTCGCTGTCGAAAGCGGCCGGATGGCAATGATCGAAGAGCTGTTCGCCGAGATCGAGGCCCGCTTGAACGCGCAGCAAGCGGATCTTGCCCAGCAAACGATCGCCGAAAGCCTGTTCGTCCACAACGATCCGGAGATTGTCGAGCGCGATCATGATCGCGCCTATTATTCGCTATTGCAAATTGGCGATGGCGACGCGCAACCGGGTGCCGAACTCAACGCCTACTGGTACATGCGCAACGCCAAGATGTTTGCCAAGCTGGACATGATCGCCGAGCCGGGCGACCGGGTGCTTGTGATCGTGGGAAGTGGTCACCTGACCTGGCTCAGACACTTCGTCCAGCGCGTCCCGGGTTACCGGCTGGTCGAGCCGATGCCCTTCCTGATCGATGCTGCGGCAGCCGGCGAAGCTCCGGTCGGCGAAGCGATGCCGCTCGGCTAGCTGCGCTGCACCGTCACTTGCAGGAACTGCGGCTTGCTCTGCGGCGCGCCAACTTCGCCGATCTGGAGCGGGTAATTGCCCGGCGGCAGGGCCGCGAGCGGCATTCCGGCGGCGGCGAGCGCATAGGGGGAGACGCGGTGACGGGTGACGAGTCCGCCTGCGCCGTCTTTTACCAGCGGCACTTCGAATTCCACGCCGAACATCGCGTCCTGCGTCCGCCGAACGGTGCAGACCACCAGTTGTCCCCCACCCAGATCAAGCACCATCCCGGCGCCCACCGGCACGCCGATCAGCCCCTCGATCCGCGCGCCGGTCTGTGACAGGTCACGCATCACCGCTTCATAGCGGTGATCCTCATGGATAATGCCAATCCTGCGGAACACGCTGCGGCGTTCGGGGCGGTAGTTCTCCGGCCCGGCGGGTTCGATTTCGTAACCGCCATTGGCGATATCGGCGAGGATATCGGCCTGCGGGCGGGCCTTGGAATAGATCCAGCCCTGAATGTATTTCGCGCCCCTTTCAGTCACCAGCCGCAACTGGTCGAAAGCCTCTACGCCCTCGACCGTCACATCCATTCCCAGGGCTTCGGACAGGCCGATGATCGCGGTGATGATCTTGGCGCTGTTTTCGTTCTTCTGGGTGCAGGTATCGACGAAGCTCTTGTCCACCTTGATCTTGTCGAACGGGGCGTGGCGCAGGTAGCTGAGCGAGGAATAGCCGGTGCCGAAATCGTCGAGCGCCAGTCGCACGCCCAGTTCCTTCAGCACCTTGAAGGTGGCGGTGGTGGCCTCGGTATCGCCCATGAACACCGTTTCGGTCAGTTCCAGCTCGACCCGGTCGGGCGCGATGCCAGTCTCTGCCAGCACCTGCATC
This sequence comes from Erythrobacter sp., assembly GCA_019739335.1. Lineage (NCBI taxonomy): Bacteria > Pseudomonadati > Pseudomonadota > Alphaproteobacteria > Sphingomonadales > Erythrobacteraceae > Erythrobacter > Erythrobacter sp. The sequence goes on from CP073261.1 coordinate 2,725,833, forward strand.
ACCACGGCGGGGAAGCCGGGATTGGCGAATTGCTTGGCCGAGACGTTCACGGCAATGCGCACGGCTTCGGGCCATTGCATCGCATCCTCGCAGGCACGTCGCAGGGCCCAATGGCCAAGCTGCTGGATGAGGTCGCATTCTTCCGCCGCCGGGATGAACACGTTGGGCGGCACATAACCGCGCTCGGCGTGTTCCCAGCGCATCAGCGCTTCGAAGCCGACGATGGCATTGTCCCGCGTGCGGACGACCGGCTGGTAATGCATGGCCAGTTGATCGCTCACCAGGGCTTCGCGCAGGTCGGCGAGCAGTTCGGCGCGTTCTTGCTCCAGATCCTTCAGATCGGCAGAGTAGAAGCGATAGGTGCCGCGCCCGCTGTTCTTGGCGGCATAAAGCGCCAGATCGGCGTTGCGGACGATTTCCTCCGCCTCCACCCCGTCATAGGGGGCGATGGAAATGCCCACCGATGCGCCGATGATCGCCCGTCTGCCGTCCACCTGATAGGGCGAGGAGAGCATCTGGATGATCTTTTCCGCCAGGTCGCCCAGTTTGCCGCGATCGTCGATATCGGGGAGCATGACCTGGAATTCATCACCGCCAAGCCGTCCGATCTCCCCGCCGCGCTCGCCAAGGATGGCTTGCAGGCGTGCCGCGACCTGACGTAGCAGGTCGTCGCCTGCCTGATGGCCGAGCGTGTCATTCACCTGCTTGAACTTGTCCAGATCGAGCATCAGCAGCGCGCAGCAGCGCTTGGCCGAGCGGTAGGCTGCCAGCGTGCTTTCCAGCTTGCGGTTCATCCGGTGGCGGTTGGCAAGGCCGGTAAGCGAATCGTATTCCGCCAGCCGCGAATCCTCGCGCTGGCGCATGTAGGCCAGGGTCACATCCTTGGCGCTGCCGCGATAGCCGAGGAACTCGCCTTCGGGCGAGAACTTCGGATGGCCGGAAAGCGACCACCAGCGTTCCTTGATCGCCGCGTTGCCGATCTGGCGGATCAGCCGCACTGGCAGATCGACGATCTTGTTGCGCGCCTTGAGCTGGAAATTGAGCGGTCGGACAGAGCCGCTGGTGTTGTCCGGATCGACTTCGAACAGGTCGCATAACGGCTGGTCGAGTAATTGCTCCAGCCCGCCTTCGAGCATCTCGTCGGCGCTGGGGGAGAAGTAGATCAGCCGGTCATCGCTGTCGGTCGCCCAGATCCACGAAATGCCGGTCTGCTCGTAATCGTCGAGCACTTGCAGGCGACGTTCGCTGTCGGCGGCAGCGATGACGCGAGGCGCATCGGTCACGGGCGCCACTTGCCCGCCGCCTAAGCCTCTCAGTAGTCCTCTCACCGTCATGCCGCGTCCACAGGTTCCATGCACCGGAATCTCCGGTGGGTTCGCAAGGACTATGCCGCTGGTTTGGTTACTAACGCGCTAACGAGGCAGACTAAACGATTGGCTAAAAATCGTACAATGTATTGGAAAGTCTAAGCGGCGAGGCGCAGATCGAGTTCGAGCCGTTCCCAGATTTCCACCAGCGCTTCGGTCAGTTCGGCCATCATTGCGGGGGTGTGCGAGGGGCCGGGGGTGAAGCGCAGCCGTTCCGTTCCGCGCGGCACGGTGGGGTAATTGATCGGCTGCACATAAACGCCGTATTCGGCGAGCAGGATGTCGCTGATTTTCTTTGCCCGAACCGGATCGCCCACCATCAGCGGCACGATATGGGTAGTCGAATCCATCACCGGCAAGCCAGCTTCGCGAAAGCAGCGCTTCAGCGTGGCGGCGTTCGTCTGCTGCGCCTCGCGCTCCATGCTGCTGGCCTTGAGGTGGCGTACCGACGCCAGCACACCCGCCACCAGCACCGGGCTGAGCGAGGTGGTGAAGATGAAGCCGGGTGCGTAGGAACGGATGCAGTCGATCACCTTGCGGCTGGCGGCGACATAGCCGCCCATCACGCCGAAAGCCTTGCCCAGCGTGCCTTCGATCAGGTCGATCCGGTGCGCGGCTTCATCCCGCTCCGAAATCCCGCCGCCGCGTGCGCCGTACATGCCCACCGCGTGGACTTCGTCGATATAGGTGAGCGCATTGTACTTTTCGGCCAGGTCGCAGATTGCGTGGATCGGGGCGACATCGCCGTCCATCGAATAGACGCTTTCGAAAGCGATCAGCTTGGGAACCTCGGCGTCTTCTGCCGCCAGCAGCTCTTCAAGATGGGCCAGATCGTTGTGGCGCCATACCCGCTTTTCGCAGCCCGAGTTGCGGATGCCCGCGATCATGCTGGCGTGGTTCAACTCGTCGGAGAAGATCACGCAACCCGGCAGCAGCTTGGCCAGGGTGGACAGCGTGGCATCGTTGGAAACGTAGCCGCTGGTAAACAGCAGCGCGGCTTCCTTGCCGTGAAGGTCGGCCAGTTCGGCCTCGAGCTGCACGTGATAATGGGTGTTGCCACCAATATTGCGCGTGCCGCCCGATCCTGCGCCGACATCGTGCAGCGCTTCTTCCATCGCTTCGATGACCTTGGGGTGCTGGCCCATCGCTAGGTAATCGTTCGAACACCAGACGGTGATCGGCTTCGGACCGTTGTGTCCGGCAAAGCAGCGCGCGTTGGGGTAGGCACCCTTGTTGCGCAGGATGTCGATGAACACGCGATAGCGGCCTTCGGAATGCAGCCGGTCGATCGCCTGGTCGAAAATGTGCTCGTAATTCAAGGCATTTATCCGTGCTATGCCGCCCGCTTGTTCCGGAGGCCCTTGATACATTGCTTGTTCCGGGGGGGACTTAGTCAATCCCGCGCCGGGTTTGAAGTACGAAGTTTGCGAGAGATTCGCATCAGAGCGGATGGACCTCGTGCAGTCCGTAGGGACGCAACGCATGGAGGAGCGGATCGTCGATGTTCTGGGCTCCGGTTACCACGGCAAAATCCTGATTTTCTGAGGTAAAGTTCTGTCCTTGGGTAAGGAATGCGATTCGCCGGGCAATTCCCTCTGCGCCATCGACGAAGCGGACCCCTGACCCAAAAGCCGTGCGCAATTCGGCCTCCAGCAAGGGAAAGTGGGTGCAGGCGAGCACCACCATATCGATGGACTCGCCGCCCGGCTGGCTCGTGAGGCCTGCAGCAGTGCGGGCGAAGATCGCCGGATCGGGCGTGCCACCGCGCAGTTTCAGTTCCGCTGCGCCGACCAGTTCCGGCGCAGCGAAACGGAGCAGGCGCTTGTCGGCGGCGAATTGCGCTTCGAGATCGTCGACATATTTCTGCCGAATCGTTGCTGCCGTGCCGAGCAGGCCGATGGTGCCGCTCTGTGTCAGCGCAGCAGCGGGCTTGATCGCCGGGACAGTGCCGACAATCGGCACTTCCAGCACGTCCCGCACCATGCCGAGCGCGATGGTGCTGGCGGTGTTGCAGGCGATGCAGATCAGCCGCGGGCGATAGCGTTCGCTCATCCGCCCGAGCAATCCCGCCACCCGCGCCGCCACCTGCGCCTCGGTCTTCTCGCCATAGGGCAGGCCCGCGAGATCGGCGGCGTAGATCACCGGGGCTTGCGGCAGGACCTTGTGCAATTCCGCCAGCACCGACAGCCCGCCGAGGCCGGAATCGAACAGCAGGATCGGGGAATGCGCGGAAACGGACACAGTGCCGCTCTAGAGGCAAAGGTGGGCCTTTCACAAGCACGGGCATTGCCGCTAAGGATCGCCCTATGGACCAGTTGTTCGCCATCGCTCTCGGCTTCCTCTGCGGCTCGATCCCCTTCGGCCTGCTGCTCACCCGCGCTGCGGGGCTAGGCGACGTGCGCCAGATCGGTTCGGGCAGCATCGGCGCGACCAATGTGCTGCGTACCGGCAACAAGGGACTGGCGGCGGCCACGGTGCTGCTGGACGCGGCCAAGGGCGCTGTTCCGGTGCTTGCAGCGGCGTATTTCTGGCCCGGAACCGAGGGCTGGGCGGCGGTGGCGGCGGTGGCCGGGCATTGCTTCACCCCGTGGCTGGGGTTCCGGGGCGGCAAGGGCTTTGCCACGGCTGCTGGAGTTCTGGGCGCGCTGGCCTGGCCGGCGATGCTCGCCTGCGCCGGGGTCTGGGCGGCGACGCTGGCGCTGAGCCGGATTTCCTCGGTCTCCTCGATGGTCACGGTGGTGGCCGCGCCGCTGCTCGCGTGGTTGCTCGGCTATCCGCAGGTGGTCGTGCCGCTGGTAGCCATCGCCGCCATCGTGCTGGTGCAGCACCGGGCGAACATCTCCCGCCTGATGAAGGGTGAGGAACCGAGGATCGGCAGTAGCGGTGGTGGGGGCAAGTGAGCGCACCCGCGCTGACGCAGGAAGAGGCTTTCGCCCGCATCCGCCTGCTGCGGTCGGCCAATATCGGCCCGGTCAGCTATGCCCAGTTGCTCGCCCGCTTCGGCACGGCTGTTGCCGCAATCGAGGCGCTGCCCGATCTGGCCCGGCGCGGGGCCAAGCGCGATTACCAGCCTGCTGCGCGTGAGCGGATCGAGGCGGAGATTGTCGAAGCACGACGGGCAGGGGCGCGCTACGTTTTCCACGACAGTCCCGAATATCCGCCGCTGCTCGCCGAACTCGAAAGCGCTCCGCCGATTCTCACCGTGCGCGGCGATCTCGCGCTGGCGCGCAAGCCCTGCGTGGCGCTGGTCGGCGCGCGCAATGCCTCGGCGGCGGCGGTGAAGCTGGCGCGCGATTTCGGGCGGGCGCTGGGGGAAAGCGGGTTCACCGTCGTCTCTGGGCTGGCGCGCGGGATCGACGGGGCGTGTCACGAAGGCGCGTTTCCGCACACCATCGGCGTGATCGCCAGCGGGATCGACATTGCCTACCCGCCGCAGCACGCCGACCTGCAGGAACGGATTGCCAATGAAGCGCTGCTGATCGCCGAGGAAGCCCCCGGCACCCAGCCGCGCGGGCAGCATTTCCCCAAGCGCAACCGCATCATCGCCGGGCTGGCGCTCGGCACGCTGGTGGTGGAAGCCGCGCCCAAGTCAGGCTCGCTGATCACCGCGCGGCTGGCGGGGGAAGCGGGGCGCGAAGTCATGGCGATCCCCGGCAGCCCGCTCGAAGCGCGCAGCCACGGCTGCAACCACCTGATCCGCGAAGGCGCAGTGCTGGTCCAGCAGCCGGAGGAAGTGATCGAATTGCTCAGCAGCTTCGACGGCACGCCGCGCTCCAGCTTCCGCGAACCCGTGCTGCCCGCCGACTACGGCCATTTCGACGATTACGACGATGATTCCGCGCCCGATATCGAGAGCCTGCTGACCACCGCGCCGGTGCCGGTGGATGAACTGGTCCGGCAGGCGGGGACCGGCGCGGGCGCCGTGCAGATGGCGCTGCTGGAACTGGAGATTGCGGGGCGACTTGTGCGGCACGCTGGGGGGAGGGTGAGTTTAGTCACACTATGAACTCAGCAAAACAACCATCGCCCGATCAACTGCGGAGACAACTATCGCGCCTTATGATGTCGAATATTGATTTCCGACATGCGCTGAGCGCGGCTACTTTCCTACTCGAAGAAGATCGCACAGCGCCAAACTTCCGTAACGAAGTTGCGAGGCGACTGAAATGCTTCGAGACGGCGCTTGTGGTGAGTTACGCCCGACCATTTTCAGCAGCGCGCGGGGGTGTTGCGCCGTTCTCGTGGGGGCTTATGCCCAAGTGTTGGTCACTTACTTCAGCTGAAAAGGTTCTTCACCAAAATCTCATTGATGCGCGAAACAAGGTCTATGCGCACTCCGATGCAGATATATCTGACATCTCAGGAGAGGTATGGAAGACATCATTTCCTAACAAGCGAGAGTTTGAGTTTTTGGCTGTTACCGGTGGTGAGACGACGCTGTTTAGCGAAGGTGAGTGCCAGCAAATCCATACATTTCTCTGGCGCTTGCGGCACTCGATCAGCGAAGCATTACAAGATCACCCGGCGCCTCGCGATCATTTTCCCGTTCGCATTATAGATTGCAGTTCAGACGACCATCCTTGATTCAAACCCGCTTGACGAACCAAGCCCATCCCCACCACCCTCGCGCACACGTGCACACGTAAGGGCACAGATAAGGACCGCGTCACACCATCATGCAGCTTGTTATCGTCGAATCGCCCGCCAAGGCGAAGACCATCGAGAAATACCTCGGCAAGGACTTCAAGGTTCTCGCCTCCTATGGCCATGTCCGCGATCTGCCGCCCAAGGATGGCAGCGTGCGGCCGGACGAGGATTTCGCGATGGACTGGGAAGTCTATGCCGACAAGCGCAACCGCGACCAGGTGAAGGCCATCTCGGACGCTGCCAAGAAGGCCGACCGGCTGATCCTCGCCACCGACCCTGACCGCGAGGGTGAGGCGATCAGCTGGCACGTGATGGAACTGCTCAAGAACCGCAAGGCGCTGCCCGCCGAGGTGGAGCGCGTCACTTTCAACGCCATCACCAAGGCGGCGGTGACCGAGGCGATGAAGAAGCCGCGCCAGCTCGATAAGGACCTGATCGACGCCTATCTCGCCCGCCGCGCGCTCGATTACCTGTTCGGTTTTACCCTCTCGCCGGTGCTGTGGCGCAAGCTGCCGGGGGCCAAGTCGGCGGGCCGGGTGCAATCGGTGGCGCTGCGGCTGATCTGCCAGCGCGAGCGCGAGATCGAAGTGTTCGTGGCGCAGGAATACTGGTCCGTCACCGCCAAGATGGAGCATGACGGCACGGCCTTCGACGCGCGGCTGGTGAAGTTCGACGGCAAGAAGCTGGAACGGCTGACCATCGGCGAGCAGGGCATGGCCCATGCCGCCAAGGCGGCGGTGGAAGACGGGCGCTTCACGGTCGAGGACGTCGAAACCAAGCCGATGAAGCGCAGCCCTGCGCCGCCCTTCACCACTTCCACCCTGCAACAGGAAGCCGCGCGCAAGCTGGGCTTTTCCGCCAGCCACACGATGCGCTGCGCGCAGTCGCTCTACGAAGCGGGCGCGATCACCTACATGCGGACCGACGGCGTGCAGATGGACATGAGCGCGATTCTTGCCGCGCGCGATGCCATCGCCGAACGCTTTACCGAGGAATACCGCCCGGAAAAGCCGCGCTTCTACACCAGCAAGGCCAAGAATGCGCAGGAAGCGCACGAGGCGATCCGCCCGACAGATTTCCGCAAGGATCGCGCCGGATCGGGCGACGAGGCCAAGCTCTACGACCTGATCTTCAAGCGCGCGATGGCGAGCCAGATGGCGAGCGCGCAGCTTGAGCGCACGACCGTCACCATGCGCGATCCCACCGGCCAACACGAACTGCGCGCCACGGGGCAGGTGGTGAAATTCCCCGGCTTCCTCGCGGTCTATTCCGAAAGTTTCGACGAGAAATCGGAGGATGACGACGACAACCTGCTGCCGCTGATGCGCAAGGGCGATGTTCCCGCCAAGAAGGGTGTCGAGGCCGTACAGCACTTCACCCAGCCACCGCCGCGCTTTTCCGAAGCCAGCCTGGTCAAGCGGCTGGAGGAACTGGGGATCGGGCGGCCGTCCACCTATGCCTCCACCATCCAGACGCTGCGCGACCGTGACTATGTGCGGATGGAAAAAAACCGTTTCTTCGCAGAAGATTCCGGGCGGCTTCTGACAGCCTTTCTCGAACGCTTCTTCCCCCGCTATGTCGGCTACGATTTCACCGCCGAGATGGAAGAGGAACTGGATGATGTCTCCGGCGGGCGGGCGCAATACAAGGCGCTGCTCGAAGCCTTCTGGCGCGATTTCAAGCCCAAGAGCGACGAGGTGATGGAGCGCCAGCCAAGCGAAGTGACGGCGGATCTCGATACTTTCCTCGCCGATTTCCTGTTCCCCCCGCGCGCCGACGGGCACGATCCGCGCTGGTGCCCGCTCTGCGCCGAGCAAGGCCGCGATGGCGGCGAACTGCACCTGCGCGGCGGGCGGTTCGGGGCGTTCATCGCCTGCGTGAACTATCCGGAATGCAATTTCCGCCGCAAGTTCGGCACGCCGGGCGATGGCGACGGTTCCGAAGACAGCACGATGGGCGTGGACCCGGAAACCGGTCTGCCGGTGGAACGCCGTACGGGGCGCTTCGGCCCCTACGTCCAATTGGGGGAGGGGAAGGAAGCCAAGCGCGCCTCGATCCCCAAGGATATCGACGATTTCGATCTCGAATGGGCGCTCAAACTGCTGGCGCTGCCGCGCATCATCGGCCCGCATCCGGAGACGGGGAAGGATATCGAAGCCGCAATAGGGCGTTACGGGCCATACCTGCGGCATGACGGCAAGTACGCGAAGCTGACCGGCACCCGCGACGTGTTCGAGGTCGGCATGAACCGCGCGGTCGACCTGCTGGCCGAAGCGGCGAACCGGGGCGGAGCGGGGCGCGGCAGTCGTGAGCCTTTGAAGGTGCTCGGCAAGACCGAGGCTGGCGATGACGTCAAGCTGATGGAAGGCCGCTACGGCGCCTATGTCACCGATGGCACCATCAACGCCACGCTGCCCAAGGACAAGCCGCAGGACGCGCTGACGCTGGAAGAAGCGCTGGTGCTGATCGCGGAAAAGGCTGCCAAGGGGCCAGTGAAGGGCAAGGGACGCAAGAAAGCTCCGGCGAAGAAAGCGGCGGCAAAGAAGGCTCCGGCAAAAAAGGCCCCGGCCAAGAAGAAAGCGCCCGCCAAGAAGCCTGCGGCGAAGAAGGCTCCAGCCAAAGTGGAGACCGAATGATGGCCGAACGGTTCGAACGCCACAAGCAGCCGTGGAACGGCGAGGAAGCGGGCAAGCTGCGCACGCTCGCGGGCAAGGGCAAGGGGCTCAAGGAAATCGCCAAGGCCCTGAACCGCAGCGAGGAATCGACCAAGGACTTCGCCAAGGCCAATTCCATCGCCATTGCCAAGAAGCGTTAGCGAGGTTCGCAGGGGGCAAAGGGGGGGGTAATAACGAATGGTTTTTGCCGGGTCGCCCTTGTGGCTGGATTTTCTGCTGCTGCTGGTGGCAAGCGTGGCCGCCTTCGAAGGCGGGCTGGCGCTCGCGTCGCGTTTGGCGGCGCAGCGGCGCGCGGAGGGGGACGATAGCGATGGCCACACGCTATCAGGCGTGTTTGGCCTGCTCGCCCTGCTGCTGGCCTTTTCCTTCGGTCTGGCGCTGGACCGGTACGAGGAGCGGCGCGACCTCGTGGTGGCGGAAGCGACTGCCCTGTCGACCCTGTCGAGTCGACTGGCGCTGTTGCAACCTGCAGATGAGGCAACGGTGCGATCGCTGCTGGGCGAATATGCAGTGGCGCGGCTGGCGTTCGGCGAGGCAGCCACCGACGACACGGCTGCCGAGGCCTTTGAATTGGCGGAGGCAATCATGGCGCGGGCAGGGGACGCGATCTATGCTGCGCTCGAATCCACCCCGCCCGATACCCGCGGGCCGGTCCTGCTCCAGCCCTTCAACGAAGCGGGCGATGTGGCCGCCATGCGCCTGGCGGCTCGCGAAGCCCACTTGCCCGATGCGGTGATGGTGCTGCTATGTGTGTTCATCATCGCGGGCGCCGGGATGCTGGGATACAATCGCGCGGGCCAGCCCCGCGTCCACCGGCCGGCGGTGCTGGTATTCCTGGTCCTGCTGGCGATTGCTTTCATCACCGTGCTCGATCTCGATCGTCCGCGCAGCGGGGTGATACAGGTGCCGCAGGCGGCGATGGAGCGGGAGGCTGCGGCGCTTATTGCAGTTGCGAACAACGAGGGTTGAACCCTTTTGCCTTCCCGCGCATTGGCGCAGGATGAGCACCGCAGCCGGGCAGGCAACTCCCGTTACCGACGACAACTCCGGACTCCCCCGACCGCGCCGCCTGTGGGCGATTGCCGCGATCAGTTTCGGTACCGCGCTGCTGGTGATCGACGGGCAGATCGCCAATGTCGCGTTGCCCACCATCGCCCGCGATCTGGGTGTGACAAACGCCGCGATCACCAATGTCGTCACCGTGTACCAGCTGGTGCTGGTGATGCTGCTGTTCCCCTTCGCCTCGCTGGGAGACCGGATCGGCCACCGGACATTTTACCAGGCCGGGCAGGTGCTGTTCATGGCGGCGAGCGCGGCGTGCTGGTTCGCCGAGGACTTCGTGACCCTGCTGGCTCTGCGCGGAGTGCAGGCCGTCGGCGCGGCGATGGCGCTGAGCGTTTCGGCGGCGATGTTGCGGGCGATCTATCCGGCGAGCAGGCTGGGCACCGGAATGGGCGTCAACTCGGTAATCGTTGCCAGCTCGGCGGCACTCGCACCCACGGTAGGCGGCTATGTGGTCGGCAATCTGGAGTGGCAACTGGTGTTCGTGATCGCCGCGCCGCTGGCGGTGGTCTCGCTGCTGCTGGGCAGGGCGCTGCCCGACCCGGAAAAGCGCGATGTGCCGGTGGAATGGACCAGCGGGCTGTGGAGCGCGGCCACGATGCTGCTGCTGGTTGGCGGGATGCAGGTCGGCACGCATGGCAATGTGCCGCTGGGGGTGGCGATTGGCGCGGCAGGCGTGATTTCCACCGTGCTGCTGGTGAAGCGCGAACGCAAGCGCACATCGCCGGTGCTGCCGGTGGACCTGCTGGCGAAGCCGGTGCTCGGCCTCTCGGCGCTGGCAGCGATGTGCGCCTTTATCGCCGCGAGTTCGATGATGATTTCGCTGCCGTTTCGGCTGGAGGAGGCGATGGGTTATGACCCGCAGACCGTTGGACTGCTGCTGCTGCCGTTCCCGCTCACCCTGCTGTTCGTCGCCCCTCTGGCAGGCTGGGCATCCGACAGGATCGCCGCGACCAAGCTGGGCGTGGCAGGGATGGCGCTGGCGATTGCGGGAATGGCGCTGCTCGCCATGTTGCCGAACGATCCGGATAGTACCGCGATAGCGTGGCGGCTGGCGCTGGCGGCGCTCGGCTTCGGCATGTTCTTCGCGCCCAATTCACGCCTTATTATCGGTCGCGCGCCCAAGGATCGCGCCGCAGCGGCGGGCGGGCTGCTTTCGACTTCGCGGCTGGTCGGCCAGACCTTTGCGGCGGTGGTGGTGGGGATCTTGCTGGCGAACGGGATGGGGACGGGGCCTGCGCCTCTGTATCTGGCTTGCGCGCTGGCCGTGGTGGCGGCGCTGTGCAGCCTGGCGCGGTTTGCGAAGCGGGAGAGAGTGGTGAAAGGCTGACGATTCAGACCGTCCCGACCCAGTTCGCGCTGAGGATGCCGAGGCGTGTTGCGCAACATTCAAACCTAGTGGCCATGCTGCAACAGGCTCAGCATGAGCGGAGGTTACGAAGTCCCAGCGACTAACCCTATCACCCCAACCCAGCCGCCTTGAGCAGCGCCTCGGTGCTCGCATCGAACCGCTCGCCGCCCTTTTCGATCTTCTTCGCGATCTCCTTGCCGAGTTCCACGCCGAACTGGTCGAACGGGTTGATGTCCATCAGCACCGCATTCGCAAAGGTGCGATGTTCGTGGAATGCCACCAGCGCGCCGAATGTCATGGCGTCGATATCATCGCACAGGATCGTCGCCGAGGGGCGGTTGCCGGGGTAGTTGCGGTGCGGATCATCGCTTGGCTTGCCCGCCATCAGCGCCGCCCCTTGCGCAAAGCAGTTCATCAGCAGGATCGTGTGATGCGCCGGATCGAGCGTGTCGCCCGCCTCCACGCTGGCGATGAAATCGACCGGGATCAGGTGCGTGCCCTGGTGCAGCAACTGGAACACCGCGTGCTGCGCATCGGTGCCCACGCCGCCCCAGGTGATCGGCGCGGTCGGGCCGGAGGGGTGGCCGTCCACCGTCACGCTCTTGCCGTTCGATTCCATTTCGAGCTGCTGGAGGTAATCGGGGAACAGCCGCAGCCGCTCGTCATAGGCGAACACCGCGCGGGTCTGTGCGCCCTTGAGCCGGGAATAGAACAGATCGGCGAAGGCGGCGCGCAGCGGCAGGTTGGCGCGCCCATCGGTATCGCGGAAATGCTTGTCCACTGCTGCGGCGCCATCGAGCATGGCCTGGAAATCGTCCCAGCCCACCGCCACCGCCACCGGGAAGCCGATGCTCGACCACAGCGAATAGCGCCCGCCCACGCTTTCGGCGAAGGGGAGGATGCGGGTTTCGTCCACGCCCCATTCCACGGCCTTTTCGGGCGCGGCGGTGAGCGCGATCACCCGGCCAAGCGGGTCCGATACGCCATTGTCCGCCATCCATTTGAGCACCGACTGGGCGTTGGTCATGGTCTCGATGGTGGTGAAAGTCTTAGACGCGACGGCGACGAAAGTGGTGGCCGGATCGCACTTGCCGAACGCCTCCTCCAGCGCCACTCCGTCGATATTGGAGACAATGTGGACATCGACCAGCGGCAGGTCGCGCGCCAGGGCATCCACCGCCAGCGCCGGGCCAAGCGCGCTGCCACCGATGCCGACGTGGATCAGGTGATTGATCTCGCCAAGCACGCCTTCGTGGATTGCGCCGACCAGCAGCCGCATCCGTTCGCGCAGGGCCTCGGCTTCCTCCACGCTGGTATCGAGCCCCACACCGCGCAGCGCGGAATGTTCGGCGGCACGTCCCTCGGTGGGATTGACCACTTCGCCCGCGAACAGCTTGTCGCGCATGTCATCGAACCCGGCGGCCTCGGCCAGCGCTTCGAAGTCTGCGATGATTGCGTCGGTCAGGTGGGTCTTGGACCAGTCGAACAGGATCGATGCTGCGCTTTGTTCCACCCCCAGCTTCATCCGCGCGGACAGCTTTTCCACCCGCTCCGGATCCTGTGCGAACAGCTCCGCCAGCGTGTGATCGGGATGGAGGGCGATGGTGTGCCAGGCCTCGTCACGCGTCAGGGTCAAAGCGAAATCCTTTCCAACTGTCCTGCCCAACGGCTAGGCGTTCGGGGCATGATTGAAAACCGTAAAACGGCGCGAAATTCCTATGCGCAACGCCGCTTGGCAGGGACTTTCGCCACCGTGCCGGTTTTTGCTCCCGGGACTGTGCTCCATGTGCTCCATAATTGCCCACCATCATCGCGCTTGACGCAGCGCCCCTCCCGCAACAAGAGCTAGCCCCGATGACCGACGCACATATCAGAGAGATCGAGGAGCCTGCCGGCGCCAAGGCCGACAAGCCTGCGGAGAAGGAAGACTGGAAGAGCTTCGGCGTCTTCCTGGTCAAGCTGGTGGTGGTGGTGCTGGTGTTCCGCACCTTCTTCTTCACCAGCTTCAACATCCCCTCCGAAAGCATGATGCCGCGCCTGCTGGTGGGCGATTACCTGTTCTCGCAGAAATGGTCCTACGGCTATTCCACCCACTCGCTGCCGTTCGGGATCGACGTGGGTGACGGGCGCGTTCTGGCCAGCCAGCCGGATCGCGGCGACGTGGTGATATTCAAGCATCCGATCGACTACACGGACTACATCAAGCGGGTGATCGGCCTGCCGGGCGATACCGTGCAGATGGTCGATGGCGTGCTGCACCTGAACGGCGCACCGGTGGGGCTGGAGCGGGTGGAGGATTACGTCCTGCCGATCGCGGCGGATGGACGTTGCCGTTCGGCCACTTTCGTCACGCGCACCGATGACGGCGACTATGCCTGCGCCTACCCGCAGTTCCGCGAAACGCTGCCGGACGGAGTGTCGTACAACGTGCTCGATCTGGGCGAACTGCCGCAGGACAATACTGCGCCGGTCACGGTGCCCGAAGGCATGCTTTTCCTGATGGGCGACAACCGCGACAATTCGCTCGACAGCCGCTTCCCGGCCGAACCGGGCAGGGGCATCGGGCTGGTGCCGCAGCAGAACCTCGTTGCCGAGGCGAGCTTCATGTACTGGTCTACCGACGGCAGTTCCGAATGGCTTCTGCCGTGGACATGGTTCTCCGCAGCCCGCTGGAGCCGGATGTTCCGCGGCATATGAGCGGGCTCGACGCCGGTACGAAAGCCTGGCTGCTGTCCAAGGGCTTTACGATGAAGGACGAAGCCCTGTGGCGCGATGCGCTGACTCACGGCAGCCTGGGCGAAGCGCGCGATTACCAGCGGCTGGAGTTCCTGGGGGACCGGGTGCTGGCGCTCGCCATCGCTCATTGGCTCTACGCGCAGGATGGCAGCGCTGAAGGCAAAATGGCACAGCGGTTGAACGCGCTGGTCTCCAAGGGCGCCTGCGCCATGCATGCGCGCGAAATCGGTGTTGCCCCGCATGTCCGCATGGGCAAGCAGGCGCGCGACGACGGCGCGCAGGACAGCGACAACGTGCTGGGGGACATCATGGAATCGCTGCTCGGCGCCAACTTCCTCGAAGCCGGGTTCGACGCCACCGAGGCGCTCATCCGGCAGATCTGGCAGGGCGCGGTGGCCGGTAAGGCCGGCCAGTCGAAACATCCCAAAAGCGCCTTGCAGGAATGGGCCGCTGGCAGCCAGCGCCGCCCGCCCGAATATGCCGTGGTCGACATCTCCGGTCCCGATCACGCGCGCCGTTTCACCGTGCGGGTTATGGTGCACAAAGTCGGTGAAGTCGAAGCAACTGCGAGCGGCAAGCAGGAAGCCGAAACCGAGGCTGCACGGTTGTTTATGGAGCGTTTCGGATGATGCGATTGCAGGGCAACAAGTCCCCCTCCCGCTGGCGGGAGGGGTTAGGGGTGGGCCTGCGCGCTACCCTTGGACAGGCCCACCCCCGGCCCCTCCCGCCAGCGGGAGGGGAGTTATGACCCAGGCTACTCAGAAATGCGGCCTGGTCGCGGTAATCGGCGCGCCGAATGCGGGCAAGTCCACGCTGGTGAACCAGCTTGTCGGCCAGAAAGTGGCGATCACTTCCGCCAAAGCGCAGACCACCCGCGCCAAGCTGCTCGGCATTGCGCTGCACAAGAACGATGCTGCGGAAACGCAGTTGCTGCTCGTCGATACCCCCGGCATTTTCGAACCCAAGCGGCGGCTCGATCGGGCAATGGTCAGCGCCGCATGGGAAGGCACCACGGCGGCCGATGCGGTCATGCTGGTAGTCGATCCCGTCAAGCAGCGGCGGCACGAACTGATGCCGCTGCTTGAGGCGCTGAAGGAACGGCCGGAAAAGAAGATCCTCGTTCTCAACAAGGTCGATGTCAGCAAGAAGGAGCCGCTGCTCGAACTGGCGCAGGAACTGAGCGGCGAAGTGGAATTCGGCGAAGTCTTCTTCGTCTCTGCGTTGACAGGAGACGGGGTGCCCGAGCTGAAGGATCGGCTGGCAGAACTAATGCCTGAAAGCCCGTGGCATTACCCCGAGGATCAGGTCTCCGACGCCAGCGAACGGCTGCTCGCTACCGAAGTGACCCGCGAGCAGCTGTACCGCCAGTTGCACGAGGAACTCCCCTACGACGCCGCAGTGCGCCCGGAAAGCTATACGGTGCGCCCCGATGGCAGCGTCGAAATCCGCCAGCAGATCGTGATCGCGCGCGACAGCCAGAAACCCATCGTGCTCGGCAAGCGCGGACAGCGGATCAAGGAAATCGGCGAGGCTGCGCGCAACGAACTATCCGAAATCCTCGGCGTGAAGGTCCACCTGTTCCTCCACGTGAAGGTGGATGAACGCTGGTCCGAAAGCCGCGAGATCTACGAGGAGATGGGGCTGGACTGGGTGCGATGAGGGTCGCCGCACTGGCCCTCGCGTGCGGGCTTCTCGCAGGCTGCGCAACCAGTGCCCCACTGGCTCCCGGTGCGCATTATGCGGCGCTGGGAAGCTCCTTCGCGGCAGGCGCGGGCATTCCGCCGCTGGCGACCGACCGGCCCGAGCGGTGCGGCGCCTCACAGGTTAGTTATGCCCGCTTGCTGGCAGATCGGCTGGGGCTGGACCTCACCGATGCGAGCTGCGGCGGGGCGACGACTGCCCATGTGCTGGGGCCGTGGAACGAACTGCCGCCGCAGATCGAGGCGGTGCGGCTGGATACGCGGCTGGTGACGATCACCATCGGCGGCAACGATCTCGCCTATATGGGCGTGATGTTCGCAGCGAGTTGCCACGCGGGAATGCGCGATACGCGGCTCGTCGATCCGGCAACGGGCGAATGCCGCGAGCCTGTCTTGCCCGAACCAGCAAGGGTGCAGGCGCTGGAGGACGATCTGGCAAGGCTGCTTTCCGAGATCCGGGTGCGAGCCCCGCGGGCGCGAGTGGTGCTGGTGCAATACGTCGCGCTGGCAGGCGATAGCGACTGTGCGGCGGCGCCGCTGTCGCCGGAACACGCAGCAATTGCGCAGGGCGTCGCCGCTGCTTTGGCGGAGGCAAGTGAACGGGCGGCGGAACGCGCCGGGGCGGAAGTGCTGGCGATGGACGAGTTTTCAGCCAATCACACGCCCTGCGATCCCGAACCGTGGGCACACGGACTTGGTGACGGTTTCGATCCCGCGCAGGGCGCACCATGGCATCCCAGCCGCGAAGGGCACGCCGCCATCGCGCAGGAGCTTGCCCGCTTGCTGAATGCTGACGAGGTTTAGGCACTTTGCCAAGCGCCATAACTGTGGCTAGAGCGCGGCGGATGAAGCGGAGAGGATCAGTGAGGATTCTGGCGGCGGTTGGCCTGTGCTGCGCATTGGCCGCATGCGATACGGCCGAACAGGACAACCGTCCGGAAACCTCGCGCGATTTCCCGCGTCCATATCGGCCGGTTTCCCAATTGGCCGGCAATGCCTTCTCCACCGAGCAAGCCCGCGACGACCGCCGCGAAGCCGATACGGTGATGGATCAGGCAGCCATCACCGAAGGAATGACCGTGGCCGACATCGGCGCGGGGGAGGGCTATTACACCGTCCGCCTCGCCGCCCGCGTCGGCCCGGAAGGGCGGGTGCTGGCACAGGATATCGACGATGCGGTGCTGCGCCGCCTTGGCAGCCGTGTGGAGCGTGACCGGCTGGACAACGTTTCGATCATCAGGGGCGACCTAGACGATCCCAATCTGCCCGAGAACAGTTTCGACCGCATCTTCATGGTGCACATGTATCACGAGATTACCGAGCCATATGCTTTCATCTGGCGGATGCGCCCGGCGCTGCGCGAGGGCGGGCAAGTGATCGTGGTCGATGTCGATCGCCCGGCGGACCAGCACGGAATAAATCCGCAGCTTCTGTTTTGCGAATTCGAACGGGTCGGCTATCGGCTTGTCGAATTCGTACGAAAGCCCCAGATTGCAGGGTATTACGCGCAATTCGAAGTTTCCGGCGAACGGCCGGAACCACAAGACATAGAGCCCTGCGTTCAGCCGGGCGAGGATTTTAGCGAGACGACCATCGCGGATGGCGGCTCTTCCGGGGACGATAATGGCATTTAAGGGACTCACTCCCATTGTTTATGGCGGCAAGGAAGTTTGGCCGCTAGTGGAAGGCGGCAAGGGCGTTTCGGCAACCAACCACGCCAGCAGCGGCGCCTGGGCGGCCGCGGGCGGCATCGGCACGGTCAGCGCGGTGAATGCCGACAGCTACGACGCCGAAGGCAAGATCGTACCGCAGGTGTACGATGCACTGACCCGCAAGGAACGGCACGAACAACTGGTCCGCTACGCCATCGACGGCGCGACCGAACAGGTGAAGCGCGCGCACGAGATTTCCGGCGGGCAGGGCGCGATCAACATCAACGTATTGTGGGAAATGGGCGGCGCGCAGCAAGTGCTCGAAGGCGTGCTCGAACAGACCAAGGGGCTGGTCACCGGCGTCACCTGCGGTGCGGGGATGCCGTACAAGCTGGCCGAGATCGCCGCGCGGTATGAAGTGAATTACCTGCCGATCATCAGCTCCGCCCGCGCTTTCCGCGCGCTGTGGAAGCGCAGCTATCACAAGGTTTCCGAGCTGATGGCGGCTGTGGTCTATGAAGACCCTTGGCTGGCAGGGGGGCACAACGGCCTTTCGAACGCGGAAGACCCGAAGAAGCCCGAAGATCCGTACCCCCGTGTAGCCGCCTTGCGCGCAACTATGCGGGCGGAAGGGATTTCGGACTCGGTGCCGATCATCATGGCGGGCGGAGTGTGGTTCCTGCGCGAATGGGACAATTGGATCGACAATCCCGAGCTGGGCCAGATCGCCTTTCAGTACGGCACGCGCCCGCTACTGACCGAGGAGAGCCCGATCCCACAGGGTTGGAAGGACCTGCTCCGCACGCTCGACGAGGGCGACATCCTGCTGCACCGCTTCAGCCCCACCGGCTTCTACAGCTCGGCTGTGCGCAATCCCTTCCTGCGCAATCTGGAAGCACGCAGCGAGCGGCAGATCCCCTATTCGAAGGTTTCTGCGGGCGAGCATACGGTGCAGCTCGATGTCGGGGTGAAGGGCAAGAACTTCTGGGTCACCCCGCAGGATCGCGAACGCGCCCGCGGCTGGGCGGCGCTGGGCCATACCGAAGCGCTGAAGACACCCGATGACACGGTAGTGTTCGTCACCCCGGAAGAACGTGCGGTGATCCGCAAGGACCAGGCCGATTGCATGGGCTGCCTGTCGCACTGCGGGTTCTCCTCGTGGAAGGACCACGACGATTACACGACCGGTCGCCTCGCCGATCCGCGCAGCTTCTGCATCCAGAAGACATTGCAGGACATCGCCCACGGCGGCCCGGTGGACGAAAACCTCGCGTTTGCGGGACACGCTGCCTACCGGTTCAAGACCGACCCGTTCTAT
This sequence comes from Erythrobacter sp., assembly GCA_019739335.1. Lineage (NCBI taxonomy): Bacteria > Pseudomonadati > Pseudomonadota > Alphaproteobacteria > Sphingomonadales > Erythrobacteraceae > Erythrobacter > Erythrobacter sp. Next base: position 2,744,341 of record CP073261.1, read on the forward strand.
TCGAACAATTACACTCCGACAGTGAAGCAGTTGGTCGACCGGATTTTGACGGGAGATTGAGGCCGGGCTTTTCGCCCCGCCTACCCGATCAATCCATCGACCATCCGCGTTCGCCGTGGCTGGTCAGGTCGAGTCCCTGGACTTCCTCGTCCTCGGTCACTCGCATCGGAATAAACATGCTGACGCCCACGGCGATCAGGGCGGTCGCGACGGCGCTGAATAACGCCACCACCAGCACGCCGAATGCCTGCACGCCCACAGCCAGCGGCATATCGACAAGCGCGGTGTAACCCATGCCGCCGACGCCGCCCCAGATGAACACGCCCAGCAGCACAGTGCCGAGCATTCCGCCCACACCGTGCACGGCGAAGACATCGAGCGAATCGTCGATCGCCAGCTTGTTCTTCACCAGCCCGATTGCCCAGAAGCACACCAGCGCCCCGGCCACGCCGATCAGGATTGCCGAACCGGGGGTGATAAAGCCTGCGGCGGGCGTGATGGTCGCCAGCCCGGCGATCGCTCCCGTGGCAAAGCCGACCGTGGTGGGCTTGCCGAACTTGGCCTTTTCCACCGCCACCCACACCAGCGCGGCCACCGCGGCGGCGACATGGGTGTTGATGATCGCGCTGGAGGCGTCGTCGGTCGCGGTCAGCGCGCTGCCGCCGTTGAAGCCGAACCAGCCGACCCACAGCAGCATCGCGCCGAGCATCGTCAGTCCGGGTGCGTGGGGCAGCAGGGCCGGGCCGGGGAAGCCCTGCCGCTTGCCCAGCAACAGTGCCACCACGAGCGCGGAAACGCCCGCCGTGGTATGCACCACCAGCCCACCGGCGAAATCGACCACGCCCAGCTGCCCCAGCCAGCCGCCGCCCCAGATCCAATGCGCCACTGGAGCATAGACCAGCAGGCCCCAGAGCGCGGTGAAAGCCAGCACCCAGCCGAACCGCGCACGGTCCACCCAGGCGCCCACCATCAGCGCGGGAGTAATCGCGGCAAAGGTCATCTGGAACAGGGCGAAAGTGCTTTCGGGCAAGACCATGCCTTCGCGCAGGATGGTGAGATCGATCAGCATCCATTTCGCGCCGTTGCCGATCATGCCGCTGAGGCTGTCCCCGAAGGCGAGTGTATAGCCGACCATTACCCACAGCACCGAAGCCAGCCCGGCAACCGCCGCGACTTGCAGCAGCACCGAAAGGAAGTTCTTCGCCCGTACCAGCCCGCCATAGAACAGGCCGAGACCCGGCAGCGCCATCAGCAGCACCAACGCACTACAGACCATCACCCAAGCCGTATCGCCGCTGTCGTTCTGGGCGACGCTGGTCAATTCCTGGGCCAGTGCCAGTTGCGGTGTGGCAACCCCTGCGAATGGCGTGAGCACCAGCGCCGCGAGCCTGGCGAAACCCGTGTTGCGTAACATTGATGTTCCCCTGCTGCCCGCTCTGGCGGCGGTATTGCGTCCAGCGCGGATCAATGGACTCAATGATGCGGGGCCGCAAGGCTGCATAGCGCTGTTGCCGCGACTCTTTGCTGCACGCTAAAGGCAGGGGCTATGAGATCGCTTGCCCGCTTCGCCCTGTTTGCTTCCGCGTCGCTTGCAGTAGCGTCGCCCGCAGCCGCGCAGGAGCGCGAACTGCCCTATTGGGCGAGCATTTCCGCTGAGACCGCCAACATGCGGGCAGGAGCGGGGGAGCGGTTCCCGATCGAATGGGTCTACACCCGGCCCGGGCTGCCGGTGCAGGTGATCCGGTTCCATCAGGGCTGGCGGCTGGTGCGCGACCCCGACGGGGCGGAGGGGTGGATCTATGCTAGCCTGCTTAGCGAACGTCGCACCGCAATGGTGACGGGGGAAGGGCTGGCGCCGATGCGTGATGCAGGTTCGGCCGGCGCAACCCTTCGCTGGAATCTCGAACCCGGCGTGATCGGCGAGCTTGGAACTTGTGCCGGTGGCTGGTGCCAGCTCGATGTCGAAGGGCATCGTGGCTGGGTGGAACAGGCGCGATTGTTCGGGGCTGAGGAGGCCTAGGAGGAGGGCGGCAGAACGAAAAAGGGCGGCCCTCGGGCCGCCCTTACCGATTTAGTATCGCGAGAACCTCAGCCTTCAAAAGTGTAGGTCCGGGTTTCCCCATCGGCATCGGTGATATCCATCGTCCCCGCTTCGGTGCCGGGCTGGATGTTCCAGCAATTCTCGCCGCCACCGGAAGCAGGTGTAAGGCAGGTGCCGCGCACGTTATCTTCCCAGGTGCCGGTCTCGACCGAAGTCTCGCCTTCCATCACCGTGTAGGTGTTGTCCGCATTCAGCGTTACGGCCACTTCAGTGCCATCATCGGAAAGCGAGCTGTAGGTACCGGTCTGCGTGGTCGGCATCGGCGCATCGGCCGCAGTATCCTCGACAGCGATTTCACCGTCCGCCGGTGCTTCGGCATCGTTTCCGCCGCAGGCGGCCAGTGCGAAGGCTCCGGCAAGTGCGATAATCTTCTTCATGGCAATTCCTTGTGTTGTTCGATGGGGGATAATGCCGCTATTCGGCAGCTACTACATCGTTCACGTGATCGGCAAGCCCGCCTTCAACCGGGCGCACCGTGGCCACATCACCATTTTCGGAAGTGGTCTGCATCGAACCATCTTCGGCTTTGGGGCCGTCGGTAAAGCAGTTCTGGCCCTCTTCACCCTCGACCACAAAGCAGGTCTGGCCACCCTGCATGAAAATGGTGCCGCCGGTAGCCGCGCCGTCAGCGGCGATGCGTGAATAGGTCATGCCGTCGAAAATCTCGATGTAATCGACCGAGCCATCTGCGCGGGTGACTTCATAGGTTCCGGTGGCAACCGCTTCGAAGCCCGGTGCCTCGCCTTCGAGTATGTCAGAAGCGTCGCCGCTATCCACACTTGTGGCTTCCTCACCCGAAGGCGCTTCTGTGCCGTTGCAGGCGACAAGCGCGAACGCGGCGCTTGCCGCGAGTAGTGCAAATTTCTTCATGGAACCCTCTCTCCCTCTTCCAGCCAGACCATGCCAGGTTTCTCGAACGTTGACAAAGTCTGACTGATCAGAGCGGGTAACGCACGAGGTATCAGGCGAGTTCCACGGCTACTGCTGTCGCTTCGCCACCACCGATGCACAGGCTGGCAATACCGCGCTTCTTGCCTTGCTGCTTCAGGGCATTGAGCAGGGTGACGATGATCCGGGTGCCGCTGGCGCCGATGGGGTGGCCAAGCGCAGTGCCGCCGCCGTTCACGTTGATCTTGTCGTGGGCGATGCCGATATCCTGCATGGCGAACATGGCGACGCAGGCAAATGCTTCGTTTACTTCCCATAGATCGACGTCGGCAACGCTCCAGCCGGTCTGGTCAAGCAACTTCTGGATCGCGCCCACCGGGGCGATGGTGAACTCAGCCGGGGCCTGCGCGTGAGCGGTCATGCCGATCACTGTGGCGACGGGGGCCAGGCTCTTGGCATCGGCCACGCTCTTGCGCGTAAGCACTACGGCAGCCGCGCCGTCGGAAATCGAGGAAGATGTGGCGGCGGTGATCGTGCCGTCCTTCGCAAAGGCGGGGCGCAGCGTTGGAATTTTCTCCGGGCGACCCTTGCCGGGTGCCTCGTCGGTGTCGACCGTCACTTCGCCCGCACGGCTCGAATAGGTTACTGGCACGATCTCGTCGGCGAACGCACCGCTGGCGATGGCGGCATTGGCGCGGGAGAGCGAAGTTACCGAATAGTCATCCATCTCCTCGCGAGTGAGCTGGTACTTGTCGGCCATGTCTTGCGCGAAAGTGCCCATCGCGCGGCCATTTTCGTAGGCATCTTCCAGCCCGTCGAGGAACATGTGATCGTAGGCCGTATCGTGCCCGATCCGGGCGCCGCTGCGGTGTTTCTTGAGCAGGTAGGGCGCATTGGTCATGCTCTCCATGCCGCCCGCGATCACCGTATCGACATTGCCGGTGGCGAGTGCTTCCGCCCCCATGATGACCGTCTGCATTCCGCTGCCACAGACCTTGTTCACCGTGGTCGCCTGTGCGGAGAGCGGCAGGCCTGCCTTGATGGCCGCCTGACGGGCAGGGGCCTGGCCCAGACCGGCGGGGAGCACGCAGCCCATATAAATGCGATCGACATCATCGCCAGAAACACCCGCGCGCTCGACTGCCGCCTTCACCGCAGTTGCGCCCAGATCGGTGGCGGAGACATCCGCCAGCACGCCCTGCATCGCACCCATCGGCGTGCGCGCGTAGGAGAGGATGACAATCGGATCGGCAGCGTTGAACGTGGACATCGGCGGGAGCCTTTCGGTAATGCGGGTATCAGCGGTTTCGCTATTCCTCTAATGTTGCAGTGCAACGAATGCAAACCGCGCGCGTTGGGAGGAGGAACGCCTATCGCCTCCCGCTGACTTGACAGGACCTCCCCATGCCCACCGCCGACTCGCTCACAGCTCTTCTGGGCCTCCAGCGACAGGCCTTCATTGCCGCGCGGCCAGAAACGCTGGCCGTGCGCAAGGACCGGCTTGATCGGCTGATCGCGCTGCTGGCCGACAATTCCAAGGCGCTGTGCGACGCGATGAGCGAGGATTATGGCAACCGCTCTCCAGTGCAGAGCATGATTTCGGACGTGCTGGTTTCGATCCAGTTTGCCAAATACTGCCGGGGCAATATTTCCCGCTGGGCAAAGCCGAGCAATCGCAGCGTGCAATTCCCGCTCGGGATGCTGGGGGCCAAGGCGCAGGTGCGGTATGAACCCAAGGGCGTGGTGGGGATCATCAGCCCGTGGAATTTCCCGGTGAACCTCGCCTTCGGGCCGTTGGCGCAGGTTCTGGCGGCAGGCAACCGGGCGATGCTCAAGCCGAGCGAGTTTACCCCGGTGACCAGCGATCTGATTGCCGAGCTGGTGGCCAAGCATTTCGCTCCGGAGGAAGTGGCCGTGGTGATCGGCGGGGCGGATGTGGCGGCGGACTTCTCGGCGCTGCCCTTCGATCACCTCGTCTTTACCGGATCGACCGCCACCGGGCGCAAGGTGATGCAGGCGGCGGCGGCAAACCTGGTGCCGGTGACTCTGGAACTGGGCGGCAAGAGCCCGGTGGTGATCGGCAAGCACGCCGATCTGGAGCGGGCGGGATCGCGGATCGTCACCGGCAAGCTGATGAACGCGGGGCAAATCTGCCTCGCCCCCGATTACCTGCTGGTGCCCGAAGGCATGGAAGATGGCGTCATTGCGTCGTTGGAACTCGGGGTGATGGACCAGTATCCCACCCTCCGCGACAATCCCGATTACGCAAGCGTTATTAACGACAAGCAATTCGCCCGTTTGCAGGCGATGGTGGCCGATGCGCGTGAGAAGGGCGGGGAGGTGATCGAGATCAACCCCGCGAACGAGGATTTCAGCGCGGGCAACCAGCGCAAGATGCCGCTTACCGTGATCCGCAATCCGACCGATGCCATGCAGGCGATGCAGGAAGAAATTTTCGGCCCGGTGCTGCCGATCCTCACCTATCGGCACATCGATGAGGCGATTGCCCGGATCAACGGGGCCGATCGCCCGCTAGGCCTCTACTATTTCGGCGAGGATGCAGCGGAGCGCGAGCGGGTGCTGACGCGGACCATATCGGGCGGCGTGACGATCAACGATGTTATCTTTCACGTATCGGCGGAAGACCTGCCGTTCGGTGGCACCGGTCCGAGCGGGATCGGCGCCTACCACGGCCCGGAAGGGTTCCGCGAATTCAGCCATGCGCGCAGCGTCTATACGCAGCCGAAGATTGACGTGGCGGGGCTGGCGGGGCTGAAGCCGCCCTATGGCGAGAGAGCGCAAAAGGTGCTGAAGCTGCTGGCGCGCAAATAGTGACTTCCGGCGGGGGCGCGCTAGACTGATGGAATGAAAGCCGCCCTTCCGCTCGCACTGGCCGCACTCGCGCTGACTTCCTGCGCCAGCCGTATCGAATTGCCGGGCAGCGTGCTGGCTCCGGTCGAAGCGCAGGTGGCGGTGGAGGACATGGGCCCGCCGGAGGATTGGCGGGCAGTGGATGGCACTACCGGGCAAATTGCCGATGTGCCGGGGCTGGAGCAGTTGGCGACGGACTTTCCCGACTCGGCTTCGGTTCGGCTGCGCTTGCTCAATGGGCAATTGGCGGCGGAGGACTTGCCGGGCGCTTTTGATGAGGTCCAATGGCTGACGGGCAGGGGCTATGCCTTCTCACCGGGAGCAGAGGGCCAACTTGTCACCATGTTCGCCGGAGCGCAGGCCGACGAACTCGGTGATCGTTTTGCCAGTGATCCAGCCCCGCTGGCTGCCAGCACCAACGCAGCAACAATTCCCGCCGTGATACGCCTGCCAGAGGCCGCATTCTACGATACGCAACAACGGCGAATGTTCGCCACCTCCATCGTCTCGCGAGGGTTGTTCGTGCAGGAGCAGGGCGGAGAGTGGCAGCAAGTGCCGCTCGCCGAGACCGGCAGCCTCGCGGGAATCGCGCTCGACGCGCCGCGCGGGCTGATCTGGGTGGGGTCGGGTGTCGTCGAGGCGACGCCCGATCCGGCCAGCGCCTTTCGCGGGGTGATTGCGATTGACCGCATTACATTGGAGGAACGCCGTCGGGTTCCCGCGCCGGATGGCGTTACGATTTCCGACATCGCCGTGGGCCCGGATGGCTCCGTCTACGGCAGCGATCCGCTGGGCGGCGGGGTCTACATTGCCGCACCAACCGATGCGCAGATGCAGACCTTTATCGCCCCCGGAACCTTCCGCTCGCCGCAAGGGATCGCAGTTCGGCCCGACAACACCGCTCTCTATGTCAGCGATTACCGCTACGGCCTGGCGCAGGTCATGCTCCGCAGCCGCCACGCCTACCGGATGCGCGCGGCCCAGCCGATGCTGCTCGACGGAGTGGACGGGCTGTGGTTGCTCGGCAACCGGCTGATTGCGGTGCAGAACGGCGTCAATCCGCACCGCATCACCGCCTTCACGCTGGGCGAGGGGATCGGGGTAATCGCTTCGGCCGTGGTGCTCGAACGCGCCAATCCCGCGTGGACCGAGCCGCTCGGTGGAGCGATCAGCGGCGGGGTGCTCTACTATGTCGGCACCGGGCAGTGGCACCTTTACGGTCAGGGCGGGGCACTTGCCGAAGAGGCTGAACCGCGCCCTTCCAACATTCACGCGCTGCAACTGGTGGAAACTCCCGCGCAAACCCAGTGATTAGGCGCTTTAGCTGCCTTGCATCGCCGCATCGCATTGCCTAGACGCGCCGCGAACCCGCTAGCAATCAATCGAGTCCGCCTTGGCCGATCAATCAACCTATTTCGCAGAGTACCTGCCAATCCTGCTGTTCCTCGGAATCGCGGCGCTATTGTCGGCAGCATTCGTGTTCCTGCCGATGGGAGTTTCGCGGCTGACCGGCAGCCACAAGCCCACCGAAGCCAAGCTGACCGAGTACGAATGCGGCTTCCCCGCTTTCGAAGACCCGCGCAGCCAGTTCGACGTGCGCTTCTATCTGGTGGCGATCCTGTTCATCATCTTCGATCTTGAAGCCGCGTTCCTGTTTCCCTGGGCCGTCAGCCTCGACCTGACCGGTTGGCCGGGCTGGATCACGATGATGATCTTCCTCGGCGAACTCGCGATCGGCCTGGCCTATGCGTGGAAGAAGGGAGCCCTGGAATGGGAGTGAAGGACAAGCCCGAGCCCGCGCTCTACCCGGCATTCCAGGACGGGCGGGATCGTCCGGCGGCGGATCACAACCGGATGCTGCACCAAGGGGAAACCGCGAAGGGCGGGGAAACCTACCTACCCGATGCGGAATACTTCAAGGCGATGCAGGCCGAGGTGAACGACAAGGGTTTCCTCGTCACCAGCACCGAAGACCTGTTCCAGTGGGCGCGCACGGGCAGCCTGTGGTGGATGACTTTCGGCCTCGCCTGCTGCGCGGTGGAAATGATCCACGTTAACATGCCGCGCTATGACATGGAGCGGTTCGGCGTGGTCCCGCGCGCCAGCCCGCGCCAGTCGGACGTGATGATCGTGGCGGGAACCCTGTGCAACAAGATGGCCCCAGCATTGCGCCGGGTGTATGACCAGATGTCGGACCCGAAATACGTGATCTCGATGGGCAGCTGCGCCAATGGCGGCGGCTATTACCATTACAGCTATTCGGTCGTGCGCGGGTGTGATCGGATCGTGCCGGTGGACATCTACATCCCCGGTTGCCCGCCGACAGCAGAAGCGTTGCTCTACGGGGTGATGCAGTTGCAGCGGAAGATTAGGCGCAGCGGGACGATCGAGCGATGAGTGTTCTCCACTCCGCCCCCCGCTTCGCTTCGAACGAAGGCGTGCGTGACACGCTCGTAGCCGCGCTAGGCTCCATCGTCCTCGACTCCAGCGAAGAGCATGGCGAGATCATCATCTCCGTGACGCGCGAGAGCGTCGAGGATGCGCTGCGGCTGCTGCGCGATGAGCATGCCTACCAGCAGCTTGTCGAGATCGCGGGCGTCGACTATCCGCAGCGGGCCGAACGGTTTGAAGTCGTCTACATGCTCCTGAGCCTGACCAAGAACCACCGCGTGATGGTGAAGGTGAACACCGACGAGAACACGCCGGTCCCAACCGTCACCACGCTGTGGCCGGTCGCCGGATGGCTGGAACGCGAGGTGTTCGACCTGTTCGGCGTCACTTTCGACGGCAACACCGATCTGCGCCGCATCCTCACCGATTACGGCTTCGAAGGGCATCCCTTCCGCAAGGATTTCCCGCTGACCGGCTACACCGAAGTGCGCTATTCCGAGGAAGAGAAGCGGGTGGTCTATGAGCCGGTGGAACTGGCGCAAGACTTTCGCAATTTCGACTTCATGTCGCCATGGGAAGGCGCGGACTACGTGCTCCCCGGCGACGAGAAGGCGGCGATTTCGCCCGCCAACGAAGTGAAGACGACCGATAAGCCCTCGCAGACGGGCGCAGGCGCGAAGACCGATGCCAAGGCGGCGGAGCATGTCAGCCCCCGCTCCCCCGCCGAAACCGATACTGCGGTCGACGAGCCGGGCGCTCCCGATCCGACCGAGGACCAGCCCGATCGCAAGCCGCGCAAGGGCAAGAGCCGCGACACCAAAGGCGCCACCGAGACAGATGGGGACGACAAATGAGCGGCCTGACTCTCGAAGAGTCCCCCACCACGGGTGACGAAGTCATCAGCAATTACACGATCAACTTCGGCCCCCAGCACCCTGCGGCGCACGGAGTGCTGCGGATGGTGATGGAGCTGGACGGCGAAATCGTCGAGCGGGTCGATCCGCACGTCGGCCTGCTTCACCGAGGCACCGAAAAGCTGATCGAATACAAGACCTACCTGCAGGCGCTGCCTTACTTCGACCGGCTCGATTACTGCTCGCCGATGTGCATGGAACATTCCTATGTGCTCGCGATCGAGAAGCTGCTGAACATCGAAGTGCCGATCCGGGCGCAGTACCTCCGGGTGCTGTTTGCGGAGCTGACCCGCATCAAGAACCACATGCTCAACCTCGGCAGCCACGTGATGGATGTCGGCGCGATGACGCCCAACCTGTGGATGTTCGAGCTGCGCGAAGACTGCATGAATTTCTACGAGAGGGCGAGCGGCGCGCGGATGCACGCGGCCTGGTTCCGGCCAGGCGGAGTGCATCAGGATGTGCCGCTGAAGCTGCTCACCGATATCGGCGACTGGGTGGACAAGCGGCTGCCCGAACTGTTCGGCGACGCGATGAGCCTGGTGCAGGACAATCGCATCTTCAAGCAGCGCAATGTCGATATTGCGGTGGTGAGCAAGGAAGACGCGATCGCCTGGGGCTTTTCCGGCCCGATGATCCGCGCCGCCGGAATTCCGTGGGATCTGCGCAAGAGCCAGCCCTACGACATCTATGACCGGATGGAGTTCGACGTTCCGGTGGGCACCAATTCGGATTGCTACGACCGGTTCATGGTCCGCTGCCAGGAAGTGATGCAGTCCGCGCGCATCATCAAGCAGTGCCTTGCCGAAATGCCCGAAGGACCGGTGCAGAGCATCGACCGCAAGGTTGCCCCGCCCAAGCGCGCCGACATGAAGCAGAGCATGGAAGCGCTGATCCACCACTTCAAGCTCTACACCGAAGGATTCCACGTGCCTGCGGGCGAAGTCTACGTGGCGACCGAAAGCCCGAAGGGCGAATTCGGCGTCTATCTGGTCAGCGACGGATCGAACAAGCCCTACCGCTGCAAGATCCGCCCCACGGCCTTCTCGCACCTGCAGGCGATGGACATGATGACCAAGGGCCACATGCTCCCCGACGCGACCGCGATCCTGGGCGCGATCGACGTGGTGTTCGGGGAGTGTGACCGGTGAAAACTCTTGAGCGTCTATTGTACGGAGCAGGCGGAGGTTATGTCGCTGCGAGTTTTGTAGTGAGCGGTTTAGCATCAGCTCGATCCGTCTACTATTTCTGCGCTGCAGTAGCCATTCTTGGCCTTTTGGTGATCGCGGGCAAATGGGTGATGCAACGGCGGGTGACTAATGTCTGACAACCTCACCACCGCAGAAGCCATGATCGCGGCTTACAACGCGCAGGACGTGGACCTCTACGTTTCGTACATGACCGATGATGCCTGCGAGGCGAACTATCGCGGCGATGTCGTGCGGGAGGGCAAGGAAGGCACGCGTTCAGGCCTTGCCGCCGCTTTCGCCCGCTGGCCGCATAACCATGCCGAGATCGTCGAGAAGCAGGCCATCGGCAACTATGTGCTGATGCGCGAACACGTCACGCGCGGCCCGACCTCCGATGGCTCGGAACTGGTCGAACCGTTCGAGGTGATCGCGGTCTACAGCTTCGAAGGCGACAAGTGCTCGCGCGTGGAGTTCATCCGGTGAAGTTTTCTCCTTTCTTCGTCACCCCGGCCTCCGAGCCGGGGTCCCGCTCCTTTCCCGCTTGCTCCAAGGCAGCGGGACCCCGGATCAAGTCCGGGGTGACGGTTGAGGCTAGGAAATAATGGCCGCTAGACACATCGCCCCCGATACGCCCGAACTGCGCGCCCGCTGGGGTGGCTGGGTGTTCACGCCGGAAAACCGCGAGAAGGCCGACTGGCACATCAGGAAATACCCCGAAGGCCGCCAGAAAAGCGCGGTGATGCCGCTGCTCGACCTGGCCCAGCGGCAGGTGGGCGCGGAAACCGATACGCAAGGGTGGCTGCCGATTCCGGTGATCGAATATGTCGCCGCCTATCTCGACATGCCGGTGATCCGCGTGCTCGAAGTCGCCACCTTCTACACCATGTATAACCTCGCCCCGGTGGGCAGGTTCCACGTGCAGGTCTGCGGCACTACCCCGTGCATGCTGCGCGGCTCCGACGACCTGCTCGCCGCCTGCAAGGCGCGCGGCATGAAGAAGGGGCACATCTCGGACGATGGGCTGTGGTCCTTCACCGAGGTAGAATGCATGGGCAATTGCGCCACCGCGCCGATGGTGCAGATCAACGACGACAATTACGAAGACCTGACCGCCGAACGGCTCGACGCGGTTCTCGATGCTTTGGCTCGCGGCGAGCTTCCGAAGACGGGCACGCAGGAACCGGGGCGGCACACCAGCGAACCGGCGGGCGGGCCGACCACCTTGCGCGAGATGGTGGATGCCAACCACGACTACCGGGGGGATTGGTGATGGACCTGATTATCCCCATCATCATCGCGCTGGTGCTCGTCATCATCGCCTGGAAAGTGGTCGCAGGCCTCGCGAAAACAGTGGTGCTGGTCGTGATCCTCGCGGCAGCGGCATTGTGGGTCTGGCAATCGGGTGCTTTGGCGGGAGCGTTGGCATGAGCCTTCAAGACAAAGACCGCATCTTCACCAACGTCTACGGCTTCCAGTCTCCCGGACTGAAGGCTGCCAGAAAGCGTGGCGACTGGGACGATACCAGGAAGCTGATGGCCGTCGGGCAGGATGCCATAATCGACGAGATCAAGGCCAGCGGTCTGCGCGGGCGCGGCGGGGCGGGGTTCCCGACCGGCATGAAGTGGTCCTTCATGCCCAAGGAAAGCAAGGACGGCCGGCCCAGCTTCCTCGTCATCAACGCGGACGAGTCCGAACCGGGCAGCTGCAAGGATCGCGAAATCATCCGCCACGATCCGCACAAGCTGATCGAAGGCGCGCTGATCGCGGGCTACGCGATGCGCGCGCGTGCCGCCTATATCTACATTCGCGGCGAATATATCCGCGAGGCCGAGGCTTTGCAGGCGGCAATCGAGGAAGCCTACAACGCGGGGCTGCTGGGCAGGAACGCTAGCGGCTCGGGCTACGATTTCGATGTGTTCATGCATCGCGGGGCAGGGGCCTACATCTGCGGTGAAGAAACCGCGATGATCGAAAGTCTCGAAGGCAAGAAGGGCCAGCCGCGCCTCAAGCCGCCGTTCCCGGCAGGCGCAGGGCTCTACGGCTGCCCGACAACGGTCAACAATGTCGAGAGCATTGCGGTGGTGCCGACCATCCTGCGGCGCGGCGCGAGCTGGTTCAGCAGCTTCGGCCGCGAGGGCAACAAGGGCACCAAGCTGTTCCAGATCAGCGGGCACGTAAACACGCCCTGCGTGGTCGAGGAAGCGATGAGCATCACTTTCGAGGAGCTGATCGAGAAGCACTGCGGCGGCATTCGTGGCGGGTGGGACAACCTGCTGGCGGTGATCCCCGGCGGATCTTCGGTCCCGCTCGTCCCCGCCGAACAGATACGCCACGCGCATATGGATTTTGACGGGCTGAAGGAATTGGGCAGCGGGCTGGGCACCGCAGGCGTGATTGTGATGGACAAGAGCACCGACATCGTCCGCGCGATCAGCCGCCTGTCGTATTTCTACAAACACGAAAGCTGCGGCCAGTGCACGCCGTGCCGCGAAGGCACCGGCTGGATGTGGCGCGTGATGGAACGGCTGCGGGTAGGCGAAAGCTCATCCGAAGAGATCGACATGCTCTACCAGGTCACCAAGCAGGTGGAGGGCCACACGATCTGCGCGCTGGGCGACGCGGCAGCATGGCCGATCCAGGGCCTGCTCAAGCACTTCCGCCCGGAACTGGAACGCCGCATTGCGGAACGGGATGGCGTGATGGCGGAGGCAGCGGAGTGATGCGGGCGCTCCTGCCCTTCGTGCTGTTGCTCGGCGCGGGTTTTCCCGCCGAAGCCGCGTGGGCGCAGGACGATGTGCATCCCAACACCGAGTTGCAGACCGGAACCCGCTTCGCCAGGGAGCCGGAGACGGCGGGCGCGGCCGAAGCGCGCTGGATGCAGAAGCGGGTGGCCATGTGCGTGTTCAACCGCAACCGCGATGAAGTCCGTGCAATTCTGGCGAATAGCAACTTTTACTCGATCGACTTTGACGCCGTTGATCACGAACCCGACACAATTTTCGACGATCTGGAAGTCAGCTTCTGCATGGGTCGCCTCATGCGCGGAGCGGATAACGAGACATATCGCTTGTACATGAATGTCCCCTTCTCGACCCTGCGCAACCTGCTGGCGGAAGAGGCCTATTTGCAGGATTTCGATAATGCGCCCGCGATTGGCGCAGACAGCACGCAGGATGTGGCTGGTCGCTTCGCGGGCGAGCGGGTCCATCCGCAAGTGAGCACGATGGCAGCCCTGGCAGATTGCCTCACCTTCAGCGGTGGCGCACAGGCGCATGAACTGCTCGTGTCACGTCCCGGATCGGACAGCGAACTGGCGGCCGTGGACGCGCTTGGCCCGATCCTTGCTGCCTGTGCGAGTTCCGGCGAGGCGGAATTGACTGTGGCGACTTCGCTGCTTCGGCAGATTGCTGCGGACGGCATGTGGTCGCGCAGTCATTATGCTTTGGCGTCAGTCACGGGAAGCGGGCAGTGATGCGTTTTGCCGCCCTCATCTTGCTGGCTTCACTTTTTGTCGCGGTGGAACCGGCTGCTCCCCTTTACGGCAGTGCCGCGTGGGCACAGACCAATGACAACGACTATACGCCGCTCAATTCGCGCATCAGGCGGGACCGGCAATTCCCGACCGAGCCGCGTGGCGTCGCTCCGGCAGAAGTCAGCGAAGTCACCCGTCGACGCAGTCTCGACATGATCGATCATTTTGCCAAGTGTATCTGGGACCGTTCGAACGAAGACGGGTTGGATATGCTGGCGCGCACCGACTTCGGCTTCACCAGCTTTGCCCAGATCGGCCTCACCAATGACGACGTGATCGATCGGTATCCGATCCGCACCTGCCTCAGTCGGGTGGCCAGTCGCAACAATTCCGGAGTCCAGCTTAGATACAGCGCGGATGGTATGCGGCGCTGGTATATCCAGGCCGCCTATCTCGAGTATTATCCCGATGGTGCGACATGGGTTCGGCCTGGCTATGCGGTGGCCCCGCGCGAATATCCGCTCTCGGCGAACAATGGCGCGGTTCAGTCGGCGATGAATCTGGCAGATTGCATTGTCGCGGGCGATCCGTACGGCTCGGACTTGTATTTCCGCACGCAGCCCAGCTCGCCCGACCAGACTGCGGCGCTCAGGGCGCTGGTACCGGCCATCGGGCCGTGTGTTCCCGCAGGGCAGGATTTCGAGCTCGATCCGTTCGCCATGCGGGTGTGGCTTGGCGAAGGGCTGTGGCATGCATCGCGCAATTCGCGTCCGGCTTCGACAGAAGCTGGCGGAGGAGATTGACGAATGGCGCGTTCGATTTTTCTTGCGACACTGACTCTCGCGGCATGGACTCCCATGGTGCAAGCGCAAGAGGCCAATCCGGAAGCGGAGACCGCCGCCCGCGTGGCTCTCGATGCGTTCGCCGCCTGCGTGGCGGAGCGCGATCCGGGGGAAAGCTTGCGGGTGCTAAACCGCGATTTTCGCACCAACGCCTATCGTAACGGGCTCCGATTGCTCGCCAGCGATTCGCGTGGCGACTGTGCTTACGATGCGGTCGGCCAGCGCAATGCCCTGCGCAGCAGCAATCTGCTGATGGCTGGGTCCATCGCCGAAAACTGGCTCGAGCAGGGCGATGCGCCGGTGAACGTCCGCATTGCCCGCGCCGTGGAAACACCTGCCGAGACTTTCGCGCCGACGGATGCCGTGGCGCAGTGCCTCGTTCGCTCGATGCCCGATCAGGTTGGCGCGCTGTTCGCCACTGTTCCGGGCGACTCCGCCGAAGGCACTTCGGCCTCGCCATTGCTCGCCGCGATCGAACCATGTTCACAGGCGGCCGAAATCACCTCGCGGATCGAAATGTCGGTCCCCGCCTTGCGCGCCATGATAGCAACCGCGGCTCTTCGCCTTGTCGCCCAGTCAGAGAATCCTGATGCCTAAAGTCACCGTAGACGGCACCGAAATCGAAGTTCCCGATGGCGCCACCGTGCTCCAGGCGTGCGAGCTGGCGGGGAAGGAGATTCCGCGCTTCTGCTATCACGAACGGCTGAGCATCGCGGGCAATTGCCGCATGTGCCTGGTCGAAGTGAAGCCGGGGCCGCCCAAGCCGCAGGCGAGCTGCGCGTTGCCCGCGACCGAAGGGCAGGAAATCCGCACCGATACGCCAATGGTGAAGACCGCGCGCGAAGGGGTGATGGAATTCCTTCTGATCAATCACCCGCTCGATTGCCCGATCTGCGATCAGGGCGGCGAGTGCGACCTTCAGGACCAGGCCGTCGCCTACGGGCGCGGGGGCAGCCGCTATCACGAGAACAAGCGGGCGGTGACCGAGAAGTTCATGGGCCCGCTGATCAAGACGATCATGACCCGCTGTATCCATTGCACCCGCTGCGTGCGCTTCTCCGAAGAGATCGCCGGCGTGGATGAAATCGGCGCGCTCTATCGCGGCGAGGATATGCAGATCACCACCTATCTGGAGCAGGCGGCCAAGCACGAACTGAGCGCCAACGTGATCGACCTGTGCCCGGTCGGCGCGCTCACCAGCGGGCCATACGCCTACGAAAGCCGCCCGTGGGAACTGAAGAAAACGCTAGGCATCGACGTGTCGGACGCGGTCGGTGCGAATATCCGCGTCGACAGCCGCGGGCGTGAAGTGCTCCGCGTGCTGCCGCGCATCAACGATGACGTGAACGAGGAGTGGATTTCGGACAAGGCGCGCTACCAGGTCGATGGCCTGACCCGCCGTCGGCTCGACAAGGTGTGGATCCGCCGCGACGGCAAACTGGCGCAGGCGAGCTGGGACGAGGCGTTCGCCGCCATCGCCGCTGCCAAGCCCGGTGCGAGCATCGCGGCGGTCGCGGGCGACATGGTCGATTGCGAAACGATGTTCGCCGCCAAGGCACTGCTCCGCGCGAGCGGTTCCTCGCTGATTGAGAGCCGCCAGACGGGGATGGACTACGATTGCTCCAGCCTCGCCGGGGTGAATTTCAATTCCACCTTCGCCGGGATCGAGACGGCAGACGCGGTGCTGATCATCGGCAGCCATCTGCGCTGGGAAGCGCCGCTGGTGAATGTGCGGCTGCGCAAGGCAGTGAAGCGCGGCGCGAAAGTGTTCGTGGTCGGGCCGGAGTGGGAAACCACCTACAAGGCCGAATTCCTCGGTTCCGATCTGTCGGTGCTCGGCAATTTGCCCGATCATGTGGCGGATGCTTTCAAGGCTGCGGAGCGCCCGGCGGTGATTATTGGTGGCGCAGGGCTGGCGGCCGGCGCACATGGCGCGGCGCTGAAGCTGGCGCACGATTTCGGCATGGTGAAAGACGGCTGGAACGGCTTCAACGCGCTCCACTTCTCCGCCGCGCGGATGGGCGCGCTGATGCTCGGCTTCGCGCAGAAGGGCGGGATTGCCGATCTGGCCGATGCCAAGCCCAAGGTGGTGCTGGCGCTGGGTGCGGACGAAGTGGACTGGAGCCGCTTCGATGGCGCGCTCAAGGTCTACATCGGCCACCACGGGGACAAGGGCGCACACGCGGCGGACATCGTGCTGCCCGCCGCCGCCTATACCGAAAAGCCCGGCACCTATGTGAACACCGAAGGCCGCGTGCAACTGGCCGACAAGGCAGTCTTTGCTCCCGGTGATGCGCGCGAGGACTGGACGATCCTGCGGGCCTTGGCCGATGCGCTGGGCGTCTCGGTCGGGTTCGACAGCTTCGGCGAATTGCGCGCCGCGATGGTGGCGGAAGTGCCTGCCTTGGGTGACGAGGGCGCGATTGCCGATTACGGCGCGCTGCCTGCGGCTCCCGCTTCGGCTGAGACAAAGGACACGATTGCAGGTTATCCGGTGAAGGATTTCTACCTCACCAATCCGATTGCACGGGCGAGTGTAGTGATGCAGCGCTGTTCGGACGAATTGCTGCACGGCAATGACGTGCGGGAGGCGGCGGAATGAACTTTCAATCCTTTATGCCGAACGCGGCGAAGGTGCTTTTCGCTATCGGTTGGGTGCTGGGTATCGCGACCTTGATAGGGTCAGTAGCCATCGGATCGTCGGGATTTGGTGGCCGCAACTTCATCGGCGCAATACTGATTGGTCTTACTGCTGCGATCAATGCCGCCGTCATTCCGTGGATCGGTGCTGCACTCATCTGGCGAGCTGACAAATTTCTGGAGAAGCCGGAATGACCGAATTCTTCACCAATCTCGGCATGGCCCACGGCTGGGCGATGGTGGTCGGCTCGATCGTCGGCATCCTGCTGATCGCTTTTCCGGTGATGCTCGCCGTCGCGATGGTCATCTATGTCGATCGCAAGGTGCTTGGCGCGGTTATGCTGCGGCGCGGGCCGAACGTGGTCGGGCCGTTCGGGCTGTTGCAAAGCTTTGCCGACGGGCTGAAGGTGTTCCTGCAGGAAACCATCATTCCCAGCGCGGCGAACAAGGGCATCTTCCTGCTCGCGCCGATCATCACTTTCACCGTGGCACTGGTGGCCTGGGCGGTGATCCCGTTCAGCGAGACCTGGGTGCTGGCGGATATCAATGTCGGCCTGCTGTACATTCTCGCGATCTCGTCGCTCTCGGTTTACGGGGTGACGATGGCGGGCTGGGCGAGCAATTCGAAGTACCCGTTCTTCTCCGCCATGCGCGCCGCTGCGCAGATGATTTCGTACGAAGTCTCGATCGGCTTCATCCTCGTCTGCGTGGTGCTGTTTGCGGGCACGTTCAACCTGAATGATATCGTGCGCGGGCAGCAAGCTTTCGCGGGTCCGATCAACGCCTATGTCGTCCACCCGCTGCTGTTCCCCATGTGGGTGCTGTTCTTCATCTCCAGCCTTGCGGAGACGCAGCGCGCGCCGTTCGACCTGCCCGAGGCGGAAAGCGAACTGGTGGCGGGCTATCAGACCGAATACAGTTCGATGGCCTTCGCGCTGTTCTGGCTGGGCGAATATGCCAACATCCTGCTGATGTGCTCGCTCAACACGCTGCTGTTCTTCGGCGGCTGGCTGCCTCCGCTGGACTGGGCACCGCTGTACTATGTGCCGGGTTTCGTGTGGTTCCTGCTGAAAACCTTCATGTTTTTCCTGATGTTCAGCTGGATCTGGGCGACCGTGCCGCGTTACCGCTATGACCAGCTGATGCGGCTGGGCTGGAAGGTGTTCCTGCCGATGAGCCTGCTGTTCGTGGTGCTGATTTCGGGCTGGCTGATGCTGACGAGGTATGGGGATAGCCAGACACAGATCGTTCACCCCTACTCGGAAATCGTAGATGAAAACGGCGACATAGTCGAAGTGGTTCCGGGGCAACCTTACACCGTGAAAGTCGAAAGATGACCGTCGCCCAACTCATCAAATCCTTCACCCTCTGGGAATTCCTCAAGGCGCACGCGCTCACCTTGAAGTATTTCTTCAAGCCCAAGGCGACGATCAACTATCCCTTCGAGAAGAACCCGCTGTCCCCGCGCTTTCGCGGCGAGCACGCGCTGCGCCGCTATCCCAATGGCGAGGAGCGGTGCATCGCCTGCAAGCTGTGCGAAGCGGTCTGCCCGGCGCTGGCGATCACCATCGAGAGCGAGCCGCGCAGCGACGGCAGCCGCCGCACCACGCGCTACGATATCGACATGACCAAGTGCATCTACTGCGGCTTCTGCCAGGAAGCCTGCCCCGTGGATGCCGTGGTCGAAGGGCCGAACTTCGAATACGCCACCGAAACGCGCGAGGAACTGCTCTACGACAAGGCCAAACTGCTGGCGAACGGGGACAAGTGGGAGCGGGCCATCGCCGCGAACCTTGAAGCCGATGCGCCGTATCGTTAAGCGCGCCGCGAGACTCAACGGGGATCACCTGTGACTGCATTTGCCTTCTACCTGTTTGCCGCGCTCGTCATCGCCTCCGGGGCCTTGACGGTGCTGGCGCGCAACCCGGTGCATTCGGTCCTCTGGCTGATCCTCGCCTTCTTCAACGCCGCCGGGCTGATGGTACTGGTGGGGGCGGAATTCATCGCGATGCTGCTGGTAATCGTTTACGTCGGCGCGGTGGCGGTGCTGTTCCTGTTCGTGGTGATGATGCTCAACATCGATTTCGCCGAACTGCGCGCCGGTTTCATGAAGAACGCCCCGCTGGGCGCGGCGATCGCGGTGGTACTGCTTGCGGAACTGGTGCTCGGCATTGGTGCCTATCGCGCGGGTGGCCTTGAGCTCGGCGTGCCGGATGGTAGCGCCGCGCCGCTGCTGGGTGAAAGCAATATCGAGAGCATCGGCGCGCTGCTCTACACCGAATACCTGTTCCTGTTCGAAACGGCGGGCATCATCCTGCTGGTGGCGATGATCGGCGCGATCGTGCTGACCCACCGCGAAGGTCGCAGCCATCGCGGGCACCAGGACATCGCCAAACAGAACGCCCGTCGCCCGCAGGATGCAACCGTACTCAAGCGGCCCGAAGTCGGGCAGGGAGTCGAGCTATGATCGGCATCGAACATTATCTTGTCGTCAGCTCGATCCTGTTCGTGCTGGGGGTGCTCGGCATTTTCATGAACCGCAAGAATGTGATCGTGGTGCTGATGGCGATTGAATTGATTCTGCTGTCCGTAAACCTCAATCTGGTGGCCTTCAGCGCCTATCTCGGGGACCTGACGGGGCAGATTTTCGCCATGTTCGTGCTGACCGTGGCAGCGGGCGAGGCGGCCATCGGGTTGGCGATCCTGGTAATTTACTTCCGTTCGCGCGGCACGATCGCGGTGGACGATGTCAACCGGATGAAGGGGTGATGGTTGTGCTGCATCGCAAGTCCCCCTCCCGCTTGCGGGAGGGGTTAGGGGTGGGCCTGAGTGGCACGCCCGGACTGGCCCACCCCCGGCCCCTCCCGCCAGCGGGAGGGGAGTCATGAGCCAAACCTTTATCCTCATCATCGTATTCGCCCCCTTGCTGGCGGCGATCATCGCCGGGCTGGGCAACCGGATGCTCGGCAATGTTGTCGCGAAGGCCATCACCACCGGTGCGCTGTTCCTCGCCTGCGGGCTGAGCTGGCCGATCTTCCTCGGCTTCCTCAATGGCAGCGAGACCGCCACCGTGGTCCCGGTGATGAAGTGGGTCGAAAGCGGCGCGATGAGTTTCGACTGGGCGCTGCGGGTCGATACGCTTACCGCGATCATGCTGGTGGTGATCACCAGCGTTTCCGCGCTCGTCCACCTCTATAGCTGGGGCTACATGAACGAAGACCCGGACCAGCCGCGCTTCTTCGCTTACCTCTCGCTATTCACCTTCGCCATGCTGATGCTGGTGACCGCCGACAACCTGGTGCAGATGTTCTTCGGCTGGGAAGGCGTGGGCCTCGCCAGCTACCTGCTGATCGGTTTCTGGTTCAAGAAACCCAGCGCCAATGCCGCCGCGATCAAGGCCTTCGTGGTCAACCGCGTGGGCGATCTGGGCTTCATGCTCGGCATTTTCGGCACCTTCCTGGTGTTCCAGACGACCAGCATTCCTGAAATCCTCGCCGCCGCTCCGGCGATGCAGGGGGCCAGTACCATCGGCTTCATGGGCATGCGCGTCGATACGATGACAGTGCTCTGCATCCTCCTGTTCATCGGCGCGATGGGCAAGTCTGCGCAGCTTGGCCTGCACACCTGGCTGCCCGACGCGATGGAAGGGCCGACCCCGGTTTCCGCGCTGATCCACGCGGCGACGATGGTGACCGCAGGCGTATTCATGGTCTGCCGCCTTTCACCGATGTTCGAAGCCGCGCCAGCCGCGCTGGGTTTCGTCACGGTGATCGGGGCGGCGACCTGCTTCTTCGCCGCCACCATCGGCACCACGCAGTGGGACATCAAGCGGGTGATCGCCTATTCGACCTGCTCGCAGCTTGGTTACATGTTCTTCGCGGCCGGTGTCGGCGCCTATGGCGCGGCGATGTTCCACCTGTTCACCCACGCCTTCTTCAAGGCGCTGCTGTTCCTTGGCGCGGGTTCGGTGATTCACGCGATGCACCACGAACAGGATATGCGGTTCTACGGCGGGCTGCGGAAGGAAATTCCGTTTACGTTCTGGGCGATGATGGCGGGGACGCTGGCGATCACCGGGGTGGGGATCTATCACCTCGGCGCAGGCTTCGCGGGCTTCTGGTCGAAGGATGCGATCCTTGAAGTCGCCTATGCCGCCAACGGCAGCTTCTCCTATACGGCGTTCTGGCTGGGCACGATTGCTGCGCTGCTGACCAGTTTCTACAGCTGGCGGCTGATGTTCCTCACGTTCTGGGGGAAGCCGCGCTGGGCGCAATCGGAGCATATCCAGCACGCGCTGCATCACGGGCATGACACGCCGGAGGAACACAATCCTGCCTCGCAGGAGGATGCCGGTCACGATGCAACCCATTCCGTTCCCGATCCCGCGCATCACGAAGGTACCGGCGGCTATCACCCGCACGAAAGCCCGTGGACCATGCTGGTGCCGCTCGTCTTGCTGAGCATAGGCGCGGTGTTTGCTGGGCAGGTGTTCCACGATGCCTTCCTCGACAGTGAAGCGTTCTGGGCCGGCTCGATCGCCTATAACGCGGGACTGATGCACGCGATGCACGAGGTGCCCTATCTGGTGAAGTATGCGGCTTTCATCGTCATGGTGATCGGCCTGCTCGGCGCGATCTACGCTTACCTGATCCGCCCCGATGTCCCGGCAAAGGTGGTCGAGCAGCTCGGCCCGATCCACACCTTCGTTTACCGCAAGTGGATGTTCGACGAGCTCTACCACTACCTCTTCGTCGTCCCCGCCTTCTGGCTCGGTCGCCTGTTCTGGAAGCAGGGTGACGAAGGCATCATCAACCGCTTCGGCCCCGATGGCGCGGCCTGGGCGGTGATGCAGGGTTCGGTGATCGCCAAGCGCTTCCAGTCCGGTTTTCTTACGAGTTACGCCCTGATCATGCTTATCGGCCTTGTCGCCGCCATCACCTGGGTGCTGTTCTGATGGGCGGCTTCCCGATCCTTTCCGCCATGCTGGCAGTGCCGTTGCTCGGCGCGATCGCGTGCCTGTTCCTGAGCGCTTCATCGGCGCGACTGGTGGCGCTGGTGGCAACTCTGGCCAACCTCGTCCTCGGCGTGGTGCTGTGGCTGAACTACGACATCGGCGGCGCGCAGTGGCAGTTCCAGGAATACCACGCGATATTCGCGGGTTTTGCCTATGCGCTTGGCATTGATGGCATCGCGCTGATGCTCATCATGCTCAGCGTATTCCTGATGCCGATCTGCATCGGCGCGAGCTGGACGTCGATCACCAAGCGTGTCGGCGAATACATGGCCGCCTTCCTGTTCATGGAAGTGCTGATGATCGGCGTGTTCGCCGCGCAGGACCTGTTCCTGTTCTACATCTTCTTCGAAGCCGGGCTGATCCCGATGTACCTTATCATCGGCGTCTGGGGCGGGGACAACCGGATTTACGCCAGCTACAAGTTCTTCCTCTACACGCTGCTGGGATCGGTGCTGATGCTGATCGCCATGCTGTGGATGGCGAACGTCTCTGGCACGACGTACATTCCGTACCTGATGGAATACGACTTTGCCGCCGGGGCGCAGACCTGGCTGTGGCTGGCCTTCTTCGCCAGCTTCGCGGTGAAGATGCCGATGTGGCCGGTCCACACCTGGCTCCCCGATGCCCACGTTCAAGCACCCACAGCAGGTTCGGTGATCCTTGCCGGCGTGCTGCTGAAGCTGGGCGGATACGGGTTCATCCGGTTCAGCCTGCCGATGTTCCCCGATGCCAGCGCGCAGTTCGTGTGGCTGATCTGGGGGCTGAGCATGATCGCGGTGGTTGCCACCAGCCTGATCGCGCTGGTCCAGCACGATATGAAGAAGCTGATCGCCTATTCCTCCGTCGCGCACATGGCGATCGTGACGGTGGGACTGTTCGCCTTCAACGTGCAGGGGCTCGAAGGGGCGATGATGGTGATGCTGGGCCACGGGCTTGTCTCGGGCGCGCTGTTCCTCTGCGTCGGCGTGATCTACGACCGGTTGCACACCCGCGAGATCGCCCGTTACGGCGGCCTTTCGATCAACATGCCCGCCTACGCCACGCTGTTCCTGCTGTTCACCATGGCCAGCGTCGGCCTGCCGGGAACGAGCAATTTCGTCGGCGAATTCCTCGCATTGGCAGGCATTTACCAGGTCAACAGCTGGGTCGCCTTCGTCTGCACCACCGGCATCATTCTGGGCGCAGCCTACATGCTCTACCTTTACCGCCGGGTGGCCTTCGGGCCGCAGGTGAATGCCGATACTGCCGCCATGCCTGACCTGTCGCTGCGCGAATACCTGCTGCTCGGCCCGATTGCGGCGGCAGTGCTGTGGATGGGGGTCTATCCCGAGAGTTTCCTTGCCCCGATGCGCGCCGATATCGCGCTGCTCGATGCAAGGCTTGCCGATGCCGCGCCGGAGAGCGATGCGCAGCTGGTGGTGGGTGAGCCCGTGCAAACCGAAGAAGCCGCGCACGGGGGAGCGCACTGATGGACTACGCCACTTCCCTCGGCCTGATTGCGCCGGAAATCATCCTGTCCTTGACCGGTCTCGTCATGCTGCTCTTCGCCGCCTGGGCGGGGGACAAGCTCGCCAGCACGATCAGCATTTGCTGCGCCATCGCGCTGGGCGGCGCCTTCGCATTGGTCGCGCCGTCGGTATGCGCCGGTGCGAGCGGGCCGGATACGCTGGCCTTCGCCGGCCAGTTCCGCGCCGATGCTTTCGCCGGGCTAGCCAAGCTGATGATCTACGCCGCCAGCGGTGCGGCGCTGATGGTCGCCCCGCGCTTCTTCGACCGGATCGGGGCGATGCGCGCCGAATATCCGATCCTGATCCTGTTCGCTGCACTGGGTATGAGCATCATGGTTTCGGCCACCGATCTCATTACGCTCTACATCGGCCTCGAACTGCAATCGCTTAGCGCCTACGTGCTGGCCTCGTTCCTGCGCGATGATGACCGCTCCGCCGAGGCCGGGCTCAAGTACTTCGTGCTCGGCGCGCTCGCCAGCGGCATCCTGCTGTTCGGCATGAGCCTCGTTTACGGCTTCACCGGCACCACCAATTTCGGCGGGATCGCGGTGGCCGTATCCGGCGGGCTCAACATGGGGATGCTGTTCGGGCTGATCTTCATGCTGTCTGGTCTCGCCTTCAAGATCAGCGCCGCGCCATTCCATATGTGGACGCCCGACGTCTATCAGGGCGCGCCCACCCCGGTGACGATGTTCTTCGCCAGCGCGCCCAAGGTCGCCGCCGTCGTGCTGCTGACGCGAGTGAGCATGGAAGCCTTCGGAACGCAGGTGGATGCATGGCGGCAAGTGGTGATCGCCGCCGCGCTGCTCTCCATCGTGATCGGCGCGCTTGGTGCGATCGGGCAGGACAACCTGAAGCGGCTGCTCGCCTATTCCTCGATCAACAACGTCGGCTTCATCCTGATCGGGCTCGCCGCCGGGACGGTCGCCGGGGCGAGTGCCATGCTTGTCTATCTGGCGATCTACGTGGTGATGACGATCGGCAGTTTCGTGGCAGTGCTGCTGCTGCGCGATGCCGAGGGCAACCAGCTGGAAGCCGTGTCCGACCTCGCGGGCCTGTCCACCACGCGTCCGGCAATCGCCTGGAGCCTGATGGCGCTGATGTTCAGCCTTGCCGGCATCCCTCCCCTGTTCGGCTTCTGGGGCAAGTTCGTCGTGTTCCAGGCAGCGGTGGAGGCAGACCTGTTGGCGCTAGCCGCCATCGGTATCGCTGCAAGCGTGATCGGCGCGTTCTATTATATCAAGATCGTCAAGGTGATGTTCTTCGATGCGCCTGCCGATACGGTGAAGGGTGAGGGCGATGTCCCCCACTGGGCGCTGCTGCTGATCTGCGCCGTGATCCTCTCGCCGCTCGGCTATCTGCTGACCGTGTGGCTGGGCGATCTGGCGGACATGGCGGCGGCATCGCTGATGCTTCCCGTCTGACGGGCTGAACTTGATCGAAGTAGTCTCCGAAACCGGCAGCACCAGTGCCGATCTGCTGGCGCGACTGCGCTCAGGCGAGCGGCTCGCCGAAGGTGACTGGCTGGTCGCTGACCGGCAGAGTGCGGGTAAGGGCAGGCAAGGGCGCGCGTGGATCGATGCTCCGGGCAACTTCATGGGCTCCACTGTGGTGCGGCTTTACCCGCAGGATCCTTCACCCGCGACTTTGAGTCTGGTTGCTGCGCTGGCGGTGTATGAAGCCGTTCTGCCCCGCCTTGCGAATCCATCGGCCTTGCAACTCAAGTGGCCCAATGACCTCATGCTCGATCGTGCCAAGCTGAGCGGCATCCTGCTCGAACGCGAGGGAGACTATGCGGTGATCGGAATCGGCGTAAACCTCGCCGCCGCGCCACTGGTGGAGGGGCGTACGGTGGGATCGCTGGCCAGCAGCGGCCCTGCTCCTGCACGCGACGCCTTCGCCGCCGATCTGGCCGCGCAGATGGCCACCGAAGTGCGGCGCTGGCGCGAGTTCGGTATTGGGCCGATCCTCAACCGCTGGCGCGCCGCAGCACATCCACCGGGCACTTTGCTCACCCTCCAAGAGTCCGATGGCACGTCAACGCGCGGCACATTTGATTCAATCGGCGACGACGGCACGCTGCACCTGCGTTTGCCGGATGGCTCCACCCGTGCCATTCACGCGGGCGATGTAATGCTGGAGGATGGCTGATGCTGCTGGCGGTCGATGTCGGGAACACCAATGTCGTTTTCGCCCTGTTCGAGGGTGAGGATATGCGCGCCCGCTGGCGCATCGCCACCGACCCGCGCCGCACGGGTGATGAGTATGCCGTCTGGCTTATCCAGTTGCTGGCGATTGAGAAGATCGAGCGCGCCGCAATCGACCGGATCATCTTTTCGTCGGTTGTTCCGCGCGCCGATCATAACCTTACCGTGCTGGCGCAGAAGTATTTCGGCGTCGAGCCGCTGTTTGCCGGACAGGGCGCGGCGGCGTGGGATTTCGCCATCGATGTTGAGCAGCCGCACACGCTGGGGGCGGATCGCGCGGTGAATTGCATCGCGGCGCACGCGCTTGTGGGCGGGGACATGATCGTCGTCGATTTCGGCACGGCTACCAAGTTCGAAGTGGTCGATTACACCGGGGCCTACAAGGGCGGGATCATCGCGCCGGGCATCAACCTCTCGCTCGATGCGCTGGTGGGCAACACCGCCAAGCTGCCGCGCATCGCCATCCGCGCGCCCGACAGCGCCAGCGTGATCGGGCGCAATACCGAGGACCAGATGCTGATCGGGGTGTTCTGGGGCTACGTGGCGATGATGGAAGGGCTGATAGCGCGCATGAAAGCCGAAATAGCCCGCCCGGTAACGGTTGTAGCAACCGGCGGGCTCGCCATATTGTTCGATGAGAAAACCGACATTTTCGATCGGGTTGATGCCGATCTGACCATCCGCGGCCTGCAAATCCTTGCAGACCGGGTGGCCGCGCGGCCAGGAGCATAATGAAAAAAGATTTTACCCCGCAGGACGAACTGCTGTTTCTCGCGCTCGGTGGCAGCGGCGAGATCGGCATGAACGTCAATCTCTACGGTTGCCAGGGCAAGTGGCTGATGGTCGATCTCGGCATGAGCTTCGGCGCGAACGAGTATCCGGGCACCGAACTGATGTTCGCCGATCCGGAATTCATCGAGGACCGCGCAAAGGACCTGCTCGCCATCGTGTTGACCCACGGGCACGAGGACCATATCGGCGCGATCCCCTACTTCGCCGCCGATCTCGGCGTGCCGCTCTATGCAACGCCGTTCACCGCCGAACTGATCCGTCGCAAGCTGGACGAGGCCGGGCTGAGCCGGGCTGTCGAGCTGAACGTGATCGACGAGGATCACGGCAGCTTCAATATCGGCCCTTTCGGGATCACCTACCTACCGCTGGCGCACTCGATTGCCGAGGGTAACGCGCTGCTGATCGACACGCCGTACGGTCGCGTGTTCCATACCGGCGACTGGAAGCTGGATGAAGACCCTATCGTCGGCGTGCCCGCTACGGTGGCCGAACTCACCGCCATCGGTGACGAAGGCGTGCTGGCGATGGTGTGCGATTCAACAAATGTCTTCAATCCGGAGGCGTCGGGCAGCGAGGGCGCGGTCTATCGCGGGCTGCTGGAGGAAGTGGGCAACCACCGCGGCAAGCGTGTACTGGTGACGACCTTTGCTTCGAACGTCGCCCGGTTGCAGACATTGGGCGCGGTGGCGCAGGAAACCGGGCGGCGACTGTGCATTGCCGGGCGCTCGCTCGACCGGATCATCGAAGTCGCCAAGGGCAGCGGCTACCTGCGCGATTTCCCGGAGACGGTGGACTTCAACACTGCGATGGCCCTTCCGCGCGGTGAAGTCATGATCCTCGCCACCGGCGGCCAGGGCGAGCCGCGTGCGGCGTTGAGCCGTATCGCCGAGGAAAGTCACCAGATCGAACTGTCACAGGGCGACGTCGTATTGTTCTCCAGCCGTGTCATTCCCGGCAACGAGATTGCTATCGGGCGGGTGCAAAACATGCTCGCGACGCGCGGGATCGTGATGGTGAGCGACCGGCAGGCGGATATCCATGTGTCCGGCCATCCCGGCAGGCCGGAGCTGGAAGCGCTCTATGGTTGGCTGCGGCCGGATATTCTCGTCCCGGTGCACGGCGAAATCCGCCACATGCAGGAACAGGTGCGGGTGGGCCGTGCCGCCGGGATTGAGCACAACGTGTTCCAGAAGAACGGCGATATCATACGCTTGGCTCCCGGCGTCCCGTCCAAGCTGGCCGAGGTGCGCACCGGGAGGCTGGTGCTGGACGGCGATATCCTCGTGCCCTCCGATGGAGATGCGATCACCATGCGCCGCCGAATCTCCCGCGACGGGATGCTCTATGTGGTGCTGGACGGGCAGGGCGGGGTGCAGATCGACGGGATCGGCCTGCCGCTGGACGAGGACTACGACCTCTTCGTCGCCGAAGCGCAGGCCGATGTGGTGGCGGCGCTGGGCAAGCTGCAAAAGGGCCGCCGCGCCGATCCTGACGCGATCATGGAAGCCGCCCGGCTTGCCGCGCGAAAGGCCGCGCAGCGCTGGTCCGGCAAAAAGCCGCAGACGCGAGTGATAATGGTCGGCTAAGGACACCGCGATGAAGATCACCTCCATCGTTGCGATCTATGCCCTGTGCTGGGTGATGTGCGCCTTCCTGCTGCTCCCCTTCGGCGTGCGCACGGCAGACGAGGCGGGGGTCGAGAAAGTGCCGGGTCAGGCCGACAGCGCGCCGGTGGATTTCCGCCCCGGCAGGCTGGCCCTGCGCGCCACGGTGTTCGCGGCGGTCGTCTGCGGACTGTACGTGGCGAACTATGTCGAGGGTTGGGTGACGGTGGACGACATCAACATCTTTGGCACCCCGCCGGGATACTGAGCCTTATGTCCGCAGCCGGTCGATGGCCTGCGCCAACGCTACATAGAGCTTGCCCGCATCGCTGGATAGCAGGGTAACTGCCAGCGCATTGCCATCGCGGGTCGACAGCACTTCGCGCAGCATCGCTTCGAAATCGTGGATGAAGCGGTTCACGGTCTCGCGGAATTCGGCATCCTCGCCATAGATTTCCACCACCGCACGCGACTCCTGCCGATTGAGCAAGCGCACCGCGCGGCGGGTGAAAATCCCGCGGTCCCCGCGCAGATAATGCGCCCACTGCGTATCTGACACTTCGTTGTCGAAGGCCTTGGAGATATCGATCGAAGAAGAATTGAGCGATTCGGTTATCAGCGCGATGCGGCGCGAAAAATCGGTATCGATCCGCTCTTCGGTGCGTTCGCGGGCATAGGCGATGCGGCTCTCGAGATTGCCCGTCAACTCGTTCACCTTGGCCAGCTGATCGCGCAGCGCGACGGTCGTCCTGCGGCCCCGCTCGGCAGCCTGTGCGGCTGCGGCTTCGAGTTCGGCGATGGCGGCGGCGGCATCCTCGCGGATTGCCTCGGCCACCCGCTCTCGGCTCTGGCCGGCGATAGTCCCGGCGATTTCCTCAACCATCTCGCGCTGGTTGTCCCGCAGCCCCGCCAGAGCCTGCGTGGCCGAACCCGAAAGCACCTCGATTGCATTGCGCAATTCGTCGCCGGTGCGCTCGGCCAGCTTCCCGGTTTCGTCATTGAGCACAGCAATCTGGTTTTCCAGCGCGCGCAGATGCCCGATGGCGGAAACGCTGCCCTGCTCGGCCGAACCGACATGCATCGCCAGTGCCGCTCCGTGGCTTTCGGCGTCGGCTACCACACTTGCCAGCCGGGTCGCCTCATCGGCGAAATTGCTGAGCCGCGCCTCGGCGCTGCCTATGGCCTGAGCGAGCGAGCCTTGCGAATGTTCGGCGCTGGCACGAATGATTTCGAGCAGGCGCACGCCGTCATCGGTCAGCCGGGCGACATGAGCGCTGTTTTCTTCCAGTGCGGCACGGCTCAGTTCCAGCCGCTCGGCGAACTCCTGAGCTGCCATTCCCAGGCCGGTGCGGGCATCGTCGCCTTCGCAGGCGATGCGGCGCATATCGGCGTCGATCTCGGAGAGACGCTCGTAAAGGCCCTCGCTGCGTTTTGCCAGTTCTTCGACCAGCGCGACGTAATCCTCGCGCCGCTGCGCCAGTCGCTTCTCGAAGGCTGCAATCCGCGCTTCGAGTTCGGACAACTCTCGCTCTTCGTTGTGACGAATCGCAGCCCGCCTCTCGACAATATCCGCATCGAAGGACGCCAGACTTCCTGCAATCCGCGCTTCAGCCTCGCCTGCCTCCTGGGAGATAAGGGTTAGCCTATGTCGCGCCGATGAGAGGCCAGCCTCGTCAGCCCGGGCGATCTCGGCCAGGGCATCGGCCATCCGCGCTTCGAGTGCAGCTACAGCCGCGGACCACGCGGTGCGCGCCGATTCGTGGCCGTCCTGAAGCCGGGACAGCAAGGTTTCACCATCGCTGGAGAGCATCTCCAACCGAACCTGCAGGGCCGAAAGTGCTTCCTGCTCGGCTTCGCGTTGACCGGCCATGCGGACAGAAAGAGTGGAGGCGAGTTCGTCCGCGCGCAGGCGTAGTGAGGCAAAGGCGGCATCCTCGGATTCAACCATGTCGGTACGAAAAGCCTCGCTCACTTCGCGCAACTTGCCGAAGCGGGCCTGCGTCACTTCGCCAAGAGTTTCGATCTGCCGATCAAACGAATCGAGCGTTGCGCGCACCTTGTCGCCGATTTGCTCGACGTGCTTCTGCCCGGCTTCGCCGAACTCGTTCAGGCGGGCAAAACCATCCACCAGCCCGTCGATTTGCTGGTGCGCCACATTGCCGGCGTTGCCGATCTGGTTGCTCATGTCGCGCGCGGCATTGGTAAGCACCGGCAGTTGATCGCGCAGGCTTTCCATATTGGCGAGCGCGCCAGTGCTGACCTGGCCGATGGTTTCGACCTGGGCGCTGTTGTCCCGTATAAGACCCTGCAAACGATCGGCATTTTCGGAGAGACGCTCGCTCGCCACGCGACCCAGCGATTCCAGATCGCGCGATTGCGCGGCAATGAATTCGCGCGCCAGGCTCAGCTCGCGGTTGACCACGGTGAGCCGCGCTTCGAGCAGCGAAGATTCCTTTGCCAGCGCCCGCGCCGCGTCAGTAAATCGGTTGGCTTCACGGCGGCTGTTGCGCATTGCCAGTAGCCATACGCCGATTACCAGCAGTACCGGCATGGACCAGTTTGCGATCCAGCCGGTCCATGCTTCAGGCGTGGCTCCGGTGAGCATTTGCGGGCCGTGAACCCAGCCGAAAAAGCCGGTCCAGCCGAGGATCACGGCGATGGCTATAGCTGGTGTAACCCAGACCCCGCGCGGCGCGCTTGGCGCTTCCTCCGTCCATCCGCCTTCGCCGTATTCCGGTTCCCGATAGGCAGGTTCCTCGTGCGCGGCTTCGGCACAGTCCTCGTCCCGGCCAAACGTGGGTTCGCTGAGGGTGTCGGTTCCTTCCTCGAAGGACAGGAGGCTGCGGCGGCTGGTCATGTCGCTATACCTAACACAATGTAAAACGCTTGAAACCCCGTCTTAACCGGTTCTCCTCCATCAGGTGGGAATGGCTTATGCAAAGGGTGACTTCGAACTTGCTTTGACCGCTGCCGCTGGTGACGACGCCGCGTTGTTTGCGGAATTGCGCCGTGGCTTTGCCGAAAGCCTGGACGGTCAGATCGATCTCCTCCAGCGGGCGCGGTGCGATGGCAACTGGCGCACTGCCGCACAGCGCTTGCGTGGACTCGGGGCGAGTTTTCACGCAGGTGACCTGGTGTCGCTAGCGGAAGAGGCCCTGGAAGGTGCTCCCGGCGATCCGGTGGTGTTGCGCAAGCTGGGTGTTTTCGCCGCCCAATTCTCAGGGCAGTTCTCCGCCCACACCTGATCGCAGCTTGGCAGCACGGCTCCGCGCCCCTAGCTTGCGGGCTTGGGATCGTTGGCCGGGAGCCTGAAGTTTTTGCGCGCCGTACTTATCAGCCTGCCACAACCGGGGGAGGGCGCTCAGCCTTTGATAGCCGGCAAAAGCATCGCGCAACGGCAATTGCTGTTCGCGCGGGAATGCGGATGCTCAATGGTAATTGCACATGGCGGCGGAGCTTCGCCCGATGCAGTCGCCCTGCGGCACGCAGCAGAGCGCGCCGGAATGCGCTATCAGGCGATTTCGACCAGCCATGCCTTGCCCGGAGCCATCGGCGAAGCTGACACCTTGCTGGTGCTGCAACCCGGCCTGTTGCCGGAAGCGCGCGTGGCGCTCGACCTGCTGCGCGCGGAAGGGGATCGGGTCCTGGTCGTCTCCGCCGGACCGGGCACGGCTGCGGGGTTCGAGCGGATCGATCTTGACCGTGCATGGGGCGGGGCGCTGACCTTGCCGGGCACATGGCTGACGCGGCTCAACAGCTTGCCAGAGGACGTGGCTCCGCAAGCCGCGCTGCTCCGCATTGCCCTGCAACAGCGCCTGCCGGAGGCACGCCTGGCCGATGGCGTGCTGGATGACGGGCGCTGGGCAATCGTGTCCAACATGGAAGCCGCGCAGGTGCAGGAAAAGAGCTGGTTGCGCGCGACGCTGGGTGACGTGCAGCACTCTGCCCCCTCGCGCTGGCTGGCGCGGCAAGCAATCGGCCGGGCGGGGGCTTGGCTGAGTGAGCGTAGCTGGCCGCGACCTGCGTTGTTGGGGCTGGCTGCCCTGCTGTTGGGCGGAGGTTTGGCAAGCGCATGGTACGAAATGCCCGCGGCGGGCTTTGCGCTGGCGGCGCTGGCGGCTGTGATGCTCGAAGGTTTCCTCGCCTTGTCGAGACTCGCCGTGGCTCCGTTCGGCAAGGTCGGGAGACTGGTATGGTTGCGGCGCGCTGTCGATGCTGCACTTTTGGTCATCGGAGTGTTGGCGATCGACAGCCTGGCCCAGCGCGCGCTTTTCCCGCCTCTGGTGCTGGTACTTGCCTTACTGTTGCTGGACCGAAGCGTGGTGCGCCCCTTCATCGAACCTATAAGTGACAGAGCTATTCTCGCAGGCAGTATCGCGCTGCTCTCAGGCATAGTCTCGCCTGAAGTGGCGATCATGCTGGCGGCGCTGTTGGTGCTGGTCGCCATGCTGGTTCCGCGAGGAATCCAGCGCGGATAACGCGGAATTAACGCTGACCGGGTATTCCGCACGCATGAGCAAGCAGAGCCTTTCCGGGACCACGGCGGATTCGGTCGAAGGAGTCCTGCGCGAAGAGCTGGCTCATGGCGACGGCATCCTGGCCACGGCGCGCCCGATCCTGCGCCATTTGCTTGTAAATGACGGGCAGGGCCTGTTCAGCGATCAAGTCTTGGCCAGCGTGCGGGGAATGATGAACCACCTTGCCATCCAGTTGTTGCACGCACAGGCCGCACATGAGGATACGCAGGATCACGGAGCATTCGTGGGCGCGCGGGTTGATATGCTGGCGGCAGCCCTGCTGGATCGGGCTGCGCTACTTGGCCATGCCCATGCCCTCACAATCGAAGCCAACCTCAGCGATCGGTTGAGCCGTCGTAGTGGAATCGATGTCGTGCTTTCGCCGCTCTTGCAGGAACTGATGGCTGACAGAGACCCAGAAATATCCGGTCTGGCAATGCAAACGCTCGCGGCGCAAGCGCGGTTCATGCAGCAAGCTCGACGGATGGAACTGCCGCTAAGCGAATTACCCCAAGAATACTTCGATCTGATCTTAACCGTGTTCCGTGAAGTTTCGGCCGAAACTCTCGCTGACACGTCGGCAGCAGAGGCGACGCTGCGGGCTCAATACGATCCTGCTGCCTGCCGCGTGGCAAGAATGAGCCGACTTATCGGCGCTTTGGAGCGACGGGCAAAGCGTGCGCTGGAAATGGATCACGCAGGTGTAGCGATCTTCATCACCGCGCTGCACGTGGCATCAGGCCAACCGCGTGATATCGCCGTGCTCTCGCTGGGCGAGAACCAGGTCGCGCGCTTCGCATTGAGCCTTAGGGCGGCGGGTCTGGAACAGACAGCGGTGGAAGATCAGTTCCATTTCCTCCACCCGGACATAACGCTGCCCGAAGGATTCGATACTTTGCGAGCCGACCAGGCCGCAATCATGCTTGTCGATGCGCAACCTTGGGCGCTGCAATGATCCCGATGGGTGCCGCAAAAACCTATTCGGCCCGTGCGCGCACCGATGCCGATGACAGGCTCATCGAGGCGGAAGAACCGTTGGCGAGTTTTCATCTGCGCGCTGGCGGCGAATTGCCGGGGCCGATCGTCACCCCCGCGCTGCTTGAACTGGTGCGCAAAGCGCGCAAGAGCGGGAAACGCGTGGCGCGCGCGATCCGGGCGCAAGACTCGCTCGAAAGCATCTCCGCCTGGGCCGAAGTGGTGCCGGGCAAGGCGGGCACAATTGTCAACCTTACCACTTGGACCGCTCAGGAAATTCCGGCCCAGAATGCGGGCGACCGAAACGTGGGGCACCTGGCGCTGGTGCGGCACCTGGCCGGGCTTTTCGCGCGGCTCGATGCCAGCCAAGGGCTGCTCGCGGTAGACTGGACTGCCCCGGATATGGACGAACTGGGCGAAGCGATGATGGCGGGTGTTGGTCGCCCGTGGACCGATTTTGCCGTCCCCGAAGGCGACAATCACCGGCAGCCGTTGCACTGGCGCCTGCTTGATGGAGCGAAGGTTTCCGCAGCCGGATCGCAACGCGAATGGGCTGCGCGACTGGTTCCACTCGGTCGCGAGGATCCCGGCAGCGAAGGATTCGATCTCTATCTGGTGCCGGACCGACCACTGCCCGAGACGCAACCGAAACCATCGCGGAAGTCCGATCGTGGCAAGGGCATCGGCCGCGATATTGCGCCTGTGTTGCGTCAGCCGGTCAGCCGGATCATCGCCAATGCGGAAACAATCCGCACCCAGCTTGCCGGGCCATTGGCGGATGAATACAGCAATTACGCCGCCGATATCGCGTCAGCCGGGGAACATCTACTGGGGCTGATCGACGACCTTACCACCCTGGAAATGGTCGAAGATGAGGACTTCGCACCTGCTCCAGATCCCATCGATCTTGCCGATGTGGCGCGTCGTGCGGCGGGCATACTCGGTGTCCGGGCAAGGGATCGGGGGATCATTCTCGATGCGCCGAAGGATGGCGAGAGCGTGCCTGCGGTGGGCGAATTCCGCCGGACCCTGCAGGTCCTGCTCAATCTGGTCGGCAATGCCATCCGCTATTCGCCCGAAGGCGGGCGAGTGTGGATCAGAGTTGAACAGGCGGGCATGCGCGCGCGCATTACGGTCGCCGATCAGGGCGAAGGGCTGGATGCGGAAGAACAGGCGCGGGTGTTCGCCAAGTTCGAACGCCTTGGGCGGCAGGGCGATGGCGGTTCAGGCCTCGGCCTCTACATCTCGCGCCGCCTTGCCGAAGCGATGGGTGGTTCGCTCAGCGTGGAGAGCGCGAAAGGGCAGGGGGCCCGTTTCACGCTCGAACTGCCGGGCAATCTGGATGCGTAGCCAGAAGTTGTGAATCCCCGCAGAGGCGGGTTCCTCCTCGGAGGGAGCACCTTGCTCTCCTGAGGTCCCCGCCTCAGCAGGGAGCCACGAGAGTTTAGCGTTCGCTCACGGGAACATAATCGCGCTCGGTAGGCCCGGTATACAACTGCCGCGGGCGACCGATGACCTGGCCGGGATCAGAAATCATTTCGTTCCACTGCGCCACCCAGCCCACGGTGCGTGCCAGCGCGAACAGCGCGGTGAACATCGTAGTCGGGAAGCCGATGGCTGAAAGGATCACGCCGGAATAGAAATCGACGTTGGGGAAGAGCTTCTTCTCGATGAAATAGTCGTCGTTCAGCGCCATTTCCTCAAGCTGCAAGGCCGTTTCGAACACGGGATCCTTGACGTTCAGCGCATCGAACACTTCGCGCACCGTCTTCTGCATCACCGTCGCGCGCGGATCGTAGTTCTTGTACACCCGGTGACCGAAGCCCATCAGGCGGAACGGATCGTTCTTGTCCTTGGCCCGCTCCAGATAGTGCGGAATCCGGTCAGGGGTGCCGATTTCGCGCAACATGTTCAGCGCCGCCTCGTTCGCGCCGCCATGCGCAGGGCCCCACAGACAGGCGATGCCGGCGGAAATGCACGCGAACGGGTTCGCGCCCGACGAACCGGCGAGCCGCACGGTGGAGGTGGAAGCGTTCTGTTCGTGATCGGCGTGGAGGATGAAAATCCGGTCCATCGCCTTTTCCACCGCCGGGATCACTTCGTACTCCTCAGCCGGAACACCGAAGGTCATGCGCAGGAAATTGCCGGTATAGCTCAGCGAATTGAGCGGCTGCATGAAAGGCTGGCCGACCGAATACTTGTACGCCATTGCCGCAATCGTCGGCATCTTGGCGATCAGCCGGTGCGAGCTGATCTTGCGATGTTCCGGATCCGAGATGTCGGTGCTGTCATGATAGAAGGCGGAGAGCGCCCCGACTACGCCGCACATGATTGCCATGGGATGCGCATCGCGACGGAAACCGCGATAGAAGGTCGAAAGCTGCTCATGCAGCATTGTGTGGCGAGTGATGGTATAGGTGAAATCCTCGAGCTCGGCAGCGCTCGGCAGTTCGCCGTTCAGTAGAAGGTAGCTGACCTCCATGAAGCTGGATTGTTCGGCCAACTGGCCGATCGGATAGCCGCGATGCAAAAGCACGCCTTCATCGCCGTCGATAAAAGTCAGCGCGCTTTCGCAACTGGCGGTGGACTTGTAGCCCGGGTCGAACGTGAACTTACCCGTGGTGCCGTACAGCTTGCGGATGTCGATCACATCGGGCCCGCAACTTCCCTCCAACGTGGGGAAATCATAGCTTTCGCCGCCGACTGCCAGTGTTGCCTGCTTGTCCGCCAAGGGAAATCTCCTTCAAAAATCCAGTTAGGCCGCTGCCTGCGCGTCGATCCGCGCGAGGCTTTCCTCCCGTCCGAGGAGGACCAGCACATCGAAAATGCCGGGCGAGGTGGTTTGCCCTGTCAGTGCCGCGCGGAGCGGCTGCGCAAGTTTGCCGAGGCCCAGCCCCAGTTCTTCCGCATAGGCGTTAAGATTGGCCTCCAGCGCGGGCAAAGTCCAGTCCGTTTCACCGCGCAACCGGCTGGCGATTTCCGCCAGCATGGCGCGTGCAGCGTCGTCCAACAGGGCGGCGGCCTTGTCATCCAGCGCCAGCGGGCGAGTCTTGAACAGGAACGCGGCACCGTCCGCCAGTTCGTTCATGTCGCGCGCGCGGGTCTTCAGGACCGGCATTGCCTCAGTGAGCAGCGCGACATCGGCCCGCGGACCGATCAGGGCCGCTACCAACCCTGCCAGCCGGGCATCGTCAGCCGCGCGCAGGTAATGCCCGTTCATGTTGAGCAGCTTCTTCATGTCGAAACGGCTCGGCCCCTTGCCGACCGCGTCGATATCGAACAGCGCGATGGCTTCCTCGCGGGTGAATTCTTCCTGGTCGCCGTGGCCCCAACCCAGCCGCAGCAGGTAATTGAACAACGTTTCGGGCAGGATGCCCATGTCGCGATAATCGCGCACGCCGAGTGCACCGTGGCGCTTGGAAAGCTTGGCCCCGTCATTGCCGTGGATCAGCGGGACGTGGGCATAGATCGGTCGTTCCCAGCCGTCTTCCAGCCCCTGCATCGCGTCGATCACCTGGATCTGGCGGAAGGCATTGTTGAGATGATCGTCCCCGCGGATGATGTGGGTGCAGCCCATGTCGGCATCGTCCACCACCACGGCAAGCATATAGGTGGGGGTGCCGTCGCCGCGCAGGAGGATGAAATCGTCGATCTCGCGATTGTCCACTTTCACGCGGCCCTGCACCGCATCCTCGATTACCGTCTCGCCGCCTTCTGGCGTCTTGATACGGATGACATAGGGCGCGCCAGCGGGCGCCTCCGCCGGATCGCGGTCGCGCCAGCGGCCATCATAGCGCATCGGCTGCTTGGCAGCCCTTTGGGCTTCGCGCATTTCGGTCAATTCTTCGGGAGTGGCGAAACACTTGTAGGCGCGTCCGGCTTCGAGCAGCTTGTGCGCAATCTCGGCGTGGCGGCCTGCGCGTTCGCTCTGATACACGGTCTCGCCATCGAACTCGAGGCCGAGCCAGTCGAGCCCATCCAGGATCACGTCAATCGCTTCCTGCGTGCTGCGCGCTTTGTCGGTATCCTCGATACGCAAAAGCGCGCGGCCACCGTGGTGACGGGCGTAAAGCCAGGAAAACAGGCCCGTACGGGCATTGCCGATGTGCAGGAAGCCGGTTGGGCTGGGGGCAAAGCGCGTCACCACCGGGCGAGCGGCTTTGTCCCCTGTGCCTTCCGAACTTGCCATTGCCTGCGGTTTCCTGTCCATTATCCGTGATGGCAGCGCGTCCGCCGGTACTGGTCCCGCTGGGGGGAGACGAGCGCGATGCTGCGATGCAGCAGACGCCTTGGCGAAAGCGTGCCTCTTTGTCCAGTCTGACCGATGCGGCAGACGCATTTCTCGCCCGCGCGGGATTTGATCGCGGCCCCTGGATCGCGGCCTTGCTGGCAGCGGGGATCGCGGCGTGGTTCGTGCTGCCCGATGCGGCGGGCTGGATTGCTTCGATTGCGCTCGGCCTGCTGACGGCGTCGGGGGCATTGGCACTGTGGAAGGGGCGGGAAGATCGCGCGCATCTGGTGATCGCGCTGGTCACTTGCGGGCTGGTGTTCGCCTTCGGCGTCGCCTTGATCTGGGTGCGCTCGGAAGTGGCGGGTGCAGCGGCATTCGAGCGACCGCTTTCGGCCGTGATCGAAGGGCGGGTGCTGGAGCGGATCGAGCAGCCCGCGCAAGACCGGATCCGGCTGGTGTTGGCGATCCGCAGTCCGGAGGATGGCGAGCCGGTACGGGTGCGGGTGAACGTGCCGCTAGATCAGGCGAGCGCCGCGATGGGCGAGGGCGCACTGGTACGGGCACAGGCGCGGCTGATGCCGCCGTCGTCGCCGATGCTGCCGGGAGGATACGACTTCGCGCGCACCGCCTGGTTCGAGGGGCTTGCGGCCACGGGCAGCTTGCAGGGCGAGATCGAAGTGCTCGAACCTGCGCTGCCGAGAGAAGCGCTGATCGCCAGCGTGCAGCGGCAGCTCTCGGCGCACGTTAGGGGCGAGCTGGATGGATCGGCGGGGGCTATTGCGGCGGCCTTTGCCAGCGGTGATCGTGGGGCCATTTCCGTCGCCGATGAAGATGCGATGCGCGATTCCGGGCTGACGCATTTGCTCTCGATCAGCGGTCTGCATGTCAGTGCACTGATTGGCGCGACTTATCTACTGGCGATCAAGCTGCTGGCCTTGTGGCCGTGGCTTGTGTTGCGAGTGCGGCTTCCGGTGGTAGCAGCAGGAATCGCCGCGCTCGCGGGTATCGGCTATACCCTGTTGACGGGAGCCGAGGTGCCGACCGTGCGCAGTTGCATCGGCGCGCTGCTGGTGCTTGTGGCGCTGGCAATCGGTCGCGAACCGCTGTCTATGCGGATGGTGGCGGTGGCGGTGGCCGGGGTGCTGCTGGTCTGGCCCGAAAGCGTGGTCGGGCCGAGCTTCCAGATGAGCTTTTCTGCAGTGATCGCAATCATTGCGCTTCACACGGCAGAGCCGGTGAAGCGCTTTCTGGCGGCGCGGGAGGAGAGCTGGCTGGCGCGCGGAGGGCGGCGGCTGGCGATGTTGCTGCTTACGGGCGTGGTGATCGAGCTGGCACTGATGCCAATCGTGCTGTTCCACTTCCACCGCGCCGGACTCTACGGGGCGCTGGCCAATGTGGTGGCGATTCCACTGGTGACCTTTGTCTCCATGCCGCTGATCGCGCTGGCGCTGCTGTTCGATCTGGCGGGGGCGGGGGCACCCTTGTGGTGGCTTGCGGGAGGCTCGCTCGATCTGCTGGTGTGGATTGCACATTTCACGGCCGGGCAGCCGGGAGCGGTGAAGCTGGTGCCGCAGATGACGCTGGGCACGGTGGCGCTGTTCGTAGCGGGTGGACTATGGCTGGCGTTGTGGCGCGGGAAGGCACGACTGCTCGGGCTTGTGCTCCCTACCTTCGGGAGCATTGTGCTGTTGCTCACGCCTGTTCCCGATGTGTTGATCTCAGGAGACGGGCGGCATGTGGGGATCGTCGGCGAAGACGAGCGACTGCTGGTACTGCGCGATACCGACAGCGAGTTCACACGCGACAACCTGCTCGAACTGGCGGGAGTGGAGGGCGATCCGGTGCCGCTGGCCGAATGGCCGGGGGCAGATTGCAGTCGCGATTTCTGTGCCATTACCCTGACGCGCGGTGGGCGCGACTGGCACCTGCTGCTCGCCCGCAGTCGCGATGCTGTGGAGGAGCGTGCACTCGCCGCCGCCTGTGAACGCGCTGACATCGTTGTTGCCGACCGCTGGTTGCCGCGAAGCTGCGAGCCGCGCTGGTTGAAGGCCGACCGGCGGATGCTGGAGGAAAGCGGCGGACTGGCGCTGGTGCTCGACGGGCCTTCGATACGCAGCGTTGTCGAGGGGCAGGGCGAGCATGGCTGGTGGCGCGGGCGGCGGGGGGATTAGACCCAGACCACCCGCGCCAACCCTGGCTCAATGATAGCGGCGCAGCAGCCCTGCTAGCTTGCCTTGTACCTTCACCTGGCTGTCGGCATAGATCTGCGGATCGTGCGACGAATTGGCCGGATCGAGCCGGATCTTGCCACTTTCGTGGTAGAGGTACTTCAGCGTCGCTTCTTCGTCGTTGATCAGCGCCACCACAATATCCCCGTCGCGCGCGGTGTCTGCCTTGCGCACCAGCGCATAATCGCCGTCGAAAATGCCTGCCTCGATCATCGAGTCGCCAGATACCTCGAGCGCGTAGTGATCACCGGGGCCGAGCAGGGCGGCCGGTACTGGCAGCGATCTGTCGGACTCCAAAGCCTCGAGCGGCAGACCGGCGGCGATCTTGCCGTGCAGCGGGATTTCGATCACATCGTTGGCAGGTTCGCGAACCGCAGCAGGCGGAGCAACCACTTTGGCGACCGGATCGTTCGCCATGTTCTCCGGCATTTTCACCACTTCCAGCGCGCGCGCCCGGTTGGCCAGTCGGCGGATGAAGCCGCGTTCCTCGAGTGCCGAAATCAGCCGGTGGACGCCGGACTTGCTCTTCAGATCGAGCGCTTCCTTCATTTCCTCGAAGCTGGGCGAAATGCCCGATGCTTCAAGCCTGCGGTTGATGAAAAGCAGCAATTCGTGTTGTTTGGCAGTCAACATCGGCCAGTTCCTCACACAAATGTTCCACTTTGGGAACGAATAAGGAACAAGTATGAAACAGATTCGCGCAAGTCAAGCGATACCGCCATTCTGGAGCGGAAATACCTCGACCGTGTCGCCGACCGAGGCTGCGGCGGCCCCTGCCCGCCGGGCGATCAGGGCGTTGGCAGCGGCTAGTGAGCGGAGCGCACTGCTGTCGCGCTGATCGTATGGGAGCACGCCTCCGGGTTCCAGGGAGGCCCGGTAGAACTCGGTGCGCGGGCCGGTCTCGGGCAAGACTCCGCCCAGAGGCAGGAGAATGGATTTGGGCAGCGGATTGCCCGCGCCCGCCAGATTGCGCAGCAGCGGCAGCAGGAACAGGAACGCGGTGACGTAGCTCGATACCGGATTGCCCGGTAGTCCAAGCACCAGCGTAGTCCCCTTGCGAGCCACCAGCAGCGGCTTTCCCGGCCTCAGCGCAATCCGCCAGAAATCTATTGTCGCGCCCCATGCTTCCAGCGCCGGGCGCACCAGGTCGTGATCGCCCACCGATGCGCCGCCGCTGGTGACAATGACATCGGCGTCCCCCGTCTGTTCGAAGGCAGCAACCAGCGCCTCCAGCCGGTCCGCCACCGGGCCGATCCGGCGACACTCGCCCACGAACGGCGCAGCCATTGTGGCAAGCATCGGCCCGTTGCTGGCAGGGATCTGATGGCCGAGTGCCTGCGCCGGATCGCTGGCGAGTTCGTCCCCGCTGTCGAT
Source organism: Erythrobacter sp. (assembly GCA_019739335.1). Taxonomy (NCBI): domain Bacteria; kingdom Pseudomonadati; phylum Pseudomonadota; class Alphaproteobacteria; order Sphingomonadales; family Erythrobacteraceae; genus Erythrobacter; species Erythrobacter sp. The sequence continues at coordinate 2,786,100 of CP073261.1, forward strand.
CACGCAGAGGCTAGCGCGCCTTCCGACCGGCAATTCCCCATGCCCGCTGCCGATTGCAAGCGCGAGTTGCGCGGGGCCGATTCGGCTTCCGGCTTCCAGCAGCAGATCGCCCTCCGCAAAATCGAACCCCTTGCGGCGGATATGCCGCGGCGTCGCGCTGTCGCTGCCGGACAGCCGCAGTGTCCCGCCGTCAAGGATCGCATCTTCCTGCAACAGCACCGCGCCGCCACCTGAAGGCATCATCGCGCCGGTGGAGATACGCACCGCCTCGCGCGGCGCGAGCGTTCCTGCAAACGGATGCCCTGCCGCACTTTCTCCGATCACGCGCCATGGGCCGGAGAGGTCCGCCTCGCCCACCGCATAGCCGTCCATCGCCGAAAGGTCCGCCGCAGGCTGGGTGCGCCGGGCCAGCAGCGGCTCGGCGAGGTAGTGTCCAACCGCCTCCTCGACTGGCACGATTGCGCTGCCCAGCGGTTTGGCCAGCGCCAGCAGGCGCGCCTGCGCCTCTTCCAGCGGGATCAGCGGCTTCGGGTTCACGCGGGTAGCGGGTCGGCGTGCCAGTCGCCGCTCTTGCCGCCGGTCTTTTCCAGCAGCCGCACCTGTTCGATCACCATGCCCTTTTCCAGCGCCTTGGCCATGTCGTAGATCGTCAGCAGCGCCACGGAGGCGGCTGTGAGGGCTTCCATTTCCACCCCGGTCTTGCCCGTCAGACTGGCGCGGGCGGTGACGGCCACGCCGCCATCCTCGAAAGTGAAATCGACCGTGACGCTGTCGAGCGCGAGAGGGTGGCACAGCGGGATCAGTTCTCCGGTCCGCTTGGCCGCCATGATTCCCGCTATTCGCGCCGTCGCCAGCACGTCCCCCTTGGGCCCACTGCCATCCCGCACGGCCGCTAGCGTGGCGGAAGACATGGTAATGCGACCGCTGGCCGTGGCACTGCGCGCCGTTTCCAGCTTGGCACCGACATCGACCATCCGCGCCGCGCCAGTTTCGTCAAGATGGGTCAGGCTGCTCATGCGACGGCCATGCCAAACGAGGGCGTGTTGGAAGACATGGACCGGGTGTTACACGGTTCAAAGGAAGAAAAACGCCCTGCCGCGCGAGGGGCGCGGGCAGGGCGGTTTGCTGACGAGTGCGGGCAAGTGCGGCAGTTCATTCCCGCCCCTTGCCACAGTCACGTGGCGTAGGACAGACCCGGCTCAGTCGCGCAGGTCGGCCGGGACCCGGCCACCGGCGGCGGCGAGCTTGTTCATCACCTGCTTGTGCAGCCAGATGTTTTCCTCGGCCTTGCCCGAATAGTCGGTGTCGCCCAGCTCTGTCGCCAGTTCCTTGCGGTTCTCGTAGGTCGGATCGAGCCCGACCAGCTTCATCAGGTCGACGATCGACGTACGCCAGTTGAGCTTGTCCGCCCCTTCCTTCGCATCGAGCCGGGCTTCGATGTCGACTTCGGTAATCGCCTTGGTCGAAGCGGCCCCGAAGCCGGACTTGGCCGCGGGCGGCGTGGCGGTAGCGGGCCTGGCAGCGGGCGCAGGCGCAGCGGCCTTGGCTTCTTCCGCTTCGTCGTCCCCGAAAATCGCGTTCTTGATCGAGCCGAAAATACCCATGACATTCCCCTTATTTGCTGATGGCCGGCTGGCCGATACAACATCTAACGCCCGAAGGCGTGAAAGGGTGTGTAAAATCTAGCCTTGCAACAAAATTCGGGTCGCCGCCTCGACATCCTGCTGCCGCATCAGGCTTTCGCCGACGAGGAAGCAGCGCACTCCGGCTTCGGCCAGACGCAGGCAATCGGCGTGCGAATTGATGCCGCTCTCACCCACCAGCAGGCTGCCTTCCGGAGCCAGCGGTGCGAGCCGTTCGGTAGTGGCGAGATCGGTTTTGAACGTTCGCAGATCGCGATTGTTCACCCCGATCAGGCGCGAGGCGAGGTGCTTGCCCGCGCGTTCCATCTCCGCTTCGTCATGGACCTCGATCAGCACGTCCATGCCGCGCTCCAGCGCCGCCGCTTCGATCTCGACCATCAGTGCATCGTCGAGCGCGGCGACGATGATGAGAATGGCATCGGCACCGAACATCCGGCTTTCGGCCACCTGCCACGGATCGACCATGAAATCCTTGCGCAGCACGGGAAGGGTGGTGCTGGCGCGGGCTTCCATCATGAAGGCCTCATGCCCCTGGAAATAAGGGGCATCGGTGAGCACGGAAAGACAGGCTGCGCCTCCGTTGGCATAGGCCATCGCGTGTTCATGCGGGCGGAAATCGGCGCGGATCAGCCCTTTGGACGGGCTGGCCTTCTTGATTTCGGCGATCAGCGCGAAGCCTGTGGCGGCCTTTTCCTCCAGCGCGCGGATGAACCCGCGCGGGGCAGAGGATTTCGCCGCGATCCGGTCGCAATCCTCCAGCGTCTTGAGCGCCTTTCGCGCGGCGACTTCCTCGCGCTTGGTGGCGCAGATTTCGGCAAGTTTGTCGGTCATTTTGCAGTATCGATCCAGCAGGCGAGCAGTGCCTTGGCCAGCCCCTTGTCGAGCGCTTCGCCGGCTTCCTCCACCCCTTCGGCCCAGCTTTCGACTTCACCCGCCACCATCAGCGCACCCGCCGCATTGAACAGCACCGCATCGCGATAGGGGCCGGGTGCACCCATCAGCAGGGCTTCGAGCGCGCGGGCATTGTGCTTCGCGTCGGAACCGCGAATAGCTTCGACCGGAGCATGGGCCAAGCCCGCCTCGCTCGCATCGACGCGGCGCATCCGCACTTCGCGGCCTTGCACGTCGGCCAATTCGTTGCCGTGATCGAGGCTCAGTTCGTCCAGCCCCTCGTCGCCTGAGACGATAAAGCTGCGGTCGGTCCCCAGCCGCGCCATGGCATCGGCATAGATCGGCACATAGGCGGGGCGGGCGATGCCGATCAACTGGCGGCGGACTTTCGCCGGGTTCGACAGCGGCCCCATCAGGTTGAAAATCGTCCGCTTGCCCAGCTTCTGCCGGATCGGCTGGATCCGCGCCATCGCCGGGTGGTGGTTCTTGGCGAACAGGAAGCAGATGCCGATTTCTGCCAAGGTCTTTTCCGCCGTGCGCCCGGCGGCGTCCATGTCCAGCCCCAGCGCTTCAAGCGTATCCGCCGCGCCTGCCTTGGAGCTGGCGGCGCGGTTGCCGTGCTTGGCCACCGGGACACCGCAGGCGGCGACCACCAGCGACACGGCAGTGGAGACGTTGAGCGTATGGTGCCCGTCGCCCCCGGTGCCGCAGACGTCGATGGCGTTGTCGGGCGCGTCGATCGGAATCAGCCGCTTGCGCATGGCCCGCGCGGCCCCGGCGATTTCCTCGGCGCGTTCGCCGCGATCGGACAGTTCGGAGAGGAAGCGGGCGATTTCCTCGTCCGCAGGCTTTCCGTCGAGCATGTCTCCGAAGGCGCGTTCGGCATCGGCTTCGGTCAGCGGAATGTCGGTGGGGGGCAGCACGCTCACGCGGCCACTCCGGTCAGCCCGCGCACGGGAGTGATGCCGCAGAGGTCGAGGAAGTTGGCGAGCAGGTCGTGCCCGTGCTCGGTGGCGATGCTTTCCGGGTGGAACTGCACGCCGTGGATCGGAAGGCTGGCGTGGCGGAAGCCCATTACCGCGGTGCCGTCCAGCCCCGGCGTCTCGCTGGTGGCATTGACCAGCAGGCAACCGGGAATGTCTTCCACGATCAGCGAGTGATAGCGCGTGGCGGTGAAGGGCGAGGGCAGGCCCGCGAAGACGCCGGAACCGTCATGCTCCACCGGCGAGGTCTTGCCGTGCATCAGCCCGCCGCGCGCCACGGTGCCGCCGAAATGTTGCCCGATCGCCTGATGGCCAAGGCACACGCCGAGCAGCGGCTTGCCCGCATCGGCGCAAGCAGCGACCAGATCAAGGCTGATCCCCGCTTCGTTCGGCGTGCAGGGGCCGGGCGACAGCAGGAACCCCGCCGCGCCGCTGGACAGGGCCTGCGCGGCGGAGAGCGCATCATTGCGCACCACTTCGACCTCGGCGCCCAGTTCCATCAGGTAGTGGACGAGGTTGAAGGTGAAGCTGTCGTAATTGTCGATGACGAGGATGTGGCTCATTCCGCCCCCTCTGCCCGATTTCGCACCACGATCAAGGGGCCAATGGGCGGTCCTGTGTCGAGCCGGTCGTTCGCCGGGTCCCAGAGCTGCGACACGCTGCCGTCGAGGAACAGCGCGTTGTCCACGTTCAGCACGTCGCGGTAATAGCGGGCGAGCTTGCCGAAGCTGACCGGGGCTTCGCTGATGAGGAAATGTGCGCGGCCGCTAGCGTCCACGCCCACGGCGTTGCGGAGCTTGTGCGAGGTGCCGTCCGGATCGATCTCCGGGTGCAGTTCGCCTCGGATAACGAGCATCGGACCGGACTGGGTGGCGAATTGGGGGCGGTCGGTGATTTGCGCGGCGAAGGTTTCCGTATCGAGCACCCGCCACGGGCCATCGGCCTCGCCGAAGAAAACGCCGTTGGGGAGCAGGTGGAAATTCCCGGGGCCTTCGTTCTGGTTGAGCACGGCGAGGCGGCGACCGTCTTCGACGAAATAGCCGATGGGTTGGCCCTCCGTGTCATACATGCCGCCGTTCATTGCCATGATGACCCTGGTGGGGTTGGTTTCTGCGAAGGCGGTCAGTGAGCGGTAGGGCGCGTCCGAACCTTCGGGCGCGAGGTCCATGCCCACTGTGTGACGCGCGGGATTGGCGGTGCAATGGGTGAAGGGGGTGTCCTCGAACATCACCGGCTCGCAAGGCGATTCGAGTTCCGCCGCCGCATCACTATCAAACCGCGCGTCGCACCCGCCCAGCAGCAGCCCTAGCGCAAGTGCCACCAGAAAGTGGGGTGTCTCGACCATCGCCAAGGCCTTAGCGCGATGGAGGACGGAGCGCGAGATTGACTTGCAGGCCGAACAGGCCAATTCGTCATCCCGGCAATTCCGGGGGGAGCGCGATGCGCTGGATCGGCAATTTCATCGCTGGCTTGTGGCGGTACTCGCGTGTCTCGTGGGTATCGGTCAGCGACGAATTGCGGCCGCGCAGCGGGGCATCGGCGCTGTACCTGTTTTTCTTCCTGATCTTCGCCGTGGTGGCGGTGATCCTGTTGCTGCTCGGCGTCGATCTCGACGATGCTTCCAACTGGATCGACGCACAGGGCGGCTGGCTGGACGCCGTGGGCACGGCGCTGTTCCAGCTGCTGTGCGGAGTGATCGTGTTCGTTTGTGCCGTGTTGTTTGGCGGCGGCGCGTGGCATCTGTTCAGTCCGCCAGCCAGTAAAAGCGACCGGATCGGCTGGGGCACGATGATCGGCGCTGCGCTGGTCGGCTACTTCGCGTGGTTCGGCTTGGTAGGCTGACCTACTGCCCGAAACCCGCCTCACCCGCGATCCGCACCGCTTCGCGCGCGGCGGCGATCAGCGCGCCGGCCTTGTGGCGGCATTCGGCGGCTTCGTACTCCGGCACGCTGTCGGCCACGATGCCCGCGCCCGCCTGTACGTGCATCACCCCGTCTTTCACCACGGCGGTGCGCAGGACGATGCAACTGTCCACCGAGCCATCGGGCGCGAAATAGCCGACGCCGCCAGCATAGGCTCCGCGCGTCTCGGGCTCGAGCTCGGCGATGATCTCGCAGGCGCGGATCTTGGGGGCTCCGCTGACGGTGCCCGCCGGGAACCCCGCGAACAGCGCATCGAGCGCGTCCTTCTCCCCTGCCAGTTGCCCGACGACATTGCTGACGATGTGCATCACGTGGCTGTAGCGTTCGATGGTGAAGCTGTCGGTGACTTCGACGCTGCCCGCCGTGGCCACCCGGCCTACATCGTTGCGGCCCAGATCGAGCAGCATCAGGTGCTCGGCGCACTCCTTGGGATCGGCAAGCAGGCTGGCTTCGTTGGCCTTGTCCTCGGCATCGTTGCCCCCGCGCGGGCGGGTTCCGGCGATCGGGCGGATCGTGACTTCACCATCGCGCACCCGCACCAGGATCTCTGGAGAGGAGCCAACCACGGCAAAACCCGGCAGGTCGAGGAAGTAGAGGAACGGCGAGGGATTCACCCGTCGCAGCGCGCGATAGAGCGCCAGCGGAGGGAGCGGGAAGGGGCAGGTGAAACGCTGTGCCAGCACCACCTGGAAAATGTCGCCCGCAGCGATGTAATCCTTCGCCCGCAAGACGATCTCGGCATAGTCACCCTCGGCCAGCACCGGCGAGAGCGCGCAGTCGGGCACTTCGGCCAAGCGCGGTGCTTCGGGCACTTTTTCGCCCAGCCTGCGCAGGGCTTCGTCGATCCGCTCACCGGCGCGTTCGACCGCGCTGGCGGGATCGCTGCCATTGTCCGTCCATAGCGGGGCGATGACGAACAGCCCGTCGGTCAGCCGGTCGAACACCAGCACCAGCGTCGGGCGGGCGAACAGCATGTCGGGCAGGGCGAGATCGCTCTGCGGCGCGCGCGGCAGTTTTTCGACCAGGCCGATGGTTTCGTAACCGAAATAGCCGACGAGGCAGGCGAGGGCGGGCGGCAGTCCTTCAGGCACGTCGATCCGGCAGGCCTGCACCAGCGCGCGCAGTTCGGCCATTGCATCGCCAGGGAGCGGTGCGAATGCCTCGCGGTCATGCCGCCATGCCCGGTTGATTTCGGCAACGGCTCCGGTGGCGCGGAACAGCAGGTCCGGATCGAGCCCGAGCAGGCTGTACCGCCCGCGGATTTCGCCGCCCTCTACCGATTCGAGCAGGAAATCGCCGCGCCCTTCCTCGATCAGCTTGAGCGCGCCGCCGATCGGAGTCTCGGTATCGGCTACCACCCGCCGCCAGACGAGCGTGTTGCGCCCACCGGCCAGTGCCTCGCGCGCAGCGTCTGCGTGGTTGGGAGCGGTGCCCAAACGATCGAACCTAATTGGTCGCGCCGGTCAGCTGCGCGCGGACCGCTTCGATACCCGCCTCGTTGCGCTCGATGTCGAGAGAAGCCTGTGCGGCAGCGACGAAATGCTCCACGTATTCCTCGCCCAGCACACTGGAGAGCTGGAGCGCGGTCTGCATCACTTCAGAACTGTCGGCGGCGAGTTCGGCAGTTTCGATTTCGTCGAGCTCGACGACGAACCAGCGGCTGGTTTCCTGCTCGGCGACCCGCTTCACCGTGCCTTCGGCCATCGAGAAGAACAGGATGGTGGCACGCGTGATCTGCTGCTGCTGCGCCAGCGCGCGGCGATTGATGCTGAGCGCTTGCGGGGCGGGAAGAGCAACGTCTTCCTCGCGCAGGGCGTCGGCCAGCGACATCCCGCCTTCAACCCGCTCGCGCACGCGCTCCGCAGCCTGCCCGGCCGCGGCCATGCCCCGGTCCCGTTTCCAGCGCGCCACCAGTTGCGGGCGGATTTCCGCGAGCGGAGCGGTGGCGCTGCGGGTGATTTCGGCAACGTCGAAGATCAGGAAGGTCTCGCCTGCCTCCAGCTCGGAAATCGCCGCCTGTCCTTCGTCCAGCTCGAAGGCAAAGCCGACTGCCCGGGCCAGTTGCGGCGGTGCCTGCGTCTGTTGCTCGTATACCTGCCCAGTGGCGAGCAAGGGCGGAGTGATTTCCAGTTCGATGCCCAGTTCGCGCGCCGCTTCCTCAAGCGTCCGCCCGCGCGAGAATTCGGTGTCGAGCCGTTCGGTAAGCTCCTCAAGCGCTTTCGCTCTGCGTTCGGTCAGCAGCGTCTCGCGAATTTCCTCGCTCGCCTGCGCCAGCGTGCGGCCGGCGATCGGGGTTACCTCGTTCACGCGAAGCACGTACCAGCCGAGCGAACCCTGTACCGGACCGGCGAGAGCCCCCTCGGCAGCGTCGAAACCGGCAGCAGCCACTGCCTGCGAAGCAGTGCTGGCGTAGTCGGCGCGTTCGACGGCTTCGACCGTGGTGGTAGCGAGGCCTTTGGAAGTTGCAGAATCCTCCAGCGACATGCCTCCGCGAACTTCGGCAATCACTGCCTGTGCGGCGGCCTGGGTCGGCACGACCAGCTGGGTAAAGCTGCGCCGTTCGGTCGCCTGATATTGGGCCTGATCGGCTTCATAGCGTGCAGCAATCTGCGCATTGGTAACTGGCGGCAGATCGCCCACCGCGTCGGCGCCGAAAGCTGCGTAGCGGATCACCCGGCGTTCGGGCCGGATGTAGCTCGCACGGTTTTCGTCATAATATTCCTGCAACTGTGCTGCCGTGGGGTCGGCTGCGGGCGCGAAGGCTTCTGCCGGGAACATTGCGGCGGTGCCGGTGCGGGTTTCGCCCAGCAGTTGCGCATAGGTGCGTGCGATGCTGCTGGGCATCCGCGCCTGATAGGCGATCGGAACCACCGACTGCCGCGCCAGCAGGCTCATTGCCAGATCATCGCGCACGAGGCTTTCGGTGAGACCGCGTTGGCGCAACTGGGCGCGGAATGCCTCGGCATCGGTAGCGCCGCCTGCCACGAGCTCGCTATCCACCAGCCGCGTTCCCGCGCGCAGGCCCAGGATTTCGGCGAATTCGGCGATGGCCGCGCGGCTGAGCATCTGTTCGATGACATCATCGAACCCGCCTTGCGCCACGAAGCCTTCCATCGAAAGTGTGGGGTTCTCCTCCCGCGCCTGCCGCAGCGCATTATTCGCGTTCTGGCTCAGGTCTGAGGTGGAGATCGTGCGGTCTCCCACCACGGCCACCCGGTCTCCTCCGGCCACTCCGCCGAACATACCTGTATTGGCCACGTCCGAACTGGCAAAGGCGAGCGCAATCAGGGCGAGGAAACCTAGCGTAACCCCGATACCGATCTTGGATTGAAAAAATCTGCGGAAAAACTGGATCATGGCGTTAAAGTCAGCTCTCGCTTGGCCGGGGGGCCGTGAATATTGGCGCCAGAGATCTATCCCTTGCGCAAAGTCCACGCGCCTTATCCCGCCTGCGGCGCTGCCGCAACAGGGCGCAGGTGGTTTCCCGCATTGTGCACAAGCGGCTTTGACAAGCCCGCAACGGCGCATTAGCGCGCGATGTTACGTTTACCTTACGTGGGATTGCGATCCTTATCAGGTTCCAGAAATTGCAGGAAAATCAATGACCATTCGCCCTTACATTGTTGGCAACTGGAAGATGCACGGCACTCGCGCCATGCTTTCCGAAGCGCGTGCGATCGATCGTGCGGCGGAACGGTTGATGAAAGTGGAAGTGGCGATCGCTCCGCCGTTCACTCTGCTCCACGCCACCCGCAAGGAAGCCAGCCTGATCGGCATCGGTGCGCAGGATTGCCATCCGGCGGAAGGTGGGGCGCACACAGGCGACATTTCCGCCGCGATGGTGAAGGATGCGGGCGCAGGCTTTACTATTGTCGGCCACAGCGAGCGGCGTGCCGATCATGGCGAAACCGATGCGCTCGTACAGCAGAAGGCACAGGCCGTCCTTGCCGCCGGAATGAGTGTTATCGTCTGTGTCGGCGAGACCGAAGCGGAGCGCGATGCCGGTGAAGCCGAGAACGTCGTTGCGCGCCAGCTGGCCGGTTCGCTGCCTGTTGGTGACGAAGTTACGGCGAAGATCACCGTTGCCTACGAACCTGTCTGGGCCATCGGCACCGGAAAGACCCCGACTCCGGACGATGTCGGCGCGATGCACCGGCATATCCGCGCGCAGCTCGTTTCGTTGTATGGCGATGCAGGCGCGGGCGTGCGGATCCTCTACGGTGGATCGGTGAAGCCGGACAACGCCGCCGAACTGCTGGCGGCGGACGAGGTCGGCGGCGCTCTGGTGGGCGGTGCAAGCCTGACTGCCGAGAGTTTTCTCGGCATTATCGTCTCTGCTGCCGAGAACGGCGACAGTTAGGCATCCATTCCGGAAGGCGCGTCTCCCCTTGTGGGAAAGGGCCATGCAGCCTACATGCGCCGCATTCGTGCATTCTTATTGACTGACTGAACGGCCATGAACTCGCTTTTCAATTTCCTCCTCGTCATCCAGGGCCTCGTGGCCGCAACGCTCGTTACGCTGGTGCTGATGCAGCGATCTGAGGGTGGCGGCCTCGGGATTGGCGGGGGTGGCAGCCCCGGCGGGGTGATGTCGGCGCGCGGCGCGGCGGATTTCCTGACGCGGGCAACCAAGTGGTCGGCCATCATCTTCGTCGCCTTGGCGATTGTATTGGCCTCGCTGGCTGTCGGAGCTACCGGCGGCAGCGACTTCGACGATACGCTTGATCGGTCCGTTACTCCGGCCGATGCGAACACCGCGACAGTGATCCCCGGCGATCCTGCGGGAGAAGCACCTGCCGCGCCAGCGGAAGACGACCCGCTTGCCGACGTAGCCGAATAAAATCCGGTAAATGCGACAGCGGGGGAAAAGCCTCCGCACTCACTCTTATTTCACCGCAAGATGCTTGCGCCGAATCCGGCGCTGCCCTTAAGGCTCGACTCCCATGGCGCGGTACATTTTCATCACCGGCGGCGTGGTCTCTTCGCTTGGCAAAGGACTGATGGCTGCTTCCCTGGCGGCGGTCCTGCAGGCACGCGGATACAAGGTCCGCATCCGCAAGTTCGACCCATACCTCAATGTCGATCCGGGCACGATGAGCCCGTATCAGCACGGCGAGGTCTATGTCACCGACGATGGGGCGGAGACCGATCTCGATTTGGGGCATTACGAACGCTTCACCGGCGTTTCCGCGCACCAGAACGACAATATCACCAGCGGCCGGGTCTATCGCGATATCATCACCCGCGAGCGGCGCGGCGACTATCTCGGCGCGACAGTACAGGTGATCCCGCACGTCACCGATGCGATCAAGGCCTTCGCGCTTCAGGACCAGGACGATCACGATTTCATCCTCTGCGAGATCGGCGGCACGGTAGGCGATATCGAGAGCCTGCCGTTCATCGAAGCGATCCGCCAGCTGCGCAACGAGTTGCCGGTGGACCAGACCTGCCTGATCCACGTGACGTTGGTGCCCTATATCTCGGCGGCCGGGGAACTGAAGACCAAGCCGACGCAGCATTCGGTGCGCGAACTCACCAGTCTTGGCGTGCAGCCCAACGTGCTGCTGTGCCGTTGTGAACACCCGCTGCCCCAAAGCGAGCGCAACAAGATCGCCTTGTTCTGCAACGTGCGGCGCGAGGCGGTGATACCCGCGCTTGATGCCAGTTCTATCTATGCGGTGCCGGCGCAGTATCATGCCGAGGGGCTGGACACCGAAGTGCTGCGCCACTTCGGCATGCTGGAAGTGTCACGCGCGCCGGATATGGCGCGCTGGGTGGACGTGGTCGATCGCTACGAACACCCGGAAGGCGAAGTCAACATCGGCGTGGTGGGCAAATATGTCGGCCTGCCCGATGCCTACAAGTCGCTGAACGAAGCGCTGGTGCATGGCGGCATGGCCAATCGCACCAAGGTCAATATCCGCTGGATCGATGCCGAACTGTTCGAGCAGGATGACAGCGAGATCGTCGCCAGGCTCGAACCGCTGCACGGCATTCTGGTGCCCGGCGGATTTGGGGAGCGCGGGAGTGAGGGCAAGATTTCCTCGGTCCGCTTCGCCCGCGAACGGAATGTGCCCTTCCTTGGGATATGCCTAGGGATGCAGATGGCCTGCATCGAGGCTGCGCGGGAGGCGGGGATTACCGCCGCTTCCTCTACCGAATTCGGCGAGACGAGCGAACCGGTGGTCGGCATTATCACCGAATGGATGAGCGCCGAAGGACTGCAACAGCGCTCTGCCGAGACCGACCTGGGTGGCACCATGCGGCTTGGCGCCTATACCGCCAAGCTGGCAGGCAACAGCCATGTTTCGGGCATCTACGGCGGGGCGAGCGAGATTTCCGAGCGCCACCGTCATCGGTACGAGGTCAATTCGGCCTACAAGGACCGGCTTGAAGCGGGCGGGCTGATCTTCTCCGGCATGTCCCCCGATGGTCTGCTGCCCGAAATCGTCGAACGGCCGGACCATCCGTGGTTTGTCGGGGTGCAGTTCCACCCTGAACTGAAAAGCCGCCCCTTCGATCCGCACCCGCTATTTTCCGGCTTTATCGAAGCAGCATTGAAGCAATCGCGATTGGTCTAACCGCGATTGTACCGGGTTAGTTCACCCTAGAAATACTACTTGCCTTTGTTCCGAACCAACGCCTAAGTCCGCTTATGGGCCGTGGGGGCGTGCCTGACTTCATTCGTCTATGACGTCAGTATTTTTCCCGGAATTGGCTCTCGCAGAATTGGACCGGCCCCGCGCGGGCAACGGGGGTTACCCGCGTGTTGTCGGCTCGGTCTTGCCTGCGGAATAGGCTGTCTCTTGCGACCCGGACAGCCAGTTCATGCGGCACGTCGGCGCGCGAGCGTCGAGGGGGCGGGCCTTAGCGGGTCCGCCCCCAACTTTTCAGCGGTGTTGCTGTCGCAAGGCGATCAGGCTGCGTCGGCCTGGTCGCCGTCCTTGCGATCACCTTCGACCACTTCCAGCGTATTGCCGCCAATGGCGATTTTCTTCGGCTTCATCGCATCTGGCACTTCGCGGACAAGGTCGATCACCAGCAGCCCGTCCTTCAGATCGGCATGGGCGACGCGGACATAATCCGCCAGTTCGAAACGGCGCTCGAACCCGCGGTTGGCGATGCCGACGTGGAGCATTTCGCCCTCCACGCTTTCATCGCGCCTGCGGCCGACCACGGTGAGCAGGTTCTGCTGCGCGGTGATGTCGAGATCGCCCGCGCGGAACCCGGCGACGGCGATGGTGATGCGATAGGCATCGGAATCGCGCCGCTCGATATTGAAGGGGGGGTAATTGTCGCCAGAAGACCCGCGGGCGTTGTTTTCCAGCAGGTCGAACAGCCGGTCGAAACCGACGGTTGAACGGCGATAGGGAGTCAGATCGAAACGGTTCATTTGCAACAAATCCTCTTTTGAGCAATTTGACACTGTGCGGACCCATAAGACGGCGCCCGCGTTGAAAAATGTAGTTAGGGCGTAGGGCGTTTCAAGGCCTGCCAAACACGCCGAACCAGAGGAATTGTCGTGACTCCACCCAAGGTCGAAATCTACACCAAGATGTTCTGCGGTTATTGCAGCAGGGCCAAACGCCTGCTCGACGAGAAGGGGGTGGACTATGTTGAATACGATATCTCGATGGGCGGGGAAAAGCGGGACCAGATGATGGCGCGCAAGCCCGACGCGCGCACGGTGCCGCAGATATTCATCGATGACCGGGCAATCGGCGGTTCGGACGACCTCGCCATGCTGGAGCGCGAGGGCAAGCTGGACGCGCTGTTGGGGCGGTGAGCGTGTCCGGGGTGGTTCGCGTCGCGCTGTTGCAGATGACTTCGGGAATCGATCCCGAAGCGAACCTGGCGGCGATAGATAATGCTGCAAAGGAAGCCGCAGAGAACGATGCACAGATCCTGTTTCTGCCCGAAATGGCGTTGTTGCTTGATCGCAACCGCAAGCGTGCCGCTGAGTGGATTGAAAGCCCAGCTTCAGAGGACATGATCGGCGCTCTCGAATATATTGCGACGGCATATATGATCGACTTGGCGGTCGGATCGTTGCCCGTAAGCACGAGCCACGGCAAATGGGCGAACAGGTCGCTTTACATAGGTCACATGGCTCTTCTCGAAGCCAGCTACGATAAGATGCACATGTTCGACGTAGAGCTCGCGACTGGAGAAAGTTGGCGGGAAAGCAGCGCTTACAGACCGGGCGAGGAAGTCGTCACTGTCGAGAATACCCCGATTGGTAGGCTGGGGCTGACGATATGCTACGATATCCGCTTCCCAGCGCTGTTCGATGAGCTCGGTCGGCGCGAGTGCGACGCCATCGCCATTCCCGCCGCCTTCACCGTGCCTACCGGCAAGGCGCACTGGCACCTGCTCCAGCGCGCCCGCGCCGTCGAAGCGAGCGCTTTCGTGATCGCGGCTGCACAGGTCGGATTGCATGCTGATGGCCGCCAAACCTATGGCCATTCGCTGGTGGTAGACCCTTGGGGCGAAGTGTTGCTCGACATGGGCGGCGACGCCCCAGGGTTGGGTGTGTGCGATATCGATCTTGGCCGGATCGCAAAAGTGCGCCGCCAATTGCCGAGTCTTGCCAACAAGCGCGACATCCCTACAGCGCGCTGATCATGATCGTGTTCGACCTCTCCTGCGCCAACGGCCACCGATTCGAAGGCTGGTTCGGTTCGTCCGGTGATTTCGCCAGCCAGCGCGAGAGCGGAAAGCTGCTCTGCCCCCAGTGTGGCTCGGCGAACGTTGCCAAGGCACCGATGGCGCCGGCAGTCGGCAAGAAGGGCAACCAGCGCGTCGCCAGACCGCGTGCCGGGGCCGGGGAGGCTCCTTCCGCACCGGGCAAGGCACTCACCAATGCGCCGATGCCGCCCGAAGTGGCGCAGGCGCTGGAGCAGCTGGCACAGGCGCAGGCCAAGGCGCTGAAGGACAGCAAGTGGGTCGGCAAGGATTTCGCCAACCAGTCCCGCGCCATGCACTACGGCGAGCAGGACCACGCGCCGATCCACGGCGAGGCGAGCGCGCAGGAAGCCAGGGAACTGCTGGAAGAGGGCGTGCCCGTTGCGCCGCTGCCTTTCCCCTTCGCCCCGCCGGATAAGCTGAACTGATTGCCACGGCGCATCGGTTTTTCTAGAGGTCTTGCGACGCACCCATAGCTCAGCAGGATAGAGCATCAGATTCCTAATCTGGGGGCCACTGGTTCGAATCCAGTTGGGTGCACCATTTTCCTTTGCCGTTCTTGCGCCTTCGTCCTCGTGGCGAGGCAAAGTTGACGCGAAGTTGACACCAAAATCGTCGTCGAAACGCAAATCCTATTGTCGCCGCTTGCGCGCTGCGGAACTTCTCCATCGAGACGTCGGAATTAGGCGAATTGAGACTTTGCGCATGGGCCGAAGGCTTGCACACGAGCGACACTGTAGGAAAGCACCTTATCGGCCTGGAGCCGGGCCAAAGCCCGCCGAACTACACAAAAGAAAGGGGCCTTTCCTTGCGGAAAGACCCCTCCCAAATTCAGGGCATGCCGTCGCCTAGAAGCGGACGTTCGCACCCAGGTAGAAGCGACGACCATTGGTATCGTAGAAGGTGGAGTTGAACGCACCCCCCGCCAACTGGCCGAGCGAAGGATCGGCAGCCGAGTTCACCCCGCCGATCGGCGGCGCTTCGTTGAGGAGGTTTTCCACCCCGAAGCGGAAGGTCAGATCATCGGTCAGCGCATACCGTCCATTGAGGTGGAACAGGTTGTACGCCGGATAACCCGTGGTCGGCGTCGGATTGCCGAACTGGGCTTCAGCCGTATCCTCGATCGCCGGATAGTGCTGCCACTGCAGCCCAATCGAGGCTCCGCCGATGGTGTAACCGAGGTTGGCAAGGACGCGATACTCGTAAGCATTCGCGTTCAGGCCGTTCTCGGTCGTTCCCTGCGTGCCGACATAGTCAATCAGCGGCAGGGTGGGCAGCGGTGCAGACTTGAAGTCCAGCAGGTAGTTGGCGAGCACGTTCAGGTTGACCGCGCCGGGCCCGACATCGAAGCCCCAGTCGAGCGCAAGGTCGATACCCTGAACTTCCACCCGTCCGTTGTTGACGTAGGTACGCTGGACATTGCCCAGCGCGCCGGTGGCGTTGCGAGGCACGTTCTGACAGAACTGCGAGGCCGCGACTTCCGCCGGGTTGTTGCTGGCCCAGGCAGGGTTCAGCGACGGGTCGTAGCACTGCTGCAGTGCAATCGCCACGGTCTGTTCGCCAATCGCATCATCGATGTTGATGCTGAACCAGTCGAGCGAGAGGCGGAAGCGATTGAGCAGTGCAGATTCGAACGGCGAGGTGAGAACCACACCGGCCGTCCAGGTATCCGCCTTTTCCGGAACCAGGTTGGGATTGCCTACCGTAGTCGGGAAAGCGAAGCCGAACGTGGCCGGGCTTTGCACGCCATTGTAGTAGTCATCGTCTGCCTGGACGTTGCCCGAGGCTTCCATCTGGATGCGACAGACTGCCTGGACCGCTGCGCCATTGGCATTGCCGCCGGCGAAAGCGTCACCATCCTGATTCGCAGAGAAGGACAGCGGGTTGGCCAGCGAGCAGGGATCGCCCGCCGTGTTGACCCCGAAGGTCTGCTGCGCCGCAAGGAACAGCTCGCCAATGTTCGGAGCACGTTCCGCACGGTTGTAACCGCCACGGAAACGCATCCAGTCGGTCACTTCCCAGTCGCCGAGGATCTTGTAGGTGTAGCTGGTCCCGGTCGTCGAATAGTCCGAGATACGCCCGCCAAGTTCCAGATTGAACTGCTGGATTGCCGGGATGTTGGACAGGATCGGGATCAGCAATTCGCCGTAGAGCTCGTGCACGTCGTACGTCGCATCGACTTCGCCGCTGGGGTAGATACCCTGCGCCTGATCGAGGAACGAGCGACCCGCCGTGGTCAGCGTATCGTTGGTGAATTCGTATTGCACTTCGCGATAGCTGGCACCCAGCGCGAAGCCGAGTTCACCGGCAGGCAGATCGAACAGCCCGCCGAACACGTTGGCTTCGGCAATCGTCTGCGTCAGCTCGGAACGGTTCTTGAGATCGGCCCGGATCGCTTCGAGGCAGTCTTCAGAGAACCCACCCTGCGGCGGCTGATAGAAATTCAGGCCCGAGGTACAGGTTGCGGTCGATGCGCCGAAGCCGAAGTTTGGCGCACCCTGGTTGCCGGTTGCGGTGAACCCGCGACCGAAGTTGGGCGCACTCAGAACGGTCTGGAAGCGGGTGAGTGAGTTGATACCCGTCTGCCGTGCGAAGGTGGACGAAATACCGTGGCTGACGAAGGTTTCCCAGTCCAGGTTGGTGCCGGGGATCGATCCTTCGAGACCTGCCGTCATGTTGTAGGTCGTGACGTCGGTAAAGGTTTCGCGATCGTCTGCGAGCAGCGAGTTAATCGTAAAGACACCGTCCGGATTAGGCCGACTGTCAAGCAGGCGCCACATGTCGGCAGGCAGTTCGCTGCGGTCGATCTGGGTCGGATCGATGTTGACCGTCCAGCCTGTCACCGCAGGCGAAGGTTCGTTGCGGGTGAAGGTCTCGACATGGCTGAACAAGGCCTGCCCGAACACGCCGATATAGTCGTTGATCTCGTAATTGCCGCGAGCGAAGAAGTTGTAGCGGGTGAGCGGCAGGATCAGATACTGATTGGTGTTGTTGCTGCCGACCGCCCCGTTGATCGACTGCTTGAACCGCGGATCGTCAAGCGGAGCGCGGTCGTTGCCGAAGTTCTGGTTGGTGCCATTCGCACCGATGGTGAACGCACGTCCTTCAGGCGTGAAGTATACGGTGGTATTCGGCGCAACGCCCGGAGCGGGCGCATTGGGAAACACCGTCCGGTAGTCCGGCAGGTTGCCCGGCGAGGCAAAGCCCGGTGCGGGTATGAAGAACTGGGTGCCGGCGATGTTCGGGTCGGCCCACAGGTCCTGGTACCAGTCGCGATCGCGCTGGAAATTGGCTTCGCGGGTGTTCATCGACATGGCGAGCGAGACGTTGCCGCGGCCATCGTCGAAATCGGCACCCATGATGCCGCCGAGCTGGTATTCGAAGTTGTCGCCTTCCTGGGTGATGCCGATCTGGCCGTCGAGTTCGAGGCCAACGAAATCCTGCTTGAGGCGGAAGTTGGTGACACCGGCCACAGCGTCGGCACCGTAGGTGGCAGAAGCGCCGCCGGAGATGACTTCGATGCGCTCGATCGCGGCAGAGGGGAGCGTCGAGATGTCGACCACGCCCGAAGCGTTGCCGGGCGTGCCGCGGCGGCCGTCGATCAGCACGAGGTTGCGGTTGGCACCGATGCCGCGCAGCGAGATGGTCGCCGCGCCGGGGGTGTTGGTGGCGGTCGGCTGGATGTCGCCGCCGGCGGTCGGGGTCTGCGCAGGCACGAACTGCGGCAGGCGGTTCAGGCTCTGCTCGATCGCGGCGGTGCCGGTATTTTCAAGCAGGCCTTCATCGACGGTGACCATCGGGCTGTTCGAATCGTAATCCTGCGACGCGATGCGCGAACCGGTGACGACGATACGCTCGCCTTCCGGCTCATCCGCATCCTGCGCGAAGACTGGTGTCGCTGCGACAAGGACGCTGGCGCCGCCTGCCATGAGCATGGCCCTGAAGACCTGCTGGTTGCTGAATTTCCTCACGATGTGCTCCCTTCACGGTGGTTGCCCGTCCGTTGGCGGATCGGGCGGCATTTCATCAGAGCCGCAATTTCGGCCTGGTCCTTCGCAATCGCTCTGGTTGCTTCGGACCTATGACCGGTGCTGCGGGACTGATGGATTGAAAGTCCCAAGGGACGATATGAGGATTGCACGCACGGGAGTCGTCCCGACGTAGCGCTGTCATGCGCAAGGTGCATCCTCATCTCCTCCCCCTGGCGGTGGGGCATGAATCGCCCGCTTTCCGCGCAGAAACCGGCTTTATGGCGGTAAATTGATTGTGTCTAGCTTTGGCCGCATAAGCCATGTGGGAAGAGCCGATACGGCCTTTGTCCCATGGTAGTACAAAGAGCTGTATCATGGCGCAAAGGGCCGGTTTGGTTTCCCATGAAACTCCAAAAACCCTAGGAAAACCGCCATTTCTCTCCGGGCCCACTCTAACGCTCGTTAAAAGTGTTGCCAAGCTGCACCGCCCCGAAAATCGTTGCAGGGACGTCGTTGACCCTGTCCGGAATGTGCTGAAGCGAGGGCCAATTGTTGCCTTTTGCAGTTGCCGAGCCCCGGCATGTCGGCTCGCCCGAATCTGCACTGTGCAAATCCAAACCATTTGACTATGACCGGCGTTCGTTGCGTTGGACACGGGCAGGCGGAGCAGGACATCGAATGGCAGCCAGGGGCGCAAAGCAGGCCGCGAAACGCGACGATTGGCGAGGCCTGCTCAATACCCACGCGCGGGCTGTCTATCGAGACGGTGGCAAGGGCGTAAAGGCGCTCGCCGATGACGGCACCCGCAAGCAGCTGAACGGCATGCTTGGCCCCATGGCGGAAGAAGCGTTGCGGATCGTCGAAGCCTTCGCCGTCGGTGCACGCTCCCGCGATGGTGAAGCGGGCGATACCGAAATTCCACCCGAGTTCGAAACCCGGCTGGCGATTATCCTCAACGGACTCGCCCCAGAAGCAGAACAGCAGCGGCAGGGCGATGCTGCGCCCGGTAACGTGATCCAGCAGGACCTATGGCAGCTCCTTTACAAGGTCCGTGAGAGCGCTGAGCTTTCTTACGCCCGCGAAATCGACCTCGTCGAACTCGACCGGCGCATCCTCTTCCTGTTGCGAACCGCCGGACCGCTGGTGCCGGCGGATATCTCGGGCGCGGTAGGAGTGGACAAGGCGCAGGTATCCCGCTCGGTCAAGCGCCTGCTCGAATTCCGCATGGTTGACCGTGACCAGATCCGGGCCCCGATCCGGCTGACGCGCAAAGGGACCACGCTCTCGGACCGGCTGCTGCGCCTGGCCGAATTGCGCAACCGCGAACTGACGTTCGACATCGGCGACAGCGAGCTGGCGGATTTCTACGCGGTGATCGAAAAGCTGCTCCAGCGTGCCGTCATGCTCTACGATCAGGAGCGCGCGCGCGGGCAAGGCGACGCCGAGACGGCGAATCCGTTCACTCCCGACCCCGATTACGAGCCTGGCAGCGGGCAGCCGGTCCGGGTTGATCGTTCACGCATCCTTTCGCCGCTTATGACGCTATCCGCATACTTTAGCCGCAGTGGAGCCTTGGCGTTCAAGCGCCTGACCGGGCTCAGCAATTTCGAAAGCTGGGTGCTCAACGAGATCGCCATGGACGCGCCGATCGAATGGAACAACCTGGTCGAGCGACTCGATCGCGATCACAGCCAGGCCGGGCGGACCGTTCGGGCGCTGATGGAGCGCGGACTGGTGGAACGCAGCGGCAAGCCGGGGCGGCGGCACGGGCGATTCGGCCCGACCACAGAGGGTCAGCGTCTGTTCCAGATCATCCAGGATGCCAGCCGCCAGCGCAGCACCTTCCTTATGGCGCCGCTTTCGGCGCGCGAGCGGGAACAATTCCTCGCTACCTTCGAGAAGGTGCGCCGCAATGCGGTGGTGCAGCTGGAGCGCGAGCGAACCTTCGACGAGCTGGGCGCGCAGTAACCCGCTTTACTGGACGCGGCGGACCCGCACCGAACTCTGGCTGTCGTACGTAAGCAGGAAGCTGCCCAGCGCGCCGCGATCGATTTCGACACTCTCCCCAACGCGCGGCGGGCGGTAAGCGAAAGGAACGCTTTCGGCGAACAGCCACTGCGCACCATCTTCCAGGGTTACCAGATAGACGCCGCGCTGGCGCTCGGTGACCGACGAGACACGGGCACGAATCTGTTCCAGTTCGCCTGCGGGGGTCTGGAACCGTTCCGGGCCGCGAATATTCTCGCGCCCGAAACCGCTTGCGCCCGTATTCGCCAGCGGAGCGCCGCCGGATGCTGCCGGACTATCCATGCTGCCCGGAACCGAAGTCCGCATCGAAGAACCGTCGGCGGAGCGGATATTGTTGTCGTAACAGGCAAGCCGCGCGGTCGCATCGTCGATCTGGGCGCAGTTGCGCAGGATGTTGAGCACAACCTCGTCGCTCACCTGCGCCGCCGCGGGGGTGGCGATGGCGGCAAAGGGCAGGGCGGCGGCGATCAGGAAATGGGCGCGAAACGCAGTCATGTGCAGAAAGACTCCTCAACTCGCGGGCGTGATGGCGCGGAAGGTTTGTCTGCGCAAGCGGATTGCGCCGCACTGAACGCGGGGGAGGTGCGTCAGGCCCGGATTCGCGAAGCGTCAGGCCTCGTCCACCGTCAGCGCCCCGCGCTCGATCTGGTCGCGCTCCATGCTCTCGAACAGCGCCTTGAAATTACCCTCGCCAAAGCCTTCGTCGCCCTTGCGCTGGATGAATTCGAAAAACACCGGCCCAACCTGCGCCTGCGCAAAGATTTGCAGCAAAAGGCGGGGCTGGCCGCCTGAGCCATCCTCACCAACAGTCTTGCCGTCGAGCAGGATGCCGCGCATCTGCAGCGCCTGCTTGTCCTCGCCGTGGCCGGGCAGGCGTTCGTCGAGCATGGCGTAATAGGTGGCGGGCGGGGCGGTCATGAACGGCACGCCAAACTCCTTCAGGCGATCCCAGGCTGCCACGAGGTCGTCACAGATCAGCGCAATATGCTGGATTCCCTCGCCGTTGAACTCCCGCAGGAATTCTTCGATCTGGCCCTTGCCGCCTTCGCCTTCCTCGTTGAGCGGGATGCGGATCTTTCCGTCCGGCGCGGTCAGTGCCTTGCTGGTAAGGCCGGTATATTCGCCCTTGATGTCGAAGAAGCGGATCTCGCGGAAGTTGAACAGCCTTTCGTAATAGTCCGCCCAGTAGGCCATGCGTCCGGTGTAGACGTTGTGGGTCAGGTGATCGATCAGCTTGAAGCCCGCGCCTTCGGGGTGCCTGTCCGCGCCGGGCCGGTAGACGAAATCGATGTCGTAGATCGAAAGACCGTTGCCGTTTTCATCTTCGTAGCGGTCAATCAGATAGACGATCGCGCCGCCGATCCCGCGAATGGCGGGAATGCGCAGCTCCATCGGGCCGGTGGTAACTTCAACCGGCTCGGCCCCGCGCGCCAGCAATTCGGCATAGGCTTTGGCCGCGTCCTTGACGCGGAAGCCCATGCCGCAGGCCGAAGGGCCGTGTTCGCGGGCGAAGAACCATGCCGCGCTGCGCGGTTCGTAATTGAGGATCAGGTTGATCTGCCCCTGTCGCCACAGTTGAACGTCCTTGGAACGGTGGTCCGCCACGTGGGTAAAGCCCATCGCCTTGAATACCGGCTCAACAACACCCTTTTCCGGTGCGCAGAATTCTACAAATTCAAAGCCGTCGAGGCCGATGGGGTTTTCGAAGAGATCAGTCATGGTTTCATATGTAACTTGTTCGCCGAGATTCGGCAAGCCTCCGCGAGGACGACGAAAGTTTCGCATGTTTCAAGGCAAGGCGCTTGAATCCTGACGCTTCCTGTGATTCAAGGGCGCATGAACATCAGGGTGACTCGGCGCGAAGCGGTGCGCGAAAAGTTGGTCAACGGGCTGGCACTCCTGGTGTTGGTGCTGATTGCCCTGTTGGCGCTGATGGGGCCGTCCGGCTTGCTTGCCTGGACCGATCACGCAGCCAAGCTGGAACAATATCATGCCCGCATCGCCACGCTTGAAGAAGAGCGCGCAGTGCTGGCGAACCGTGTCGATCTGCTGCACCCCGATCATGTCGATCCCGACCTTGCCAGCGAGCTTGCCCGTCGCGATCTGAATGTCGCACATAAGGACGAGTTCATCTACGATCTCGAACCTGTGCGGTAAGCACTTCAAAGCAAACGAACCAGACTGGCGAAATTCGTATGCATGGCGTTGCCTCTGCAACGAATCCGCGCCTATAGGCGTTGCCAATCCATACCAAACGACGCCCCGGACGGGGTCCAGCAGGGGATACGCCTTGGCCAAAGCCGCTACTTCAAGTTCAGCGAAAAGCAAGCAGACGAGCAAGTCTGCTCAAGAGGACGCGGACAGTTTCGCGCTGCGCAGCCTGCAGGCCAAGATTGAAGAGCAGGAGCGGTATTCCGCCAGCGACGAACAGCTGATGCATTTCTACGAGCAGATGCTGCTCATTCGTCGCTTTGAAGAGAAGGCCGGGCAGCTTTACGGCCTTGGCCTGATCGGCGGCTTCTGCCACCTCTACATCGGCCAGGAAGCGGTGGCGATCGGGTTGCAATCGGCGCTCGACAATGATCGCGACAGTGTGATCACCGGCTATCGCGATCACGGCCACATGCTCGCCTACGGCATTGATCCCAAGGTCATCATGGCCGAACTGACGGGCCGCGCAGCGGGCATTTCCAAGGGCAAGGGCGGCTCGATGCACATGTTCAGCACCGAGCACAAATTCTACGGCGGCCATGGCATCGTCGGCGCGCAGGTGTCGCTTGGCGGCGGGCTCGCCTTCGCGCACAAGTACAACGAGGATGGCGGACTGTGCCTGGCCTACTTCGGCGATGGCGCGGCCAACCAGGGGCAGGTCTACGAAACGATGAACATGGCGGCGCTGTGGAAGCTGCCGATGGTGTTCGTGGTGGAGAACAACCAGTATGCGATGGGCACCGCCGTGGGCCGGTCCTCCGCAGAAACCGAATTCTATCGGCGGGGCACAGCTTTCCGCATTCCCGGCATGGATGTGGACGGGATGGACGTTCTCGCCGTGCGGCAGGCCGCCGAAGTCGCGTTTGCCCATGTCCGCGAAGGCAACGGCCCGGTACTGATGGAATGCAACACCTATCGGTATCGCGGGCACTCAATGTCCGACCCGGCCAAGTACCGCACGCGTGAAGAAGTGCAGGGCCAGCGCGAGAACAATGACCCGATCGAACGGGTAAAGAAAGATCTGGCCGCGGCCGGTATCGGCGAGGACAAGTTGAAGGAAATTGACAAGGATATCCGCGCAGTAGTGGCCGAAGCTGCCGACTTTGCCGAAAGTTCGCCCGAACCGGATGCGAGCGAACTCTACACCGATGTTCTGGTGGGGAGGTACTGAGCGATGGCTATCGAACTGAAAATGCCTGCGCTTTCGCCTACCATGGAAGAAGGCACGCTGGCGCGCTGGCTGGTGAAGGAAGGCGACAGCGTTGCCGCCGGAGACGTGCTGGCCGAGATCGAAACCGACAAGGCGACGATGGAATTCGAAAGCATCGACGAAGGCACCGTAGGCAGCATTCTGGTGGCCGAGGGCAGCGAGAATGTGAAAGTCGGCACGGTGATTGCAGTGTTGCTGGGCGAGGGTGAGGATGCTTCCGACGTCGAGAAGCCTGCCGCGCCAGCAGAGAAGGTGGATAGCCAGCCGGGCGAAGGTAAGGACGTGGGTCGGGATGAGGACGAACCCGAAATAACCAAGCCCCAACCCGCCGCCAAGGTCGAAGACCCCGCCATCCCCTCCGGCACCAACATGGTCAAGCTGACCCTGCGCGAGGCCCTGCGCGATGCGATGGCCGAGGAAATGCGCCGCGACCAGCGGGTATTCGTGATGGGCGAGGAAGTCGCCGAGTATCAGGGCGCCTACAAGGTGACGCAGGGGTTGCTCGACGAATTCGGCCCCAAGCGGGTGATCGACACCCCGATCACCGAATACGGCTTTGCCGGGATCGGCACCGGTGCGGCGATGGGCGGCCTGCGGCCGATCGTGGAATTCATGACCTTCAATTTCGCCATGCAGGCGATCGATCACATCATCAATTCCGCCGCCAAGACGAATTACATGTCCGGCGGGCAGATGCGCTGCCCGGTAGTGTTCCGTGGCCCCAACGGTGCCGCCAGCCGCGTCGGCGCGCAGCACAGCCAGAACTACGGCCCGTGGTACGCCAGCGTCCCTGGCCTGATCGTAATTGCACCCTACGATGCGCAGGATGCCAAAGGCCTGCTGAAATCGGCTATCCGCAGCGACGATCCGGTAGTCTTCCTCGAAAACGAGTTGATCTACGGCCAGACTTTCGAACTGGCGCAGCTGGACGATCACGTGCTGCCCATCGGCAAGGCGCGGATCATGCGCGAGGGTTCGGATGTCACCATCGTCTCCTACTCGATCGCCGTCGGCATCGCGCTGAAGGCGGCAGAGGAGCTAGCCGAGCAGGGGATCGACGCCGAAGTGATCGACCTGCGCACCCTGCGCCCGCTCGACAAGGAAGCCATTCTCACCTCATTGGCCAAGACCAATCGGGTGGTGATCGCCGAAGAGGGTTGGCCGACCTGCTCGATTGCCTCAGAAATCGTGGCGATCTGCATGGAGGACGGCTTCGACCATCTCGATGCGCCGGCGCTGCGGGTGTGCAACGAGGATGTGCCGCTGCCCTATGCCGCCAATCTGGAAAAGCTGGCGCTGATCGACAAGGAACGCGTAATCGCCGCCTGCCGCAAGGTCTGCTACCGGGATTAGTTGCCCATCGAGAGCCCGGAGCCGCCGTGTTCATCGCAGCTGGCGACCGGGTCCGGAGCGGCAGAATCGCGCTGGTATATTTGCGTCAAGTCGCGGTCGTCACGGACGGTGAAGCTGGCGATGGCGGTGATTTCGTGTGATGCGAACGAAAAGGGATCGCCCACCAGCGGCTGGTAATCGTACGATATCTCGACGAACATCACGGCATCGTCGGCAAAGGCAATGACTTCTTCCCCGGCTGGTCCCATGCCGGGGAAGCCTCCCGCAGTGCCGTCGCCTTCTTCTCCGTAGCTGCTGTCATGGAGCTTCGTGCCCATGCATCGCTGCCATTCGATGTACTGCCGGTCCGTGGTTCCCTCCACCACTTGCAGGCTGCTCAGGATCACCCTGCCATGCGCGTAGAGATCTACTCCCGCGCTGCTCTGCATATGGGCACCGTAGAAAAGATCGTTGATATCGGCTTCGTAGATCTTTCGATCCTGGAGGACGGACGTGTCACCGATGCGCGAAGCGTTATCTGCGATCTGGATGGCCAGCTGCGAAATCTGCATCTGCACCAACGCGCGATTGGCGGTCTCCAGTCCCATCAGGCCGACCCCCAGCACGAACGGCATGGCGAGCGCGAACTCGGTCATCGCGACGCCGGACACGTCCCGGCGCAGGCGGCGCAGCAAGGTGGGAAGAGCAGCCGGCATCATGCGCAGTTTCCCGTCGTGAAGGTTTCCTCGGTCATGTTGAACGGCTGGTTGCGCAGCACGGTTCGGGCGCTGACGTTCACAGTGTCATCGAAGCCCAGCAATCCCGCCAGCGGAAAAGCGCGATCATAGCTGGCATTCACTTCGTAGAGCACTGCATCGCGCGCGCTGTTGGCGGCGTCACGAGCGCGGGTGCTATCCCAGAAGCCGTTGCTGTTCAGATCGACGAATGTCTCGTTGTTGTTGCAAACCCCGTCACCATTGGTGTCGGTGAACTCCTCCGCGCGGCCCATGTCGGAATAATTGCGATAGGCGGAGCGGGTGAAAGTGACATTGGACGAAGGCACGACCTTCTGCACGGCTTCACGCACCTTGGTATCCAAGGCAGCGGGGTTGTTTGCGAATTGTTCGATAGTGGAATCGCGCGCGGCCTTTTGCACCGCTCCTTCAATCATCGATTCCGCGTAGATGTTGTACGAAAAATCGAACAAACCCATCATCGTCACCAGCAGCACCGGGGCCAGCAGCGCGAACTCGACGACTGTCACGCCAGCCTCGTCGCGACCGAGCCCAGAGCTTCTCGCGCACATCAACTTGAAACCCGCAGTTCGCTCATGGATCGGGCGATTTCCTGGAATGCGTCGTTCAGCTCTTCGGCGCTCGAAGCCTCGAAGGTTCTTCCAGGTCCGCCGCATTCCTCCATGATCGGGTTGAGCGTGGTGCCGAAGGCCACTACCCAAACGGTAATGTTGCGGTTCTTTACCTGCTCGCAGACAACGCTGAAGCGGTTCTCTATGGTCTGGCGCAGGGTTTCGCTGCCGCCCGGCAGCCAGCGGCGCTGGTCGAGGCCATCGATGCCATAGGCACCGTAAGCAAGATCGAATGGCTCCGTTTGTCCATCGGTCAGCCAGATCATGTGGCGGCTGCGGGTGCGGCCGCCTTCATCGGCATTGTCGGCGGCGAACAGCCCGGTCGGCGAAAGCAGGCGTCCGCCCCAGATCATCCCGATGTCGTGGTAGGTGGCGCCAAAGGGCTGGAGCGTAGCGAGATAACCGTCGAGACTGGCGCTCGTCATTTCTGTCAGGCGTTGGGCCGGGGCAGGGCAGTCGGAGAACCACCAGTTACCGCTGTCGACAAATTCCTGCTCTGTCGTCACCTCGGCGGTCGTGAATGAGCCGCTGCCGTTGTGCTGCATGGAGCGGACATATATCGCTTCGGGATAGCGAGGCCGCCACTGGGTTGAAGGATCGCCCGCTGTAGGCACCAGATCGATATCGAGATCGAGCGCGCGGGTGAAATCGACGTTGTCGTAATCTGTAATCCGGTAGGTATCGCGTTCCTCGATGCAGCCATCCTGCTCTGTACGCCAGTTGGCGACATTGCGGGAGATCGGACGGTAAAGCCACTTGTATTCCAGCGCAGGGACTTCGGTGACTTCCTCGTAATTCTGCACATAGTTGGTCGACATGCGGTACTGGACTTCACAGATGCTGCCGTTCACGTGGGAACGGAATACCTTGCCGTTCTCCAGCATCTGCATCGGCTGGACCGAAAGGATCGCCGCAGGCTGGGTCTTTACCTCGTTGTACTCGGTGCCGTTTTCCGTTGGCGTGTAGACGATCGTGTCGGCCGGGGTCGCTCCGTTGCAGCTATAGTATCCGCGCTGGTCCCAGCTGGTGGCCGGATTCCAGGTTGCGGGATAGGTGGACTGGGTGATCCATGTTCCCCAGGGGGTGCGGGTGCCCGAAACATAGGTCCAGTTGCGCGTATAGGTCGTTCCATGGGAAACGACGACCTGGTTCGATTGTTCGCGGCTTTGGTACGTCCATTCATCAACCACCCAGTCGTCTTCCAGCAGGTGGCCGACGTTCACGTTGGTGGCGTAAGGCACGAAGCCGTAGCGGATTTCGGTGTTGGGTGCCTTGTTGCTGTCGATCTGGGTATAGAAATCGCGGATCACCTGTTTGACTGAATCCAGCCGGTTCAGCGTATCACCCGGATTGGTGTGCCGCATCGATCCGGTGGTATCGACCACCATCATGATGTCGAGATCGCTGAAGTTGAGGATCGAAGCGCAATCGACCGAGACTTCGACCTCGTCGAAGCCAAAGACGGCCATCAGTGTGGTGGGCACATCGACCCTGGCGGTGCCGCTGATAGAATAGTTTTCTTCCAGCGCCATCTCGAAGCTACGGTTTTCGGTGCCGTAAGCGCCGTCCTGAAAGTTGAGGTTGAAGAACCGCTGACCGGTTTCGACCACATCGTTCGGAACCACGCCGTCTACCGCCACGCTGGACCCCAGCCGCTTGCGCGCCGCCAGAGTGCCGGCGTCGCAGGCCTGCTGCAGGCGGCTCTGCGCCAGATACCCGCGGCCCATGTCGATCCCGCCGCCAAGCAGGGCGAGAAGTGGAAACAGCGAAGCCGCGATCATCGCCAGCACATTGCCCGACGTGTCGCGCGCCAGACGGGACATTACCCGACCGTGAGGGATCGAACAGTGGTTTCCAGGCTTGCGCATGGCAAGTGTTATAGGCTGGCAGGGTTGAGGCAATCCCGAAGAAACGGGGTTAAATTTGCCTTGCAAGTTGTAAAATGACGTGTTTCGTCAATGCCTTGAATGCCAGATCACAGCCACCCCGCAGGGCTAGCCGACGGTCACACTGTCAGGAAAATCGGACGACTGAAATCGAGTGTAGGGCCTTCGATATCGATGAATTCGAGCACGCTGGTGATCCGGTACGTCACGGTAATGTCGAGTTCACGCGCTCCGGCAACTCGCTGTGTGGGTGCGTCGACAATAATCACGCCGAGCCGGTCCGGGTTCATCAGGTAGGGCGCACCCTGAGCGTGATTGCGGGCCCAGCTGCGGATCTGCGAATTAGAAAGCGCATTGCCGGTCTGGTATTGCACCATCGCATAGCGTGCGACATCAGCGGACAGATTCCGCATCGCATTGTAGCTTTGCAGCCCCATCCCCACCTGGAGTACGCCCAGGATCATCACGATGAAGGCGGGGCCGATCAGCGCGAATTCGATCGCGGCGACACCGGCTTTGTCGCGGCGGAGACGGGTCAGGAAATGGCGCATGGCTATCCGATCTGTACGGTGCGGCTGATGTTGTAATCGAACCCGGTTGTGACACCGAACTTGGTCCAGACAGGTTCGTATGTGTCGGTTATGTCGACCTGGATGAACTTGTACTCGACATCCGAACCGCAACTGTCTGCAGTGGTGACATAGGTCGATGTGACGCCGCAGCGAAATATTGGCGTGATTGTCACGTGATCGTTCGTTAATCCGGTGGAAGCGACGACGATGTCGCGCACTGTCGTCATTTCTTCGGGCGTTTCCGGAGCGACCGCGCGGACCACGGATGCGGCCTCCGCAGCGGCGCTCTGCAATTCCGTCTGCCGGGCAACCATCGAACTGACTTCGAAGCCGCCGAGCGCCAGCACCAGCAGGATCGGCGCGACGAAAGCAGTTTCGATGGCCATCGATCCGTCGTCGTTGCGACGGAACTGCGTGACCCGGGAGAGGGCGCGGATCATGCGACCAGCCTGACGCGGGCGGCGGTGGAAATGACCGCCGTGTCTTCCGACGACCCGGCGGGACAGAAGGTGGACATGTTGGTGGTGCCGGTGATGGTGATGTTGTTCGCCGCGATCATCAGGCACTGGCTGGTGACGCCAACGGTTCCGGCAAAGAACACTTCGCTGATCGGGAAATACAGCGTGCCGTTAAGCACGGTATTGGCGTTGCCGTTCAGCTTGGTCCTGCCGCTGCCTTCGGAGTCGCGATCTTCGAACACAAGCATGCCAGCCAGATCATTGGCATCGTCTGCCGAGACACCCAGCGACATCAGGTCGGACGCCTGCATGGCTGTCAGGCTGATGTCCGCGCCCCCGGCAACGTCGATCCAAGCGCCGTCATATAGCACGAACATGACGCCGGATCCGGTAACTTCGTGCTGGCCGGTGATCTTCAATCCGCCACCGACGATGTTGTAAACACCGGGGGCAAAGGCGGTATTACAGGAGATGTGGATGTCGGTATATGTGCCCGGGCGCACGGAGCCTGCTGGCATGCCGCCGGCGATCTGTATGTCGCTGTAGGTGTTGTAAACCGTCTGGGTCCGGCGTTCCCACTTCTGGTTCCCGCCGCCCTGGCTGCCGATCCGGGTCCAGACTTCCGAGGTGGACGTTGTCGTGCCCGCGGTTGTTCCATTGGGAACGGTCTGGTCATAGGCAGAGGTTGTCAGGTCAGTGTCCGACTTTCCCTCGGTGTTCGACCAGCCGGTCGCATTGCGCTGGGTCGAACCCTGGAAATAGTCGTAGACGGTGACGGTGCGGGTTTCGATATCCGCCGTCGTTGTCGTCGGCTCGGCACCGCAGCTATAGGTGCGATCGACCTGCGAGGCAGCGGGATTTGGCGGCGACAGCTCCTCGAACGGATCGTAGAGTCCATCCTGGTTCTCGAGGATGATATCGTCGGTATTGTCTTTCAGCCACTGGTCGATGCCGCCCGCCGAAATGATCCAGCCTGCTTCCACTTCGGGATTGCCGTCGACCTTGATAGAAAGGTCGTCGGTCGAAAGCGCGGCGAGACCACAACTGGCGGTAAGGATGGAGTTGCCGCCGATCGTGATGGCGCCTTCGTCTTCGTCGTCGAGCGCGATCAGGCAGCTGGTGAAAGTGGTACCTTCCTCGAAACTCGCCTGTGCATAGGCGTAAATCTCGGTGCTGCCCCCGGTGATGAAGCTGCTGAACGGCAATTCCTTTGCGGCCGTAACCGACACCGCGACCGAATTCTGCGTGCCACCGGCATAGTCGGCCAATTGCACCGTTGGATCCTGGTTGAAATCGTCGGTGACGGAAAGATTGGCGTTGAATTCCTGTAGCGCCCGGGTCTGGTAGGTTTCCTCGGTATCCTCGTCCGCCCGTGCCCAGGCACCGGCGATCGCGGCCTGATCAGCGGCAAACTGCAATTCGCGTTTCCACATGTACCATTGGGTCATGTCCACGCCCAAGCCGGCGCCGCCGATCAACACCGGCATTCCCAAAGCGACAAGCAAGGTGGCATTGCCGCTCGAGCAGCCTGCCATGCGGGCGATGTTACGACGGATCTTCGTGATCATTGGGCCTACCTGTTTTCATTATCGCGCAATCTTCGGTCGCTCCGGTATGATACGCGCGGTGTAGTAACCGAGCTGTAAACGCAGCTGGTTAACAACCCTTACAGCACCACCTAGCGCAGCATTCCGCCAATCCCGGAGTTGACGGGAGCGTGGCTGTGGGGGCACGGCGCAGGCCCATGAATGCAGACCTTATCGAAACCTTGCCGCTGCCCCATCGGCTGGCCTTAAGTTACGCTCCGCGGCGCGCACGGACGCCTGTGCTGGCACTGATGGCACTGGAAGCACGGCTCTCGGCGGTCCTGCGCCAGAAGGGCGAGGCGATAATTGCGCAGATGAAACTCGCCTGGTGGCGGGACCGGTTCGGGGAGCCCGCAGAGCAATGGCCACGGGGGGAGCCGTTGCTTGAATTGCTGCGAGAATGGCCGGGTAACAGGGAGGTGCTAAGCGGTCTCGTCGATGGGTGGGAGGTGTTGCTGGGAGAGCAGCTCGACCGCAGGACGATACAAGAATTTGCATCTGCAAGGGCCGCTGCATGGGCGGAAGCGGGAAATTCCGCTGCCGATACACTGGTCGCCTGCCAGTATGCCCTTGCCGATCTGGCGCTTCATCTGGAGCCGGGGCCGGAGCGCGAGGATGCGACGGCTTTGCTTGCCGAGTCGCGGGGGAGGGGCTTCCCCGCATGTTCGCGCAACCTTCGCCCCCTGGCGGTGCTCCGCGCGCTGGGCCTGCGCGCATTGGACCGTGGCAATACCGAACTGCTCGACGGCCCCGCTGCCATGCTGCTCGCCTTGCGGGTTGGCATTACCGGGCGATAGCGTAAATTCCGGCCAGCTATTGGGAATCACGCATGAACCGCATTCTTTTGGGAGCCTTTAGCGCGCTGGTGCTGGCGACGCTTGGCCTGTTCTGGATGCAGGGCAGGGCGCAGGTGGAAGAGGCTGCGCCGCCGCCACGCGCAGAGGGCGCGCCGGTCGATCCCGATGCGCTGCCCACTGCCGATCCCGCCGACATGGTCGGCCCCGCGCCGCCCGAAGCGAGCGAACTGACGCGCGAACAACGCCGGTTTTTCCGCTATGATCGCAACCGCGACGGCAAGATCACCCGCAACGAGATGCTTTCCACCCGCACCGATGCCTTCCGCGACCTGGACACTGACGGAAACAACTTGCTGACCTTCGAGGAATGGGCCGTCACCACCGCCACCCGGTTCGAGGAAATGGACGGCAACGGCGACAGCGAGCTCACCCCGGCTGAATTCGCCACCAGCGCGCCGCCGCCCCGACCGGCTGCGCGAGCAAGGTGCAATTGCTGATGTTCACCAATCAGTGAGTCCCCGCGCAGGCGGGGACCTCAGACGACCATGTGCTACAACCGAATGAGGTCCCCGCCTACGCGGGGACTCGGCTCTCGGCCAGCCACGCTCCAAAATCCGCCTTCGCCCGCTCGGTATAGGCTTCCTTGCGGACCTTCTTCCCGACTTCGTGCAGCGGCGGGAACAGTCCGAAATTGACGTTCATCGGCTGGAAGTGCTTGGCCTCGGCATCGCCGGTAATATGGCTGAGCAGCGCGCCCATCGCGGTGGTGGGGGGAGGGGGCGCCCACGCCTCGCCCACCAGTTCCGCCGCCGCCATCATCCCCGCCAGCAGCCCCACGGCGCTGCTTTCGACATAACCCTCGCACCCCGTTACCTGCCCGGCAAAGCGGATATGCGGCGCGCTTTTCAGCCGCAACTGCCTGTCCAGCAGCTCGGGCGAATTGATGAAGGTATTGCGATGCATCCCGCCCAGTCGCGCGAATTCGGCGTTCTCCAGCCCCGGTATCGTGCGGAACAGTTCCAACTGCGCACCGTGCTTCATCTTTGTCTGGAAGCCGACCATGTTCCACAGCGTGCCCAGCTTGTTGTCCTGCCGCAATTGCACCACGGCATAGGGCCAGCGACCGTTGGGGAATTCCTCGCAAGCCGTGCGTGGATCGTCCAGCCCGACGCCCTTCATCGGTCCGTAGCGCAGCGTTTCCACCCCGCGCTCGGCCATCACTTCGATCGGCATGCAGCCATCAAAGTAAGGCGTGTCGGCTTCCCATTCCTTGAACTCGCCCTTCTCGGCCTGCATCAGCCCCTGGTGGAAGGCGAGGTACTGCTCCTTGGTCATCGGGCAATTGATGTAATCCCCGCCTTCGTTCGAGGCCGAGGTGGTCTTGTTCCAGCGTGACTGGATCCATGCCTTCGACATGTCGATGGAGTCGCGGTAAACAATCGGGGCGATGGCATCGAAGAAGGCGAGCCGGTCCTCGCCGGTGGCCCTGACGATGCTCTGCGCCAGCGCGGCGGCGGTGAGCGGGCCGGTGGCGACGATGGTGAGGCCGTCTGCGGGCAAATTCTCCACCAATTCGCGCACAACTTCGATGTTGGGATGCGCCTCCAGTGCTGCCTGCACCTGCGCGCTGAACAGGTCGCGGTCCACCGCCATCGCGCTGCCCGCCGGAACCCGCGCCATTTCGCCCGCGCGCATTATGATGGAATCGAGCCGCCGCATCTCGTGGTGGAGCAGCCCCACCGCATTCTTGGCGTCATCGTCACTGCGGAAAGAGTTGGAGCATACCAGTTCCGCCAGCCCGTCCGTGTGATGTGCAGGCGTGGACCCACCTTTGCCGTCCTTGGCTCCGCGCATTTCGGACAGTCGCACGCGAATGCCGCGCTGCGCCAGCTGCCATGCCGCTTCGCTTCCGGCCAAGCCGCCGCCGATGATGTGGACCTGATGTGTCATGGTGGCGACAGATAAGTGCGTTTGCCTGCTGGTGCAAACGCTGGCTCGCCGCTAACCCTCGCCCGATGCGCAGAGCCCTTGCAGACAAACGCCCCTATCTGGTGCTGAGTGTGGTGGCGGCACTCGCCTTCTTCTATCTGCAGGTGACGAATCTGCCCGGCCTTTACCTGATCCCGATCAAGGGCTGCGCGGTGGGATTCCTCGCACTCTATGCGTGGATGCGGCATTCGAGCAAATCGGCGCAGATGCTGGCAGGCGCGCTGGCAGCGGCGGCGGTGGGGGACATGGCGATCGAGTTCGACCTGATCGCGGGCGCGGTGGCTTTCTTCCTTTACCATGTCGTGGCGCTGACGCTCTTCCTCCGACACCGGGGTGCGCCATTGGAGGGTCGGGACAGCCTGGTCTTCATCGCTTTGCTGCTGGGGACGCCGTTTGTCGCTTATTTCCTGCCCTATGATCAAGGGATGCGCTGGTCGGTGGCACTGTATGCGCTGGCATTGGGCGCGATGGCGGCGGGAGCCTGGGCGAGCGATTTCCCGCGATTGCGGGTAGGGGCGGGAGCTATCCTGTTCACCATCTCCGACCTGCTGATATTTGCCGAAATGGGGCCGCTGTCGGGCAGTACGGTGCCGCAGTTTCTCGTATGGCCGGTATACTACCTTGGCATGTTCCTGATCGCCATCGGGGTGGTGACGACGCTGCGCAAGCGCGATCCCGAACTGCGTGTGGTGCAGGGTGGACGGGAGACGCTACACTGATTGTGTGCGGCGCAGCCCGACCACAATCATTGCAGCCTACTCTCCACCCAAGTCTTCACTGTCGTCCCGATCTACCGTCGGCTCCACCGCCGTCTCGTCTCCGCCGCCACGGCGTTCGAGCATTTCCTCGACAACGGCTTCTTCCGCCGGGTTCTCCGGGCTTTCGTCATCGTCGATCAGTGCGGCGCCAACGATATGCTCACCCTTCGCCACGTTGAAGATGCGCACGCCCGAGGTGCTGCGGCCGACCACGCGGAATCCTTCATCGCTGCCCAGCAGGTGGCGCAGTTCGATGGTGGTGCGGATCATCTTGGCCTGGTCGGTCACCAGCAGCAGTTGGGATCCGTGGCGCACCGGCATGGAGGCGACCACCGGACCATTACGACCCGGCTGCGAATCCGGATCGGTAATGTTGGTCAGACCCTGTCCACCACGCCCGATGGTGCGGTACTCGTAGGCAGAACTGATCTTCCCATAGCCATTGGCGGTGAGGGTGAGAATGAACTCCTCCTCCCGCGCCATCTGCTGCATGGTATCGTTATCCAGCGCCGGTTCTGCCGGATTGTCCTTCCAGCCCGCCGACCGGATGTAGGCATCGCGTGTTTCGGTATCGGCTCCGCCTTCATTGAGCACCGCCATCGAAACCACCTTCGCCCCGTCTTTCAGCGTCATCCCGCGCACACCTATGCCCGTGCGGCTCTTGGTTTCGCGGGCGTCGCTGGCGGGGAAACGGATCGCCTTGCCCGAATCGGCGGCGAGGAACACTTCCTGCCCTTCGCTGAGCAGTTTCACCCCGATCAGCCGGTCCCCGCTGTCTTCGACAAAGCCCATCGCATATTTGCCTGCCGTCGGGACATTGGTGAAGGCATCCATCGAATTGCGGCGCACCATGCCCTGCTCGGTGGCGAAGACAATGTTGAGCGCTTCCCAGTCATTCTCGTCCTCGGGCAGCGAGAGCACGTTGGTTACCCGTTCCTCGTTCCCCAGCGGCAGCAGGTTGACCATCGGACGACCCTTGGTCTGCGGACCGCCTTCGGGCAGTTTCCACACCTTCAGGCGATACACGCGCCCGGTATTTGTGAAGAAAAGCACAGGGTTATGCGTCGAAGTGACGAACATTTCGACGACCGCATCCTCGTCCTTCGTCGCCATGCCGCTGCGGCCCTTGCCGCCGCGGGCCTGCGCCCGGAACGTGGCGAGGGGCGTGCGCTTGATATAGCCGGAGTGGGTGACGGTGACGACCATCTCCTCCCGCTCGATCAGGTCTTCGTCGTCCAACCCGTCCCACGCGGGCGCAATTTCGGACATGCGGGGAGTGGCGAACTGGTCGCGCACTTCCTGCAACTCGGCCCGCATCACGCCATAGAGCTTGACCCGGTCAGCCAGGATCGAGAGATAATATTCGATCTTGTCGGCAAGTTCCTGCAATTCCTCACCAATCTCGTCCCGGCCCATCGCGGTCAGGCGATGCAGGCGCAGTTCGAGGATGGCTTTGACCTGTCGTTCGGAGAGCTGGTAAGTCCCACCGCTTTCGTCTGCCGAAGGTTCGATCGCCTCGACCAGGCGGATATACTGGGCGATGTCGCCAATCGGCCACTCCTTGGCGAGCAGCTTGTCGCGTGCGATCTGCGGGTTGGATGATCCGCGGATCATCGCCACGACTTCGTCCAGATTGGAGACCGCCACTACCAGTCCGAGCAGGATATGTGCCCGGTCCCGCGCCTTGTTCAGTTCGAACTTTGTGCGCCGGGTGATGACGATTTCGCGAAACTGGATAAATGCCTGGATAAAATCGCGCAGCATCAAGGTTTCGGGCCGCCCGCCGCGAATGGCGAGCATATTGGCGGGAAAGCTCGATTGGGCGGGGGTGTGCCGCCACAATTGGTTCAACACCACTTCGGCGGTGGCGTCGCGCTTCAACTCGATGACCACGCGCACGCCCATCCGGCTGGATTCGTCGCGCACATCGGTAATACCTTCGATGCGCTTGTCTTTGGCGGCTTCGGCGATCTTTTCGACCAACCCGGATTTGCCGACCTGATAAGGAATCGAGGTAAGCACAATCGATTGGCGATCATTGCGCCCCGTCTCGATTTCATGCCGCGCCCGCATCAGGATCGAGCCACGCCCGGTGGTATAGGCCAGCCGCGCGCCGCTCTTGCCGAGGATTAGCGGACTGGTGGGGAAATCGGGGCCGGGAATGATCTCGTGCAATTGTTCCGAGGTAATCCCCGGGTCGTCCATATAGGCGAAGCAGGCGTCGATCACTTCGCCCAGATTGTGCGGCGGGATATTGGTCGCCATGCCCACCGCGATGCCGCCCGCGCCGTTGACCAGCAGGTTGGGGAATCGCGCGGGGAGGACCGAAGGCTCCTTCTCCGACCCGTCGTAGTTGGGGACGAAATCGACGGTATCCTTTTCCAGATCGGCGAGCAGCGAATCCGCCGCCTTCGCCAGCCGGCTTTCGGTATAGCGCATCGCCGCCGGTGGATCGGGGTCCATGCTGCCGAAATTGCCCTGGCCGTCGATCAGCGGCAGCCGCAGGCTCCACGGCTGGACCATCCGGGCGAGCGCGTCGTAAATCGCGCTGTCGCCGTGCGGATGGTACGAACCCATGACTTCGCCGACGATCTTGGCCGACTTGCGATATGGCTTGGTGGACGTATAGCCGCCGACCTGCGCGGCATAGAGAATCCGCCGGTGGACCGGCTTCAGCCCGTCGCGCACGTCGGGCAGCGCGCGGCTGACGATCACGCTCATCGCGTAATCGAGATAGCTCGTCTTCATCTCATCGACGATGTCGATGCGACCATAGATTTCGGGTGCCGCTGGCGGCGTGAGATTATCGGTCTCGTCGCTCACTGGAAATTGGTGTCCGTATTGTTCCGGTTATCGGCGAAAACCTAGGCGAAGGGTGCAGCAAGCGCCAGTTTTCGACCCCTTTGATATGGGGAGAACAATGCGTTTTTCCACACTTGCTCCCAAGGCCGGATCGTTGAACCGCCCTATTGCCTGACCGAAGCGTTAAATCGCCATTCAGCGGCATTTTGTCAGGACAAGTTTGCAATCCCGGGCGTTGTATGCATGAAGCCGCCCGTGAACGTCTCGACAGCACGTGGCTGCCACAAGAAGTTTTCAGGAGAAGATATCCATGTTTCGCGCTTTCCGCACCGCTCGCCGGAAGTCCTCGCATTTCGCCCTCGCTCTGGCTTTGGCTGGAGGCGTAGCTCTGGGTTCCACCGCGTTCGCTCCTGCCGCCTATGCGCAGGATCAGGACTATTCCGAAGGCTTCGTCGAAGTCTATCAGCCTGCCGCTGCTCTGACGCAGGGGGACGCTCCGGATTATGCTGGCCTGCGCGCGCAGCTTCCCGCTGTTCACGCCGCCATCCAGACACCCGATGATCGCATGGCTGCGGGCAACCTGACGCTGATTGCAGGACAGAACCTGGATGACGACGGCTTGCGCCGTCAGGGCCTCGAAATGATGATCGCCAGCGGCAAGGTTGCGCCTGAGCAGCTCGGCTCGTTCCACTGGTATGTCGCCAATTTTGCCTACAATGCCGGTGAATATGCCGCCGCGCGGACCTCGATCGACGCGGCATTGGCTAACGGCTATGTCGACAGCGACGACCAGCCGCAGAACGATCCCGAATATATCTACATGCAGAGCTATATTGCTGAAGGAAATCCGGCGGCGGCTCTGGCCTATCTTACCGATTTGGCCGAAACCCGGCAGGCGGCAGGCAACCCGTTGCCAGAACGCTACCTGCTGCGCGGCTTGCAGGATTCCTATGATGCCGAGCTCGCTGCCGAAGCGACCGATGTTTCGGTGCTGCTGCTGCAAGCCAACCCCACCCGGCAGAATTGGATCAACACGCTTCAGGTCGTCTCCGTGCTGACCGAGCTGGAACCGGCAGAACGCGTGGATCTGGCCCGGCTGATGCTGGCGACCGATGCGCTGACGCAGCGTCCTGAGTTCGTCCGCTTTGCCGAAGATCTCGATCCGCGCATCATGGGCGGCGAGGTGCTCAAGGTGTTGCAGGCGGGGATGGATGCCGGTGAGTTTGCTGCCGACGATCCCTACTATGTCGAAGTGCGCGGCATTGCCGAACCGCGTGCGGCAGAAGATCGTCGCCAGGTCGCGACCTATGTTCGGGAAGGCGAGGGCGGTGACGCCCGCGACGCTCTGGCCACCGGCGATGTTCTCTATTCGCTGGAAGATTACACCCAGGCTGCACGCTTCTACCAGCTTGCTGCGGAGCGGGGTCTGGACAGCAACACGGCGAACACCCGTCTTGGCATCGCACTCACCAAGGCCGGTGACTATCCTGCTGCCAAGGAAGCCTTTGCGAGTGTGAACGGCACGCGCGAACCAATGGCCCGGTTGTGGTCGGTCTATGTCGATACGCTTTCCGCGCAATAAATCGCGGAACTGGCAAGCATTTGCGGCGCGGAAGGCACATCGCTTTCCGCGCCGTTTTCGTGTTTGGCAGGGGATATGCACCGGAAGGTAAGGCTTCTGCGCTAGGGCACGGCCATGCGCCTTGTGCTGTTCGCCCTGCTTGCCCTGCTGATGCCCGCCCTTCCTGCCGCCGCGCAGACGGATACGCGATTGTCTCCACAATCCGGAACTGTCGCGCTTGCGGATGCCGATGCCGAACTCGCGCTGGGCACCGAATTCGATTTCTACGACCCCGCAGACGCGCGCACGATCCTTGTCGATCTCTGGGAGAATCCGCCATCCGAAGCCGAGGGAGTGCTGGGCATAATAATGCCAGCCGGGGCTTCGCCGCACGAACGATCTTGGGGCGCGATTATCACCTGGGAACCGGTAGGCTGGGTCGCCAGCGATGATGCACGCGATGCCGATTATGACGCGATGCTGGCGCAGATGCAGGCCGACGCCCGGGCGCTGAACCGCGAACGACGCGCGCAAGGCTATCCCGAAGTGCAGGTGCTGGGCTGGGCGCAGCAACCGCGGCACGACAGTGTCGCCAACACAGTCGCCTGGGCGCGCGAACTACGCTTCTTCGACGGCAGCCCCCATGCGCTGCATTACGATATGCGGCTGCTGGGGCGGCGCGGGGTGCTGAGCATGAACATGGTCGGCGAGATCGACCAGCTGGGGGAAATCCGTGCCGCAGCCGGCGAACTCGCGCGCCGTACGCAATTCAATTCCGGCGCGCGCTACGAAGATTTCGATGCCGAGCGCGACGAAGTCGCCAGCTATGGCGTGGCGGGGCTGGTGGCGACGGGCGTGGGGGTGGCTGTGGCCAAGAACCTTGGCGCGCTGGCGCTGCTGGGCAAGCTGGCGCAACCCATCGGGATTGCGCTGCTGGTGCTGGCGGCGGCTCTGGTTACGCCGTTCAGGCGGTGGTTTGGCAGTAGGCGCGAGAGGTCTAGACGTTGAATTTGAACAGCATTACGTCGCCATCCTGCACGACATATTCCTTGCCTTCCTGCCGCAGCTTGCCCGCTTCCTTCGCTCCACTTTCGCCGCCCAGCGCCACGTAGTCTTCGTAGGCGATGGTTTCGGCGCGGATGAAGCCGCGTTCGAAGTCCGAATGGATTTCTCCTGCCGCTTGCGGTGCCTTCGCTCCGACATGTACTGTCCAGGCCCGCGCTTCCTTCGGTCCGACGGTGAAGAAGGTGATGAGGTGCAGCAGGTCGTACCCGGAGCGGATCACGCGGGCGAGGCCGGTTTCGTGCAAGCCCATTTCTTCGAGGAACACCAGCCGCTCCTCCGGTTCCATCCCTACCAGCTCGCTTTCGATGGCGGCGGAAACGATCACTGCGTTGGCCCCGTCATCCTTGGCCTTGGCGAACACGGCCTGCGAAAAGGCGTTGCCTTCCGCCGCGCTGTCCTCGTCCACGTTGCACACGTAAAGCACCGGCTTGGCGGTGAGCAATTGCGCCGAGGCGAATACCTTGCGTTCCTCCTCGTCACTCGGCCAGGCGAGGCGGGCGGGCTTGCCCTCCCGGAGCATGTCGAGCGCCGGGGCCAGCACCGATGCCAGCAGCTTGGCTTCCTTGTCGCCCTGCGCGGCCTTCTTCTGCGCAGCGGGTACGCGCTTCTCGAGGCTTTCGAGATCGGACAGCATCAGCTCTGTCTCGACCGTCTCGGCATCCGAGACCGGATCGACCTTGTTTTCGACGTGCTGGATGTCGTCATCCTCGAAGCAGCGCAGCACGTGGACGATGGCATCGACTTCGCGGATATTGCCGAGGAACTGGTTGCCCAGGCCCTCGCCCTTGCTCGCCCCGCGCACGAGGCCGGCGATATCGACAAAGCCCAGTTGGGTGGGAATGGTCTTCGCCGAACCGGCAATCGCCGCCAGCTTGTCCAGCCGGGGATCGGGCACACCGACATTGCCGACGTTCGGCTCGATCGTGCAGAATGGATAGTTCGCGGCCTGCGCGGCCTGCGTTTCGGTGAGGGCGTTGAAAAGGGTGGACTTGCCGACATTGGGCAGGCCGACGATCCCGCAGCGGAATCCCATGGAAGTGTTACCTCTGGCAAATCGGAGAATGGTTGCGCGCGCCTTAGCGGGCTGGCCCGCCGATGGCCAGAGCAGGAAAGCGGTAGAGGTAAACCGCTTTTCAACAGACTCTGGCTAGCCTGCCGCGATGAAGACAATTCGCACCGCCCTGTCCGCCGGATTTCTCGCCCTTGCGCTTACCGCCTGTGGCCTCTCGCCCGAGGAGCGGCTCGAACGCGCGAGCGAAGCTTTCGCCGAAAACCGCTTCAGCGAAGCGCGGCTGGATCTCGCCAGCGTATTACAGGGGGACGCGGGCAATGTCGCCGCGCTCGAATTGCTGGCGCGCACGCAGTTGCAGCTGGGAGACGGGGAAGGGGCGGCGGCAACGCTCGAACGGTTGGTGGCGGCGGGGCGTAGCCCGGATG
The DNA here is from genome assembly GCA_019739335.1 of Erythrobacter sp. Classification (NCBI taxonomy): domain Bacteria; kingdom Pseudomonadati; phylum Pseudomonadota; class Alphaproteobacteria; order Sphingomonadales; family Erythrobacteraceae; genus Erythrobacter; species Erythrobacter sp. The sequence goes on from CP073261.1 coordinate 2,827,253, forward strand.
ACCTGCCGACGCTGCTGGCCGAGGCCGAGCTCCTGCGCCGCAATTTCGAAGGCGCACTCGCGGTCGCCAGCGAATTGCGCAGCGCGGAAGGTGCGCGGATCATGGCACTGGCGCAGATCGGGCTGGGCGACGAGGAAGCTGCTGGGGAGAGTTTCGCAGCGGGACTGGGCCTGCCCGGCGAACGGTCCCGGCTGCTGGCGGACTATGCGCTCTATGCGCTGGGAACGGGCGATCCGGAACGGGCAGTGCAGCTCGCCGCCGATGCGCGGGCAGCGGATGCCGAAGGACTCGACCCGCTGGTCGCCAGCGCGCGGATTGCCCAGGCGGGGGGTGAATACGCTGCCGCACTGGGCTTCTACGAACAGGCGGTCCAGCATTGGCCCGAAAGCCGCGCGGCATTGCTCGGACGGGTAGGGATGCTCGGTGACATGGGCCGGATGGACGAGGCGCGCCCGCTGATCGAGGAACTGGCCACGCAAACGCCCGACGATCCCGATGTAGTTTACCTGCTCGCCCGATTGTCTGCGGAGGAGGGCGACTGGCAAGAGGTACGCCAACAGCTGCAACCATTGGAGAACCGCGAGGATTCGCGTCTACAACTGCTCTATTCGCGGGCGCTGCTGGAACTCGACCTGCCAGAACAGGCGCTCCCCCGGCTGACAACTTTGCTGCGCCGCGCCCCGCATTCGCTGGCCGCGCGCCGCCTGTTGGCACAAGCGCAGCTCGACGCGGGCGATGCCGGCGACGCTTTCACCACGATCCAGCCGCTGGCGGTTAGCGCCCACGCCTCGGCGCGCGATCTGGCGCTGTTTGCCGAGGTGGCACGCGCATCTGGCCGTTCCGCCGATCTGGGCGCGGCGCAATCGGCCGAGCTTTCTGCCGAACGGCTGGCGCATCTGCTCGCGCGTGCCGACGCGGCGATGGCCGACGGCAATTGGCGCGGGGCGATCGACGCCTACGAAGACCTGCGCGAGTGGACCGGCAATTCGAATGCCATGGTGCTCAACAATCTCGCCTATGCGCGCGGCCAGGCGGGGGAGGCGGATGCTGCGATCGAACTGGCTGAACAAGCGCTGGCGCTGGCGCCGCGCAATGCCTCGATCATGGATACGCTCGGCTGGCTGCTGGTGAGCAGCGGCAACGATTCCGAACGGGGTGTCGCACTGCTGGAGGAAGCGGCAGCGCTTGCTCCGGACAATGCCGCCATCCGCCGCCATCTGGAAACCGCGCGGCAGAGCTGAATTCGCCCGGGCCAGAATCGAAAAGCGCCGCCCCGTTGGGGGCGACGCCTTTCACCAGGAACTTGTCTGAAACCGCGATCAGGCGAAGGTGGGCCGCGCCATTGCCTTTTCGCTGCCACGGCGGCGGCGCATGAAGCCCAGCGCCGCGAGAGCCAGAGCCATCAGGCCGAGCGCGCCGGGAGCCGGAACCGGAGTGCCGCTGGAAGTGGTAGTTCCGCCGGAAGACGAGGTCTGCTGGCCGCTTGCCGAGGTCACGTGGCCTGCGCCGGTGATTCCCTGGTAGCGGACGAAGAAATCGTCCAGCGTTATCGAAGTCGCATCTGGGCTGAAGAATAGCGACAGCAGACCGCTGCCAGTGCTGCCTTCACTCACGCCGCCCGAATTAGAGCACGAACCGCTGCCGCCTGACTTGAAGCAGACATCGACAGCGCCGATCTGGTTGGGATAGCTGGGATCGTTGCCCGAACCGTCAGTGACGAATGCAAATGGGTATGCCCCTGTCGAACTGGCACCGGAGATGTCGGGATCGACGTTGAAAGCAAAGCTGGAGATGTTCGAGGTCAACCCGCCGCTGGTGGTGTTTTCCATCAGGTAGCTGAAATTGTAGCTGCTGCCGGTCACGCTTTCGAGCACCAGCGTCAGCGTGCCGGTCAGGTTATCGACGGTGTTGCCTGCATCGCCAGAAAAGCCATCGAAATCGATGCTGAAGCTCGAGCCGACATCGCCGGAACCAAGCGTGATCGGATCGGCAAGCGCAGGCGTTGCAAAGGCCATGGCGGCGGCTGCGACGGATGCAGAAACGAACTTGCGCATTGGATTTACCCCCAAGAGAAGTGGTTGACAGGATTCAAAGCAATCGCCGTGCCAACTGGGGAATTGCGCCGTTACGATGGTTAACGGCCCGCCACGAAAGCTTAACTTGTAAAACGGACCGACGATTCACCGAATGTTTGCGCTTGGGCGCTAGACTGCGCTGGATGATCCGTTCGCTGTTCATGCCCGTACTGGCCACGTTTGGTCTTTCCGCCTGTTCGGTCATGCAGGCCGATCCGCTCGAGAACGCGCAGCAGGCCTTCGCTGCGCAGGACTATGCCGCTGCGCGCGAGTATGCGCAGGCGGCGCTGGTGGAGGATGCTCGCGATTATGCGGCGCTTGAAGTACTGGCCCGGACTCAGCTGGCAATGGGGCTGGGAGGCGATGCCTTGGCCACTCTTGCCCGGATGGAGGAAGCGGGATCGCTGCCTGCCGAGGCCCGCCTGATCGAAGCGGAAGCGCGGCTCCAGATCGGTGAACTGGACGCGGTCGAGAGACTCCTGGAAGGACAAACCAGCGCCGAAAGCTGGCGGCTGCGCGCCTTGATGGCGGCTGTGGAAGGTGATGAAGCAGGCGCATTGGCTGCTTTTGCGCGGGGCCGCTCAGGGGACGGCGAGCAGCACCGCCTGTTCACCGCCGAAGCGAATTTTCACCTCATCCGCGGCAATGCCGACGCCGCTCGCGACGCGGTGGCACAGGCGCAGCGGCTGGCACCGCAAAGTATCGAAACGCTGTTCGTCTCCGCAAGGCTGGCGCAGTTGCGTGGCGAACCGGAGCTGGCATCCCGCGCCTACCTCGCCATTCTCGACATCGCTCCCCTCGATCGGCCCGCACTGCTCGGCGCGATTGCCGAACTTGGCAATGCAGGGCGGGTCGATCTTCTGCGTCCGCTGGTGCACCGGGGGCGCGAGGCCTATCCCGAAGACATCGAATTCTTCTATCTCACCGCACGGCTCAAAGCCGATGAAGGCCAATGGGCCGAAGTTCGCAACCTGCTGCAACAGCGCGAGGCGGCGATCTCAGAGCATCCCGACGCGCGTGGCCTTTATGGCCAGGCGCTGCTGGAACTGGGTCAGGTGGAACTGGCGCGAGCGCAGCTTGCGCCGCTTTATCGCCGCTATCCCGAAAACCCGATGTTCGCCCGTGCCTATGCGCTCGTGCTGCTCGAAAGCGGGCAGGCGGGCGAGGCGCGGCAGGTGATTGCGCCCTTTGCCTCGCGTCCCGACGCCGAGCAGGCCGACCGCGACATAGCCCATCGCGCCGCCGCCGGCTGAACCGGCAGCGATGCGCTGCTGGTCCTCCGGGTTGGGATCAGCGGTCGCGACGGCGACGGCGTGCCAGGCCGAGGCCCGCCAGTGCAGCAGCCATCAGGCCCAGCGCACCCGGTTCGGGAACGGCTGTGCCGCCCGAAGTGGTGGTCGTGGTGTTTCCGCCGGTGGTCGTGCCGCCGGTGGTGGTCGATCCGCCAGTCGTGGTCGTGGTGCTGCCGCCAGAGGTTCCGCTGCAGGTCTGGTGGCCGCAGCCGCAATAGTGCGAATGGCTCCAGCTTCCCGAGCCCCAGCTCCACCAGGTGGCGCTGGCCGGTGCTGCCATCGACAGCGCGGCGAGAGAAATGGTGATTGCGGCGATCTTCGTCTTCATGGTCTTGCCCCCTTTTGATCGGTTAACGCAAAAGGAAGCAAGCCGCGTGCCACGCTAGATAATCAGCGGAAGGCGAAGGTTAACGAATTCAACGCGGTGGGTGGAGTGTCAAATCCGTCGACAATCTAGAGCCAGCTCGCAATCTGCTCCAGCGGCTTCTTTTTCAGCGCATGTTCGGGCACGCTCGCATCCGCAGCCGGAAGCCCCGCTACTACGATCATCAGCGGTTTCTCGTTGCTCGGCCGCCCGCAGATTTCGCGCAGGAACCCCATCGGTGACGGAGTGTGCGTTAGCGTTGCCAGCCCCGCCTCGTGCAGCGTCGCGATCAGCATTCCGCAGGCAATGCCGACGCTTTCGTTGACGTAGTAGTTCTGCGTTTTTCCGTCCTCGGCGATCCCGCCGCTGCGCTGGGCGAAGCAGACGATCAGCCAGGGTGCGCTTTCTAGGAAGGGTTTGCTTGCGTCGGTGCCGATCGGGACGAGGGCGGCCAGCCATTCGTCGGACGCCTTGTGCCTTCCGCCATCGGCGCCGTAGAAGGCCCGCTCCTCTTCCTCCGCCGCCACGCGGATTGCGCGCTTCACTTCCGCTGACCCGATCACGGCGAAGTGCCACGGCTGGTGGTTGGCTCCGCTAGGCGCTGTTCCGGCGGCGGCGATGGCGTATTCGATCACCGCGCGTGGCACCGGGGCTTCGGCAAAGCTGCGGCACGAATGGCGGGTGCGGAGGCGTTCAAAGGCGGCATGGGCACGGGCCACGCGCTCGGCATCGGAATAGGCGGGCAGGGCAGGAAAGGGGTGCTGCGCCTCGCTCATCGCAATTCCTTGCGGATTACCAGCTTAAGCCCGGACCACACTTCGTCCACAGCGCACGCCTTCGTATCGATCAGGCCCAGCGACAGGCACACTTCGCGGATCGTGTCCTCGGCTATGTCGGTGGGAACGCCGGAGGCCTGCTTGGGCCAACTGACCCAGATTTGTCCGTCGACAGCTATGGCTTGGCGCAACATGGCCAACAATTCGGCGAGCAGGGCGCGCTCGGTTACAAAGATGTGCGCCGAATCCACCCCATCGGCAGGATCGCTGACGAAAGTGAGATCGAGCGCATAGTCGCCGATTTCCTCCTGCACGCTTTCGGGCATGGCATTGAACCACACCCGCTGCCCGTCCCTTAGCGAGAGCCTTTTGGCGAGCGGCTTTTCGGAGTATCCCTCGGTCATGACAGGTCAGGGCGGGCCTAGCTCTCCATCCACTCGCTGAAGAAGCTGCGGTGGGCGGCCTTGAGGTCGTCCACCGAAACGCCAAGCAGGCTGTCGCCGCCGGTCGTGCCGATGCGGGTGAAGCCGACTGCGGCCGTCTCGTCGTTCTCGGTGCCTTTGGCGAGCGCGCGGTTGAAGGCATCGGTATCGGGCACGGTGATGACATAGCGGCCTTGGTCCTCGCCAAACCACCACTGCGCCTGGGTGAAGCCTTCACCGCCCGAAACGTCCGCGCCGATGCCGCTCGCCATCGCCATTTCGGCGAGAGCCACGGCCAAGCCGCCGTCGGAAATGTCGTGCACTGCGGAGACCAGCCCCTCGGCGATCAACTGGCGGACGATCCGTCCGGCGGCCTTCTCCAGCGTCAGGTCGGTCGGGGGCGTGCGGCCTTCGTCGCGGCCGTGGATTTCCGCCAGCCATAGTGACTTGCCCAGATGCGAGCGTTCGGGATCGGGTGTCGCCCATGCCTCGGGCGCGATCAGGTAGATCGTCTCGCCCGCCGCCTTGAACGGCATCGTCATCATCAGCGCATAATCGTCGATCAGGCCGACCCCGCCGATGGCCGGGGTGGGGAGGATCGCCGAGCCGCCACCAGCCGCCTTGCTCTCGTTATAAAGGCTGACATTGCCCGACACGATCGGGAAGTCGAGTGCGCGGCAGGCCACGCCCATGCCGTCCAGCGCGTGGACCAGCTGCGCCATGATTTCGGGCCGCTGCGGATTGGCGAAGTTGAGGCAATTGGTGACGGCGAGGGGCCGCGCACCCACGGCACAAAGATTGCGATAGGCCTCGGCAATCGCCTGCTTGCCGCCTTCGTAGGGATCGGCGAACACGTAACGCGGCGTGCAATCGGTGGTGATCGCCAGCGCCTTCTTTGTCCCGTGCACCCGCACCACGCCCGCATCGCCGCCGGTCTGGAGCGTATCCGCCCCGACCTGCGAATCGTACTGCTGCGCAATCCATGCGCGCGAGGAGAGGTTTGGGCTGGCGAGCAGCTTGAGCAGGTCCGCGCCCACATCCGCGCTGTCCGGGCGATTGTTCATCGGCGCAATGCCTGCCCAGGCGGTGTATTCTTCCTTGGAGAGATAGGGCCGGTCATACAGCGGCGCATCGGCGGCGAGCGGACCAAGCGGTATGTCGCAGACCACTTCGCCCTGCCATTCGAGCACCATGTGACCGGTATCGGTGACTTCGCCGATCACTGCGAAATCGAGTTCCCACTTGCGGAAGATCGCTTCGGCCATCGGCTCCTTGCCGGGCTTCAGCACCATCAGCATCCGCTCCTGGCTTTCGCTGAGCATCATTTCGTAGGGCGTCATGCCTTCTTCGCGGCACGGCACCTTGTCCATGTCGAGCCGGATGCCCGCCTTGCCGTTGGTGGCCATTTCCACGCTGGAGGACGTCAAGCCCGCCGCGCCCATGTCCTGGATCGCGACAATCGCGTCGGTGGCCATCAGTTCGAGGCAGGCTTCGATCAGCAGCTTTTCGGTGAACGGATCGCCCACCTGCACCGTCGGACGCTTGGCATCGGCATCCTCGCCGAAATCGGCGCTGGCCATCGTTGCACCGTGAATGCCGTCGCGCCCGGTTTTGGAGCCGACATAGACGATCGGATTGCCGAGGCCGGTGGCGGCGGAATAGAATATCTTGTCCGCCTGCGCCACGCCCACCGTCATCGCGTTGACGAGGATGTTGCCGTCATAGGCGGGATGGAAATTGGTTTCCCCGCACACGGTCGGCACGCCGACGCAATTGCCGTAGCCGCCGATTCCAGCGACCACACCCTGCACCAGATGCTTCATCTTGGGATGATCGGGCCGCCCGAAGCGCAGCGCATTGGCATTGGCCACCGGCCGCGCGCCCATGGTGAAGACATCGCGCAGGATGCCGCCCACGCCGGTTGCCGCACCCTGATAGGGCTCGATGTAGCTGGGGTGGTTGTGGCTCTCCATCTTGAAGATCGCCGCCTGGCCGTCACCGATGTCGATCACGCCGGCGTTCTCGCCGGGGCCGCAGATCACCCACGGGGCTTCGGTCGGCAGCTTCTTCAGGTGCAGGCGGCTCGACTTGTAGCTGCAATGCTCGGACCACATCACCGAGAAGATGCCGAGCTCGACAAGGTTCGGCTCGCGCCCCAGCGCGTGCAGCACGCGGGCATATTCTTCTTCGGACAGCCCGTGCTGGGCGACGATTTCCGGGGTGATTTCGCTCATGTCGCTGCCCTTAGCTTGCAGGCCAGCCTGCCGCTAGTCTGGCGTTGCAAATATCCCGCGCTGGCGTAGTCTGCGTTCAACGGGCGCGCTGGTTTCTCTTCTGGAGTAATTCGCCATGGCGGTAACTGTGATTGACGGGCGCGTGGAAGCGGCTGAGGTGAAGCGTGAACGAAAGACTTTTTCGCAGTTTTCGACAATCCGGTTTGCGACTGCGGATGGCCGAGCACACACGATCAAGAACGCGCTCGTAAGTACGGACGTAATTCCGCATTTGAGCCCCGGCAGCGAGGGAAGGTATTACCTGTTCAGCAGTGCCGATCAGCGCGGTATTTACGGTTTTCGTAATGCGGCAGGCAAGTCGGTCGGCAGCTTTCCGGGCGCTAACGAAAAGCTGGCACTTTATGCAACCTTGTTCGCACTGGTGGTCATCGTTATTTACGAGGTATTCGGGGATGGGACGCCGGTGATCCTGCTGATCGCGCTTGTGCTTGGCGTAATCGGCTACTTCTTCACCCGCAAGGCTCGGATCGAATGCGAAAGGGCCTATGCCGAAGACGGGGCTGCCTTTCCGGTGCGCTGACTTCGGAGTGATGCAGTGGGCACGCGCAGCCACGGCACTCAGGTCAAACGCATCGCCGCCCAGGCCGCCACGCCCGATGCCACCGCCGTGGCAAAGGTGCCCCAGGCAATATCGGCTATGCTGATGTGAGTCGCCCAGACCTTCATCACCGCCTGGCTGGTCAGGTCGAAAGTCGCATAACACAGCGCCCCCAGCAGTGCGCCGTTGAAGGCGGCGGTGGCCACGCTGCCGCTTTCGATCCCCGGCTTCACCGCGAACCACACCATCCCGGCGATATAGATCACATAGAACGCTGCCGCCGCGCCCATGCGGAACTGCTCGGCCATGATGCTGCCGATCACCGGGCGGTAGAGATTGTCGGCCGCCCAGCGCAGCCAGAAGAAGTCCAGCATGCCGAACGCCAGCGCGGCAGCGAAATAGGCGATAATCCACTTCATCGGGCTCTCCTCAACAGCACCGCAGCTTGACCCTGCGCCCGCGCGCGGTCAATGGTCGCGGGCATGGCAGAGGACAATCCCAGCATAGCCGACATGACCTTCGAGGACGCGCTGCGCGCGCTCGAAGACGTGGTGCGCCGTCTCGAGAGTGGGGACGTGCCGCTCGACCAGTCGATTGCGCTGTACGAGCGTGGCGAGGCTCTGCGGCGCGTGTGCCAGGCGCGGCTCGATGCGGCGCAGGAGCGGATCGAGAAGATCGTGCAAGGCTCAGACGGCAAACCGACGGGCACCGTGCCCTTCGACGGCGGCTGAGGGCGGCGGGGGGTGGCACTGCTGATGGCCGACGATGTGCTCGGGCGCGGGCTGCAACATATCCAGCGCGAGATCGACGATGCGTTCGACGGGCTATTGCCCGTTCCTGACGACAATTCCGCGCGGCTGGTCGAAGCCATGCGCTACGCCGCGATCGGCGGCGGCAAGCGGGTGCGTCCGCTGCTGCTCGCCACCGTGGCCGAAATGTACGGCGCCAGCCGCGCGGCGGCGATCTACGCCGGCTGCGCGATCGAGGCGATCCACGTCTATTCGCTGATCCATGACGACCTGCCGTGCATGGACAATGATGATACCCGCCACGGCAAGCCCACCGTGCACAAGCAGTACGACGATGCGACCGCCGTGCTCGCGGGCGATTCGCTCCACGCGCTCGCCTTCGAGATCCTCGGCGGCACGCTGGTCAGCACCGATCCCTTCGTCCGCGCCGAACTGGTCCACGCGCTTGCCGCTGCCAGCGGGCACAAGGGCATGGCGGGCGGGCAGATGATGGACATCGTGGCGGAACAGGCGGGCGCGGCGTTCGACCTGCACACCATCACCCGGTTGCAACAGCTCAAGACCGGCGCGCTGCTCTGCGCGGCAGTGGAAATGGGCGCAATCCTCGCCCGCGTGCCGGAGGAGGGCAGGGCCCACCTGCGCGCCTACGCCCGCGACATTGGCCTCGCCTTCCAGATCGCCGACGACCTGCTCGACGAGGAGGGCGATGAAGCCAAGGCGGGCAAGGCGCTGCGCAAGGATGCCGAAGCGGGCAAGGCGACGTTCGTGTCGCTGATGGGCGTCGATGGCGCGCGGGCACAGGCGCGGGCGCTGTCCGACCAGGCCATCGGCCACCTCGCCAGCCACGGTTCGGAAGCGGACCTGCTGCGGGCGCTCGCGCGGTTTATCGTGGAGCGGGATCGGTGAAGGCTGAACGCATCGGCATCTACCCCGGCACTTTCGATCCCTGCACGCTGGGCCATGCCGATATCATCCGCCGCGGGTCGCGGCTGGTGGACCGGCTGATTATCGGCGTCACCACCAATCCGTCGAAAGATCCGATGTTCTCGACCGAGGAACGGATGACGATGATGAAGCGCGAGATCGCCGGACTCGGGCTGAGGAACGTCGAGATTCGCGGCTTCGATGCGCTGCTGATGAAATTTGCCGAGCACGAAGGCGCCAGCGTCATCGTCCGCGGCCTGCGCGCCGTGGCGGATTTTGAGTACGAGTACCAGATGGCGGGGATGAACCAGCAGATCAACGCGGGGATCGAGACGGTCTTCCTGATGGCGGATGTCTCGCTCCAGCCGATCGCCTCCAAGCTGGTCAAGGAAATCGCGCTCTACGGCGGCGATATAGCGCCCTTCGTCAGCCCGGCGGTAAAGGCGCTGGTGGAAGCGCGAGTAGCGGAACTGGGGCGCAAGGGGGACTATTGAGCTTAAGTCCCCCTCCCGCTGGCGGGAGGGGTTAGGGGTGGGGGCGAGCGAAGCGAGCCATGCCGTTACAGGCCCACCCCCGGCCCCTCCCGCAAGCGGGAGGGGAGAATATGTTCATTGAACTGTCAGTCACGCTCCCGTAACACGCCGCCGATCCAGCAATCCTATCGAGACGCATTCATGCTCCGCACTTTCGCGCTGTCCACACCAATAGCCCTTCTTGGAGCCGCCATCCTTGCCGTCTCCACCCCTGCGCTGGCGCAGGACACCGCGCTGTCGCCCGCGCTCGGGACGGTCGAGGCAACCAATGCCGAGGCTTCAACGCTTCCGCTGACCGTCAATTTCGACATGGCGCACGATCCGGAGAATATCCTCCTGCTCGATCTGTCCACTGGCGAGCGCGTGGCGATCCGGCTGATGCCGGCCTGGGCGCCCAATCATGTCGAGCGGATCAAGACGCTCACCCGCCAAGGGTTCTACAACGGCAATCCGTTCCACCGCGTGATCGACGGGTTCATGGCGCAATCGGGCGACCCCACCGGGACCGGGCAGGGCGGCTCAACGCTTCCCGATCTTGAAGAAGAGTTCAATTTTCTTCCCCACGTGCGCGGCACCGTTTCGATGGCCCGCGCCGATGACGAAAACAGCGCCAACAGCCAGTTCTTCATCGTCTTCTACCCGCGTTTCGCGCTCGATCGCCGCTACACCAATTTCGGCCGGGTGATTTCGAACATGCCCGCCGTGGATGCGATTTCGCGCGGCGAACCGCCGGAAAACCCGACCCGCATTCTCCAGGCCAGCATTGCCGCCGACGGTCTGCCGCAGGTGATGCCGGGGATGGCGGCGCCGGAGGAAGAGATTACCCTCGACATGCTCGACGACGCGTTCTGATCGCGATCTAGCTTGCGCCGATGCGCGTTGACCTCTTCGATTTCGAGCTGCCGCCCGAACTGATCGCGCTGCGCCCGGTGCGCCCGCGTCATGCGGCGCGGATGCTGGTGGTGGGAGGCGGTGAGCGTTTCGCCGATCGCCACGTTCACGAGCTGCCCGAGTTGCTCGAACCCGGTGACGTGCTGGTGTTCAACGATACCCGCGTGATCCCGGCGCAGCTCGAAGGCCAAAGAATTTCTGGGCGCGGCGAAGCGCGGATCGGAGCAACACTCCACAAGCGCATCGACCTGCGCCGCTGGCAGGCCTTTATCCGCAATGCCAAGCGCCTGAAAGAAGGCGACGAGATCGAATTCCCGGCAGGCGTTTCTGCAATGGCCGAGGCGCGCCATGCCGACGGCTCTTTCACCCTGGCCTTCGCCGGGGAGGAGCCGGTCGAGGTCCTGCTCGAACGCGCCGGATCGATGCCGCTGCCCCCCTACATCGCGGGCAAGCGCCCCACCGATGCGCAGGACCGCAGCGATTACCAGACGATGTTCGCTCGGGAAGATGGCGCGGTGGCTGCGCCCACGGCAGCACTGCATTTTACGTCCGAACTGATCGCAGCGCTCGATGCGCGCGGGGTGGGGCGCGAAACGCTGACGCTGCACGTGGGCGCGGGCACTTTCCTGCCGGTCAAGGCGGAGGATACCGACGATCACGCGATGCACGCGGAATGGGGACGGATCGAGGCGGATGTCGCCGCCCGGCTGAACGCGGCGCGGGTCAGCGGCGGACGGGTGATCGCCGTCGGCACAACCAGCCTTCGCCTGCTCGAAAGCGCGGCGGATGCGGACGGGATTGTCCGGCCCTTCGCCGGGGACACCTCCATTTTCATTACGCCGGGATACCGGTTCCGCGCGGTCGACGGGCTGATGACCAATTTCCATCTGCCCAAATCAACGCTGATGATGCTGGTCAGCGCGCTGATGGGCTGCGAACGGATGATGGCCGCCTATGCCCACTCTATCGCCAATGGCTATCGCTTCTACAGCTACGGGGATTCGAGCCTGCTGCTGCCCGAGGGCTAGAACCGCACCTGCCGTCCGTAGTAGTTGCCGCCGCTGCTGCCGAGGTAGCTGACGATTCCCGTCATGCTGTGAGCATCCATCCCGCTGGTGCCGTTGTTGATGATCAGTTCCTCGCCGAGATGGCAGCCGATGGACTTGGTCGCCAGCGAGACCGGATCGTTCCACTGATTGACACACAGGAAACGGTTGGCGGGGCTGATCGAATGGCCCAGTTGCGAACAGGTCGGCGCATTGAAGGCCATGCCCTTGAGCCCCAGTTCGGATGCGACCATTTGCGACAGCCCCCCTCCGAGCGAATGGCCCACAACATAGGTCGCAGATCCGCGCGGTGAAGTGCCGACGGTATCGCGCACCAGTGACAGCGCTTCGCGGAACTGCCATTCGAGCAGTTGGCGCGCCAGCTCGATAGCTACCGCAGCGCCGGGATTGGCGAGAAACACCGCCAGCGTCACGCTCCGCCCGGCAAAGCCCACATCGGCCGCCAGGTCGAGCATATCGGTTCCGCTTTCGCCGCCCATATCGGTTCCTGCGAATGCGATGATATTGGTCACGCTGCTGCCGCTCGACTGCCGGTAGAGGCCGCCCTTAAAGCCGTTGGCGCGCTCACGAAAGCTGATGCGGGTGTAGTTGGGCACCAGCACGCTGTTCGATGGCGAGTAGATTGCATCGGCCATGCAGGCGAATTCATGGATAGTCGGACACGGCATTCCATTCCCCCCAAGAGAACTGACGCGATATTTCGCTTTGCTTCGACAACCCTCTGCATGCTTTGTAAGCGAGAATTGTCTGCTGGCAAGTCTTCCTGAAGTCGAGAAAACCAAACATCCTGTGAAGAGGCCGAAACACTGTTGTTGCTCTGCTGCACGAATGGTAACATCGAGCATCAAGATTCCGGGGGGAGTGTAAAATGTCGAACGCGCTGGGTATCTATTCGCCGGTCATCAACCAGAAGCAGAACATGCAATTTTCGACCCACTACGATGTTGCATCGCTGACAGTCACTTCGCAGAAAGCCGACAACTGGCCGAGCAGGCTGGAAACGGTGTGGCACTTGCACTTGCTGGCATGGTTCGTGCTGGAACCGGTCGCCGCCCATTTCGGCACGGCGCCGAAAGTGTCGAGCGGCTATCGCTCGGACGCGGTGAACAAGGCGGTCGGCGGGTCCACCAAGTCGCAGCATTCGTTCGGCCAGGCGGCGGATTTCGAGATTGCCGGAACCGACAATCGCGAGTTGGCCAAGTGGATCAACGACAACCTGACCTTCGATCAGCTGATCCTTGAATTCTACACCTCGGCAGGTGGCATGGCGTCGGGCTGGGTGCATTGTTCGTACAAGCCCAGCGGCAACCGCAAGCAGTTCCTCACCGCGATCAAGAAGAACGGCAAGACCCAGTATCTCCCGGCCACTACGGCGCGGCTTGAAGGATTGTAACACAGGGAAAGGGGGCATTTGTCTCCCAATGGAGTGATTCGCAACGGCATGACCCTTGCCGCCTGCCGCCGTTCACCCCAATAGACGGGTATGGAATCCATCCTCGATATTCGCGGCCTCGAAAAGACCTACAAGGGCGGGGTCAAGGCGCTGGGCGGCGTCGATCTGACCATCCGGCGCGGGGAGATCTTCGCGCTGCTCGGCCCCAATGGCGCGGGCAAGACGACGCTGATCGGTGCGGTCTGCGGGCTGGTGCGCCCCACGGGCGGCACGATCGAAGTGTTCGGGCAGGATATCACCCGCAACTGGAAGGATGCGCGCCGCCGCATCGGGCTGGTGCCGCAGGAACTCAGCTTTGATATTTTCGACAAGGTGATCCGCCAGGTCCGCTATTCGCGCGGCATGTTCGGCTGCCCGCCGGACGAGGCGCGGGTGGAGGAAATCCTCCGCAGCCTCAGCCTGTGGGACAAGCGCGATGCCACCATCCGCGAACTTTCGGGCGGGATGAAGCGGCGCGTGATGATCGCCAAGGCGCTGGCGCACGATCCCGAACTGCTGTTCCTCGATGAACCCACCGCCGGGGTGGACGTGGAACTGCGGCGCGACATGTGGCGGCAGATCGATGCACTGCGCGCCAGGGGCGTGACGATCATCCTCACCACCCATTACATCGAGGAAGCCGAGGAAATGGCCGACCGGGTGGGCGTCATCAACAAGGGCCAGATCCTGCTGGTGGACGACAAGGACGCGATCATGGCCAAGCTCGGCAGGACCGAAGCCTGCTTCACCCTGGCGACCCCGCTGGAGTACATTCCCGCCCCCTTCGCCAGCTTCCCGCTGCACCTGGAGGATGACGGGCTGAGCCTCGTCTATCGCGGCGGTGACGGCACGGGCAAGGGCAAGCGCGAAGTGGCCGATGTGGCGCAGATACTGGCGCGCGAAGGGATCATGTTCACCGCCATCGAAACCCGCGAAAGCACTCTGGAGGATATTTTCGTCGATCTTGTCGAAGACAAGCGCGAAGGGCTGGCGGCATGACCTTCGGCCTCAACCTGCGCGGCGCATTCGCCATTTTCAAGAACGAGGTGATGCGGATGTTCCGCACCGCTTTCGGTTCGATCCTGTCCCCGGTGATCACGACCTCGCTTTACCTGGTGGTGTTTGGAGCGGCGATCGGCGGGCGGATGGAGCTTCCGGGCGGCGTCGATTACGCAAGCTTCATCGTCCCGGGTTTGCTGATGCTGACGCTGCTGACCGAAAGCACCAGCAACGCCAGCTTCGGCATTTACATGCCCAAGTTTACCGGGGCGATTTACGAACTGCTATCTGCCCCGGTAGGGGTGATCGAAACGCTGATCGGCTTTGTCGGCGCGGCGGCAGTGAAATCGCTGATCCTTGCGGCGATCATCCTCGGCACGGCGGCACTGATCGTCGATTACCAGATCGCCCATCCGCTGCTCGCCTTCGGTTACATCCTGCTGATCTCCGCCACCTTCTCGCTGCTCGGCTTCATCATCGGGCTGTGGGCGGACGGGTTCGAGAAGTTGCAGATCATCCCGCTGCTGATCCTGATGCCGCTGACCTTCCTTGGCGGTACATTCTATTCGATCGACGTGCTCGAAGGCCCTTGGCGCACGGTCGCGCTGTTCAATCCGGTGGTTTATCTGGTGAACGGGTTGCGCTGGACCTTCCTCGGCCAGTCGGATTTCCCGATTATGGTTTCGCTCGGCGCGACACTGGCCTTCCTGCTGGTCTGCGTCGGCATAATTGCATGGATATTCAAGACCGGCTGGCGCTTGCGCGGCTGACTTGCTAGCGAAGCTCAATGAGCAAGGCTTGGATTGTTACCGCTCCCATTTTGCTGGTCGCCCCCGCCGCCATGGCGCAGGATGCGGCGCTGCCTGATGCCGCGCGGGCGATGATCGAGGCGGCGATTGCCACCGGCGATGCCGATAGCGTCAGCGCCGTCGTCACCGCCGCCCGCAGCGCCTTCCCCGATCACACCGCCGAAATCGACGCCATGCACGCCGCCTTCAACGCCCGGCGCGCCGAGCAGGCCGCCGCCGCCGCCGCCGCGCAGGAGGCGGCGATGCGGCAAGCGGGCGTGTTCGACAACTGGAGCGGGCAGGGCGAAGTCGGCGGGTTCCTTTCCACCGGCAACACCGAGGAACTGGGCGGCACCGCCAGCCTCGCACTGCACCGGCGCGGGATCGACTGGGAACATCGCCTCCGCTTCGCCGCCGACTTCCGTCGCGCCAACGGCGTGACCACCCGCGAACAATTGCTCGCGCAATACGAACCGCGCTTCCAGATCAACGAACGCCTGTTCGCCTATGGCCTCACCCAGTTCGAGCGGGACCGGGGGCAGGGCTTCACCGAACGCTATGCCGTTTCCGGAGGCCTTGGCTATCGCCTGATCGACGGAGACGCTCTCGATCTCGCGATCAAGGCCGGCCCTGCCTACCGCATCACCAGCTTCAACGATGGCACCACCACCAGCCGCATCGCCGGGCTGTTCGGCGCCGATTTCGACTGGCAGATCACCGATTCGCTCAAGCTGACGCAGGATGCCAATGCCACGGCGGAAACTGGGGGTGAGGTGCTGCTGATCGTCGATGGGGCGAATACCAGCCTCAATGCCGTCACCGGGCTGGAAGCGGGACTGGCCGAGCGGCTGACCGCGCGCGTCTCCTACACCGTCGACTACAACAGCAACCCGCCCGCCGGTTCGGTGGGCACCGACACGCTGACCCGCTTCACGCTGATCTATGGCTTCTGAAAACCCCAGGTTCCGCTTCACCGTCAGCGCGACCGACGGGCGCGCGCGCACCGGCGCGATCGAGATGCGCCGCGGCACCATCCGCACGCCTGCCTTCATGCCCGTCGGCACCGCCGCCACGATGAAGGCGATGAAGGTGGAGGACGTGCGCAAGACGGGCGCCGACATCATCCTCGGCAACACCTACCACCTGATGCTGCGCCCCGGCGCGGAGCGGGTGGCGCGGCTCGGCGGCTTGCACAATTTCATGCGCTGGGATCGCCCGATCCTGACCGACTCCGGCGGTTACCAGGTGATGAGCCTTTCCGACCTGCGCAAGCTGACGGAGGAGGGCGTCGAATTCCGTAGCCATATCGACGGCAGCAAGCATATGCTCACCCCGGAACGCAGCATGGAAGTGCAGCGGCTGCTCGGCAGCGACATCGTGATGGCTTTCGATGAATGCCCCCGTGCGGACCGTCCGCTGGCGGAAATCGAAGCGAGCATGGAATTGTCGATGCGCTGGGCGCAGCGCAGCCGCGATGCCTTCGATGCCGGGGGCGAACACGCGGCCAATGCGGCGCTGTTCGGCATCCAGCAGGGCGCGTTGGACGAGAGCCTGCGTGCCCGCTCGGCCGAAGCGCTGCGCAAGATCGGCTTCGACGGTTACGCGATCGGAGGTCTGGCTGTGGGCGAGGGGCAGGAAGCGATGTTCGCCGTGCTCGATTACGCCCCCGGCCTGCTCCCCGAAGACGCACCGCGCTACCTGATGGGCGTGGGCAAGCCCGACGATCTGGTCGGCGCGGTGGAACGCGGGGTGGACATGTTCGACTGCGTGCTACCCACGCGATCAGGGCGGAACGGGCAAGCCTTCACCTGGAACGGCCCGGTGAACCTGCGCAATGCCCGCCACGCGGAAGACCCGGGCCCGCTCGACCCGCGCTGCACCTGCCCCACCTGCTCGCAGTACTCGCGCGCCTACCTGCACCATCTGCACAAATCGGGCGAGATTTTGGGTGCCATGCTGCTGACCGAACATAACCTGTCGTTCTACCAGCAGTTGATGCAGGCAATGCGCGATGCGATTGCCGAGGGACGGTTTGCGGCGTTTGCGAGCGGGTTTCGCCGGAATTACCTTGCGGTGAAGTAATCGCCTGATACCTTCCCGGCAAACGGAGGGATTATGCAAAACAACACCTTATCGGCCGTTATTGTCGCCGCATGCCTAGCCTGTGCGCCCGCCGCCTTGGCCCAGCAAAGCGAGGCGGAGGAACTCGCCGCCCGTTACGGCGCGCGGCCCACGGTTCTCGATATCAGCCTGTCCCCCTCCGGCACCAAGATCGCCTACATCACCTCGGACAACGCCACTACCGAGATCCTCAACGTCGTCGATCTGAACGGAACGGCAGAACCGGAGCCGCTGCTCTATCTGGGCGAGGCGAATGCCGAAATGACCCGCTGCGACTGGGTCAACGATACCTGGCTTGTCTGCAATGTGGTCGGCATTAGCCGCGTCAATGGCAGCATTCCCATCAGCTATTCGCGGCTGCTTTCGGTCGGCACCGACGGATCGGACCCCAATCTGGTGACTGCCCGCCGGTCCTCCAGCGCGCGCGGCGTGCAGCAGGATGGCGGATCGGTGTTGGCACTGGACGTGGAGGGTGAGGAGAACCGCGTCCTCATCACCCGCGATTTTCTCGAGGACACCGAAATCGGCTCCAGACTGGGTAATGCCGAACCGGGGCTTGGTGTCGAAAGTGTCGATGTCACCCGCAACCGCCGCACCACGGTGGAAGACCCGGACCAGTTCGCCACCGGCTATATCGCCGACGAGACTGGCGAAGTACGCCTGAAAATTCGTAACCCGCGCGACGGGGCCGGTCGTCTAACCGGGGCGACCCAGTACTGGTATCGTACGCCCGACTCCAGCCGCTGGATCAGGTTCGAAGGGGAACTGGCCGATTTCAACCCGGTCGCCGTCAGCGCCGCGGACAATGTTGCCTATGGTTTCCAGACTCGCGATGGCTATCAGGCACTCTATCGCGTGGCTTTGGATGGCACTGCCAACAGCGAAGTCGTGCTGTCACGCAGCGATGTCGATGTTGACGGGCTGATGCGGATCGGGCGGCAGCGGCGCGTGGTCGGCGTTTCTTATGCAACCGAGAAGCGCGAGATCGCCTATCTCGACGAGGAACTGGAGGGGCTGGCCAGCCGCTTGCAGGCCGCGCTCCCCGGCACGCCGCTGATCTCCATCGCGGATGCCTCGGCGGACGAGCGGACGCTGCTCATCGTCGCGTCCAGCGATGTCGATCCCGGCATGACCTACCTGCTGGAACGGGACAGCAATACGCTCTCTCCCTTGCTGCCGCTGCGCGATGCCGTGGCCGAACTGCCGATGGCACCGATGCGCCCGATCACTTTCCCGGCGGCGGACGGAACCCAAATTCCCGGCTATCTCACCCTGCCACTCAATGTCGAAGGGCCGATGCCCGCCGTGGTCATGCCGCACGGCGGGCCGGGTTCGCGCGACGAATGGGGCTTCGACTGGATGGTGCAGTTCTTCGCCGCACGCGGTTATGCGGTGCTCCAGCCGAATTTCCGCGGTTCGGCGGGATACGGCGAGGCGTGGTTCGGTCGAAACGGCTTTCAGCAATGGGAAGTGGCCGTGGGCGACGTCAACGATGCCGGGCGCTGGCTGGTGGCGGAAGGGATTGCCGATCCGGCGCGCCTTGGCGTGGTTGGCTGGTCCTACGGCGGCTATGCGGCGCTGCAGTCGCAGGTGGTTGATCCGGAACTGTACCAGGCCGTGGTCGCGATTGCCCCGGTCACCGATCTGGAACTGGTAGTGGAGGAAGCACGGGACTACACAAACTTCGCGGTGGTGCGCCGCTTCATTGGCGACGGTCCGCATGTTGAGGCAGGCAGCCCGGCCAACTTCGCTGACCGTTTTGCCGCGCCGGTACTGCTGTTCCACGGCACCGAAGACCTGAACGTAGGCCACTTCCAATCGCGCCGGATGCGTGACCGGCTGGAAGCGGCGGAGGCCGATGTCCGCTATGTCGAGTACGAAGGTTTCGATCACCACCTCGATCACGGCCAGGTGCGCGGCAACATGCTGTTGGCGATCGACGGGTTTCTGGGCGAGCATCTCGCCCCGTGAGTGAGGTTTTCGCGCCTGATCTCTGCTCCACCATGGAAGAGGTGCGGGCGGGGGTGGACAATGTCGATCACGAGTTGCTGGCGCTGCTCGCCACGCGCTTCGGTTACATGCGCGCGGCTGCGCGGATCAAGCCGGAGCGGGGGCAGGTGCGTGACGAAGCGCGCAAGGCCGCAGTGATCGCCGCGGCCGTGGCCGAGGCCGAAGCGCGTGGGATTCCGTCGCAAGTGATTGCACGGATGTGGGATCTGCTGGTTGAAGGCTCTATCGGCTACGAACTGGCTGAATGGGATCGTCTCAGGCGAAAGGCTTGACTGGCGAGAGGCAAGGTCGCTGCGGATTGTTACAATCACGGTCACTTGCGCCGACATCGTGTCCGCTGCAAAACGAAAAGGGCGGCCCCGCAGGACCGCCCGTTTGCGAATCCCCGCGCAGGCGGAGATCTTTATCGGCCTGAGGTCCCCGCCTGCACGGGGACTCACTCAGGGATCAGCGCGAGTAGAACTCGACCACCAGGTTCGGTTCCATCTGCACCGGGTAGGGCACTTCATCCAGCGTCGGGACGCGGGCGAAGGTCACCTTGTCGTTGCCGTCCACGGCCACATATTCCGGAATATCACGCTCGGCCAGGCTCTGCGCCTCGATCACCAGCGCCATTTCCTTGGCCTTGTCGCCCAGCGAGATCACGTCGCCCACGTCGCAGCGGCGGCTGGCTATGTTGCACTTCACGCCGTTGACGCGGATGTGGCCGTGCGAAACGAGCTGGCGCGCGGCGAAGATGGTCGGCACGAACTTGGCGCGGTACACGATCATGTCCAGCCGGCGTTCGAGCAGACCGATCAGGTTTTGGCCGGTGTCGCCCTTCATGGCGCTGGCCGCCTTGTAGGTGGACTTGAACTGCTTTTCGGTCACGTCGCCGTAGTAGCCCTTCAGCTTCTGCTTGGCGCGCAGCTGCAGGCCGAAGTCGGAGACCTTGCCCTTGCGGCGCTGGCCGTGCTGGCCGGGGCCGTACGAACGCTTGTTGACCGGGGAATTCGGGCGACCCCAGATGTTTTCACCCATCCGGCGGTCGAGTTTGTGCTTGGCGCTGGTGCGCTTCGTCATGCTGACGATTCCTTCTACTTGCTGGACCACCCCAGTGGTGATCATTTAACCCGGTATCGCACCGCCAGACCGAAATGCCTGACGCGGCTGCCGCTTCACCGGGGTGCGGAGCCAATACTTAGCGAAGGCGCGCGTTTAGCTTCGCGCGTTCCAAAGTCAAGCAGAGACGTGGTTCAGCAGCCGCCCATGGGGTCAGGGCGACACTGCACCCCGCCAGAAGCAGCGCGCCCGGTGGCACTGTGCGCTTCACCGCTGCGACGGGAGGTGGTGTTCCACTCGTTGCGGGTCATGCAGATTTCCACCCGCCGGGTGAGCGAGCCGGTGGCGCGCTGGCGGCGGCAGATCACTTCCTCGCCGGGATCGGGCTCTTCGGTGGCAGGGGCGGTGGTTTCCGTCTCGGCAGCTGGCGCGGGGGCGGTGGCAGTCGTCGCTTCCTGTGCCAGCGCCCAACTGCTCCCCAGCGCCAGCGCGGCAACGGCGGTGATGAGTGTTTTCATGATCCTGTCTCCCTTTATCGAGGATCTTAACACAGAATCGCGGGGAGTTGGAAGGCGCGCATTTGTCGTCAACTGTCGCGGCGGGCGAGCCTTTGCAATGTCGTCAGCACGCCGCGCAGGGTGCGGACTTCAAGGTGGTTCCAGCCCGGCTTGGTCAGGATCCCGCGCAGATTGCGACGGGTGGCATCGCGGCGATCTTCGGGGAAGTAGTAGCCGAGCGGTTCGAGCATGGCATCGAGGTGGTCGATCAGCCCCTCAAGCTCCTCCTGCGGGGCAGGGGGCAACAGGTCTTCCTGCGTGGGCATCACAAGCGTCTGGTGCCGCGAAAGCTCGTATGCAACCAGCATCACCGCCTGCGCCAGGTTGAGCGAGCCGAACTCCGGATTGATCGGCGCGGTGACAATGGTGCGGGCAAGCGCGACATCGTCGGTCTCCAACCCGGAGCGTTCAGGCCCGAACAGGAAAGCGCTGCGGCCCTTTTGCTGCGGCACTTCGCGCGCGGCTTCCTCCGGCGTGCGCACCGGCTTGGTCACGCCGCGCTTGCGCACCGTAGTGGCATAGACATGCGCGCAATCGGCCACTGCCTCTGCCGCGGTCTCGAACACCCGCGCCTGTTCCAGCACAATGTCCGCGCCCGAAGCGGCAGGCCCGGCGGAGGGATTGGGCCAGCCATCTCGCGGGGAGACCAGTCGCAGTTCGGTCAGCCCGAAATTGAGCATAGCCCGCGCCGCCTTGCCGATATTCTCGCCGAGCTGTGGGCGAACGAGGACGATGACAGGGGCCTCAGTCGCCAGCGGCATCACGCACCGTGCTGGCGAATTCCTCGAAATCCTTGGCCTCCCCGAAATCACGATAGACCGAGGCGAAGCGGATGTAGGCGACCGAGTCCAGTTGCCGCAGCCCGTCCATCACCATTTCACCGATGCGTTCGGAGGAGACTTCGCTCTCACCCGCGGTCTCCACCTGCCGCTGGATCCCCGAGACGAGCTGGTCGATCCGTTCCTGCTCCACTCCGCGCTTGCGGCAGGCGAGGGCGACGGATTGCTCGATCTTGGCGCGGTCGAAGCCTTCGCGGCGGTCCCCCGACTTTACCACGGTCACTTCACGCAGTTGCACGCGTTCGAAAGTGGTGAAGCGCGCCCCGCAGCCTTCGCACTGGCGGCGGCGGCGGATCGAGGTGTTGTCTTCGGTGGGGCGCGAATCCTTTACCTGGCTGTCATCGTGCGCGCAGAAAGGGCATCTCATCGGACTTTATTGGGCATGATCGATCAGGGGCGCACGCGCTTGTAGAGCATGAAGCCTGCGCCCGCGACACCGCCGATGATCGGGCCGACTACCGGCAGGACCCATCCGGCAACTGCACCGATTGCAGCGCCGGTCAGCACCGGCTTGGTGGAAGGATGCTGCATACCTTCGCGGCCCATCGCCTTGGCCTCTTCCACGGCATCCACAAGGATACGGCTGTCGATCGGGTCGTTCTGGTTCTTCTGCGGATCGTTGTTCATCATACTCTTCCCGGATAGACGGGGAAGGCCGCGCACATCTCGCCCACTTCACGACGCACGCGTTCTTCCACCTGGGCGTCCCCCTCGTCGCCATTGCGACTCATGCCGCCTACGACTTCCGCAATCATAGCACCGATCTTGCGGAATTCGGCAGGCCCGAATCCGCGCGTGGTGCCCGCCGGCGTCCCCAGACGAATGCCGCTGGTGACAAACGGGCTGCGGGTGTCGAACGGGATGCCGTTCTTGTTGCAGGTGAGCAGCGCGCGATCGAGGCCCTTCTCCGCCGCCTTGCCGGTTACGTCCATCGGCGTGAGATCGGCCAGCATCAGGTGATTGTCGGTACCGCCGGAAACAATATCGAGGCCGTTCTCGGATAGGCTTGCTGCAAGCGCCTTTGCGTTCTCGACGATGGACGCGGCATAGGTGCGGAATTCGGGGCGCAAGGCTTCGCCGAAAGCCACCGCCTTGGCGGCGACGTAATGCATCAGCGGGCCACCCTGCATACCGGGGAACACCGCCATGTTGAGCGGCTTCGACAGCGCCTCGTCGTTCCACAGGATGATGCCCGAACGAGGGCCGCGCAGGCTCTTGTGCGTGGTCGAGGTAACGATGTGCGCGTGCGGGATGGGCGTGGGATGCGCCCCGCCTGCTACCAGGCCGGAGAAGTGCGACATATCAGCCAGCAGGTAGGCCCCCACCTCGTCGGCGATCTGACGGAACTGGGCGAAATCCCAGTGACGCGGATAGGCGGTGCCGCCGCAAATGATCAGCTTGGGTTTGTGCTCGTGCGCCAGTCGGCGGACCTGCTCCATGTCCAGCCGGCTGTCCTCTCGCCGCACGCCGTAGGGCACGCAGTTGAACCACTTGCCGCTCATGTTGACCGGCGAACCGTGGGTCAAGTGCCCGCCGCTGGCGAGGTCCAGCCCCATGAAGGTATCGCCGGGATTGAGCAGGGCGAGGAACACCGCCTGGTTCATCTGGCTGCCCGAATTGGGCTGAACATTGGCAAAATTGCAGCCGAACAGCTCGCAAGCGCGGGCGATCGCAAGCAGTTCCACCTCGTCCGCATATTCACAGCCGCCATAATAGCGGCGACCCGGATAGCCCTCGGCATATTTGTTGGTGAACACAGAGCCGCAGGCTTCGAGCACTGCGGGGCTGGCGATATTCTCGCTGGCGATCAGCTCGATCCCGTGGCGCTGCCGACCCAGTTCCTTGCCGATGATTTCGTGCACCAGCGGATCGGCCTGTTCGAGACTGTCGTACCAGAAGCGGTCGAGCGGGGAAGTTTCGGCGGGGCGCGTGCTCATGTCAGGTCTCGTTGTTGAGGTTGGGGCTGGGGGCGGGGTTGGAAAGCTGGTCGACCCGCCGCTGATGGCGGTCCCCCAGAAATTCGGTATCGAGGAAGGCGGCGAGGCAGGCCTTGGCCATTTCCGGCCCGATCAGCCGTGCGCCCATTGCGATGGCATTGGCATCGTTATGCGAGCGGGAAAGCTGCGCCGAAAGCGGCTCCGAAACCAGCGCGCAGCGCACCGCCGGATTGCGGTTGACCGCGATGGCAATGCCGATCCCGCTACCGCACAGGGCCACGCCGCGCTCCACCGTGCCATCCGCCACCACGGCGGCGAGGCGATAGCCATAATCGGGATAGTCGACGCTGGCAGTAGTGTCCGGGCCAAGGTCGGCGACCTCGTGACCCTGCTCGATCATCCACTCGCGCAATTCGGCTTTCAGGTCGACGGCGGCATGATCGGAGGCGATGGCGATACGCATGGGGGGCGACATAGGCACTTGCAGCCCGCCTTGCCACCCGGAAAAAGGGCCATTTATCCTTTGTCCCCCACAAGCGGTGCTGTAGCAATGCGGATCATGGGGGATGCAGAACCGCTTCAGGTGAACATAGCGCCAGTGGCTGGTGCGTCGCAGAACCTGTCGGCGCAGGGCGAGTCCCCTTCGGCAGACGGTGCGGAGCGCTGGCTCGAACGCACATTCGCTGATGCTGCCCCGCGACGGTTCGGTTCCGGCTGGATCAGCGGGGTGCTGGCGGTGTTCCTTGGCCTTCTGGCGCTGATCGCAGTATTGTGCCTGCATTTCCCGCAATACCTCACCCTGCCCGAATTGCGGACGCTGTATCCGCTCGAATGGGTCAGGCTGGCGATCGATCTGGCAATCCTGCTAGTCTTGCTGCTGGCTGGATTGTCGATGATCCTGCGGAGGCGCAAGGCGTTGGGGCTAACGGCGGTTGTTCTCGCCGGTGCCGCACTTGCGCTGGGCGGCGGCGGAGCGACCTTGGGCGACGGGGAAGGCAGTGCCTTCTATCTCGGTCTCGACTGGTTTGTGCTCGGCACGCTTTCCACCGTGGGAATCTTCGTCCCGCTCGAAAGTGCCTTTGCCCTGCGGCGCGAGCAGGGGCCGTTCCGCCGTGGCTGGCTGACCGATGCGCAATACTTCTTCTTCAGTCATGCGCTGGTGCAACTGATGAGCGTGCTGGTAGTCGCGCCAGTGATTTATCTCGGCGCACTGGTTGCGCCGGAGGCGAGCCAAGGCATCATGCAGGCCCTGCCATGGCTGGTGCAGTTCGCGCTTTGCCTGCTGCTGGCGGATCTTGCGCAGTACGGCGTCCACCGCGCGTTTCATGCTTCACCGATGCTGTGGCGGTTCCACAAGGTTCATCATAGCGTCGAAGCGATGGACTGGCTGGCGGGATCGCGGCTGCATCTGGTCGATGTGTTGGTAACGCGCGGACTGGTGCTGCTGGCTCTGGTGCTCGCCGGATTCGCCCAGAGTGTCGTCTATGCCTATCTCGCGCTGGTCTCGTTCCACGCGGTGTTCATCCATGCCAACTTCGCCCCGCGTGCGCGGTGGCTGGAGCGGTGGATTGCGATGCCGCGCTTTCATCACTGGCACCATGCGATCGAACCCGAAGCGCGCGATGTGAACTTTGCCGTTCACCTGCCGATGATCGACCGCTGGTTTGGCACGCATCACTTGCCCTCCGATCAATGGCCGGGGGGTTATGGCATCGCCGATGAAAAAGCACCCGCGGGTTGGCTGGCCCAGTTCGTCTGGCCGCTGCGACGCAGGATCCGATGATTTTCAGGCCGGGCGCCACTCGCCTGGTTGCAGGCCGTCGAGCGTCCATTCGCCAATGCTCCAGCGGACCAGTCTAAGGGTCGGGTGGCCGACCGCCGCCGTCATCCGCCGCACCTGCCGGTTGCGGCCTTCGCTGATGGTGAGGCGGAGCCAGCAATCGGGCACGCTCTTGCGAAAGCGCACCGGCGGATCGCGCAGCCAGAGCTGCGGATCGGCAATGCGTTCGGCGAAGGCAGGGCGGGTAGGTCCGTCGTTGAGATCGACCCCGGTGCGGAGCCGCGAAAGGGCTGCATCGTCCGGCTCTCCCTCCACCTGCACCAGATAGGTCTTGGCCAGCTTGAACTTCGGATCGGCAATCCGCGCCTGTAAGCGCCCGTCATCGGTGAGCAGCAACAGGCCTTCGCTGTCCCGGTCGAGCCGCCCGGCGGGATAGACGCCGGGAATATCGATGTAGTCGGACAGCGTCGCCCGCGCCGTGGGGCTGCCGCGATCGGTGAACTGCGACAGCACGTTCATCGGCTTGTTGAAGAGGATCAGGCGGGACATTTGTATAACTTCATACTTTGCAGGAACTGGTATACAGTTGTCTATCAAGTCCGTTGGCGTTGGGGGGAAAGCGCATGTCAACAATGGAGCAAAGTCACAAGCGATTGCGAGCCGAGTCGTGGATAACGGAGCAACCGAAGCTTGCTTCAACAAGCGATCCTTCGGCGAAATATCAGCCGCTGTCGGGAGGTAGCGGAACCTATGCTTATGATGAATACAGTGTTTTGATAAGCGGCATGCCGTCCAATGTCTCGGCAGGTGAGTATATCCGTCGCTTTTCAAATGACTTCAACGGGACGGTAAATAACGGCCTTTTCAATGCAATGAACATGTTTTCCAAGCGGACTTCGGGTGATCCTAAGCTAGGCGATATCTATGACATCGACATTGCTGGTCCTGACAATGGTTCGATTGTAGTTGTAGCGATCTCCTCCGGGTTTGGCACTTCAGATGCTGAAGGCTGGTTCGATATTCAGACTATCACCTGCAAGAAATACGGCACACACCCTGAATACGGGGCACGAGAATTTGGCTTTGAGAAGGTAGATCAAGGCTACAAGTTTTACACGCGTGGCGTCTCACGCCCGGAAAACGCGCTGGTCCGGATCGGAGGTAAATTCCCACAGGCAGCTTCGTGGAGCGCCTTGATGAAAGGCATCAGCACGTCGATCAGTCAATTGGGCGGAAGCCCGAAGGCAAATTCCTTTGCCGTGTTCCAAGAGTTCAAGGCGAACTGAAGGAACGAACTCCCAACAATCACTGATCGAGGAATGAACGCATCTTCCTTGACCGGCTCGGATGCTTGAGCTTCCGCAGAGCCTTAGCTTCGATCTGGCGGATGCGTTCGCGCGTTACCGAGAACTGCTGGCCGACTTCTTCCAGCGTATGATCGGTGTTCATGCCGATGCCGAAGCGCATGCGCAGCACGCGTTCCTCGCGCGGAGTTAGCGAAGCCAGCACGCGGGTTACGGTTTCCTTGAGATTGGCCTGGATCGCCGCATCGACCGGAATGATCGCGTTCTTGTCCTCAATGAAATCGCCCAGGTGCGAATCTTCCTCGTCGCCGATCGGCGTTTCGAGGCTGATCGGCTCCTTGGCGATTTTCATCACCTTGCGCACCTTCTCCAGCGGCATCGACAGACGCTCGGCCATTTCTTCGGGCGTAGGTTCGCGGCCCTGCTCGTGCAGGAACTGGCGGCTGGTGCGGACCAGCTTGTTGATCGTTTCGATCATGTGCACCGGGATACGGATGGTGCGCGCCTGATCGGCGATCGAGCGGGTAATCGCCTGCCGGATCCACCAGGTGGCATAGGTGCTGAACTTGTACCCGCGGCGATATTCGAACTTGTCGACCGCCTTCATCAGGCCGATGTTGCCTTCCTGAATGAGATCAAGGAATTGCAGCCCGCGATTGGTGTATTTCTTGGCGATCGAGATCACCAGCCGCAGGTTCGCTTCGACCATTTCCTTCTTGGCGATGCGCGCCTCACGCTCGCCCTTCTGCACCATGTTCACGATGCGGCGGAATTCGTTGAGGCTCATGCCCGTGGCGGCAGCGATATCGGCGATTTCGACGCGGATGCGTTCGACCGCGTCAGCTTCCTTCTCGGCGAAGGCGGCCCACTTCTTGTCCTTCTTCGCCTTGTCGGCCAGCCAGCCTTCGTCCAACTCGTTGCCGACATAGCTCTGCAGGAAATCCAGCCGCTTCACTTTGTGGCGTTCGGCCAGCCGTAGCATCTGCCCGCCCAGCGCGGTGAGGCGACGGTTGAAGGCATAGAGATTGTCGACCAGATATTCGATCTTGGTGGCGTGGAACTGCACGCTTTCGACTTCCGCCGTCAGCTCTTCGCGCAGTTCCTCGTAGCGGTTTTCCTTCGCCTTGGGGAATGCTTCCCCGGCACCCAGAACTTCGACCCGCTCGGCCTGGAGCTTTTCGAACTTCTTGAACAAGTCGGTGATGCGGGCAAAGCGTTCGAGCGCGTCAGGCTTCAGCGCGGCTTCCATCTGGGCGAGGGACATGGTGTTGTCCTCCTCGTCCTCGTCGTCTTCGCGCTTGCGGGCCTTCGGCTCGCCATCCTCGTCTTCGTCGGCTTCTTCTTCCGCGTCCTCCACCTCGTCATCGTCACGGATGGTCGGGCCGGCAGTCGCTTCGGAAATCTCGCCGTCGCTGTCGTCGTCCTCGGCGCCTTCCTCCAGCTTGTCGACCGGCGGTTCCTTCGACAGCATGGCATCGAGATCGAGGATCTCGCGCAGCTGCATTTCCTCGTTGTTGAGCGCTTCGGACCAGGTGATGATGGCGTGGAAGGTGATCGGACTTTCGCACAGCCCCATGATCATCGTGTCGCGCCCGGCCTCGATCCGCTTGGCGATGGCGATTTCGCCTTCGCGGCTGAGCAGTTCGACCGCGCCCATTTCGCGGAGGTACATCCGCACCGGATCATCGGTACGCCCTTCGCCGGCGACGCTCTTCTTCTTTTCGGGGACGTGCTGGCGATCTTCCGCCTGCGATTCGGACCCGGTGGGAGCAAGCTCCTCCGGACCGTCATCGTCGTCATCGTCCTGTGCTTCTTCGTCGCTCTCGACGATCTGCACGCCCATATCGGAAAGCGCGGTCTGGATGTCCTCAATGGCATCGGCAGACATCTGATCCGAGGGCAGCGCCTCGTTCAGTTCGTCATAGGTGATGTAGCCCTTGCGCTTCGCCTTCGCGATCATCTTCTTGATAGATGCCTCGTTCAGGTCGATCAGCGGAGCGTCTTCATCCTTGTCGCTGCCGTCGTTGTTTCCGGCCATAAGTCCCGTTCAATCCGTTTCAATGTCGCCGCTGATGCCTGGCGCATCATCGGGAGAATTACTTACCTGTGCCGCCGAAGCAGCACGTTTGCGCGCCATCTGCCCCAAGCGCGACTCGATTTCCAGCTTTCGTTTGCGCAGCCGCTGCTGCTCGGCGAAAGCGCCCTCCGGGTCGGCGTCGAAGCGGCGGGTGGCCGCAGCTATTGCCGCCTCCAGCGCAGGCCTTTCGACCAGCAGGGAAACGGCTTCGGCCAGATCCTCTCGCGCGACATCCGGATCGGTGCCTTCCAGCAGGAAGGAAAAACGGGCTTTATCAGGTGGCGGCGGCAGGGTGCCTGGAGGAAATATGGGCGATTTGTCGCCCGCTTCAAGCGTTTGGCCGTGATCGAGGAGAAATTCCACCGCCTGCGCCATAGTCGCATCGCTGCGCGACAGGCCGAGCAGGCTATCGGCATGGCGGTGGATCTCCTGCGGATGGCGGGCGAGGCCATTGAGCACGGCGCTGGCGAGCATGTCGCGGAACATGCCCCCAGCCGCGCGGCGCAGGCGATCGCGCACTTCGGGGGAGGCGCGCTGCGGCTCCGGCTTGCCGAAGGGCGCGCGCTTCTGGAACGGCTTGAACTCGCGCTGAGGGAAGGCGAAATTGCCGTAGCGTTCGAGCATTTCGCGGCGGTAGAGCGACTTGATGTCGGGATGCTCGATTGTTTCCACATGATCGAGCAGACGCGCCTTCAGCCCTGCCTTGTCCTCGGGCGAGGCGAGCGGCTGCGCAGCCAGTTCGTGTTCCCACACCAGATCGAGCAGCGAGGCGGGTTCGGCGAGCAACTTCTCCATCGCTACGGTGCCGCGCTGCTTCACCAGATCGTCCGGATCGAGACCAGCGGGCAGGGTGACGATCTGCAGGCTGTGGCCGGGGCGCAGCAGCGGCAGCACCCGTTCTGCCGCGCGCATCGCCGCGCGCTGGCCGGCATTGTCGCCATCGAAGCACAGCACCGGCTTGTCCGCCATCCGCCAGAGCAGTTCGATCTGCTGCTGCGTGAGCGCGGTGCCCATCGGCGCGACCACGTCCTCGATCCCCGCCTGCGCCAGCGCGATCACGTCCATATAGCCTTCGACCGCGATTACCCTGTCAGTTTTCCGGCTCGCAGGCCCGGCGCGGTGGAGATTGTAGAGCGTGCGGCCCTTGTCGAACAAAGGTGTGTCGGGGCTGTTGAGATACTTCGCCACGCCGTCACGGTTCTCGAGGATCCGCCCGCCGAAGGCGATCACCCGCGCCCGCGCGTCGTGGATCGGCAGCATCAGCCGCCCGCGAAACCGCGCGTAGGGCAGCTTGTCCTCGACATCGATCAGCAGCCCCGCCTCGATCAGCATGGCGGTGTCGAACTGCGCCAGCGCCTTGCCCAGCGCCGCCTTGTCGTCGGGCGCATAGCCGAACCCGAACTGCTCGATCACCCGCGCCGACATTCCGCGTCGTGCCAGATAGTCGCGCGCGCCCACGCCCTCGTCCGAATGGAGCCGACCGACGAACCATTCCTGCGCTGCCTGCATCACATCGTGGAGGCTGGCGCGCTTTTCCGCGGCCTGCGCCGCCTGCCGGTCCATCGCCGGAACTTCCATCCCCGCCGCCGCCGCCAGTTCCTTCACCGCATCCATGAATTCCAGCCCGCGCTGCTCGATCATCCAGTCGATTGCAGAGCCGTGCGCCTGGCAGCCGAAGCAGTGGTAGAACCCCTTCTGGTCGTTGACGTAGAAGCTGGGGGTGTTTTCGTGGTGGAACGGGCAACAGGCCTTCCACTCGCGCCCAGCGCGCTGGAGCTTGGTCGTGCGCATGACGAGCGCGGACAACGTGGTCCGGCTCTTCAGTTCGTCCAGCCATTGCGGGGTGAGGGCCATTACCTCCCCTTAGGCGAGAGGCGCGATTCGCGCCATTGCGCTGTCCCCAGATTGCAAGATGCGACCAGACAGAAAGTCCGATCACTCGCCTCTATAAACCAAAAACACGCTCATGCTGAGCTTGTCGAAGCACAGCCACCATGTTCGCCTCGCTGGGCTGAGGCCGTGGCTGCCCTTCGACAAGCTCAGGGTGAGCGGGTGTTGTATTTGGGGGCGGGCTTGGGGGAGAGGGCCGCTACGAAAGCAATTCCTTCACCCAGCCACTTGCCCGGCCCATATCGAGCTGGGTCGCGTGGCGCGCTTTCAGTTCGGCCATGACCCGGCCCATGTCCTTCATGCCGCCGGCGCCAAGCTCGGCCTTGATCGCTTCGATCGCCGCCTTGGTTTCGGCCTCGTCCATCTGCTGCGGGAGGAATTCCTCGATCACCGCCAGCTCGCCCTTTTCCTGTTCGGCGAGTTCCTGCCGGCCACCGTCCTCGAACATCACAATCGATTCGCGGCGCTGCTTGGCCATCTTCTGCAGCACGTCGATCACCATCGCGTCATCATCGCCGGTGCTGGCCTTCACCCGCTCCTCGATATCGCGATCCTTGATCTTCGCGGCGATCAGCCGCAGCGCGGCGACGCGGGTCTTGTCGCCCGCCTTCATGGCGGTGAGCGTTTCGGCCTTGATCTGGTCCCTCAGCATGGGGTCTCTCTTGTTTGTCCTGTGGATGAATGCGCCCACCTAAGGCGCGGGCGAAATAAAGCCAAGCCTTGTGCTTGACGCATGGCCCCGCGCCATCTAGCCGCTGGGACTTAGCACACATCGCCGGTTTAACTTGTCCAACGGGAGCCAATATGGCCTTTCTCGCCTCTTCGCCTGCGCACAAGGAAGCGACGGGCTGCATCGTCTTCGCCGATGGCACCATCGTCTGGGGCATGGGCTTCGGCGCTGTCGGTTCTGCCGTGGGCGAGATCTGCTTCAACACCGCGATGACCGGCTATCAGGAAGTGCTGACCGATCCCAGCTACGCTGCGCAGATCGTCACCTTCACTTTCCCGCATATCGGCAATGTCGGCGCGAATGACGAGGATTTCGAAAGCCGGGTCGAAGGCGCGGTGGGCTGCATCGTGCGCGAGGAAGTGACGCCCCAGTCCAGCTTCCGCTCCACCAGCGAATTCGTCCAGTGGATGAAGGATCACGGCAAGATCGGCGTCTCGGGCGTCGATACCCGTGCGCTCACCCGCCGCATCCGCCTGAACGGCGCACCCAACGCGGTGATCGCGCACGATCCCAAGGGCCGCTTCGATGTCGATGCGCTGCTCCAGCGCGCGCAGGAATGGCCGGGGCTGGAAGGGATGGACCTGGCGGTGCGGGTGAGCCGGGAGAAGCAGGAAAGCTGGGAAGGCGGCTACTGGCGGCTCGGCCACGGCTATGGCCGCGCTTCGCGCGAGGCGCGGTCGCATGTCGTCGCCATCGATTACGGCAGCAAGGACAACATCTTTCGCAACCTCGTGCGCGCCGGGGCGCGGGTGACGGTGGTTCCGGCCAAGGCCACGCTGGAGGAAGTGCTGGCGCTCCAGCCCGATGGCGTGTTCCTCTCCAACGGCCCCGGCGATCCGGCGGCGACGGGGGAATATGCAGTGCCGGTGATCAGGGCGCTGCTGGAACGCGACGTGCCGCTGTTCGGCATTTGCCTCGGCCACCAGATGCTGGCGCTGGCGGCGGGCGCGAAGACGCTCAAGATGCACCAGGGCCACCGCGGCGCGAACCATCCGGTGCAGCGCGTGGGGGAGGGCTGGGGTGCCTCTGCCGGGCTGGTCGAGATCACCTCGATGAACCACGGCTTCGCAGTGGACGCAGCGACCCTGCCGGCGGGCGTGGAGCAAACCCACGTGTCGTTGTTCGACGGCTCGAACTGCGGGATCGCGATTGCGGGCAAGAAGGCCTTCGGAGTGCAGTACCACCCGGAAGCTTCGCCGGGGCCGCAGGACTCGTTCTACCTGTTCGAAAAGTTTGTGGGGATGTTGGGGTGAAATATTTTTTACCCGGGTCCGGTGCCTTGCTGGTTGCGTGCGCGCCGGCGCAGTCGACAGTTCATGTGGCCGACCCTGATAACCCAACACAGGCAGAACTTGATGCTATGTCTGATGCTTGCAGCGCTCCACGTGAGTGGCTGTCGCTCGAAGGCTCTGAGCTGCGATTTATCCCTATAATGGAAGAAGAGTTTGCGAGCGGCGCCAACCCACCGGATTACGAAACAGCCGCATGTGTACTCACCCAGATCAGACAGTCGGGTCTGACAAAGTTCGGCTTTGTTGGAAACGAACGCTATGTGACGCCAGATGAAGGCCAATAATGCCCAAACGCACTGACATCTCCTCGATCCTCGTCATCGGCGCAGGCCCCATCATCATCGGGCAGGCGTGCGAGTTCGACTATTCCGGCACCCAGGCGATCAAGGCGCTGAAGGAGGACGGGTATCGGGTGATCCTCGTCAATTCCAATCCCGCCACGATCATGACCGATCCGGACATGGCGGATGCCACCTATGTCGAGCCGATAACTCCCGATATCGTCGCCAAGATCATCGCCAAGGAACGTCCCGACGCACTGCTGCCGACGATGGGCGGGCAGACCGCGCTGAACTGCGCCCTCAAGCTGGAAGAAATTGGCGTGCTGGCCGAATACGGCGTGGAGATGATCGGCGCCAAGGCCGATGCCATCGACAAGGCCGAGAACCGCCAGCGATTCCGCGAGGCGATGGACAAGATCGGGCTCGAAAGCGCGCGCTCCGGCGTAGCGCATTCGATGGACGAGGCCTTCGCGATCCTCGAACGCACCGGCCTGCCTTCGATCATCCGCCCCAGCTTCACCATGGGCGGCACCGGCGGCGGCATCGCCTACAACAAGGCCGAGTTCGAGAAGATCGTCAAAAGCGGGCTCGACGCCAGCCCTACCACCGAAGTCCTGATCGAGGAATCGCTCCTCGGCTGGAAGGAATTCGAGATGGAAGTGGTCCGCGACAAGGCGGACAATGCGATCATCGTCTGCTCGATCGAGAATGTCGATCCGATGGGCGTCCACACCGGGGATTCGATCACCGTCGCCCCGGCGCTGACGCTGACGGACAAGGAATACCAGATCATGCGCAACGCCAGCATCGCGGTGCTGCGCGAGATCGGGGTCGAGACGGGGGGATCGAACGTCCAGTTCGCGGTCAATCCCAAGGATGGCCGCCTGATCGTGATCGAGATGAACCCGCGCGTCTCGCGCTCGTCGGCGCTCGCTTCCAAGGCCACCGGCTTCCCGATCGCCCGCGTCGCTGCCAAGCTGGCAGTGGGCTATACGCTGGACGAGATCACCAACGAGATCACCGGCGCGACCCCTGCGAGTTTCGAACCGACCATCGACTACGTGGTGACGAAAATCCCGCGCTTCGCCTTCGAGAAGTTCAAGGGCGCGGACAACCTGCTCTCCACGGCGATGAAGTCGGTCGGCGAAGTCATGGCCATCGGACGCAACTTCAAGGAGTCGCTGCAAAAGGCGCTGCGCGGGCTGGAAACCGGGCTGGACGGGTTCAACCGCGTCCCCGCGCTCGAGGGCGCGAACCGCGAGATCATCACCGCCGCATTGAGCCGCGCCACGCCGGACCGACTGCTCCAGGTCGGCCAGGCCTTCCGCGAAGGCTTCACCGTCGAGGAAATTCAGGCGATCACCCATTACGATCCGTGGTTCCTGCGCCATATCGAGGAAATCATCCACGAAGAGGCGATGATCGGCCACGAAGGCCTGCCCAACAATGCTGCGGACCTGCGCCGCCTGAAAGCGATGGGCTTTTCGGACAAACGCCTCGCCACCTTGGCCGTGCGTTCGGTCGGCGTGGCCGGCGGCCTGGCGGAAACGCAGGCCAAGCGCTCCGGCCTGCTCCACGATGCCCTGCGCGCGATGGCCGGGGCGACCAGCGAAGCCGAAGTGCGCCAGTTGCGCCAGAAGCTCGGCGTGCTGCCGGTCTACAAGCGCATCGACAGCTGCGCCGCCGAGTTCGAAGCGATCACGCCCTACATGTACTCCACCTACGAAGCTCCCAGCTTCGGCGAGGCGGAAAACGAGGCATGGCCGAGCGACCGCGAGAAGGTTGTGATCCTTGGTGGCGGGCCGAACCGGATCGGGCAGGGGATCGAATTCGATTACTGCTGCGTCCACGCCTGCTTCGCGCTTTCGGCAGCGGGCTATGAAACGATCATGGTCAACTGCAATCCGGAAACGGTCTCGACCGACTACGACACTTCGGACCGGCTCTACTTCGAACCGCTGACCGCCGAAGACGTGCTGGAAATCCTCCGCGTCGAGCACACGCGCGGCAAGCTGAAGGGCGTGATCGTGCAGTTCGGCGGCCAGACCCCGCTGAAGCTGGCGGCAGCGCTGGAGGAAGCGGGCATCCCGATCCTCGGCACTTCGCCCGATGCCATCGACTTGGCCGAAGACCGCGAACGGTTTGCCCGGCTGGTCAACCAGTTGAAGCTGAAGCAGCCGGAAAACGGCATCGCCTACAGCCGTGATGAGGCGATGGCCGTGGCGCACCGCATCGGTTATCCGGTGC
This sequence comes from Erythrobacter sp., assembly GCA_019739335.1. Lineage (NCBI taxonomy): Bacteria > Pseudomonadati > Pseudomonadota > Alphaproteobacteria > Sphingomonadales > Erythrobacteraceae > Erythrobacter > Erythrobacter sp. The sequence continues at coordinate 2,862,503 of CP073261.1, forward strand.
TGCTGCGTCCCAGCTACGTGCTCGGCGGGCGGGCGATGGAAATCGTCGATAGTGACGCGCAGCTCGACAACTACATCGCCACCGCTGTCGATGTCTCCGGCCAGAGCCCGGTGCTGGTGGACCAATATTTGCGCGACGCGATCGAATGCGATGTCGACGTGCTGTGCGACGGAGTCGACGCAATTGTCGCGGGCGTGATGCAGCATATCGAGGAAGCCGGCGTCCATTCCGGCGATTCCGCCTGCTCGCTGCCGCCTTACAGCCTGCCCGACGGAATCGTTGCGGAGCTGGAACGGCAATCGCAGCAGCTCGCCTTCGCGCTCAAGGTGCGCGGGCTGATGAACGTGCAGTTCGCGGTGAAGGACGGCGAGGTGTACCTGATCGAGGTCAATCCGCGCGCCAGCCGCACCGTGCCCTTCGTCGCCAAGGCCACCGGATCGCAGATCGCCAAGATCGCAGCGCGGGTGATGGCGGGCGAAATGCTCGCCGACCTCCCCAAGGTGAAGCGCGAGTTCGACTATGTCGCGGTGAAGGAAGCGGTGTTCCCCTTTGCCCGCTTCCCCGGTTCCGATCCGGTGCTGTCACCGGAAATGAAGAGCACCGGCGAAGTGATGGGAATCGATAAGGATTTTGCCACTGCCTACATCAAGTCGCAGATCGCCGAAGGGTCGATGCTGCCCGAAAGCGGCACCCTGTTCGTCTCGGTGAAAGACAGCGACAAGCTGCACATCATCGAACCCGTGCGGCAGTTGCTCGGTTACGGATTCCGGGTGGTGGCGACGGGTGGAACGCAGCGATACCTTGCCGAACAGGGGCTGGCAGTCGAACGGGTGAACAAGGTGGCCGAGGGCCGCCCGCACATCGTCGACAAGATCAGCGACGGCGAGATCGCGCTGGTGTTCAACACGACCGAAGGCTGGCAGAGCCACAAGGACAGCGAGTCGATCCGTGCTTCGTCGCTGCAAATGAAGGTGCCCTACTACACCACGGCGGCCGCATCGGCGGCGGCGGCGAATGCCATTGTCACCGTTTCGGCGGCTGATCTTGCAGTTAAGAGCCTGCAGGACTATTATAGTCAGGACTAGACACCTCACCCCCCACCCAGTTCAGGCCCGCGCCATCCGCCTTGCAGGCGGGGCAGGGCCGTTTTGACGGGTGGCTCAGGAAAGATGGGCAAGACGATGCAGAAAGTGCCGATGCTGGCGGAAGGCTATGAAAAGCTGACAGCAGACCTCAAGGCCTTGCGGGCCGAACGGCCGAAGATCGTTGACGCGATCGAGGAAGCGCGCGCGCACGGCGATCTCTCCGAGAACGCCGAGTATCACGCCGCCAAGGAACGGCAGGGCCAGGTGGAAGCGATGATTTCCGATCTCGAAGACCGCACCAGCCGCGCGCAGATCATCGACCCGGCCTCGCTTTCGGGCGACAAGGTGATGTTCGGCGCCACGGTGACGGTGCTAGATGAGGACGACAAGCCGCTGAAGTACCAGATCGTCGGCCTTGCGGAGAGCGACGCCAAGGTCGGCCGTATCTCCTATGAAAGCCCGCTGGCGCGTGCGCTCATCGGCAAGAGCGTTGGCGACGAGGTGGAAGTGACGGTGCCTTCGGGCGAGAAGTTTTATTCGATCGAGAAGATTGAGTTTATTTGAGGATTGGAGGGATTGGGCAATAGGCAATAGGCAATAGGCAATAGTGGACTATTGCTGCTGATTGCCCTTCGATTCGAGTGATCGGATTAGCGCGCCAAGCATTTTGCTCACTCCTCAGTCTTGGCGAGCGCCGCATTGCAACTGCCGTCTTTCGCGACACTCACTCGTTCCGCGAGTAGCAAATGGGTTTCCAGTTCGAGCAGTGATCCTCGCGCGATTTTAAGATGGTGGGCATAACTCGCACGGCTTTGACGCCCATAACCTTCGGCAATGTTTGACGGAATCGAGACAGCCGCTCGGCGTGCTTGCGAGGTGAGAGCGTACAACTCGTCTTTGGGCCAAGAGCGACTGAGCAGATACACCTCTTCAGCCAGCACTATGCCCCGCTGCCAAACCAACAGATCGCGATGAGATTTTACCGAACTCACCGCCCTATTGCCTATTGCCTATTGCCTGCTGCCTACCGCCCCAAACTCGGTTCCAACAGCCGATGCAAATGCACGATCACATACTTCATTTCGGCATCATCAACGGTGCGTTGCGCCCAGGCGCGCCAGGCTTCCTCGGCCTCCGCATAGCTGGGGTAGAAGCCGACGACGTGGATGTCCTTGAGGTCCTGGAACTGCACGCCCTGCGGATCGATTACCCGGCCGCCGATTACGAGGTGGAGCAGTTGCTGGCCTTCTGGCATCGGATATTCCCCTTTTAGAGCACTGATGAACAAAGCAATTGCGCCGCCTGTCAGACAATCTGGCAGACGGCGCAAGGGGTAAATTGCGGCAAATTTAGTAGATCAGCGGCGACCCAGTGTGCGGGCGATAGCCTTGCCGGTTTCGCGGCGGGCGATCCGCGCTGCATCGGCGGCATCGCCGACCTTATGAGTGGTCGTGCGTCCGATTGCTCGCGCCCTGTCTCCAGCGGTGTCGGTCAGATCGCCTGCACGGCGAGCGCCTTCGCGGCCCAGATCCGTCGCACCGTCAAGCAGTTGCGAGGCAAAGCCGCTCGCGATTTCGGCACCGATGGCGGCCAGCCCGGCAGCCTTGGCTCCGCCGCGGGCGGCGGCCTGACGCGGCCCCTTGAACATGCCGGCAATCAGGATGCCAATCGCAACCCCACCTGCGGCTGCGGCGAGCGGATGCTTCTTCACGAAGTCGGTGAAGGCATCGGCGGCATCGCTGGCACCTTCACTCGCGCGCTCCGTGAGGGTCTGGCCCGAACGGCTCTTCTCGCGCTCCTCGGCAGCAGCAATCCGCGCCTTGATTTCTTCTCTTTTCTGGTCGGTCATGAATGGTTTCCTGTCGGTTGTTCAGTCGGTGAACGAACGCGCCTTGGCAGCGATACGTTCCGAAAGAGTGGGTTCGGGAGTGAGCGTGATATCTTGCCAGACTTTCTCGATCGCATCGCCGAGCGAGTCGCGGAAAAGCCATCCGAACAAAACGGCAGCGCCCATTACAAGAACCGTTCCCACCTGCGCCTGGTTTTCGCGCGTATAGGCAGCGATGTCGTCGCCCACGCCTTCAGCACCTTCGCGCAGTCGCAGTGCCATCCGGGAACCGACGCCCTGTTCGTTCACATCGCCGCGAATGTTGCGGATATCGGCTTGGACAAGCCGCTTGGCCGCATCGCGCATCAGCCGGTCCGCTTCGAGGTGGATGAGGGTATCAGACATCTTCTCTCGTTTCGTTCGCCGAGGGATCCATTGCAGCCGAAAGCTCGGCCCATGCGCCGCTTGCCCGGCGCACCAACAGGTAGGCAATCAGCAGCCATGCGAGCACGACCACGGCAGTGGCGCCCCAGGCGCTAATCAGCGGGGTGAGGGCGATGATCAGGCCGACAGTCAGACCGATTGTTGCCAGAACGGCAAAGAATGCCGCCACGACACCGAAAACGATCGCCAGTTTCAGCCGGTTGGCAACAAATCCCGCGCGGCTTTTCTGGTAGGTAAGCTCGGCCTCGAAATAAGTCCGCCCATCGTCAATCAGCGCTTCGAAGTCGTCGACCAACGAACGGCGCGGGCCTTCCGATGGTTGATCATCGGTAGTTGACGCTACGGTTTCACTCGAGAGCGACTCTGGCCGTTGGACAGAGCCGCTCCCGGGGTGATCGAATGAGCTTTCTTCAGCGCGTCCCAACATGAAAGATCAGCGGAACAGGCGGGCAAACAGGAAGCCGACCAGCGCCGCGAGGCCGACAGCAGCTGCCGGGCTCTTGCGGATCGCTTCGCGCGAATCGTCGGCCAATTGATCGAGGCTCTTTTCATCGAGCTTGCGGGCGTTTTCCTGCAATGCCTGCGAAGCGCTGCGGGCATAATCGCCGTATTTCGCGCCCAGCTTCTCATCCAGCGTAGCGGCATTCTCGTCGATCACACGCGACAGGCCGGACAGTGCTTCGCTCGCCTTGTGCTTGCCTTCAACAGCCAGTTCGCTCGCCTTGGTCTTCGCCTCGACCGACCAGTCCTGCCCGCGCGCCTTCGCATCATCACGATACTGGCCAGCGCGTGCCTTGGCTTCTTCGGTAAGGACCGTAGCGCCAGCCTTGGCCTCTTCCAGGGCGGCGTTGAAGCGCGATTTAGCCTCTTCAGTGCGCGGCGAAGCTGCAGTGGTTCCAGCGGCGGTAGCCTCGGCGCCGGTCGTGCCGACAGTCTCGGCCGCACCATCGGTGGCAGCGATGGTTGCGGTCTGCGGCTGGGTCGTGCCGCCAGTCGATTTCGTGGTAGCCATGTCAACTTCCCTTTCCGTAATGGAGGGGGAACCCCTCGCGATAAATTTGTCCCTTGGTTGTGTTATGGTTGTAACACACCGATGTTCAAGGACTCAACGCGTGTTGCAGTGCAAGGTTCCGGGTTATAGGACGCGCGCAAACAGACATACAGGAGCCTTTGCATGACCGCCATCATCGACGTCCACGGCCGCGAAATTCTCGACAGCCGGGGCAATCCCACGGTGGAAGTCGATGTATTGCTGGAGGACGGCAGCATGGGCCGCGCGGCGGTGCCATCGGGCGCTTCGACCGGTGCGCACGAGGCCGTCGAACTGCGCGACGGGGACAAGACCCGCTATCTCGGCAAGGGCGTGACCAAGGCGGTGGCGGCAGTGAACGGCCCGATTGCCGATCTGCTGCTGGAAATGGACGCCGAGGACCAGCGCGATATCGACATGGCCATGATCGCGCTCGACGGCAGCGCCAACAAGTCTGCGCTCGGCGCCAATGCCATTCTTGGCGCGAGCATGGCGGTGGCCAAGGCGGCGGCGCAGGCGCGCGGAATGCCGCTGTGGGCCTATCTCGGCGGCGTTTCCGCGCACGTGCTGCCGGTGCCGATGATGAACATCATCAATGGCGGCGAACACGCCGACAACCCGATCGATTTCCAGGAATTCATGGTGATGCCGGTGGGCGCTCCCACTTTGGCCGAAGCGGTGCGCTGGGGTTCGGAAATCTTCCACACGCTCAAGAAGGGCCTGCACGAAAAGGGCCTGGCGACATCGGTCGGCGACGAGGGCGGCTTCGCGCCGAACCTTGCCAGCACCCGTGACGCGCTCGATTTCATCATGGCCTCGATCGAAAGGGCCGGGTTCACGCCGGGCACCGACGTGGCGCTGGCAATGGACTGCGCCGCAACCGAATTCTTCCGCAACGGCAAGTACGAAATTTCGGGCGAGGGGCTGTCGCTCTCGCCCCATGAGATGGCCGATTACCTCGCCAAGCTGTGCGAAGATTACCCGATCAAGTCGATCGAGGACGGAATGTCCGAAGACGACTTCGAGGGCTGGAAGGCGATCACCGATGCCGTGGGCCACAAGGTCCAGTTGGTGGGAGACGACCTGTTCGTCACCAATCCCAGCCGCCTGCGGATGGGGATCGAGCAGGGGCTGGCCAATTCGCTGCTGGTGAAGGTCAACCAGATCGGCACGCTCACAGAGACGCTGCAAGCCGTCGATATTGCCCATCGCGCAGGCTACACCAGCGTGATGAGCCACCGCTCGGGCGAGACCGAGGACGCGACCATCGCCGATCTCGCGGTTGCCACCAACTGCGGCCAGATCAAGACCGGCTCGCTCGCGCGTTCCGACCGGCTGGCGAAGTACAACCAGCTGATCCGGATCGAGGAAGAGCTGGGTTCGAGCGCTTTCTATGCGGGGAAGGGGTGCTTCGGGCGGCTTGCTGGGTAGGACTGGGTTTGAGCTAGGATTCTCGTCACCCGGGCCCCCGAGCCGGGGTCCCGCTTCGCTCGCTCGCATGACTATCAAAGCGGGACCCCGGATCAAGTCCGGGGTGACGAAGTTTAGGAAAAAAACTAAGGCCCCCTCAATCCAGCGCCACCCGCCCGATCGTATTCGCATCCGCCCCAAACCAGATCGCGTTTGTGCCTTCATGGTAATGCATATGCCGCACCGAGCCACCCCCTGACGGTACATCGGCACCGGCGAAGAACTCCTCGGTTTCCGGATCGAAGCCGACGAAGCGATTCGGCTGCACCCCGGTTTCGACGAACCAGATCCGGTCTTCGCCATCCACTGCCATGCCATAGGGCATCGAGCTTTCGGCCGAGGGCGCGACCCATTCCTCGAAGCCTCCGGTTGCGGGATCGTAAACACCCAGAAAACCCTCACGCCAGTCGACATACCAGACGCGGCCATCGTCGGTCAGGCCGATGCGGCGCGGGCGGGTTTCTTCGCGGGGGAGGGGGATTTCGGTCAGTTCCATCGTGGCGGGATCGATGCGGGCAAGCTTGTTGGTCGCCAGCAGCACCGCCCAGACGGTCCCGTCCGCTGCCACCTCGATGCCATAGGGACGCGCCCGTTCGGTCGGCACGGGGATCAGTTGCACCTCGCGCGTTGCCACGGTCAGCTTGCCGATGAAGTTGCCGTTCTGGACGGTGAACCAGATATCGCCCGCAGCATCGAAAGTGAGCGTATGCGGATCGCGCGCGGCGGAATCGGGCATGGGGATCTGCTCGATTTCGCGGGTGACGGGGTCGATCCTGCCGATGTGCCCGGTCAGGTTTCCGGCATACCATATCGCCCCGTCGTCGGCGACGATCAGGTTGTGCGGACCCGCGCCTTCGGGCAGGTCGATCCGCTCGAATGTGCCCGATTGCGGATTGAGCCGCGCGGCATAATGGCCTTGCTGGCCGACGAACCACACCTCGCTGTCTGACACAGCAAAGGGATCGCGCGGGCGGGTGTCCGACCACGGCACCGGCCATTCGCGGATATCGACAGCCGCACTCTCGGGGATATCCTGTGCGAGAGAAGCGGAGGTGCTGAGCAGCAGCGCTGCAGTCGTTGCGATTAGCGAAATTCGTGCGAACATCAGGTGCTCTCCTTTGGCTATGAGCAGCAGCCTATCGCGGTTCGACCGTGCTGACCAGCGGGGTACCTTCAAGCCCACTCCATTTCGGGAGAAGGTGAGGGTCTGCGGAGCAAGATCAATCCTTCGCCTTCCGGTTCTTCGGGTGGAACCAGTATTGCCAGACACCCCAAGCGTTGATCAGCAGCAGGATAAGATTCATTGCCGCAATGGGCATGGCGTCACTGGTCAGCCCGATGCCGATCCAGAGCGCAGACACGAGGCAGAACAGGACGAAGCCCCATGCTGTGGTGCGGCGGCCCAAGTCGAACGCGACCAGAGAAGCAGCGATGATTGTGCCGATTGCGGCTACCCATTCGAGTGGTCCGTCCATGCTCTGCTAAAGCCGCCTGATGCCGTTAGGTTCCTTTATGCCGCTGTTGTGCGTCGCTAAAATCGTCAAAAGGCAGGGCGCAAATCCAACACGATCACATTTCAATGTGAATCGATGTGATACCCGGAACCCGCTCAGCCGAGGGTGCTCCTACATTCTCAGCCCAAAGCGGTCATGCTTCGACTAACCCGGCACGAACGGAATGGGACCGATTGAATCTATTGTGCGTCGACTTGCAGCGCCCCTGTAAGCCGCGCCAGTTGCGCTTCAGTCAATTCCACTCGCGTGAATTCGAGCAAAGTCAGCAATTGTTCGACATTGCGCGCGCTCGCCAGCGGGGCAGGGATGCCGGGCTGGCGGACCAGCCAAGCCAGCGCGATGGCGGGCAAGCTGGCGCCCGTTTCCGCCGCTATCGCATCCATCGCGGCAAGCACCGGCGGCCCTGCTTCGGCATAGTCCCTGGCCCGATAGCCGCGAGTTGTCTCGAAGTCGACAGGCTCGCGATACTTGCCGGTCAGGTAGCCGGCCGCGAGTCCGAAGAAAGGCAGCATCGCAATACCGCGCTCGACGCAGAGCTGTTGCAGTTCAGGACCGTAGGCATCACGCGCGACCAGATTGTACTGGTTTTGCAACACAATGAAGGGAGTTAGCGCGTTGGCATCGGCATAATCGAGAGCGGCGAGCAGTCGCGGGGCGGTGAAGTTGGAAGCACCCAGTGACTTGACCTTGCCGGTCTTCATCGCCCCGTCGAAGGCCTCGACAATCTGGCCCACCTCCAGCTCCGCGAAGTCGCGGTGGGCGTAGTAGAGATCGCAATAGTCGGTCTGCAATCGCGCCAGCGAGGCATCGAGATGTTCGAGCACCTTCTCGGGCGCATAGAGGCCGGGATCGCCCATATCGCCGGGGCTGGCGGGCTTGGCAGCGCTCAGCATCCCGGTTTTGGTGTGGATGCGCATGTCCTTGCGCACTCCACGTGAGGCCAGCCATTGCCCGATATAAGTCTCTGATTCCCCGCCGACATGGCCGGGAATCCAGGCCGAATAGACATCGGCCGTATCGATCATCCGCCCACCCGCTTCGTAGAAAGCGTCGAGCACGGCGAAGCCCTCGTCGCCCGTTGCGGTCCAGCCGAAGACATTGCCGCCGAGCACCAGCGGAATGCCCGAGATGGCCGGGTGCGCGGTCAAGCGAACTGCTCCCGCAGCTCCAGCATCCGTATCGCCGCCTGAGCCGCTTCGCCGCCCTTGTTCTTCTGCGCCGGATCGGCGCGGACCAGTGCCTGCGCCTCGCTTTCGGTGGTGAGAATGCCGTTGCCGATGGCGAGGCCCTCCATCGTCAGCGCCATAATCGCGCGGGCGCTTTCCCCGGCAACGATTTCAAAGTGGTAGGTTTCACCCCGGATCACCACGCCAATGGCGACAAACCCGTCATAGCGGTCGCTCTCGGCGGCCAGCGCGATCGCGCCGGGAATTTCCAGCGCGCCGGGAACGGTGACGACTTCCGCCGAATGCCCTGCCGCTTCGAGCGCGCCCTTGGCTCCGGCGATCAGCATGTCATTCAAATGGCTGTAGAAACGGGCTTCGATGATCAGGAAATGAGCCATGAATTACTCCGGAATTGCGCGGGTTTCGACCACGGTAATGCCGTAGCCTTCAAGGCCGACGACGTTGTGGTGCGAATTGGACAGCAGGATCATGTCAGTAACGCCAAGGTCGGCAAGGATCTGCGCGCCAATGCCGTATTCGCGCAGTTCGGAGGTATCGCGTGGCAGGCCGGCGATCTCGTCCTGTAACAGGTCGGGCTTGTTGGGGATCAGTACCACGATCAGCCCCCTACCTTCCTTGCCGACGGCTTCCATCGAGCGTTGAAGTGCGCGCTTCTTCTCTCCGGGGCGGCCCAGGATGTCGTCGAAAATGGAGATCGAATGCATCCGCGTGAGCACCGGCTGGCCGGGGACGACATGGCCCTTTTGCAGCACCACGTTGACCGAGCCATCGACGGTGTTGCGGTAGGTCATCACCCGCCAGTCGCCACCGTAATCGGATTGCAGGCTGCTTTCGCTGGTGCGCTTGACGAGGTGATCGTTGCGCATCCGGTAGGCGATGAGATCGCGGATCGTGCCGATCTTCAGGCCGTGCTTGCGGGCGAAGGTGATCAGGTCCTCCAGCCGCGCCATGGTGCCGTCCTCGTTCATGATCTCGCAGATCACGCCGCTGGGATTGAGCCCGGCGAGACGGGAAATGTCCACCGCCGCTTCGGTATGCCCGGCGCGCACCAACACGCCGCCCTCGCGGGCGATCAGCGGGAAGACGTGGCCGGGAGTGACAATATCGTCCGGCCCCTTTGAGGAGTCGATGGCGACCGAAACTGTGCGCGCCCGGTCAGCGGCACTGATGCCGGTGGTGACGCCCTCGCGCGCCTCGATCGCCACGGTGAAGGCGGTTTCGTGACGGGTGCGGTTGCGCGCGCTCATCATTTCGAGGCCGAGCTCCTTGCCCCGCCGGGCCGTGAGCGAGAGGCAGATCAGCCCGCGCCCGTGGGTGGCCATGAAGTTAATCGCGTTGGGGGTGGCCATCTGCGCCGGGATGATAAGGTCGCCCTCGTTCTCGCGGTCCTCGTCATCGACAAGGATGTACATCCGGCCGTTGCGCGCTTCCTCGATGATCTCCTCGATCCCGACGAGAACGGGGGTGGAGTCGTTCTCCGCCAGAAAGCGGTCGAGCTTCCCGAGGGTTTCGACGGTGGGGTTCCACTCCTCCTCGGTGCAATCGCGCAAGGTATTTGCATGCAACCCAGCAGCACGGGCGAGACCGGTGCGGGACATTTTCCCGTCCGCTACCAATTTGCGGACCTTATCGATCGTCGTTTCCATCATGGAATGGCGTTAGCACATTCTAATGTGTGCACAAGCGCGATCATCACATTGCTCCAAAGCCTCTCCCCCCTTGCGCCTCTATCAATCCCCCGCCAATGAAGTCCAATGCACCCTGCAGAACAGAGCGATATCGAGCTTGGCGAGGCGTTCCGTTCGGCGATGCGGCACGTTGCCGCGACTGTTTACGCTGTCACTACTGCACATGAAGGCGAGCGGTTCGGCATCCTCGCCACGGCTGTCAGTTCGCTGAGTTTTTCCCCGCCATCGCTGCTGGCCTGCATCAATCGGGAAGCATCCTTGCACGAGCCATTGGCGCAGGCGGAGCGATTCTGCGTCAACGTGTTGGGGCTGGCCAATCGTGATGTTGCAGAACATTTCATGCTGCCGACGCCCGATCGCTTTGCCGTGGGTGACTGGATCGACCAGCAGGGCGTTCCGGTGCTCGCCTCCGCGCAATCGAGCCTCATTTGTACCGTTGCGGACCGGCACGTATTCGGCACTCACACCATCTTCATCGGCGCGCTAATCGAAGCCAATCATCGTGAGGATGCCACTCCGCTGACCTATTTCGACCGCCACTATATCGACATCAGCGCTGCACCGGAGCGATCGCGGCGCGGCTAGTCGGCGCTGAAGCCGCGTTCTCGCGAGGCTAAAAGGTGACCCGGCCAGCTCGGCCCCCGCCGCTGCGGCAGGTAGAGGGCGATTTCCTGCTCGATCAGCTGCGCGCGCGCTTCTTGCGAGGGATAGACGAAGCTGGGCATCGCCCCGCCGCCGAGCCTGTGGCCGACATCGGAACGCCAGAAGAACGGCGCAATGGCTGGATCGTATCCTGCGTTGGCCAGCAGGTGGACCGAGAGCCGGTCGGCCTCCACTTCCGCCGCACGATTCGCCTGCTGATTGCGCCCCAGTTCAGCGAACATGCCATTGTCGATTCCGGCTTCTTCCTTGCGCCGGCGGTGTTCTAGTACCGTATGCGCCAGTTCATGCGCCAGCACGATTGCCATCTGCGCATCGTCGAGCTCGCCCGCGAAGTCATACTGCATCTGGATTACCCGGCCATCGGAGCGCGCACGCGGACCCGTTCCGACCAAAATCTCCACCAGCGTGCGGCAGCCAGGAGGGGCCAAAATGATGAAATCAAGATCTACACCGTTCCGAGCGATCCGGAGCTGGAAGGAGTCTCCAGACGGCTGCCGAGTGAGCAGGTCGAAGGCAGATTCACGCAGATTGCCCCTACCCATCGTTAAAAGCGCATCGGTTGGCTCCCCCCCGATCTCCAGAATGCCGTCGTCAGGCAGGATGCCGGCTCGGGCCGCAGGAGAACCGGGAACTATTGCGGCAACCGCAACCGGGCCATTGGCAAAGCGCGCCTGTGCTGCACCGTCAGGATATTGGTCAGCGCTATGCAGGATCAGCCCAGTTACAGGCATTGTATTGCGGCACAGATGCGCATTGGCTCGCAAGAGTCCATCAGCGACCGATGCAAGACGCAGGTCTTCACGTTGTAGCGCTGACCACTGGGTCACATTTTGCGCGCGCGCTTGTCCAACATCGAATCCAGCAACCGACACGAGCGTCAACACAGCGGCCAAGCCACGGATGATGCTTTGGCAACCCATCAAGCCTTTGTGGCCTGATTGCGAGACAGCAGCAAGCGCAACATACTTTCCCGATGCAGCTTGGTATAATGTGTCCGCAAAACCACATTGAATTCGTTAATATTACCTGGGAACTTACCTGAAACCGATTTATGCTGCATCTGCGGCATAAACGCGTTGACATGGTCATATCCGCTGTTAATTCGGCAAGCGGATTGAACAAAGGGTAATGTCATGCTTCGCAAGATTGTTCTGGGCCTCGCTTCTGCGGGACTTCTTATCGGTAGCACCGCTGCCTCTGCTATGCCGATCGATGCACGAACATCTGCTCCGATTGCCGAGAGCGAGCTGGCAGGTATGAAGGGCTTGGGTTGGCTGCTTGGTTTGCTGATTTTGGCTGGCGTTGTGATTGTCGTGGTCGGCGATGCCGACGAGGATGAGCCGCCTGTCAGCCCGTAAGCACTTGAAATTCTGACACGGAAGAGGCGGGCATGTCCCGCCTTTTTCTTTTTCGCAACATTTCAGGCAATAAGGCTGCGGTCGATTTCCTCGATGCTGCGTGCGCCAACCATAGCCATCACACGTCGGAGCTCTTCCGCCAGCAACTCAATCGCTCGCGTTACTCCGGATTCGCCCGCGGCCGCCAATCCGTAGAGCGGCGCGCGCCCAATCATCACCGCATGCGCGCCAAGCGCGAGCGCTTTAACCAGATCGCTGCCTCTCCTTATTCCGCTGTCGAGAAAAATTGTCGTCTGTTCTCTCACTGCTTCGGCAATCTCGGGCAGGGCATCGATCGCTGCGATGGCGTGATCAAGCGAGCGGCCGCCGTGGTTCGAAACCACAATGCCATCTGCACCTAGCGCTACTCCTTTCCGCGCATCATCCGGGTGAAGGATACCCTTCAGGACCAGCTTCCCCGGCCACCGGGCGCGGATTTGTGCGACCCCGTCCCAGTCGAGATCGTCCTGCTTGAACTGTGCGCCCGGCTTTGCCCCTCTCACTACCGAACTTTTCAAATGCGGCGGAAGATTCGCCTGCTGCGGCAATCCACCATTCAGCATATATCTGCCGATTACCGCTGCGAACCAGCGGGGGTGGGCAAGAATATCAGGCACGTTTCGGCGATTGACCCCGAAGGGCGATCCGAAGCCGTTGCGATGCAGATATTCCCGATTTGGTGGCACTGGCAGGTCGAGTGTGACAAATAGCGTATCGCATCCCTCGGCATGGGCGCGATCCAGCACCCCCCACGAAAGTTCGCGGTTCTCCCACAAATATAACTGGAACCACTGCCGCCCTCCCGCCGGGATGATCTCCTCGAGGTCCATCGTGCTGGCACTGGATATCGTGAAGGGGATTCCAGCGCGCGCAGCCGCTTGCGCCAGTTCTGCATCGCCACGATACCACATCGTCCCAGCCGCCCCCGTAGGCGCGATGGCGAAGGGGAGGGTGCTCGGCTTACCGAGGATCGTGGTTCTCGTATCTATTGCCGAAACGTCACGCAGTACGCGGGGGTAAAACGCAATGCGATCGAAGGACTCCCGATTGCGCGCGGGTCCCGTCTCGTCCTCCACCCCGCGTTCAAGATATTCCCATACGCCGCGGGGCAATCTGCCGCGGGCCCTGCGCCGCAAATCTGCGATATTGAGGCAGTCGGAAACTCCTGCCACGCGTATTAGCCGCGACCGAGGAATGGCAGCTTGTTCTGGACAACAAGCGCCTCATAGAAGTTCAGATGATCTGGCAAATCGCACATATGGACGATCACTTGAGCGATTTCTTCGGGCGTAGCGGCGAAGTTTTCGGGCAATTTGACCGACCCTGGCATGATTTCCGTGGCAACAATGCCGGGGTGGAAGATTGAGACCGCAATGTCGTGCTCGCGGCCATCTACTGCAAGAGCTCTCGTAAGCCCATCAAGCCCGAACTTGCTGGCGGTGTAAGCCGGGCTTTCGGCACGCGGGACGCGGGCCGAGATCGAGCCAATATTGATGATCCTGCCGCGCCGGCCGGTCAGGAATATCGGCCAGACGTGCTTGGCGCAGATGAAGGCGCTGGTCAGGTTGGTATCGATAATCTTGCGCCACAACTCCAGATCAAGCTTGTGTGCAGGGGTGCTGTCGGCAATTCCGGCGTTGTTTATCAGCACATCGACCGTGCCAAATCGCTCTAATGCACTCGAAAAAAGGTTCGCCACAGCGGCTTCGTCTGTAACATCGGTGGTCACAGCCAGCGCTTCGCCTCCCATATTCTCGATATCCGCAACTAACCTTGTCAGCCGCTCGGCCCGGCGCGCGGCGAGCACTACTTTGGCGCCCTTCCGCGCGAACTCAAGGGCGCAAGCTTTACCGATGCCGGAGCTGGCGCCCGTGATCGCCGCGACCCGGCCCGCAAGTATGCTCATCATAGATCCTCCCGTTCGAGAGATCCTGTTGCCGATTACGGCGGGACAAAGTCAACAAAAAGAATAGGAGCCCGCAACAGCGCCGAACCTGGGGCCTGCTCATTCTGCGTCACGCCCCAGCGCAAACTGCGCTATTCGCAATGGGTCTTCAGGCCAACAGCTTCGACAATGGGCGGTTGGTTTCCATCGACAGCTGCCCCAACGCTCAACTGGCAGGCCTATCGCCTGCTGCACGGCCAGCCCTATGCGCGTGGCAGATCTCTGCTGACAATTTCAATGCATGGCCGCGGTGGCCGATGAATGCGCCCGCGCCGCCTTGCTGGAAGTCACGCATTCCCGTGCGCCTGATGCGACGCTGGGGAGGCCGACGCGAACTGGCAGCGCGCTCCTGATGAAAAATGGAAGCGATCAGTGACAGCGTTCACCGCGTCCTGCCGTACGGCAGGATCTTGCTCGAATTGGTGCGCTGGGACTTGGAGCGCATCTCCAAGTTCGAGATGTTCGGTCCCGATGCTTCTGCGGACCTGGCAGAGGGATCGTCGCTCGCTTAGCTGCGTTAGCTAGCTCGTTACATTGGCTGGGATTGATGCCCGCCGCCTTCTTCCAAATCTCTGAAAAAAATGGTGGACGCACTAGGGCTCGAACCTAGGACCCGCTGATTAAGAGTCAGCTGCTCTACCAACTGAGCTATGCGTCCATTCCGGCGGATATCGCGGGAAGCCCTTTGATGCACACAAGCGAATCGCCGGGAGGCGTCCGTATAGCGATTCCGAGCCAGCGTTAAAGGGGGTATTTCGCGGTTAGAGTCCGCCGCGCCCCGCTTGCCTTGTCCAGCGTTCCACCATCATCAGTCCGCCCACGCAGAGCATATTGGTCATCATCGATGATCCGCCGTGGCTCATGAAGGGCAGGGGGATGCCGACGACCGGGGCCATACCCATTACCATCATCAGATTCACCCCGACATAGAAGAAGATCGTTGCCGTCAATCCGCCAGCAAGCAGCCGCGAGAAGCGATCCGGGGCCTCGCGCGCCACGATCAGTCCCCACCGCAGGATAATGCCGAAGATCAGCAATACGAACAGTCCTCCCACCAGCCCCCATTCCTCCGCCATCGTCGCGAATACGAAATCTGTGTGGGGTTCCGGAAGATAATCGAGATGGCTCTGCGATCCCTCGCCAAAGCCCTTGCCGGCAATTCCGCCTGAACCGATAGCGATCTTCGACTGGGTGATGTGGTATCCCGTTCCAAGGGGGTCGCTTTCGGGATCAAGGAACGTGAGCACCCGCTGCTGCTGGTAATCCTGCAATCCGAAGAAGAAGGCGAGAGGGGCGGCAATCAACGCGGCGATTCCGCCACCGATGAACCATTTCTGCGGTAACCCTGCCAGAAACATGACGACCACTCCGCCAAACCCGATGGCGAGAGCAGTGCCAAGATCTGGCTGAAGCAACACAAATCCCATCGGAATTGCGATCAGCCCGAGCGGGATCAGGAGAGCCCGCCAATTCCCGATCATCCCCACCGGCAGAGCATGGTAGAAGGCGGCCAGGATGAGCACGATTCCCGGCTTCATCACCTCCGAAGGCTGCAGCCGGATAAATCCCAGTTCGAGCCACCGCTGGCTTCCCCCGCCAACCTGCCCGACAATCTCGACGCCGATCAGGAGGACCAGGACCGCGAGATAGGCCGGTATCGCCGCCAGCCTCGCCCAGTCCCGCGGGATGAGCGAAATTACCAGCGCCACAATCAGGAAAACCGCATAGCGGACCAGGTGCGACGTGGCGTAAGGACTCATCGAGCCGCCAGCCGCAGAATGAAGCACAGCGGCGCCAAACATCACAAGCAAGGTCAGCGGAATCACAACGCGCCAAGGGAAATCCGCGATCTGGCTGGGAAGGGCAATACCGCCCTTCATGTCAACGATTCCGGGGCGCGAGGATTGGGATCTTCGCGCGGGGTAAATGCATCGTTTACCGGTTGCTCCGGCTCGGCCGCTGCTGCGCGTGCTTCGGCATCGACCTGGCGCGCAAGCTGGACTGGCGGCGGCGCAGGTGGCAGGTCAACTCCGGCTGCGCTGGCATAGGCGACGTATTGCGAATCCAGGCGTTGTTGCGCCGTTCCGCCCCACTGGCGCTCCAGTGAATGGAGCGCTTCCAGCCCCTTCTGCGGATCGAACAGAAATGTCATCACGTCACGCGCCACCGGATAGGCAGCGCCCGAGCCGCCGCCGTGCTCGATCACCACCGCTCCGGCATAACGCGGATTATCGAACGGGGCGAAGAAGATGAACAGCCCGTGGTCGCGAAAGCGCCATGGGCCGGTTCTGCCGTCCGAAAGGTTCAGGCCCACCACCTGGGCTGTACCTGTCTTGCCCGCCATTAATACGTCATCGATAGGTAATCTCGCGCGACCGGCCGTGCCCGGCCCGTTGACGACATCACTCATCGCCTGCCGGATATAGGTCTTGTATTCAGCGCTTACGCCCATGCTCGCGAAACTCGGCGCGGTGTTCGAGAGTAGCAGTCGGGGAGTTACCATATTGGAGGTCGCGAGGCGTGAAGCCATAACGGCCAGCTGTAGGGGATTGGCGAGCATATAGCCCTGGCCGATGGTTGCATTGACGGTGTCGAACGGCTGCCACTCGGCATCGTATTTCCGCATCTTCCAATCCGGATCGGGTACTGTCCCATAAAACTGGCTGGCCACCGGGAGGTCGAACCGTTCCTGCATCCCGTAGCGTTTGCATGCCTCCGCGATCGGCCACATGCCGGTTCGCTGCGCCATGGCGTAGAAATAAACGTCGCAACTCTGGTAGATGCCCTTGGCGAGATTGACCGCGCCGTGACCCCTGCGGTTCCAGCAACCGAACACGCGGTTGCCAACGCGCAGGCCGCCGCCGCAGTTCACGGTTTCCTCGGGGTCGATCCCTGCCCCGAGTAACGCCATGCCGACCGTCGGCTTCACCGTGGAGCCGGGGGGGTAAAGCCCCTGTAGCACCTTGTTGCGGAGCGGGACCCGTTCGTTCTCGCTCAGCATCGAGTATTCGAGGCGGCCGATGCCATCGGAGAAACTGTTGGGATCGAAGCTGGGCATCGAAGCCATGCACAATAGATCGCCGGTAAGGCAATCCATCACTACCACCGAGCCGGATTCCAGACCGATGCGACGTGCGGCATAGTCCTGCAACGGTCCGTCGATGGTCAGGCGGATCGGATTGCCCTGCACATCCTCGCGCGTTTCGAGATCACGAACGATCCGCCCGGAAGCCGTCACCTCTACTCGCCGCGCACCCGGCTCTCCCCGCAGCGTCTGTTCGAACTGCTGTTCCAGCCCGTCCTTGCCCATCTTGAAGCCGGGAGTGAGCAATAGCGGCTGGGGTTCGACCTCGTACTCCTCGCGGCTGGGAGCGCCGACATAGCCGATCAGGTGACCGACGGCCGGACCGGTGGGGTAGTAGCGCGAGAATCCGCGCTGCGGGATTACGCCGGGCAATTCTGGCAAGCGGACGCTGACGGCGGCGAATTTGTCGAATTCCAGCCCGCTTGCCACAGGTACTGCGGCGAAGCCCCGGCTTTCCCTCAACCGGTCTAGCAAGTCAGCCTTCGCAACTGCATCGAACTCGAGCAATTCGCTCAGGATATCGACTGTGCGGTCTGCGTCGTGGAGACGTTCGGGAATAATATCGACGCGGAAATCGGCGCGGTTGGAAGCGAGCGGGGAGCCATCGCGATCAAGGATCCAGCCGCGGCGTGGAGGAATGAGCGAAAGGTTCACCCGGTTGCTTTCCGCCTCCAGCGTGTACCGCTCGTTCTCGGCGACTGCGATATATCCCATCCGCGCCGCGAGCAGGCAACCGATGCCGGCCTGTATCCCGCCGATCACGAAGCTGCGGCGTTCAAAAGTCTGCTTCAGGGAATTGGCAGATTGCTTGGGTTCCATGATTCAGCCGATGCGCTTTATGCGCGTAAGCCTGATCCTGTCGAGCATGACGGCAAACTGGGCAAGAACGGGGAAAAGCATGATCGACAAAGCTAGCTGTGGCACGATGAGGCCTAGCTGAACCAGCGAGAAACCTGCCCCGGATAACAGTGCGCCCAGAACAAGGTAAAGGGCGATGCACAGCGCCGCCACCCCCCAGTCCTGCCAGAAGCCCCGCCAGGGAAAACGCACTTCGATGAGATCGAGTGCAATCATTGTAAGCGAGAAGAACAGGATGCCGAAGCCGAGTGGCTGCCCTGAAAAGAGATCGTCGGCAAATCCGAGTGGCAGTCCGGCCCAAAGCGGCAGAAGACCGGGACGCGAGACCCGCCACGCCAGTAGCAGGGAATAACCCAACGGTGGCAGGATTGGTGCAGGCGCGATGATAGGCCACATCGGTGCCATTGAACCGAGCAGTATCGTGATCCATGGTAGGCCATATGCCAGGATCGGCGAGTGATCGCGGTTGATCTTGCTGCCGAACCGGTCGCGGCGGGATGCGGGGTTAAGACGGTCCATCAGGTGCCGCCATCCCCGGCGGTCGGCTCACCGGCATTCGAATCAACCGGTTGGTCTGTCAGCAACGGCGCCTGCGCAGCGGCGACGGATTCGGGCTCGAACATCGGTTCGACAGCAACGTAATCGGTTGCCGCAGGATTGCTCAGCAGCTGGCCGATCGCGCCGTCGTCGGTGAGGCGGGTCACCATTGCTACCGCAACATTCGGGCGAAAAAGCCCGCCCGCACCGGAAGTGACGAAGATATCACCTTCCTCCAGCGGATTGATACCCAGGTTGATCAGCCGGATCCGCAGCGAACCATCAGCACGGCCTTCGGCAAATGCCACGACATCATCGGTGGCCCGGCGCACCGGAACAATACTTTCGGGATCGGTCAACAGCAGCACCCGCGAAGTAGAGCGACCCGTTTCGAGGATGCGCCCGACCAAGCCCATCGGCGATGTGACCGGCATTCCCACCCGAACGCCATCGCTTCTTCCGGCGGAAAGGTATCCGAAACGCCGGGTACTAGCAGAGGTGGAGCCGATAAGGCGCCCGGTTGCGACGGGCTGCAAATCGCTTTGCACAAGTCCCAGCAGCGCCTTCAGCCGCTCGTTCTCTTGCTCCAGCGCGCGTGCTTCGGCCAGTTGCACCCGGGCAACGGCTATTTCCTCCTCCAGCTCCGCGTTCTTCGATCCGGCGTTGTAATAACCTGCGATAGCTTCAAAAAAGCTGCGCGAACCGGTGCGGGTGACTGCGCCCGCCTCTCCTACGGGAGAGGCAGCGTCGGTCGCCATGCTCCGCAGGCCGTAGAAGGCCTCGGGCCGCCACAGCGAAACGATCAGCAAGAGCGCACCGATGGCTGCCCCCGCACTGGCGAAGACATAGCCGGTAAAGCGGCCCAGTTGCGCCTTTTTATTGGTTCCGGATATTTGTGCCGAAGGCGGTGCCATTGCGGCCCGCTCCCCCTATTGGTGTTGCGCCTCTATGCCGTCATCAGGACCCCGCGGTAGATCGGGTCCTCCATTGCCCTGCCGGTGCCGAGCGCCACGCAGGTGAGCGGATCTTCGGCAATGCTGACCGGCAATCCGGTTTCCTCGCGGATATGCGCGTCCAGCCCGCTGATCAGCGCGCCGCCGCCGGTGAGGACGATACCCTGATCGACAATGTCGGCCGCCAGTTCGGGCGCGGTGTTCTCCAGCGCGATACGCACACCCTCCACAATCGCCCCAATCGGTTCGGAAAGGGCTTCGGCCACATGCGCCTGGTTGATCTGGATTTCCTTGGGCACGCCGTTCACCAGATCGCGGCCCTTGATGACGATGGTTTCACCCACGCCGTCATCCGGCACCGTGGCAACACCATACTCCTTCTTGATCCGCTCGGCCGTGGCTTCACCGATCAGCAGGTTGTGATGGCGGCGAACGTAGGAAACGATGGCTTCATCCATCTTGTCCCCACCGGTGCGAACCGAGGTGGTGTATGCCAAGCCGCGCAATGAGAGCACCGCGACTTCAGTGGTGCCGCCACCGATATCGACCACCATCGACCCAACCGGTTCAGTGACCGGCATGTCCGCACCGATGGCCGCGGCCATCGGTTCGAGGATCAGGAACACTTCCGAAGCCCCGGCATTGCTGGCGGCATCGCGAATGGCGCGGCGCTCCACCGAAGTCGAACCCGAAGGCACGCAAATGACGATTTCCGGATAGCGCAGCAGGGTGCGTTTGCCGTGGACTTTGCGAATGAAGTGCTTGATCATTTCCTCGGCGATTTCGATGTCGGCAATCACCCCATCCCGCAGCGGGCGGATCGCTTCGATGCTGTCGGGCGTCTTGCCCATCATCAGCTTGGCGTCCTCGCCCACGGCCTTGACCCGCTTGATGCCGTTGATCGTTTCAATCGCCACCACCGAAGGCTCGTTGAGCACGATCCCGCGATCCTGCACATAAACCAGCGTATTCGCCGTGCCGAGATCGATGGCCATATTCTGCGAACCGAATTTGAAGAGATTGGAAAAGAAGGAGCCCATTGAGAAATCCGTAGTCATGATAGCCGCGGGAGACGCGAGAGTCCGCGTGTGGAAGACCTGCGCGTTGCGAAAGGTCTCGCCCCTTAGCGCGTGACCGGGAGAAAGGCCAAAATATTTGTCGAGAAGTGCACGGTTTTGCCGCGCTTTGGCTCGAAAAGGCTTCGGGTGGCCTGTAGGGACCGGATCTATGCCGCACATTCGCCGTCTTCCGGAAACCCTGGTCAACCGCATTGCGGCGGGCGAGGTCGTGGAGCGCCCGGCTTCCGCGCTCAAGGAACTCGTGGAAAACGCGGTGGATTCGGGTGCGCGGCGGATCGCAGTGGCGATTGTCGAGGGCGGACTGGGTTCGATTGAAGTCACCGATGATGGCTGCGGCATGACGTCCGAGGAAATGGCGCTGGCGTTGGAGCGCCATGCTACCTCGAAACTGCCCGACGACGCTATCGAACAGGTCGCCACGCTGGGATTTCGCGGCGAGGCGCTGCCGAGCATCGCCAGCGTCGCCCGGCTTACCATCGAGAGCCGCCCCGCCGATGCGCCGCAGGGCTGGCGACGGGTGATCGATCACGGCGTATTGGCCGGGGAAGGCCCTGCGGCGCTACCGCCGGGAACCCGTGTGCTGGTTGAAAACCTGTTCGGCAAAGTGCCCGCCCGCCGCAAGTTCCTGCGTAGCGCCCGCAGCGAATATGCCGCCTGCCACGACGTTATCCGTCGCCTGGCGATGGCGCGGCCGGATATCGGTTTTGCTTTCACACATGGAGATCGGCGCATTATCGCCGTTCAGCCGGGGCAGGACGCCGCCGAACGGGTGGCGCAGATCGTTGCTCGGGACCTGGCGGACAATAGCGTGATAATCGATCTTGAGCGGCCTTCGGATGAGGGCGTTATGCGGCTCAGCGGAATTGCCGGCCTGCCGACATGGAACCGGGGCGTTGCAGATCACCAGTATCTGTTCGTCAACGGGCGCCCGGTGAAGGACCGCTTGCTGACCGGGGCGGTGCGCGGAGCCTATGCCGACATGCTGGCGCGGGATCGTCATGCGGTGCTGGCACTGTTTCTCGAAATACCCTTCGCCGATGTGGATGTGAACGTGCATCCGGCCAAGACCGAGGTGCGGTTCCGCGATGCTGCGGCAGTGCGCGGGTTTATCGTCAGCGGACTGCGGCAGGCGCTTTCCACCGGAGATCGCCGCAGTGCCCAGGCACCCGATGGCGGCGCGATGGGGCGTTGGCAGGCGGAACCGCTGGCGGAGCCTACCGCTGCGCTGCGCTCGATCTTTGCCGGTCGGGACTGGACCGCGCCTGAACCGGCCCGGCTCGCCGAGACGAGTGGGGTCTGGAGCCAACCCGTCGCCGATCACGCCTTGCCACTGGGCCGGGCGGAGGCGGCAGAACCCTTGCCGGAGGATGCGCCGGACTACCCGCTCGGCATTGCGCGTGGGCAGGTCGCCAACACCTATATCGTTGCCGAGGCGGCGGATGGGCTGGTGCTGGTCGACCAGCACGCCGCGCACGAGCGGATCGTGCTCGAACGTCTGCGCGCGGCAGAGGCAGGGGACAAGGTCGCCGCCAGTCAGGCATTGCTGATGCCCGAAGTTGTCGAGCTGGACGAGTCCGACTGTGATCGGCTGGAGGAGCAGGCGGAGCATTTCGCCGCCCTGGGCTTGGCTGTGGAGCGCTTTGGCCCGGATGCCATGCTGGTACGCGCCATCCCCTCGTCGCTCCGCCATGCAGACCCGCAGGCACTGCTGCGCGATCTGGCGGACGATGTGGCCCAGCACGGAGCCTCGTTGCTGCTGGCCGAGAAGATCGAGCACGTCCTCGCCACCATGGCCTGCCACGGATCGGTGCGGGCGGGGCGGACGTTAAGTGTGGCCGAAATGAACGCGCTGCTGCGTGAGATGGAATCGACTCCGCGTTCGGGACAGTGCAATCATGGCAGGCCTACATGGGTGAAGCTGTCCATGCAGGATGTCGAAAAGCTGTTTGGGAGGCATTGATGCGACCTTTGACTGCTGCACTCCTTGCCGCGTTGCTGCTGGCCGGATGCGGTGAAACCGTTTCCGAGGAAGAGGAGCGCGCCCGGAACGAAGCGATCGCAGAGCGGGTGCGCGAGGCGAATGCCACAGCCAGTCCGCTGGAAGAGATCCTCCCCGAAGTGATCGGCTATTCCGACATGGAAGCCAACGACCTGCTCGGCCTTTCCTGTTCATACGCGCCTGGAACCAGCATGGGGGTACGGGCGATTGCGCGGGAAACCGATGCTTACATGAAGATTGACGGTGAGATGGTCCGCTTCGCCGCTGACCCTGGATCGCGTGAATTGCCGGCCAAGTCGCGCACCCTCTACAATGGTCGGGAATACTCGCTCCGGCTAGCGGTTGAGGACGTTGTTGCGGAAGGCGAGATCGAGGATACCACCTACGAAGGGACTATGTGGCTTTACGATCGCTTCGATAGGGTCGTCTACACCGGCAGCGGAACTGCCAATTGCGGCGCCTGATCAGGCCCGGAAGCTTGGCACCTTGCCGTTCGGGCTCATATCGGGAATGATCCGATAGCGGGCCAGAACCAGGCTGAACAAGCCAAACAGCAACAATCCGATAGCGGTCAGCGTGAAGACGATGCCCTCTCCCGCCAGGCTCGCCACGGCATCACCCAGCGTTTTCACCTGCTGCGATCCGCCCGACATGAATCCAGCCTTGAACAGGGACCAGCCGATCACACCGTAAACCACGCCGCGCGCGCAATATCCCGCGCCTCCAAGCCAACGTGTGGCGTCGGGTGCGGCACCGGAAATGCGGTGCATGAAGCTGCCGGAGATCCCTTTCTTGAACTGGAACAGGGCGGTGGCCAGAAACGCCACGCCGAGCAGGCCCAGCACGACTCCGCCGAAATTGACCGACAGGACACCAGCCGCCGCTTCCTGTGCTCCATCGCCGCCCGACCCGCCGCCGTTTCCTGCGGTCGAAGCGAACTGATAGGCAGACCACGCCAGCGCCAGATGCCCTATCCCGCTTCCAGCATGGCCGACCCGGGTCGCCCAACCTTTGGTGTCACTGCCATTGTTCTCGATATCGAAAGCCGTGGAGGTGAAGCGAAACAGCGCATAGGCAGTTAGGCCCACAACCATCAGCCACAGGATCGCGGTGCCTGCCGGATAGCCTTCGATCGCCTGGAAGATTCCATTGGTTCCCTCGGCGATGCGCTCGGCGCTGGTAAGCGCGATGAGTCCCAACACCGAATAGAGGACGGCCCGGCTGAAGTACCCGAGACGCACCAGCCAATTGAATTTCTCCGACTTATCGACCATTGCGCTGCTGCTCCTCCTGCGTTGCAAGGGGAACGGCCCAGCGGGCGATTGGTGCCTGGGTGTCTAAGCGATTGTGTGGGGCAATCGTGTGGAGCAATCGTGTGGATGACGAAAGTTGACACGAAGATGACACCAAGAGCGGCTGCAAAAGTCGGCTGCTGCTGGATGGCGGTGAAGGAAGGCTCAGCGGTGAATCGGGCGGAACTATCATGCCATCGCACCCAGCAAATTTTTGCGCTGTAGGATTTTTGCGCTGTAGGAAAGTGTCCTGCGCGCGCGGACCCTACCTCAGCCGCTTGACAAACACCCCGTCCTCGCGCCGTTCCACCTTGAAGTTATCGCTGCAGGCCTCGATCAGGTCGGAGAGACGCGCAAAGCCATAGTTGCGCACGTCGAAGCTGGAGCGATTGTTGGCGATCTTGCCGACTTCCGCCAGGCTGGCATAGCCCTGCGCATCGCGGCGAGACGCCTTCCACGCCCTGCCGAGCAAGTCGATCACTTCATCGTCTATCGGCGTCTTGGTGCCGGTCGCTTTCGGCGCGGCCTGGGGAGCTTCGACATCGCTGTCCGCAGTGGCGATAAGGGCGTCGACATCGATAAAGCGCGTGCATACCGATTTGAAGGCATCGGGTGCCTTGTAGCTACTGCCGAAACCGTAAACGATCATCCCGTCCTGTCGCAGCCGCGTTACCAGCGGGGTGAAATCGCTGTCACTGCTCATGATCCCGAAGCCGTCCACCTTGCCGGCGTTGAGCAGGTCGATGGCATCGATGGCCATTGCGATGTCGGTAGCGTTCTTGCCCTTGGTCAGATCGAACTGCTGCATCGGCTGGATGCCGAAGCGGTGAGTGATCTTGTTCCAGTTGCTGAGTGCGGGCTTGGCCCAATTGCCATAAGCCCGGCGGATATTCACCTGCCCCAGTTCGGCCAGCACGGTCAGCACAGGATCGATACCTGCATGGCTGGCGTTGTCTGCGTCGATCAGAAGGGCGATGTTCTTGAGTGCAGGTTCAGGCATGGGAGCGTGATGGCGAAGGGGTGGGGTGAATGCAAGGCGGGGCTTGCCAGTGGTTCTCCAGGTCCGTCAGGGGGACTGGCTCACGACAGGAGTCCCGATGGAGTCCCGCCCCTCTCTGCGTGGAAGGGGTTTTTCGCGAATCGTTCGCAATAGTGTGGAAGACTGATGCGCCAAGCGCAAGCCCGATAGAAATCAAGCGGGGTTAAACGCGCCTGACGCCTCGTCAAGAACGTGCAGCATTCCATCCGAGATCGCAAAATACGCACCGCGCAGGGTGAGCTTTCCGCTCGCTTCCTTGTGCTGCACACACGGGAAGGTCCGAAGATTGGCGAGGCTCACTTTCACCGCTGCCTGCTCCATCGCCCGCTCGGCGGGGCGTCCGGTTGTTCCAAGCTCAGCGGCGATCGGTTCGCGTACCTCGTCCAGCATATCAATCCAGTGCGCCACGAAGCCACCTTCGCCCGGCTCGTTGCCGTGCAGGTCTTGCGTCAGCGCCGCCTGGCAGCCGCCGCACATGCCGTGCCCCATTACCACGATCTCGCGCACCTTGAGGAACTGCACTGCGAATTCGAGCGCGGCGGATACACCGTGCCGGCCGGGCGAAGTTTCGAAGGGCGGCACCAGCGCCGCGACGTTGCGGACGACGAAAATTTCGCCCGGATCGACATCGAAGATCTGTGCCGGGTCCACCCGGCTGTCAGAACAGGCGATTACCATCACCTGCGGGGACTGGCCGTCACGCAGCTGCTCCCAGCGTTCCTTCTGCTCATGCCAGTCGCCTTCGCGGAAGCGGGCGTAGCCTTCGATCATTTCGGCAAATGTCTTCATGCCTGCTTCGCTGGCGCGGATTTTCGGATTTCGCAAGGGGGCAGGCGGTCAATCGGGTTGCCGGGGGAGGGTGGGGGCACTAAGTGAGCCACGCAATGAACGATCTCTCCTCCGCGCCCGCTCCAGACAACCAGAATCCGCTCCGCGAGCGCAAGCCGGACTGGATTCGAGTCAAGGCACCGACCAGCAAGGGCTATCACGAAACCCGGCGGCTGATGCGCGATCTGGGGCTGAACACCGTCTGCGAGGAAGCGGCTTGCCCGAACATCGGCGAATGCTGGACGAAGAAGCACGCCACGGTGATGATCCTGGGCGATGTCTGCACCCGCGCCTGTGCATTCTGCAACGTCAAGACCGGGATGCCGCGTCTGGTCGATCCGCTGGAGCCGGACAACGTCGCGGTCGCGGCAGGCAAGATGGGGCTGGAACACATTGTCATCACCAGCGTGGACCGGGACGACCTGACCGATGGCGGGGCGGGCCAATTCGTCAAGGTCATCAAGGCGCTGCGGCGGGAAACGCCCAACACCACCATCGAAATCCTCACTCCCGATTTCCGCGGCAAGATGCGCGCGGCGGTGGAGGCGATTTGTGAAGCCGGGCCCGACGTTTACAACCACAATCTCGAAACCGTGCCACGGCTCTATCCGACTATCCGCCCCGGCGCGCGCTACTACGCCTCGCTGCGGCTACTGGAGGAAGTGAAGCATCACGATCCGATGATCTTCACCAAGTCCGGCATCATGCTGGGGCTGGGCGAGCAGCGGCTCGAAGTGCACCAGGTGATGGACGACATGCGCTGTGCGGACGTCGATTTCATGACGATGGGCCAGTACCTGCGCCCGACGCCCAAGCATGCGGCGGTTGAGGAATTCGTCCCGCCCAAGGCGTTCGATGCCTACGGCGCAATCGCGAGGGCGAAGGGCTTCCTGCAGGTGGCAGCCACTCCGCTGACCCGTTCCAGCTATCACGCGGGCGATGATTTCGCGCAGATGCGCGCCGCGCGCGAAGCAAAGCTGGCCAAGCGGCCAAATTAGGACCTGACCTGATGCCCGCGATCCGTGAAACCCGGCGGCTCCCCTACAGCGCAGAGCAGATGTTCGACCTTGTGGCCGATGTCGATCGCTATCCGGAATTCCTGCCCTGGGTCGTTGCCACGCGGGTGCGACATGACAGCGACAGCGAGATGACCGCCGACATGCTGGTGGGGTTCAAGGCGCTGCGGGAGAAGTTCACCTCCAAGGTGGTGAAGCACCGCCCGGACTCTATCAATGTGCACTATGTCGATGGGCCGCTGCGCGATCTCGACAACAACTGGACCTTCCGCAATTGCGGGGAACAGTGCTGCGACATCGAATTCAGCGTCGATTTCACGTTCAAGAACATGATGTTCGAAGCACTGGCAGGTCAATACATCGACCGCGCTTTCCGCAAGATGGTCTCCGCCTTCGAAGCGCGGGCGGCAGACCTTTACGGCAGCAGCAGTTCCAGCGCGCAGAGCACCGCCTGACGGCGCACCCCGGCGCGGCTCTCGCCCGCAAACAGGCGTTCGTCGGCTTCGGGCTGTTCCTCGCCGCGAATGGCACGGGCGAAAACAACCGTGCCAACGGGCTTCAGATCGGTGCCGCCGCCCGGTCCGGCAATACCGCTGACCGCCACCGCGACATCGGCCTGGCTGCGTTGCAGTGCACCCTTGGCCATTTCGAAAGCGCAGGCGATCGAGACCGCGCCGAAGGCGTCGATAATATCGAGCGGCACGCCCAGATCGGCCTGCTTGGCCGCGTTGGAATAGGTCACGAAAGCACGATCGAGAACCTCCGAACTGCCGGGAATCTCGGTCAGCGCGGCGGCGACCAGCCCGCCGGTGCAGCTTTCCGCCAGCACAATCTTGCGACCGGCGGCGACGTTCTCGTCGACCACCCGCTGGGCGAGGGCGACAATATCGGCGGGGAGGTTGGAATCACTCATTTCGGGCCTGCTATTGCTGAAAGGGTGGCCACGGCCTGGGCAGCAATGCCTTCGCCGCGGCCGGTGAAGCCGAGCCGTTCGGTGGTGGTGGCCTTTACGCTGACGCAGTCTAGGCCCACCCCCAGCAGTTCGGCAAGCCGCGCGCGCATGGCGTCCCGGTGCGGACCGATTTTCGGGGCTTCGCAGATCAGGGTGAGATCGACATTGCCGATGGCCCAGCCTGCCTGTCTTGCCAGCTTGGCCGCGTGTTCGAGGAAAGCCGACGAAGCCGCACCGCGCCATTGCGGATCGGACGGCGGGAAATGCTGGCCGATATCGCCTTGCCCACAGGCGCCGAGAATCGCATCGACCAGCGCGTGAATGCCGACATCGGCGTCGGAATGCCCTGCGAGTCCCTTGTCGTGTTCGATCCTGAGGCCGCACAGCCACAATTCCTCGCCTTCGGCCAGGCGATGGACATCGTAACCGCTGCCGACGCGGATCGCGGGCGGGGGAGGGGTGGGCCGGTCCATGAAATCCTCCGCGAAAGTGAGTTTGCGCAGCCGTTCGTCGCCGGAGACCAGCGCGACCTCATGACCAGCGGCGCGAAGCACTTGCGCGTCGTCCCCGGCAGCGGTTGGGCCTTCCCACGCACGGTGCGCGGCGAGGATCTCGCCAAAGTGAAACGCCTGCGGGGTCTGCACCCGGCGCAGGGTCTCGCGCTGCGCATCGCCTGCCATCAGGGCACCCTCGGCGCGGATCATACTGTCCACCACCGGGAGGACGGGGATTGCGCCGGGAGATTGCTGCAAAGCGCCAAGCAATCGCGCGATCACCTCGCGGGGCAGATCGGGGCGGGCGGCATCGTGAATCAGCACGTTGGCCGGACCGGTGTTCGCGAAAAACTCCAGCCCCAGCCTTACGCTGTCCTGCCGGGTTTCACCACCTGTTATCAGAGATATATCTTCGATACCTGCCAGCGCGTCGCGCGCCACAGCGTCCGCGCCATCTGGAATCATCACCACCAGCGGAGCCGCCCCCGCAGCCGCGAAGGCCTCTACTGAATGCCGCAGCACCGGCTTGCCCCGCCACAGGGCAAACTGCTTGGGCAATGGCTGCCCCGCGCGCAGGCCTTTGCCCGCCGCAACGACCACGGCGGCGAATGGGGGGAGAGGCGCGGGAGCATCGGGCATCGGGCTTCGCGCGCTACCCGCTTGAGCCGCCCCTCGCAATCCACTATGCGCCTGCCCATATTTTAGGCAGACCAATGACCAGCGCCCCAGTTCCTCCCCCCGTCACGCCCATCGCCATCGGCCCGGTGCAGGTCGATTGCCCGGTCGTGCTCGCCCCGATGACCGGGGTGACGGATATGCCGTTCCGCCAACTGGTGCGCCGCTATGGCTCCGGACTCAATGTCACCGAGATGATTGCCAGCGAAGCGGCGATCCGTGAAACGCGCCAGTCGATCCAAAAGGCGCGCTGGCACCAAAGCGAGGACCCGGTCTCCATGCAGCTTGTCGGCTGCGATCCTGCCAGCATGGCCGACGCCGCCCGGCTAAGCCAGGACCAGGGTGCAGCGATCATCGACATCAATTTCGGTTGCCCGGTGCGCAAGGTGGTCGGCCAGTTCGCCGGCAGCGCGCTGATGCGCGAGGTGCCGCTAGCGCGCAAGCTGATGGAAGCGACGGTGAAGGCCGTCAACGTCCCCGTCACCGTCAAGATGCGGATGGGTTGGGATCATGACAGCCTCAATGCCCCTGAAATGGCGCATATCGCCGAGGACCTGGGCGTGAAGCTGGTCACGGTCCACGGGCGCACCCGCAACCAGATGTACAAGGGCAGCGCCGACTGGTCCTTTGTGCGCAAGGTGAAGGCGGCGGTGCAGATCCCGGTGATCGTCAACGGCGATATTTGCAGCGTCGCCGATGCCGCCATGGCGCTGGAGCAATCGGGCGCGGACGGGCTGATGATCGGGCGCGGAGCCTACGGCAAGCCGTGGCTGCTGGGGCAGGTGATGCACTGGTGGCGTACGGGCGAGATGCTGGAAACCCCGCCGCTGGCCGAGCAGTACGAGACCATCGTCGAACACTATGCCGCCATGCTGGAGCATTACGGGCAGGGTGTCGGGGTGAAAATCGCCCGCAAGCACCTCGGTTGGTACACCAAGGGGCTGCACGGCAGCGCCGAATTCCGCCAGAAGGTGAACTTCATCGACGATGCGCAGGCAGTGCTGGGTGAACTGGAGCGGTTCTACGAACCCTTCCTGATCCGCCGCGCCGCGTGACGCCATCGGACATTCCCGCCGGCGTTCCCGGCCCGCGCGAACAGATCGCCGGGCTGAGTTTTGCCATGCTGCTGCTTGGCCCCGATCTCGCCATTGCCGAAGCCAATCCCGCTGCCGAAGTCTTGCTGGGAGCAAGTGCTTCGCGCCTTGCCGGTCGCAGCCTGCTCGATGTGATGGAACTGACGCAGGACCGGGTGACGCAGGTGCTTGATGAGCCCGAAGCGCAACTGGTTGCGCGCGGGCTCGATGTGCAGGTGGGGGAGCGCCGCCTGCGCCTCAATCTCACGGTTTCCACCATCGTCACCCATCCCGGGTGGCGGATCGTTACCTTGTCCGATGCCAGCCAGGGCGAGCGGTTCGAGGAACAGGAACGCCGCCCGGCGCTGCGCGGCCCCGCCGTATTGGCACACGAGATCAAAAATCCTCTCGCCGCGATACGCGGAGCGGCGCAACTGGTGGCGCGCAAGGCGGGCGAGAACGAGCAACGGCTCACTACGCTGATCACCGACGAAGTGGACCGGATTGCCCAACTTATTGACCGGATGCAGCGGTTGGGCCGCGAACGGTCCGAGCCGGTTTCCCCGGTCAACCTCCACCAGGCGATTCGCCGCGCAATCGAGACGGTGAAGCTGACCAGCGAACAAGCGGTGGCATGGCGCGAGGAGTTCGATCCCTCGCTGCCCCCGGTGCTCGCCAATGAGGGGGCGCTGGTGCAGGTGCTCGTCAACCTGCTCGGCAATGCGCGTGATGCAGCGATGGACAATGTCGCCCCGCAGGTGACGATCCGCACCCGCTTCGTCAGCGGATTGGTAATGAACGTGATGCGATTGGGGCGCCCAGTGAAGCTTCCGATCGAGGTGACGGTGAGCGACAACGGCAGCGGCATTGATCCGGCGCTGGGCGAACACATTTTCGAACCCTTCGTCTCCAGCAAGCCACAGGGGCAGGGGCTGGGCCTGGCACTGGTGCAGAAGCTGGTGCGCGACATGGACGGGCGCGTGGGCCACGAACGCGACGAGACTGGCGGATGGACGCATTTCCGCGTGCATCTGCCGGTCTCGCGATAAAAGAGAGAGGACAAGAGGCATGGGCCGCAAGGCTTTGCTGGTCGAGGACGACAATGCCATCGTCACCGTGATCGTCGCCGGGCTGGAAGACGACGGCTTCAGCGTGGCGGTGCGCGACAGCGTGGCGGGGCGCGATGCCGCTCTGGCGGCTGCGGACTATGACGTCATGCTGACTGACGTCATGCTCACCGACGGGGACGGGATCGCCACTCTGGGTGAGGTGCGGCAGAAATATCCCGATATGCCGGTGATTATTCTCTCGGCGCAGAACACCCTCGATACCGCCGTGCGCGCCACCGATGGCGGGGCGTTCGAGTATTTTCCCAAGCCGTTCGATCTGGACGAAGTGGTGCGCGCGGCGCGGCAGGCGGCGGATTCGCACGGTATCAAGGGCATTGCGCCCGAGGATCAGCCCGAAGGCCTGCCGCTGATCGGCCGCAGCCAGCCGATGCAGGAGGTCTATCGCCTCATCACCCGCGTGCTGCGCAACGATCTCACTGTATTGGTGCTGGGCGAAAGCGGGACGGGCAAGGAACTGGTGGCGGAAGCGATCCACCAGCTCGGCAGCCGCAAGACCGGCCCCTTTGTGGCGGTCAATACCGCCGCGATCCCGCGCGAGCTGATCGAAAGCGAACTGTTCGGGCACGAGAAGGGGGCCTTCACCGGGGCCACCGCGCGCAATATTGGCAAGTTCGAACAGGCCAACGGCGGCACGCTGTTCCTCGACGAAATCGGCGACATGCCTGCCGAGGCGCAGACCCGGCTGCTGCGGGCGCTGCAATCGGGGCGCATTCGCCGGGTGGGCGGGAACGAGGAGATCGAAGTGAATGTTCGCATCGTGGCTGCGACCAACCGCGATCTGGCGCCGCTGATCGCCGACGGGCGGTTCCGCGAGGACCTCTATTACCGCCTCAACGTGGTGCCGATCAAATTGCCGCCGCTGCGTGAGCGGGCAGGGGACGTGGAGCCGCTGGCGCGGCATTTCCTTGCCAGGGCGGTGAAGGAAGGTCTGCCGCAGCGGACCTTGTCTGGAGATGCCGCGCGCCTTCTCAACAAGCAGCTTTGGCGCGGCAACGTCCGCGAATTGCAGAACCTGATCTATCGCGCGGCCCTCCTGGCGCGCGAAGATGAGATTGATGCCGGGACGATTGCAGGGTTGCTGGATGATCGCGGCTTCACAACGCAACCTGCCGACCACACCGATCTGGCCGAAACCATCGCGCAGTGGCTGGCCCGGACGGAGTTTCCCGACGGTGAACTCTACGATGGCGCGCTGGCCGAGCTGGAGCGCCCGGTGTTCCGCCATGCTCTCTCTCGCACTGGGGGCAACCAGCTCAAGGCAGCGCAGATGCTGGGCATCAATCGCAACACTCTGCGTAAGCGCCTTGGCGAACTCGGCATCGATCCAGAGCATTTCACGCACGGCTGACACCACGCCGCCAGAAAACACTTGCAAATGGGCAACACTGTTGTTGTAAGCTTGCCACGTGGCCAGCACGCCAGTTCCTGGAGCGGAGACAACCGCAGCGAAGAGATCGCGCTGGTGGCGGCGGGCGCAACTGGCTGCGCGCCGGATGAACCTTTTCCTGTGGCTGGAAATCCTCTGCGGCCTGACATTGGTGGCGATGCTCGTCACCGCCTACCTGACGATAGCGGCGAGAGCCAATAGCAATAATCTCATGCCGTCAGAACAGGCGGCGGCGCTGCTGTTGGGCACGCTGATCCCGGCGCTGGGTATCGTGGTACTGTGGGGCAGGCGGATGGCGATCCGCCGCGCAGGCGGAACAACGGCGCGGCTGCACGTCAATCTGGTGTTCTTCTTTTCGCTGATCGCAGCGATACCGACGCTGTTCGTGGCGGTTTTTGCCTCGGTCCTGTTCCAGTCCGGGGTGGAGTTCTGGTTCTCCGATAGCTCGCGCGGAATCATGGAAAACGCCAATGAACTGGCGGAAGGCTATTACGACGAGAACCAACGAGCGGTGGGTCGCGAAGCGGTGGCAATGGCGGTCGATGTGCGGTTTGTGCTGCAAAACATGCCCGTCACCAGCCCCGAATTTCAGGATCAGTTCCTCCAGCAACTCTACACCCGCGAACTGAGCGAGGGCGCCATCTATCGCCGTTCGGAAGAAGGGGATGCCCGTCTCGTTGCCATTATCGACCCGCAGGATGATCGCGAGCGTGTGCGGATCTTGCCGGAAGATATGGAAATCATCGACACTGGCACGTCCTTTGTTGCGCGCACGTCGCAAACGCGCGTGGAGGGGATTGCGCTGCTTGATCGCGATTCCGATGCCTATCTTTACGTCGCGCGCGAAGCACAGGCCGATGCGGCCCGCCTATACGGCCAGGCGCAGACTGTCGTCAGTTCCTACGCCGATCTCACCCAGCGCGCCCGGGTGCTGCAATTGCAGTTCAACGTCGCGCTGTTCATGGTCAGCCTCGCGCTCGTCGGCTTGGCGGTTTATGCGGCTCTGCGCTTTGCCGACCGGCAAGTGAAACCGCTCGCCGATCTGGCCGAGGCGGCGGGCGAAATCGGCATGGGCAACTACGCCATGCGAGTGGAGGGACGCACCGGGCAGGATGAAATCGGCCTGCTCAACCGCGCCTTCAACCGCATGACCGCGCAGATCGAACGGCAGACCGATGCGCTCAAAGGCGCCAACCACCAGCTCGCCGAACGCCGCGCCTTTATCGAGGCGGTGCTCGAATCGATTACTGCTGGAATCGTCTCGCTCGACGGGGAAGGGCGCATCCTGCTCATCAACAGTTCCGCGCAGCAATTGCTGCTGGAAAAGCCCGATTCGGCAATCGTGGGACAACAACTGGCGGACGTAGTCCCCGAACTGGCCAAGCTGGTGGACGAAGGATCGCTTAGCGAAATCATCCAGTACCAGCGCGGTGGCGAATTGCTGACGCTGGCGGTGCAGCTTGCGCCCGCAACCGAAGGCATGGTCATCACCTTCGAGGATATCACCCGCCAGTTGCTCGATCAGCGGCAGGCCGCCTGGTCCGACGTTGCGCGGCGGATCGCGCATGAAATCAAGAACCCGCTCACCCCGATCCAGCTCGCCACTGAAAGGATCAAGCGGCGTTACGGCAAGCAGATCGAGAAGGATGTCGAGCTGTTCGACGAGCTGACTGGTACGATCATCCGGCAGGTCGGCGAACTGCGCAAGATGGTGGACGAGTTCTCGAGCTTCGCCCGCCTGCCCAAGCCCTTGTTCCGCAACGAGGATGCGGTCGATCTGGTGCGTCAGTCGCTGTTCCTGCAAGAGGTCGCGCACCCGGAGATCACCTACGCCTTCGCTACCGACGACAAGGTCCCGCCCATCGAATGTGACCGACACCAGTTCGGGCAGGCGATGACCAATGTCCTCAAGAATGCCGCCGAAGCGACTGAAACCCGAAGGAAAGATGCGCCGATCGATTGGCGCGCGCGGATTTCGGTCCGGGTCCGGGTGGACGGCGAGTTCATCCAGGTTGATGTCAGCGACAACGGGGTTGGCCTCCCGCAGTCCGGTGTCAACATCATCGAGCCCTATGTCACGACGCGCGAAAAGGGCACCGGGCTCGGCCTCGCCATCGTCAAGAAGATCGTCGAGGAGCACGGCGGCGAACTCACCTTCACCAGCCTGCCCGAAGGCGGCACCCGCGTGTCGCTGCGCTTCGCCATGCACCCTGCCGATCTCGCCCCCGATCCCGCCGATTTAAACCACGATTACACCGACACCCCCGAATGAATACCGGAAGGACATACTGAATGGCTCTGGACATCCTCGTAGTCGATGACGAGCGGGATATCCGCGATCTCGTGGCCGGCGTGCTGAGCGACGAGGGCTACGAATGCCGCACCGCCGGGGATAGCGAGACCGCGCTGGCCATGGTCGATGAACGCCGACCAAGCCTCGTCCTGCTCGATGTCTGGCTCCACGGCTCCCCGCGTGACGGGCTGGAAGTGCTCGATGCGATCAAGGCGCGCGAGCCGGGGCTTCCGGTCATCATCTTTTCCGGCCACGGCAATATCGATACCGCCGTCTCCGCCGTCAGCCGCGGGGCGATGGACTTCATCGAAAAGCCGTTCGAGGCGGGCAAGCTGCTCCACCTTGTCGAGCGTGCGACCGAGACCGAGCGGCTGCGGCGCGAGAACGAGCGGTTACGTGAAGGCATGGCGTCACCCGACGAATTCACCGGCAATTCCTCGGTCATCAACCAGGTGCGTGCCACGCTGAAGCGGGTCGCCAATACCGGCAGCCGGGTGCTGATCAACGGTCCCGCGGGCGCGGGCAAGGAAGTCGCGGCACGGCTGCTCCACGCCTGGAGCCCGCGCGCGGACAAGGCCTTCGTCACGGTCAATTCCGCCCGCATTACCCCCGAGAAATTCGAGAACGAGCTGTTCGGCGAGGAGGCTGAGGGCAGGCTGGTGCGGCCCGGCCTGCTCGAACTGGCAGACGGAGGCACTCTCTATCTCGATGAAGTGGCGGATATGCCGGAAAACACCCAGGCGCGTATCTTGCGGGTGCTGACCGAGCAGAGCTTCGTGCGGGTGGGTGGCAACCGGCAGGTGCGGGTGGACGTACGGGTGGTCTCCTCCACCGCCAAGGACCTGCTGGGCGAAATCGCCGAGCGCCGGTTTCGCGAGGACCTGTTCTACCGCCTCAACGTGGTGCCCATCGCGATCCCGCAACTGGCCGATCGGCGCGACGATATCCCGGCGCTGGCCGAGCATTTCTTTACCCGTTATGCGCGCGAACAGGGGCTTACTCCGCCCACGATAACCGCTGAAGCAATGGCCGCGTTGCAGGCCTATGACTGGCCGGGCAACGTCCGCCAGTTCCGCAACGTCATCGAACGCACGGTAATCCTGGCCCCGCGCGAGAAGTTCGCCACGATCACGCCGGGGATGCTGCCGGAGGAAATAACTGGCGGATCGGGCGAAGGCGGCTCGGGCATGTCGAGCCTCATGGGCGTGCCGCTGCGAGAGGCGCGGGAGAGCTTTGAACGCGAATACCTCCGCATCCAGATCCGCCGTTTCTCGGGCAATATCTCCAAGACTGCGGGATTCATCGGCATGGAACGCTCCGCCCTGCACCGGAAACTCAAACTGCTGGGCATGACCGATCGCGCCGACGAAGACGAAAAGGAATAATTCGGGCCGGAACCATTTCCGTGTCTTCAAATTTACTTCTACAAGTGCCATGTTGCACGTGCACACTGTATGCGGTTGCCGACTGAACTCCGGTTCACACGTGGCCAGACTGCGGCCCGCTCTGGCGGCTCGCCAAAAACACATGGAGTCATTTGAATGGCCAAAGGAACTTTGACTGCAAAGCCGCGTCCTCCCAAGCCGGAGCCCGAGCCCGCGGCCGACAAGCCTGCCAAGAAGGCTGCAAAGGCTGCATCGGCGGTGGCTAAGAGCGGCAACCTGCAGGACCTCTTCCTCAACCAGCTTCGCCGGGACAAGACCCCGGTAACGATGTTCCTCGTCAAGGGCGTGAAGCTGCAAGGCATTGTTACCTGGTTCGACAATTTCTCCATCCTGCTGCGGCGGGACGGGCAATCGCAGCTGGTTTACAAGCATGCGATTTCCACCATCATGCCGGGCAGCCCCATCGATGCAGACAGCTTCGACACCGGCTTCAATGGCAACGGCAAGCAGCGGCTTTTGCAG
Organism: Erythrobacter sp.; assembly: GCA_019739335.1. Classification (NCBI taxonomy): domain Bacteria; kingdom Pseudomonadati; phylum Pseudomonadota; class Alphaproteobacteria; order Sphingomonadales; family Erythrobacteraceae; genus Erythrobacter; species Erythrobacter sp. The sequence continues at coordinate 2,899,351 of CP073261.1, forward strand.
GATATTTTCCTCAGCCGGGTGCGCGATGCCGGGGTGCAGGTGACGATGTTCCTCGTCAACGGCGTGATGCTGCAGGGCCGCATTGCCGCCTACGACCTGTTCTGCATGCTGCTGGAACGCGATGGCTATGTGCAACTGGCATACAAGCACGCTGTTTCCACCATCCAGCCCGCCACCCATGTCGACCTGACGGACGATGGCTTCGGCGAGGATGATGAAGATGAAGATGAAGAACGTCCAATTGAAGGTGACAGCAACTGATTGTCGATAGCGACATCGAAGGCGAGGTAACGCGCGGCGCGCGGGCCCTCGTGGTGTGCCCGGATATTCGCGGCAAGCGCAGCGGGGAAGACCCCGAGGCCCGGCTGGAGGAGGCGAGGGGGCTCGCGCTCGCCATCGGCATTGTCGTGGCTGAAAGCTACATCATCCCCATTCGCGACAAGCGCCCGAACACGCTATTCGGTGAAGGTCAGGTGCAGCGCATCACCACCGATTGCGAACTGTATGAGGCCGAGCTGGTCATCATCGATGGCGCCTTGTCGCCGATCCAGCAGCGCAATCTGGAAACCAAGATCGGCCGTAAAGTAATCGACCGGACCGGCCTGATCCTCGAAATCTTCGGGGAACGCGCAGTAACGGCCGAAGGTCGGTTGCAGGTCGAACTGGCACATCTCGATTACCAACAGAGCCGGCTCGTCCGAAGCTGGACCCACCTTGAGCGGCAGCGCGGTGGCTTCGGCTTTCTTGGTGGTCCGGGCGAGACCCAGATCGAGGCCGACCGCCGCCTGATCCGCGATCGCATGGCCAAATTGCGCCGTGAGCTGGAACAGGTGCGCAAGACCCGCGAATTGCACCGGAAGAGGCGGGGCAGGGCACCGTGGCCGGTGATCGCGCTGGTGGGCTACACCAATGCGGGGAAATCCACGCTTTTCAACCGGATGACGGGCGCAGATGTGATGGCGGAAGACCTGCTCTTCGCTACGCTTGATCCGACCATGCGGGCAATCGGCTTGCCAGGGGTGGACAAGGCGATCCTCTCTGACACCGTCGGGTTCATTTCCGACCTGCCGACCCAGCTAGTCGCCGCCTTTCGCGCCACGCTGGAGGAAGTGACCGCCGCCGATGTCGTGCTGCACGTGCGCGATATCGCCAATCCCGATACTGCGCAGCAGAAAAAGCAGGTGCTGGCGGTGCTGCACGAACTTGGCGTGGTCGACGAAGCGGGGCAGGGGGTGGACGCCCCGGTGATCGAGGTGTGGAACAAGTGGGACCTGCTCGATGCCGATGCCCGCGAGGAGCTGGCCGGGATTGCCGCGGTGGATGATTCCGTGCTTCCGATTTCGGCGATCACCGGCGAAGGGATCGAGGCGCTGCGGGAGAGCCTGGGCACCCTGCTGACCAAGGGCGCACGCACTCATTCGATCGTTGTACCTGCGAGCGACGGTGCGCGAATTGCCTGGCTCCACGCGCATGGCGAAGTGATCGGCGAGGAAGAGGCGGGTGCCGACGAACATGGCCCGTTGCGGCGCGTCGACGTGCGGTTGACCGATAAGGAATTCGGCCGTTACGAGATGCTTGACGCTTGACCTTCACAGGCGTTGCAGGCCAGCCTGACGTAATGATCGACGGCATCGAGACAGGATACGAGGCGAAATTCGACTTTCCGCAATCGCATGACGCACCTGCCCTGCCGTGGCTGCTGGCGACCGTGCCGCGCACCGGCAGCACCTTTGTCAGCCACCTGTTGTGGGAAAGCGGATGCTTGGGCGCGCCGCTGGAATACTGCAATTTCGAACCAGCCGGGCCGCAGGGTTTCGCGGAGGCTGATCCTGCTGCGCAGCGCGCGCTGTGGCGGCGGGCGCTGGCGCATCGCACATCGTCCAACGGGGTGTTCGGGCTCAAGGCGTTTCCGTTGCAGATGGAGCATTTGCAGCAGGTCAATTCCGCTTTGACGGGGGAAGTGATGCGCACCGTGCTCGGCGCACCGGGCGGGGCGAGGGTGGTGCAGCTCCGCCGCCGTGACCGCACCGCCCACGCCATTTCATACGCTCGCGCCATGCTTTCGGGCGTGTGGCGCAAGGAACAGGAGCGCCTTGGCGCGGCGGAGCCGCAATTCTCGCAAGCCGCTCTCGATCGCGCGCTGGCGCTGGTGGACGAGCAGGAAGGTGCGTGGGCTCAGATGTTCGCCGCGCTTCGCATTGTGCCGCTGGTGCTGTGGTATGAAGACGCGGTTGCCGATCCGCCGGGTGCAATGGGGCAGGTTGCGGATTTTCTGGGTGTCGCGCTCGATCCGGAAGCGCGGGTGGCGGTGCCGCAGATCGAACGCCAGGCGCCAGCAGGCGATGCCTGGCGAAACGCGATCGGTTAGCCTTCGCCGCGCTTGACCTTCAGCCAATAGGCTTCCTGATCGTCGAGCGACAGCGCGGCAAAGTCCTTGCCATCCGCCGCTGCCAGACTTTCCATCGCGCGGTAACGCCGCTCGAACTTGGCATTCGCAGCGCGAAGGGCATCCTCGGGCGCTATACCGTACGCCCGCACCAGATTGACCGCAGCGAAGAGCAGATCGCCCGCTTCCTCGAATTGCTTCTCGGCAGGAGCTTCGCGCAGCTCCTGCATCTCCTCGGTTAGCTTGTCCGCCGGGCCCTGGACATCGGGCCAGTCAAACCCGTCGCGCGCGGCGCGCTTTTGCAGCTTTTCGGCACGCAGCAAGGCCGGGAGCGCGCGGGCGACGCCATCCATCGCACTTCGTGCGCCTTCGGATTGACGCTCGGCAGCCTTGAGATCTTCCCAACGCGCGCCGTCCATCACGCCGCCTTCGTCACCGAAAATGTGCGGGTGGCGTGCTTCCATCTTGTCGCTGATCGCCCGGGCCACGTCCGAGAAGGCAAAATGGCCGGCTTCCTCGGCCATGCGCGCGTGGAACACGACCTGGAGCAACAGGTCGCCAAGTTCTCCGCGCAGGTCGCCCATGTCGGCACGCTCGATGGCGTCGGCGACTTCGTAGGCTTCTTCGAGCGTGTACGGCGCGATCGTCGCGAAGTTTTGCGCGAGGTCCCATTCGCAACCGTGCTGCGGATCGCGCAGGCGGGCCATGATGGCAAGAAGGCGGTCGAGTTGTTCTGTCATGGCAGGGGAGCGGTGTGGCGGTGCCAGTCCTAAGGACGATCCTTGAAAATGATAATATATATTATGTTAAATGGAGAACAGTATGGAGAGGCCTTCGAGGCTCCCGTGTCGTTGAAATTACACGATAAGACTGAACACGAAGGCCACTCCCGCAAACACTGCGCCCCAGATCAGTGCCATCCGGATCGTCTGCGAGGCATTGACCTGGTAAGAGCGATAGCTACCCAGCACAAGGATCAGCCAGCCAGCCAAAGCAACAATCGAAATCCACTGCGTCTCGCCAAACCCCATCAGCCTGTGCTCCTCACGCCGCCAGTTCCATGCCGTCATAGCCGACCAACACATTGGCAGGAACTTCCAGACCCAACGTCACATAGTCCATGCTCTTGTCGAGATGTGAAAGCACGGTCACCCCGGCATTCGTGCGCTCTGCAAACTCCAGCGCAATCGGCAGGCTGGCATGGGTGGGATGCGGCTCGCGACGCAGACAATCGCTAACGAGCACGTCGACATCGGTGAAGAAATTCACCATCTCATCGGTCAATTCGCTGAAGTCCGTGGCATAACCAATTGATTTACCGTCCGCCTCGAATCGATAGGCCGTGGTGTGGATCGGCCCGTGCGGCATTTCCATCGTCTCCACCCCGAACCCTGCGTGGATGCGTAAAGTATCCAGCGTATTGAGCTCGACAATGTTGGGATAACCGAACTGGCCGGTGAACACGTAGGAAAAGCGATTCCGCAGCCGGCGCACCGTTTCGACGGAGGCAAAACCGGGAATTCCCGCCTGCCGCCCGAACCGCAGCGGCCGCAAATCGTCGATCCCGTGGCAGTGATCGGCGTGATCGTGGGTCCAGAAAACGCCGTCGATTTTGGCCACATTGTTGTCGAGCAATTGCTGGCGCAGGTCGGGCGACGTATCGACCAGCAGCCGCGATCCCGCATTGCTCTCGACGATGATCGAAACGCGGGTGCGGCGGTTCTTCGGATTGTAGGGATCGCATTCCCCCCAGTCGTTGCCGATCCGCGGAACTCCGGTCGAGGTGCCGCAACCGAGCACCAGCAGTTTCACGTCGCGGCCTTTCCAAACAGGCGGAAAAAATTCGCTGAGGTCGTCTCGCCCAGTGCTTCCACGCTCGTCCCGCGCAGGTTGGCGACGAATTGCGCGGTGTCGCGAACATAGGCCGGTTCGCACTTCCTGCCCCGATGCGGCACCGGAGCGAGGAAGGGGCTGTCGGTTTCCACCAGCAGGCGATCCCCAGGAATTTCTCTCGTGAATTCCTGTAGTTGGGTGGCATTTTTGAAGGTGACTATTCCCGAAATCGAGATCGTCAGCCCCAGATCGAGCACGCGCCGCCCGAATTCCGGCGACGCAGTGAAGCAATGGATCAGCGCAGGGAAGGCGCCCTTCCCCATCTCTTCGGCCAGGATATCGCCGGTATCGGCATCGGCATCGCGGGTGTGGATCACCAGCGGCAATCCGGTCTCCCGCGCCACCCCCATGTGCATGCGGAACAGTGCCTGCTGCACCTGCCGGTCCGACTTGTCGTAATAGTAATCGAGCCCGCTTTCCCCCAGTCCGATCACGCGCGGATGGCGGCTCGCCTCCAGCAGCACTTCGCGCCCCAGGTCAGCGTGCTTGTCGGCCTCGTGCGGGTGGATGCCGACGGTGGCCCAGACATCGCTTTCCCGCTCCGCCGTGGCGACGACATCGCCCCATTCGCTTTCGCGGGTCGAGATGTTAAGAAAACCGCGCACCCCGGCGGCGCGCGCATTGGCGAGCACTTCGTCCTGCCGCTCGGCAAGCCCGGCGTAATTGAGGTGGCAATGGCTGTCGATCAGCATCAGCCCGCCGCTTCCTCGACCTCGGGCAATTCGAGCCGCGGGAACAAGCCTTGTGGCTGCGCAATCTGGTAGTCACTCTCGGCCAGCGGCGAATACCAGTGCGAGCCGATCGCTTCAGGCGTGCGCAGTTCGGGGGCAATCCCCATCGCATCGAGCAGCTTCGCCATCGAGCCCGGCATCACCGGGATCACCGCCACCGCAAGGTGCGCGATACAGATGTAGAGCGTGGCCAGCACGGTCTGCATCCGCTCGGTATCGGTTTTCTTCAGCGCCCATGGTGCTTCGGAATCGATATAGGCGTTGCAGGCGAAGACTGCGCCCATCCACGCTTCCAGCGCCTGGGCAAAGGCGAGATCGCTGTAATCGGCGGGCATTTCGTGACGGACCACCCGGTCGACGTGATCGAACAGCGCGGCGTCTGCCTCGGTGTGGCCGGAAATGGCGGGCAGATAGCCCTCGCAGTTCTTGAACACCTGCGAGAGCGTGCGCTGGGCCAGATTGCCGAAACTGTTCGCCAGTTCGGAATTATTACGGCTTACAATGGCTTCGCGCGAATAGCTGCCATCCTGCCCGAAGCTGAATTCGCGGAGCAGGAAATATCGCAGCACGTCCACGCCATAGAGCGAGGCCAGTTCGCCGGGATCGGTGACATTGCCGACCGACTTCGATTCTTTCTGCCCGCGATTGAGCAGGAAGCCGTGGGCGAACACCTGCTTGGGCAGGGAAATTCCCGCACTCATAAGGAAGGCCGGCCAGTAGACGGTGTGGAACCGGGTGATGTCCTTGCCAATCAGGTGCAGGTCCGCCGGCCAGAACTTCGCCATGTTTTCGGTGGCATCGGGATAGCCCAGCCCGGTGAGGTAGTTGGTGAGCGCATCGACCCACACGTACATCACGTGGTCCTCGGCCCCCGGCACCTTGACACCCCAGTCGAAGCTGGTGCGGCTGACCGAAAGATCGCGCAGGCCGCCTTCGACAAAGCGCAGCACTTCATTGCGGCGGCTTTCGGGGCGGATGAAGTGGGGCTGCTCGGCATAGAGCGCCAGCAGCTTGTCCTGATAGGCCGAGAGGCGGAAGAACCAGCTTTCCTCGACCGTCCATTCTACCGGAGTGCCTTGCGGGGAGAGTTTCTCCCCACCCTCGCCCGCGACCAATTCGCTTTCGTCGTAATAGGCCTCGTCGCGGATCGAGTACCAGCCTTCGTAGCGATCCAGATAGAGGTCACCATTGGCTTCCATCGCTTTCCAGATTGCCTGGCTGGCGCGGTGATGCTCGTCTTCGCTGGTGCGGATGAAGCGATCATAGGAAATGTCCAGAGCATCGAACAGCTCACGGAAATATCCCGACATCTCGTCCGCGAGTGCGCGAGGAGTCGTGCCCAGATCGCGCGCCTTCTGCGCCATCTTCAGGCCGTGCTCGTCGGTACCGGTCTGGAAGCGCACTTCGCGCCCCATCTGCCGGTGGAAGCGGGCGAGGACATCGGCGGCGATGGTTTCATAGGCGTGGCCGATATGCGGCCTGCCATTGGGATAGTGAATCGCCGTGGTGAGATAGAAGGGATCAGCCATTGCTGCTGTCCCTAGTGCGCGCCCTTGGATGCCGCAACACTGCTGAGCAGCGTGCCGACTTCCAGCACCAGCAGTCCGGCGTCGAAATTGGCGGTGGGCGCCTGCCCGGCCAGTCGTACCAGTGCGCTGTGCGTTTCAACCAGCTGCGGGATCTGCGCCGGGGTAACGCCGTGCATCCGCGCCGTCACGACTGCGCGGGCCAGTTCAATGGCGGCGAGCTGTTTTTCGCGGTTCGGGCGGGTCCCCATCGCGCTGGCGAGCCGGCTGCGCAGGGTGAAGTCAGGGTCACCGTGATCGGCAATCGCCTGCATCGCGCCGTGAACCTTGCCCAGATCGAGTTCGACGAAATCGATCGCTGCGCCGGGTGAACCGCTGGCCGCGGCGATGGCTGCGGCGCGCATTTCGGCGCTGGCTTGCGGCGATTCGCGCGCCAGCACCGCATCCATGTCGGCGTCGGACACGCGCGGGAAATGCAGCACCCGGCAGCGTGAGCGGATCGTCGGCAGCAACCGCCCGATCCGGTGCGCGACGAGCAGGAAGAAAGTGCCCTGCGGCGGTTCTTCGAGGCTTTTCAGCAGCGCGTTGGACGCGCCGGACTCCAAATCATCGGCAGGATCGATAATGACCGCCCTGCGCGCACCAAGCGTAGGGCGGGTCGTCAACCGCCGCTGGAGATCGCGGATCTGCTTGATCTTGATGTTGCGGGCCAGTTCGAAAGGCTTGCCGTCCTGGCGCTTCTTTTCTTCCTTGTCGTCCTTCGGCCCATGGGTGAGGTAGAGGATATCGGCGTGATCCCCCGTCGGCTGTGGCACGCCGGGTTCTGCCACGAGTTCGCGCGCTGCGGCGAGGGCAAAGGCGGACTTGCCCACTCCCCGGCGGCCCGAGAGAATCCAGCCGTGGTGCATCCGCTCGCCCGCCATGGCATCGCGCCATTGTGACCAGGCGAGGTCATGGCCGATGTAGCTGCTCACGCGTCCGCTTCCGGCAGACTGCTAAGGACGCGGGCATGGACCTGCTCAGGCGTTCCATCGGCATCGACCAGCAAGAAACGCGCCGGGTCCATCGCGGCAAGATCGCGGAACCGCTGTGCCACGCGGGCGTGATAATCGGCGGAGCGGCTGCCGATGCGGTCGGCATTATCGCCGTCGCGCTCGGCAAGCCGCCGCGCCACTGCCGCGCTGTCGGCTTGGAGCAGGATCGTGAGGTCGGGCAGCAGGCTGCGCGAGCCGATTGAGTGCAGCGACAATATCGCCTCATCCGACAGGCCCCCTCCCCCCGCCTGATAAGCACGCGAGGAATCGACGAACCGGTCGCACACCACCCATTCACCGCGTTCCAGCGCCGGGCGAATGGCGTGATCGACATGGTCGGCGCGCGCAGCGGCGAACAGCAGCGCTTCGGCAGGTGCATCCCAGTCGTATTGCTTGTCCAGCAGCAGCGCCCGGATCGCCTCGGCCCCCGGCGTTCCCCCCGGTTCGCGGGTCAGCAGCACCTCAAGCCCACGCGCCCGTAGCGCCTCCGCGAGCATCCGCGCTTGGGTGCTTTTGCCCACCCCTTCTCCGCCCTCGAAGGTGATGAACCGCCCGCGCGTCACGATAACCAAGTCCGGAAGGCATTGCCCACGCGCTGGAAGGGATTGGCACGCGGAACGTCCATAGCGGCTTCAAGCGGCGTTTCCAGCACCACTTCACCGTCCAGCGTCAGCCGCAGGCGGGCAACAGGATCACCCGCCGCAATCGGTGCCTCGATCGGGCCGCTGTACACCAGATCGACCTGCCAGCGATCGGCACCCGCGCCAGGCGGCAGGGCGACGGTGAAATCCTCCGCTAGCCGCAGTCCGACCTCGCTGTCTGCCCCGTCCTGCACCCGCGCGGTACCCACCAGCGTCCCGCGTTCGAGCAAGGTCTGCCGGGCAAATCCGGCGAAACCCCATTCGAGCATGGCGCGCGCGGCCGCATCGCGCATCGACCCCGAGGGTGCGCCTGCCAACACCATCGCCAGCCGCCTTCCGTCCCGTTCGGCAGATCCAAGGAAGGTAAAGCCCGCCTCGTTGGTATAGCCGGTCTTGATCCCGTCCGCGCCCGCGACGCGCCCGGTCACCGGATCGTGGTTTTGCTGCGTATAGCCGCCCCAGGCCAGCGCGCGCCTGCCGAAGAAGCGGCGGTACAGCGCAGCATAGTGCTCGGTCAGCGCCTCGGCCAGCAGCACCAGATCCTGCGCGGTGGTGTAGGTCTGCCCACCATCGGGAAAGCCGTTGGGCGATCCGAAATGCGTGTCATACATCCCCAGATCGCGGGCGTTGGCGTTCATCAGCTCCAGCCATTCGGCTTGCGATCCCGTTGCCGCCTCGGCCAGCGCGGCGCTGGCATCGTTGCCCGATACGGTGGTGATGCCCAGCAACAACTGCGCCACCGTGGGTCGTTCGCCCGCGCGGAGGAACATCGTGGAGCCTTCGTTGTACCACTGATCCTCCAGCGCCTGACTGTAGAGGTAGGGCATATCGAGCCGCAGGTCGCCCGCATCCACCAGCCGGAAAGCGGTGTAGGCGGTCATCACCTTGGTGACCGACGCAGGCATGAAGCGGCGCTGCGCCTCCCGCGCGTAGAGCACCTGCCCGCTGGTGATATCGACCAGCAGCGCGACGGGAATGTCTTGCGGAACAGGCGCGGCGAGGCTGCTGGCAGGTGCGGCGATTGCCAGAGCCGCTACGGCCATCGCTGCAAACTGCCTCACACCTACTCCGCTGCTTGAGGCGACGGACAGTCGGAAAAGCCGGTCAGCCGCTGGTCAGGATTCGGGCGTCGCTATAGCCTGCGCGGCGGACATTGGCGAGCGAGGCTTCGGCTTCTCCACGGGTGGTGAACGGCCCGGTGCGGACGCGGAAGTAGCGGCCTGAAGGACTGACCGATCCGCCCAGCGTTTCGGCAGCGGCTTCGGCGCGTTCCATGGTCGAGAAACTGGCGGCCTGAACGTGGAAACTGCCCTCGGCAACGGGTGCGACAGCTACGGATGGTGCGATGACTTCTGCCTCCGACGTACCGTCAAGCGCCGGAAGTTCCGGAGGCAAGGCGCGGTTTGCGGCAACTGTGGCGGCGGCGGGTGCTGGCTCAACAACGGGCGCGGGCGACTGCGCCGCTTCGGATGCCGCGAGTTCGATGGTCTCGATTCCGCTATCCGGTTCGGCGAGAGGCGCGGGCGCAGCAGGCTGGAGCGGAGCCGCTCCGCTTGCAGGTAAGCGCCGTTGCAGCACCGTGAGCAAGGAGGCAGGCGTATCCATCCGCAGCGGCGCCGGTTCGCCCGCGCGCAGCAGATAGCGGTGTTCCTCGGGCGGATTGACCCGGCGTACCCGCACTGGAGTCTCGGCAGTTGCGCCCAGTTGCGCCAGCGCTGCGGGGGATAAGGCGAGCAGGTGGTTCGAATCCATCGGTCCGCGCCGTTCCAGCCGCACCAGCACGGTGCGCCCGCTTTCCAGCGATGTCACTTCGACATAGCTTGGTACTGGCAGCGTGTGGTGCGCGCCGCTGTAGCCCATGGCCCCTGCATCAACCGCCAGGTAGCCGACGTGATCGTAATTCAGCGTATCGGAAGGGACGTATTCGACTTCGCCCACGAAGTAGGGATCGCCCACCGTAGCCGGGTAATCGGCGCGCGGCGCATTGGCGCGCTGGCCGATGGGCGTGGGAGCGCTGCTGGCACTTGCGAGGTCTGAGCCTCCTGAACCGCCGCCCAAAGTGCCGCAAGCCGACAGGCCAGCGACAACGGAAAGGGTTAACAGGCCGCGGCCAAAGGCGGCTGGGCGAACGTCATCGGGCAATCTCATCTGCAAGCAACCCCACACTCATGGCGTAGTAATTCGAGCAGTTATATTCGAGGATAACCCTATAATTCTGAGTTAAGAGATATCCGGGCGCGGCCGGGCCATCGGGTTCGAACAGCGCCGCCATCACATCGTCGCCGATCGGAGCCATCGGTTCCACGCCGCGCGCGCGCCATTCGCGCACCGTCAGCCAACGGCTATGGCGTTCGTGGACGCGCGGACAGACCGGCGACGTAGTCGGGCTTTCAATGCCGGAGCGATCCGCCGAATTGGGCACATAGGCGCGAACGGCCCATGGCTGGCCGGTCCGCCAGCCTGCATCGCGGAAATAATTGCCAATCGAAGCAAGGGTATCGGCGTCGGAGTTCCAGATGTCTCGATCCCCGTCCCCGTCTCCGTCCACGGCGAGGCGCAGGTAAACGCTGGGGAGGAACTGGCCGTTACCGAAGGCCCCTGCCCAGCTTCCGACCAGTTGGCTGCGCGCCACGCCCTGGTCCATCATCTTGAGCACGTCGATTAGTTCCCGCTCGAACAGCGCCCGCCGCCGACCATCCCACGCCAGCGTGGCAAGGCTGCGCGGCAGGTCGAAACTGCCCATCACCGCGCCGTAGCTCGTCTCGTGGCCCCAGATGGCAACGATGATTTCCGCCGGAACCCCGTATTCGCGCTCTACTTGCGCTGCGAGCGGGCCGAGTCGCGAGAGGGTCCGTACCCCGCCGTTGATGCGCGCCTGGGTGTTGTGTCGCGCCAGATAGGCCGCCATCGACGGGAACCCGGTCGAGGTGTTGCTGCCGCTGGAAGAGACGTTATCGCGGTCCAGTTCGAGCACGCGGTTGTTTGGCGTCAGATCGCCGAACACGCGGCTGATCGTTGCCTGGCTCACCCCTTCGGCGCGCGCCTGCACGGCCACGCTGTCGAGATAGCTGGAGAAGGACTGATCCTGCGCCGCCACGGGAGTGGCAGTCAGCAGGCAGGCGGCGATAACGAGGCCGAAGTGGCGGAAGGGAGCGCGGTTCATGGCTCTACCCTATGCCAAGCCGCCCGCGCCGCAAATCCCTGTTTTCACCCCATGCGACCGGGTGACTCCTTGCTGCGGCGAACAGACCTGTGGCTGCGATCAATCGGCGTAGGGCGGCTGCATCTCCGGATTCTCCGCCAGCATTTCCGCGAACGGGCGGAAACCGCAGTTGTCGGTTTCGCAGGCGGTGACGGTGTGGATGTAGCGCAAGCGACCGTTTTCGACGCGGAACGTGTGGCTGTCCGGCAGGGCATTCTCGCCGAATTCGAGGAACACGTTTACCGCGCCCTTCACCGGATCGACAATGTAGCGACGGTTGACCAGCTGCACGCCCTGCGGCACCCCGACATTGCAACTGTCGGTGGGCAGTCCGCGCCCGGTATAAACCCCGCCTTCGAGCCGTGCGCAGGGCTCGCCCCAGGGCACTTCCACCGTGGGGTCGTTGAAGAGGTCGAGATATGCATCGGCTGCCGCGATCAGTTCCTCGCGAGAGGCGCGCTCGCCTTCGGGGATATCGCTCCAGTCTTCGCGCCGGGCATATTCGTAGGTGGCATTGGCATCAAATAGCCAGTCGCCCGCATCGGTGAGGATATTGTCGAACGGCCCGACTCCGAAGAACCCGCTGCCGAATTGGGTGGCGGTGACGATCGGGCGTTCGGGATCGAGCATCACCGCTTCGACGAACACCCGGCAGGTGGTGGTATCGAGCAAGATCATATGCCAGTTCACTTCACGCGGACGATCCATGAAACTGCCGAGCGAGGAGCGCTGGAAATTCTCGTTATAATCGACCCACTCGCCCAGTTGCATCCGCATCATGGTGCCCGCTTCGATGGCCTCCACCCAATCGTCCGCCATGCCCTGCAAATGCTCGCGGGTGCAGGAACCCTGGGCAAGCGCGGGGGTGGCAGTGGCGAGTGTAGCGGCGGCGGCAAGCAGGGCGCAGAATTTGCGGTTCATGATGGTTGCGATCCTCTCCAGAATGGCGTGCCGGAGTGCGTCCGGACATTGTCAAAGAGATTCCTAGCGCGTGGCTGGGCCGCTGTCACGGGGTTGGTGACATTTCGATTCTGAGGCGCTAACGGCGCTTTGCTAGTGCGGACAGGTGGCCGAGTGGTTTAAGGCAGCGGTCTTGAAAACCGCCGTAGGTGCAAATCTACCGTGGGTTCGAATCCCACCCTGTCCGCCAGCGGTGGTAGCCGTTAGCGACTCAAGGTCACTTTGATTGCCGCGATGATAATTGCCCCCACCACCACGCCAACACCGACGCGCCAGTCGCTGTTTTCAAGCTTCGTACCATCGGGCACGAGATCATCGTCGATCCAACCCTTGCGGTACGTGTAACGCAACCAAAAATAGACAACTACCGCACCCGGCAGGGGGACAAGGGGAGCGAACCAAGGGGTTATGAACTCCCCGCTAGCAAAGATCAGGATCAACGCAGCGCCCGCATATGAAGCTGCTATGGTCCAGAGCGCTCGTCTTTCGGGTTGCTCTTTCAAGGCGAGAATTTTGCTGCACACCCAAACAAATGGGATCAGCATGACGAATCCTACTCCAGCCAGAACCAACAGCACTTTCGCAATTTCGACCGGCTGGCCGTCAGTGAAAAGCTCGCCCCACATGCCCCATCTACCTCAAATATGCAGCGCCCGCCCATAGGCCGCGAGTACGCTCTCGTGCATGGACTCGCTGATCGTCGGGTGCGGGAAAACGGTCTGCATCAGTTCCGCTTCGGTCGTCTCCAGCGTCTTGCCGATGACATAGCCCTGAATCATCTCGGTCACTTCCGCGCCGACCATATGTGCACCGAGCAGTTCGCCGGTTTTCGCGTCAAACACCGTCTTGGTGAAGCCTTCCGCTTCGCCGAGCGCGATTGCCTTGCCGTTGCCGATGAAGGGGAACATGCCGACCTTGACCTCATGGCCTGCTTCCTTCGCCTTGGCTTCGGTCAGGCCGACGCTGGCGATCTGCGGGTGGCAGTAGGTGCAGCCGGGGATGGCGTCGCGATTGAGCGGGTGCGGGTGCAGGCCGGGCTTGCCGAGTTCCTGCGCGATGGCCTCGGCGGCGGTGACGCCTTCGTGGCTCGCCTTGTGCGCCAGCCACGGGCCGGGAGTGCAGTCGCCGATGGCCCAGAGACCCTTCGATTTCGTCCGGCCGTAGGGATCGATCTGGATGAAGCCGCGATCCAGTTCTGCCAGCGTTTCCAGTCCGATATTCTCTGTATTTGGCACGATGCCGATGGCGACGATGCAATGGCTGAATTCATTGGTGGTGACCGTGCCGTCCTTGCCCTTGATCTTCGCGGTCACGCCCTTGTCGAGCGCCTTGATGTCCTCCACACCTGCGCCGGTCATGATCGTCATGCCCTGCTTGGTGAGGCTCTTTTCGAGGAAGGCGGAGACGTCCTTGTCTTCCACCGGCACGATCCGGTCGAGCATCTCCACCACGGTAACTTCCGCGCCCATATCGTTGTAGAAGCTGGCGAATTCGATCCCGATGGCGCCCGAGCCGATCACCAGCAGCTTGCTCGGCATTTCGGCAGGAGTCATGGCGTGGCGATAGGTCCACACCCGCTTGCCGTCGGCCTTGGCGAACGGCAGGTCGCGCGCGCGGGCACCGGTGGCGACGATCACGTGCTTGGCGGTGAGCTTTTCCTCGCCCTTCTCGCCCTTTACGGTGATCGAGGTGGGGCCGGTCAGCGTGCCCTCGCCCATATGCACCGCGATCTTGTTCTTCTTCATCAAATGGGTAACGCCCTGGTTGAGCTGCTTCGCCACCCCCCGGCTGCGCTTCACCACGGCTTCGATATCCGCCTCGATAGTCCCGGCGATCTTCAGCCCGTAGTCCTTGGCGTGCTGCGCATAGTGCAAGATTTCCGCCGAACGCAGCAGCGCCTTGGTGGGGATGCAGCCCCAGTTGAGGCAAATGCCCCCGAGCAGCTCGCGCTCCACGATCGCCGTGCTCAGCCCCAGCTGCGCACAGCGGATCGCCGCGACATAGCCGCCGGGTCCGGAACCGAGGATGATGACGTCGTAATTGGACACGCTGGATTACTCCTGTTCTTCAATCGGGCGCGGGCGACCGCTGTCATCCACGGCGACAAAGGTGAACTTGGCCGAGGTGACGAGCACTTCTTCTTCGGAATGCCGTTCGCGGCGGAAGCTCTCGGTAGCGATCACCATGCTGCTGCGGCCAACTTTCTCGATAGTGGCATAGACCGAGACCTCGTCCCCCACCTTCACCGGCTGGTGGAACACCATCCCGTCCATCGCCACGGTGACGGCACGGCCATGCGAATGGCGCGCGGCGACAAGGCCAGCGCCCATATCCATCTGGCTCACCAGCCAGCCGCCGAAGATGTCGCCATAGGCATTGGCGTCGGCGGGCATGGCGGTGACGCGGATGGCGGGGTTGCGGTCCACGACGGCGATCTAGGCCACCAGCCCCAGCGGTGCCTCGACCAGTTCCTTGAATACCTTCATCAATTGCGCGCCGTCCGCGCCGTCGATGGCGCGGTGGTCGAAACTGCCGGTGGCGCTCATGACGGTGGCGATCTGGAGCGCGTCGTCGATCACGTAGGGGCGCTTCTCGCCCGCGCCGATGGCCATGATCATGCCCTGCGGCGGGTTGATGACGGCTTCGAACTGCTTGATCCCGAACATGCCCATGTTGGAGAGGCTGGCAGTGCCGCCCTGGAACTCATGCGGGGCCAGCTTGCCTTCCTTGGCGCGACCGGCAAGGTCCTTCATCTCGGTGCTGATCTTGCTGATCGACTTGGCTCCCGCATCGGTGACAATGGGAGTGATAAGACCGCCGGGAATGCTGACGGCCACGGAGATGTCCGCGCGGCTGAACTTGAGCATCGTATCGCCCGCAAACTGCACGTTGCAGGCGGGCACCAGCTCCAGCGATTTGCCCAGTGCCTTGATCAGCATGTCGTTGACCGAAAGCTTCACGCCCTGAGCTTCGAGGGCCTTGTTCAGCTCCCCGCGCAGCTTGAGCATGGCATCGAGGCGGATATCGACCGTGAGGTAGATATGCGGAACGGTCTGCTTGCTCTCGGTCAGCCGCTTGGCGATGACCTTGCGCATGGTGGAAAGCTTTTCGACCTCGTGCGGAATGCCGAAATCGTTGGCGGCGACTGGGGTGGGTGCTGGAGCACTTGGGGCAGGCGTTGCGCGCGGCGCTTCGACAGGCTCAGCGCGAGCGGAGGTGATGGGTTGGACGTTTTCGACGTCCGCCTTGACGATCCTGCCATTCGGGCCCGTGCCTTTCACCTGCGCAAGGCTCAACCCCTTCTGCTCGGCAATCCGCTTGGCCAAGGGCGAGGCAATGACCCTGTCACCTTCATCCGCTCGCCCTGAGCCTGTCGAAGGGCTTGGAGCAACCGCAGCCATTGGCGCCACCGCCTTCACAGCCCCACCCGGCGCATTCTCGATATCCGCCTTGACGATCCGCCCTTCGGGCCCGGTGCCCTTCACGCTGCCCAGATCGACGCCCTTCTCTTCCGCCAGCTTGCGGGCGCTCGGAGAAATCTTGATTCCGTCATCGGAACTGGTGGCAGGTTCCGCAGCCGCAGCTGGCGCTGGAGCCGAAGCATCCTCGCCCTCGACCGTCAGCGTGGCAATCACCGTGCCGACCTTCACACCTTCGGTTCCCTCGGCCACTGCGATCTCGGCGATTACGCCTTCGTCCACCGCTTCGAATTCCATCGTCGCCTTGTCGGTCTCGATCTCGGCCATGATGTCGCCGGAGGAAACGCTGTCGCCCACTTTCACCAGCCAGCGGGCGAGCGTGCCTTCTTCCATCGTCGGGGAAAGCGCGGGCATCTTGATGGCAATCGGCATGGGCGGGGCAGGCTCCCTCGGCAGGAAATTGCAGGAATTGGATCGTGGAGGCTCATTGGCCAAAATCGTCTCGCGGGGCAAGGTGTCTTGCTTATCCCTCGCAAAGGCGGGTAATCCAAGCGCGGGGGGCTTGGGGGCCGGGGAAATAGGAATGCGCGTCTATCTGGTCATCATCGATGAAACCGACGAGGCGCGCGTAGCGCTGCGTTTCGCCGCCCGCCGTGCGGCCAAGACCGGCGGCATGGTGAACCTGCTGGCGCTGGTGCCAAAACAGGCGTTCAGCGCATTTGGCGGAGTGCAGGCGACCATTGAGGAAGAAGCGCGCGACCGGGCTGAAGTGCTCGCAAACAGCGCGGCAGGCGAACTGGCCTACGAAAGCGGGAAAATGCCGCAGATCGCGGTGCGCGTAGGGGACGGCAAGGGCGTGATCGCCGAATACCTCGAGGACCATCCCGAAGTGGCGGCACTGGTGCTGGGTGCAGCAGCGGAAGGCGCACCGGGACCGCTGGTGACGCACTTTTCCACCCATGCAGGTTCTCTGAGTTGCCCGCTGTTCATTATTCCAGGCGGACTTTCCACCGAAGAGATCGACCGGCTGAGCTAGCGTTTCTTGCCTCGCCCCTGGTGGCGGATATTTCCGGGCCTGCCACGCTGGCCGACTTGATGCTTGCCCTTGTGATCCTTGCGCGGCCTTTCGCGTTTTTCCGGGCGAGCTCCGCGAGGTTCGACACGCTGGTTCCCCCCACCATCGGGCAGCTCGAATTTCAGCGCCCCGGTGAGCGGGTTGGCCTCGCCGAGCCGCAGGTCGAGCAGATCGCCGACGGTGTAGCGCGTCCCGGTCTGCTCGCCGACCAACACGCGCGCGTTCTCGTCATAGCTGAAATATTCGCGCCCCAGCGTGGAGATCGGCACCAGTCCGTCCCCGCCAAGCCCGACAATGGTGGCGAAGAAGCCGAACTTCTGCACTCCGGTGATGCGCGTCGGGAACACCTCGCCCACCCGCGCGGATAGCCAGGCCGCGACATAGCGGTCGATGGTGTCGCGCTCGGCTTCCATCGCCCGGCGTTCGGTCAGGCTGATGGCATCGGTGATCTTGCCCAGATCCTCGCGGTCCCTGTCGGCCAGTCCACTGGTCGGCGGCAGGTTGCCCTTCGGGCGGGGCTGCTCCAGCGCGAAGGCATCGACCAGAGCGCGGTGCACCAGCAAGTCAGCATAACGCCGGATCGGCGAAGTGAAATGCGCGTAGCTCCCCAGCGCCAGCCCGAAGTGTCCGGCATTGGCGGGGCCGTAATAGGCCTGCGTCTGGCTGCGCAGCACCGCTTCCATCACCAGCGCCTTTTCCGCCGGATCGCCGATGTCTTTCATCATCCGGTTGAACAGCCCAGGTGTAACGACCTGCCCCAGTGCCAGGTTCTTGCCGATGGAATCGAAATACTCGCGCAGGGCGATCAGCTTCTCGCGCGTCGGCGGTTCGTGGATGCGATAGACGATAGGCTGCGCCTTGCTTTCCAGCGCTTTCGCCGCCGCGACATTGGCCGCGATCATGAAATCTTCCACCACCCGATGCGCATCGAGCCGTTCGCGCAGGGCGATCTCGGTGATCTGGCCCTGCTCGTTCAGCACAACGCGGCGTTCGGGCAAGTCGAGATCGAGCGGATCACGACCGGCGCGCGCATCGGCGAGCAGTTTCCATGCGGCCCAGAGGTTTTGCAGGTGTTCGGGCGCATCGCCTGCGTCGATTGCAGCCTGCGCGTCCTCATAGGCAATGTTATGCGCAATCCTCACCGTGGCGCGAGTGAAGCGCCATGACGTCACCTGCCCCTTCCCGTCGATTACGAGGTGGCAGGCCATCGCCGCGCGGTCCTCGCCTTCTTTCAGCGAGCAGACATCGGCGGAAAGCACTTCGGGCAGCATCGGCACCACGCGGTCCGGGAAGTAGACCGAATTGCCGCGTTTGCGCGCTTCGCGGTCGAGCTTCCCGCCGGGGCGGACATAGTGCGAGACATCGGCGATGGCGACCACGGCGCGGAAGCCGCCCGCACCATCGGGTTCAGCCCAGATCGCATCGTCATGATCGCGCGCGTCGGCGGGATCGATGGCGACGATGGGAAGCGCGCGCAGGTCCTCGCGGTGCTCCTCACTCAGCGGCAGTTTCGCCGCCAGTTCGGCTTCGTCGAGCACCTCCTGCGTGAACACGTTGGGGATGCCGTACTTGTGGATCGCGATCAGGCTGTAGGCGCGCGGCGCGAGCGGATCGCCGAGAACTTCGATCACCTTGACCCCGGCATGACGCCCGCGCCCGGTCGGTTCGGCCAGCACCAGTTGCCCGGCTTCGGCCGCGCCGCGATCGACCACCTTGGCGGAGGTTCGCACCCGCTTGTCCACCGGGGCGAGCCAGGCCTGACCGCTGGCGTCGATCTCGATCACGCCGAGCATAGCGCCTTCTTCGGCAGGCAGTTTCTTCATCGGATGGGCGATCCAGCCCTTCCCCGCTTCCTCGGTGCGCGCGAGGATCCGGTCACCCTTGCGCAGGGCGGCCTGTTTCTTCTTCTCGATCACCCGCAGGCGCGGCGGCGGGGTTGGCCCTGAGCCATCAGAGTCGGGCTGCCAGCTTTCGGGAATGGCAACCGGTTCGCCCTCGTCGATCTCGACGATCCGCAGCACGGTGACTTTCGGCACGCCGCCCATGCGGTGGAAAGCGCTTTTCCTTCCGTCGATCAGGCCTTCTTCTGCCATATCCTTCAACATCGCCTTGAGCAGGATCTTGTCCTGCGCCGCCAGCCGGAAATGCTTGGCGATCTCGCGCTTACCGACGGGGCCATCGGCGGTCTTCACGAATTCGAGCACTTGCTCCTTGCTGGGCAGGCCGAGGGGTTTGCGCGTGGCGGGGCGTTTGTTCATGCGCCGCTATATGGGGCTTTACTCGGCGCTGTCGACCGGCAGTGGGTAAAAGTCCCCGCCCGGCACGGCGCTGGCGACCGGACTTTCGGCCCCGTCCGCCGCCACCGCGCTGACGCCGAAGATCCAGTCGTCGCCGCGATCGGGGGACAGCGTCAGGCTGTTGAGGTCCGCTCCGGGATCGCTGACCAGCGTGTCGCGCAAGGTCCAGTCGCGCGCGTCGGTGGCCCGGCGCCAAACGTTGTAGCTGGCTGCACCTTCCACCGGCAGCCACTCGAGCAGCACATCGGCGCGCACCACGCCGTCCATCTGAACCACCGGCGGCATCGGCGCACGGGCGAGTGCGTCGGCGGCGGCAATGTTCAGGCGGGTGACGCTGGCGAGATAGGCGAAGTCCATCTCGTCTGCCGTATCGCCATAGGTCACCCCGTTCTCGACCCGCAGGTCCTGATGCTGGTGTTCGTAATCCTCGATGGCGACCGAGAAGCGGATCGCCGGGAAGCCGGCTTCCAGAAACGGGATGTGATCCCCGCCCCGCCCCATCCGGTCACTGCGCCAGACCTGCCGGACGTCGAGTTCCTCCGCGCCATTCTCTGCAAGACTATCGACCCAGCGCGAGAGATTGCGGCTCGGGCTGTCGTTGCCGCCGCCCATGCTACGCATCCGCGCGCGCGTTGCGTCATCGGCGTCGGCGCGGGTGCCTTCGGAGAAGACCCGCACGTGCGCGGCATCGCACACACCGTCGCTGCCGCAGGACCCGCCGACAATATCGTTGTTGAGCACGGCTTTCACCGTCCAGCCTTGCTCGCGCGCATATTCGGCCAGCAGGCGTCCGCCATAGAGTCCCTGCTCCTCACCGGAGAGCAGCGCATAGACGATGGTGGTCGGGAACTGCCGCTCGCTGAGCACTCGCGCCGCTTCCAGCACCAGCGCCGAACCGCTGGCGTTGTCGTTCGCGCCGGGGGCTTCGACTTGCGCGTCCATGACGTCAGACCCGCGACTGTCTATATGGCCCTGGATGATGACCACTTCATTCGGCCGCTCGCTGCCCCACTGGATTGCCAGCGCATTGCGGATCAGCACCGGCTCGGGAATTCGCCGCCCCGTAACAGTGCCCTCAATGAACCGTGTCTCAAGACAGCCGCCGCAGGCTGCACTGGCCTCGTCGAATTCGCCCCTCCCCCAAGCCAGCGCCGCACCGATGCCGCGTTCCGGATCGGTCTGGCTGGACAGCGTATGGCGAGTACCGAAGCCGACCATCGTTTCGACATCGGCTTGCAGGCGTTCCTGCGAAACGGGCGTCTCCTGCGCGAGAATCGGTGAGGACAGGACGGTGGTGGCCAGAGCGGCAGCGGGGAGGAATTTCAGCATGTTGCAGGAGTTACCGATTGCCTGCCGTTTGGCAAGCTGGGCGATTGCAGGAGTAACCAATTCGGGGTAATTCTGACCGCGTGATGGCCGCTCGGCCACAACGGGGGAATCATCGATGAAGCACTTCGCCTTGGCATTGCTGGCCACCACCGCGCTCGCCGCACCCGCGCAGGCAGCAGACGTCTACGGCCTGTTCGGCCCGATCATGCACGACCCCTCCCCCGGCCAGATCGCCGAGCGGTGCGATTATTATCTCAACCAGATCGATCTGCGCCGCGATGCGCTGGCAGGCGATGCCGACGCGGCCACGGTTCCCAACACGCTCGAACGCTTCGATGACATTGTGGCGCTGAGCCAGGGCGCAGGCGGCGAGATGGAGCTCTACCAGCAGGTTCTCGCCACGCCGGAAGCGCGCGCTGCCGGGGGCGAATGTTCGGTGCGGATCGCCTCGCTAAACAGCGAAATCGGCCTGTCGCGGCCGATCTTCGAACGGCTGTCGGCGCTCGATGCCTCCGCAGAGGACCGCGTGGTGCAGGATTACCTGGCCGAAACGCTCGCCACTTTCCGCCGCTCGGGCGTGGCGCTGGACGATGCGGGCCGCGCGCGGGTGCAGGAAATCAACGGCGAGCTGGCGGAAATCACCACCGTCTTCGCCCGCAACATCGCCGAAGATGTGCGCACGATCGAAGTGTCGCCCGCAGAACTGGCGGGCCTGCCGGACGATTTCATCACCTCGCGCGAAGTCGGCGCGAACGGGATGATCACCCTCACCACCGCTTCCACCGATTACCAGCCGGTGATGACCTATGCCGACAGCGACGATCTCCGCCGCCGTTATTCGGAGCTGTACGGCCAGCGCGCATACCCGATGAACGAGGAGCCGCTGCGCCGCATGTTCACTCTGCGGCAGGAGCTGGCAACGCTGACCGGCTACCCGAACTATGCCGCCTGGCAGTTCGAAAACCGGATGCTCAACACGCCGGAGCAGGTCACCGACCTGATCGCCACCACGGTCGAGGCAGCGCGCCCGGTGGCCGAGGCCGACTACGCGCAGACACTGGCGGTGCTCCAGACCATCGATCCGGCGGCGACCCGGATCGAACCGTGGCAGGTCGGCTGGCTCTCCCCCAAGGTGCAGCAGGCGAATTACGATTTCGATCCGCAGGAAGCGCGCCAGTATTTTGCCTATGACAACGTGCGCGACGGCATCTTTGCCCTCACCCAGCGGCTGTTCGGCGTGGAAGTACGGGCCTGGGATACGCCGCTGTGGCACGAATCGGTGGAAGCTTTCGAACTGGTTGAGAATGGCGCAGTGATCGGGCGCTTCTACCTCGACAGCCACCCCCGCCCCGGCAAGTACACCCATGCCAATGTCGTCCCGCTCTATCCCGGCGATCCGGATGGCGGCGTGCCGGTGGCGGCGCTGGTGCAGAACCTGCCCCGCGGCGATCATTCCACCGGGCTTATGGAGCACGGGCAGGTCGAGACCTTCCTCCACGAATTCGGCCACATCCTCCACGTGATGTTCGGCAATGCCCACGAATACACCGGCAGCGGCGTGTTCGGGGTGGAGTGGGACTTCATCGAAGCCCCGTCGCAGATGCTGGAAAACTGGGTCTACGATTACGATACGCTCGCCACTTTCGCGGTGAACGCGGAAGGCGAGACGATCCCGCGCGATCTGGTCGAGCGGATGAATCGGGCGCGCTATTTCAACCAGGGCATGGGAGAAATGACACAGTTGGGCCTGAGCAACGTGTCGCTCAACTTCTACACCCGGCCGGTGCCTGCGGATCTGGGTGCAGCGACGCGCCAGTGGCGCAACGAATACAGCCTCATCCCGGTTTCCGAAACGTCCCAGATGCAGACGAGTTTCGGCCACCTCGATGGCTATGGCGCTGCGTATTACACTTATGGCTGGAGCCGGGTGATCTCGACCGACCTGTTCAGCCGCTTCCTTGCGGAAGGGATCACCAATCCGGAAACCGCCAGCGATTACCGGACGCTGATACTGGCGCCCGGCGGCACCAAACCGGCGGCGGAACTGGTGCGCGATTTCCTCGGGCGCGACATTTCGCTCGATGCGTTCCGTGCCGAGCTGGAGCGGGGGCTGCCGGAGGAATAGCCGGGATCAGGCGGCCGGGGGCAGGCCATACGGGTTGGTGCCTTCCTGCGACTTCATGATGCCAAAGACGATAATCACGAGGTAGCCGAGCCAGCCGACATAGTTGAGCGGATCGCCGGCGACCTCTCCCTGCATCGCCTGCAATTCCGCTGCCGATTGCGCGGAGAGCATCATCTCGCGGACCTTATCGACCGAACCGATGCTTGCCCACAGTGCAGCGGCTTGCGTTACCAGCGGAATTGCAGCCCAATATCCCGGCTGGCCGACATCGTGCAGGCGGCGAACGAATGACGCCACCAGCAGCAATGCAGTAAGGGCGGCAGTGGCGACCGAAATCCAGACTGTAGCGGCAAGGCCGTCCGCCATGCCCGCCATCATCTGCGCCTCTAGCTGTGACGGATCCGCCCCGGACTGCGCGGCTTCGAAGGCCGATCCCATCCCAGAGGCCAGCAGCGGCACGCTGGCCAACATTCCCACCACGAATTGCGCGATAATCAGGAACAGCACATACCACCAGAAAGTGGGCCGGGCGTCGCGACCGGAAAAAAACGGTAAGATGCGTCAGGTTATGCTTGATAGCGGGTATCAGTTCCATTGCCCCGTCCCCCTCCGTCTTGCGCCGTCAGTAAGCGCGCGCGACGAATATCCGCTCCACTGCTGGTGCGCCAGTGAAGATACACCGACCTTCGGCAGGAAGGGCGTGCATTGGCACGTTGCGGAATGTGAGCTTGTGCGCTTTCAGCTGTTCTTCGACCGCCTTCAAACCCTCACCGGTAGGCTTCGACCACTGTACCTCGACCCAGCCGGGATACTTGCGATCCCCGCCGAAGTAGGCGGCGAGCGCGTCGAGATCGGTCATGTCGCGGACGATGTTCGCATCGCGCCGGTCCTGCGCCTCGGTGAATAAGGCGTTCTGGATATCTGCGAGGATCGAAGGAACGGTTTGCACCGCAAGTTCACGCGAAGGGGCTTGGAACGCCGGCTTTCCGGTTGCCATATCCCACAGCGCATCGCGGCGCAGCAAGCTGACCACTCCATTTTCCATATCGCGCGATCCGACTTCGATAATCACCGGCGCACCACGCCGCACCCAGTCCCACCGCTTGGCGGCGGCCTTGCCAGGCCGGGTGTCGAGCAGCACGCGCAGGGGTTCGCCCAGCGCCGCCTGCCCGGCGAGCATGGCGCGCAGTTCCTCGCACCACGCCAGCAAGGCATCGTCTTCCGGCCTTTCGCGCAACATCGGCAGGATCACTACCTGCTGGGGAGCGAGCGCGGGGGGCACTCGCAGTCCGTCATCGTCGCCATGCGCCATGATCATCGCGCCGACCATGCGGGTGGAGACGCCCCAGCTGGCGGTATGCGCCAGCGCCTGCGCGCCTTCCTTGTCCTGATAGCGGATGTTCGAGGCCTCGGCGAAGCTGGTGCCGAGATAGTGGCTGGTACCCGCCTGGAGCGCCTTGCCGTCCTGCATCATCGCTTCGATCGACCATGTCTCGCGCGCACCGGGGAACCGCTCGTTCTCCGGTTTCTCGCCCGCGATCACCGGCAGGGCGACGTCTTCCTCGGCAAAGGCGCGGTACATTTCCAGCGCGCGCATGGTTTCCGCTTTCGCCTCTTCCGCAGTGGCGTGGGCGGTGTGGCCTTCCTGCCAGAGGAATTCGCTGGTGCGCAGGAACATCCGCGTGCGCATTTCCCAGCGGACCACGTTTGCCCACTGGTTCAGCTTGAGCGGCAGGTCGCGCCAGCTCTGCACCCAGCGGCTCATCGCGTCGCCGATGATCGTTTCGGAGGTTGGCCGCACGACCAGCGGCTCTTCCAGCTTGGCGGAGGGATCGGGGATCAGCCCGCCCTTCCCGTCCGCAATCAGCCGGTGATGGGTAACGACTGCCATTTCCTTGGCAAAGCCTTCAACATGCTCGGCCTCGCGGGCGAAATTGGCGAGCGGGATGAACAGCGGGAAATAGGCGTTCTGGATGCCCGCAGCCTTGATACGGTTGTCGAGCAGCCGTTGCATCCGTTCCCAGATGCCATAGCCCCACGGCTTGATCACCATGCAACCGCGCACCCCCGATTCCTCTGCCATGTCGGCAGCGGCGATAACCTCTTGGTACCAGGCGGCAAAATCGTCCTCGCGCTTGGTATTCAGGGCGTGGCGGATGGCGGACATCGGGTGGCTTCCTGTCTGGATGGAACGGAAGCAGCCCCCTTGCCGCCGAGATGGCAGCCTGTCGAGACTTGTGTCGTGAACTCAGAACGAAATACCGCGCGAGACTACTCGCCCAGTTTGTCCAACTTGCGCTGCATTTCCGCCATCTGTGCTCGCAGTGCGTCGATATCCTCGCCGCCCTTGCTTTCACTCGCCGTTGGCGCAGGCGCGGGACCATTGCCCCCTGCACCCGGCATGAAAGCCTTCGCTGCAGCCTGGAACATCGCCATGTTGGTTTCGGCCATCCGGGTGAAGGCATCGGGGCCGATACTGGCCTTGAACGCGTCCTGCAGCTTGCTCTGGTTGGTCTGGAAGTTGGCCATCGCCGCTTCGAGATAGGGAGGCATCATCGCCTGCATCGAATTGCCGTACATCCCGATCAACTGGCGCAGGAAGCTGACCGGCAGCATATGTTCGCCGCTCGCTTCTTCCTCCATGATGATCTGGGTCAGAATCGAATGGGTGATATCGTTGCCCGTCTTTGCATCGAGCACCTGGAAATCCACACCCTCACGCACCATCACCGCCAGATCGTCCAGCGTGATGTAGCTGGAGGAACGGGTGTTGTAGAGCCGACGGTTGGCGTACTTCTTGATGATGACCGGTTCGGAGCCTTTGTCAGCCTTATCGGCCATGGATAATACCTCTGTTCGGGAAATCCCACCTTAGCACTTGCAGCAATGAGTTTGCAATTGCGGTAAAGAGATGAGCTTAATTTCGCGCAAAGCGCTGGCCGAGTACGGTAAGCAGCTCGTATTGCGAGAGGCCGCTGCGTTGCGATACGCTCTGCAAATCGAAAGGCAAGTCTAGGAAATCGCCTTCCTTTATGCCGCTCTCTCCCGCATCGACAACGATCATGTCCATCGATACGCGGCCGATGACCGGGAACATGCTGCACCCATGCTGCAACGCACATCCCGGGCCCATCTGCCGCAACAATCCATCGGCATAGCCGATCGAGACGGTGGCAGCCCGGATCGGGTGGTTTGCCGTCCATGTTGCATTGTAGCCAACCGCATCGCCGGGCGAGAGATTGCGCAACTGGATCACCGCTGCCTGCGGAAAGGCGACCTGTCCGATTTTACCTGCCAGTGAAGGATTTGGAATGCCGCCGTAGAGCGCGATACCGGGTCGGGTCAGGTCGAAGTGATAGTCCGCCCCCAGCATGATCCCCGCAGAATTGGCGAGGCTCAGCCGCCGCGCTTTCACAAGCCCAGCGGCATCGCGGAAAGTAGCCAGCTGTCGGGCATTCTGAGGGCTATCCTCATCTGCCGAGGCAAGGTGCGAGAGCAACGTATCTACCTCCAGCGCCTGCACTACCGGATCGGATAATTCGCCCGGAGCCAGACCCAACCGGTTGATCCCGCTGTCTACCATCAAATGGCAGGTCCCCCCGCCACTGGCGTTCCAGACTTGCGCCTGCTGCAGCGAATTGATGACCGGCCGCACACCTGTAGCCCGCGCATAGCCCGCCTCCGCGCCATTACGGACACCGTGGAGCAGGGCAATAGCATCGCCGGGCACATGGGCCAGCACGGCGGGAACTTCGCTCCAGTGTGCCAGGAAGAACTGCCGCGCCCCGGCATCGCGCAATGCAGGCACTACCGCGTCCACGCCCAGACCATAGGCATTGGCCTTGACCGCCGCGCCAGCACTGGCGTTGCCCGAAAGCCGATCCAGCGCCCGCCAGTTGCTTGCCAGCGCATCCTTGTCCACCCGCAGGCGCAGGCTGCGCTGCGGCGGATCAGGCAGGATCATCGGCAAAATCTCGCGGCGGGCCGTTCGGCAGGCCCCACCATGCAACCACCACCCCGAAGGCAACCACCGCCCAGGTGTACCACAAGCCCGAGTAGACATCCCCTGTCCGGGCCACGATGTATCCGGCGATCAGCGGCAGGAACCCACCGAGATAGCCCGCGCCAATATGATAAGGAATCGACATCGAGGAGTAGCGGATCTTGGGCGGGAACATCTCCGCCAGCAGCGCCGCCACCGAACCGTAGGTCAGCGCCGAAAGCGCGCCCAGAACCAGCAGCAGGCCGATAATGCCGAGCACGCGGGTTAGCGGCGGAGACTGCCGTTCGAAGTCGTACCCCGCCGCTTCCAGCGAGCCACGGATGATCTCGCCGCGCTCGTCATCGCCCAGATCGGTGTAATCGAGACTGAAATCGCCGATGGTCACTACCGAACCTTGCGCTGCCTGGTCCTGAAGTGTGTATGGCACACCAAGCGCGGTGAGATCCTGCAACACCCGCCCGCAAGCGGTCGCCTGCCTGTCAGCGAACGGATCGAATTCGCAAGCCGCCCCGCTCACCGAAACGGGCGCTTCCGCCGCTGCCCGCTGCAAGCCTGGATTGGCCAGTGCGCCCATGCCCCAGAAAATCGGAAACAGCAGTACCAGCGTCAGCAGCGCGCCGATCACGATCGGCTTCTTGCGCCCGACCCGGTCCGACCATTTGCCGACGACCAGATAGAAGCCCATCGCTATCAACCCGGCCACCAGCAGCACCAGTTCCACCGTGCCTTCCTCCATCCGCATCGGTCCGCGCAGGAACGACAGGCCGGAGAAAAAGGCGGTGTACCAGATCGTCGTCAGAATGCCGGTGATACCAAACAGCGCGACGAAGATGCGTTTCTTGTTGCCCGGATAGGTGAAGCTCTCGACAAACGGATTGCCGGACATTTCCCCCGCTGCCTTCATCGCCTGGAACACCGGGCTTTCGGACAATTTGAGCCGCATCCAAAGCGAAATGCCGAGCAGGATCAGGCTGAGCAGGAACGGAATGCGCCAGCCCCATGCGGCGAAATCTTCTGCCGGGATCAGCGCCCGGCAAGTCACCACCACAAGGATGGACAGCACGAAACCGCCGACTACGCTGGCTTGGATGAAGCTGGTGTAGAACCCGCGCTTTTCCGGAGGGGCATGCTCTGCGACGTAGATCGCCGCGCCTCCATACTCGCCGCCCAGCGCCAGCCCTTGCAGGATACGCAGGAACAGAACGATCAGCGGCGCGACGATGCCGATGCTGGCTGCAGTCGGTACCAGCCCTACGCCCGCCGTAGCCACGCCCATCAGCGTGACGGTAACGAGGAAGGTGTATTTCCGCCCCAGCTTGTCGCCCAGATAGCCGAACAGGATCGCACCCAGCGGGCGAAATCCGAAGCCGACCGCGAACCCGGCCCAGACCAGCAGCAATTGCAGCGTTTCGTTATCTGACGGGAAGAACGCTGCGCCGATGAGTGCCGCGAGCGTGCCGTAGATGAAGAAATCGTACCATTCGAAAATCGTCCCCGCCGAACTGGCGGCGATGACGAGGCGAATTTCCTTTGCGCTCGGTTCGCGGATGTCCTGTGCGGCCTCGTCTGCCATGCGCTCCCCCGGTCGATTGAGCTATCGCAACTAGCGCGGCGATGGCAGGCTGGAAAGGGCTTCGACTGCCGCCTTCCACGGCAACAACATTGCCCCATGCCGCCCGCGAAAATCACGCGCCGGAGCGATCAGGCTGATGTCGGGCCAATCGGGTTGCGGGCCGTCGCTTTCGAGCCATGCCTGCATCGCGGCATACATGGCCGCGATTTCGCCAAGCGATTGACCCGCGGCATGACGAGCGAAAATGGCGGCAGAGGCCTGACCGACGGCACAAGCCCGCACCCGGAGGCCGAGCTCCGTGATGGCTCCGGCGGCATCGGCGCACAGATCGAGATCGAGCGTGGAACCGCAAGTGACCGAGCGCGCCGAACCGTGCAGCGGTGCACCGGCCAGTGCCGGATAACGCGCCAACTCGACCGCAGCAGCCAGCATTTCGGGCGTGTAGAGCTTCTCCGCGCTCACTCTTCGTCCGCGATGGCGGCTTCTTCGGCCAGCACCTGCGCCCTGCGCGCTTCGATCATCTGCACCATCGCCCGCGAACCGGCGTCGACGAGCTGATAACTCCGTGCTTCGGAAATCCAGAGTGGCCTGCCAGTCGCACCCCAGATCGTGTCGTAACCCAGCACCAGCAGCGAGAAGGCGATCACGACGATGATGACACCCTTCACCGCCCCGAAACCGAAACCGAGCACGCGGTCGATCGGGCCGAGTACCGAGCTTCGCGATTTGCGTCCTGCGACGCTCGCGATCAGTTTCATCGCCGCATAGGGGATCAGCAGCAACAGGGAAAACGCAAGGATGCTGGCGGTGACCGGCGAACCGATGAATTCGAAGATCGCTGCAGTCAGGTCGGTATGCAGGAAATAGATTGCCAGCACCGCCAGCACCCAGGCGGCGAGCGACAGCACTTCCTGCACGAATCCGCGCAGGAAGCCGCCTACCGCGCCGACCCCGACGATCAGCAGCACGATCAGATCAAATCCCGTCATCGCTTACGTAACTATGCCGAGGCCATCACCCGGTCAACGAGCGAGGCGACACCGCCGATTTCGGTGTAGCCGATTTGCTTCACTTCGCGCCCCCCGTCCACCGGCCCGCTGGCGCGCTTGAACCCCAGCTTGGCCGCCTCCCGCAGCCGCAGGGCCGAATGCGCCACCGGCCGCACTTCGCCCGAAAGCGCCACTTCTCCCAACCAGATAGCATCGGCTGCAAGCGGCCGGTCCGCCAGCGCGGAGATCAGCGCAGCGGCCACCGCAAGGTCCGCCGCCGGATCGGATAGGCGATAACCGCCCGCGACATTGAGATAGACCTCGGCTGTGGAAAAGCTCAACCCGCAGCGCGATTCGAGCACCGCCAGCAGCATCGCCAGCCGCCCGCTGTCCCACCCCACCACCGCGCGGCGCGGGGTAGCGCCCGATTGCAGCCTCACGATCAGCGCCTGGATTTCCACAAGCACCGGCCGCGTCCCCTCGATCGCCGGGAACACCGCGCTGCCCGCAATTGGCTCCTCCCGCCCCGACAGGAACAGCGAGGACGGGTTCGCGATTTCCGCCAGCCCGTGCCCTTCCATCGCGAATACACCGATCTCGTCCACCGCGCCGAAGCGGTTCTTGAGGCTGCGCAGGATGCGATACTGGTGGCTGCGCTCGCCCTCGAAACTCATCACTGTATCGACCATGTGTTCGAGCACCCGCGGCCCGGCGATGCTTCCGTCCTTGGTGACATGGCCGACCAGCACCAGACAGGTGCCGGTTTCCTTGGCGTAGCGGATCAGTTCGAACGCGCTCGCACGCACCTGGCTGACAGTGCCGGGAGCGCCCTCGATCATGTCCGAATGCATCGTCTGGATCGAATCGACCACCAGCAGGTCGGGCGCTCCGCCCTTCCCCAGCGAGGTCAGGATATCGCGCACCGAGGTCGCGGCGGCCAGCTTCAAAGGCGCATCGGCCAGCCCGAGCCGCTGCGCGCGAAGCCGCACTTGCCCGGTCGCTTCCTCTCCGCTGACATAGACGACCTCGCCGCCCGTCCGCGCGATCGCGGCGGCGGCCTGCAACAACAGGGTGCTCTTTCCGATTCCCGGCTCCCCGCCCATCAGGATCGCGCAGCCGGGCACCAGGCCACCACCCAGCGCCCGATCGAACTCGGCGATGCCGGTGCTGCGGCGCACGAGCGGCACGGTCGGCGCATCGAGCGATTCGAACATGATCGCGCGGCCCCCGCTGGCGAGGTGGTGCTTGGCGGCAAAGGCGGTTTCGGGAACGTCCTCCACCAGCGTGTTCCACTCGGCGCAATCTGGGCATTGCCCCTGCCAGCGAGAGGCAATGCTGCCGCATTCGGTACAGACGTAACGCTTCTTCGGCTTGGCCATGCAGCCCGACTAACCGGAACAGATTAAGAACACAAGCGCGGTTCACAACGGCGGATAGCCAGCTTCCCGCTCTAGGCAGGCAAGCGCACATCTGCCAGTCATGTCCCCCATGCGGCAGAAGGAACTGAGGATTGCGCTGGTCTGCTATGGCGGGGTGAGCCTGGCGGTTTACATGCATGGCGTCACCAAGGAGATCTGGAAACTCGCCCGCGCCAGTCGCACCTTTCACGCCAAGCCGGACGAGCTGGAGACCGGGGTGGAAGCGGTCTATCTCAAGCTGCTGCGGCGGATCGAGCGCCACTATTCCCTGCGGCTGCGGATGCTGCCCGATATCGTCACCGGGGCGAGCGCGGGCGGCATCAATGCGGTGTTTCTCGCGCAGGCTATCCACTCCGGACAGAGCCTGGAGCCGCTGACCGAGATGTGGCTCGAGAACGCCGATGTCGACAAGCTGGTGGACGAGGAAGCACGCCCCTGGTCGGTCATTGCTGCCAAGCCATTCATGCGGCCGTTCGTCTGGTATCTCACCAACCGCCCGGGCAATGCCGTGAGCGAAAGCGTGGCGGTGGAAACCCGCGCCGAAGTGCGCCGCAAGCTGTCGAACCTCGTGCGCGGGCGCTGGTTCGAACCACCCTTCTCCGGCCCCGGCTTCACCGATCTGCTGCACGATGCGCTGTGCGCGATGGAGACGGGCGCGGCGGAGGAGCCGCTGTTGCCGCCCGGCCATCCCCTGGACCTCGTAGTGACTGCCACCGACTATCGCGGCCACCGCGAAATGCTCCGGCTCAACAGCCCTCCCGTCGTGGAGGAAAGTGAACACCGCATGCCGATCGCATTCCGTTCGCATGCGCCCGCTGCCGGAGGGGAAGGTCTGGCGCATCTGTGTGAATTGACCTTTGCCGCACGCGCCACCGCCAGCTTTCCCGGTGCCTTCCCGCCGATGCAGGTGAGCGAGATCGACCGGCTCTATCCCGGCGAATGGCACAGCCGCGATGCCTTCCTGCGGCGCGTGATGCCGACCCATGTCGAACGCGCAACTGTCGAGCATGTCGCCCTGATCGATGGTTCGGTGCTCGTGAACGCTCCGTTCGAGGGAGCGATGGCGGGGCTTGGCGCACGCCCCGCGCAACGCGAGGTGGATCGTCGTTTCGTCTACATTGACCCCACCCCGCACCGACGGATTGCGACAAGCGGCGAGGCCGTCCGCCCTGTCGGATTCTTTTCCGCAATTGTCGGTTCGCTTTCGACCATTCCGCGTGAGCAGCCGATCCGCGACAATCTGGAATCCCTGGAACGGCAGACCCGCGAAGCCCACCGTTTCCGCAAGCTGGTGGCCGCACTAAGACCCGAAGTGGATAGCGCCGTCGAAAAGCTCTTCGGGCGCACCTTCTTCCTCGATCACCCCACTCCCCCCAGGCTGGCCACATGGCGCGCGCGTGCGCAAAATGCCGCGGCAGAGCAGGCGGGTTACGCATTCCAATCCTATGCACAGGCGAAACTGGCGAGCATTGTGGAGCGGATCGCCGAGCTAGCACACAATTCCACGCCCTATATGCAAAGGCCCGAAGTCCATACCATCTCCGCGCGACTGCATGAGGCCGTGGAGGCGCGTGGGCTTCACAGCCTGAGCGCACCGGGCGGCGGCGCGAGCGAAGCGGCAATCCACTTCCTTCGCGATCACGATCTCGCTTTCCGGATCCGCCGCCTGCGCTTGCTCGCGCGGCGGCTTTCGCGGGAATGGGATGCGGATCCCGAAATCCCGGACAACGATCTGGAGGCCGCACGCGAGCAGGTCTATCTCGCACTGGCACTATACCAGCAGCGGGAAGAGCCTGAAGGCCTTGGACCCGATTTCCCCGCCATCGCCGCTTCTGTCCTGGATGATCCGGAGAACTTGCTCGACACATTGGCCGAACGACGCGCGCTGCGTGAAACCGATACCGAGGCCGAGAAGATCATCTCGGAAGCACTGGAGGCCATGCCGAAGGACCTGCGCCGCCGCGCACTGCTGACCTATCTCGGCTTCCCCTTCTACGATGTCGCCACCCTGCCCCTTCTGCGCAACGAGGGGCTGACCGAATACGATCCGGTGAAGGTCGATCGCATCAGCCCGGACGATGCCCGGTCCCTGCGAGAAGGCGGCACGGCAGAGACCCTGCGCGGGACCGAATTCTTCAACTTCGGCGCCTTCTTCAGCCGCGCCTATCGCGAGAACGATTACCTTTGGGGCCGCCTGCACGGGGCGGAGCGGATGATCGATCTGGTATGTTCGACGGTGCCCGGCGGGTTCGACGATACCGAGCTCCTGTCCTTCAAGCGCGATGCCTTTCTGGCGATCTGCGACGAGGAGGACGGGCGCGGTCTGTGCAGCGCGAAGTTGGTGGCGGAATTGCGGGCGGAGATACTGGCGAAGCTCGGTTAGGCAGGCCTAACCCCCGAACGCTTCCTTGATCTTCTCGAAGAAGCCCCGGCTTTCAGGGCATTCGTCACCCGTCTCGGTCTCGCGGAATTCACGCAGGATTTCTTTCTGGCGCGTAGAGAGTTTGGTCGGCGTTTCCACCTGCACTTCCACCACCAGATCGCCGCGCCCCCGCCCTTGCAGCACTGGCATACCGGCGCCGCGCTTGCGCAATTGCTTTCCTGACTGGATGCCGGCGGGAATGTCGATGGCGTGGGTTTCCCCGTCGAGACCGGGAATTTCGATGGTGTCGCCGAGCGCTGCGGTGGTGAAGCTGACCGGCACGCGGGTGAACAGCGAGGTTCCCTCCCGCTCGAACACGGTGTGCGGTTTCACATGGATGAAAATGTACAGGTCACCCGCCGGTGCCCCGCGCGGCCCGGCCTCGCCGCGGCCGGAAAGGCGGATACGGGTGCCGTTGTCCACCCCTGCGGGCATCTCGACATCGAGCGTCTGCACCGTGTCTACCCTGCCCTCACCGCGGCAATTGCGGCAGGGGCTTTCAAGCACTTCCCCCGCGCCGTGGCAATTCGGGCAGGGGCGCTCGATCACGAAGAACCCCTGCTTGGCGCGCACCTTGCCCGCGCCGTGGCACAATTCGCAGCGGCGGCGCGAAGTGCCCGGTTCCGCGCCTGAGCCCGAACATGGCTGGCAGGCAGTGGAGACTTCGACTTCGATCTGGCTCTGCTTGCCGTGGAACGCCTCTTCCAGCGTCACCTGCATGTCGTAGCGCAGGTCCGCCCCGCGCCGGGGACGCGCGCGACCGCCAGCGGCACCGCCACCGAAGGCACTGCCGAAAATCGTCTCGAAAATATCGCCGATATCGCCGAAATCCTGCTGCCCGCCGCCGCCGTTCTGGAAGGCGGCGTGACCAAAGCGATCATAGGCGGCCCGCTTCTGCGGGTCCTTCAGCACATCGTAGGCGGCGCTGACCGCCTTGAACCGCGCTTCCGCCTCGGCATTGCCGGGGTTGCGGTCAGGGTGAAATTCCATCGCCAGCTTGCGATAGGCAGCCTTGAGCACTGCGCCATCTGCATTGCGGGCGACACCGAGTACTTCGTATAGATCGACTTCAGCGGACATTCGCGATTCCCCAAAGCATTCCGCCACCGGCGCGCGGGGCGTCGGTGGCGGTGCGCTTTTCCATGATCGGCGTTACGACTTTTTCTCGTCGTCCACTTCGGTGAACTCGGCCTCGACAACATCTTCCTCCGGAGCGGAAGACGCATCGGCGCTGGCTGCCGCATCGGCAGCACCGGCACTGGCCGAAGCCTGGCTCGCTTCGTAGATCTGCTGACCCATCTTCATCGCGACATCGGTGAGCTTCTGGCTCTTTTCCTTCATCGCGTCGGTCTCGCCGCCTTCGAGCGCGGTCTTCGCCTCGGCAATCGCCGCTTCGATTTCGCCCTTCAGCCCGGCGTCGATCTTCTCGCCGTTCTCTTCCAGCTGCTTGCCGGTGGCATGGACCATCGAGTCGAGATTGTTGCGGACTTCGGCAGCCTCGCGGCGCTTCTTGTCCTCTTCGGCAAACTTCTCGGCATCGCGGACCATTTGCTCGATATCGGCATCGTTGAGACCACCCGAAGCCTGGATACGGATCTGCTGTTCCTTGCCGGTGCCCTTGTCCTTGGCGCTGACGTTGACGATGCCGTTGGCGTCGATGTCGAAGGTCACTTCCACCTGCGGCACGCCGCGCGGTGCAGGCGGAATGCCGACGAGATCGAACTGGCCGAGCATCTTGTTGTCCGCTGCCATTTCCCGCTCGCCCTGGAACACGCGGATGGTCACCGCATTCTGGTTGTCCTCGGCAGTGGAATAGACCTGCGCCTTCTTGGTCGGGATCGTGGTGTTGCGATCGATCATGCGGGTGAACACCCCGCCCAGCGTCTCGATGCCGAGCGAAAGCGGCGTGACGTCCAGCAGCAGCACATCCTTGACGTCACCCTGCAAGACGCCTGCCTGGATCGCCGCGCCCATCGCCACCACTTCATCGGGGTTGACGCCGGTATGCGGTTCCTTCCCGAAGAACTCCTTCACATGCTCGCGGACCTTCGGCATCCGGGTCATACCGCCCACCAGCACCACTTCGTCGATGTCCTTGGCGGTGAGACCGGCATCGGCGAGCGCCTTCTTCATCGGTTCCTTGGTGCGCTCGATCAGCTTGGCCACCATCTTTTCCAGATCCGACCGGGTGATCGTTTCCACCAGATGCAGCGGCGTTGTCGCGCCACCTTCCATGCGGGCGGTAATGAAGGGCAGGTTGATTTCGGTGGACTGCGCCGACGACAGCTCGATCTTGGCCTTTTCGGCGGCTTCCTTCAGCCGCTGGAGCGCCAGCTTGTCGGTCTTGAGGTCCATGTTTTCCTTCTTCTTGAAGGAATCCGCGAGATATTCGACCACGGCACTGTCGAAGTCCTCACCGCCGAGGAAAGTGTCCCCGTTGGTCGACTTCACCTCAAACACGCCGTCCCCGATCTCGAGGATCGAGACGTCGAAAGTGCCGCCGCCGAGGTCATAGACGGCGATGGTCTTGCCATCGTCCTTGTCGAGGCCATAGGCCAGCGCAGCCGCAGTCGGCTCGTTGATAATGCGCAGCACTTCGAGGCCCGCGATCTGCCCGGCGTCCTTGGTCGCCTGCCGCTGCGCGTCATTGAAGTATGCGGGAACGGTAATGACCGCCTGCGTCACGTTCTCACCCAGATAGCTCTCGGCGGTTTCCTTCATCTTCTGCAGGATGAAGGCGGAAATCTGGCTAGGCGAATAGTCTTCGCCACCGGCCTGCACCCAGGCATCGCCATTCTTGCCCTTGACGATGTGGTACGGAACCAGCTCGGTATCCTTCTTGGTCACCGGGTCATCGAAGCGGCGGCCGATCAGGCGCTTCACCGCGAAAATCGTGTTGTCGCCATTGGTCACCGCCTGGCGCTTCGCCGGCTGACCAATCAGGCGTTCGCCGTCCTTGGTAAAGGCGACGATCGACGGCGTGGTGCGCGCGCCTTCGGAATTTTCGATCACCTTGGGTTTGCCGCCTTCCATAACGGAGACGCAGCTGTTGGTGGTGCCAAGGTCGATACCGATAATCTTGCTCATGTATTCCCCACTCTCTCGATGTTGGACGCCGCACGTCGGCCTCCCGCCAGTTCGGCAAGGCCATTCGGCAGCTCTGAAAAAAGCTGTGTAACGGGGCCGGATATAGGTGCGCTTTTGCTTGGCACAAGACATGCCAGCCCCTAGAAAATCGGCGCCTCCCATCATGGGACCACAAGGGGAATAACATGAAGTCTCGTCAGGTTTTCGCCAGTCTTGCTACCGTTGGCATGGCCGTTCTGCTGGCATCGTGCGGGGGCGAGGCGGAAGCGCCGGTGGCCGAAGCGCCCGGCGATTGTCCGCCGGGGATTACGGTCACCGGTGGCTGGATGGCGCTGCCTGGCGTGGCGGGCAATCCGGGCGCGGTCTATTTCTCGATCGCCAACGATACCGATTCGCAGGTGACGATCCGCGCCGCCAGCGTGCTGGGCGCGGAAAGCGCGATGCTGCATGAGACCGCCACCTGGAGCAACGAAGTAGATATGCAGGAGCTGTTCCAGCAGCCCGTGGCGGCCGGTGAAACGATGCTGTTCGAACCGGGCGGCAAGCACGTGATGGCATTCGGCATGGGCGAAGGGGTGGAGCCGGGCGGCGAGACCGAAGTCACGCTGACCTTCGTCGGCGGCGACAAGTGTAGCTTCCCCGTTACCGCCTATCCGACGGGTCAGATGCCCGAGGGCAGCGCCGAATGAACACCGGCGCGGCGCTCGCCTGCCGCGTGGGCGGGGAGCGCCGCCTGAGTGCGGGCGAAGTGAAGCTCGCCCGCAGCATGTTCGGCGAGGCCATCGATTACGCGAAGGTGACGATCCGCCGCCGCAAGTGGGCCTTCTTCCAGCCGAAGAGAGTGACGATGGCCCCGCGCGGGCACCTTCATTTTCACCCGCTGGGCGATGTCTATTGCGACGATTTCGCCCATGCTCCGCTGCACCGGCAGGCGCTGTTCATCCATGAAATGACCCACGTCTGGCAAACCCAGACGCGCGGCGACTGGTATCTGGTGCTCAACCGCATGCCGTGGGCGCGCTACGACTACGCGCTGAAACCCGGTTGGAAACTGGAACAGTACGGCATCGAGCAGCAGGCCAAGATCGTCGAACACGCCTTCCTGCTGCGCAACGGCGCACGCTTGCCGGGGGTAGCGGACAAGGCGGCCTACGCCGCACTGGTGAATTTTCCGGGGGCAGCTTAGGCTGCGGCAAACGGGGAGACTTTCGACATGGATGAAGTGCGCGATTCGTTCCGGTCTTCGCTGGGGCGCTGGCTGGTGGGAACTTCTGCGGGACTGGGCACTCTGCTGCTCGGTTTGGCGGGGTTCGCGGTGATGGTCGGCTCGGCGGGCAACTATGGCCCTTACCCCCTCCTGCTAACCGCGTTGGCAGTGCTGATCGTCGGCTGGAAATGGCTCCAGGTGATGAGCGAGAGCTTTCAGATCACCGCCCAGCGGGTCATCGTCCGGCGGGGGATCATAATGAAGAGCGTCGACGAGATCGAATTGTATCGGATCAAGGACGTGCGGCTCGATTTCAGCCTGCTCAACCAGATGGCGGGTATCGGCAACCTGACGATTTCCTCCAGCGACGAAACCACCCGCAACGGCAAGCTATCGATGGCGCATATCGCCAAGGCGCAGGCTCGGCGGGAGGAAATTCGTCGGCTGGTCGATGCCGCGCGGCGTGAACGCGGGGTGCGCGAAATCGACATGGTCCACGAGGATTTCTGAAACTCTCCACAGGCGGCTTGTCGCAGTCGGTTTCAAATGATACCAATTGTCTATTGATCCGGGCGGCCCAACCCGCGCCCGGCGCGATGGTTCATCACATGCAGCTATCCGACTACGGCATGTCGCGCGAGCGCGGCTTCCTTTCGCATTACGAAATCGACGAAGTGACCCTCCCCGCGCGATTTGCCGAGGTAGTGGCGACGGCGGGAAATCTCTCCGGCCTGCTTTCCACCGGCCGCATCCGCCACTGGCTCGACCAGTTGGCCGATCCGGGACTGGAAGACTGGGCGCGCGAAGCTCCCGACGAGCAAGTGCGCACCGCGATGGTGCATTACTCCTTCCTGGTGCAGGCCTATGTCTGGGGCGAGCCAACGCCTCCCCCGCACCTTCCCACCAATCTCGCCCAGCCGATGGTAGCGATTGCCGACCGGCTCGATCAGGCACCGCTGCTCCCCTATTCGGCCTACGTGTTGGATAACTGGGCGCGGATCGACAAAACTGGTCCGATCATCCTCGAAAATATCCGCATGGTGCAGAACTTCCTCGGAGGCGCGGACGAGAACTGGTTCGTGATGATCCACGTTGCGATCGAAGCCGAGGCGGGCGTGTTGCTCGATAATGCTGCGCGATTGGTCAGTGTAGCGAAGCAAGGTGACACGGTGGAGGCAGAGCGGCTACTGATCGAAATGGATGCCGCGTGGGAGCGAATCTACACCCATTTCGCGCGGATGCCCGAGCGCTGCGATCCCTACGTCTATTTCCACCGCGTGCGCCCCTACATCCACGGCTGGGCGAACAATCCGGCGCTGGCGGGCGGCGGGATGATCTACGAGGGCGTGGAGAAATA
The DNA here is from genome assembly GCA_019739335.1 of Erythrobacter sp. NCBI lineage: Bacteria > Pseudomonadati > Pseudomonadota > Alphaproteobacteria > Sphingomonadales > Erythrobacteraceae > Erythrobacter > Erythrobacter sp. The sequence continues at coordinate 2,938,025 of CP073261.1, forward strand.
CGCCGGCAAGCCGCAAGCGCTGCGTGGGCAGACCGGCTCACAATCATCCATTGTTCCCGCGATGGATGCACTGTTCCAGGTCGGCCACAGCGACGATCCGCTCAAGCACTTCCTCGACGAATTGCACGCCTATCGTCCGGTGCAGCATCGCCGTTTTATCGAGGATCTGGCGGCACAATCGACCCTGCGGGAATTTGTCGCGGGCTCGGGTTCAGCCAGTCTGAAGGATGCCTTCAACGCCTGCCTCAACCAGTCCGCCCGCTTCCGCACCCGGCATCTGGAATATGCGGCAAGCTATATCAACAAGCAGGCAGGCAGCATCGCCGGCAACGATCCCGATGTGGGAACGGGCGGCACGCCGTTCATGCGCTACCTGAAAAAGCACCGGGACGAGAACGCGGCGCAACTGGTGGGCTGATGCGGGAAAGGGCCGCCTGTTAAGACGGCCCTTCTGGCGATCCTCGCACAGTCAGAAGTAGCGCGAGTATCTATCGTCGTAGCGGCAATCGTCATCGACATAGCGACGATTATCATAGTAGCCGTCGCACCGGTCATTTTTGTCCGACACATAGCCCACGACGGTGCCGATGGCGGCTCCGGCCAGCGCATAGGTGGTGAGATCCTCACCCGTGATGGCGGCCAGGCCCGCTCCGGCGGCAGCACCGGCCAAACCGCCTTCGACTGCGTAGTTTTCGGCGCAGGCGCCCAGCGAAAGCGAGGATGCAATCAGGGCGGGAGCCAGCAGCAGTTTCGTATTCATGGCAGTTCTCCAACAAATTACCCTGTTGTCAGGATGTTACGATTGAAGGTGTGGTGGGTTCCGCAATCCGGAGATACGCGACAGCTCATCGGGCTATCTTGCATGATGGACAAAGGCAGCGGATAACTGTCCTCAAGGAGAGCCACCATGCCGCACACTGTCGATCATACCGCGATACTGGAGCGCTACGCAGACGCGCGCGGCGGGGTGCACAACATCTGGGACACGATCGACCCGGCGAAGACTGCGCACCTGGTTGTCGATATGCAAAGCGGCTTCATGGAGCCGGGCGCTCCCGTTGAAGTCCCTGCCGCCCGCGATGTGGTGGAGGAAATCAACCGCCTGAGCCGCGCGGTTCGCCTTGCTGGTGGCACGAATGTCTTCCTTCGTTTCACCACGCCCGATCCGCATGGACCCGCGGCATGGCCGGTGTTTGCCGAGCGGATGGGTGGAGGCATCGCCGCGCACCGCGCCGCTTTCACTAAGGGCGCCCATTATTGGCAATTGTGGCCTACGCTGGACGTGGCCGAGCAGGACGTGATGGTCGACAAGCACCGCTTCAGCGGCTTTACGCCGGGCACCAGCACGCTCGATGCCGAACTCAAGGCGCGCGGGATCGACACGCTGATCATCAGCGGCACGCTGACCAATTGCTGCTGCGAAAGCACCGCGCGCGATGCAATGCAGATGAATTACAAGGTGATCGTCGCCGCCGATGCCTGCGCGGCGCTAAGCGACGAGGCGCACGCCGGGACGCTCGATAGCATGGCGCTGATATTTGCCGACCTGCGCAGCGTGGCGGAGCTGGAAGGGATGCTCGCCCTCCAACCCGCGCTCGCCTGAGACCTACTCCGGCTTCTTCGCCACCGCCACCATGCTCGGTCGCAGCAGCCGGTCACGGATCATGTAGCCGGCCTGCATTTCCTGAATGATGGTGCCCGGCTCGGCATCGTCGGAGGGAATTTCCAGCATCGCCTGGTGCTGGTTGGGATCGAGCGGCATGCCCAGGGCAGCAATGCGGCTGATGCCGTGGAGGGCGAAGGCCTTTTCCATTTCGCGCTGGGTTGCCTCGATCCCGGCCACGAGTCCCTTGAACTTTTCGTCGTCTCGCAGTTCCTGCGGCACAGCGTCGATCGCGCGAGTGAGATTGTCGGCGATGCTTAGTATATCGCGGGCAAAGCCTGTGGCGGCATAAGTGCGCGCATCGGCAATGTCCTTTTCCATCCGGCGGCGCACGTTCTGCGTTTCGGCCTTGGCATAGAGCACTTCCTGCTTCGCCGCTTCCAGATCGCCGCGCAGCAGTTCGAGCGCGTCCTCCTCGGACTCGCCATCGCCATCGCCATCGTCGAGAAATTCCTCGGGCACGCCTTCCAGTTCCTTTGCGATCGCTTCGTCGCGATCCTTACCGTTGTCTGTCATTTCTGCCTGTCTAACCGATTCGTTTGCCCAGGGATCGGGCAGTGAAATCCACCATGGGAACGACTCGCGCGTAATTCAACCGCGTCGGCCCAATCACCCCCAGCACGCCGACCACCTTTCCTTCACGGTCGCGGTAGGGCGCGGCAATCACCGACGAACCGCTGAGCGCGAACAGCCGGTTCTCCGCGCCGATGAAAATCCGCGTCGATTCCGCCTCGCGCGCCGAGTCCAAGAGTTCGGCAACCGATTGCTTGTTTTCCAAGTCATCCAGCAGCAACCGCACCCGTTCAATATCGTTGAGCGCATTGTCATCGAGCAAGTTGGCCTGCCCGCGCACAATCAGCACCGGACGCTGGCCTGCGTCCTGACTCCAGACTGCAATCCCGGCTTCGACCAGCCGCGCAGAGATTGCATCAAGCGTGCTCTCTCCAGAGGCGATTTCAGCGCGCATTGCCTGCGCTGCTTCGGCCAGTGTGCGGCCTGAAAGCCTTGCCGTGATGTAATTACCCGCTTCGTTCAGCGAACTGGCTGAGACTCCCTCGCCCAGTTCTAGCACGCGATTCTCGACGTGCCCGTCTTCCCCCACCAGCACTGCCAGCGCGCGCGTGTTGTCCAGCGGAATCAAGCGCAATTGCGCCAGTCGGGGCTCGCGGCGGGGGACCATCACCATGCCCGCCGCGCCGGAAATGTCGGAGAGGATGGCACTGGTCTTCTCCAGCGCCGCCTCGATCGGGCCAGGAGCGGACAATTGCGCCTCGATGGCGGCACGCTCCTGCAAAGTGGGCTCCGCTACCTGCATGATCCCGTCCACGAACAGCCGCAAGCCAAGGTCGGTCGGCATACGCCCGGCGCTGGTATGCGGCGCGGCGAGCAGGCCGAGCTGCTCCAGGTCACTGAGAACGCTGCGGATCGAGGCAGGCGAAAGGTTCAGCCCACCCTGCTGCGCCAGGACCTTCGAGCCGACCGGCTGCCCGCTCGCGAGATAATCCTCCACCACCAGCCGGAAGATATCCCGCGCCCGGGCGGTCAGTTCGGTAATCGGTGGGGAAGCCATGACAGCGGCCACACTACCCGCTAGGGGCGCTCACGCAACCTCTTGGAGATTCCCATGCGACCTTCCGGCCGTGCGCCCGACGAAATGCGCGCCATCAGCATCGAAACCGGCTTCAGCAAGCACGCCGAAGGGTCCTGCCTCATCAGCTTCGGCGATACGCGGGTGCTGTGCACCGCGAGCGTCGAGCGCAATGTGCCGCCGTGGCTGCGCGGCAAGGGCACCGGCTGGGTGACCGGCGAATATTCGATGCTCCCCCGCGCCACCCATACGCGCGGCAGCCGGGAAGCGGCGAAGGGCAAGCAGAGCGGGCGGACGCAGGAAATCCAGCGACTTATCGGGCGTTCCTTGCGCGCAGTCGTCGATCTTGAGAAGTTGGGCGAACGGCAGATCACGCTCGATTGCGACGTGATCCAGGCCGATGGCGGCACCCGCACGGCCTCGATTTCCGGCGCGTGGGTGGCCCTGCGGATCGCGGTCAACAAGCTGCTCGCCGAGGGCCAAATCAAGGCCGATCCGATCACTGCCAAGATCGCCGCGATCTCCTGCGGCATCCATCAGGGCACCCCGGTGCTCGATCTCGATTACATCGAGGATTCGGCTGCCGATGCCGACGCCAATTTCGTGCTGATCGAAGGCGGCCAGATCGCCGAAGTGCAGGCGACTGCCGAGGGTGCGACCTATGACGAGGAAGCCCTGCTGCGGCTGCTGCGATTGGCGCAGATGGGCTGTGGGGAAATCTTCCGGGCGCAGGAAGCGGCGGTAAAATGACGCGCAGGCTGGGTTCCGGCAAGCTCGTCATCGCGACGCACAACGCGGGCAAGCTGAAGGAAATCAGTGCATTGCTGGCTCCTTACAGGCTCGATTGCCTGTCAGCGGGATCGCTCGGTCTTCCTGAGCCTGCCGAGACGGGCAAGACGTTCGTCGAGAATGCGCTGATCAAGGCTCGCGCGGCGGCGGAGGCTTCGGGGCTGCCCGCGCTGGCGGATGACAGCGGATTGTCGGTGGCGGCTCTCGACGGGCGGCCGGGGGTCTACACCGCAGACTGGGCGGCGCGGCAGTGGTTCGAAGGGGCACCGGGGCGCGACTGGTACATGGCGATGGGCAAGGTCGAGGGGATGCTGCATGCCATCGGCCCCGATGTTCCGCGCGATGCGTGGTTTTCCTGCGTGCTCGCGCTGGCCTGGCCCGATGGCGAGCACGCGATCTACGAGGGCCGGGTCGATGGAACGCTGACCTGGCCGCCGCGCGGGGAAATGGGTTTTGGTTATGACCCGGTGTTCATTCCCGCTGGTAGCGCGTTGACTTTTGCGGAGATTCCGCCGCAAGAGAAGCACGCGGTCAGCCACCGCGCCGATGCCTTTGCCAAGCTGGTGGCAGATCAGTTCTCAACTTAAAATACCTGCCGATCATAGACATTCCCGGCAGGCCAATAGCGGCAGACGAGGAAATCGTTGCCCCCGCCCCGCGCCACCGCGCAGCCGACTTCCTGCGTCTCGCGCCAGACGACCTGCGTATAATGCCCGACATCGTTCCACCGCCCGGTGGTGGAAACCTGCGGGAAGGTGCCCCCCCGGAACATCCGCCGCTCATCGACAAAGGCACCGATCATCACCTCCGGGCCATAATAACCTGCGGAACCCATCCACAGGTTTTCGCCCGCGCCGCGGCGGCCTTCCTGCGTCGAATGCTCCATCCGTCCGCGCCTGGCGAGTTCCTCGGCCCAATCCTGCGCCTCGCTAGCCAGTCGGTTGCTCCAGGCGAGCCGGGGCACTCCCACATCGTCACGGGCATGATTGTGTTCTTGGAGCAGGCGCATTGCGAAGGGGTTGATGCCTTCACCATCCTGCGCGAGCAAAGGTGTTGCAGCCGCCGCTGCGAGCGCACAAATCGCCAGTACCCTGCCTTTTCCCATGTCTGCACCTTGACTTGGCCGCGTTAACGGAGACTGAAAGCGGGGATGGCTCGCGCGCTTTATATCCATTGGCCGTTCTGTCTCGCAAAGTGTCCCTATTGCGATTTCAATTCGCATGTCCGGGAGCGAGTGGAAGTCGCTCTGTGGCAGCAGGCCTTGCTGGCGGACCTGCGGCATGAGGCGGAACTGGCTGGTGGCGAACCACTTCAATCGGTGTTCTTTGGTGGCGGAACGCCATCGCTCATGCCGCCGGCATTGGTGGACGCGCTGTTGCAAGACGCTGAAAAGCTGTGGGGTTTTGCGCCGGAGATCGAGATCACGCTGGAGGCCAATCCGTCTTCAGTCGAAGCCGCCAATTTCGCGGGACTGGCCGCCGCCGGCGTCAATCGGGTGTCGTTGGGGCTGCAATCGCTGGATGATGAAGCACTGCGGTTTCTCGGACGGTTGCACGGGGTCAAAGAAGGGCTGGCTGCGCTAAAGACGGGTCAAGCGGTCTTCAAACGGGTCAGTTTCGACCTGATCTACGCCCTGCCCGGCCAAACCCCCGCAGCTTGGGAAGCGCAGCTGCGGCAGGCCCTCGATTTCGGCACCGGACACCTTTCGCTTTACCAGTTGACCATCGAGCCGGGCACCCGGTTTGCCAGCGATGTGCGGCGCGGTGACTTCACGCCGTTGGACGATGACGCGGCGGCGGACCTGTTCACGCTCACACGCGAAGTTACGGCGGCTGCGGGGTTGCCAGCCTACGAGATCAGCAACCACGCGCGTCTTGGCGAGGAAAGCCGGCACAATCTCACCTATTGGCGCTACGAGGACTACATCGGCATCGGCCCAGGTGCGCATGGGCGGCGCGGTGGTTTTGCGACCGTGCGGCACAAGAAGCCGGAGAACTGGCTGGCGGCTGTCGAGCGCAACGGCAGCGGTGTGAAGGAGGAGCGCGCGCTCGGTCTGTCCGAACAGGCATCCGAGGCGCTGCTGATGGGCTTGCGGTTGCGTGAGGGGATCGATCTCTCCGCACTCTCTACAAGGTTCGGTCTGCGAGCCGATGCGCTGCTCGACCCGCGCCAGATTGCCCGCCATGCCGAGCTTGGTTTCGTCTGGCAGGCGGGCGAAAGGGTGGGAGTAACCGAGGCAGGAATGCCCCTGCTCGATGCGCTTCTTCCGAAGCTCGTGGCGGACGGACTGGTGAGCGCGTGAGCGAAACTGCCGATCTGCTCGAACAATGGCAGCAGCACCTTGCACTGGCGCAACGCCGTTCGCCGCATACTGTTCGTGCCTACGTCGCTACGGCGGCGCGGCTCTTGTCACGGCTTGACATCACCGACTGGCAGGGGGTCTCTGCGATCGGCACCCGCGACCTTCGTGGGCATCTCGCCGCTCGCAGGGCTGAAGGGATCGGTAACGCTAGCGCCGCACGCGAGTTATCGGCGCTCAAAGGGCTGATCGCCTTCGCCAATGAACAGACGGGAGCCGAGCCGGGAGCGGCTCCCCGCCTGCGCGGCCCCCGGATCAAGAAGGGCCTGCCCCGCCCCATTACCCCGGACGAAGCGAGCAACATGGTCGCCGAGGTCGCCGAAAGCCCGGAGGAGGAATGGATCGGCCTTCGCGATGCCGCCGTGCTCCTGCTGATGTACGGTGGCGGGCTGCGGATTGCCGAGGCGCTGTCATTGAAGGCGCGCGATTTGCCACTGTGCGAAACGCTCGTGGTCACCGGCAAGGGCAACAAGCAACGTGTCGTTCCGCTGCTGCCGATCGTCCGCGATGCGGTGGCGCGCTATACCCTTGCATGCCCCTGGCCGCTGGCTGGCGATACCGCGCTTTTCCGCGGGGCAAAGGGCGGCCCGCTGGGGCAAGGCATGGTGCAAAAGGCGATGGCGAGGGCGCGACGGGCGCTCGGCCTTCCAGACACCGCCACTCCGCACGCCTTACGGCATAGCTTTGCCACTCATCTGCTCAGTGCAGGAGCGGACTTGCGCAGCTTACAGGAGCTACTCGGCCACGCGAGCCTTGGGTCAACGCAAATCTACACGCAGGTCGATGCGGCGAAGATGCTGGATGCCTACCGCTCCGCCCATCCGCGCGAGAACACCTAATCGGGCTTTCGCTGCGCGCGCGGCACCCAGGTGAGCACCCGCCAAAGATAGGCGATCACTGTCAGGACTACCAACCCGATGATGACCCAGCCAAGAACGTCCTGCGAATCCTGCAGGTAATGCCCCAGCCACTGGCCGCCCAGGATCAGCAGGGCGTTCCAGATCAGCGATCCGGCGAAAGTAAAACCAAGGAACTTCAGCTTGGGCATATGCGCCAATCCCGCTGGGAGCGAGATGATCGTCCGCAGGAACGGCGAGAAGCGCAGTAAGAATACCACCCAGTGTCCACGCCGGATGAAGAACAGCTGCGCGGCAGCGATATGCTCCCAGTCGAGCGTCAGCCAGCGACCCCAGCGCTCGATGATGGGTTCGAGCCGTCGATAGCCGAAGCTATCGCCCAGCCAGTACCACGCATAGTTGCCCACCGTGGTGCCCAAGGTGCCGATCAACAGCAATGGCCAGAAATCCATCGTCCCGCGCTGCACCAGCAGCCCGCCGATGCCCATGATGACTTCGCTCGGTACCGGGGGGATGACGTTTTCGAGCACCATCAGCAGGAAGATGCCGAAATACCCTCCCTGCTCGATCAGGTTGATGATGAATTCGTCCATGAAGGAGATAACGCGCCGATGTGATCTTGGTTCACTTCACATCGCGGCGTGGCGGCGTTCCAGCGCGTCCCAGATCAAGCCAGGCGTGTCGGTGCCGTTGAACGCGTCGATTGACATGATGCCGGTCGGGCTGGTGACGTTGATCTCGGTCAGCCATTCGCCGCCGATCACGTCGATGCCCACGAAAGTCAGCCCGCGCCGCTTCAGGTCCGGGCCCATTGCCGCGCAGATTTCCTCTTCGCGCGCGGTCAGCGTGGTCGCTTCGGCAGAGCCGCCCTGCGCGAGGTTGGAGCGGAATTCGCCTGCCCCCGGTCGCCGGTTGATTGCGCCGGCCACCTCGCCATCCACCAGGACGATCCGTTTGTCCCCCTCGGCGACGCTGGGAAGGAACGGCTGCACCATGTGGGGTTCGGGCCAGGTCTGGTTGAACACCTCGAACAGCGCGGAGATGTTGGTGCCCTCTTCGTCGATGCGGAAGATCGCCTTGCCGCCGTTCCCATGCAGCGGCTTCACCACGATTGCACCATGTTGGCGCTGGAACTCGCGCACGTCGTCGAGCACGCGGGTAACCAGCGTCGGCGGCATGAAATGCGCGTAATCGAGGACGTACATTTTCTCTGGCGCGTTGATGACCTCGCGCGGATCGTTGCTGACGAGCGTGGTGCCCTCCAGCCGGTCGAGCAGCAGCGCGGCGGTGATATAGCCGAGGTGGAACGGCGGATCCTGCCGCATCAGCACCACATCGATATCGGCGCCGAGATCAATGCGGCGAAGTTCACCGGCCGTGAAATGATTGCCCAGCACGCGCTGCACGGTGACGGGCCGCGCCCATGCCGTCACCCTGCCATCGTGCCAGCCCAGCGTGTTGACGTCATAATGCCAGAGCGAATGCCCGCGCGCCTGCGCCGCCTCCATCAGCGCAAAGCTGGAGTCCCCGGCGATCTTGATGGTCTCGAGCGGGTCCATCTGGACGGCAACGCGAAGTGACATGCTATTTCCTCAAGGCATCCAGGCGTTCTCGATGTGGCGAGGCTCTGCGCCGGGTGCAAGGAGGATCACGTCGACGCGCAAATCTTCGCCATTCTTCGCGTAGTCGTGCGCCACCGCCTCGGCAGCGGCGGCCACGCGGCGGAGGCGGTATTCGTCGATGGCGAAATCGAGATCAGCGGCCTTGGCGCGCCATTTAACTTCGACAAAGGCAATCAGGTTTTCCCGCCGCGCGATCAGGTCGATCTCGCCGCCCTTGATCTTGACCCGGCGTGCGAGCAATTCCCAGCCTTGCCCAGCCAACCATTCGGCGGCGTCATCCTCGGCGCTGCGTCCACGCGCTTCGGCCTGCTGGCGCTTCATTGGCCCTTGATCTCCATCGCCAGAGCATAAAGCGCCTTGCGATCCAGCCCGGTGACCTTGGCAACCTGCGCTACGGCCTTGGAGGCCTTTTCTGTCACCAGCAGTTCGCGCAACATCGCTTCGGCATCGGCATCGCTGGCCTGTTCTTCCGGCGGAGGACCGACCAGCAGCACGATCTCGCCCCTGGGCGGGTGCGCAGTGTAATGCGCGGTGATCTCGACAGGACTGCCAGTGCGGCATTCCTCGTAAATCTTTGTCAATTCGCGCGCCACCGCCACTTCGCGGCCGGGCAGCACTTCGTCGATGGCCGCGAGGCTCTTGGTCAGGCGCGGGGCGGTTTCGAAGAAGATCAGGGTGCTGCGGATGGGAGCAAGTTCCTCCAGCATTTCGCGCCGTGCCTTGTCCTTGCTAGGCAGGAACCCGGCGAACAGGAAGCGATCGTTGGGCAGGCCGGATAGCGCCAGCGCGGTAAGCGGTGCATTGGCTCCCGGCAGCGCGGTAATCGGAATTCCCGCGGCCTTTGCGTCCCTTACCAGTCGATAGCCGGGATCGGACACCAGGGGCATTCCCGCATCGCTGACCAGCACCACCGCCTGATCGCGCATCGAATCGAGCAGGCGCGCCCGGTCACTGGCCGAAGCGTGATCGTCATAGCGCCAGAGCGGTTTGGAAATTCCCAGATGTCGCAACAGCTTACCCGTCACTCGCGTATCCTCGCAGGCAATCCCGCTACACCGCGAAAGCGTCTCGATTGCCCGCATGGTGATGTCGCCAAGATTGCCAATCGGGGTGGCGACTATATAGAGGCCGGGATGAAGGGGAGCGCCATCGTCTGTCACGCGCGCACCCTTGGACCAGTATGAGCGGAGACGGCAAGCATGTTCGGTAATTGGAAGCGCCTGCTGGTAGCGGGCTTGGGCTCTATGCTTTTGGCGGGCTGCGCGGTGATACCGGGCGGCGATGCCGGGCCGATGGATAGTGGGTCGGCGGCCGGTCCGGCCCCGGTCAATGTTCCGAGCGCCGACGTGCTGCCCACGGATGACGGCCGCCACCGCGTCGCGCTGCTGGTGCCGCTGTCCGGCACCAATGCCGATGTCGGCCAGTCGATCGCCAATGCCACCACGATGGCATTGCTCGATACCGGGGCGCAGAACCTTCGGATCACCACTTATGACACCAATGGGGGAGCCGGCGCCGCAGCAAGCCGCGCGGTTTCCGACGGCAACCGCCTGATCCTCGGCCCGCTCCAGCGCGACGACGTCGGCGCGGTGCTGGCGCAGGCGCGCCCGGCGGATGTCCCGCTGATTACATTTTCGAACGATACCACCGCCGCGCGCAGCGACGTTTTCGTCATGGGGCATATTCCGGAACAGTCTGTTGAGCGCGCAGCGCAATTCGCGATGGCTCAGGGCGCGCGCAATTTCGCCGCGCTGGCCCCGCGCGGGGATTACGGCAGCCGCGCGCTGGCTTCACTGGAAGCGAGTGTTGCGGCGGGTGGCGGACGCGTGGTGGCGGTGGAACGCTATGATCGCACCGGCACTTCGATTGTCGGTGCGGCAGATCGACTGCGCGCGGCGGGCGGTTACGATACGGTGCTGATTGCTGACAGCGCCGATCTCGCAGTGCAGGCTACCCTGCGACTGAAGGACGCGGGAGATGCCTTGCCTTCGATCATCGGCACCGAGTTGTGGAGCCGCGAAGATGCATTGACCCGCAGCAGCGTGATGCGCGGGGCATGGTTTGCCGCCGTGGCGGACGAAAGATATCGGCAGTTCGCGGAAAGCTATTCGTCGCGCTTCGGCAACGAGCCCTATCGCATCGCCACGCTGGGATACGACGCGGTGCTGTTGACCCTGCGGATGACCCGCGATTGGGAGCCTGGTCGACGACTGCCGGCAGGCTTGCTGACCGGCGAAGGCGGCTTCCTTGGCCTCGACGGGCCGGTCCGCTTCCTCGACAACGGCCTCGGCCAGCGTGCTTTCGAAGTGCGGCAGATCGGGAATGGCGTGTTTACCGTGGTCGACCCGGCACCAACAGGCTTCTGAGCGCGGATAAATTCCCCGCCCCGCTTGAAGGCATGGAATCCGCGCGCCTATAGCCTGCTCCATGAGTGATGACCTGTTCGATGCCCTGCCCGCTGGCGGCGGCGATTATGATTCCTCCGCTATCGAGGTGCTGGAAGGGCTGGAGCCCGTTCGCCGCCGCCCCGGCATGTACATCGGCGGGACGGACGAGCGCGCGCTCCACCACCTCGCCGCCGAAGTGCTCGACAATGCGATGGACGAGGCGGTGGCGGGCCACGCGAACCGGATCGAAATGGTGCTGGAGGAAGGCAACCGCCTGACGATCACCGACAATGGCCGAGGGATGCCGGTGGACGAGCACCCGCGTTTTCCCGGCAAGTCGGCGCTTGAAGTCATCATGACCACGCTCCATTCCGGCGGCAAATTCTCCGGCAAGGCCTATGCCACCAGCGGCGGCCTGCACGGCGTGGGGGTGAGCGTGGTCAACGCCCTCTCCAGCTTCACGCGCGTGGAAGTGGCGCGCAACAAGCAGGTATTTGCGCAGGAATTCTCGCGCGGCGTGGCGCAGCGCGGCCTGGCCAAGGTAGGCGATACGCCCAACCGCCGGGGCACCAGCGTCACCTTTGTGCCCGACGAGGAGATTTTCGGAGACCGCCAGTTCAAGCCCGCACGGCTGTTCAAACTGGCGCGGAGCAAGGCCTACCTGTTCGCTGGCGTGGAAATCCGATGGAAATGCGCACCCTCGCTCGCATCCCCTGAGGTGCCCGCGGAGGCAGTGTTCCAGTTCCCCGGCGGGCTGGCCGATCACCTGAAGGAACAGGTGGGGGACCGCGAATGCGTTACCGCCGAATTCTTCACCGGGCGGCAGGATTTCGCGGAAGAACAAGGCCGAGTTGAATGGGCAGTTGCCTGGCCGCTGTGGTCGGACGGATCGACCAGCTGGTACTGCAACACCGTTCCCACTCCCGATGGCGGCACGCATGAAGCCGGCCTGCGCGCCGCGCTCACCCGTGGGCTGCGGGCATTCGGGGAGCTCACGGGGCAGAAGAAGGCCAAGGACCTTACCGCCGACGACGTGATGACCGGCGCGGAAATCATGCTCAGCGTGTTCATCCGCGAGCCGCAATTCCAGAGCCAGACCAAGGACCGGCTCACTTCCCCCGAAGCCACGCGGCTGGTCGAGAACGCCATACGCGACCATTTCGATCACTACCTTGCCGACAACATGGAGCGCGGGCGGGCGCTTCTCGGGTCGGTGATGGAGCGGATGGACGAACGGCTCAAACGCAAGCAGGAGCGCGAGATCAAACGCAAGACCGCCACCAGCGGCAAGAAACTCCGCCTACCCGGCAAGCTCACCGACTGCTCGGGCGACGGTGAAGGCGAGACCGAGCTGTTTATTGTCGAAGGCGACAGCGCCGGTGGCAGCGCCAAGCAGGCGCGCAACCGCAAGACGCAGGCGATCCTGCCGATCCGCGGCAAGATCCTCAATGTCGCCAGCGCCACCGCGGACAAGATCCGCGCGAATTCCGAAATCGCCGACCTTGCGCTGGCGCTGGGCTGCGGGATGCGCAAGGACTGCGACCCGGAGCAGTTGCGTTACGACCGGGTGGTCATCATGACCGACGCCGATGTCGACGGCGCGCATATCGCCACGCTGCTGATGACGTTCTTCTTCCAGGAAATGCCCGAACTGGTGCGGCGCGGGCACCTCTATCTGGCGCAGCCGCCGCTCTACCGGCTGACTGCTGGCAAGGAGAGCCTCTACGCCCGCGATGACGAACACCGCGCGGAGATCGAGGCGAACCAGTTCAAGGGCAAGAAGGTGGACGTCAGCCGCTTCAAGGGTCTGGGCGAAATGAACCCCGGCCAGCTGCGTGAAACCACGATGGACCCGGCGAGCCGCAGCCTCATCCGCATCACCCTTCCCGAGCAACACGAAGCGCGCTTCGCGGTCAAGGAACTGGTCGATCAACTGATGGGCCGCAATCCGGAACACCGCTTCAACTTCATCCAGAACCGCGCGGGCGAAGTGGATCGCGATATGATCGACGCCTGAGCCATTGGAGAACTTGCCGATGAAACGCCTGTTGCTTGCCTCACTGGCCCTCACCCTGATGCCGATGTCTGTTGTCGCGCAGGAATCTCCGGCAGCAGAAGCGCCCGTGCCCATGATCGAACAGCGCGCGGAGGACATCGTCTCGGTGCTGCGCGACGAGATGGCCTACGAGGCGGTCTTCTCGGACGGGTTCCGCACAGCCGTGCCGCAGGCGCAAATGGCGGCGATCACGGCACAGCTTGTGGGCCAGTTCGGCGCGATTATCGGGGTTGAGTCGGTTACCACTGTTACGCCGACAACTGCGCAAATCCGCATCCGGATGGAGCGCGGGATCGCCAGTGGTTCTATCGAACTGGAACCCACCCCGCCCAATCGCGTGTCCGGCTTCTTGCTGACCGGCGTAGAGCCTGTCGACGATAGCGCGCAGTCTGTGATCGATGAAATGGAAACGCTGCCGGGCGAAACCAGCCTGCTGATTACGCGGCTCGATGGATCGCCGCCCGTCGCCGCGCATAATGCCGAATCCCCATTGGCGCTGGGTTCGACTTTCAAGCTCTATGTGCTCTCGGCGCTGGTGCAAGCCATCGCTGCGGGGGAGCACTCCTGGGACGAGGTCGTGCCGCTCACCGAGCGTAGCTATCCCAGCGGGATGATGCAGGAATGGCCACAGGGTGCGCCCGTGACCGTTCATACGCTGGCGACGCTGATGATCTCGATCAGCGACAATACCGCCACCGATCAGTTGATCGCGCTGCTCGGCCGCGATGCAATTGAAGCGGAAGTCGCGGCATCGGGCCATTCCGCGCCCGAACTGATGCGGCCGTTCATGACGACGCGCGAACTGTTCGTGCTCAAGTCCGGCCCTGCCACCGAAATCGCCGCCTTTGCTGCTGCCGATCCGGCAGAGCGGCTTGCTGCGCTCGAAGCGTTAGGCGTGGTGGAGCGGGATGAGACTGCCCTGACAGCGGCTTTCGCAGGCGGACCCAACAACATCGATATCGAATGGTTCGCCTCCGCCCGCGATATCGCCGTCCTGTTTGACCGCCTGCGCGCTGACGAGACGGCGCTCGGCATTTTGGGCGTCAGCCCGTCGATGTCGGATGCCGCGCGGGATAGCTGGGCCTATGCGGGCTACAAGGGCGGATCCGAACCCGGCGTGCTCAATCTCAGCTGGCTGTTGCAAGGCGATGACGGGGTGTGGCGGGTGGTCACGCTGGGCTGGAACAATCCCGCTGCCAGCATCGACCAGCAGCGCTTCGAATTCCTCGCCATGCGAGCTGTGGCGCTGGCGCGATAGATCGCGCTGGTCTAGCATGGCCGGGAACTGAGCAGCGGCGGGGCATCATGGCGGACATTTCCGAAGGACCAAAGCCACCGCGTAAATCGCTCGAACCCGGTCGCGTCCTCAACAACAATTACCGCCTTCTCAAACGCATTGGCGAAGGCGGCATGGGCTCGGTCTGGCTGGCCGAGAACATCTTCATGGAAGAGGATCACGTCGCCATCAAGGTGATCCGCACCGAGCAGGCCGATGACGACGTTTTCCGGCAGATGTTCGGCAAGGAAGTGAAAGCCATGCTGCGGCTGAACAATCCTCATCTGGTGGCCTACCGCACCTTCGCGCATGATCCGGAGCTGGACCTGAGCTTCATCGTCACCGAATATATCGACGGGCCAAGCCTGAAGTCGCTGATCGGCAATCGTTCCTTCACGCCTACGGAACTGCTTTCGCTGCTGACAGAACTCGCCATCGGTCTGCGCGCGGCGCACAAGGCGGGGATCATCCACCGGGACATCGCGCCCGACAACGTGCTGCTGGAAGGCGGCGACATTTCCCGCCCCAAGATTATCGACTTCGGCATCGTCAAGGATACCGCCGGGGGCGAGACCACCATCATCGGATCGGGTTTTGCGGGCAAATACGGTTTCGTCGCGCCCGAACAGCTGGGCGAGCCGGACTACCCAATCGGACCGTGGACGGACATCTACAGCCTTGGGCTGGTGATCCTGGGTCTGGCGCGCGGCCAATCCATCGCGATGGGCAATACGCCGGGTTCGGCGATCCGGATGCGGCGTGAAGCACCCGATCTCGCGCCGATTGCAGCGCCGATGCGGCCCCTTCTGGCGGATATGCTCGCCTGTCACCCCGATGATCGACTTCGTACGGCGGACGATGTGCTGGCGCGGGCTGAGCCGATATTTGCCGAACTGGCGAACTGGGAGGAAGACGACGAGCTCCTGCCGACCGTTGTCGCACCGACTCCCGCAGCGCCCGTAGGGTTGATGGGCGGTGCCTTGGCACCTGAACCCGCCGAGGACGACGAGATCACCCAAGTCGTCATCGGAACTTCGGCGGTAGAGCCAGCGCAAGCCGAGTACCCCCGAGATGACGCGGAATACGAGGACGAAGAGGATGAGCAGCGCCGTCACCTTCCGCTTGGCTGGATCGCCTCGGGCCTGATCTCAGCGATTGCACTTGCCGTGGCCGCCGGGATGGCGCTTGGAGAATTTGCCAGCCCCTTTGCCGATCAGGGGGACGGTGGACCGGACCTGCCCTCCCCCACCGCCACTGCAAGCGCGCCTCTGCCACTCCCCAGCGAGACAATCCCTCCGCTCGATCTGCCCGAAGCATTACCTGCCATCGCCATCGCCACCTCTGTCGCGCCCGATCCCGGAGCAACGCCCATCGATCCCGATAGTTGGGTACGGCAGGAAGACCTGCCCCGGCAATTGTTCCGCGGCGAAAACGTGCGTGGTATCCTCGCTGCCTATCTCACAATCGTCCCCGATGGCACGGTCTCGCGCTGCACCGTGGGTTCGAGCAGCGAGGTCGAACCCGCCGAAATGCTCCGCCCCTCCGCCGTGGGCATCTGCCGCGCCCTGAGCGAGCGCGCACGGTTCGAACCGTTTGCAGAGGAAGAGCCAAACGCCGAACCTGGCCTGACCATCCACGCGCAACAACAGCAGCGGATCGGCCCCGCGCAGACCGGTCCGGACCAAATCGCAGCCCCGCTTGAGCCGCAATCCCGCGAAGTCTTCGTTCGCGTCGCCTTCCGCACCGCAGTGCCGGCAATCCCTTAGAACTCGCGGGTTATCTTGGCGAACATCTTCTGCACCGCTGGACGCGCGTTGATTTGCTCAATCCAGCGCAGCAGACCGGGGGTATCCTCGGTGTTGACCAGTTCGACGAATCCCTTCTGCATCCCGTTGGCGATGGCGAAATTGCAGATGTCGGCGAGCGAATAGACCCCGCCCGCCAGCCACTCGTTATCGCGCAAATGATCGTCCAGCCGCCGCACGGAAACCGCGATCTTTCGCATCTCTTCATCGAGCAGGTCCTGCGGAAAGCCCTCGCGCGCGCGGCGCCATTTCACCTGCTGCTCGGGGATAGGAATAGTTCTCACCACCTCATCGAACTCTGCATCGGTAAGTCCAGCCACCATCTTGCTGACGTGGCGGTGCCAGCCGATGGTGGAGACGCACCAGCAGAAATACTCGTCCACCCATTTGGTCCAGACGCGCATCTGCGCCACGTCGAAATGGCTTTCGGGGCGGAGCCGGGCCGGGGTGGGATGAGCGTCCTCCAGATACTCGCAGATCACCGTGCTTTCGGTGACGATCTGCCCGTCATCGTCAAGCGCCGGGACTTGCCCCCGCGGATTGATCGCCTTGTACTCGTCCGAAAGGTGCTCGAACCGGGCGGAATTAAGTAGCCGGTGCTCGAATTCCAGCCCCTTTTCGTAGAGCGCCAGGGTGGGTTTCAGCGAATTGGCAGCTGGGCCGAAGCTGTAAAGCGTGAGCATATGGTCCTCCCGTGCGGGCGAGTGCAGGCTCAGTCGCGGGCTGCCCCCAGGTACAGCCAGTCGCCCTTCCCCATCCATTCGCCCAGAATCGCCACCGGTGCAAACAGCGCGGCATAGGCGAGCATCTTCGGGCTGACTCTCCAGCTTGCCGGTGTGCCGAAGTTGTAGGCGAGGTAGATCGAGGTATGGCGTGCGCCCCCGACGGCGAACCCAGCCTTTTCGACCATCGCCGATAGCGTCGCTTGCGAGAACTGGAACAGGTGGTGCGGCGGTTCCGGATGGGGCCAGTAATCGAGCCGATTGGCCAGCTTCTGCGACAGGCGCGGGAACAGCCCGTCGATGTCGGGTGTCGATTGCAGCAGCAGCCCACCGGGCTTGAGCAGGCGATGAATCGCCCGCAGTTCGCCGAGCGGATCGGGCAGGTGTTCGATCACGTCGAACAGGGTGATGATGTCGAAGCTCGCTTCGGCATAGCCGGCGTCACGCCAGTCACCCTGATGGACCTCCAGCCCGAAATGCTCGCGGGCGAAAGTGGCGGTTTCGGGAGAGAGTTCGGCACCGAATGGTGCCATGCCTGCCGCCCGAGCCTCGTCGAGAAAGATGCCCGACGAGCAGCCGATGTCGAGCACGCGCAAGCCTTTGGCCTGTGGGCGGAACTTCCGAAGCATGTCCATATGTTGGCGGGCGACAAGCCGCTGGCGGGCAAACTGCGCGGAGCCGGTATCGAGCAACTGGTCGTGGTAGGAAGAACTCGCAGTGTAGAACGCCTTGATCCCCTCCGCGTCGGGCGGATTGGCGATATAGGCTAGGTGGCAGTCACTGCACTGGACCAGCCGATAGCCGCGCTTGGTGAAGAGCGGAAAGCTTTGCCGGGAACCGCAGAGACTGCACGCTACCTGGCCCGATGCGGTGGCGTTTTCGAAGGAATATTGCTGGCCCATCGTGTGCAAATGTAGCGAGCAAACGAAAAGGCCGGGTTAATTGCGGGGTGTTTTCCGAACCGCCTCGATCTGGTAAAGTGACGCTTAACCAGGAGGCTCCGCCATGAAGACCACCCTGCCTGTATTCGCACTCATAATTGTCGCGCCGATCATCGTCGCCAATCAGGAAGCGCCACTGGAAACAGAAACGCCGCGGCTGGCGGAAGAGCGCAATTGCACCGACACCATCGAACTTGTTCGGGAGGAACGCGGCCTGCCGCTACTTGATCGCAACACCGCCGATCCCGATGCGCCGATCCTGTTCAAGGCTGTGGACCACAATGTCGATGGTTGTGACGTACTGCTGGTGGGTGACGGCGATGTGCGACCCCTGCCGCGGGTCGATCCCGGAGCGTCGCTGCTGCACCGGGCTCAGTAGAGCAGCAGGTCCGCCACTTCGTCACGCCACTGCGCTTCATCCGGCGCGGCCAGTGCTTCGAGATCGCCCGGCATGGCCGCAGCGTCTTCGACCCATTCGCGCAGGGCCGAGCCACCGTTGATGACATCGATGGCCAGCATCCCCTCGGTATATTCGTATTTGAACTCGCTCCCACGCCAGATCGGATAATCCGGATAGAGCCGCCTGATCGCCTTGAACGCCAACGCCTGCAAGCGCCATGGGCGGAAGGCATCGTGATCGTAGAACGCTCCTTCGGCGTGGATCATCAGCGCGTTGCACAAGTGCCCGGCGTGCTTGTGGAAGGTCGGTTCGAACCAGCACTCGCGCAGGGCACAGCCCGCCAGCCAGTCCGGCGCTAAGCGGCGCATTTCCGCCAGCACCGCCTTGGCATCCAGATCGGGCGCGCCGAACAGCACTTCGAGCGGGCGGGTGGTGCCGCGACCCTCGCTCAAAGTCGCACCTTCGATCATCACCGTCCCGGCATAGGCGCGGGCCATGTTCACATTGGCGGCATTGGGGCTGGGGTTGATCCATATCCGGCTGTCCGGCCATCCGTAGCCGGGGCCCTCGGGCAGCCAGTGGTGCATTTCGATCACCCGGTAATCCACATCCAGACCGAAGTGACGGATGAACCAGTGGCCCATTTCGCCCATCGTCAGCCCGTGGCGCATCGGCATGGGTGCCGCGCCGACGAAGCTTTCGTATCCCGGCAACAGCAGCGTGCCCTCCACCGGGCGGCCGGCGGGGTCGGGGCGGTCCAGCACCCACACGCTTTTGCCATGTTTTGCTGCTTCTTCGAGCAAATAGAGCAAGGTGGTGACAAAGGTATAGATGCGGCAGCCAAGGTCCTGCAGGTCGAACAGGAACACATCCGCGCTGGACATCATCTGCCCGGTAGGGCGGCGCACTTCGCCGTAGAGCGAGAAAATCGGGATGTTGTAATGCGGATTGGTCTCGTCCGCCGTCTCGACCATATTGTCCTGCTTGTCCCCCTTCAGCCCGTGCTGCGGGCCGAAGGCGCTGGTGACGTTGACCCCCGCCGCGATCAGCGCATCGAGGCTGTGGGTCAGGTCCGCTGTCACCGAAGCGGGATGCGCGACCAGCGCCACCCGCTTGCCTTCGAGCGGTTTCCTCAAGTCAGGTTCGGCAAGCAGCCGGTCGATTCCGAATTTCATGCAGCGCGGGTTCGCGCAAGTGCCTTCGTGAAGCAAGCGGGATCGTGAAAATCGGGCTGATCCTTGCTGTGCGAGAGCGCCCAATAGCTTTTGACGCCGCCCACTTCCTCGATAACCGCTGCCAGCCCGATCGCGCAGGGAGCCTCCGGCACCTGCGAACGCGGCAGCGCGGCGTCGAAGATCGCGATCGCCTGCCCCATCCGCATCGCGCAGTCCGGCTCTCTCGCGAAGGGGCGCTGGGTCATGCCCTCGCGGTAATCGGTGAAGTCATAGGCGGCCCAACGCTCCGAAGGCGAGAGATTGAATTCGCAGTAGGCGGGCGTGCCGTCCTTGGGCATCATGAACAGTTCGAAGCAAGTCGTCTGCCAAAGGTTGTCCGCGCGGCCCTTCCCGGCGAATTTGGGGATTATCATCTTGCCGGGGCCGTCGATCCGCCAGCGGACGCGGAGCCAGTTGTCGGTCTGGGAAAGGATGCGCGCTTCCACGCTGCGGACAGCCAGCGGGGGGTGCGCTGGGTGGGCGGCCAGTTCATGCGTTTGCAAGCAAGGTTCCTCGTGCTACGCGCCGCCACCCAGGAAAGAGGCCCCGATACCCCGAAATGACGACGTTCAATTCCGATTTGCTGCGCCTGCTGAATGATCGCGGCTATGTCCACCAGATGACGGATGCAGCGGGACTGGACGCCCTCGCCGCGCGACAGACCGTGCCGGGCTACATCGGCTTCGATGCCACCGCGCCTTCGCTGCACGTGGGATCGCTGGTGCAGATCATGATGCTGCGCCGCCTGCAGCAGACTGGGCACAAGCCGATCGTGCTGATGGGCGGCGGGACCACGCGCATCGGGGATCCGACCGGGCGCGACGAAAGCCGCCAGATGCTTACCGACGCAGCAATCGCGGAAAACATCGCCGGAATCCGCACCGTGTTCGACAAGCTGCTCACTTTCGGTGACGGACCAACCGATGCGGTGATGGTCAACAATCACGACTGGCTGGGGCAGCTCGGCTATATCGAGATGCTGCAGAAGGTCGGCACCCATTTCACCGTCAACCGGATGCTGAGCTTCGACTCGGTGCGGCTGCGGCTGGAACGCGAACAGCCGATGACCTTCCTCGAATTCAACTACATGATCCTGCAAGGCTACGATTTCCGCCATCTGGCGCTGGAAATGGGCGCTCGACTGCAGATGGGCGGCAGCGACCAGTGGGGCAATATCGTCAACGGAGTTGAACTGGGCCGCCGGATGGACGGGATCGAGCTGTTCGGCCTGACCACGCCGCTGCTCACCACCGCAGACGGCGCGAAAATGGGCAAGACTGCCGCAGGGGCGGTGTGGCTCAACGAAGCGCAGCTGCCGTCATACGATTTCTGGCAGTTCTGGCGCAATTCCGACGACCGGGATGTGGGTCGGTTCCTCAAGCTGTTCACCGATCTGCCGCTGGACGAGATCGCCCGGCTCGAAGCGCTCAAGGGTGCCGAGATCAACGCTGCCAAGATCGTGCTGGCGGACGAGGTGACGAAACTGGTGCGGGGCGAGGATGCGGCGAGTTCTGCCCGCACCACTGCCGAGCAGACCTTTGCGGGTGGCGGCCTCGGCGACGACTTGCCGGTGCTGATGATTCCGGCTGAGGGCATTCGCGCAGGAGCAGCGCTGACCGAACTGGGCTTCACCGCCTCAAATGGCGAAGCCAAGCGCAAGATTGCCGAGGGTGCGGTGAAACTGGATGGTGCTGCGGTGGACGACCCGGCGCTGCTCATCCTCCAGCCGGAAGATGGCCACGAACTGCGCCTCAGCCTTGGGAAAAAGCGCCACGCCATACTACGCGCCAGCTAGGCCCAAAGGTTAACTTTACAAAATCTCCATCTATTGTTGCGAAAGGCCGAGTCCGACCAGTGACAAGGAGATTGGCGAGACATGGCAGGGGGCGCTCAACTGTCCGTTACCGATTTGCGGCGGGCATCGCGGCATCCGGTCGATTTTCCCGTAATCGCCGAGCACTTGCTGCACGGTGACGTGCGCCTGCACGTATCGAACATTTCCGCGCACGGATTCATGATCGACAAGGCGGAGAACATCAGTCGCGGGGACCGACTGATCATTCGCTTGCCCCGGCTCGGCCGGATCGAGGCCTATTGCATCTGGCTGGCGGAGGATCGCGCGGGCTTCCAGTTCGAGCGGATCATCCGACTGGACGATTTCCAGGCGATGATTGCAGAGATGCAGCCCAATCCGGCGTTGCGTCGTCGCGGTTAGCCTTTCCGCACAACAACTTTAGCTAACTTGGCAATAGCCCGCCGCGCTGTCATGGCGCGGCGGTGAGCATAGCCGAGTCCATCCCTACCCATCCGTTTCGCGTCGCCAATTTCCGCGCCTACTGGCTCGCCCGGTTGACGATGACGCTCGCGCAGTACGCCATGCTGCTGATCATCGGCTGGCAGACCTACAACCTGGCGCGCGACGGCGGAATGACCGTCGGCGAGGCATCGGGCCAACTGGCGCTGATCGGCTTGCTGCAATTCGTGCCGCTGTTCCTGCTTACGCCGTTCAGTGGACTGGCGGCCGACCGCTTTGATCGTCGCAATCTGGGGCGGCTGATGGTGCTGCTCCAACTGGCCTGCGCGGCGGTGCTCGCGCTGGTGACATGTCGGGAAGGCATCACCCTGCCGGTGCTTTATGCGGTTGCCGTGGTGCTCGGGATAGCCCGCGCCTTTTCCGGACCGGCCTTCTCCGCTCTGGCGCCCAATCTGGTGCCGCCCGCAATCCTACCCAATGCCATCGCGCTTAGTTCCATCGCATGGCAGGTGGGGATGATCGTGGGGCCAGCGGTGGGCGGGGTGCTGTACGAGTTGGTGCCTGCCCTGCCCTATGCCGCATCGGCTGCCCTGTTCGCGGTTTCCATGATTGCGCTGTCCTTCATCGGCCATGTTCCGCGCGGCAGCCCGCGCAGTACCGATCACCCGGTGCGGCAGATTCGCGACGGTCTGGATTATGTCTGGCGCAACAAGATGGTGCTCGGTTCGATCTCGCTCGATCTGTTCGCAGTTTTCCTCGCCGGGGCGACGGCGCTGTTCCCGGTCTATGCCCGCGACATTTTGCACGTAGGCGCGAGCGGGCTGAGCCAGCTTGCAATGGCCCCGGCCATCGGCGCAGCGCTGACGGCGCTGTGGTTTTCGTTCAGCCCGCTGAAGCATAATGTCGGCCCCAAGATGCTATGGTCGGTGGCGATTTTCGGCGCGGCGACGGTCGTGTTCGGCTTCTCTGAATCGATGCCGCTGAGCCTCGCCATGCTGTTCATCATCGGCGCGGCGGACATGTTCAGCGTCTATATCCGCCAGTCGCTTATCCAGCTGCACACGCCGGACGACAAGCGCGGCCGCGTTTCCGCCGTATCGCAGATGACCATCAGCGCCAGCAACGAATTCGGCGATTTTTTCTCCGGCGGGCTCGCTTTCCTGTTCGGCCCGGTCTTTGCCGTAGTTGCGGGGGGCGCAGGTGCCATCGCCACTGTGGCGATCTGGGCGAAAATCTTTCCCGTGCTGCGCACCACAAGGACCTTCGATCCGCCCGAAGACCTGCTAGAAGACTCGCCGACACCTCAGGAACATGAACCTGCCAAGCAAGGGATCTGACGCCATGAAATTCGACAATGTCCTGCAATCGATCGGCAACACGCCCCACATCCGCCTCTCGCGGCTGTTCCCCGATCACGAAGTCTGGGTGAAGAGCGAGCGGGCCAATCCCGGCGGCTCGATCAAGGATCGTATCGCGCTGGCCATGGTCGAAGCGGCGGAAGCATCGGGCGCGTTGCAGCCGGGGGGCACCATCGTGGAGCCGACCAGCGGCAACACCGGAATCGGGCTGGCGATGGTGGCTGCTGTGAAGGGCTACAAACTCGTCCTCGTCATGCCTGAAAGCATGAGCCTCGAACGCCGCCGCCTGATGCTTGCCTATGGCGCCAGCTTCGCACTGACACCGAAGGAAAAGGGCATGAAGGGTGCGCTCGAACGGGCGGCGGAACTGACCGCGGAGATCGACGGCGCGTGGATGCCGCAGCAGTTCGAGAACGCCGCCAACCCCGCAGTCCACGCACGCACCACCGCGCAGGAAATCCTTACCGACTTCGGCGACTCCCCCATCGATGTGATGATCACCGGCGTCGGGACCGGCGGGCACCTCACCGGTTGCGCGGAGGAACTCAAGAAGGTCTGGCCGGGCATGAAGGCCTATGCGGTAGAGCCGGAACTGTCGCCGGTGATTTCCGGCGGCCAGCCCGGCCCGCACCCGATCCAGGGCATCGGCGCGGGGTTCATCCCGGGCAATCTGCACACCCAGTCGATCGACGGCGCGATCAAGGTCGGTGCCGACGCCGCGAAAGAGATGGCCCGCCGCTCCGCCACCGAGGAAGGACTGCTGGTCGGCATTTCCAGCGGCGCGACGCTGGCGGCGATTGCCGCCAAGCTGGGCGACCTGCCTGCCGGAACGCGGGTGATGGGGTTCAATTACGATACCGGCGAGCGCTATCTGTCGGTCCCGGACTTCCTGCCGGCCGAATAGGCCGAGCGCGGTGCAATTCGGGCGCAGGCAATTCGTAGCCGGAGGAGCGGCGGGTTTTCTCGCTGCCTGCGCTCCGGTGGGCACGCTGCGCAGTGCGGGCGCGCTTGTCGGCCCTACTCTGCCCCCATTGAACTTCGATCCCGCGCGGCTGATGCGCGTCACCGTGTGCCTTCGCCCGTTCCGCGCCGCCGGGCCGCGCTTGGAAGCCGAGCGGGTAGGCGAGATGCTGGTGGTGCACAATTACGGCCACGGCGGGTCTGGCTGGTCGCTGAGCTGGGGCTGTGCCGAGGAAGCCGCCGCGCTGGCATTGGCGGGTGAAGCACGGAGCGTGGCTGTGATCGGCGCGGGCGTGATCGGCATGACCACCGCATTGCGCCTCGGCGAAATGGGCGCGCAGGTGACGCTTTACGCTGCCGAGTTCACCCCGGACACCCGCTCCGCCCGTGCTACAGGGGTTTGGTCCCCCTCGAGTCGGATCGGGCTTTCCGACGCGATGGATGCGAGTGCAAATGCCCGCTGGGAAGCTTGGGCGCGGCGATCATGGGTGGTGCATCAGCAGATGCTGGGGCTCTCCGGTGATCCAGTCGAATTCCTCACCCAATACAATCTCTCCGGTGGGGAGGAGCCGGATGTCGATGCGACGCGGCCTTTTGCCCGCCTCGGCGCGCGGTTGCGCGATCTCACCCCCCGCTGGCCCGAACTTGCGGAAGCAACCAATCCCTTCCCCCGGCATACGGTGGTGGCAGGGCAACAGATGGTATTCAACGTGGCGGAATACTCCGGCTGGCTGACCCGGATGCTGCTGCTGCGCGGCGGGCGGATGGTGCGCCGCAACTTTCCCGATCGCGCCGCCGTGCTGGCGCTGGAGGAACCGGTGGTGGTCAACTGCACCGGCTATGGCGCGCGCGAACTGTGGGGCGATACCAGCGTGGTGCCAGTGCGGGGGCAGATCAGCTGGCTGATGCCGCAACCAGAGGCGCGCTATGCCCTCTATTTCGACGCGGTGCAGGCAATCTCGCGGCGCGACGGGCTGGTGGTGCAATATCTCGGCCCCAACGACGACTGGGGCTATGGCGAGGCGGACGAGACGCCCGATCCGGCAGAGACAGCGCGGGCGCTGAGCCGGATGCGGAGTGTGTTTGCATGAGCGGGTTCGAGCAAATTGCCTATGCCGACGATGACACGGCGCTGACCGGCCTGCTCGCCCGCCCCTCTGGAACCCCACGCGCGGCGGTGCTTGTGTTCCCGACGATCATGAACCCCACGCCTGCGGTTGAGGTCAAGGCAAAAGCACTGGCGGAAGCAGGTTATCTCGCATTGGTGGCCGACTTCTACGGCAAGACCCCCGCAAGTTTCGATGAAGCGCGCATGTTCGCGAGCGAGATCCGCGAACCGGTCGAAATTTATCGCCAGCGCCTGCGCGCTGCTCTCCGGGCGCTGGCAACACTGGACGCAGCACAGGGCCTACCAATCTTCATCATCGGCTACTGCATGGGCGGGCAGGCGGCGTTGGAACTGGCGCGCGAGGGTGCGCCTGTCGCGGCGGTGGTGAGTTTCCATGGCCTGCTCGACACCCAGATGCCCGCCGAACCGGGCGCCATCACCGCCCGCGTCCTCGTCTGCCATGGCGATGCCGATCCGATGGTCCCGCGCCCGCAGGTGCTGAAGTTCTGGGAGGAGATGGACCGCGCCGGAGCCTACTGGCACTTCCATTCCTACGCTGGCGTGCGCCACGGCTTCACCAACCCCGCGCCGACCGCGAACCCGGCCACTGCCTATGATGCCAGCGCGGACCGGCAAAGCTGGGCAGCAATGCACGCGCTGTTCGACGAGATACTCGAAAGCTAACCGCCCCGCACGAACGCCTCTTCCGGCATCGCCATCAGGTTGCCCGCCCCTGCCGCAATCCGCCGCCGCAAGGTTGCCGTCAGCGGCAGCGCCGACTCAGCATAGTGCCGCGCGGTAATGACTTTCGCGCGGGTAAAATCGCCCTCCCGCCCTGCGCAAATTGTCGCCATCCGCGCCCACATCCAGCCAACCGACAGCACGCCGATCATCTGCATGAAAGCATAGGCCCCCGCGCCCAGATGGTCCGGATCGCTTGCAGCACCTTGCAGGAGCGACTGCGCCGCTGCTTGCGTATCGGCCAGCGCAATTTCCATCGGTGCCTTGATCCACGCCGGAGCATCGGCAAGGTCTGCCGCGATCATGGCGGCGAAGCGCATGGCCACCTTGCCGCCATCCTTGGCCAGCTTGCGCCCGGCAAGGTCCATCGCCTGCACCCCGTTCGCGCCTTCGTAGATCATCCCGATGCGGGCATCGCGGACGATCTGTTCCATGCCCCATTCCTTGACATAGCCGTGACCGCCAAACAGCTGCTGCATGTCCACCGTGGTCTCGAAGCCGCGATCGGTGCCATAGGCCTTGAGCACGGGCGTTAGGAACGAAACCAGCGCAACGGCTTCTGCCCGCTCCTCCGCAGTTTCTGCGCCGTGCGACCGATCGATCTGCATGGCAGTCCACAGCACCAGCGCTCGAAACCCTTCGGCAAAGGCGCGGGCATCCATTAGCAGGCGGCGCACGTCGGGGTGGACGAGCAGCGAGTCGGCGGGAGCGGCAGGGTCCTTTCGCGGCCCCATTGCGCGGCCCTGCAACCGGTCCGTCGCGTAGGCGGCGGCGCGTTGATAGGCATGTTCGGCATGGGCCAGCCCCTGCACGCCCACTCCCAGCCGCGCGGCGTTCATCATGATGAACATCGCCGCCAGCCCCGCATTTTCCTCGCCCAGCAGCCAGCCAGTGGCATTGTCGAAGGTCATCACGCAGGTGGCCGAGCCGTTGAGCCCCATCTTGTGCTCGATCGATGCGCAGCCGAGCGTGTTGCGCTCGCCATCCGGCAGCACTTTTGGCACAAGGAATAGCGAGATACCGCGCGATCCTGCGGGCGCATCGGGCACGCGGGCGAGCACCAGGTGGACGATGTTTTCGGTCAGATCGTGTTCGCCGCCGGAAATGAAGATCTTCTCGCCCGATAGCGCATAGGTGCCGTTGCCCTGTGGCACGGCCTTGGTGCGCATCAGCCCGAGATCGGTTCCGGCGTGAGCCTCGGTCAGCGCCATCGTCGCCAGCCATTCGCCGGAGACCATCTTGGGCAGGTAGGCGTCCTTGAGATGATCGGACCCGGCCGACATCACCGTGGAGGTCGCGCCGGGGAGGACGCCGGGATACATCATGAAAGCGGGGCAGGCGGAATTCATGTATTCCTCCAGCACCGTTCCCAGCACGTGCGGCATCCCCTGCCCGCCGTACTGTTCCGGCAGGGTCAGCGTATGCCACCCGGCTTCGCACAACTGCGCATAGGCTTCGCGGAACCCTGCGGGCGTCGTTACCGAGCCATCCGGATGGCGCGTGCATCCTTGCGCGTCTGACACCGGATTGAGCGGGGCGAGGACATCGGCGCAGAAGGTGCCCATGCCATCGACGAGCGCCTCCAGCGTTTCGGCATCGAGCGCGTCATAGCCGGGGAGCGCGGTCTCCTCCGGCACCCGCAACACTTCGGTCAGAACGAACATCGTATCGCGCAAGGGCGCGTTCCAGCCAGTCATCAATTGTCTCCCGTCGGGGCCAGCCCGTCACCATCGACCCGCCTGTAGAAGCACGATCGCGCTCCGGTGTGGCACGCAGGCCCAGCGGGGCGAACCTTCAGCACCACGGCATCCTGGTCGCAATCGACCAGCATCGCTTCCACCCGCAGCACATGGCCCGATGTCTCGCCCTTCTTCCACAGCCGCCCACGGCTGCGCGAATGGAAATGCGCCTCCCCGCTCTCGCGAGTCGCGGCCAGAGCCTCGGCATCCATAAAGGCGACCATCAGCACTTCGCCGCTTTCAGCGTGCTGGACGACCGCGCTGAGTAAGCCGGCTGCATCGAATTTGGGGAGGAAGGCTGAGCCCTGCTCCCTGTCCGTATCGTGGAGAGAAGTGGAAATCGGCTTCGCCTTTTCGAATGGGTTAGTCGGTTGCTCTTTGTATACCAGAATGTTGCACGATAATCACAATCGCGAGGCAAATTCTATCACACGTTAGAAAGCGGTTTCACCATCAACCTTTCAGTGGAATGAACGGGTTCCGGCCTGACGAGCCGGCTTTCATTTCGTAGTCACGCAATGTGCCAAGGAATGGGGGGAAAAGGGCAGAGTTCGCCTCGGCCCGATTCATGAGGGTTTGGAACTGCCGCGCTCACTGGGGGGTGGCGCGAGGTTCCAGAGTAATCGTCACGCGAACGCCCGGAGGGAAACCTCCGGGCGTTTTGCTTTTGGAACCAGATCATAAGGCCTCGTCCAGCACGCGGGAAAAGCAGGCGATCCTGACCTTCGCCGCGCCCGCCTTTGTAAGCGCCGCCACGCAAGCACCACTTGTAGCGCCGCTGGTGAGGACGTCGTCCACCAGCAAAACGTTGGCACCCTTGAGCTGCGCGACTCGGCGCGGATGCACGGCAATTGCTCCTTTGAGCGCCTTGGCCCGCTGCATTCGCCCAAGCCCGCCTAGCGTGGGCGTGGCTCTGGTGCGGACCAGCCCATCGACCAGCACCTGCGACCCGGTGAGCTTCGCCACTTCACCCGCGAGCAATGCCGACTGGTTGAACCCACGCCGCCACAGCCGCCAGCGGTGCAAGGGAACCGGTATCGCCAGCCATTCGCCTTCGAGCACCGGCACCCGCGCCGCGATCAGCCGCGCCAGCATCGGCGCGAGGGCGATCCGGCGGCCGTGCTTGTAATTGAGGACCAGTTGCCGCGCGGTGTCGTTGTACAGCGTGCCCGCCGCGATCCCGTCATGTTTGGGCGGACTTTCCATGCACGGGCCGCAGGTCATGCCATCCAGCTCGCTGCCATCGGGAAACGGGCGCTGGCACATGGCGCAGCACGGTTCCCCCGGAATCGCCAGTTTGGCCCAGCAATCGACACACAGCCCCTTCTGCGCCGCCAGTCCTTCTCCGCACAGCGGGCAGCGCGGGGGATAGACAAGGTCCACCAGCGGGGCGAAGGTCTCGGCAAGCAGACGGTTGGCGGGCGAGCTAGTCATTGGGCGGGGCTATGCTGGCGCGGTTGGCGGCGCTAGGCAAGCGCGATGGACAAGCCACCGCCGACGATATTCTCCCGCCGCCAGGCCACTGCAAAGTGGGCGCGGTCACAGCAGCGCAATGCCTGCCACAATGGCACATCGTTCCTGTCGGACGAGATGGCCGAGGATGTGCTCGAACGGCTCGATTTCATCCGGATGCAGCCGAAGCGGGCGCTGTTTGTCGGTGATCTCACTGGCTTGCTCACTTCCACCTTTCACGACCGGAATACCGCGGTCTCTATCGGCCTGCTCGGAGCCTTCGATGAGGAGCGACCCGCCGAAAGGGGCGGATACGATCTTATCGTTCATCTGCGCGGGCTGGGGCATGTCAACGATCTGCCCGGTGCGCTGATCCACGCGCGCCACGCCCTCGCCGAAGACGGGCTGTTCATCGCTGCCTTTCCCGGAGCCGGAAGCCTGCCCGCCCTGCGGCGGATTGCCATGGCGGCTGATGGCGAGCGGGTCGCGCCGCGGATGCATCCGCTGATCGGCAACCAGGCTGCCGCCGCGCTGCTGCAGCGCGCAGGGTTCCGCAAGCAGGTGGTCGACAGCTATCCCATCAACCTGCGCTACGGTGCCTTCTCGACCATGGTCAGTGACCTGCGCGATCATGGGCTGACACGGGCGCTTGCCACTCCTTCGCCGCCGTGGACCAAGGCCGGACTCGCGCGGGCAGAGGCCGAATTCGAAGCCATGCGGGACGCTGAAGGCAAGGTTCCCGAAGTCATCGAGATCCTGGTCATGTCGGGCTGGCGCTAGCCCCGCCCCGCCCGCAAAGCCGCCTGCGCCGCCGCCAGCCTTGCGATCGGCACGCGGTAGGGCGAGGCGCTGACGTAATCGAGGCCGACCTTCTCGCAGAAGGCAATGCTTTCCGGATCGCCGCCGTGTTCGCCGCAGATGCCCAGCTTGATATCGCCGCGAGTCGCGCGCCCGCGCTCCACCGCGATTTCCACCAGCTGCCCCACGCCATCGACATCGAGGCTGACGAAAGGATCGCGCGCGTAGATGCCCTTTTCCACGTACGGCCCCAGGAACCGCCCCGCATCATCGCGCGAAACGCCCAGAGCTGTCTGCGTCAGGTCGTTGGTCCCGAACGAGAAGAACCGCGCTTCCTCAGCGATCTCGCCCGCCATCAAGGCAGCGCGGGGCAGTTCGATCATCGTGCCGACAAGGTATTCAACCCGCGCGCCTTGCTCGGCAAACACCTGCTCGGCCACCCGGTCCACCAGAGCGCGCAGGATCTGCAGTTCCTTGCGCGTCGCCACCAGCGGGATCATCACTTCGGGCACGACCGGATCGCCGCCTTCGGCGGTCACCGTACAGGCGGCCTCGAAAATCGCCCGCGCCTGCATCTCGTAGATTTCGGGGAAAGTGATCCCCAGCCGGCAGCCGCGATGGCCCAGCATCGGGTTGAATTCGTGCAGTTCCCCAGCCCGCCGCTGGAGGTGCTCCATGCTGACGCCAAGCCCCTCGGCCAGCTCCTCGAATTCCTCGTCGCGCGTGGGCATGAATTCGTGCAGCGGCGGATCGAGCAGGCGGATCGTGCAGGGCAGGCCCGCCATGGTACGGAAAATCTCGGCAAAGTCGCCGCGCTGTTCGGGTAGCAGCCGTTCGAGCGCCGCGCGCCGCCCGGCTTCGTCATCGGCAAGGATCATCGCCCGCACCGCGCTGATGCGCCCGGCGTCGAAGAACATGTGCTCGGTCCGGCACAGCCCGATCCCTTCCGCGCCGAAGCCGCGCGCGGTGCGGCAGTCCTCCGGCGTTTCGGCATTGGTGCGCACGCCCATGCGGCGGTGCTTGTCCGCCCAGTCCATCAGCACGCCGAAATCGCCCGCGAGTTCGGGTTCGATGGTGGGAACGAGCCCCGCCATGATTTCACCCTTCGCCCCGTCGAGCGTGATGACATCGCCTTCACGCAGTTCGCGCGAACCGATCCGCAAAGTGCGTTCAGCCAGATTGATCGACACCGCCGAGGCGCCCGAAACGCAAGGCCGCCCCATTCCGCGCGCGACCACCGCCGCGTGTGACGTCATGCCGCCGCGCGCGGTGAGGATACCCTTCGCGGCGTGCATCCCGTGGATATCCTCCGGGCTTGTTTCCACGCGGACGAGAATCACCGCCTCCTCGCGCTTGGCCCACAGTTCCGCCGTATCGGCATCGAGCACGATCTTGCCCGAAGCTGCGCCCGGAGAAGCCGGAAGCCCCTTCGCCAGCACGTCGCGCGGCGCATCGGGATCGAGCGTGGGGTGGAGCAACTGGTCGAGCGCCATCGGATCAACGCGCAGGATCGCGGTTTCCTCGTCGATCAGCCCCTCGCCCACCATGTCCACCGCCATCTTCAGCGCGGCCCTGGCGGTGCGCTTGCCCGAACGGGTTTGCAGCATCCACAGCTTGCCCTGCTGCACGGTGAATTCGATGTCCTGCATGTCCTTATAATGCAGTTCGAGCAGGTCGAACACGCGCGCCAGTTCGGCATAGGCTTCGGGCATGGCTTCTTCCATGCTCGGCAGGTCCGCACCCGCTGCCTCGCGCCGCGCTTTGGTGAGGTATTGCGGGGTGCGGATGCCCGCCACCACGTCCTCGCCCTGCGCGTTCACCAGCCATTCGCCGTAATAGCTGCGCTCGCCGGTCGAGGGATCGCGGGTGAAGGCGACGCCGGTGGCGCTGGTATCGCCCATGTTGCCGAACACCATCGCCTGCACGTTCACCGCCGTGCCCCAATCGCCCGGAATGGAATTCAACCGGCGATAGACCTTGGCCCGCTCGCTGTCCCAGCTGCTGAACACCGCCCCAATCGCGCCCCACAGCTGCTCGTGGACATCCTGCGGGAAGGGTTCGCCGCGTTCGCGCAGCACGATGGCGTTGAATTGGGCGACCAGCTCCTGGAGATCCTCGGTCTCCAGCTCGGTATCGGTGAAGTAGCCGCGATCTTCCTTGGCCACCTCGAGCGCTTCCTCGAACAGCCCGTGATCGAGGCCGAGCACCACGTCCGAATACATCTGGATGAAGCGGCGATAGCTGTCCCAGGCGAAGCGCGGATGGCCGCTCGCCATGGCCAGCCCCTGCACCGTTGCATCGTTGAGGCCGAGATTGAGCACTGTGTCCATCATGCCGGGCATCGATACCCGCGCGCCCGAGCGGACCGAAACCAGCAGCGGGTCCGCCGCGTCGCCGAACCGCTTGCCAACCGTGCGCTCGATATGCGCCATCGCATCGGCAACGTGGCCGCGGAGCTTGTCGGAGAACGCCTCCCCCTGGTTCAGGTAGCGCACCGACTCCTCGGTGGTGATGGTGAAGCCGGGCGGCACCGGCAAGCCAATGCCCGCCATTTCCGCAAGGTTCGCGCCCTTGCCGCCGGTTACGGTCTTGTCCTTCTGGCGCGGGTCGTCGTGCGCTGCGTTTCCGCCGAAGGTGTAGACCGTATTCGTCATATCATCTGCCTAATTATGGAGCACTTGGAGCCCAGTTCAGGAGCGCGAAAAACCTACCCCTCGATCCGCGAGAAATCCGCCACGTTGTGCACTGCACCACGGAACCGCGCAAGCAGGTCGAGCCGGGCGGCGCGCTTGTCCTTGTTGGCGTCATTCACCGTCACCTCCTCGAAGAACGCGTCGATCGGTGCACGCAAGCTGGCGAGCGCAGCCATCGCGGCAGCGAAGTCTTCGGCAGCGATGGCTTGCTCGGCCTGCGGTTCGGCCGCGTCGAGCGCGTCGATCAGCGCCTTTTCGGCGGGTTCGGGAGTGTAGGAAAGCTCCCTCGCGTGGCGTTCGGCCATCTTGGCTTCAATCACCGGGCGCAGGATCGGATCGTCCACCAAGGCGAGCGGGTCCTCTTCCCCGGTGCTGGCGATTTCCCCCTCGATGCCGCGCCAGTCCTCCTTCTTGAGGATATTCGCCGCGCGCTTGTAGGCGGCGAGGAGATTGGCGCCGTTGTCGCTGGCGATGAAGGCCTGCAAGGCGTGGACGCGGTTGAGATTTCCCACAATCTCGTCTTTCCTCACGTTCAGCATGAATACCGCATCGATGATGTCATGACGGATTCCCGCTTCTCTCTGCTGCACCTTGAGGCGATCAACAAAGAACGCAGGAACCGCGCGATATAGTTCCTCCGAAAGATGCTCCTGCACCCAAGCTACATTCATTTCGACACCGACGCGCCGCTCATTGAACCGGGCTATCAAATGGCCAGCCCTCGCTGCGGCATAATCAAGCTCTAGCCGCAATTGGTTCTTGATGACCAATTCAATGATTCCAAGCGCAGCACGCCTGAGAGCGAAGGGATCCTTGGAACCCGTTGGGCGCTCCTTTATTACGAAGAACCCAACCAACGTATCCAGCTTATCCGCCAGCGACACCGCCACCGTCACCGGCGCGGTCGGCACTTCGTCGCCCTGCCCGACCGGCTTGTAGTGATCGCGGATCGCGTCCGCGACCCGCGGGTCGAGCCCCTCGGCGCGGGCGTAGTAGCCGCCCATCAGCCCCTGCAATTCGGGGAATTCGCCGACCATTTCGGTGACGAGATCGGCCTTGCACAAGCGGGCTGCCTGTTCGGCGAGATCGGCCAATTCCCCCTCCCGCTGGCGGGAGGGGTTTGGGGTGGGAACGACCACGCCCTCGTTTTCTGACTCGATAGCGGTGACAGGCCCACCCCCAGCCCCTCCCGCCAGCGGGAGGGGAGTTACGATCCCCTCTTCCACCAGCCAGCGCGCCAGCTTGGCCACGCGTTCGACCTTGTCCGCCACAGTG
The DNA here is from genome assembly GCA_019739335.1 of Erythrobacter sp. NCBI lineage: Bacteria > Pseudomonadati > Pseudomonadota > Alphaproteobacteria > Sphingomonadales > Erythrobacteraceae > Erythrobacter > Erythrobacter sp. The sequence continues at coordinate 2,972,082 of CP073261.1, forward strand.
CCCAGCTTCTCGTGAAACGTAATCCGTTCCAGCTTCTTCGCGTGATCTTCCAGCTTAACCTTGCGGTCCTGCTCCCAGAAGAAGCGCGCATCGCTGAGCCGCGCGGCGAGGACCTTACGGTTGCCGTTCACCACCACGGCCGGGTCCATCGCGTCGATATTGGCGGTGCAGACGAAGGCGTTGGCCAGACGGTCCTCCCCTGCAAGGGGAGGTGGCGCCGGCGCAGCCGGTGACGGAATGGTATCGCCATCAGCAGAGGGGGACACCCCTCCACCATGCTTCGCATGGTCCCCCTCCCCTTGCAGGGGAGGACCGACACACACGAAATACTTCTGGTTCACCCTTGCCGTAAGCTGGATCACCTCGGGCGGCACGTCGAGGTAATTGGCGTCGAACCGGCCCAGCAGCGGCACTGGCCATTCGGTCAGCCCGGCGTTTTCGATCACCAGCCCTTCGTCCGCCACCAGCACCAGCCCGGCCTCAGCCGCAACCTGCGCTGCGCCTTCGCGGATCAATACTGCACGCTCCTCGTGATCGACAATCACGTGGCAGGCGCGCAGCTTTTCCTGATAGTCGGCGGCGGAACCGATGGTGATTTCGCCTTCTTTGATGGTCGCATCGCGGTCGGGAAAACCGGTTCCCACTTTTCCCTGCGATGCTCCACGACAATGGAACCGGTGCCCGCGCGTGGCATAGCCGGACCGGATGCCGTCGATGGCGCAGTCGACCAGATCCTCGCCAAGGATCGCGACGATCCCGGACAGCGGGCGCACCCAGCGCAGGCTCTCGGTGGAAAGCGAAGCCGCGCCCCAGCGCATCGACTTGGGCCAGGAGAAATCGCGGACGATGGCGGGGATCGCCTCGGCCAGCAGATCGCGCATGGCGCGGCCGGGCTTGTCGATCACCGCAAAATAGGTCTCGCGCCCCTTCACGTCGCGAAGTTCGAGCGTGTCGCGCGTAATGCCGAGCTTGCGGCAGAAGCCCTCCACCGCCGCATCGGGCGCGCCGACCGGCGGCCCCTTGGCTTCCTCGCTCACCGCTGCGGTGGCTTGCGGAAGCCCGCGCGCGATCAGCGCGAGGCGGCGCGGGGTGGACCAGACGGTGAGATCGCTCACGGCAACCCCGGAGGCATCCAGTTCGCGCCGGAACAGCTTCTCCAGCTCCGCCCGCGCACCCGCCTGCATTCGCGCCGGGATTTCCTCGCAGCGCAGTTCGAGGAGGAAGTCGCTCACAGCACCCACTCCGGATACTTGGCCTGCCATTTGGGCGTCATTACCTCGGCGTATTTCTCGCAGGAGCCGCGCGCGAGATCGCGGACGCGGCCCATGTAGCTGGCGCGTTCCTGTACCGAGATCACGCCGCGCGCCTGCAACAGGTTGAAAATGTGGCTGGCCTCGACCGCCTGTTCATAGGCGGCAATCGGCACGTCCGCCGCGAGGGCATTGCGGCATTCCGCCTCGGCCTTGGCGAACAGGTCGAACAGCGCATCGGTTTCCGCGACCTCGAAGTTCCACTTCGACATCTGCTTCTCGTTTTCGAGAAACACGTCGCCGTAACTCACGCCAGCATTGTTGAACGCCAGATCGTACACGTTATCGACACCCTGGATATACATCGCCAGCCGTTCGAGCCCGTAGGTCAGTTCGCCCGCCACCGGCTTGCAATCGAAGCCGCCCATCTGCTGGAAATAGGTGAACTGGGTGACTTCCATCCCGTCGCACCAAACTTCCCAGCCCAGCCCCCAGGCGCCGAGCGTGGGCGATTCCCAGTCATCCTCGACAAAGCGGATGTCGTGCGCCAGCGGATCGACGCCGATTGCGGCGAGGCTTTGCAGGTAGAGTTCCTGGATGTCGGGCGGGCTCGGCTTGAGGATCACCTGGTACTGGTAGTAATGCTGCAGGCGGTTGGGGTTCTCGCCATAACGGCCATCAGTCGGGCGGCGGCTCGGCTGGACGAAAGCGGCGTTCCACGGTTCCGGCCCCAGCGCCCGCAGGGTGGTGGCCGGGTGGAAAGTGCCCGCGCCCATGCGCATGTCATGCGGTTGCAGGATCAGGCAGCCCTGCGCGCTCCAGAAATCGTGCAGCGCAAGGATCATGTCCTGGAAGGAATTTTGGGGCTGGCGTTCCATGCTGCGGCGCAATGGCGCAAGCCTTTCGGAGCGTCAATGCCGCCTCGCGCAACCCGCTTGACAGAAAGCGCATTTGCAGGGCCAATTAGCGCGGATGACCAAGCCCTTCCTCCGCCGCGCCATGCCGCTGTTCGCCGCCCTGTTGCTGGCCGTTCCGGCAGCGGCGCAGGACAGCGGCGACGGGCTCTATGCCTTCACCCAGGATTACGAGCCCGCCCCCGCGCTGTGGCGGCTGAGCGATGAAGATACCACGCTCTACCTGCTCGGCACCTTCCACGCCCTGCCGCGCGGTTTCGAATGGCGCAGCGCCCAGCTCGATGCGATCATCGAGGAAGCCGACGTGCTGGTGGTGGAAAGCAGCGATTTCGGTGCGGAGCCGGACGCCATCGATGTCGATGCCAAGCTGACCGCGCGGCTCCAACGCCGCCTGCCCACCTCCAGCCGCCTGTCCGCCCCCGGAGCCGCGCGCTGGCGGCAACTGGTGGCCATGTCCGGGCACGATTTCGTCTCCATCGATTCGATGCCGCTGTTGCTGGGTCTGCTAACTATGGGGATGACCGGCGGCGGGCCGGATACCTCATCCCCTCTCTATGGCGTGGAAACCGTGCTCGAACGGGAATTCCTCAGCCGCGACCGGCCGATCCTGACCATCGAGGATTCGGGTGGGGTAATGTATTCGCTGCTGCGGCTCGACAATTCGGAGCTGGTGGGCGAACTCGAAGCCAAGCTCAGCGACTGGGATGGCAAGTCGCTCGGCCACTTCTTCAACACCGACTATGTCGAAGAGACGGGCGACGCCTACTGGGTGGAAGAGCACAACTGGGCGCGCGGCGTGGTCGCCGATGACTTCGACATGGGCTTCGGCGATGGCCCGATTGGCCAGGCATTCGACTTCAACCTCCTCGCACGGCGCAATGCTGACTGGGCGGCCTGGCTGGAAGCGCGGCTTGCAGTGCCGGGCACGGCGCTGGTCGCGGTCGGTTCCGGCCATTTCGAAGGCGAGGAATCGCTGCTGGCGATGATAGAACGGCGCGGGCTGGTGGCCGAGCGGATCGATTAGATCCCGCCTTACCCATGTATCGCAATCAGTTAGTCATTGGATAGTCACGCCACCCTTACTTTATGTAAGGTAGTGTTGACATCGCCAGCGAATCGCTCCATAAAGTCATGCATACCTGACATTATGACAGGTAGACGAGACTAATTCGCGATTGCCGGAGCCAACTATGCACCTGCCTATCCCTTCCCCGCTGTGCATGCGCCAGAAATAGCCATGAACAACCGCCTGAAAGTCCTGCGCGCCATGCGTGACTGGAGCCAGGCCGAGCTGGCCGGGCGGCTCGATGTCTCGCGGCAGGCGGTCAACGCTATCGAGACCGGCAAGCACGATCCTTCGCTGCCGCTCGCCTTCCGCATCGCCCGCCTGTTCGAAATGCCGATCGAGGAGATTTTCGATGACCAAGTCTGATTTTGGGCCTGACCAAACCGCCCTCTCCGGCGAGGCCCGGCTGAAGGCCCGCACCCGCAAGTTCTGGACATTCCTGGCACTCGGCTTTGCACTTTCGCTGGCGATCGGGTTCTTCACCGGAACCGCCGGAGCGCTCTACGAGGGTGGCACCCTTCCCGGCTGGACGATCTATGCCCTGTGGGGCGTGGCGCTGGCCGGCTTCAGTTGGTTTACCTGGGAATACTTCCGCCGGGTGGACGAGCTGGACCTGATGGACAACCTCTGGGCCGCAATCATCGCCTTCTATTTCTACGTTTTGGCGATGCCGAGCTGGTGGCTGTTCAACGATCTCGGCCTGGCTCCAGAACCCGATCACATCGTGATCTACTTCTCCACCGTGCTTGTCATGTTCATCGCCTACGGCCTGCGCAAGCTCGGCCTGCGGTGAGTCTTTTAGTTCAACTCCATATCCATCGAGGAGTACCAGAAATGCTGCGCCACCTGATCCTTACCGCCTCTGCCCTTGCCCTCTCCGCTTGTGCATTCCCCACCACCACGCTGGCTCAGGAAGAAGCTGTCGCTGCTTCCGGCCCGGCGCTGTGGCAAGTGAGCGACGAGGACACGACCGTCTATCTGTTCGGAACTGTCCACGTGCTTCCGGAAGGACTGGACTGGTACAAGCCCGCAATTGCCGAGGCCCTGACCGGCGCCGATCAGTTCGTTTCCGAGCTCGACACCAGCGCCATTCCTGAAATGGTCCCCGGCGAAGCCCCGCCGCCCGAAGTGATGGCGCTGGCGCAGATGCAGATGCAACTCGCGCAGCTGACCACCGGCGGCACTCTGCGGGACCTGATGAACGAGACCGATCGCGCCGAATACGAAGCGGCCATGACCGGACTCGGCCTTCCCGTTGAGGCATTCGACGGATTGGAACCATGGTTTGCGTTCATGACCATGTCGCAGGTCGCGTTGATGCAGCAAGGGATGGACCCGACTGCCGGAGTAGAGCGCACCTTCGATGGGCTGATCGAAGGCAAGGATCGCGCTGCTTTCGAAACTGTCGAGCAGCAGCTTGGCTTCTTCGACAGCCTGCCGATGGAGGCGCAATTGCTGATGCTCGACCAGACCGCCGAGGGTCTCGACGAGATGGGGCCGATGTTGCAAAGCATGATCGACGAATGGATGGCGGGCGATCCCGAAGGCCTGGCCGCGATCATGAACGAGGAAATGAGTGATCCGGCGCTTTACGAAGTGCTGCTCACCCGACGCAATGCCAACTGGGCCGAATGGATCGAGAACCGGATGGCGCAGCCCGGCACAGTGTTCATCGCCGTGGGTGCAGGCCACCTCGCCGGAGAAGGAAGCGTGCAGGATTTCCTCGCCGAGCGCGGGCTGACGACCGAGCGGATCGAGTATTGATCCGGGTTCTCGTAACGATACTGGGGGCGCTGTGGCTGGCAAGCTGCGGCGCCCCTGCCGATTCCGCGCGGGACTGGCCGGAGCCATCGCCCGCCCTTTGGGAAGTGACTGCGCCGGGCGGCCAGAAGGGCTGGCTGTTCGGCACGATCCACTCGCTGCCCGATGATGTCGAATGGCGAAGCCCCTTGCTGAACGACGCGCTGGCCCAATCAAACATCTTGTTGGTTGAAGCTACGGCGGATGATCTCGCGAGTGCCAGCAGTGTGTTCGACCAGTTGTCCCGCAGCAACGATCTTCCCTCCCTGCTCATCCGTTTCGATCCAGACGAGCGCGCCGTCGTTTCTGCCCTGCTCGACCGCGCCGGAATGTCGGAGTCGGATTTTGCTCACTACGAGACATGGGGGGCGGCGCTACTTCTTGCTTCCGCCATTCGCACGGGAGACAGTGCCAACGGCACCGACCGCAGCCTGATGGCGGAGCACGACAATGTCTTCGCGCTGGAAGGGGCGCGGACGCAGTTAGGGATTTTCAACGCACTGCCGGAGGAGGAACAGGAAGACCTGCTGCTCGCTGTGGCGCGCGAAACCGCTGCCGGTCGAGACGAGGCCAGTGTTGACGCTTGGCTAAGCGGCGACCAGGAAGCAATGGCAGCATTGGCGCAGGACAGCCTGCTTGCCGACCCGGAACTGCGCGCTGCCTTGCTCGATGCCCGCAATCTGGCTTGGATCGAACCGATCGCGAGGGCTATTGAAGCAGGTGAACAACCACTGGTTGCCGTAGGCGCATCGCACATGCTCGGCGACAGGGGCCTACCCGCCCTGCTCGCCGCGCGCGGCTACGCCGTTCGGCGTATCCAATAGTTGCAATTTGCGCGCGCGCTGCTACACGCGCGCCTCCCCTCGTCACGGTCATCCCTGGAGGTGTGGCGGGAGGGAGCAACCATGCAATCGAAAGGCAAGTCTTATGAGCGACGCTCTTGAACTGTCGGCCGAGCTGCGCGAACGGGCTGGCAAGGGAGCCTCCCGTGAACTGCGTCGCAATGGCCGCGTCCCCGCCGTGATCTACGGCGGCAAGGAAGAACCGACCACCATCCATCTCGAAGCGAAGGAACTGGTCAAGCGGCTGGGTACCGGCCACTTCATGAATTCCATCGTCATGATCGATATCGGCGGCAAGGTGCATCGCACGCTGCCCAAGGATGTGGCGTTCGATCCGGTGAGCGATCGCCCGATCCATGTCGATTTCCTGCGCCTTGGCAAGGATGCGACAATTACCGTGAGCGTCCCCGTGGTGTTCGTGAACGAAGAAGCCAGCCCCGGCCTGAAGCGTGGCGGCGTGCTGAACGTGGTCCGCCACGAGCTGGAACTCGTCTGCGATGCAGACCGGATCCCCGGCGAGATCGAAATCGACGTTACCGGCACCGAAGTGGGCGATTCGATCCACATCAGCGCCGTTACCCTGCCTGCTGGTAGCGAAAGTGCGATTACGGATCGCGACTTTACCATCGCCACCATCGTCGCCCCGTCCGCGCTCAAGCGCGCTGATGGCGAAGCGGCGAGCGAAGCCGACGGTGAAGACGAAGGCGAAGGCGAGTAATGCCGATGGCCGCTCGCAAGGCGCTCGCCCTGTTTGCGGCTCTGGGAACGGGACTGGCCGGCATTGCCGCGCCGGTCCCCTTTCTTTCGGCAACGGCCCAGGCGCAGCAGGCGCCCCCACCGGCTCAGGGTGTGCTGCCCGCCGATCCGCAGGACTTCCAGTGCTTCGTGATGCTCCAGCAGCGTCGCAACACGTTTCTGGCGAACCAGCAGATGGACGCGGCAGCACGTGCGGAGGTGGTAAACAACCTCACCATCATTTCGGCCTATTATGCGGGCCGCATCAGCCACTATTCGTCGGCCGAGGCGATTGCGCAGTACCGTTCCGCCAACGCGGCGGTGGCTGCAGCAACGCCCGAACAGCAGGACGAATTCGCCAATGTCTGCGCCAACTTCTACCTCACGGTGATGAACGTGCTGGCGACAACCGGCGAACAGGCCGCTACGCCCCAATAGGGGAGGAATTTTCGTCATGCAGCTGTGGGTCGGCCTCGGCAATCCCGGACCGCGCTACGCAATGCAGCGGCACAACGTCGGCTTCATGGCCTGCGACCTGATCGCCGACATGCACGATTTCGGGCCGGTGCAGAAGAAGTTCGCCGGTTGGCTGCAAGAGGGCAAGATTGCTGGCGAAAAGATCCTGCTACTCAAGCCCGCCACTTTCATGAACGAAAGCGGGCAGAGCGTGGGCGAAGCGCTTCGATATTACAAGCTCCCGATCGAAGCGCTGACGGTGTTCCATGACGAGCTCGATCTCGCCCCATTCAAGATCAAGGTGAAGATCGGCGGCGGGACAGCCGGGCACAACGGCCTGCGCTCAATCGACAAGCACTGCGGCCCCGATTTTCGCCGGGTGCGGATCGGGATTGGCCATCCGGGACACAAGGACCGGGTCCACGGCCACGTGCTGGGCAATTACGCCAAGACAGAAATCGACGATCTCACCGACATGCTTGCCGCCATCGGTGCTGAAGCGCCATGGCTCGCCAAGGGAGACGATGCCCGCTTCATGAGCGACATCGCGCTACGCCAGCAGGACTGAAGCCTGATTCCCTTCTTTGAAAAGTGAAGACGGATTCACGACCGGTCTCACCTGCGGCCTCATCCATTCCCGAGCACCCAGTCCTTCTGCGGAATGTCGAGCAGGGAAAGGATGCTGGAAAGATCGCCGCGATCCACCCAGCCGTTCGCCGCTGCGCGGGGCTTGGGCTTGGCGCGGTAGGCTATGCCGTAGGTGGCGGCTTCGAGCATCGGGATGTCGTTCGCCCCGTCGCCCGCCGCCATGCTGACGGCATTGGCACCGCGTTGCTCGATCTCCTCCTCCAGCACCGCGCGCTTGGTGGCGCTGTCGGTGATCGGGCCGAGCAGCCCGCCGGTCAGCTTGCCACCGGAGACTTCGAGCCGGTTTGCTGCCACGTCATCGAAACCCAGTTGTTCGGACACGGCATCGGCAAAGTGGTGGAAGCCGCCCGTCACCAGCACCGTGCGACACCCGCGCGCCTTCAAGGTCTGCACCAGTACCCGCGCGCCTTCGGTGGGGCGGATGCGTTCGGCGAGGCAGGTGGCGACGGCGCCCTCGTCCAACCCCGCCAGCAGCGCCACCCGTTCGCGCAGCGCAGAAGCGAAATCGAGTTCGCCCTGCATCGCCCGCTCGGTGATTTCGGCGATCTGCGGCTTGATCCCGGCGTAGTCGGCCAGTTCGTCGATGCATTCCTGCCCGATCATGGTCGAATCCATGTCCGAGACGAACACATCGGGAATCCGAATAGCATCGCGGGCAATGATCGCATCGCTGGGGCCGAAATGCGCTTCGATGGCGGCGCGGATTGCGGCCAGGTCGTCCCCCGGCGATTCGATCTGCAGCACGTCGCCGCAGAAATCGAGCATCGCCGCGTGGGCCACCGGCGCTCCCGACCCTGCCAGCGCCGCCATCAGTGCGTCGAGCCCCCTTTCGAGATGGGAAGGCTCTGCTATCAGCCGGGCGATGAGCAATTCGGGCACTCCTATGCGCAAACAGGTGGCGCTCATTGCAGGGCCGACCGCCAGCGGCAAGAGCGATCTGGCGGTGCGGCTGGCGCTTACGTTGCATGAGGCGGGGCGCGAGGCGGTGATCGTCAACGCGGACAGCGCGCAGGTTTACGCCGACTTGCAGGTGCTTTCTGCCCGCCCGACTGAAGTGGAAATGGCGGGCGTGCCGCATCGGCTGTTCGGCGCATGGGACGGTGCGCAGGCCTGTTCGGCGGCGGATTGGGCGGCGGCGGCGAAGGCCGAGATCGCCTGGGCGCACGATGCGGGTGCGGTGCCGGTGCTGGTCGGCGGGACGGGTCTCTACATCCGCACCCTGCTCGATGGCATCGCTCCGGTTCCGGAGATCGACCTGGCGGTGCGCGCGGCAGTGCGCGCCCTGCCCACGCCTGAGGCATGGTCGGCCTTGCAAGTGGAAGACCCGGAACGCGCGGCCAAGCTCAATGCAGGCGACAGCCAGCGGATTGCCCGTGCGCTGGAAGTGGTGCGCTCTACCGGGCGGACGCTGGGGCATTGGCAGGCACAATTGACCGGCGGCATTGGCCAAGCTGTCGATCTCGTACCGCTAGTGCTGCTTCCCGATCGCGAAACCCTGTTCGCCCGTTGCGATGCGCGGTTCGCCCGGATGCTCGAATGCGGCGCGGTGGAGGAAGTCGAAGCGCTGCTGTCGCGTGGCCTATCACCCGACCTGCCCGTGATGCGCGCCATCGGCGTGCCGGAGGTCGCCGGATGGCTGCGCGGAGACTGGTCGAAGGAAGAGGCAATCGCGCGCGGGCAGCAGGCCACACGCAACTACGCCAAGCGCCAGTACACCTGGCTGCGCCACCAACCTCCGCCTGAATGGCAACGGACGCAACCTGAAAGTATCAGGATTGAGCATGATTTTGGAAGATTATTCTCCGATTAGCGGTTGACAGGATATATTCGAACGCATAGTGCCGCCCTCGGTAAGGAGAGGATGTGGCCCGGCAGGAGCGATCTTGTCGGGCCAGCCTTTTTTCGTGATGGCCCATTTAACGATGGTCGGATCGCGAGTGCTAACAAGGAGCAGTACAGTGCCAGAAGAACGCAGCGGGGCTGCGATATTGGTGGAAAGCCTGGTGCGGCAGGGAGTCGAATTCGTGTTCGGCTATCCCGGCGGTGCAGTGCTGCCGATCTATGACGAACTGTTTTCCGATCGGCGCATCCGGCACATCCTCGTCCGGCACGAGGCAGGCGCGGCGCACGCGGCGGAAGGCTATGCTCGCTCCACCGGCAAGCCCGGTGTCGTGCTCGTCACTTCCGGCCCCGGCGCGACCAACGCGATCACCGGGATTGCCGATGCCTTCATGGATTCGATCCCGCTGGTGGTGATCACCGGACAGGTGCCGACCAACCTGATCGGGACCGATGCCTTCCAGGAAGCCGATACCGTCGGCCTCACCCGGCATTGCTCGAAGCACAATTACCTTGTGAAAGATCCGGAAGTCCTCGCCGCGTCGATCGAGGAAGCCTTCGAAATCGCCACGACGGGTCGCCCCGGTCCGGTGGTGGTGGACATTCCCAAGAACGTCCAGATCGCCACGGCCATGATGGCCGACGGTCCGGCCCAGCGGCGCAAGCGCTATCACCCGCGCACCGTGGCTGCGGTGGACGAGATCGCCGAAGCCGTCGAACTGATCGCCAATGCCGAGCACCCGATTTTCTACACCGGCGGCGGCGTCATCAATTCCGGCCCGCGCGCCTCCGAACTGCTGCGTCAGTTACAGCAGCTGACCGGTGCGCCGGTCACTTCTACGCTGATGGGGCTCGGCGCCTTCCCCGCCGATCATCCCGACTGGCTGGGGATGTTGGGAATGCACGGCACTTTTGAAGCCAATATGGCGATGAACCAGTGCGACGTGATGGTCTGCGTGGGCGCGCGTTTCGATGACCGGGTGACCGGGCGGCTCGACGCCTTTTCCCCCGGCAGCACCAAGATCCACATCGATATCGACCGGTCGAGCATCAACAAGGTGGTGCCGGTCGATCTGGGGATTGTCGGCGATTGCGGGCAGGTGCTCGAACAGCTGATCGCTGGGTGGGGGAACCGACCCGCTCGCGATCTGGGCGAATGGCGTGCTCGCATCACCGGCTGGCGCGCGCGCGACAGTCTCGCCTATCCGCCGAGCAAGGACAGCACGATCATGCCCCAGCTCGCGGTGGAACGGCTGTTCGCGCTGACGCGAGATCGCGATCCGATCATCACCACCGAAGTCGGCCAGCACCAGATGTGGGCGGCGCAGTATTTCGGCTTCATGGGGCCGAACAAGTGGCTTACCAGCGGTGGGCTGGGCACGATGGGCTATGGCCTGCCCGCTGCCATCGGGGCGCAGCTCGGCAATCCCGATGCGCTGGTAATCGACGTTGCGGGCGAAGCGAGCATCCAGATGAACATCCAGGAACTGGGCACGGCCAGCCAGTTCCGCCTGCCGGTCAAGGTGTTCATCCTCAACAACGAATATATGGGCATGGTCCGCCAGTGGCAGGAACTGACCTACGAAAGCCGCTATTCGAATTCCTATTCGGACAGCCTGCCCGATTTCGTCAAACTGGCCGAAAGCTATGGCTGGAAGGGCATCCGCATTTCCGACGCCGCTGAACTCGACGCCGGAATCCTGGAAATGATCGCGCATGACGGCCCGGTGATGGTCGATTGCCGGGTGTCGCAAGATGCCAACTGCTTCCCGATGATCCCCAGCGGCGCGGCGCATACCGACATGCTGCTTTACGGCGACATGGTGGGCGGCACGATGGACGATGAAGCCAAGGCGCTGGTGTGATGGAGAGTGGATTGTCGATCAATGCGCAAAAGTCCCCCTCCCGCTTGCGGGAGGGGCTAGGGGTGGGCCTGAGTGGCACGCCTAGACTGGCCCACCCCCGGCCCCTCCCGCAAGCGGGAGGGGAGATATGAAAATCCAGCATCGCGAATCCGAGCGGCACGTACTCACCATTACGGTGGACAACGAGCCGGGCATCCTCGCCAAGATCACCGGCCTGTTCACCGCGCGCGGGTACAATATCGACAGCCTGACGGTGGCCGATATTTCCGAGGATCACGCGCTCAGCCGGATCACCATCGTCACCGGCGGGCCGCCGCAGGTGATCGACCAGATCATGGCGCAGCTTGACCGGCTGGTGCCCGTCCACAGGGTGATCGATCTCACCGAGGCCGGCCCGCATGTCGAGCGCGAGCTGGCGCTGATCAAGGTCACGGGCACGGGCGAAAACCGCGTCGAAGCGCTGCGGCTGGCTGACGTGTTCCGCGCCCGCCCGGTCGACACCACGATCGAAAGTTTCATCTTCGAATTGACCGGACCTCCGGACAAGATCGACTCCTTCATTGCATTGATGCGCGAAATCGGGCTGGTCGAAGTGGGCCGCACCGGAATTGTCGGGATGATGCGCGGCAGCGAAGGAGCTTGATCGCAATGGAATATGTGAACCCCGTTTTTGTGCTGCTGATGGCCGCTGCCCTGTGCGCGATTACTGCGCTCGTGCATTCGGTGCTGGGCGAACAGCGCCTGCTCCGGCCGCTGCTGGCGACCAACACCGGGGTGATGGAAAGCCCGCTGGCGCGCAATGTGACGCGCTTCGCATGGCACTGGACCACCGTGCTGTGGCTGCTGGTCGCCGCCGTCCTCGCGCTTTCCGCCTACGGCGATATCGACGCTCCGTGGCTCGTCTTCGCCATCGGCACCGCACATCTGGTGTTCGGCGTTGCCGACGCGATCCTCACCCGTGGCAAGCATATCGGCTGGCCGCTGATGACCATCATCGGGGGGCTGACGCTCCTCGCCTTCTATTCGATCCAGACCCAATAGGACCCGCAATGAAAGTTTATTACGACGCCGACGCCGATCTCAACCTGATCACGGACAAGAAGATTGTCGTGCTCGGCTATGGCAGCCAGGGCCACGCCCATGCGCAGAACCTGCGCGATTCGGGCGTCAGGAACGTCGCCATCGCGCTGCGCGAAGGCTCGGCCACGGCGAAGAAGGCGCAGGATGCGGGCTTCGAAGTGCTGAGCAACCGGCAGGCGGCGGAGCAGGCCGATATCCTGATGATCCTCGCGCCGGACGAGCATCAGGCGGCGATCTGGGAGAACGATCTGAAGGGCCACATGAAGCCGGGCGCGGCGCTCGCCTTCGCGCATGGCCTCAACGTCCACTTCGGCCTGATCGATCCGCCCGCCGATATCGATGTCATCATGATCGCGCCCAAGGGCCCCGGCCACACGGTGCGCAGCGAATATGCCAGGGGCGGCGGCGTGCCGTGCCTGATCGCGATCCATCAGGATGCCAGCGGCAATGCCCACGATGTCGCGCTGGCCTATGCGAGCGGCGTCGGCGGCGGGCGTTCGGGCATCATCGAAACCAATTTCCGCGAGGAATGCGAGACCGACCTGTTCGGCGAGCAGGCGGTGCTTTGCGGCGGCATCACCCATCTGATCCAGGCCGGGTTCGAAACGCTGGTGGAAGCCGGCTACGCGCCCGAAATGGCCTATTTCGAATGCCTGCACGAAACCAAGCTGATCGTTGATCTGCTTTATGAAGGCGGCATCGCCAACATGCGCTATTCGATCAGCAATACTGCCGAATATGGCGATATCACCACCGGCCCGCGGATCATCACGGCGGAAACCAAGGCGGAAATGAAGCGCGTGCTCGACGATATCCAGTCGGGCCGTTTCGTGAAGAATTTCGTGCTGGATAACCGCGCCGGCCAGCCTGAGCTGAAGGCCGCCCGCAAGCGCGCCGAAGCGCACCCGATCGAACAGACCGGCGCCCAGCTTCGCGCAATGATGCCTTGGATCAAGGCCAACCAGCTGGTCGACAAGGCAAAGAACTGAGAAGCGCGACCCGATATTCAAAGTGTAGACGATGAAGATATCGGCAGGGATGGTGCAATTGGGATTATCCCTGGAGACTCGGGCCACCATGACGGTGGCCCGAATAGTGCTGGCGGGCCACGGCGTAGCCGGCCCGCCTAAGGACGTGCAGCCGCCAGTCGTTGGTCAGGTGCGTGAAGGATTGCGACCGCGGCTGATCGCCACCAGCGCGTCCTTTGCTGCGAGCTTGAGCTTCTTCAGCTTGCTGATGCGGCCATAATTTGGCCAGCGGCGCGACTGTTCCAGCCGCAACCTCTCATCGAGCCGCTGGTGTTCTTGCAGCAAACGGAAAATATTGGTCTTCATGTCTGCACTCCTCTTGGAACGATTGATCCAATCGGGTGCCGGCAGGAGCGTCAGGGAAACTTAAAGAACGACGCACCGGGGAGCACCCGATGCGGTCCGACATCACGCGATCGTCAAGCGATTGCGCCAGAGGGGCCCGGCCCGCAGATCGGTTTTAAGCGACGGACGAAAGGTTTTCAAGGGGTGGGGTAAAGGGAAACGCGGTGGACAATGAGGCCCTCATTCCCCAAATTGCTTCAACCAGATCAATTCGCCTTTCCACCGGGAGAACTTTCGATGCGTAAGACCTTGCTTGCCCTCACCGCCACCAGCGCCGTGGCCGCCTTCACCGCCACCGGCGCCTTCGCCGATGCGCCGCGGCAGGAAGCGATGGACACCAGCAGCATTACTTCGGGCACTTATGCCACCGATCCGGCGCACTCGCTGGTCGGCTGGCGGCTCGATCACCTGGGCTTCAACGATTACTTCGGGATCTTCGGCGACGCGGCTGGCACTCTGGTGCTCGATACCGAGAACCTCGAAAACAGCACCGTCGATGTCACCGTGCCGATTTCCTCCGTCACCGTGGCCAGCGAAGGCCTGCGCGATCACCTGCTGCGCGCCGGAACCGATGGTGCAGCGCCCGATTTCTTTGGCCCTTCGCCCGAACCCGCACGGTTCGTCTCCACCATGGTCCACCCGACCGGCGAAACCAGCGCCCACATCATGGGCAACCTGACCTTCAACGGCCAGACCCACCCCGTCACCATCGAGGCCGAACTGGCCGGGATGGGCACCAACATGATGAGCCAGAAGGAAACCGTCGGTTTCCACGGCACCACCACCATCACCCGTTCGCAATGGGGCATGGGCTGGGGAACCCAGTTCGGCCTGGGTGACGAAGTCGAACTCGACATCACCGTTGCTTTCGAAAAGCAGTAATTCCGGTGCGGCGCGGGGGACCAGTCTTCTGCGCCGCATTCGCACTTTACCTGTTAACCATTCGGTCCTAACACTGTTCGCGATGCACACGCCAACCGGCCTTGCCCTGCTGCTTCGACTTACGCGCCCTTAGGCGTGCACCCGCCCCTGCCCTGCGCAGGGACTCGCCTAAGGGCTATTCCACATCGTTGCTGATCCGCCGTCCGCCCATCTTGCGCGGCGGCGCAAAGTCGAACAAGGCCGTTTCGCCATGCCAATGCTCCGTACTCCGGGCGCGAAATATCGCCCCTTTCCGCAAGTCCACTTGCCAGACCGGCAGTGGCCCAGCCGCACCATTACTACGCCGCCGCGATGGCTGAGCACCGATCTGCGTGACGGCAACCAGTCGATCATCGATCCGATGGATGCGGTGAAAAAGAACCGCTTTTTCGATCTGCTGGTGGAAGTGGGCGTCAAGGAAATCGAAGTCGGCTTCCCCGCCGCGGGCGCAACCGAGTTCGATTTTATCTCCGCTCTCGTGAAGTCGGGCCGCATCCCTGATGACGTCGTGGTGCAGGTGCTGACGCAGAGCCGTGCGGACCTGATCCAGCGCAGCTTCGAAAGCCTGGAAGGCGCGCATTCGGCGATCGTCCACCTCTACAACGCACTCAGCCCCGCATGGCGCGACATCGTTTTCCGCATGAGCCGGGACGAAGTGCGGCAGATCGCCGTCTCCGGCGCGCAGATGCTGGTGGACGAAGCCGCCAAGCGTCCCGGCACGCAATGGCATTTCGAATACAGCCCGGAGACTTTCTCCACCGCCGAACTCGATTTCAGCCTGGAGGTGTGTGAGGCCGTAATGCAGGTCGTCAGGCCGACGAAGGACTGGCCGATCATCCTCAACCTGCCCGCCACAGTGGAAGCGGCCACGCCCAATATCTATGCGGACCAGATCGAATACTTCTGCCGCAACCTGCCCAATCGCGAGGCGGCGGTCATCTCCCTGCACACCCACAACGATCGCGGCACCGGTGTCGCGGCGGCGGAACTGGGGCTGATGGCGGGCGCGGACCGGGTGGAAGGCTGCCTGTTCGGCAATGGTGAACGCACCGGCAACTGCTGCCTCGTGACGGTTGCGCTCAACATGTATACGCAGGGGATCGATCCCGGCCTCGATTTCTCGGATATCGACCGGGTGATCGAGACGGTGGAATACTGCAACCAGATCCCTGTCCACCAACGCCACCCTTATGGCGGCGAACTGGTCTTCACCGCCTTTTCCGGCAGCCATCAGGATGCAATCAAGAAGGGCTTCGAAGCGCAGGAACAGCGTAACGACGAATACTGGCGGGTGCCCTACCTTCCGATCGATCCCGCCGATCTCGGGCGCAGCTACGAAGCGGTGATCCGCGTCAATTCGCAGAGCGGCAAGGGTGGCTTTGCCTGGGTGCTACAACAGGATCAGGGGCTGAAACTGCCCAAGCGCTTGCAGGCCGATTTTTCCCGCCACGTACAATATATGGCCGACAGCCTGGGGCGCGAACTCAACGCGGCCGACATCTGGGAATGTTTCCGCCAGACCTATTACCTCAAGGTGGATAAGCGCCGTTTCCGGCTGGTCGACTACGAAGAAAACCGCGCGTCGGACGGAACCCGTATCTTCACTGGTACAGTTGAAGTGGATGGCGAGGCACAGCGGGTTTCCGGTCGCGGAAAAGGCCTGATCTCTTCCGTCCTCGCGACCTTGCGCGAAACATTCGGACTGGATTTCGAAGTCACCGACTATTCCGAACACGCGCTCAGCACCGGGGTCGATTCGAAAGCGGCGGCCTATATCGAATTCGCCCTGCCCGATGGCCGCACCGGCTGGGGCGTCGGGCTGGACGAGGATGTGGCGACTGCAGGCGTTCGCGCACTTCTGAGCGCGGCCAATGCCGCTTCGGAGGGGCCTGGCACGCCACGCTTCTAGGGACTATTGCGGATAATGCTGCTGTCCTCTCCGTAGAACCCTGCGACTAGACGTGGGGGATGGCTACCGGACTCTTTCCCGTACTGATCGCGACGCTGACGATAGGCGCATTGCTGTTCGCCACAGCCGCGCTTTGTCTGTCCTGCATGAAATTGCGGCGGCAGCTTGGCTGGAAAGCGGCAGAAATAGAGCGGTTGCTGTTTCGGCAGGCCGAATTGCAGCTGGCGCAAGCCAGGGCGGAGCGAAATGCGGAGTCGAAAACCGCTTTCCTCGCCACGATGAGCCACGAAATCCGGACGCCAATGAGCGGCGTAATCGGATTCACCGAATTGCTGCTGGAAAGCGATCTCGATCCGCGCAGGCGAGGCCAGGTGCAACTGATCGCCGATTCAGGCCGCGCGATGATGCAACTGGTAAACGACATTCTCGATCATTCCAGGATCGAGTCAGGAGAAATGCGACTACACCCCGAACCGCTCGATATTCGGGAGAAACTGGATCACTGCATAAAGCTGCTGGAGCCCACGGCACGTTCCAAGCATCTTGCCATCGGCCAATGGGTCGAGAACTCGGTTCCCGAACTGGTAGAGCTTGATCGGCTTCGCATTCAGCAGGTGCTGCTCAACCTGATCGGAAATGCCATCCGTTATACCGAGAAGGGCGGCATCGATGTCGAGGCGAGGCTGGAGAATTCGTCCGAGGGCAAGTACCTGCTGCTCTCTGTGATCGATACCGGAATCGGCATCGAGGAATCCCAGCTTGACGAGATATTCGTTCCGTATCGGCAGGAGAACAGTGCCAGCGCGATCCGTTCTGGCGGTTCCGGGTTGGGACTGGCGATCAGCAGCGAACTGGTGGCGATGATGGGCGGGCAGATCAGTGTCCATTCGCGGTGCGGCGTAGGCACGCAATTTACGGTCCGCCTGCCGCTAGTCACAGTAGAGACTGATGTTGAGGCGCCGCACGAACTGACCCCCGCTTCTCCCCCGGCTACCTTGCCCTCGCTGCGAGGTACTCATGTCCTGATCGTGGAGGATGACGCCATCAATCGTCAGCTCATCATGGCGATGGCCGAGGCGCTGCAACTCGATGCGCACACGGTCGGCAGTGGCGCCGAAGCGGTACGGGCCGTATTGGAAAGCGATCAGGCGGGTATCCCCTTTGCGGTGGTGCTTATGGATATGCAGATGCCCGGCATGGACGGGCTCGAAGCTACCAGCCACCTCCGCGCGCTCGGATTCACCGCTGAAAACTTGCCGATCATCGCGCTGACGGCCAATTGCTATCAGGACGATATCGCCGCCTGCGCCGCCGCAGGGATGCAGTCGCATCTGGGAAAGCCAGTGACAACGGTGGCTCTCGCCCGCGAATTGGCCCGCTGGCTGGCCCCCGGCGCGCCAGTTGCGCAGACGCGCATACATCCGTCCAGCCACTCGATCGAGGCTCGCTATCAGGAGCGCAAGCGGCGTGTGATTGATGATTTGCGCCGGATAATCGAAGCGTCCCCTGGTCAGCCCGAATGGCAAGCAATCGCCCGCCAGCTACATCGGCTGGCAGGCGTGGCAGCCAATTTCGGGGAGCCCGAACTGGGCGAGGCTTCCCGTCGGCTTGAGCTGGAATTGTCCGGCAAGCAGCCGCTCGAAACCGTGCGCCGGGCGTTACGGCGCGAATGGCCCATCTTCGAAAGTTCGGTCTGAACCGTCACGTTTGCGGCATCATTTCCGTCCACAACATTTCAGCCAGCGCATCCAGTTCGGTAAAGTCGAGGCCCGCACGAAAAGGGTCTTTGCGACTCAGCGTGGCGAGGCGGCCCTCGCGTTGCAGCAATTGCCTGCGCAGACCATTTTGCAGGAGAGCAAGCCGCACCAATGCTTCGTCCCGCGCCAGTGACGGATTGCGCAGGCCACTGCGTCGCCAGCCCGCTTCTATCTGGCCTACGCGCTCGGCAACCATCTGGTTGTAGTTCCGGTGCGGCCCCCTGTGTAACGGCAGCCCCGTTTCCAGTGCCGCTTCCGCGCTGGCGGGAAGCAGCAGACCATTGGTTCGGAAGTCGTCAAATCCGATCGACTCGCATCCCAATGTGGCAAAAAGGGGGGCAAAACAGGTCGTGCCCAGCAACTGCCTGGGCAGCAAGTGATGGCGCTGCATGAAAGGGCGGTATCCGGGGGCGCCCGGACGATTGACCATGCGAAAGCCGATGTACTTCCGATGTCCGGAAGCCATTCGAGCGCCTGCCGCGGCGGCACCGATGCTTACTGCGCGACCCTCCACAGACGAACAATGCCGGAGTTACCCACAGGTTCAAGCAGCAATGTTTCTCCTCCCGGACCGGTGAAGGAAAATTGCTCCTCAACCCGCCCGTGTTCGACAAGCCAGTTGAGCACGCGCAGCGCGATCTTGGCGGCCTGCGCCTGATCGTGGCACATCTCCGCCGGAAGCAGCAGTTCCTGTCCGGTGAATGTCGCCAGGCCTTCGCTTTGCAGGCTGCCGTCTGACATGCTGACCAAAGCAGCCAGGCCGAGGCCGGGAAACGCGCCTCCACCGATCCAGCCTAGCACCCCGCGCCGGAACAGATCCGCCGCGCTGCACGCGCGCGCAGGATGCCAGGCAACTGCTTCAATTCGGGCCAGTGCCGCCAGTTCTGCCGCCAGCAAGGCCATGCAGCGGACCACGGGATACATGGTGCTGCCCGCTGCAAGGTGCGGACCGGGTTGCAGCGTGATCGCTTCAAGTGGCCGATTGCGGAAATCCGGTTGGAGGCCGAAGAGATGTTCGCATCGGGGAACCGGCCCGACCGGGGACGAGCCAAGCCCGGTCAGGTCGAAGGTCAAACCATTGGCCAGCAATTCCACCCACGCGTTTTCTGCATCACCCTCATCCGATGGATCGAAGCTGATCGAAAAGCTTGGGCAATTCTGCGCCAACTCACGGATTTCCGACACAGCAGGACGCCCGCCCGCCGGGAACAGCAGCGAGACGGCCGAAATTGGAATAATCGATTCAAGGCTCTGCGCGATCGCGATCGAACCCAACCCTTCACTTGCCCTGCAATGCTGATGGCCCGAAACACGGATTGCGTCGAGTCTTAGCACCGTCAATTGCCACCATTTCGGTTACAAAGCCGTTAACCATCGCGGACGCGCGGCCCCTGTCGAAATTCTGCAAGCCATACTTCCAAGTGCTGCGGTGCGGCGGTAGGTCATCAATATGGCAACGAATATAGCAGTGCTGGGTATCGAGAATTCGCTTTCGGGCAAGGCCTGGCGCTGGCGCGGCGGCAATATGGAACTTGGCGGCGGCGCAGGCGGTATTGCCGAGCTGGAGGTGGATATTACCACCCAGTTACTGCTGGCACGAGGGGTAGACCGGAAGGACCTGGATTTGCACCGCCAGCCCAGCCTGCGCGCTTTCCTTCCCGATCCTTCCGCCTTCGCCGACATGGACCACGCCGCCGAGCGGATCGCCGAAGCGGTGATCGCCCGAGAGACGGTGACGGTTTATGGCGATTACGATGTCGATGGCGCAACCAGCTCGGCGCTATTGATCCGGCTGCTGCGGATGCTCGGCCACGATGCACGGCATTACATTCCGGACCGGCTGCTGGAAGGCTATGGCCCCAGCGGTGAGGCCTTGCTGCGGATCGGGCAGGACGGTTCCAGCCTGATCGTCACCGTCGATTGCGGGGCGATGGCGCATGAAGCGCTGGGAATGGCGCATGACGCGGGTATCGACGTTATCGTGGTCGATCACCACAAGTGCGCGCCGGACCTGCCGCGCTGTTTTGCCCTGGTAAACCCGAACCGGCTGGACGAAAGCGATCTGGCCGCCGCACACGGACACCTTGCGGCGGTGGGCGTTGCATTCCTGCTCGCAGTTGCGGTCACCCGCACCCTGCGCCAGCGGGGCTTCTTTTCGGAGAGAAACGAGCCGGACCTGCTGTCGCTGCTCGATCTGGTCGCGCTCGGCACCGTGGCCGATGTCGCATCGATTCGCGGGCTCAACCGCGCCTTCGTAGCGCAAGGGCTTAAGGTGATGGCGAAGCGCGCCAACACCGGCATGGCCGCGCTGATCGATGCCAGCCGGCTCAAGGCCGCGCCGGGTGCAAGCGATTGCGGATTTGCGCTGGGGCCGCGTATCAATGCGGGGGGGCGCGTTGGCGAAGCGACGCTGGGCGTGCGGCTGCTCACCACCGAAGACCCGGATGAAGCGCGCGCGATTGCCGAACAGCTGTCCCGCCTCAATGAGGATCGCCGGGCCATCGAGGCTGCGGTGCAAGCCGAGGCCGAGGAACAGCTCGCCGCGCAGCACAATCGTCCGGTGGTGATCTGCGCCGGGCATGGCTGGCACCCCGGCGTGATCGGAATCGTCGCGGGGCGGATCAAGGAGGCATCGGGCAGGCCGAGCATTGTCATCGCGCTGGATGGCGAAAGCGGCGAAGGCAAGGGTTCGGGCCGCTCGATAGCGGGCGTCGATCTCGGCGCGGCAATCATCGGGGCGACCGCCGCGGGCCTGCTGGTCAAGGGCGGCGGGCACGCGATGGCTGCGGGACTGACAATCCTGCCCGACAAGCTCGAGGAGTTTTCGGAATGGCTCGGCGAACGGCTGGCCGGGCCGGTAGCGCGGGCCAGCGCGGAACAGCATATGCTGCTCGATCTCGCGCTTGCACCGGGCGGGCTGACCCCCGCGCTGGTCGAAACGCTCGACGCGGCGGGGCCATACGGCGTTGGCTGGCCGGGACCGCGCGTCGCGGTGGGGCCGGTGCATCTGGTGAAGGCAGATATTGTCGGCAACGACCACCTGCGCGTAATTGCCGCTGGACAGGATGGCGCAAGCTTCAAGGCTATTGCCTTCCGTGCGGCCTCGACTTCTATGGGGCAGGCGCTTTTGCATGGCGCAAAGGGCCGCAGGCTGTGGCTGGCTGGACGTGCGAAGATCGACGACTGGGGCAGCCGACCTGCTGCGGAACTACATCTGGAGGATGCCGCCTGGGCCGATTAATTCGTGTGCCCGCAATAATCGAAAGCGACAGGCTTGACCGCCGCGCATGACACCCCTAAGTGCGCCGCTCCACAGCATGTGGCCCCTTCGTCTAGCGGTTAGGACGCGGCCCTTTCACGGCTGAAACACGGGTTCGATTCCCGTAGGGGTCACCATAGTTGGCGCGCCGCAGGCGCATTCTCCAACCGGATAGTATCTGCCTCGAAGGAGGCCCCTTCGTCTAGCGGTCAGGACGCGGCCCTCTCACGGCTGAAACACGGGTTCGATTCCCGTAGGGGTCACCATCCGTCATTTCCTGTGCGGCAAAATAATTTCCTGCACGTGCTGGAAAATGTCATACATCTGTGGCTAAGCCGCTCCCCATGCAGGGGCGCTTCATTCCGGTCGCGGGCATTGTCATCGCCGCATTCTGCGCCGGAGCCTTGCTCGCTGCAGGAGTCGACCTTTGGTTGGCACTGGCAACGCTCGGAGTGTGGGTGGCTACCTTCTGGATCGCCGCCCCTCCCCCTCCTGTTGAACCTGAAATCAGGCCCGAAGGGTTGACTATCACACAGTCGGGAATGCGTGACCTGATCGAACATTCAGGTCTTCCTGTGCTGCTGCTCGACAAGGACCGGATCATTGTCGCCAATGCCCAGGCGCGTGAGGAGATCGGCCAGCATGTCGTCGGGCAGGACGCCCGTGTCGCGCTGCGGCATCCGGCCGCCATCGAACTGCTGGCGCGCGCGCGCGGCGGCTCTGCCACGGTGCAGGGGCTGACCGGGCCGAAGAGCAACTGGCAGATGAGCTGCCAGCGAATCGATGAACGCTACAGCCTCGTCGAACTCATAAACCGCACCTCAGAAGCCGATGTCAGCCGCGCACATACCGATTTTGTGGCCAATGCCAGCCACGAGCTGCGCACTCCGTTGGCTTCGATCATCGGCTATATGGAAACATTGGAGGATGAGGGCGACAAGCTGCCACCGGAACAGACCGCCAAATTCTATGGCACGGTGCTGCGGGAGGCGCGGCGGCTGCAGTCGCTGATCGACGATTTGATGTCGCTCAGCCGGGTCGAGGCCGAGAAGCACGATCATCCACGCGAGCGGCTGGAACTGTCCCGCCTGGTGCGGCAGGCGGCGCGTGATGGCGCAGGACCGGATCGGCTGGACCGGCTCGATTTCCAGATCGCCGAGGGCGACATGCCGGTGCGCGGGGATCAAAAGCAGCTTGAGCAGCTGGTCCGGAACCTGGTCGACAACGCGATGAAATACGGCGCGGCCGGGGCCCCGGTAACGGTGGAACTGACGCACGGCGAGCGGGAGATGGCTTTGCTGCGGATCGTCGATCGGGGTGAAGGTATTGCCTCCGAACACCTCCCCCACCTCACCCGCCGTTTCTATCGCACTGATCCGGGTCGCAGTCGCGCTGCGGGGGGTACCGGGCTAGGGCTGGCGATCGTCAAGCACATCGTGGAGCGGCATCGCGGGCGGCTGGATATCGACAGCCAGCTGGGTGTGGGTACGACTGTTTCGGTTCGCTTGCCGCTGGCTCCGGTGGAATAGCCGACGACTGTTCCGGCCCGTTGCGCTAACCTTGTCCACAGGGAAATCCGCAGCTGTCACAAAACCGTAATGTCACAAATCTAGGGGCCGCGGTCACAACTCGGACACCATGTGACAATCGCGAGACATATTTTGCGCACTCTCCCCTTTCTACTGCTGGCAACCACCGCTCTCGCCGCTCCGGCGCAGGCGCAGGATAGCGAGGTCGAGGACCTGCGCGCGCAAGTCTCGCAGCTCACCGCGCAACTGCAAGTGCTGTCCGCCCGGCTGGACGAGCTGGAAAGCGACGAGGCCGAGCAAAACGAAGTTGCCGCAATCACAGCGGTTGTCCCCCCTCCCACGGTACCGGTCGGCACAGCCACCCAAATCACGATGGGCGCGGCTCCTGAAGTCGAGAGCGAGGACGGGTTCTCGTTCAAGCCCTTCGGAAGGTTGATGTTCGACGCAGGCTTGTCAGCCCTGCCCGCCTCCTCCGGCCTGGAGGACGGGTTCGGCCAGGAACTCCGCCGCGCTCGGCTGGGCGTGGAAGGCGATATTCCCGGTGGCTTCGGCTACAAGTTGGAACTGGATTTCGCAGGCAACGAAGTCGAGATCACCGATGCCATCGTGACTTACGATGCCGGAAGTGTCGATGTCACGCTCGGCCAGCACAATGGCTTCCAGTCGCTTGAGGAATTGACCAGCAGCCGCTTCTCTTCGTTCATCGAACGCGCCGCTTTTACCGACGCCTTCGGCTTCGAGCGTCGTCTGGGCATTTCGGCGCAATACGGTGCGGGTGACGTGCTGGTGCAGGGAGGCCTGTTCACTTCGAACATAGATGATCTGCCCGACGACAGCTGGAGCGTGGATGGCCGTGCAGTCTATGCGCCGAAGCTGGGCGACACCCAACTGCACTTCGGCAGCTCGCTACATTACCGCGAACTCGAATCGCCGACATCGGTGCGCTATCGCCAGCGACCGCTAGTACACTTCACCTCCACCCGCCTGATCGACACCGGCACCATCGGCGCGCAAAGCGAATTCGGTGCCGGGTTGGAATTGGCTGCCATCAGCGGGCCGTTTCATGTCGCGGCGGAAGGCTATCGGCAGCAAGTCTCCCGCAGGCACGGGCTGGACGATGTCGCTTTCAAGGGCGGCTATATCGAAGCGGGGATGTTCCTCACGCCTGGAGACAGCCGCGGTTATCGCGGCGGGCGCTTCAACCGTACACGTCCTACCAATCCGGTGGGTGAAGGTGGCATCGGCGCGGTGCAGGTCAACCTCCGCTACGATTACCTCGATCTCAACGACGGACCGATTGCGGGCGGCACCCAGAACGGACTGTTCGCATCGCTGATCTGGACAACCACCGACTTCACCCGGCTCCAGCTCAATTACGGCAGGCTTGAATATGACAATGCCGCCGTGGCCGTGGGTAACGGCCTGCGAGATTACAGCGCCGATGTGATCGGAATGCGTGCCGAACTTGATTTCTGACGCAAATGCAGGCCTGCTCCCGGCCGAAATAAGACCGCGATGTGACGCAAATCTGTCGCATGACGGTAATAGGGGGCCACTAGCTCAACACCTAGAAACAGGGCACGTTACCATGAAGAAGCTTTCCATTGCCATTCTCGCGCTTGCCGCGACCAGCCTTACTGCCTGCGGATCCGGAGACAGCGCGGGCGGCAACAGCCGTGACGCGATCCACGCGGTCGGCTCTTCCACCGTCTATCCCTTCGCCACGCGCGTCTCGGAAATCTTCAGCCGCGAGCATCCCGATTTTCCCGCCGCCAATATCGAATCGATCGGCACGGGTGGCGGCATCGCGACCTTCTGCAGCGGCGTCGGCTATGACACGCCCGACTTCGCCAATGCCTCGCGCCGGATGAAGTTGCAGGAGTTCGAGGATTGCGTCGCCAACGGCGTGACCGAAATCGTCGAAATCCAGGTCGGCATGGACGGCATCGCGCTGGCCAGTGCGCAGGGCGGGATCACCATGAACCTGACCCCGGAACTGGTCTATCGTGCCATTGCCGCCAATCCTTACGGCGAACCGCAGACTGCCGAGACCTGGAGCGATGTCGATCCTTCGCTGCCCGATCTGCCGATCCTGGTTTACGGGCCGCCCTCCACCTCCGGCACCCGCGATGCGCTGGCCGAACTGATCCTCGAAGTCGGCTGCGACGCCAATCCGGAAATGGAAGCGCTGGCAGAGAGCAACGAGGACGAGCACGACCGCATTTGCACGGAAGTGCGTTCTGACGGTCGCTATGTCGATCAGGGCGAGCAGGACAACCTGATCGTGCAGAAGATCGAGGGCAATCCCAATGCCGTTGGCATCTTCGGTTATTCCTACCTCGAAGCCAATTCGGACAAGGTGCAGGGCCTGCCCATGAACGGCGTCCTGCCGACCTACGAGAATATTTCCAACTTCTCCTATCCCGGGGCCCGACCGCTGTATCTCTACCTCAAGAAAGAACACATCGGCATCATTCCGGGACTTGAGGAATTCCTCGCCACCTGGGTTGCCAATTGGGGTGATGGTGGGCCACTGGCGGAAATCGGCCTTGTCACGAATCGTGGCGAGGTGCTCGAACGCATGACGGCGGCGACCACCGAACTGCCGGTGCTGACCGCCGAAGACCTGCAATAGGAATTTGAACCCTTCCGATGTCGCCAGCCATACCGCTTCTCCTTGCCCTCGGGCTCGGGCTCGCCGGTTGGCTGGTGGCCCGGGCGCGAGCGTGGACGTTCAAACGCACCGCACCACACGGGCGGATCGCCGCCCTGCCTAGCTATCACGCCTGGTACGCCGCGCTTTGGATCGGCGTACCGCTCTTGATTTGGTTCGTGCTGTGGGATTCTATTTCACAGCAGCTGGTGTTTTCTTATGTCCTCGCCAGCCCGGAAGCGGCCACCCTGCCCGACTTCGGCCTGCGCCGTGAAGCGATCCTGATCGAAGCCCGAACCATCGCAGAGGGCAGCGCAACTCGCGTTCTCAATGATGAGTCCTATGCGCTGGCCGAGCCGTTCCGGCAGGCGATGGCACGGTTCGACATCATCGGCATTGTAATTGGCCTGCTGATCGCTGCTGCCGGGGCCGCCTGGGCCTTCCTGCGCCTGAAGCCCGACTTCGCCGCTCGCACGAAGGTGGAACGGCTGGTGCTGGCCACTCTCCTCATCGCATCGCTTGTCGCGATCCTGACCACGCTGGGCATTTTCGTCACGCTGGTGTTCGAGACAGTGCGCTTCTTCGGCATGGTTTCGCCACTCGATTTCCTGTTCGGGACTCAGTGGAATCCCGATCCGATGAGCACGTCGCCCAATCCGGACGGGGACCGCTACGGCGCCATCCCGCTGTTCTGGGGCACGCTGTTCATCGGCGCGATTATTGCCATGATCGTCGCTATCCCGCTGGGGATGATGAGCGCGATCTATCTCACCCAGTATGCCGCGCCCAGGGTACGCGCATGGGTGAAGCCGGCGCTGGAAATTCTCGCGGGCGTGCCGACCGTGGTCTACGGCTATTTCGCCGCGCTCACCATCGCCCCGTTCATCCGCGATGTCGCCAACTCGCTCGGCTATGCCAATGCATCGAGCGAGAGCGCGCTGGCCGCCGGACTGGTAATGGGCGTCATGATCATTCCCTTCGTCTCATCAATGGCGGATGACTCCATCGCCGCTGTGCCGCAGGCCATGCGGGATGGTTCGCTGGCCATGGGGGCGACCACCAACGAAACCATCCGCCGGGTGATCGTGCCCGCTGCTCTGCCCGGCATCGTCGGCGGGGTAATGCTGGCCGTCAGCCGCGCGATCGGCGAAACCATGATCGTGGTTATGGCCGCATCTACCGCCGCCAACCTGTCGGCCAATCCGCTCGAATCGATGACCACGGTGACAGTGCAGATCGTCGCCTTGCTCACCGGCGAGGGCAGCTTCGATCACCCGGCCACGCTCGCCGCCTTCGCGCTCGGCTTCGTGCTGTTCCTCGTGACACTGGCGCTCAATTTCATCGCCTTGCGCGTCGTGAAAAGGTTCCGCGAAGCCTATGAGTGAGCGCCAAACTTCTGCCAAAGTGGCCCCCACCCGCACGCCGGCGTTCGAAGCGCGTCTGAAGAAGCGCTATGCTTCCGAGCGCCGGTTCAAGGCGCTGGGCCTTTCGGCGATCGTGTTCTCGCTAGCGGTGCTGGTGTTTCTGCTGGCGACGATGACGATCAACGGTATCGGCGGCTTCCAGCGCACCGAGATGAAAGTGCCGATCGATTTCCCCTCAATGGGTCTTTCCATGAACGCGCAGATCGCCAGCGAGCAAGAAGCGGTGCAGCGACTGAGCGGACAGGGTTTGCGCGAAGTTGTGCAGTTCAGTGCCGAGGAAGCACTGGGCGAGGAAGCCGCGCAGAACCTCAACGGCGAAGCATGGCGCCAGGTTGCGGAGGCGATCTATATTGACCCCGGAATGCTCCAGCGCGAGGAAGTGTTCTGGCTCCCCGCCAGCGAAGACCTCGCCAGCGCATATGCAGGTGACGGCCAGATCGCATTGCAACCGCTGGCGCAGGAACTGGCCGAAGCAGGCAACCTGGACAACCGCTTCGACACCGGCTTCCTTTCCCGCGCGGATGCCACCGATCCGCAACTGGTCGGCATCTGGGGCGCGCTCAAGGGTTCGATCCTGACGATGGTCGTGACCCTGTTGCTGGCTTTCCCCATCGGCGTGCTGGCAGCGCTCTATCTCGAAGAATATGCGCCGAAGAACCGCTGGACTGATCTGATCGAAGTCTCGATCAACAATCTCGCGGCCGTACCTTCAATCATTTTCGGTCTGCTCGGCATGGCGGTTTTCCTCTGGTTGTTCCCCAGCTATCGCTCCGCCCCGCTGATCGGCGGGATGACGCTGGCGCTGATGACCATGCCGGTGATTGTGATTTCCGGTCGCAACGCGATCAAGGCGGTGCCGCCTTCGATCCGCGACGGCGCACTCGCCATCGGCGCTTCCCCCGTGCAGGTAGTGTTCCACCATGTGCTGCCGCTGGCCCTACCCGGTATCCTCACCGGCACCATCATTGGGATGGCCCGCGCACTGGGTGAAACCGCGCCGCTGCTGCTGATCGGGATGCGCGCCTTTGTCGCCACCCCGCCAGACGGATTTACCGACAACGCCACCGTGCTGCCGATGCAGATTTTCCTCTGGTCCGACGAAATCAGCCGCGGCTTCGTTGAACGCACCAGCGCGGCGATTATCGTGCTATTGGCCTTCCTCCTGCTGATGAATGGCCTCGCCATCTATCTGCGCAACCGCTTCGAGAAAAAATGGTGATGCAAGACAGCTCCACCCCTGCCCCGCAGACCAATGCTGAGGCGCCCGCCGAAGGGCCGGCAGTGAAGATGCGCGCGAAGGACGTTTCGATCTATTACGGGGACAAGAAGGCGATCGACGCGGTTTCGGTCGATGTGTTCAGCGAATATGTCACCGCCTTCATCGGTCCGTCGGGCTGCGGCAAGTCCACTTTCCTGCGCGCTTTGAACCGGATGAATGACACCATTCCCTCGGCGCGGGTAGAAGGAACCATCGATCTGGACGGGGAGAACATCTACTCCAGCGGAATGGACGTGGTGCAGTTACGGGCGCGCGTCGGGATGGTGTTCCAGAAGCCCAATCCCTTTCCCAAGTCGATTTACGACAACATTGCCTATGGCCCCAAGATCCACGGCCTGGCCGAGAGCAAGGGCGAACTCGACGCGATTGTCGAGAAGAGCCTCCGGCGCGCAGGTCTTTGGGAAGAGGTGAAGGACCGGCTGGACGATTCAGGCACCGCGCTTTCAGGGGGCCAGCAGCAGCGGCTGTGTATCGCCCGCGCCATCGCCGTCGATCCTGAAGTGATCCTGATGGATGAGCCGTGTTCGGCGCTCGACCCCATCGCCACCGCAAAAATCGAAGAGCTGATTGACGAATTGCGGGGCCGATATGCCATCGTGATCGTTACCCATTCGATGCAGCAGGCGGCGCGCGTTTCCCAGCGCACGGCGTTTTTCCACCTCGGCAATATTGTGGAATATGGACACACCGAGGACATATTCACTAACCCGAAGCAGAAGCGCACGCAGGATTACATCACCGGCAGGTACGGATAGACTATGGAACATACCGTCAAGGCATTCGATGAGGACATCACCCGGCTGCGCGGCCTGATCGCGGAGATGGGCGGCCTTGCGGAACTCGCGATCAGCGATGCGCTGTCCGCGCTCGTTTCGGGCGATGAGGACAAGGCGAAGGACGTCATCAAGCGCGACAAGAAGCTGGACGAGCTGGAAGCCGAGGTCGACGCGATGGCGGTGCGCATCCTCGCCCTGCGCGCACCGATGGCGGACGACCTGCGCGAAATCGTCGCCGCGCTGAAGATCAGCGGCGTGATCGAGCGGATCGGCGACTACGCCAAGAACATCGCCAAGCGGATCGGGCGGATCGAGAACCGCGCCAAGTTCGAACCGCTCACCCTGCTCCCGGCAATGGGTGAGATTGCTGCCGAGATGGTCCACGATGTTCTCACCGCCTACGCCGCGCGCGATCCGGTGCTGGCGCGCGAGGTGATCGTCCGCGACGACAAAGTGGATGCTTTCTATGACAGTATTTTCCGCAATGTCGTCAGCCACATGGTGGAAAACCCGTCCACCATCAGTAGCGCCGCGCAATTGCTGTTCGTCGCCCGTAACATCGAGCGGATTGGCGATCACGCCACCAATGTCGCCGAAATGGTTCACTATGCGGCTACCGGCGGCTATCCCAACGATATCGAGCGCTAGGGGAATTAGTGACATCGGAGTGGCGGCTGCAACAAAACTGCCATGAAAATGTCATACCGGCATTCTGAACGCTGCCCCTCCGGGCAGGTGTAGGGAATAACAGGCGATGTCCGCACCCAAGCTGCTCCTCGTGGAAGACGACAAGGCGCTTGCCGAGCTGCTCGAATACCGTTTCGAAAGCGAAGGCTATGACGTACGCTCCACCGCCGATGGTGACGAAGCGATGATGATGGCGGCGGAAGACGCCCCAGATCTGGTGATCCTCGACTGGATGATCGAAGGCACCAGCGGCCTCGAAGTTTGCCGCCGTCTGCGCCGCGAAAAGTCCACTGCGCATGTTCCGATCATCATGCTCACCGCGCGGGAAGCGGAGGATGACCGAGTGCGCGGGCTGGAAACCGGCGCCGACGATTACGTAACCAAACCCTTTTCCCCTCGTGAACTGCTCGCGCGCGTATCCGCAGTCCTGCGTCGCGTACGCCCCGCACTGGCGGGAGAAACCGTCGAAGTAGGCGATCTGCGACTCGATCCGGTGGCGCACCGGCTGGAGCGGCGCGGCCAGGAACTGCAGGTCGGGCCTACAGAATACAGGCTGATCAAGTTCTTTATGGAACACCCGCGCCGGGTTTTCTCGCGTGGTCAATTGCTTGACGCCGTTTGGGGCACAGGCAGCGAAATCGAGGAACGCACCGTGGATGTGCACATTCGCCGCCTGCGCAAAGCCATTGCGGTAGACAATCTCCGCGACCCAATCCGCACAGTTCGTTCTGCAGGATATGCGCTCGAACCCGTGTAAACTCGATTCAACGCACTGCGCAGGTGCAACATTCCATGCTGCAAATGCATAATTAGCGGAATTGCAGTGATATTTGTGGCATCGGCGCAACAACTCATCGCAAGTTTGCCTCCTTTCGGAACAGTTTACACGCTTGGGGGTTCACATCATGCCGCACTCGCGTTATGGCGGCTTTGTACTTTGAACGACCCCAACAAGAGGGACTTATGAAAAAGATCATCACCAGCGCCGTTGCCGCCAGCATCATGCTCGGCTCCACTGCATCCGCCGTCTCCGCTCAGGCGCTTGACCGTGAGGCCGCTGCTGTCTCTCAGTCCGAAGAGGCTGGGGCCAGCACTCTCCTTATCGTTCTGATCGTTGCGGCCATCATTGCCGGTGGCATCATCGCCATCGAATCGGGCGAAGACGACGACGATCTGCCGACCAGCCCTTAAGCGCTGCGGCATTACCGAATACGATAACCCCCGCTTCGGCGGGGGTTTTTGTTTGCCTGTTCGATCTTGGAAGGGTCGGCTTCAGCGACAGGCGCCCCGGCCCACTCCTCGCCCCTGATCGAAGTGGAAATGATCGGCGTGGGCGGCATTGTAATCGGGCGAGAGAACTGTTCCGAAGCTGCTGCACGCCGAATCGCGTACCGCGCGCAGGAACTGGGCTTCGCTCTCGTCGCCGTTCCAGTCCCGGAGCACGCTCACGCGGCGTCCGTCGGCCAGCGCAAAGCCGGCTATGTCGATGGCATTGCCCGTTGCATGTTCGCTCCAGCGCCCTGATGCTGCGCCATACATTCGGCGACAGCTGTAAGTTCCGAGCTGCTCCACCTGCGTAACCTGCGAATCGAAATATTGCTCCGCCAGCCGTTGTACGTCCTGTTCCAGCCAAAGGACCAATCCCGCAGCGACCGGGCAGGTCATTTGCGGTTCTGCGGGAGATAGAAGCAGATCGGCTGGAATCAGCCTATCCCCCCGTCGACATTCGGCTTCACCAGCGGCGGGGAGCGCGGTGAAAGCGATTTCGCTGCGGTCCAGCACCGCGTGGCATGCAGGCACATCGCCCCGCAGGGCGGTAAGTTTTCCCGCGGTCGCCATTCCATGCGGATCGCGCAGGTCGAGCGGCGCCCAGGGATTGTGCTGCGGATTTTCCTCCAGCCAGCTGCGTCCGGCCAGCAGCAGCGCGATACCCACCAGCAGCGCCGCCAATGCCGTATCCATCG
The DNA here is from genome assembly GCA_019739335.1 of Erythrobacter sp. Taxonomy (NCBI): domain Bacteria; kingdom Pseudomonadati; phylum Pseudomonadota; class Alphaproteobacteria; order Sphingomonadales; family Erythrobacteraceae; genus Erythrobacter; species Erythrobacter sp. The sequence goes on from CP073261.1 coordinate 3,004,108, forward strand.
GGGCAATGCGCGGCCAATTTCGCTTTTTCGGCGCCATCAGTGGAAATCACGCGATTTTGGGATGATACGGACATTGCGCGGGTGCCCACGCGTGTTGGGCAACTGATCGATCAGGTCGCGTGGGCGGATGGCCTCGTGTTCTTCGCCATCGTGCAGGCCATTGGAGGGATTGATCTTGCCCGATGGCAGCGGCGAATTGACATGATCGGCGCGCGCCAGCGGGGCGCTGAGCAGGTCGTCCGACAGGCGATGCAGCTCCGCTGTTGCGTCGGTCATCGAATGGGCGATAACGTGGATCACCTCGTCATCATATTCCACCCGCCCGCGCACTTCCATCAACCGCGATCCCATCACCACCTTGCGCTGTTTTTCCTTCAGATCGGGCCAGACGACCAGATTGATCGTGCCCGTCTCATCCTCCAGCGTGATGAAGCACACACCCTTGGCACTGCCCGGCCGCTGACGAATCAGCACCACGCCTGCCACCTGAACCATCGAACGGAACTTGCGGTTCCTGAGATCGCAGGCGCGCACGAAACCGCGTTCGGCAAGGCTTGCCCGCAGGAAGGCCAGCGGATGCGCCTTCAGGCTGAGCCGGATAGTCTGGTAATCGGCGACCACTTCTTCGGAAAGCGGCATTTGCGGCAGGATCGCCCTGCGGCGCTCGGCCCCCTCGTCACGTTCATCGGCATGGGCGAACAGCGGCAGCCCCGCCCCGCCCACCAGGCTGCGCGCATCCCACAGCGCCTGCCGCCGGGTCATGTCGAGCGAACCGAAGGCATCGGCGCTGGCAAGTCGCTCGATATGCGCCACCGGCAGCCGCGCCCGGTCGCGCAGCTTGGCGACATCGGCAAAAGGGCCATGATCCGCGCGCGCGGCGAGCAGTTGCGCAGCGACATATTCGGGCAGACCGTCCACCTGCCGCAGGCCGAGACGCAGGGCGATGTGTTTGTCCTGGCGACCGGATTCGGATTCGGAATCACGCGAAGAATCCAAATCCCCCAGCACCTCCAGAGTGCAGTCCCATTCCGAAAAGTTCACATCAACCGGCAGCACCGTCACCCCATGCTCCCTCGCATCGCGCACGATCTGCGCCGGCGCATAAAACCCCATCGGCTGCGAATTGAGCAGCGCGCAGCCGAACGCGGCGGGAAAGTGGCACTTCAGCCAGCTCGAAACGTAAACGAGGTGTGCGAAGCTGGCGGCGTGGCTTTCGGGGAAGCCGTATTCGCCGAAGCCGCGGATCTGGTTGAAACAGCGCTGGGCGAAATCGCGATCGTAGCCGCGCGCCACCATCCGTTCGACCATCATGTCCTGCAATTCGTCCACCATCCCCCGGCTGCGGAAGGTCGCCATGGCCTTGCGCAGCCGGTTGGCTTCCAGCGAAGAGAACTTCGCCGCGTCGAGCGCGATCTTCATCGCCTGCTCCTGAAAGATCGGCACCCCCAGCGTGCGCTCGAGAATGCTGGAAAGCTCGTCCGGCGGGCCGTGCTCGGGCGCGGGCGCGGGGATTACCACCTTCTCCGCACCCCGGCGGCGCTTGAGATAGGGGTGTACCATGTCGCCCTGGATCGGCCCCGGACGCACGATCGCGACCTGGATCACCAGATCGTAGAATTCGCGCGGACGCAGGCGCGGGAGCATGTTCATCTGCGCCCGGCTTTCGACCTGGAACACGCCGAGCGAATCGCCCTTGCGCAGCATTTCGTAGGTTTCCGGGTCCTCGCGCGGCACGCTGGCCAATTGCAGGCGGCGACCGTGGTGATTTTCCAGAAGATCGAGGCATTTGCGGATGCAGGTGAGCATCCCCAGCGCCAGCACGTCCACCTTGAGGATGCCCAGCGCCTCGATATCGTCCTTGTCCCATTCGATGAAACTGCGATCGGGCATGGCCCCGTTGCCCACCGGCACTGTCTCGGTCAGCGCTTCCTTGGTCAGGATAAATCCGCCGACATGCTGCGAGAGATGGCGTGGTATTCCAATCATTTGCCGGGTCAAGGCGAGAACCCGTCGCAAGTGCGGATCACTCAGGTCCATGCCCGTTTCGGCAACGTGATCCTCGCCGATTTCGGTCCCCCACCCGCCCCATACGGTGCGCGAGAGCGCGGCGGTGACATCTTCGGAAAGGCCCATCGCCTTGCCCACTTCGCGGATCGCCATGCGCGGGCGATAGTGGATGACGGTGGCGCACAGCCCCGCGCGGTGGCGACCGTACTTGCGATAGATGTACTGGATCACCTCCTCGCGCCGTTCGTGCTCGAAATCGACATCGATATCGGGCGGCTCCTTGCGCTCCTCCGAGATAAAGCGATCGAACAGCAGCGCGTGCTTCGCCGGATCGACGCTGGTGATTTCGAGGCAATAGCACACCGCCGAATTGGCCGCCGAGCCGCGCCCCTGGCACAGGATCGGCGGATCGACCCCGCGCGCATAGTCGACGATATCCTTGATGGTGAGGAAGTAACGGGCGAGATCCAGCTTGCCGATCAGCGCCAGTTCGCGGTGCAGCGTCTGCCGCACGCTGTCGGGTACACCGGAGGGATAACGCTGGTCTGCCCCCCGCCATGTCTCGGCTTCGAGGAATTGCTGCGGCGTCATGCCGTCTGGGTAAATCTCCTCGGGATATTCGTATTTCAGTTCATCGAGGCTGAACTCGCAGGCATCGGCCACTGCGCGCGCGGCGGCAATCGCCTGGGGCCAGCGGGCGAACAGCGCCTGCATCGCCTGCGGGCTCTTGAGGTGCCGCTCGGCATTGGCGTGGAGCAGGTGCCCGGCGCTCGCCACCTTGGTCTTGTGGCGGATGGCGGTCATCACATCCTGCAAGGGGCGACGATCGGGCGCGTGGTAATGCACATCGTTGGTGGCGAGCAGCCGCAAGCCATTCGCCCGCGCCAGAGCATCGAGCCGGTCGATCCGGGCGATATCATCGCCGCTGTAGAGATAGCTGGCGGCGAGATAGCCCAAGGTGGGGAGTTGGCCGCAGAGGTGGCGCAGGAGATCGGGGTACGGGGCGGTCACCCGATCCCATTTCTGTTCGTCACCCCGGACTTGATCCGGGGTCCCGCTCGGTTCGGAGGCAAGCGGGACCCCGGCTCGGGGACCGGGATGACGAAAGGGAATGACATTGCTCGGCACCACAATCGTAAACCGCGCGTCCAGATCGCGCGGCGGCAGTGCGATCAGTTGCAGCCCTTCCGAATGCTCCGCCAGCATCGTCAGGCTGATCTCGCAGGCCCCCTTGTCCTGCCAGCCGCCGTCGAGTGTCTGCATCCGCCCCCTGCTGATGAGGCGGCAGAGGCGGCCATAGGCGGCGCGATCGCGCGGGTAGGCGAGGAACGCCAAGCCCTCCACTGTCTCGATCCGGCAGCCAATCACCGGGCGCAGTTTGAGCGTCTTGGCCTCGCCATGCACCCGCACCACCCCCGCCATGCTATTGGCATCGGCGATCCCCACGGCATCGTAACCCAGCGAACGGGCGGTGAGCACGAGGTCCACCGCATCCGACGCGCCGCGCAGGAAGCTGAAGCACGAGACGAGACCCAGCTCGACAAAGGCCGCGCGCGGCGGCGCGTCTATGCTGTCCGGATCGAGCTCGATCGTGCGCTTGGGGAGGACATCGCTTTCGGGCACGTCACGCCGTCAATTCCGCCAGCCGCGCCCGCACTGCCGCCAGATCGGCCGCGAACAGCCGCTCCTGCTCCTCGCGCGCATCGCCGTCGAGCCGCAGCAAGTAGGATGGGTGTGCCGTCACCCACAGTTCGCTCCCGTCTTCGAGCGGGATCGGCGCGCCGCGTGCCTTGGTGATGCTGACCGTCTTGCCGAGCAGTCCGCGCGCCGCAGACGCTCCCAAGGCCAGCACCAGCTTCGGCTGCACCACCGCGCGTTCGGCTTCCTGCCACCAGCGGCAGGTGTCGATCTCCCTGGCGGTGGGCGACTGGTGCAGCCGCCGCTTGCCGCGCTGCACGAACTTGAAATGCTTCACCGCGTTGGTGACGTAGGCTGCGCTCCGGTCGATCCCGGCCACTGCCAGCGCCGCATCGAGCACCTGCCCCGCCGGGCCGACGAACGGGCGACCGGCAAGGTCTTCCTGATCACCCGGCTGTTCGCCGACGATCATCAGAGTGGCGCGTTGCGGCCCCTCCCCCATCACCGCACGATTGTCGAGTTCGCCGATGGGACAGTTACGACAGGCGTGAATCGCCTTGTCGATTGCCGCCAGCGTTTCGGGTTTCGCCTGGTATTCCATCCTGCCTTCCGCCACCATTGCAGCCTCGCGCGCTTGCGCGCCTGCGATCAGTTCGGGAATCAACGCTGCTTCGGGCATGTTTTTCCAATATTTCTTCGGCATTTCCTTCAGCATCGCGCCGATCTTCAACCGCGCGGGATTGAAGATGGAGGCATAGTACTTGCGCCACAGGTCCTCCGCCGGATCGTCGCCGGGCGCATCGGACTTCTGCGCGGGCGGGCCTTCGCACAACACCTTGCCATCCCAGTGCAGGCTGCCGCGCGGGGTCAGGATCGACCAGTGCATATTGGCGAAACGGCGGACGAAAAAGCCCGCCTCGCGCCGGAGGATGTGATGCTCCGGCTCGAACCAGGCGACGTAATGCTCGGGCGCTTCGGGCTCGTCGCCATCCTCCACCCGCCGGAAGCGGACGAAAGCATGCATCTTGTGCGCATCGCGGCGCACCGCCTTTTCCAATTCCTCCACCCGGCGGACCTCGGGATCCGCCTTGTCCTCCATCATCCTTGGGGAAGACTGGAGCCGCCACAGCAGCCGGTACAGCAGGGCAAAGCGTTCCGGATCAGTATGATGCATGGCGCTTTGCGCAATTTGCAGGAACCGCTTGCTCGCGCGCACCACCCGCGCGGGATCGTCCGGCTGCGGCACGCGGCGGTCACCATGTGCGAACAGCGATCCTGTGCCGCCCGGCTCCACCCAGGCTACACGGTCGGGCGGTACATCGCACTGCACCAGTAGCCGCGCCCGCTCGCGCCAGAAGGTGAAATCGTCGGGCTCGGGCAGGCTGATGACGTAGTATGCGCCGAGCCTGACGTGCTGGAGGGCAGTCATGCCGCAAACAGCTCCAGCTGCTCCTGCTTCGGGGCCAGCAGCGCGCGCAGATCGGCGCGGTCGGTCAGCAGCAGCGGGCGCCAGTCGGCGGTGACAATGAACGGGCGCACCTTGGTGACCGAGACGGTGAGCTTGGCCACATCCTCCAGCCGCAGCGTGCGGTGGCGGCGGCTGGCGAGGATCTGCGCCACTGCGCGCGTCCCCAGCCCCGGTACCCGAAGCAACATTTCACGCGAACAGCGGTTCACATCCACCGGGAAATGTTCACGAAACTTCAGCGCCCAGGCGAGCTTGGGATCGATGTCGAGCGGCAGGTTGCCGTCCGCCCCGGTCGCCTGCACCACTTCCTGCGGCGCGAAGCCGTAGAACCGCATCAGCCAGTCGGACTGGTACAGCCGGTGTTCGCGGAGCAGCGGCGGACGCTTCAGTGGCAGCACCGCGCTGGCATCGGGGATCGGTGAGAAGGCCGAATAATAGACGCGGCGCAGGCGGAACCGGTCATAGAGCCGGCTGGCCTTACCGACGATATCGGCATCGCTGGCCGCATCCGCGCCGACGATCATCTGCGTCGATTGCCCGCCCGGTGCGAAGCGCGGCGCGTGGCGAAAGCGCTTCTTCTCGTCCTTGGCCTGAATGATCGCCATTTTCACCCCGCCCATCGCCCCTTCGATCTGGGTGGCATTCTTGTCCGGCGCGAGGCGGGTCAGCCCCGCAACCGTCGGCATTTCGACATTGATCGAGACGCGATCGGCATAGAGCCCTGCCTGGTGCACCAGCGCCGGGTCCGCTTCGGGAATGGTCTTCAGGTGGATGTAGCCGCGAAAATCGTGTTCATCCCGCAGGATACGTCCCACTTCTACCAGCTGTTCCATCGTGTGATCGGCGCTCTTGATAATGCCGGAGGAGAGGAACAGCCCCTCGATATAATTGCGCCGGTAGAAGGTCAGCGTCAGGTCCGCCACTTCCTGCGGGCTGAACCGCGCCCGCCGCGTGTTCGAGCTCTTGCGGTTCACGCAATAGTGGCAATCGAAAATGCAGTGGTTGGTCAGCAGGATCTTCAGCAGCGAAATGCAGCGGCCATCGGGCGCATAGGCATGGCAGATGCCCATCCCCTCGGTCGAGCCAATGCCCTTCCCGCCCTTCGAATTGCGCTTGGCCGTGCCGGAGGAGGCGCAGGAAGCATCGTATTTCGCTGCGTCGGCAAGGATTTCCAGCTTCTGGATGGTTTCGAGAACAGGCATTTGTTCTTTATATGTTCTTGCATCCGATTCGCAAGGCGATTGCGGCAAAGCGATTACCGCTCAAAATCCGTATTCCCTTTTGCGAAGCGCTCGCATAAAGAACGGGGGCGTACCGGGCCCCTCTGGCGAGCAACTGCTCGTGATGTCGGACGTGAGAGAGAGGGGCGGCCGAACACTCACATCGCCTCCCCCACGATATGAGGAGACGATCATGATGACCCGCAGAACCGTTTTGGGAACCACTGGTGCCTTGGGAGCGAGCGCCCTGCTCGGTGGCGGTGCAGCACTTGCCGCGCAGGACAGCGACGGCGGACTTACCCCCGCCCCGCCCGCAACCGACCTCACTCCCGATCAGGCGCTCGATCTGCTGCGTGAAGGCAATGCCGCCTTCCTGCGCGGCGAGCAGACGCGGGTGCTCACCAGCGCCCAGCGCCGCCTCGATCTGGCGACCGGGCAGAACCCCTTTGCCGCCTATGTTTCCTGCTCCGACAGCCGGGTGCCGCCGGAACTGCTGTTCGGCCGCGGACTGGGCGAACTGTTCATCATCCGCAACGCCGGGAATACCGTCGATACGGTGGCGCTCGGCTCGATCGAATATGCGGTGGCGGTGTTGCAAGTGCCGCTGGTGGTGGTGATGGGCCACCAGAGCTGCGGAGCAGTGAAAGCGGCGACCGACGTGGTCAACGACAATGCCACCTTCCCCGGCCAGATCGGGCGGATGATCGAGCCGATCATACCCGCCGTGCTCGCCGCGCGCAGCGAGGACGGCGATTTCCTCGACAATTCGGTACGCGCAAACGTGCGCCGCGTGGTGCGCCAGCTGCGCGAGCAGACCGATCCGATCATGATGGAGCCGCAGCGTTCCGGTCGCCTCAAGGTTGTCGGCGCGTATTATGGCCTTAACGACGGGCAAGTGGACTTCTTCGATCTGCCTTGAGCACATCTCCCGCGCCGACCCACCCCGCGTGCTCCGCGGGGGATTCTTCAGGCTTTAACCATGTCCGTTCACCCCGGCTTTACCAATGCCCTTCACATTCCGGCAAAAGAATGGAAACGGGGCACTGCTATGAGATTGTTCGGGCGCGAGAAAACCATTCCGGCCCCCGAACGCCGGGGCGCGCCGCGGGTGCGGGTGGATTGCCTGGCCACGCTGGTGATGCCGAGCGGTAATGTCGCCGGGAGATTGTTCGACATTTCCGATGTCGGCGCGCGGCTGTCCATGGAAAACCCTCCCGGCATGGGCTGCGGGGCGATCCTCGAATGGCCCTGGGGCGAGGCGTTCTGCCATATCACCTGGGTCAAACCGGGTATGTGCGGGGTGACTTTCGATCGCCCGCTGCTGGCCCGCGTGCTAAACGAAACGATTGAATCCGCACCCGCCGGACCGCGACTCGTTCATTCCGGACAACGAGAAAGCACGCAGGGCACTGCATCGCCCGGTTCGGCGGATATACCCCCACGCCTGTTCTGCTGATCCGGCAAAACCCGGTTGAGGCGCGCGGCAGCTTCGGGCAATGAACCCGAATGGATATCATGGCCCTGCTTACCGATCCGGCCGCCTGGCTGGCCCTGCTCACCCTGATCGCGCTGGAGGTGGTGCTCGGCATCGACAACCTCATCTTCATCGCCATCCTGTCCAACAAGCTGCCCGAACACCAGCAGCAGCGGGCGCGGCGAATCGGATTGATGCTGGCGCTGGTGATGCGAATCGGGCTGCTGATGCTGATCGGCTGGATCGTCACCCTGCAGAACCCGCTGTTCGATCTGGGCCTGCAAGGCACGCCCAACGACTATGGCGAGCCGAGCTTCGAGACCGCCTTTTCCGGGCGGGACCTGATCCTGCTGGCTGGCGGGCTGTTCCTGCTGTGGAAGGCGACCAAGGAAATCCACCATTCGATGGAGCCGGAAGACAATTCGGGCGACCTGCTCGACAAGACCCCGGGCGTGGCAAAAGCGGCCACTGCCACTTTCGGCGCAGTGATCGCGCAGATCGTGGCGATCGATCTGGTGTTCTCGGTCGATTCGATTCTCACCGCCGTGGGCATGACCGACGACATCCCGATCATGGTTGCCGCCGTGGTCATCACCGTCACCATCATGCTGTTCGCCGCCGACCCGCTCGCGGGCTTCATCGAGAAGAACCCGACGCTGGTGATGCTGGCGCTGGCCTTCTTGGTGATGATCGGCGTGGTGCTGATCGCCGACGGCTTCGGCTTCCACGTGCCCAAGGGCTATATCTACGCGGCGATGGGCTTCTCGGTGGGGGTGGAGATACTCAACATCGTGCAGCGCAACCGGCGGGCGAGGTTGGCGGCGGCTGGGTGAGTTCGGGGACGCCCTATGTTCCCGCTTGCTCATACCTTCTCGTGCCTTCGCACTTCAGCTCACCCTGAGCTTGCCGAAGGGTAGCCGCGACGTTCCCGTTTAGGCAGAGTTAGTGGCTGTCCTTCGACAAGCTCAGGATGAGCGAGATTGGCCGTGGGAGGCCAAGTAAGGTGCCCCGGCGGTCGAGGGTCCACACCTCACCCGCACAGCCCCTGCAAGAACCAGTCAGGCTCCCCGCCCCGCCCGTCTCCGGCGAGGCCCGCACGGTAGATCCAGTAGCGGCGGCCCGTGGCGTCCTCCACGCGGTAGTAATCGCGCAGGCGGGTGGCGCCTTTCTCGCGCCACCATTCGGGAGCGATGCGTTCGGGGCCTTCCACGCGAGCTATGTCGAACAACGAACCGCGCCAGCGGAATCGGCGGGGGTAGCCGTCGGGGCTGGCGTAGAGCACTGCGATCCGCTCTGCCCGGTCGAGCAGTTTCAGCGGCCGCGCGTGGAAGGCCAGTTCCTCCTGTTGCGCCGATTCGCGTTCGAGCGGCGGTTGCCAGCCCACGCTGCGTTCGGGAATGTGGCTGGCGCGCAGCACCGGGCGTTGCACCGCGTCCCTGCCCAGCCGCACCGTCAACCGGTCGATACAGGCGGCGAGCGAAGTGCCGTGTTCCTCCGCCGCCGCTTCGAGATCGGCCTGCGCCAGCGCGAGAGGTTCGGCCCATGAGGCGCGCAGCCGCAGCATCTCGATCCCGAACCCGGCATCGACGTGGTCCAGCCGAGCGGCGAACAGGCGGCACACGTGCGCGGGATCGCGAGTGGCCATGGCCAGTTCGAGATCGCGCAGCACCACTTCGCCATCTACCCGCCACAGCCCCAGTTGCAGCCGCCGCGCACCTTCGCCCCGCCCTTCGAGCACGCGGGCCATATCGGCGGCGAGGTCTGCCACCACCTGGTCGAGCAGCTCGCGGTGGCGGATCGGCTCCATCAGGCGCCGCTGCACCAGCGGGGCGCTGACGGGGATCACCGGGAGCAGCGGTTCGGGCACCCGTCCGGCAAGCTGGTCCATCCGAATCAGCGGATTGGCGGCGGGGGAGCGGCGGTTGCGGAAGCGGCGGTGAATGGCATCGCGCCCGCTCGCGCCCTCGCCCACGCCCAAACCTAAGCTGGTGAGATCGCCGAGCCGCTTGAGGCCGAGGCGGCGCAGCACCAGCAGCACGTCGGCATCGAGCCGCAGCGCCGCCACCGGCAGGTCCGCCAGTCGCAGGGCGATATCCTCTTCCGGGCCGAGGATCGTTCCTGCGGGAGCATGATGTGCCAGCGCCCATGCCGCCCCGGCGGTGGGCGCGATGGCGGCGCGCACTGCCAGCCCGCGCGCATCGCAGCGGGCGGTGACATCGGCGAGCAGGCGGCGTTCCCCGCCGAACAGGTGCGCCACGGCGGTGACATCGACCAGCAGCCCATCGGGCGCGTCGATCGCGCTCCACGGCCCCCAGCGCTGCGCCCAGATCGCCAGCCGCTCAAGGAAAGCGAGATCGCCTGCCGGATCGCTAGGGCGGACCTGCAAAGCCGGGCACAGCGTGCGCGCATCGGCGAGCATCATCCCGCGGGCGGCGCCTTCCGCGCGCCCGGCCGCATTGGCAGCTTCGATGCGCGGGCCGTGCGCGGTTTCGGCGATCAGGACCAGCGGCTGCGCATCGGCCCCTTCCCCGCGCTTGCAGGGTTCAGCTTGCCGCCAGCGATCGAGCGCCAGCTCGCAGGCCCAGATCGCCATGATCCGGCGCGGCGGGAGCATGGGCGGGAGTGGCGCGTTCGGCGGCGAGGAAGGCGTTTCCATCTCGCAATATCCATTCTCCGGGAGTGTGGGTGCGGGCGCGGAACAGTTCGGCGTGCCAAGCCGGACGACCGGGCGCGGCAGTGTTCCACAGCGGCGGAGCGGAAGGGGCGGCGCGCACCTTCCAGCGCATCCGTGCCGAGCTGAGGTCAGGTTCTGCGTCGAGCCGGATCAGGAACAGCGGCACATTGTGCTTCTCCGCCGCAAGGCTGAGGCGGCGCGAGGCAGTGAAGGAGAGTGCCTTCGGATTGCCCGCCAGTTCGCCGATCACGCAGGCCAGATCGCGGCAGCGCACGCCTTCCTCCAGCGCGAACAGCGCGTCCTCGGACGTCTTGGCGGCAACATGGATCAACCGGTGGCGCAGTGCTTCGGGCAGGCCGGGGCGATAGGGCCTGCCGGAGAGCTTGCGCGCCTTTTCATCCTGTACCCACAATACTGCGCCTTCTTCCGCTCCTTGGCCCAACTTGCCCGCGCCGCGCACGCGCAGACCATCGAGCGCCAGTGCCAGCGCCGCGCCCGTCCCGCTCGCGTCATCGGCAGGGGCGAAAATCTCGCTGTGCAGCGGGCACTTGCTGCCGGGATGCCAGCGCGGATTGGCGGCACCTTTACTGGCACCGGCACGCGCCAGTTCCGCCGCACGCGGGAGAGCTGCCATGTCCATGCGAATCGACTCCTTTGTTCCTTTTATGTTCCGTTTTGCGGACTTTGGCAACCAGACCAAGGGAGGATTGGAACCCTATCCCCCGCTGCGCCGTTGATGGCCAAAGGAGACTACCCATGAGCGATACCAAGGAACTGAAGCAGGACTTCTGGAAGGCGCTGAACGCCAGCCCCTTCGTCTTCCTTCATTTGGATAACGAGCCGCACAATGCCGTGCCGATGACCGCGCAATTGGACAAGGATGCCGATAGCGAAGTGTGGTTCTTCACCCGCAAGGATCACACCTTGGCCAAGGGTGGCCCCGCCACCGCCACATTCGCGGGCAAGGACAACCAGCTGTTCGCACGCTTTTCCGGTACCCTGTCGCATGAGCGCAGCCGCGAGCGGCTGGAGAAGCAGTGGAATCAGATCATCGAGGCCTGGTTTCCGGGCGGGAAGGACGATCCCAACCTGCTGATGCTGCGAATGGATCTGGGCCAGGCCGAAATCTGGAACAGCGACCTAGGCTTTGTCGATAACGTAAAAATGCTGCTCGGCTTCGACAGCAGGGACGAAGCGAAGAAAGAGCACACTGAAACAGTGCTCTGATAGGCAACGAACAAAACGAAAAGGCCGCGCTGCCCCAGGACAGCGCGGCCTTTTTCGTATCAGTCCGGTTTGTGACTGCTCGGCGTATCAATCGGGAAATCGTGCTCCTGCCCGCCGATATCATCGACCACTTCCACAATCCCCTTGCCAAGGTGGCTGTGCCGCCGACTGTAACCAAGGTAGACCGCCAGCCCGATCACCGTCCAGATGGGAAGCACAAGCATCGCTTCCAGCGGCAGGTTGAGGAACAGGAACAGGCAGCCAAGGATCGTCAGCGGGCCGATGATTGCCAGCGCCGGAACCCGGAACGAACGCTGCCGCGCCGGATCTGTCCGCCGCAGCACCATCACCGCCACTGCCACCATCAGGAAAGCATAGAGCGTACCGGCATTGGCAATATCGGCAAGCTGACCTACCGGGAAGAATGCCGCGCCCACGGCCACCAGCACACCGGTGATCGCCGTTACGACATAGGGCGTCCTCCACTTGGGGTGGACCTTGGACAGGCCTTCAGGAAGCAGGCCATCACGGCTCATCACGAAGAAGATGCGCGTCTGCGCGAACAGCAGCACGAGGATGACGGAAGGCAAGGCAAGGATCGCCGCATAGCCGAGCATGTTGCCAATCGCACCGAAACCGATCTGCCGCAGCACATGCGCCAGAGCTTCATTCGAACACACCAGTGCATCGGCATAAAGCGGCATGGCGCATTGGCGCGCCAGTTCCTCGGAACCGGCCGGGAACGGAATACCGTTCGGCCCCATGATCGGCTGGCCGCCGATGGTGCCGATCGCGCCCGCTGCGACAAGGATGTAGAATACCGTACAGAACAGCAACGAGCCGACCAGACCGATGGGCACGTTACGCTGAGGGTTCTTCGTCTCCTCCGCCGCCGTCGAAACCGCATCGAAACCGACATAGGCAAAGAAGATCGTCGCCGCAGCGCCAACCGCCCCAACGCCGGTTCCCCAGCCGCCGAACACACCGGCGGGCAGGAACGGATTGAAATTGGCCGGATCGAATTCACTGCTCGTCAGGGTAAGCGCGATGAAGGCGGTCAGCGCGGTCACCTTGATCAGCACCAGCACGGCGTTGACCTTGGCGCTTTCGGATGTGCCCACCATCAGTAGCCACGTCACCAGCAAGGCGATGATCATCGCGGGAAGATTGATGAAGCCACCCGGCGCCCCGCCGAGCGCCAGCGGTCCTGCCGTGAGCCAGGCGGGCATCGATATTCCGAATGTATCGCCCAGAATTGTTCCGGTAAAATACCCCGACCAACCGACCGACACCGCCGAAGCGGCAATCGCGTATTCGAGGATCAAGGCCCAACCTACAGTCCAGGCGAGCAATTCGCCCATTGTTGCATAGCTGTAGGTATAGGCTGAACCCGCTACCGGGATCATCGCGGCGATTTCCGCGTAGCACAGCGCCGCAACAATACAGACCAGACCGGCTATAACGAAGGCCAGCATCAGTCCCGGCCCGGCCTTTTGCGCCCCGGCGGCCGTCAGCACGAAAATACCGGTGCCGATGATGCAGCCGATGCCGAACAGCATCAGCTGGAATGCACCGAGCGAACGGTGCAGAGATTTCTTTTGCGCTGTCGCCAGAATGGCGTCGAGCGGTTTGATGCGATCGAAGATCATGGACGTGATTGCCCCACCGGCCCGAGGCGCGAATGTCCTGCCCAGCCGCCGGTTAGCTCTCCTAGTCTGTTACATGATTACGCAAAAGCGCAATCATATGCAGCTATTCGAAAAGGCTGGGGAAAATTCCCACAATCACGATAGCGGTAAGTGCGACCGGGCACAGGTAGCGCACCAGGAACAGCCAGAACAGGTGCAACCCTCCGCTCAACCCGTTCTCCATGTCCACCAGCTTGCGGTCGGCGAACCAACCCACGAACAGTGCGGTAAGGATCGCGCCGATCGGCATCAGCAATTTCGCCGTCAGCCCGTCCAGCACATCGAAGAAACCCTGCCCCTCGAACAGCGGGATGAAGCCGAGCGGATGCCAGTCTGCCAAGCTGTTGAAGGAAAGCGCCGAAAGCGCGCCCAGTACCATCGCCCCCGCGGCCACGATCGAAGCGCTGAGCGGGCGGGCAAACCGGAACTTCTCGATAACCCATGCTGTCGGCACTTCGAGCAAAGCAACAGAACTGGTGAGCGCGGCAAATCCGACCATGATGAAGAACAGCAGACCGACCACCGATCCGAACGGCATTTCCTGGAACGCGTGCGGCAAGGTCTGGAACATCAGCCCCGGGCCGGAGCCGACCGGCAGGCCCGCTGCGAAAACGATGGGGAAGATGCACAGCCCCGCGATCAGCGCAACCGCGGTATCGGCGCCGGAAATGATCGTGGAAGTGCCGGCCAGGTTGACGTTGCGACCGACATAGCTGCCGTAGGTAATCATGCCGGCCACCCCAAGCGACAGTGAGAAGAAAGCCTGCCCGACTGCGGCCAGCATCACTTCCCCGGTCAGCTTTTCGGGTTCGAAGGTAAAAAGATAGGATACCGTCTGTGAAAAAGCGCCGCCGAATGCGCCGTAGATCGTGATGGCGATCAGCAGGATGAAGAAGGCAGGCATCATCCATTTGGCGACGAATTCGATCCCGCCGGAAACGCCCCGCGCCACGAAGTAGAGCGATACACCAAGGAACACCGCGTCCAGCCCCACCATCAGCGCGCCATTCTCGAACAGCGCCGGGAGAAGGCCCTCGATCTCTTCCGCAGGGCGGCCTTCGAACGCACCGCCGACGACGCCGCTGGTGAAAATATCGCCGATGAATATGCCCATGTAATAGAGTACCCACCCGCCGACCACGCAGTAGAAGCTAAGGATCAGGAAAGCGGAAAAGACGCCGATGCTGGCGAGGATATCCCAGTGCGGGCTGGCGCGCGAGGCACTGGCAACGCGGCGGACACTTTCAGGCGCGGATGACTGGCCGTGGCGACCGATCAGCGTTTCGGAAAGCAGCACTGGCAGCCCGATCAGGATCACGCAGCCGATATAGAACAATACGAAGGCACCGCCGCCATTGGCTCCCGCTTCAGCGGGGAAGCGCCAGAGATTTCCCAGGCCGACTGCCGATCCGATTGCAGCAAGAATGAATGCGCTACGCGAAGACCAGCCGTCCCTGGTCGAACCCGATTGGGTAAGTGCCATATGAAATTTTTCCTCTCGACCCGGAAGATGGCTCCCTATGGCATTGAAATGGGGGTCGCGTCGAGGGGTGGGTCTGGTAAAGGGGGGCATGTCCACCACCTTTACGCTCGACACTGCGACCAGCCGCGCCAATCCCACCCCCCAGCCGATGCGGCGGCTCACCGTGCCGAGCATCCGTGCGCGCAAGGTAGACGGGGTGACCGCGGAACCGATCGTCATGCTCACCGCCTACACTGCGCGGCAGGCACAATTGCTCGATCCGCATTGCGACATCCTGCTGGTGGGGGATTCTCTCGGTCAGGTCATCTATGGACTCCCCTCCACCATTCCGGTCACGATGGACATGATGGCCAATCACGCCGCTGCCGTGGTGCGCGGTTCGTACCATTCGGTGGTGGTGGTCGATATGCCGTTCGGTGCCTACGAAGCCTCGCCGCAGGCGGCTTTCGCGGCGGCGGCGGCCCTGCTCAAGGCCAGCGGCGCAGCGGCGGTGAAGCTGGAAGGCGGAGCGGCAATGGCTGAGACAGTGACATTCCTCGTCCAGCGCGGCATCCCGGTCATGGGCCACGTCGGCCTGACGCCGCAGGCGGTGAACGTACTCGGCGGCTATGGCGCGCGCGGGCGAAGCGATGCCGAGGCGGAGAAGATCGTCGGCGATGCCAAGGCGCTCGATGCGGCGGGCGCCTTTGCGATTGTAGTGGAAGGGGTGCTGGAACCCATTGCCATTGCCGTGACAGAGAACGTCGCGTGTCCGACGATCGGCATCGGCGCGTCAGCCCGCTGCGACGGGCAAGTTCTGGTGACCGAGGACATGCTCGGCATGTTCGAACGGGTGCCGCGTTTCGTGAAGAAATACGGCGACATCGCCACAACCATCGCCGATACCGCCGCGCAATATGCCGCCGAGGTGCGTGAGCGGAGCTTCCCCGGCCCGGACCAGCTCTATCAGCCCAAGGACTGATTGGTCCGACTGAGCCGCCCGGCGAGGGGGGCGGAAATCACCATCTGCAACAGGTGATAAAGCAGCACCGGCAGGAGGACGAGACCCGCCGCTTCGGGCGCGAACAGCACGCTGGCGAGCGGTGCGCCCATGGCGATGCTTTTCTGCGCTCCGGCGAACAGGAATGCAATTCGGTCTGGCCGGGCCAGTCGCAGCGTGCCGCCGAGCCACCATGCCCCGATGAAGCCGAACGCCAGCATCACGCCGACCAGCGCCAGAAGAGCTGCCCAAGAGCCCAGGTCGATCTGCGTCCATATTCCCTGTTCGACCGCGCTGGAAAAGGCGACATAGACGGCGATGGCGATGGCGATGCGGTCCATCCAGCTGAACAGCAGCCGCCGATCCGCCACCAGTGATCCAAAGCGCGACTGCAACAACTGTCCGATGGCAAAGGGCAGCAGCAGGATCAGCCCGATCCGTTCCAGGCCGCCCAGGTCAATCCCGGGTCCGCTGCTGCTCGCCAGCAGCGCAACCAGCGGTGCGGTGATGAATACGCCCAGAATGTTCAACACCGCCGCTGCCACCACCGAATTGGCCACGTTCCCTCCGGCAATCGAGGAATAGGCGGTCGCCGATTGCACAGTGGATGGAAGAACGCCGAGAAACAAGAACCCCAGCGCGACGCTGGCGGGCAGGACGCTGGCTGCAGGACCAGCCAGCAGCCACCCTGCGAGCCCCATCGCCCCAAAAACGAACAGCGCGAGCGGCAGCAGGAAGCGCCAGTTGCGCAAGCCGTGCAGCACTTGCGCGCGCGGCAAGCGCAGGCCGTTGAGCAGGAACAGCGCGAAGATCGCAGCGTCTGAAACCAGCCGCGCCACCGCCCTGCCCTCGCCCGTCACCGGCAGCACACTCGCCAGCACGATCGCCAGCAACAGCAGCCGCACCAGCGGATCGAAGAGGGTGAACAGGCGGGCAGGCATGGCCCGGCGCTGTGCAAGCTAAGGCTCAGTGCTGCAAGTCGTATTGCTTGAGCAGATCGTAGAGCGTCGGGCGGCTGATCCCCAGCAGCTTGGCGGTGCTCGAAATATTCCCCTCGCTGCGGGCCAATGCATGGCGGATCACCTTGCGGTCGGCCTTCTCTCGCGCGCTCTTGATGTTGAGCACGGTGGTGTCCTGATCCTCCTCTTCCGCCAGATCGAGATCGCCCGCGCCGATCAACTTGCCATCGGCCATGATAACGGCGCGCTTCACCCGGTTTTCCAGCTCACGGACATTGCCCGGCCAGGCCCAGCCGTCGATCGCCGCCAATGCATCGGGCGCAAAGCCGGTGACCGAGGGGTTCATCTCGCGCGAGAAGCGCTTGAGGAAAGCCTTGGCCAGCAACGTCGCGTCGCCCGGCCGTTCCGCCAGTGACGGGATCTTCACCACTACTTCGGCGAGCCGATAGAACAGATCTTCGCGGAACCGCCCATCGCCGATCATCGCTTCCAAGTCCTGATGCGTGGCGCAGACGATGCGGGTGTCGACAGCAATCGACTTGCGCCCGCCAATCCGTTCGATGGTGCGTTCCTGCAGGAACCGCAGCAGCTTCACCTGCAAAGGCAGGGGAATGTCGCCCACTTCGTCGAGGAACAGCGTGCCCCCCGCCGCCAGCTCGATCTTGCCCTCGGTGGTCTTTACCGCTCCGGTGAAAGCGCCTTTCTCGTGCCCGAACAGCTCGCTTTCGAGCAGGTTCTCCGGGATCGCCGCGCAGTTGATCGCGATGAAATTGCCGTGCTTGCGGGTGCTGGCATCGTGCAGCCCCTTGGCGAGCAGTTCCTTGCCCGTCCCGCTCGCGCCGAGCAGCATGACCGAAACATTGGTGTTCGCCACACGCTCGATCGTGCGCGCCACCTTGACCATTTCCGGCGCGGACGTGATCAGCCCGCCGAGCACGCGGTTGCCCTCCCCTGCCTTTTCCGCCAGCGCGCGGTTCTCCTGCTCTATCCGGTGCAGGTTGAACGCGCGGCGTACGATCAGGCCCAATTGCTCGATATCGACCGGCTTCTGGTAGAAATCGTAGGCTCCGCGCTCGATGGCGGTCAGCGCGGATTCGCGCGCGCCGTGCCCAGAAGCGACAATCACCTTGGTGTCCGGCTTCAACGCCATGATCTCGTCCAGCACGGCAAAGCCTTCGCTGGTGCCATCAGGGTCCGGCGGCAGCCCGAGATCGAGCGTGACGACCGCTGGCTCCTCCGCGCGCAGGGCAGCAATGGCGCTCGCCCGATCACCGACGATGGTGACAGCGAAGTCCTCGTAGGCCCATTTGAGCTGTGCCTGCAGCCCGGCATCGTCCTCGACGATCAGCAATCTTGGCAGGCTTTGGGGTTTGCTCTCGGCCATTACGCCACCTCTTTCGATTGATCGGAATAGTTCTGCATGGTGCGGTAGAAATCGCTTTGCTCGCTCAGCGGCATTCGAATCACAAAGCGTGTGCCCAGCCCCTCGCGCGATTCTACATCGAGCCGCCCGCCCATTGCTCGAACCAGTTCACGTGCTTCGTAGGCGCCAATGCCGAAGCCTCCCGGCTTGGACGAATGGAACGGCTTGAACAGCCGCGTGCGTATGAATTCGGGCGACATGCCGGTGCCCGAATCGACAATCTCGATCACCGCATTGCCCGGTTCACGGCCCAGTTCAATCTGCACCGGCGCGTGGCTCTCGCTCGCCTCCACGGCGTTCTGCACCAGATGCATCAGCGCCTGTTCCAGTGCCTCGGCATCGGCGCGCACCTGGCACGCCTCGTTTTCTACCAGCACCACCTGATGCCGCCCTTTGTAGAGTCCGCAGATTTTCTCCAGCAGCGGCGTGAGCGCGAATTCCTCCCGCTCGCGCCCGCCCATGCTGCCATAGCGACCAAGGCGAGCCAGCAGCGCCTGCAACTTGTCGGTGGAATTGCGCAAGGTAAGGATCATGTCGGCGCGGAATTCGGGCTTGTCCGCGTGCTTTTCCGCATTGCGTGCCAGCAGCGAGAGCTGGCTGGCAAGGTTCTTGATATCGTGCATCACGAAAGCGATGCGGCGATTGAATTCGTCGAACCGTTGCGCTTCGCCCAGGGCATCCTGGCTGGTCTGTTCGGCAAGGTAGCTGGCCAGCTGCCGCCCGATCACCCGTAGCAGGTCGAAATCTTCCCAGTCGAGCCGCCGGGCCAGTGGCGGCCGCGCGAGTAGCACCACGCCCACCAGCCGCTCGTAATGCAGCAGCGGGACCAGCGCCCAGCTCGCCTCGTCCTCCAGCAGCCATTGCGGACAGGCCGCGGCGGGGATGCCCTGCTGGCTGCCCCGGCGCAGATCGTCGATGTCGAGAATGAACTGGCTGCTCTCGAAGAACCGCGCGCCTTCGGTCGAAATCGCTTCCCCCGGCACATCAAGCTGCGGCCACTGCCAGCGCGCCGCCAGCGCCAGCCCGCCTTCCTCGCGCGGGGTGAACAGCATTCCCGAAGGGCTGTCGGTGATATCCGCCACCGCCTGCACCGCGCGTTCGAGCAGCGGCGCGGATTGCGGCCCCGCGCGCCCGATCGTCTCCGTGAAGCGCAACCATTCGGAACGGTAATCGTAGCGATGCTGGAACAGGTTCTTGGACAGCGTGACCCGCAGCCAGCCCCGCAATTTGCGCGAGGGAAGCACCGTCAGGGCCACGGCGCTCGCCAGCAGCACGAAGCCCGCTTGCAGGATCCGTCCGTAATCGCTGCCGACATAGGAAAGCCCCTGCGCCACCACCACCATCACAGCGAGGTAAGCACCGATCAGCAGCAGCGAGAACGACTGGAAGGCAAAGCTGCGCGACGGGCGGAAGCGCAGCTCGCTCTCGTTGCGCAACATCCCCATCGCCAGCAGCACCACCGTCACCAGCAGCGCCACCGCGCGCAGGTTCTCCAGCAATTCTGGCGTGCCACTGCCCAGATAGGCGATGGTGTAGAAATTCAGGTCATAAAGGAACAGCGCCCCCAGCCCCGCCGCCGGCCAGCGCAGCGCGAGCCGCGCCTGCTGCGAAGCGCCGACATAGAGATTGTGCACCAGCACCAGCGCGCCGATGTTGAGCATCAGCCGGAAGGTAAAGGTGAATTGCAGGATCAGGTCCTGCGCGGCGGGCTGCGCATCGTACTGCAACCGCGCAGCGATCAGCGCGAACTGCATCGTTTCGACCAGCGCCAACGCGGCCACCACCGGGCGGATCGGAGCGAGGCTCTTGTCCCGCTGGTCATGCCAGAACATCCGGTACAGCATCCACAGCCAGGCCAGGTTGCTCGCCACAAGAAACAATTCCTCGGTCACGCTGTCGCGCCCGAACCCGGCGAAGGCGAAGCACCACAGCGCTGCAATGCCAAGCGCAGCCGCGCTGGCGCTTACTGCCGGCCCCTGCGCGCGGCTGTTGGTCGCCAGCCACAGCGCCAGCGCAACCGCCGCGCAGGCGGTGACCAGATAGCCAAGATAGGCGATTAGATCCCAGGCCACGCCCATCAGCGGGCTCCTTCCGGCCAGAGCACCACCCGCAGCGTTTGCAGCATGATCAACAGGTCGAGGAAGGGCGTATAATTCTTCGCGTAATAGAGATCGTATTCCAGCTTCTGGCGTGAATCCTCGATGCTGGCGCCGTAGGGATAATTGATCTGCGCCCAACCGGTAATCCCCGGCTTCACCATGTGCCGTTCGGCATAGAAAGGCAGGTGCTGTTCCAGGTCATTGACGAATTGCGGCACTTCGGGGCGCGGGCCGACGAAGCTCATGTGACCGGTGAGCACAGTCCAGACCTGTGGCAATTCGTCGATGCGCACCTTGCGGATGAAAGCGCCGACGCGGGTAATGCGCGGGTCTTGCTCCTGCGCCCATTGCGCGCCATCCTTCTCGGCGTCCGTGCGCATGGAGCGCAGCTTCACGAGTTCGAAAGTCTCGCCATAGAGCCCCACCCGCTGCTGGCGGAAAAAGGCCGGGCCCTTGCTGTCCAGCTTCACCACGGCGGCGAACAGGGCGATTACCGGAAAAGTGAGCAGCAGCAGCAGGCCGCTGGCGCTGATGTCGAAAATCCGCTTGGCGACACTGGAAATCGCCCGCCCTGAGGAAAACCCGTCGGAGAAGATCAGCCAGCTTGGATTGAGCGTATCGAGATCGACCCGGCCCGTCTCACGCTCAAGAAAGCTGGAGAAATCGTTGACGTGGACTCCCGCAGTCTTGACCCGCAGCAGGTCCTTCAGCGGCAGGGCATTGCGCCGTTCCTCCAGCGCCAGCACCACTTCGGTCGCGCCGAGATTGGCGACATGAGCGGAGAGATCGGCGATTGCGGAACGCGGAATCGCCTCGGCCACCTGCGGTGCGCTGTCGGCCATGCTGATATAGCCTACAACTACAAAGCCGCTGTCGGCCCGGTTGCCCAATTCTTTCAGCCGCTGCGCCCGCAGGCCCGCCCCCAGGACAAGCACCCGCCTGCGGAAGGCCGAAGTGCCGAGAATGCCGCCGGTGACCATCCGGTTTACAACCAGCAGGCCGATCGCCAGTACCATCGCGTAGAGCAGGATCGAGCGCCACACGGTAGAGCCCGGAAACAGGAAATCGAGCAGCGCTAGCGCGAGGATCGACAGGCTCACCGCCACCAGCAGCCGCGCCCCGGCAAAACGCAGCGAACGCAGCGCTTCGGTCCCGTACACACCCACCGCGATCATCGCGGTCATTGTGGCGATGCCGAACCCCAGGAGCGGCAGGATCCGCTCGCTCCACGGACCGGGCGAAATGCCGATCTGGCTGGTGCGCAGGCTCCACGCGAGATCGGCTGCAATCAGCAGCAGCCCGAAATCGAGCAGGCCCAGCAGCAGCACCGCGTGCGGGACGTAATGTTTGAAGAGACGGATCATCGCTCCAGCCAGAAAGCATGGCGGGAAAATTCCCGCTGTGCTGTCTGGCTAACGGCGATAAGTGAAATGTCGGTAAACTTTACACCTGCAAAGGCAGGTAACGACTTTATTCCGAAATGCTGTCGGCAGCTTCCTGGGCAGCATCGCCTACCTGGCTGGCGGCATTACCGACATCTTCAGCCGCTCCGGCGACGGCGCCGTCCTTTGCAACTTCCGCGTCGCTCATCTGGCTGAAGATAAACAGGGCGCCCGCTGCAAGAACCAGCAGAATGACGAGGAGAACCCATTTTCCTCCGCCCGAAGATGGCTCCGCGTCGCGGATGACTGTGGTGCGCGTATGGGTATCGCCATCCGGTGTGTTGATTTCGGTGATGCGTTCTTCGGCCATGATATTCCTCCTCTTGGTTGCGCTAGAAATCCCCCGCGCCCGCCCCGGTTCCCGCACTGATGGTAAAGCGAATTGGTAAGCGGGAATTAACCAGCTTCCGCCTGTCCGGATTAACAACTTGCGGTCTATGCAATTGGAATGGCGCAAATTTCCAAGCCACCCATACCGCTGAAAATGTACAAGCATTTCGCCGTCTCCACGGTGGCGTTGACGGCGTGCATCGCGATGTTTGCCGATAGCGATAACCGGGCGGCAGCGGCCGGGCAGATCGCCGAGCAGGAGCAGCAGGAACCGAACGGGGCTGGCAGGGAGATCGCCTCGTCGACCGAACTCGTGCGTCGGGATACCGTAGCGCCGCCCTCGTTCGGCGATGAAGATGGCGGTTCGGCTGGCTGGGGTGGCGGTAGCGGGGGCGGTAGCGGGGGCGGTAGCGGGGGCAGAGCAAGTGGCGGCTCGCGTGCAGCCAGCAATCCCGGAAGGATCGCAGTCCCTGGCTACGAACAGGCCTTCATCGAAAGCTTGACCGACGAAGAATACCGCGCCTTCCTTCAGACCTTGCCCCCGGAAATGCGTGGCAGCCGGGACATGACTCCGGATCGCGCGGCGCAGCGCGCCGCGGTGGAGGCCGCCTCCGCCCGTCGTGCCGGGCAAAGCGGGTCAGGCTCCGACGGGCCCGGATAAGTTACATTCGGTAGGTCGTGACCAGCAAAACGCTGAGCGTCACAGTCATGATCAGCACCAGCGGCAGGCCCGTCTTCACATAGTCGCCGAACTTGTAGTTCCCCTCCGCCATGATCAGCATATTGGTCTGATAGGCAATCGGCGTAGCGTAGCAGAGGTTACAGCCGAACAGCACTGCCAAAATCAATGGTTCGGGCGGCATACCCAGTTCGATCGCGAGGGCGAAAGCTATCGGTGTTCCAACTGTGGCGGCGGTGGCGTTGGAGGCGAAGTTGGTGAGCACGGTTACGAACAGCATCACAGCCGCCAGCACAACCGCAGGCGGAAAATGTTGCAATCCCTCCGCCAGCGATTGACCCAGCCAGCCCGCCGCACCGCTTTGCAGGACAATTTCGCCAATGGCGATGCTCGCCGCCACCAGCACGATCACCTTGCCCGATAGCGCCCGGCCCACCCGATCGAACTTCACGCAGCCGGTCAGGAACATCACGATTGCCCCCGCCAGTGCCGAAATCGCAATCGGCACCTTGACGAGGTAGATGCCCTGCGACCCGAACCACGGGAGGCCAACCGAAGCCAGCGCCACCGCTCCGAACATGATCGCCGCCGCCAGCACCGCTTTCGAGCGGCGCGGCATCTCGCGGACGCCTTCCAGTTGCAACAGACTGTCGCCCGAAGCGAAAGCCTCCAGACCGTCGGCTAGGCCCATCACCAGCAGCACATCGCCTTCCGCCATGCGCAATTCGCGATCATCTGCAGCGGCATAAACCGGCAGCAGGCGCTTGGGCCTGTGGACGCCGAGAACGGCGACGCCGTAGTGATCTGCGATACCTGAACTTGCCAGCGTGCGCCCGACGATCCGGCTGTCCGCCGTGACCACCATCTCGACCACCTGAATATCTTCACCGCGTATCTGCGACTGCCCGGTAATGCGGTCGACTACCCACAGCGGCGCCGCCTGCCCGCGCAGCAGCCGTGTTGCATTCTCCAGCCCCGCGTGCGTTCCCGAAATCAACAGCCGCTGCCCAGTGTCGAAGGGGCCGTTCGGCCGTTCCTCGAAGCGGAAGTCATCCGGCAGGGTGTTCACGATCTCATCGAAATGCTTGCCTACCAGAGTACTTTCGGGTCCGACGCGCAAATGGCTGAAAAACCGGCGCTTGCCATGATCCTCTTCGGGAGAATTGTCCGGCAGCAGCCGCGGCATGACCAGCCACAGGTATGGCAGCGCCACCAGCGCGGCGACCAGCACGATGGGGGTGAAGTGGAACACCGACATCTGCGGCATCCCCAAGTCGGCGGCGATCCCCACCACCAGCAGGTTCGTCGAGGTGCCGATGGTTGTCGCCATGCCGCCGATCAGCACCGCCGCGTTGAGCGGGATCAGGGTCTTCGAAGCGGGCATCGCTCCCCGCTGGGCCAGCGCCACAAAGATCGGCATCAGCAACACCAGCACCGGCGTATCGTTGACCAGCATGGACAGGAACATCGCCACCACCAGCGATACCAGCATCCCCATTCGCGTATTGAGCTTCCAGACCCGCTCCAGCACCCGCGCCGCAGGTTCCAGGGCCCCGGTCACTACCAGCCCACGCCCCATGATCATCAGCGCGCAGATGGTAATCAGCGCCGGATGGCCGAAACCGCCGAAAGCCAGCGCGATGCCGTCGGTCGGCTGAGTATCGGGCAGCGGATAGAAATAAAGGAACACCGCGATGATCGCGATAGTCAGCAGCGAAACGATCTCGATCCCCGGTCGCCCGCGCGCAAAGGCCACGAACACCCCGATCGTCAGCAGCATCGCCGCGATGGCGTGAAAGGAGGGAACATCAATCACGTCGGGAACGAAGGTTCACAAGGAGGGGAGGAAATACAAGCGAAATCCTCCCTCTCGAACGCATTCGGTGTGGTACCTCCGGCCGGACTCGAACCGGCACTTCGTAAGAAACTCGATTTTGAGTCGAGCGCGTCTACCAATTCCGCCACGGAGGCCCAAAGCGAGAGAAAGCGCGCTTAGCTATCCTTGAGCGCGGTAGCAATCGCCTTGTGCAGGCGCGAGTGCAGCGGATCGTTTCCGGCGATCACCTGGCTGTCGCAAATCGGCAGTGATCGGCCGCGGTAATCGGTCACAAAGCCGCCTGCCTCGCGCACCAGCAGGCACCCGGCAGCCGTATCCCACGGCGACAGGTCGCTTTCCCAGAACCCGTCATACCGGCCCGCTGCCAGCCAAGCGAGATCGAGCGAAGCCGCGCCGAAACGGCGAACGCCCGCGATCTGCGGCCCGAGCGCACCGAAAATCCGCGACCACTCGGCAAAGTTGCCATGCCCCTGATAAGGCGTGCCGGTAGCGACCAGCGCTTCGGACAATTGCCGCCGCCCCGAAACCCGCAGCCGCGCATCCTGAAGCCACGCGCCGCGCGTTTTCTCTGCCCAAAAGGTCTGGTCGGTGATCGGCTGGTACACCAGCCCTGCGGTCACATCGCCCCACTCGTCGCTGCCGAGCTTGCGCTCCTGCACAGCGATCGAAATCGCGAAGTGGGGGATGCCGTGGAGGAAGTTGCTGGTGCCATCGAGCGGATCGATGATCCAGCGCGGCTGTCCCTCCTCGCCTTCCAACTCGCCCGCTTCTTCCATCAGGAAACCCCAGCCTGGGCGCGCGACTTTCAGCTCGTCCCACAGGATGCGTTCGGCCACCTGATCGGCCTTGGACACGAAATCGCTTGGCCCTTTACGGCTGACCTGAAGGTGCTCGACCTCCCCGAAATCGCGCCGCAACCGGCCACCCGCCTTGCGGGCAGCCTTTTCCATTACGCGAATGAGGCCTGAAATGGCTGCCATGATCGTTTACCCGGCCTTGCCGACGTAAGCCTGTTCGTACACGTCCACCACGATCCGCGTCCCGCTCTCGATATGCGGCGGCACCATGATCCGCACGCCGTTGTCGAGCACGGCGGGCTTGTAGCTGGAGCTGGCGGTCTGCCCCTTAATGACGGCATCGGCCTGGACGATCGTGGCTTCGATCTGGCCGGGCAGTTCCACGCTGATCGGGCGCTCGTCCCACAGTTCGAGGCTCACCTGCATCCCGTCCTGCAGGAAAGGGCGGGCATCGCCGAGCAGGTCGCTTGGCAGGGTGATCTGTTCGTAGGTATCGCCGTCCATGAACACCAGCATGTCCCCGTCTTCGTAGAGGAACTGGTAGTCCTTCGTATCCAGCCGGACCTTCTCGATCGTGTCGGCACTGCGGAAGCGGACATTGGTCTTGCGGCCATCGATGAGGTTCTTCATCTCGACCTGCATATAGGCCCCGCCCTTACCCGGCTGGGTGTGCTGGATCTTGGCGACCTTCCAGATGCCGCCTTCGTATTCGAGAATGTTGCCGGGACGGATGTCCACGCCGCTGATCTTCATGGGAATGCTCGTTTGCTGTCAGGTTGTGCGAGAATGGCTGCGCCCTAGACGTTAGGCGGGGCTTGGGCAAGGTGGGAGGCTGGAAAGGGTTCAAGGTTCATGACGCGGCAAACAAGCCGTGCTAAGGGCGCGCGCATGAATCGGACCTTGCTTTCCCTTGTCGCTGCCAGCGTTGTTCTGGCCGGGCCGGCCATGGCCCAGAACCGGATCGGGACCATTGAACGCGGGCACTATGTTTGCGAACTGCCTGGAAATGCTGCGGGCGCGGTGGGCGTGCCGCAGCCGGAGCAGAGCTTCACGATCGAAAGTGCCTCGCGCTATGCCTCGCCGCAGGGCAATGGCACCTATTTGCGTCGCGAGAACCGGCTCACGATGACCAGTGGCCCGCGTAACGGTGACAGCTACGAGATTGTCGGAACCCGTTTCCTGCGCAAGATCGAGAACGGAGAACCCGGCCGTCTGCGTTGCATCAGGCAGGGCAACTGATCAGTTCTGCTGTCCGGAGAGTACCGGATAAGGGTTGATCGACGTTGCTGGATCGGACCACTCGGCATCGGGCGCTGTCCGCATGATCTCGAAGTGCAGATGCGGTGCAGTGGGATCGGCATTGCCGCTTGATCCGACGGTGCCCAGCATCTGCCCTCGGCGGACCTCCATCCCCTCGCGCAGTCCCGGAGCATAGGCATCGAGATGGGCGTAATAGAACATCGTCCGCCCGTCCTGTGAACGGATATAGACGGTGTTACCCCCTGCATCGCTCGCGAAAATCCGTGCAATCGAGCCCGGCGCGGCTGCGATCACCGAAGTTCCGGTTTCCGCCATGATGTCGATGCCCTGATGCATGCGGGTGCCATCTCCGCGTTCGTCCCGGAATGAATCCACCAGATCATCGGGGCGCACGCCAAGGACGGGGATCACGATGGCCTCCGCGTCCCCACGAGGTAGCGCGGCGTTCGGCACGACAATGGTTTCCGGATGGAGCGGCGCGCCTGCGTCGTCCGCTCCAGGCCGTCCCGGATTGCTTTCTTCATCAGGACTGCTCTCGATCCGGTCGAGCAGGATCGGCCCGGCCACGATCCAGCCCGCCGAAACCAGTGTCGCAGTCACCACAGCCACTTGCAGCTTTTCGAGGAACGGCGATTTCATCAGGCCTGAAAGATGACTTCGGTGGCATTGCTGACCATTCCTGCCAGCCGCGCGGCATCCCAGTTGGTCAGCCGCACGCAGCCGTGGCTTTGCGTCCGGCCGATGGTTTGCGGTTCAGGCGTACCGTGGATGCCGTAATGCTCCTTGGTCAGGTCGATCCAGACTACACCGACAGGCCCGTTCGGGCCCGGCGGCAGCATCTGCTCGTCCTCGCTGTCGGGCACGTCCCAGAACAGTTCGGGCTGGTAGGCGAAGGTCGGATTGTAGCCCACGCCGTTGACCGCCCATTCGCCGATCGGCAATGGATCGTTCTGCGATCCGGTGGTGACGGTGAACATGGCGACCAGCTTGTCGTCGGCATCGTAGCCCTTCAGCCAGCCTTCGCTTTCATCGACCACGATCCGCGCGACATCGGGTTGCTCCGAACCAACTCCGAGCGAAGCCAGTGTCTGCTGCCACTCGCGGTTCTCGATAGCGGCGGGTGCAATCCTGTCCGCACCGATGTTCGGCACGCGGATTTTCCGGCCGACGGTGAAATAGTCCGCATCGCCAGAAGCTGATGCGCTGCCGGACGGAGCGGGAGTGGAACTGGCGCCGGTCCGCCGTGAAGGGGTGCTCATTCCCGCGGGACTGCCGCCGGGGTTGAGCTGCTGCAACACCTCCACCGTCGTATGGAATCGTTCGGCAATCTTTTCATCGAGGCTTTCGTAACCCAGCCTATCCATCGCCGCCTGCTCTTCGGCACCCTCCGGAATTGTCTCGAATTCCAGCTCGCCCCAGCTTGCCGGGATGGTCACGACGCGGGTGGCGGGAATGCGCTGCCATTCGGCCAGGGCCTCTTCCGTCGCCGTGTCGAGTTCGCCGGTCACTGTCAGGTCGTTAGCTTCCTGAAAGCCTTTCAGCGCGTTGGCAGTGGAAGTGCCCATCCGCCCGTCGATCACGCCGGGGCCGAAGCCAAGCCGGTCGAGCACCACCTGCAACTGCATTTCGGGGCGTTCCTGCGAATCCGCGACACCGGCGGGTGCGGTGGCACCGGCCATGTCCCCGTCGCCGCCATGAGCCGCATCGTTCGACGCCATCGAATCGGCAAGATTGTCCTCGCCCATTGTTTCATATCCAAAATCTTCGCTGGGCTCGGCTTCGACGGTTTCCGTCTCGGCCTCGTCATCGTCCGCATTCTCGAAGCTGCAGGCAATCAGCGGGAGAGCAGCGATAAGGGCGAAGAATTGGTAACGCATGGGAAGGTCTCGCTTTTGGGGGACGGGCTTGCGCCCTTTCCTACCCAATCCACGAAGCCGTGGTTCTTTCCCGTAAGACGTAAGCCTTTCCGGCTAGATCACTTCAATACCTCGGCGAACGCCTTGACCGCCGCCACTTCATCCCCGCCCCAGACCGAGTGGCTTGCAGCGATGAAATCCGCTCCGGCAGCCACCAGCGGCTTGCAGTTGTCGGGCGTGATGCCGCCGATCGCAACGCAGGGAAGTTCGAATAGCCCGCTCCACCATCCAAGCAGGTCGAGACCGGGCCGGTGCTCGCCCTCTTTGAAAGCTTCGGTTTTCGTTTCGCTGGGGAAGAAGCTGCCGAAGGCGACGTAGTCGGCCCCGCCCTCGCCCGCTTCCATCGCGAAATGGCGGCTGGCGTGGCAGGTGACGCCGATCTGCACATCGCGCCCCAGTTCCTCGCGGGCCTCGCGCAAGCTCCCGTCGCCCCGACCCAGATGCACGCCATCGGCCTTGAGCCGCTTGGCCAGCGTCACCGAATCATTGACCACGAAGCCGACATCGCGCGCCACGCATATTTCCTGCAGCGGCGCGGCGAGCCGGGCGGCATCGTGGTTGTCCAACCCCTTCACGCGGAACTGGAACGCCGTTGCCAGCCCAGCCCCGGCCGCCAGCGCGCGGTCGAGGCGGTCAGGGAAATCCCCGCCCACGTCGAGCGGGGAAATCAGGTAAAGCTGGCACTTGCTCATCCCGGATCAGCCGACCGAAGCGGTGCAGATGGCGTCGATCGCCTTGCCCAGCGCGGCATCGAATTCGGCATCGCTCTGCTGGCTGCGCAGGTCCTGCAACAGGCCCCGGCTGAAGCTGGCGATCATGCCTTCGTTCTTCGCCAGCTCGGCGCAGGCTTCCTCGGTCGAATAGCCGCCCGACAGCGCCACCACCCGCAGCACGCGCGGGTGTTCGACCAGCTCCTTGAACAGGTTTGCCTGCACCGGGATCGACAGCTTGAGCATCACCTGCCGGTCTTCCTGCATCGCATCGAGGTGTTTGCGAATCTCCGACTTGAGAATCTCCTCACCCTCGGCGCGGTCCGCAGCGGTGATATCATATTCAGGTTCGAGGATCGGCATCAGCCCGGCATCGATGATCTGCTCGCCCACTTCGAACTGCTGCGCGACCACGGCGGCGATACCCGCCGGGTTGGCCGACTTGATGACCGAACGCATCTTGGTGCCGAACATTCCGGCGGCCAGCGACTTTTCCAGCAGCGCGGGCAGCTTGGTCAGCGGTTGCATCAATTGTGCACCGTCCTGGGCGTCCGCCAGGCCTTGATCGACCTTGATGAACGGCACCACGCCGCGCGCCTTCAGCGCCTCTGCCGTGGTCTTGCCGTCCACCATGCCGTCCATCGTCCGCTCGAAAAGGATCGCCCCGATCACCTTGCCGCTGGCGAAGCTTGGCGCGGTGATAACACGGCTGCGCATCTCGTGGATTTTGGAGAACATTTCCTCTTCGCCGGACCATTCGCTGTCCGCCACGCCATAGCCCTGCAAGGCCTTGGGAGTGGAACCGCCAGATTGGTCGAGCGCGGCGATAAAGCCCTGGCCGGTGGCAATGCGGGCGGTCATTTCGGCGGCGTTCATTCGATGCTCCCTATCGAATTGGATTGATGCCTGAGGCTCCTATTGCGCTGTCGCGGTGAAGGCAACCGGGACCGATTCAGGAGCGCGCGTGTTGGTTGGGTATTCCCGTAGACGAAGGATTATCCCGCCCCATGGCTCTCAGCAAGAAGCAGCAGGACATCTGCACCGGCAGCACCATCGACTTTTCGGACCTCAAGGCGGTGATTTTCAACGCCACACTCAAGCGCCCCGAGGAGCAATCGCACACCGATACGCTGCTGGATGTGGTGGCGGAAATTTTCGACAACCAGAAAGTAGCGGTCAAGCGCCACCGGCTGACATCGTACACACTTCCACCAGGGGTCTATCCCGACATGACCGAGCACGGTTGGGATCGGGACGACTGGCCGAAACTGGCCGAAGACGTCTGGGATGCCGATATCGTGGTGCTTGGCACGCCGATCTGGCTGGGCGAAAAAAGCAGCGTTGCCAAAGCTTTTATCGAAAGACTTTATGCCCATTCAGGAGAAATGAACGAGAAGGGGCAGTACCGCTTCTACGGCAAGGTCGGCGGCTGTGTCATCACCGGGAACGAGGACGGCATCAAGCATGTCGGCATGGGCGTCCTCTATTCGTTGCAGCATATCGGCTTCACCATCCCGCCGCAGGCCGATTGCGGCTGGGTTGGTGAAGCAGGTCCAGGCCCTTCCTACGGCGACGAGCAGGAAGGAAGCGAACGTAGGGTCGGGTTCGACAACGAGTTCACCCAGCGGAATACCACCTTCATGGCCTTCAACCTTCTCCACGCGGCGCGGATGCTGAAGGATGTGGGTGGCTTCCCCGCCGTCGGAAATGTCCGCAGGGAATGGGACGATGGGCGCAAACCGGGTTGGCCCAATCCCGAGCATCGCTGAGCGCATCGTTCAGTTGCCCGAAAGCGAATTGCCTGTCAGGCTAAAGGCATGAAACCAGCCTTTGCCTATGCGCCAATCGCGCTCGCCGCCGCCCTGCTTTCTGCCTGTGCCACGCTGCCTGATGCGCCAATCGTTTCCAACGGTCCTGCCCTCCCGGTGGGAAGCGGAGTCGCGCTGGGCCAGCCGGTCGAAGTGGCGAGCAATCTCGTCGTGACACCGATGGAGGTGACGGAAGATTCACGCTGCCCGATCAATGCACGCTGCATCTGGCCCGGCCAGATCGTGGTCCAAACGCGCGTGGATGGCGCCGGGTGGCGCGAGACGGTCGCACTGACCATGGGTGAGCCTGCAAGCGTGCGCGGCCGTACTGTCAATCTGACCTCGGCCGAACCGGGACTGATGGCGGGCGAAGAACAGGGGCTGCCGGGGAATTACCGCTTCACCTTCGAAGCGGGCGCAGCGGATTAAGTCAGCGCGAAAGCGCCGCCACCCCGGGCAGTTCCTTGCCTTCCATCCATTCGAGGAAGGCCCCACCCGCGGTTGAGATATAGGTGAAATCGTTTGCCGCCCCCGCGTGGGCAAGCGCTGCGACGGTGTCGCCTCCGCCCGCAACCGAGACGAGCGCACCCGCCTGCGTCAGCGCGGCAGCAGTCCGGGCCAGCGCCACGGTCGCCTCGTCAAACGGCGGCGTTTCGAAGGCGCCGAGCGGACCGTTCCACACCAGAGTAGCGCAGGTCTTGAGCACGTCCCCCAGTGCTTCGACTGCCTGCGGACCGACATCGAGGATCATTTCGTCCGCCGCGACTTCGTGGACATTGCAGGTGCGTAAGGACGACGGATTGGCAGCAAATTCTTTCGCCACAACAACGTCATACGGCAGGTGAACGGTGCAACCCGCCGTGTCCGCCGCCGCCAGGATATCCCGCACCGTATCGGCAAGTTCATGCTCGCAAAGGCTCTTGCCGACATCCACGCCATTGGCCGCGAGGAACGTGTTGGCCATCCCCCCGCCGATAATCAGGTGCTGCACCTTGCCAACGAGATGCTCCAGCACCGCCAGCTTGCTCGAAACCTTGGCCCCGCCCACCACGGCAGCAACAGGGGTCTGCGGGGTACCAAGCGCCGCTTCAAGCGCCTTCATTTCGGCTTCCATCGACCGACCGGCATAGGCAGGCAGCAGGTGCGCCAGTCCTTCGGTGCTGGCATGGGCACGGTGGGCGGCAGAGAAGGCATCGTTGACGTAGAAATCGCCGTTGGCGGCAACGGCGCGGGCAAACTCCGGATCGTTGGCTTCCTCCCCCCGCCAGAAGCGGGTGTTCTCCATCAGCCCGATGTCGCCGTTGCCGAGAATGCCTATCGATTGCTCTGCCACCGGCCCGAAGAGCTCGGGGATGTACATCACTTCGCGCCCGGTCACTCGTTCGACATCGCCCTGCACCATCGACAGGCTCATGGTCGAATGCCGCTCTCCCTTGGGCCGCCCGTAATGCGCCAACAGCAGCACCTTGGCCCCGCGATCCGCCAGTTCAATGATCGTAGGCGCGACTGCCGTGACTCGGGTCAGATCACTCGCCCGCCCGTCCTTCATCGGCAGGTTGAGATCGACCCGTACCAGCGCGCGCTGGCCGGACAGGTCCTGCGGCAGATCGTCGAGGGTTTTGAACGCCGCCATAGCGATTACAGGAACTTGGCCATGACACCCGCCGTATCGAGCATGCGGTTGGAGAAGCCCCATTCGTTATCGTACCAGCTGACCACGCGCGCCAGCTTTCCTTCCAGAACCGCCGTTTCCAGCGAGTCCACGGTGGAGCTAGCCGGATAGTGGTTGAAATCGCTGCTCACCAGCGGCTGGTCGGTATAGTCGAGGACGCCCTTCATCGCGCCTTCCGAAGCCGCCTTCAGCGCCGCGTTCAGCTCTTCCTTGGTGGTGTCGCGCGAAGGCGTGAAAACCAGGTCGATCAGTGAGACGTTGGGGGTCGGCACCCGCACCGAGGAGCCGTCCAGCTTGCCCGCCAGTTCAGGCAGCACCAGCCCCACAGCGCGCGCCGCACCGGTGGTAGTGGGGATCATGTTCTGCGCCCCGCCGCGCGCACGGCGAAGGTCCGAATGCATCTGGTCGAGCATCCGCTGGTCGTTGGTGTAGGAGTGAATCGTGGTCATGAACCCACGCTCGATACCGACGGTCTCGTGCAGGACCTTGGCCACCGGCGAGAGGCAATTGGTGGTGCAGGAGGCGTTGGAAACAATCACGTCCTCCGCCGTCAGCACGTCATGGTTCACGCCGTAGACGATCGTCGCCGAAACGCCGCTTGCGGGGGCGGAGATCAGCACGCGCTTGGCACCTGCATCGAGGTGCGGCTTGGCGGCGTCATGGCTCTGGAAGAAGCCCGTGCATTCGAGCACGATGTCCACACCCATGTCGCCGTGCGGCAGCTTGCCAGGCTCACGCTCGCTGGTGACGGCGATGGTCTTGCCGTTGACCACCAGGTTGCTGCCGTCGACTTCCACCGTGCCGGGGAATCGGCCATGCGTGCTGTCGAAACCGAATAGCAAGGCATTGGACTTGGTATCGGCGAGATCGTTGATCGCGACGAGTTCGAAATCATGGTCCTGCCGCTCCAGCAGGGCGCGCGCCACGAGCCGTCCGATGCGCCCGAAGCCGTTGATCGATACCTTGGTCGTCATGGCAATAACTCCTGCTTAGCCGTTCAATTTGTTGATGATCTGCGGAACGATGGCGTCCGCAGTAAAGCCGAAATGCTTGAATAGAACTCCCGCGGGGGCGGATGCGCCAAAGCGGTCGAGCCCGATATTCAGTCCGTTCAATCCGGTGTATTTCTGCCAGCCGAGCGTAACACCGGCTTCAATGGAGACCACCAAAGCATCGGCGGGAAACACTTCCGCGCGGTAGGCAGCGCTTTGCGCGTCGAACAGTTCCATGCACGGCATCGAGACGACATCGGCCCCGATTCCCTGCGCTTCCAAGGCATCGGCGGTGGCGAGTGCCACGGAGACTTCCGACCCAGTCGCCACCAGCACCACCTTGCGCGCGGCGGCGGCGGGGCGGAGCAGATAGGCACCTTTCGCGCTGCGATTGCCCGCCGCGCTCCAGTTCTCGTCCCCCTCGCCGCGCACCGCAGGCAGGTTCTGGCGCGAGAGTGCCAGCACCGAGGGCGTTTTGGGCGTTTGCAAAGCCAGCGCCCAGCATTCTGCGGTTTCGATCGCGTCAGCCGGGCGGAACACGTTGAGATTGGGAATTAGCCGCAGGCTCATCACCTGTTCGATGGGCTGGTGGGTCGGCCCGTCTTCGCCAAGGCCGATCGAGTCGTGCGTGAACACGTAGACTACGCCGACCTGCTGCAAGGCCGACAAGCGCACCGCGTTGCGGGCATAGTCGCTGAAAATCAGGAATGTGCCGCCATAAGGAACCACCCCGCCGTGCAGCGCCATGCCGTTCATCGCGGCGGCCATGCCGAATTCGCGGATGCCGTAATAGATGTAGCGGCCGCTGTAATCCTCCGCCGTGAACGGCAGGGTGCTGGGCGTGTCGGTGTTATTCGATCCGGTAAGGTCGGCCGAACCGCCGATCATCTGCGGGATTGCGGCGGTGAGTGCGACAAGCGCCCTCTGCGATGCGACCCGGCTGGCGATGGCAGGCTTCTCGGCGGCGAGCGCGGCCACATGCGCTTCGAGCGCCGGAGCCGCGAGGTCGGCAACCGGCATCATCCGGCTTTCAAAGTCGCCGCGCTGCCCGCTTGCCATCAGTCGATCGTGCCATGCCGCGTGAGCGGCAGCACCCTTGGCGCCTAACGCGCGCCAGTCAGCCAGCACTTCAGCAGGCAGCTCAAACGGCGCGTGCGGCCAGTTCAGGTACTCACGCGCTGCGGCCACTTCGTCGGCGCCCAGAGGCGAGCCGTGGACCTTGTGGGTGCCCTGCTTGTTGGGTGCGCCCTTGCCGATGATGGTCTTGCACGCGACCAGCGAGGGGCGCGGATCGGCCAGCGCTTCGTCCAGCGCGCGGCGGATGTCGGCGGGATCGTGCCCGTCGCACTCCACTGTGTGCCAGCCCGTGGCGCGGTAGCGGGCGGGAATGTCTTCCGAGGAGGACAGCGAGACTGCCCCGTCGATGGTGATCTGGTTGTCGTCCCACAGCACGATCAGGCGACCCAGCTTCAGGTGGCCTGCCAGGCCGATGGCCTCATGGTTGACGCCTTCCATCAGGCAGCCGTCACCGGCGATCACCCAGGTGCGGTGATCGACCAGATCGTCACCGAAGCCGGCATTCAGGTGCCGCTCGGCAATCGCCATGCCCACCGCCATTGCCAGCCCCTGCCCCAGCGGCCCGGTAGTCGCCTCGACCCCGTCGATCAGGAAATTTTCCGGATGCCCGGCGCAGGGGCTGCCGAGCTGGCGGAAATTGCGGATGTCATCCATCGTCGGGATGGCAAAGCCCGTCAGGTGGAGCAGCGCGTAGATCAGCATCGAGCCGTGCCCGGCGGAAAGCACAAACCGGTCCCGATCCGGCCAGTTCGGCGCGGCGGGATCGAACTTGAGATAATCCGACCACAGCACCGCGGCCACATCGGCCATGCCCATCGGCATTCCGGGATGGCCGATATTGGCCGCCTGCACCGCGTCCATCGACAGCGCACGGATGGCATTGGCCATCTGGGTGAAACGGGGGTCGGCTTCGCTCATCAATTGCTCCAGGCGGTCGCCGCTTTCCGGCGGCGATTCGGTTGGGGGCTGTGTGGTGATGGCCGCCCGCAAGGTCAAGCGACACGCCCGCCCGCGCACGACGCACAGGAACCCCGCAGCCGAGGATTATTCACAACTTTCGGCGACAACGCTTTGCGAAAGCGCGAAAGCTGGCTAATTCACCGCTCATGGAGGGTAACCCTATCGCCAACCGGGTCGCGCAGGCACTGGCCCGGATCGACGCGGCGGCTGGCCGGATCGAGGCCGCTGCGGCCTCTCCGCGCGCGGCTGCCTTAAGTTCATTGGCGGCCGGCGGCCCCGGCAGCGATCCCGAGCTCGAAGCCCGTTATGCGGCGCTCCAGCGCGAGGCGGGCGAAGCGCTACAACAGCTCGACCTGTTGCTGGGGACGCTCGAACGATGAGCAACGTCACGCTGGAAATCGCCGCACGCAAATATACCATCGCCTGTGCCGAGGGCGAGGAAGCGCATATCGAGATGCTGGGCGCATCGATCGATACGAAGCTGGCGCAGCTCGACAATCTGACGGGCCAGTCGCCCGAACGCATCCTGCTCTACGCCGCGCTGCTGCTGGCGGACGAATTGCATGAAGCGAAGGGCAAGGCCGCTCCCGCACCGTCGGGACCGGACGAAAAGGTCGCAGTTCGGCTTGAATCGCTGGCGGACCGTCTGGAAGGTCTCGCAATGCAGCTTGAGAACGCCTAGATAGAAATTGGCGGGGCTGCCCGGCACGAGCTGCACGAAAATCCCTGAGGCTATAAGCAATCCTAGGGAGCTGTCCCTACCGGGGCCACGGGTTCGTCCTGGCGGTTCTGGATATACGGCGCCCACCTGACGTTAGGCGTCAGAGGATTTCCCGGAAAACGACCCATGGTGGTTCCGCCACTCACCATATCCGGCTAGAGCGCCAGCGTGACCGATATTTCCGAACAGAAAGCCGCGATCCGCAACGCCCTGCGCAAGGCGCGGCGCGAATATGCCGCAGCTCTGCCTCCCGAAGTGAGCGCGCTGGTGTTCCGCCGCCCACCCGCGCCGGTGCTGGAACTGGTGCCGGAGGGAGCGACCATCGGCTTCTACCGCGCCGATCCGGGCGAGGCTCCTGCCAGCAGCTATGCGCGGTTCTTTATGGAAGCCGGGCACCGCATCGCCCTGCCCCGCGTCACTACCCTCGATCAGCCGATGGCGTTTCACCTGCACACGGATCCCTATGGCGAAGGTGATCTGATCCCCGGCGTAATGGGGCTGATGCAGCCTGCCGCCGATGCCCCGCTTGTGGTCCCCGAAGTGCTGTTCATGCCGCTGGTCGGCTTTACCGAGCGCGGCGAGCGGATCGGCCAAGGCGGCGGCTATTACGACCGCTGGCTGGCGGCGCATCCCTCGACCATCGCTATCGGCCTTGCGTGGGATATGCAGATGGTCGACGACTTGCCGGTCGAAGCGCACGATATGCCCCTGACAGCAGTCATCACTCCCACCCGCATTTACGGACCTTTCGCATGAGAACCGAACCCACCTGGCGCATTCCGGTCGGCGTGCTTGGGCTGCTAGCTGGGCTGATCATCTATGCGGTGGTGATCGCGCGCTACGCCCCCGATGTGATCGGAGGCTGGCCGGGCTTGGTGCAGGCGCTGGTCTATATCACGCTGGGACTGGTGTGGCTGCTGCCGCTTCGGCGGTTCCTGATCTGGATGGAAACCGGGCGCTGGGGCTAGCCGAGGTCGCCCAGCACCTTGCGCCAATCCTCCGGCAGGGCCACGGGGCGGCGGGTCGTGCGATCGACATAGACGTGGACGAAATACCCCTCGGCGGCTGGTTCTTCGCAGCCTTGCGCGAAAATCCCGACTTCGTAGCGCACGCTTGAAGTGCCAAGCCTCACCACTCTCACCCCCGCTTCCACCACCTGCGGAAAGGCCAGTGGAGCATAATAGCGGCACTGTGTTTCCACCACGAGACCGATCATCGCTCCATGCTCGATATCGAGCAGCCCGCGCGAAACCAGTTCGCCGTTCACTGCCGTATCGAACCACGAATAATAGACCACGTTGTTGACGTGACCGTAGACATCGTTGTCCGCCCAGCGGGTGGGGATCGTGTGCCAGGCGCGGTACATGCTGCGGGGGCGTGGAGGCTCGCGGGTCAAAGCGCGGCCTCGTACATCCGGCGGGCATCGGCACGGGTGATCGGCAGCGGGTTGTTCACCAGCAGTCGTTCCTGCAGCATCGCCTCGTCCGCCAGCAGATCGAGATGTTCGTGCGCGATGCCGACATCGGAGAGGCGCGGGGAGAGGCCGGTGCGGGCGATGATCGCTTGCATTGCATCTATCAGGTCCAGCCCCGGCGCGATTTCGGCGGCCAGTTCGACATACATTTCCTGCGCGACTGGCATGTTGTGCGCCAACACATGCGGCAGCATCAGCGCGTTGGAAAGCCCGTGCGGCACGTGGAAATGCCCGCCCAGCGGATAGGCCAGCGCATGCACGCCGGCACACGGCGCGTTGGCGAAGGCGACTCCGGCGAGATAGGACCCGCGCAGCATCGCCTCGCGCGCCGCCAGATTGCCCGGCTCGTCACAGGCGGCGGCCACATTGGCGGCGAGCAGGCGCAGCGCCTCCTTGGCCAGCGCGTCCGAAATCGGGTTCTTGAGCCGCCTGGTCGTAAAGGCCTCGATCGCGTGGACCATCGCGTCGATCCCGGTGGCGGCGGTGACATGGCGCGGCAGGCCGGTGGTGAGCGCGGCGTCGAGCACCGCCCAGTCGGCGTAGAGCGCTGGCGCGACAATGCCCTTCTTGCTCGTCTCGCCCACGGTGAGGATCGAAATCGGTGTGGCTTCAGAACCGGTCCCGGCGGTGGTGGGGACCAGCACCAGCGGCAGCCCCTGCCCCAGCGCCTTGTCCACGCCGTAGATGGCATCGATCTCTTCGCCGGAGCCGAGCAGGTAGGCCGCCGCCTTGGCAACATCCATCGGACTGCCGCCGCCAAAGCCGACCACACAGGTCGCGCCGATTTTCTGGCCGAGCGCCACTGCCGCCAGCGCGGAGGCTTCGGAGGGGTCCTCCTGCACATCGTCAAAGAGGGCCACGTCGCGCGCCGCCAGCCCTGCAAGCGCTGCATCGCACAGCCCCAGCCTGCGCAGATTCGCATCAGTGACGAACAGCACGGACCCGGCGGGCAACAGCCGCTGCAGGTCGCCGCTGCTACCCACGCCGCAAACGACGCGCGGGCCGTAATGGAAGGTGAAAGCATCACTCACGCGCGAGGCTGTGCGCAATCGAACGGGGCATGGCAAGCCCGGAGCAAACAAGAAAAATTCCCAAGTGGCGCGAGTGACGGGACTTGAACCCGCGACCCTCGGCGTGACAGGCCGATACTCTAACCAACTGAGCTACACCCGCGCATTTGAGCGGCTAGCGCCTCTTGGGAGCCGCGCATCTAGTGGAGGGCCGGAAGGCTGTCAACACACTGCACGCGGCTTTTTGAACCTTGTTTTTCTTGTCCCGATCAGCCCGCCAGAATCCGCGCCGGAGCTTCCAGCAACTTCTTCACTTCCTGCACGAAAGCCGCCGCGTCATAGCCGTCCACAACCCGGTGATCGCAGCTGATCGAAATGTTCATCAACTTGCGCTTTTCGATCCGCTCGACCCCGCCCGCCCCGCGCACGAACATCGGCCGCTCGACAATCCGGTTGGGGCCAATGATGGCGACTTCGGGGCGGTTGATCACAGGCGTGGTGGCAATCCCGCCCAGCGGCCCGAGCGAGGTGATGGTGAGCGTGGAGCCGGAAAGCTCGTCCGACCTGGCACTGCCGTCGCGCGCCGCCTGCGCCAGTCGCCCGATCTCGCTGGCGAGTTGCCACAGGTTGCGGCTCTGCGCCTCGCGGATCACCGGCACCATCAGGCCGCCATCGGTCATCGTCGCCATGCCCAGATGTACTGCGCCGTGGCGGGTTACGACGCGCGCTTCGTCATCGAAGCGGGCGTTGATCATCGGAAAATCAGGGATAGCCTTGCAGATTGCGGCGATCAGCAGCGGCAACATGGTGAGCTTCGGTCGATCACCCCTGCCCTCGTTCAACTGCGCGCGGGTTTCCTCCAGCGCGGTGACGTCGCATTCCTCGACATAGGTGAAATGCGGGATGTTGCGCTTGGCTGCGGCCATGTTCTCGGCAATGCGCTTGCGCAGGCCGATGACCTTGATCGTCTCGTCCGCCCGCGCCTTGCCTGCGCCAGCGTAGCCGCCGGAATAGGATATGAAGGCGTCGAGATCGGCATGGCGGAGGCGGCCGTCTTCCTGCGGTTTGACCTGCGCGAGGTCGATGCCGAGGTCCTTGGCGCGGGCGCGAACGGCGGGGCTGGCGAGGACTTTGGGCTGGTGTTGTGGCTGGCGTTGGGCCTCCGGCCCAGCTTCGCTTCCGACAGGCTCAGGCGGAGCGGGGGTTGGTTCCGGCACAGGTTCCGCTCGTGCTGAGCTTGTCGAAGCGCCTTGAGCTTCCCTATCCACCTGCAAAACCCGGTCAACATCACCCGCATCGGGGTTCTCAGCTTCAATCCGCTCCTCAACCACCGCAGCCGTCGGCGCAGACACTTCCTCCGCCACGTCATCGGGCACATCGCCCTCAACTTCGACGACGAACAGCGGGCTGCCGATGGCAACCATATCGCCCGCCTCGCCCGCAATCTCGACGATGATGCCGGTCACCGGGCTTTCGAGCGGAACGGTGGCCTTGTCAGTGATCATGTCGACGACTTCCTCGTCCTCGTGGACCCGGTCGCCGACCTTCTTGTTCCAGGTCACGATTTCGGCTTCGGTGATGCCTTCACCGATGTCGGGCATGGGGTGGGTGTATCGCGCCATGGTCGTCAGTCCTGCAAAATCTTGTCGATAGCCTCGCCGATGCGGACGGGGCCGGGGAAATAGGCCCATTCGAGGCTGTGCGGATAGGGAGTGTCGAAGCCGGTCACCCGTTCGACCGGAGCTTCGAGGTGGTAGAAGCAGCGTTCGGTCACCAGCGCGGAGAGTTCCGCGCCGAAGCCCGAAGTGCGGGTCGCCTCGTG
Source organism: Erythrobacter sp. (assembly GCA_019739335.1). NCBI lineage: Bacteria > Pseudomonadati > Pseudomonadota > Alphaproteobacteria > Sphingomonadales > Erythrobacteraceae > Erythrobacter > Erythrobacter sp. The sequence continues at coordinate 3,044,954 of CP073261.1, forward strand.
CACGATCAGGCAGCGGCCGGTGTGCCTGACCGAGGCTTCGATGGCTTCGATATCGAGCGGCACCAGCGTGCGCAGGTCGAGGATCTGCGCATCGACGCCCTTCGCCTCGCACACCGCCTGCGCCACGTGCACCATCGTGCCATAAGCGAGGATCGTCAGCGCATCGCCGTCGGTCACCATCCGCGCCTTGCCCAGCGGGATCTTGTAATAGCCGTCAGGCACCTGCGCATCGTCGCGGCCCTTCCAGCTCTTGGCGGGCTTGTCGTAATAGCCGTCGAACGGGCCGTTGTAGATGCGCTTGGGCTCGAAGAAGATGACCGGGTCATTGTCCTCGATGCAGGAAATCAGCAGCCCCTTCGCATCGTAAGGGGTGGCGGGGACCACCGTCTTCAGTCCCGAAACGTGGGTGAAAATCGCTTCCGGGCTTTGCGAATGGGTCTGCCCGCCGAAAATGCCGCCGCCGAACGGGCTGCGCACTGTCATCGGGGCAATGAATTCCGCCGCCGAGCGATAGCGCAGCCGCGCCGCTTCGCTGATCAACTGGTCCAGCCCCGGATAGATATAATCGGCGAACTGGATTTCGGGCACCGGGCGCAGGCCATAGGCCCCCATCCCCACCGCCACGCCGATGATGCCGCATTCGGAAATCGGCGTATCGAACACGCGGGTCTTGCCGTGCTTTTCCTGAAGGCCCGCCGTGCAGCGGAACACGCCGCCGAAATAGCCGATATCCTCCCCCAGCAGGATCACGTCGGGATCGCGCGTGAGCATCACGTCGAGTGCGGAATTGATCGCCTCGATCATGTTCATGTGCCGGGTCTCGCCGGCCGCTTCGGTCTGCGTTTGGGTGATCACGTCGCTCATTCCGCCGGGTCCTCCGGCCACTTGATTTGCCGCTCGCGGATCGCCTGTTCGCTCTGTTCCTTGAGGTGCCAGGGCAATTCCTCGAACACGTCCTCGAACATGGTGGCGAAAGGATGGTGCAAGCCGTGGCCGAGGATGCCGTTCTTCTCGGCTTCCTTCTGCGCTTCCTTCACCATGGTATCGAGTTCGGCATCCTGCGCATCCTGCTGCGCTTCGGACCATTCGCCGATCGCAATCAGGTGGTTTTTCAGCCGGTTGACCGGATCGCCCAGCGGCCATTCGCTGCCTTCATCGGCGCTGCGATAGGCGGAGGGATCGTCCGAAGTGGAATGCCCCTCGGCGCGGTAGGTGAAATGCTCGATCAGCGTCGGCCCGCCGTTGGAACGCGCCCGGTCCGCTGCCCAGCGCTCCGCCGCATAGACCGCCAGCGGGTCGTTGCCATCCACCCGCAGCCCAGCCACGCCATAGCCGATGGCGCGGGCGGCGAAATTGGCCCGCTCGGCCCCGGCGAATCCGGAGAAGCTGGAAATCGCCCACTGGTTGTTGATGACGTTGAAGATGACCGGCGCATTGTACACCGTGGCGAAAGTGAGCGCGGAATGGAAATCGCCTTCCGCCGTGCTTCCCTCGCCCACCCAGGTCGCGGCGATGCGCGAATCGCCCTTGCTCGCGCTCGCCATCGCGAAGCCGGTCGCCTGCGGCAGCTGGGTGGCGAGATTGCCGCTGATCGAGAAGAAGTTGAGCCGCTTGGAGCAATACATGATCGGCAGCTGGCGGCCCTTCAGCTTGTCCGCCCGGTTCGAGTAGATCTGGTTGATCATCTCGGTCAGCCGGTATCCGCGCGCGATCAGGCAGCCCTGCTGGCGGTAGGACGGGAAGATCATGTCGTCCGCATCGAGCGCGTGGGTGGCGCAGACGCTGGTCGCCTCTTCGCCGGTGCATTTCATGTAGAAGCTGGTCTTGCCCTGCCGCTGGGCGCGGTACATCCGGTTGTCGAAGGCGCGCACCAGGGCCATTTCGCGCAGCATCTGACGCAAGGTTTCCGGAGCGAGTCGCGGGTCCCACGGGCCGTGCGCCTGATTGTCTTCGCCCAGCACCCGGATCAGGTCATCGCACAGCGGATAGGTATCGCGCGCGGGGCAGGCTTCGTCCGGGCGCGGCTGCGCACCGGCGGGGGGAATGGTCACATGGCTGAAATCGACCGCATCGCCCGGGCGGTAGAACGGCTCGGGCACATGCAGCCGCAGCGGCGGGCGGTTGTGCCCTTTCGCGTCGTTTGCCGATGCCATGCGCGCTCTCCCGATGATCGTTTCGGCGTGGAACAATGTTTTACGCCTCCGGAATTATATTAGTTTCTCACGAAACCGTCAATCCGGTGCCCAGTCTCTCTCCTGTCAGACCGCCACTGGTGCGCGAAGCACGCCCTGCGGTTCATAATCATGCACCGTAAAATCCTCGAAGCGAAAGTCGAAAATGCTTGGCGGCACGCGCATGATGGCCAGTTTGGGCGCACCTTCTGGTTCGCGCTGCAATTGCTCTTCGACCAGTTCGGAGTGGTTGAGATAGAGATGGGTATCGCCCCCGCTCCACACCAGTTCGCCAGGGAGCAGGCCCGTCTGCGCCGCCATCATCCGCGTCAGCAGCGCCGCTCCGAACAGGTTGAACGGTAGCCCGAGAGCCACGTCACAGCTGCGTTGGTAGAGCAGGCAATTGAGCCGCGCGCCCTCCGCTTCCCCGGCAACATGGAACTGGTAGGTCTTGTGGCAAGGCGGCAGCGCCATCCGGTCAAGCTCGGCGACGTTCCAGCCCTCGATGATGTGGCGCCGGCTGCCGGGATTGGTCTTGAGGCTGTCCACTACCTGCGCGACTTGGTTGATGCCGGGGCCAGCCTCGTACTTGCCATCCGGGCCATAGCGGTAGGTCGGCCAGTCCACCCACTGCTTCCCATAGACTGGACCAAGATCGCCCCAGTTGGCGGCGAAAGCTTCATCCGCAACAATCCGTGCTTCGAAATCGGACTGTTCGATGTCCTCGCCGCTCGCCTGCCGGTATTTCTTCAGCGGCCAGTCGCTCCAGATCGTCACCCCCGCTTGCAGCAGCGGGCGGATATTGGTGCTGCCGGTGAGGAACCACAGCATTTCCTTTGCCGCTGCCTTCCAGAAAACCCGCTTGGTGGTAAGCAATGGCACGCGATCATCGGCGAGATCGAACCGCAGCATGGTGCCGAATACCGAGCGCGTACCCACGCCGGTGCGGTCCATCCGCTCGTCGCCATGCTCCCAGATGTGGCGCATCAGATCAAGGTATTGCCATTCGGGGTGGCGGGATGTGTCACTCATGCAACTCAGCTAGCACCCATCCCTCGTCATTGCGAGCCGAAGGCGAAGCAATCCATCACCCGCCATCTCCCTCTGTCGCAACGTCAGGAGATGGATTGCCGCGTCGCCCTCCGGGCTCCTCGCAATGACGAGTCAGGAATGATACCCGCGATACCACTCAACAAAGCGCGGCACCCCCACATCGATGCTCGTCGTCGGCGCGTAGCCAAGATCCCGCTGGATCGCGTCGATATCGGCATAGGTGCGGGTGACATCGCCCGCTTGCATCGGCTGCCAGTCGATCGCGACTTCGCGCCCGCAGGCATCCCCCAGCAATTCGATAACCCGCATCAGCTTTTCCGAGCGGTGATTGCCGATGTTGTAGAGCGCGTGCGGCTTGGAGGAGCCGCCCGCCTTCACATTGCCATCATCGGCGGGCGGATGATCCAGCGCCGCGACCACCCCTGCGATGATATCGTCGATGTAGGTAAAGTCGCGCCACATCTCGCCCTTGTTGAACACCGGGATCGGCTGCCCGGCGAGGATCTTCTGGGTGAAGATCCACATCGCCATGTCGGGCCGACCCCACGGACCATAGACGGTGAAAAACCGCAGCCCGGTGAGCGGGATGCGGAACAGGTGCGCGTAGCTCTCGCTCAGCATCTCGTCGGCGCGCTTGGTAGCGGCATAGAGACTGACAGGATGATCCGCGCGGTCATCCACACTGAAGGGCAGCTTGTCGTTGCCGCCATAGACCGAGCTGGAACTCGCATAGACCATGTGCGCCACGCCTCGCTGGCGGGCGACTTCAAGCATATTGGCATGGCCGACGAGGTTCGACTGCACGTAGGCCGCCGGATTCTCCAGCGAATAACGAACCCCCGCCTGCGCGCCGAGATGGACAATCGAGTCGAAGTTTTGGCCGTTCAGCGCAGCAGTGAGCGCACCTATGTCGGCAAAATCGATCTCGTAAAAAGCAAAGTCACCCCCCGCCGACTGCACCCGCTCAATCCTCGCCGCCTTCAGCGCCGGATCGTAGTAATCGTTGCAATTGTCGATCCCGATCACCGCGTCGCCGCGCGCCAGCAAATGCTCGCTCAGCGCTGCGCCGATGAACCCCGCCGCCCCTGTCACCAAAACCCGCATTGCAACCCGTTCTCCGCCCTAATCTGGACATCTGATGGCAGCGCCCGCCAGTGCAAGCAATGGTCGTCAGGGGCGAAAACAGGCACTTTCAGGATTAGCCCAAGTCAGGCTTGCCAGCATGGCCAGCGCTCCCTATAGGCCCGCTTCTGCCTCGCAGGGGTTCGCCCTTGCAAAGCATCGGTCGGGGAATAGCTCAGCCTGGTAGAGCACTGTCTTCGGGAGGCAGGGGCCGGAGGTTCGAATCCTCTTTCCCCGACCAATTAATTCAATAGCTCAATTGGAATTGGCGGCTTCTTACTGGGCTGCGGTTATGGTGCACGCAGGACTCTTCGGTGAAGAAGAACACCCTGACTGGCACACATTTGCAATTGAATTCCTTATATTTTTCGATCTCTTCCTTGCCAGTGCGATCAGCCCAACTCCCTGCGTAAGACAACGCCTGGAGGATAGAAATGGGAATCTCCGGCAGATCTGGAGTAGGTTAGGACAATCGCGGCGAGTTCATCTCGCGGTACGAGTAGTCCACGGTAGGACACCAGTGCAGCAGTCAACTCAGCTGTATCTGCCTTACCCGCAAGTCTGTAGGGCGCCTGCCGGCCGGGGCGGTGAATGACAGTCTGAGTTCGATGTACGAGCAATCGGCCCGCTCAATCGCTGCCACTCCGTCGGTGCCCCCCGCGTCCAGCGTTACGCGCGCCAGCGGGGACGAATTCCTCTGCCCGGCGCAAACTGCCTCGAGAACAACCTGGGCCCCATCCGGAACGGGTTGGGCAAGAGCAAGCCCAATCTGTGCAGGGCCTGTGTTTGGAACAATCCGTTGCGCCGCAAGGCCGAAACCGCCAGGCTCGGAATTGATCACCAATTCGTTTTCTGCGGAAATGCTCGCCGAAAAGCGGCCTTCAGCGAAGGTCGTCCAATCGAGCGGGTGCCCATTTCGGGCAGCGTCGAACGTCCCATCCGCCATTGATCCCGGACTACCAAGGGTTTCATCCTTTGCAGCTACCGAAAATAGGACTGCATACTCGTTAGCGGCGAGAAGGTTGGCGTAAAGGCGACGGCGGTTCTCCTGTCCCAGGCGATCCAGTCCGATATCGTTGCGTTCAAAAAACGAGGCTGCTCTTGAAAGAGAGACCGGGTTTCGCACGAAGGCGTGCCAGAATTCGGGCTCCCAATTTGGCTGTCGTGATATCAGCCTTCCAATTTCGTCGATACCCTCATCAATCGTCAGGACGTTCAGCAGGGTTGGCATCGCCTGCTCGCGCACGCGTTCATTGGTCCGCATAACTGCGTCGAAACGCGATACCATCGTGTCTAGATCACCTTGCGAACCCGCATTCTCCGCCAGCCACAACGAAACAAGTTCGTCGCGCTTTGTTAGTGCCCAGACAAGGGACATAGCCTCGGATCGAGAGGCACGATCCACCGTCGCACCGATCGCAAGGATGCGCAGAACTTCTGAATCCAGCGGGTCAACAGCAAAGGCGATGCGAGCGGCGGCAAGCGCTCCTGTCGACGCCGATTGTGGCACGGTTTGTCCGTTGGCCGCTCCCTCCACCAGCTCCGCGCGGAACAAGAGGTTGGCAGCCTCCACATTGGCCGTGGCACTTAGCGCAGTATCCGTGCGAAGGACAAGCCCCGCACCCAGCGGCATCGCTTCGGAAGCCGAATGTACCAAGGCAGCAGCCGCTACGACCAGTCCGGATAATCCCAGCAACAATGTCCTGATTGATCGCATTCTCAATCGCTCGGCGTGAGGTAACCTCACTCCTTCTCGCTTTCTGAATTTTGCCCGTAGCCGTATCCGTATCCGTATCCGTAGCCGTAGCCGAAGTCAGAATTGCGCTGATCGAGCTTGGTGACGATGGCACCGAAAATTGCGGCATCGACATCCCGTAGGCGCTGTAACGCGTTCGAAAGCTGGCGAAGGCGAACATTGTTGGCCTCGATAACGAAGACCATGCCATCCGCCAGTAGCGAAAGGACCAAAGCGTCTGCCATACCGAGAACGGGCGGCGAATCGATGACGATGTGATCGTATTGCTCGGCAAGCATGTCGAGCAGGCGCCCTGCCCGCTCTCCGGCGATAAGTTCGCCGGGATTGGGAGGAATGGGTCCGGCGGTGAGGAAGGAGAGATTCTCCCGATCGCCCTGCCTCACAAAACGCGCGATGTCGTCAGAGCCGGACAAGAGATTGCTCACACCGCCTACGTTCGGCAAGCCCGCGATTGTACCCACAGAGGGGCTGCGCAAGTCGAAATCGACGAGGATGGTTTTCTTACCCCGCCGAGCCAGCAAATTGGCGAGCGCATAGGAAGAACTTGTTTTGCCCTCGTTTGGAACGGCACTCGAAAGAACCAGCTTGCGCGGGAAACCGTGTTCCGTCGACAAATCCAGCAACGTGGATGTCGCAAGATAAGCTTCCGAAATTTCGCTCTTGGGATCGGAAAGCTGCTCCAGGTAGCCATCTTCGTCGACGCGCGGGATTGCGCCGAGAAGCGGCAAGCCAAGAACCTTTTTGACATCGGTGGGATCACGCAGGCTACGATCGATCTGTTCGCGAACAAAGACTACGCCAGCAGCAAGCCCACTGCCGAACAAGAACCCGATCACGATGTTCAAGGGTAAGTTGGGGCTGGAAGGAAAGCGCGGAATCTTGGCGGAATCGACCAACTGCGTATTACTCGTCTCGACGCCCGCCACTCCGATTTCTTTGTAGCGCTGGAGCAGGCCGTTGTAGAGTTCCCTGTTCGTATCAACGTCGCGCTGAAGAATGTTGTACTCGATGCTCGCGCCCTGCTCCGCCAGATATACATTCTTCAAAGAGTCGACTTGCGCCTGCACAGCCTGCTCACGTTCCACTGCCGCTCGATAGGCGCTTTGCAGGTCGCCTCGCGAGAGTCCCTCGGCGGCAGAGATTTCACGCTCGATCTCCGCAATCTGATTGGTGATCGCCACAACGGGCGGATACCCATCCGTAAAACGGGTCAGCAGTTCTGCACGTTCCGAAGTGAGTTCCGCGCGCCGAGCCCGCAACGTATTCAGTAAAGGATTTTCAGGACCGCCGGCATTTTCGCGGAATGCACTCTCAGCCGCAATTCTGGCCGAGCGCGCTTCAATCAAAGCTGCACTCGTGGCAGAAAGTGCATTCCCCGTAAGCGTATCGCCCGCGCCCCCGCCTTCAGCGGCCGAACCGACGGGGAATATCTCGTTGCCTGTCACGTAAGCGACTATCTCACGCTCGGACTGTTCCAGCCGGTCGCGCAACTCGGCGAGTTGTTCTTCCAGAAACTCCCGCGCATCGTTCGATGCGGCAAAGCGTCGCTCAATGCTCGATTCAATGAATTCATCGACCCATGCATCCGCTATTCGCGCCGATAGCGTCCGCGACGGGCTTGTGAAGCCTACATCAACCAGGCTGGATCCCCGCACCGGATCTATCGCCAAGTTCTCCAGCAGAATGTTGCCGATCTCCTGGTTCGCAGTTCTGGAATCGCCTCTTACTATCATGCTGTCTGCAGGAATTTCGAAGGCAGTAAGAAACTCCTCGTCGGTGGCCAACTCCAGCGACCGGGCAACTCGTTCCGCTAGTGTAACGGATTCCAGCAAGGCGTATTGGGTCGTGTAGAATTCATCATAATCGAGCGAGTCGCCTTCCGCTTCGACCCCCTCGACGTCAGTGACATTGCTTTCCACCCGATTGATCTGAACGCGTGCGGACGCCGAGTACAAAGGCGTCGACAAAAGGGAAATGACGATACTCAGCACGACGCAGGTGATGACAATCCCACCCACGAGAAGCCGGTTGAGCCACAGGGCCGACCACAGCCGCTGAAAGATGGACGCTTCTAACGCCTCAGCACGATCGTCCGTAGTCGAACTGCGATAGTGCGCACCAATACCCGAAGGATCCGCAAGCTGGTTCAACGGGAAATCCCTTTTTTCTCTTGAATACGATGAAGCGAGACTAGCGAAGTAGCAAGACTAGCGGTGTAGTGATCAGTCCGGTGACGCCTTGCAAACTACCAATCAGCTGCCTCGCCTCGTCCGAACTCACCACAACCTTGTCGCCCGGATAAATTCGCGGGTCGGGATAATTCCCGTAACGTATAGCGTCCAGATTGTAGAGGCCAACATACTGTTCGCCTTGGACTTCCCGGAAAATCATCACTGCCGAAGTACGCGAATTGTCCGTATCGCCACCTGCCAGCGCAACGGCCTGCATCAACGTCATGTCCCGCGTTACAGGAAAGAGGCCAGGGGTCCTCACCTGCCCGTCAACCGTCAGGATATGACTCTGCTGCTCCACCATGTTGACTGTAACGCGCGGGTCTCGGACATACCCATCGCGTAACCTGTCCTCGATCACTAGGGCAAGCGCGGTCGTGGTTAGGCCAGAGGCGGAGACTGATCCGGCCAAGGGAAACGAAAGCATTCCTTGCCCATCGATCCGGATCTCTCGCTGCATGTCGGGCATCCCGGCAAGCTCGACCGAGACAGTATCGAATGGCCGGAGAACATAGATGTATTCGCCATTTATTCCCAAACCGCTCGGCGCCGGCAAGACATCGCCGGTAGGCCGCGTGATGCTGGGATCCATCCCGACGTCCGGCGGCCCACACGCGGCGACTGCTAGCGAAAGTGATATCGCAAAAATCATTCTCATATGACGTAGCAATTCCCGAGTACGACTTTTATCAAACGAATGCAGGCCCGTTTGCACGAAAAGCGTGTGGTTCTCACAGGCCATGTGTCACGCTCGCTCTCTCAGAGCGGGTTTCGACTGACGCTCTGTGGACTGATCGTCGGCGTTTAACAAGCTCAGCATAGCGGTCAAGCTAGCGAAGAGGGTGGCTGCCAAAGGCGTGCGCAAGGGATAGTCAACAAAGCTCGCGAGCAGCCAAATTCCGAACGACATCAGCAAGAACAGGGCCATATCCCTCCTCGCAGCATTGGCGGAGCGCATATGCACGAACAAGCGCCGTCCAAGCCAGACCAGCCCGAACACAACTATTAGTGCACCAAACGCACCACCCTCGATGAGTATCTGAATGGGGTCATTATGAGCTTGGTTAAGATACCGCAGTCGCATGATCTCAGCGGGTTCATAGATTAGAAAAGCGACTTCAAACGACCCCAGGCCGGACCCGAACGGGAAAAAATCTCGTGCCATTTGCCAGAAAATAGGCAGGTATAACCAGCGCAGTTCTTCGATGTCACTGGTCATGAAAAGCCGGGTCAGCGCAGTCTGTCGCTGATCCTCTGAAAGGAAGGTGAGGATCAGAACGGGGACCAGCACGAAACCGGCCGCCAGGATCAGAAGCAGTATCTTTGCCAACGGCCGACGGCTGACCGGCTGCTTCCTTTTCCAGTTAGCTGATAGCACGTCATGGTTCATGCCGCGCATCGTCAGCCAAACACAAGCCAGCAGCACCGGCACGGAAAGCATCAGGCCGGCGCGTGACCCTGTCAGGACGAGGAGCGGAAACAGCGCCACCATCGATACCAGGGGGACCGCAACCAGCATGGCAGCAGACTTGCGCTTTCTTGCCCAGAGAGGCCACTGCCAGCAAATCGCCAGAAGAAGCCAAAGCAACATGATCGACTGGTGATTACGGTTGGAAAACAGGCCCACGGGATGGCCGCTGTTGGTAATAGCGTAAAGATGCAGGGCATCGCCGCCCATCGACTGGAAGACTCCCAGAACCGCACTGAGGAGACCGACCGCCATTAGCGCGGGAATTATGACCTGTCGTTTCGATTGCTCCTGAATCCCGACGAGCGCTACCGCAGCAAGCGGAATGACCAGCGCGAAAAATGTATTCCACGTGCGGTTTGGATCGAGCGACAACGGTCGCGGTCCTTCGGGGTAGCCTATCACCTGGGTGAATTGCGCAATATGGTCCCGCTGTGGCAATTGCGTCCACAAATCCCATGGGAGTGGGATAAGCTGGACCAGAGCGAGAAGCATCAGCAAGGCGATCCACAATAGTGGAACGCGTACTGCCCGCAAATCGCCCGGGCGCGAAACGATCAGTGCATAGGTCAGAAGGATTACTGCCAACGGCCGCAAGACGATGAGGGAATCAATGTCGGAGCGAGATCCGCCTCCTGTCAGGGCGACGATACCGAGGAACAGCATCAGCGCTATGAAGCGCGCTCGCGGAGAAGCGAGTTTTGTTACTACACCCTCAAGCAGCTTTCCCGCAGGCCACTTGGCGCCCGAGCGCGTAGGTCGCAAACTGGGTGACATAATTCTTCTTCACCTGAAACGAAGCTGAAGGCAATGGCAGCGATTCTGCGGAGGAGGATGGCTCATACACCGGAACCTCGCTGAGGCAACCCGCGCAGTGTGCCGCTGCATCCTTTATTGCGAGTTTTTACCTTCATATTCTGGTGCTTGGACACTCGCATGCAGTCTCCCAGCTATTACAAGACCGCTTGTGAAGGTATCGCCCTGCGACCGCGAGAAGGCGATGCCTGCCCCTTGTAATCATTCCGCAACATCGCCATTGGGGACTGGCGCCAGGCTGCATAGCGGACATCCATGAACCTTACCCACCCCTTCCTCAACGCGGACGGTGACGACAAGCTGCACGAAGAGTGTGGCGTGTTTGGAATCATTGGCGGAGACGAGGCTTCCGCCACTACCGCATTGGGGTTGCATGCACTCCAGCATCGTGGGCAGGAAGCTGTCGGCATCAGCAGTTTCGACGGGGCGGAGTTCTACACCATTCGGGCGCTCGGGCACGTGGCAGAGAACTTTTCGAGCGCCGAATCGCTGGCCGAACTGCCGGGGCATATGGCGGCTGGGCACGTGCGCTATTCAACCACTGGCGGCGCGGGACTGCGCAACGTCCAGCCGCTATATGCTGATCTGGCCAGCGGCGGATTTGCCGTGGCGCATAACGGCAATATCTCCAACGCCAGCAAGCTGCGGCAGGAACTGGTCCAGAAGGGGGCGATCTTCCAGTCCACTTCGGACACTGAAGTCATCATTCACCTCGTCGCCACCAGCCGTTATCCCACCATGCTGGACAAGCTGGTGGACGCGCTGCGGTTGGTCGAAGGTGCCTATGCTTTGGTGGTAATGACTCCGCGCGGCATGGCAGCCGTGCGCGATCCGCTCGGCATTCGCCCGCTGGTGATGGGCAAGCTGGGCGATGCGACAGTTTTCGCCAGCGAAACCGTGGCGCTGGACGTGGTGGGCGCAGAATTCATCCGCCAGGTCGATCCGGGCGAATTCATCGAGGTCGATTTTGACGGCACCATGCGCTGTCACCGCCCCTTCGGCAATGTGGCTGAGCGTCCGTGCATATTCGAACATGTCTATTTCAGTCGCCCCGATTCTATCTTCAACAAGCGCTCGGTTTATGAAAGCCGCAAACACATTGGCAAGGAACTGGCCAAAGAGGCTCCTTGCGATGCAGACCTGGTGGTGCCGGTGCCGGACAGCGGCGTTCCCGCGGCCATCGGCTATTCGCAACAGTCCGGAATTCCGTTCGAACTCGGCATCATCCGTTCACACTATGTCGGCCGCACCTTCATCCAGCCAAGCGATGGCGCCCGCCATGCGGGGGTCAAGCGCAAGCACAATGCCAACCGCTCCATCGTAGCAGGCAAGCGCATCGTGCTGATCGACGATTCGATCGTGCGCGGCACCACGAGCATGAAGATTGTCGAGATCATGCGCGATGCGGGCGCTGCGGAAGTGCATTTTCGTGTCGCCAGTCCGCCCACCGGCCACGGCTGCTACTACGGTGTGGACACGCCCGAACGCTCGAAGCTGCTGGCGGGCCGGATGGACCTTGAAGCGATGTGCAAGTTCATCAAGGCGGACAGCCTCGCCTTCGTCAGCATAGACGGGCTGTATCGCGCGGTCGGCCACGCCGGGCGCGACAAGGCCAGTCCGCAGTACTGCGACGCCTGTTTTACCGGCGAATACCCCACACGCCTGACGGATCTCGAAGGACGGCAGGACCGCGACGCGCAGTTGGATCTACCGGTGAGCGAAAGACTGACGGACAAGGTTGCCTGAGATGAGCGAAGCTGCTGCCGAAAAGCCCTTCGCGGGCAAGATCGCGCTTGTAACCGGAGCGAGCCGCGGCATCGGTGCGGCCACCGCCGCCGCACTGGCGGCCAAGGGCGCACACGTCATCATTACCGGACGCAAGGTGAAAGACCTCGAAGCGGTGGAGGATGCGATCCACAGCGCCGGGGGAAGCGCTACCATCGCTCCCATGGACCTGACCGAAAGCGATTCGATCGGGCGATTGGCGCAGGCCGTCGCCGAGCGCTGGCAGAAACTTGATTTCCTCGTCATAAGCGCGGCGCAATTGCCTACGCTGACTCCCGTTACGCAGATCGATGCCAAGCAGTTCAATCAAGCGCTGACGCTGAACGTCCTCGCCACGCAGGCACTGATCGCCGGATTCGATCCGCTGCTGAAGCGCGCCGAGGCGGGGCGCATAATCGGACTAACCAGCTCGGTTGGCAACGAGCCGCGGCCATTCTGGGGTGCCTATGGCGCCAGCAAGGCGGCATTCGAGAACCTGCTCGAGGCGCATGCACGCGAAGTCGAGCGCATTTCGCAGATCCGTGTTGCAATCGTCGACCCCGGCGCAACCCGCACTGCCATGCGCGCGCGCGCCTACCCAGGGGAAGACCCGCAAAGCGTCAAACCGCCAGAAACGGTGGGCGATCGCATCGCTGCGCTGTTGACGGAAGATTTCGCCAATCTTCATCGCGAGCGGGTTGATATTTGAGTCTCGACACCTTGGCGAGGGCTAAGCAAACAGGGATTCTATTGCCGAAACAACCACTGCGATTCCTGCGCGGATAATTTTACAGGCAGCGGTTGACCTAACTGAATCGCTGCCATCCCCTCATTGGTGAGATTGTATCCAGCCGATGAATAACCGGGCCTGCCAATTGGCGCGCGAATGAATATCAACGGGCGACCGAAGGGCGGGGACGGAGCTGCGAAACCTTCCGGGCTGCGGGCGACTTCAGAATCGCCTTCTTCATCTCCGCGGCATGCTGGAAGGCCCAATATCTCTCCACGATGAAGATAGCGACAGCATACTTCAGATATATCACCACCGCTGCGGTGAACTCCACGGTCACGAAATAGATCGCAACCATGCACAACAAAGCGTAGCGAGCGCCTGCGAACCGTTGATCAGAGGATGCGAGCTGTCGTTTCCTGACGAATGATAGAAAAGCGCCAAACAATGCCATTCCGAACGGGATCCCCAACCAACCGAAGTTGAGGTATAGTTCGCCAATACCACCGGGCGGGAAGCCTGTCAGCCCACCTGTCGTAAAGAGGTCTTGTGCGACAAAGGGGCCGAGACGAATATTCGGTTTGTCTTCCCACATCACGCGGGGGATGGGTGCCAACAAAAACGTTGCGTAGGTGGATCCCAGAAACAGCTCACTATCCGTATCCAGCCGATCAATGATCCCAGCCGTTTTTGCGGGATCGATAAAATAGGCACCTTCGAACGCATGGGTGGCGGACGCTTCGATAGCAGCGAAGACGCTAAGGTCCTGAATTCCTTGACCAGCCCTCGAACCATCACGTATTTGGCTCGAGAAGGAAACAAATATGAGTACTGTCGCAAGAATGCCGAGGCGTCCTGCAATCTTGATGGCCTTCGCTTCTGCAGAAAGCTTTTGCATGTGTCGAAAAGAAAGAACAATGAGAGCTACGATGATGATCGCCAAGATCGTATTTCGGCGACTTGACAAAAACATGGTAAGAGAAACAAAACCAATAGCCACCGTATAAATATTGACTTTCGTAAGCTTCTTCGACATGGCAAGCCAGTATATAAAGAATACAACCAGCCAGTCACCGCCAATAGCTAGAAAACCAAGCGCGCTCCTATCTCCTTCTTCATCAACAAAGAACTTTGTTGCGACGAATCTCAGGGATCTTATCTGCTCGATGAAGCCCATCTGTTGAAAATAGATAGCGATGAGGCCCAAGCTTAACGCGAAGAAGGCCCAATAGATAAAACGCCAATCAATGCGCGGAGCCGCGACCGGGCGTATTGACCCGCGCGAAGGCGAATAGGCACTTGCAAGGAAGTAGCCCGCAATCAGGCTGACCACCGCCAGGGTGATAGCGAACTGCCCGATGTCGATGATGTAAAAGGCCACCCAGTCGGGTCGGAAAGGCAGATCGTAAACCACCGCAAACCCGAGGTAAATGCACTTCAAGGTGTAACCGAGCAACCAAGTCCATGCCATCACTTTCAAAGGGGCCGGCCCCGGCCCCTTCGCCTCATACTGTGATGCTACGAATAACAGCAGCGTGGGCAGGACACCCAGGATGAAGATGGTGGCAGCGTACATTGTCACAGCCCGATCATCCTAGCTGGCCTTTTTGCGTCTGACGATACCATCGAATGGTGCGGCGCACCCCCTCCTCAAAGGAAATCGGCAGTGGACCGCATACCCTGCGGGTTAGCTCCATGTCGAATTGATATTCGGTTCGAATATTGCGCAGGCGGAAGCCGGTGAAGGGAGCCGGTAGCCCCAGGCGTCGAAGTACATCGCCAGCCAGCGCCAGGCCGCGCACAAGCGGGAGCGGAAAGGTCGGAGGTGGCCGCTTTCCGAGAGATTTGGCGCAGGCGTTGATGTAATCGCGCAGCGAGAACGGTTCATAATCGGCGAGGTAGAATACGTTACCCTGAATTGCACCCGCATCTGCGCGCAATAATTGCAGATATTGCCAGGCGATATTCTCCACGTAGAAGTAGCTCTTGTTGAGGGCGCCAGGGCCGGAATGAAAGAACAGGCCCTTGTCGATCAACCTCAGCACACTGGTATAATGTGGGCTCATTTCCGGGCCCCAGCCGGTGGTCGGGCGGGTCAGGCACCATGTCACTCCGCCGCCATCACATTCCCGAACGATCATCTCGGTGGCGATCTTGCTTTCACCATAGACGGTGGACGGAAGATATTCGTGGTCGCTCTTGGGTACGTGGCCAACACCGCAGACGAGTTGTGACGACGTGTAGATCGCCCTCGTCACGCTATCCGTTGCCGCTACCAGTTCGCACAAATTGCGGACGCCGCCACGGTTGGCCTCGTAATCCTCGAGTGTCTTGCCTTCGAGATCGGTGCGGGCTGCGAGGTGCAGCAGAGCCTGTGGGCGCACCTGCGCAAACGCCCGGTCCAGCCCCTCGCGATCGAGGAGATCGCAGTTGATGTGCTGCCAGGTGATTTCTCCCTGCGGCGCGCGCTGATCGAGCCCTGTTACTTCGTAACCCTCCGCCACCAGCAGACGGCACAGCCATTTGCCGATGAAGCCGGCATCACCTGTCACAAGGACACGCCCGCCGGCAGGCACCGGCAAATCGCGGCGATTGCTCGTCTCAGGCATAAAGGTCGAACCCCCAAGCTGCCCTGCGTTCAAGATAATAGGCTTCGAGCTCCTCGTCGAAGGCCTCCTGCCCTTCCCCGCTTGCGCCCTTCCGGGCAAAAACGAAGCCGTCCTTGAACTTGCTCCGGAACTGTTCGGAACTCTGTTCCTGCGCCTTTCGCGTTCTTTCGAGCGTGGACGCCTCCAGCGCAGAGGTGATTTCTGCGAGATCGGCGTCGATTCCGATGTGGCCGACGATCCGCGTGAACTCCTGCAACGGCTCTGCCCGCAGGTCTTCGTAGCGAATGATCAGCCCGGCATGCGGCTTCCACGAAGTATAAAAGCGCATGTAGCTGTCGAGCCCGAATTCAGGATGGCGAACCAGATCGTTCAGATCTCCGGCAAACCCGAATTCCTTCTTGGCGTTCGCATAATGCAGGAAGGACACCATCGTATCCCGCGGTTCGCGGGTAAACAGGACCGATGGGCGGCCTGCCCAGACGCGATTGTAAGGGCGGTGGGTTTTCAGGATGCGGTCGCTTGAGCGGAACGGCCACGGCTTGAAGAAGCTCGGATTGGCGAATTCGGGCATCGATGCATCGACCGCATCGAAGCTGAAATCACCGGCCCTGCCCATCTCGCGGGCAGCCAGGAGGTTGTAAAAGAATATGCGTACCCAGGTGCTGCCGGTCTTGGGGTAGAAGGCGAACACCTTGTCGCTGGCACGCAGGCCTGCAATGCTGCGTCCCCACAGCCATGCTTTTTCAGCAGCCCAGACGGGATTCCTGATGGCTCTGGCGATCTGCGGATTCATCTTTGCGGCAACTCCCTCAGGCGGTCGGTTCTTCGTAGCCGAGCCAGTCCATGGTCGGCGCGATGACGCGGCGTAACTTGTGCAATTGCTCTTCGGTCATCCCCGACAGGGCGTCCCGACGGGATTCGGCCATCCCAGGCTTGAACTCCTCGGCAAAATAAGTCCGGACTTCAGCGGTATAATCGAGGCCTAGAAAGCCCAGGACATCAATCATTTTCTGCTCGCTCAGATCCTCCAGCCGCACTTCATGATAGCGATCGGGTGCGATTGCCCGGGCATCGATGCGAGCCCGCTCCACGCAGGTGCGCCATTGCATCCCCGCCACCTCGATCAGATCCATTTCATTCACCATCTGCCGCAGTCCCGGCAGGCGCGGCCCCCACAATGTCCGCGGGCTATCGCCACTGCGGGGGATGACCCGGCTAATGAACTCTAGCGCATAATAGGGCAGTTGGCGGGGCTTCATCTGCTTCAGTCGCTGCTTCAGGATTGAATCCTTGGATCCCTTGTGCCCCTGCCCGATCCCCTTGGTGAAATTGCGCCAATACCAATGGATGGAGATCGCCGCATCGAAGCCGTTGCGTGTGATGTGGACATATCTGGCATCGGGAAATATCTTGTCGATGAAGGGCACCCGCAGGGAATTGCTGGGAGTTTTCTCCAATAGCCGATCGCCTTTCGCCGCCGCCACCGTCTTGCCGAAGTAATCGCGGATATGCGCCATGACTTCCGGTCGGGCGGCGCTGGCAGGCAGCAGGTCCGACAGTCCATCGTTCCCATAGCGCCATACCAGGCGTGGTTCCTTGACGTGGACAAGCGCGGGATGCGCTTCCAGCAACCGGCCCAGGACACTGGTACCCGCACGCGGCGCGCCAAGGATGATGACCGGGTTGCTGATCACAGGCCTGCCTCGGTCAATCCAGCTGCCAGGCACTTCGGAGGCGGGCTTCCGAAGGGCGCTGGTCGGCAGGCAATTGGGACAGCACACGGATGGTCTCATCCACTGCAGGTGCAAACAACTGGTTCAGCTTGCGGCGGTGTTCGCGCGGCAGGATATCCTTTCGCGGAGCAATGAGCGTCAGTCCCTGGTGCGCCCAGTTGCACAGCTTGGCCACAACTTTGCTCTTGGTCGAATTCTCGATGGCGAGAAGGATCCGGTTATAGCTGTTCTTCTTGGGGGCAGCGTTCAGACTGGGCGGTTCAAAGCTGTCATCGACGCCAAGGTAGCGATAGATTTCCTGCACTGCGGCCAGCCCGTTCTCCGCGATATCCTCGTAAAGAACGACCTTGATGTTTTCGGCTCCGAAAGTGTCGATGTAGCGTTGAATCTGCGGCCCGTAGAGGCTGCGCCCTACTGCCTGCCCGAGCGGCTCGGCAATGGGATCGGGAAAGCCCGGCCGGGAATTGAGGATATCGGCGATCCCCTCCTCCAGCGGCAAGTTGGGCAGATCGCCCTTGCGTAGCAGCCAGAAATAGCCCGAAACTGTGCGGTCCACCGGATGGCGCAGGCTGACCACCAGCTTTGCCCCCTCGGCGTAGGGTCGAAGCGCGAGATGCGCACCTTCATCCCACAGATATTCGACCGAGATGTCGCCAGTGGTCTGTCCCGGTTCAGGGTCGAACCGATCAAAGAACCATGCTTCGCCCCGCTCGCGCTGCACGGCTCCGCCGATATATCCCGCTTCGTACTTCTTGTCGGGTACACAGATGCCCGGATGATCCTTCAGGCAGTAGTACAACCACGAGGTCGCGCATTTCTGGGCGCCGATGACCACGTAATCAAGCTTTCGCGATTCCATTATTGTGCTTCCGTTGGAGCGGCCAGGGCCTCGGTGAAGTAAGGGGCGAAGCGCGACAGTTCCGCTTCTGCGACGTGATTGGCATCGGCAAAGATGGCGCGCCCGTCAAGAACCCAGTGACATTGCGCGCCGTCACAGATCGCCTCATGGGGCCGGACAAACCTTGCCCCAAGTCTTGCCTGCATGGGATTTACCACCATCGCGTGACGTGCAAGGAAGTCTTCCTGCGACACTGCGAGATCGCGCGCGAGGGGACGATTGAAGGCAATCGACCGGCTCACTTCGGATGCAACATCCCACCGGGGAGTGGGAACCGGCCCAACAAGGATCAACTCCTTGCCAACCGCCGCAAGTTGTTCGGTCCGGTAGGGGATCGTCGCCATGCTGCTACGCTCAACCGTGCTCGGGACGACCAGCGACGGCGCGCTCTACCACGGCCTGAACGCGATCGGTCCACTGTGCCTGGCTGGGAAAATAATTCAGCACCCATGGCACGGCCTCATCGCAAGCCCGGTCGAATTCCTCGGTGGGCATCGCCAGCATCCTTTGGCACTGTTCCAGCAGCTCTTCACGACTATCGAACCAGCTGATCGGAGCCTGGCCGAAGATATCGACCAGCCGGTTATGACGGCGCACGATCGGATGGGTTCGCGTGGCCAGCGCCTCGATCACCACCAGGGAACTGGTTTCCGATGCGAAATTGGTCGGAAAGATCATGAAATCGCAGCGCTCGTAAAAGCCGATCGGGTTGGAAAGATACCCCAGATACTCGACCTGAGGCATTGTCCCGATCTGCGCCAGGATCGCCTGGCCATAGGACTCATCTTCGATGGATGGGCCGCCGGCGACAACGAAATCCGCGCGATCACCGAAAGCCTCCGCCGCAGCGAGGAAGTGTTCGATACCCTTTTCGCGTGCGAAAGTGGAAATAAAGCCGAAGCAGCGCCGCCCACCACTGGATTTCGCCAACTCGGCCTGCCGGTCCTGCGCCAAGGCGGCGGTGACGAAGGCGGGCACGGGATTGCGCACAAATGTACTTCGTTCGGCAAGGCCCGGCACTGTGGGAACAAATACCTCGTTCACGAAGATGAACCTGTCCACCACGCGCAGGTAGAAGTCCTTGGTGCGGCCCCAGGAGCGGTTATCAAGGAAGAATTCGTCGAATTCTGCGCCATGCACATGGGCCACAATGGGCACTCCCCCCAGGACGAAGGGGAACAGCAGCAGTAAGTCCCGCAACATGCCGGAGTTGGAACGCGAGGCAGCGATATAGGCGGCATCGACACGCCCGGTCATGACCAGCAGCCACGCCCGCACGAACTGCATCGCCATCATCGGCAAGCCATACCATTTCTTGTGGCCCCAGAATTCGAAGAAATACGTCTCGGCCTTCGCACCTTGGCGGAAGGCCTCGGTCAGCCGACTTTGTCCGCCAATCGGCCCGGCGATCTGCCCGAGTATCGCAATCTTCACAGCTGCGCTCCTTCTGTACCGCGCTGAGCCGTTGCTGCACCCGCCAGCACCTTCACAACCCGAGGCATCGCCAACAGCGTCATCAAACCTGCAGCGCCTATGACCGCCAGGGTAATTCCAGCCGAAACCAGCGTCCAGTGATCGCCTTTGAGTAACAACCCGGGCAACGCGGACAGGAGCGCAACCGCAATAGGTAGCGCCATGATCGCGAACAGGCGGCCGAGACCGATGCCTATTTCCTGCGCCGTGTTTCGGGCAATCCAGCCAATATCCACGGCGAGAAAGCTGAACGAGAACGCCACGGCAATCCATTGCAGCGCCCGCTGCCCATCGGTGAAATGCACTGCCCCCCAGACGGCAACAATGTTGAACGCACCTGCGAGCAGGAGGTGCGGAGCAAACGCAATAACCTTGCCCCGACCCGAAAGGAATTTCATCCACCCTTCGGTGACGATGCTGGCAGCTATGCCGATCGACATGATGCGAAACAACTGTGCGGAATCTTCGAGGCGCCAGCCACTATCCGCCAGCGACTGGCCGAACCACAATTGCAGGATTGGCTCCACGAACAGGCTGATCACGAGTACGGAGAAGGCGGAAAACGCAGTCAGCAAATAGGTTGAGCGCAGTATCAGCGCGCGCGCGCTTGCTTCGGCAGACTGTTCGCCGCTACCGAAAAAGCGGGAAAACTGCGCGTCCAGACCGACCACCAATCCCATGGAAATCTGCCGTTGATATCCGATCAGCGTCATCACGATACTGATCGTCAGCGTCAGCCTCTCGCCCATCGAGTAATTGACCACCAGCGGTGGCCAGCGGGTGAACATTGTCGAGGCTACGATTACCGCAGCATTCCAACCGATGAATTTGGCGATCCAGCGTGAGGTTTCCTTGCGCATTGGAACCCGGCGAAGACGAAAATCGGTCCGCGTTCGGCCAGATAGCCACCATGTTACAATTTGCAGAAGGACGGTAAGTCCTGCTGCTATAAGGTAGAAGTATTGTAGTTTTTCATCAATGGAGATGCCATCAGGCAAGTAAAATACAAAAAGCGCCGGAAGCAGAACGAGTCCGCGCTCAAGCACCAGAAGAATATTATATGTTACCATCCGGTGCTCGATCATTAGCAGGTTGAGAAACACCATGCCGATGGAAGACGCAAAAGCCTTGATCGCTGTACTGAGTATGGCGATCGAAATTGTTTGGGCGGAAAGTGCCCCCAGATTTAGCTCGTCCGAGAAAAGCCAGAACACGCTGAACATCGCGAGTGACAAGATTGCGGCGAAGCAGCCGAACAGGAAGCTTGTCCAGAAAACCTCCGTGAAATCGTGGCTAGACTTCCCGTCTACGGTTAGGCCCAAAGCAGGCACCTGCGCATTCTGGAGCGCAAATTTGAACATCGCCGCTATGCCAGTGCTTGAAATCAGCAGCAGATAGATCAGCGCCGCATCAGACCCTATTTCGGCCATCAGGCGCACAGTGATAATCCCGAACGCAAAGGTCAGGATAAGGCGCGAATAATTGCTGATCAGCCTGACCATGGCGTAATGTCGCTAATTCCTGTTTGTGACTGGAGGTAGGCGGAGCGACTTAATGCCCTGACTTCTTGCGATATTCGGCCAATTGCGCACGCGTCCAGAGCGCCATGTATTTTTCCCGGCGCGGGGCGTGAAAATCGGCAAAACTGTCTGTGGGCGGGCCGAAGTTGAACGGCGCGGCCCCCAGATTGAGCGGGCGGTGCTTGCCGGTCACGATATCCCGGTTTGCTTCCACCTGCGGCATATTCGTAGTCAACAGATACTCGATATCGGAAGCGAGGAAGTTATCGACGAAACGCCAGATATCGGCGTTCGAGAGGTGGAAAAGAGCATCGCGGCACATCATCATTTTCGCACTCGGCAGCGGGTCCGAAGTGATATCCACGTGCCGGAACTCAATCCGGTCCGAAGCGAATTTCGCCCGCACCTCCTCGATAAGTTCGGGAACAATGTCAGCTCCGATGTAGTGAACGCCTTGAGGAAGCTCCACTTCCTTCATCCAGTTCCAGTCCCCACAGGGTGCATCAAGGAAAACGTCGACTTCATATTTTGTCAGGAAGCCGGGCAATTCGGCACGAATTTCCGTGGTAGCGTCCAGCGTCGATCCGGCACCGCTAACGCTTTCCCCATTGGCAAACCACCAGCCGCTCTTGAAATGATCGGTGAAGCGCTCCTGCATGGAAAGCCCTTCAAGCTTGCGATCGAGGAATTTCCCCTTGAAGAAGCGCCGGATTGTCTGAAGCATCGGAAAACCTTCTGTCTGTTATCTACTGCCCCACTCTACTTCATAGGCGGGCGTGAAATGGTCTATGTTGCACCTGCACAATGCGCGCAACATGTAAAAGCGTGGAGTTGGAATCTGCCGTTGGGTAAAAGGTCTTCCCGGTTGGAGAGGACCCTGCGCAACCTTGTGCCATTGACCTTGATCGAAGTGATATCGGTGATTGCCGGGTATTTTGCAGGTCTACTGCACCCTGACAAGGGATTGCGTGCCGAGGAGCGGGTGCGTGGCCGCCTGATCGGACTGCGTAACAACTACGGTTGTAGCGGCATCGGTCGCGGCGTGCTTCTTGACTCTCCTCATCATATCACCCTCGGACCAGGCAGTGCTCTGCGATCAGGGGTAAAAATCAACATCAGTTCGCACGGCTGGTGCAAGATCGGCGCACACACGCACATCTCGCACAACTCGATCATTTCGGCCGCAGGCGGAGTTGAGATCGGCGATCACTGCGGCGTTTCCGCCCACGTTTCCATATTCTCGCGTACGTACGACCGGTCGGGCGGAATCGCACTCAAGGATGCGACAACGCATTACGCGCCGGTAAAGATCGGCAATGGCGTGCATATCGGAATGGGAGCTCGCATCCTGCCGGGCGTCACCATCGGCGATCATGCAGTGTTGGGAGCGGGTGCCGTTGTCACCAAAGATGTGGCCGCGGGAACGACCGTCGTTGGTGTACCCGCCCGCCCGACCAACTCGCCCTTGCTGGGTGGATTGGCAGAAGATGCAACAAACCCTGCTGCAGAGCACCATTAACGCGGCGTTAGTTACATCTGGTAAGCCGGAGGTAAGCAATTCCCGACATCTTGTGCAAAGTATGGCTCGAAACGCCGAGCCGACCATTGCACCTTGTGGAGTTGCAGGCACCATGACAATCACGCGAGACACGCTCAGCCGATATGCCAGGGTTGCGCAGGAAGATCGCAGCGCCCCACGCACGCGGATCATGATTCCAGCACAACTGCGTGCTTCGGGCAGCCGCGGCTTTCACACCGTGGTGAACGACCTCTCACTGTCGGGCTTTTCAGCGACAGCGGTGAACCGGATGCACCCCGGATCGATCTGCTGGCTGACCCTGCCGGGGCTGGAATCGCTGCAGGCCGAAGTGGTGTGGTGGGAAGGTGGCATGGCCGGCTGCGCCTTTGCCAACCTGCTCAGCCCGATCGTGCATGACAATGTGCTGGCGCGCTATCGCGGGGATGGGACTTTTCAGGGGTAGGTCGGAGCCAACGCCTGGCTTTCGTCATTCTCTAGGTTCGCTCATGCTGTTTACCAAGTCCTGCGGGTCCTAATCCCGCTCCACCGCCTTAGCCTTGCGCGTCGAGAACATCCCCGTCGTGTCCACCACCGCCTTCGTCAGATAGCTATCCCCCTCCAACCGCTTGAACTGACGGTGACCGACGAGGAAGGTGACGATATCGGCGGCTTCACGGGCTTCGTCCGAGGTCACCAGCCGCACGTTCGCGCGGCCTGCCAGAACGGGCGGCAGCGCGGAGAGGTTCGGCTCCACCACCAGCACCTGCGCGCCGTCTATCCCCGCCACTGCCTCGACAATCTCCAGCGCCGGGCTTTCGCGCACGTCGTCCACGTCGGGCTTGTAGGTGATGCCGTAGCAGGCAATCGTCGGCACCTTGAACCGGTCCGCCAGTGCGCGGATGTTCTCCACCACGCGGTGCGGCTTGTCGTCGTTGACCACGCGGGCCATGCGGATCAGGCGGGCTTCGGCGGGCGCGCTGGAAACGATGAACCAAGGGTCCACCGCGATGCAGTGGCCGCCCACCCCTGCCCCCGGCATTAGGATGTTCACGCGCGGATGCTGGTTCGCCAGTTCGCGCACCTGCCAGACATCGGTGCCCAGCTTGTCGCAGATGATCGAAAGCTCGTTGGCGAAGGCGATGTTGACGTCACGATAGGCGTTTTCGGACAGCTTGCAGAGTTCGGCCACGCGCGAGTCGGTGATGTAGCAGGTGCCCATCACGAAGGATTGGTAGAGCCGCGCAGCCTTGTTGGCGCAGTCGGTAGTCAGCCCGCCGATGATGCGATCGTTGCTGACGAGTTCGCGCAGCATCTGACCCGGCAGGATGCGTTCGGGGCAGTGACACAGCGCCACGTCCGCCTCGCGGTCCTCGTCACGGTAGCGCGGGAAAGTGAGATCAGAGCGTTCTTCGGCGAAGATCTCCGCCAGCCGTTCGGTCGATCCGACGGGGGAAGTCGATTCGAGGATGACCACGTTGCCCTTGGCCAGCACCGGCGCGATCGTTCGCGCGGCGGCTTCGACATAGGCCATGTCCGGTCCTTCGTTCACCATCGGCGTGGGGACGGCGATGATGAAAAATTCCGCCGGTTCGGGCGTGGTGGTGGCGCGCAGGCGACCGGTTTCAACCGCCGCGCTGAGCAGCATCTGCAGGTCTGGCTCCTGAAAATGCGCTTGGCCCTCGTTGACTTTGGCGACCACGCTTTCGTTGACATCAAGGCCAATCACTTCGTGACCCCGGCTCGCCAGCATGGCTGCGGTCGGCAGGCCGATATAGCCGAGGCCTACGGTACAGACTTTCATCGTGCAGGAGCTTTCACGAAGCGGGCGACGCTGGCGGCGATCTGCGTCGCTGCCGTGCCGTCGCCATAGGGGAATACTTTTCGCGCGCAGGCGGTGTAGTGCGCCGGGTCGTCCAGCAGGCGGCTCGCTGCGGCGACAATGGTGACGACATCGGTGCCGACCAGCTGCGCGACTCCGGTCGCGACGGCTTCGGGCCTCTCGGTCACATCGCGCATCACCAGCACCGGCTTGCCCAGCGCGGGCGCTTCTTCCTGAATGCCGCCGCTGTCGGTGAGGATCAGGTGCGCGGCCTGCATCAGCGCCACCATTTGCACGTAATCGACAGGCGGAATCAGATGGATAGCATCCGTGCCGCCCAGCCGCGCCTCGACCACGGTCTTGACCTGCGGGTTGAGATGGACCGGATAGACCACCTGCACATCGCCGCGCGCCGCCAGTGCTGCCAGCGCATCGCAAATCCGGTCGAACCCGTCGCCGAAACTCTCGCGCCGGTGGCCGGTGACGAGCACCAGCTTTTTGGCGGGATCGAGCGCGAGGCCGAGCGAATCGAGTTCGCCGCCTTGCAAACCGCCCGCTACGTGCAGCAGCGCGTCGATACCGGTGTTGCCGGTCACTTCGATAGCGCGCTCACCGGGACGCTCCCGGCGCAGGTTCTCCGCCGCGCCGTCTGTGGGAGCCCAGAGCAGTTCCGCTGCCGCGTCGATGGAAATGCGGTTGTATTCCTCCGGCCACGGCCGCGCGATATCGTGGCTACGCAGTCCCGCCTCGACATGCCCCACCGGCACGCGGTTGTAGAAGGCCGACAGCGCCGCTGCCATCGCGCTGGTGGTGTCGCCGTGGACCAACACGAGGCCGGGCTGATGCTCGGCGATCTGGCGATCCATCTCGCGCATGACCCGCGCAGTGATGTCGGACAAAGTCTGCCCCGGCGTCATCAGGTCGAGATCGATGTCGGCCCGCTCCCCGAACACCGCGAACACCTGGTCGAGCATTTGCCGGTGCTGGCCGGTGGTGACGACTTTCAGATCGACTTCGGGCAAGTGCCGCAGCGCGCGCACCACGGGCAGCATCTTGATCGCTTCCGGACGCGTGCCGATCACGAGGAGGACGGGCGTCACGCTTTGCGCGCCGACGAGAGAATGGGGGCTGAGTTCGACCACGCGCCCGCCCTAGCGCAGCGGCGTAAAAATAGTCCTACCGCTCGATTCACCGTACCATTGGTTCCGCCGGTGCGCCGACCACTTCACCATCAACCCCGCGCCTTGCATCCACCGCCGCTTGCACCGCTGCATAAAAGCGGTTCCGCTCGGCCCCGGTGCCGTCGTTGCCGGTCGATTGCCGCCAGTTGGAATGTGTCGCGATCACCAGATTGCGCGCCGGATCGACGAAGATGCCCTGCCCGAACAGCCCGCTGGCGGCGTATACGCCGCCCGGATAGGTCCACCACTGGTACGCGTAGCCGCGCCCCATCCGCCCGCTTTCGAACGCCGGAGTGGTCGCCTCGGCGAACCAGCCTTCGGGCACAACCCGCTCGCCACCCGCCATCCCGTCGCCCATCGCGAACAGGCCGAAGCGCGCCATATCCCGCGTGCTCGCCTGGATGCAGCAGCCGGAAATCTCACTGCCTCCTGCGGAGAGCAGCCACGTTGCATCCTGCTCCATCCCGAACGGTGCCCAGATCTTTTCGGACAGGTAATCGGCCAGGTCGCGCCCGGTCGCCTCGCGTACCAGCACGCCAATCAGATTGGTCTCCCCGGTGTTGTAATTCCACCGCGTGCCCGGCTCCGCTTCGCGCGGCAGCTGGCGCATGTAATCGACCAGCGGATCGATGGCCGGATCGTCAGGAACATGCTCGGCGAAACGCGCGACATCGCTCTGCGGATCGCCATAATCCTCGTTCCAGCGCACCCCGCTGCTCATGGTCAGCACTTGCCGGATCGTCACGTCATCATAGGCGGAGCCGCGCATTTCGGGGATGTAGCGGCTCACCGGATCGTCGAGGCTCTCGATATGCCCGTCGAGCACCGCCGCGCCGACCAGCGTGGAGGTGAAGCTCTTGGCAGCGGAGAAGCTGGTCCACTTGCCCTCGCGGCTGAACCCGAGCCCGTAGCGTTCGAGCAACACTTCGCCATCGAGCACCACCACCACCCCGGCGGCGTTTTGTCCCTCCATGAAGGCGTCCATATCGAACCCCGGCAGCGCCAGCGGCGCGCCATCAGGCAGCGGATAGGTCGCTTCGCCCGATTCAATCACCCGCGCTTCGGCGAGTGCGGGAAAGGCATCAAGCGCGCGGAAAGCGGCGTTGCGGGTTTCGACATCCCAGAACAGCACGTTGCGATCGGTGGGCATGTTGGCGAGCAATGCGCGCTGGTCCTGATCGAGCGCGGCGAAGGCGATGCCGCCTCCGGCAACAAGCGCCACTGCCACACCGATCAGCCACTTCTTCATGCCGCATCTCCCTTCACCAGCGTGACCTGGCTGACCGTGATCGCCCCGCCGCGAAACCCGCCTTCGCAATACATCAGGTAGAACCGCCAGAGATCGCGAAATCGTCGATCAAAGCCGGGGGGCAGGCGATTCTCTGCCGCCGCCTTTTCGAAATGATCGCGCCAGATCCTCAGCGTCTCGGCATAGTCGAGGCCGAAATCCTCCTGCCCGGTCCATGCCAGTCCGCGCGCCTCGGCTAGTCGGCGAAATTCGCTGGTGCGGATCAGCATTCCGCCGGGAAAGACATAGGCCTGGATGAAATCGGCGCTCTTCGCATAAGCATCGAACAGGTCGTCGCGCATGGCGATGAACTGGATCGCCGCGCGCCCGCCCGGTTTCAGGTTGCGGGCGAGGCAGTCCATGAACGCGGGCCAGTATTCACGCCCCAGCGCCTCGACCATCTCGACGCTGACCACGGCATCGAACTGGCCCGCGGTATCGCGGTAATCCTGCTTCAGGAACTGCACCGCCGGATGGCGCTGCCGCGCCCAGTCCAGTTGCGCGTCGGACAGGCTGATAGCAGTCACTTGCGCCCCCTGCGTGGCGAAATGCCCGGACAGTGCACCCCAGCCGCAACCGATTTCGAGCAGGTTGGCCGGATTGCCAAGGCGCTCGGCCAGCCGTTCCCACTTGCGGTGCTGGCCTGCCTCAAGATCGTCACTCGCCAAGGCATAGGCAGAGGAATAGCTCATCGTCGGATCGAGCCACGCGGCGTAGAAATCGTTGCCGAGATCGTAGTGTGCGTGGATATTGCGCTCCGCCTGCGCCTTGGTGTTGCGGTTCAGCGCGTGCAGAGCCTTTGCCGCCCAGCGCCACGGGCCTTTCGCGCGCGCGGTGTCGCCCAGCGAAGCCGCGTTATCGACAAACAGCGCGAAGAAGCTGACCGGGTCATCGCTCGACCATTCGCCCGCTTCCCACGCCTGATACAGCCCCACCGAACCGCCCAGGGCCACCCGCAGTAGCCCGCGCCAGTCGTGCAGCGTCACCGCGCACTCGAACCCCGGAGCGCGCCCGCCCAGCTTGCGCCGCGTGCCATCGGGCAGCGTGCCGTAAAGCGTCCCGCGCACCAGTCCGGCATCGATCCGGTCGAGCAACCTGCCCGCCGCAGGAGCCAGCGCGCGCGCCAGCCAGCCGGGTTCCACCCGGTAGCGCCGCCCACTGTCGAGCAGCGCGCCGCCTCTTGCCCTTTCAGCCTCCATCCAAGGCCTTATGGCGAGACGACCATCGCGGAGCAAGGCGTGGTCAGGACTTGTTCGCCCGATAGGCCGCCAGCGCCCGCTCGCGCGCCTCCTTGTGGCCGATCACCTTGCGCGGATAGTCTTTCGGCTTGCACCCGCTGGCTTGGGGATCGTGGACGTAGGGATCGCTCAGCCCGGCCAGTTCGGGCACCCATTGGCGGATATAGGCACCCGCGTTGAACTTCTCGCTCTGGCTGAGCGGGGCCATGATGCGGACGAACATGTTGCTGTCCACCCCGGTGCCGCTGACCCATTGCCAGTTGGTGGCGTTGCTTGCGTAATCGGCGTCCACCAGCGTGTCCCAGAACCACTTCTCGCCTTGCCGCCAGTCGATCAGCAGATGTTTGACGAGGAAGCTGGCAGCGATCATCCGCACCCGGTTGTGCATCCAGCCGGTGGTCCAGAGCTGGCGCATTCCGGCATCGACGATGGGATAGCCGGTGCGGCCCTGCTGCCAGGCCTTCAGGTCTGCCGCGACTTCCTCGCTTGCGGTGGGATCGCGCCACAGGCCTTCATCATAGCCATCGCGATAGCTCTCTTCGCCGTAACGGGGAAACTGGCAGGCGAGGTTCTGCGCATAGTCGCGCCAGACCAGTTCAGCGCGGAAGATTCGCGCGCCGCCGCTGGAATGGGCCCGCATTCGCTCCCACAGCATGCGCGGGGAGACTTCGCCGAAATGCAGGTGTGGGGAAAGGCGGCTGGTGGCGTCCATACTCGGCAGGTTGCGGTCGTCGGTGTAGCCGGAGACTACCTCGAGGAATTGGTCGAACCGTTCCATCGCCGCGGCGGTGCCGTGTTCGTCCGCCCAAGCCTCGCGCATTCCGCCTGCCCAGTCGGGCTTGGTCGGGAGCAGGCTCCAATCCTCCAGCTGATCCGAAGCGGGCCAGCTTTCCGGTGAAGTAAGGCTCGGTTCGGGAAGGATATCATAGCCGTCGATCGCCGCGAACATCGCATCCTTGAACGGGGTGAAGATCTTGTACGGCGTGCCCGATCCGGTGGTGACGCTGCCCGGCGGGAGGAGGTAATTGCCGTCATCCAATTGCAGGTCGAGCCGCTCCTTCAGCTTGCCCTGCTCCTTGCGCCACCACGGTTCGTAATGGCGCAGGGCGTGGACAGTGCGCGCGCCGGTCTCCTGCGCCAGCTTGCACAGTTCCTCGACGGCGTTCCCGCGCCGCAGCACCAGTTGCGAATGGTGGCGGGCGAGATCGCGCGAGAGGCTTTCGAGCGCGTGGTGCAGCCACCAGCGGCTCGCCCCGCCCATCTTGCGCTGGCCGGGAGTCTCGTCATCGAGAATATAGGCCGGTATCACCGGCCCGCGCGCGGCAGCAGCGGTGAAGGCGGCCTGATCGCACAGACGCAGATCACGCCGGAGCCAGACGATTTGGGGTTCGGACATGGCGCTCCCCTATCAGTTCGCGCCCGGTTCCGAACACAGACCATCGGGCAGGATCACACTGAATTGGCCGTCACGCACCGCATAGTATCGCGCATCGCTCAACTGCCAGCGCCCGTCCTCAAGCCGACCGAGCACCGGCGCGCGGCTCCAGAACAGAAAGGCATCGACCTGCGTGCTTTGCGCGCGGGCAGCGGCAAGATCGCAGGAGGACAGCGGCATGTTGCCAATCTTTTCAGTGCCGATGAGAAATTTCTCAGGTTGATCTTCAAGGATCATCTCCCTGCGCCACGAAAATAATGGCTCGGGACTGGCGATCGAATTCAGCGGATAACTCCCCGTTGATTCAGCAATGAGTTCGTCACGCCAAGTGATCGCTGCATTCATCCCGATATAGCCCAGCACACCCGCCAACACGCCCCTCGCCAGCCCCCGCCAGTCGCCGCCGCGCTTCTCGCGTCGCAGCGAGAACCACAGGCCCAGCCCCATCCCCAGCCACAGCCAAACGTCGATGATAAACAGCACATCGCCATAGAACCAGCGGCTGGAGAATGGCTCCAGCAGGCGGATGCCGTAGACGTTCATCCAGTCGAGCGCGGGGTGCGTCAGGCAGCCGATAAAGGCGAGCGCGAACAGCCAGCCGAAATGCACGGGCAGCCGCCCCTCCGGCCGCTTCCCGCGTGAGGTCTGCCAGCGGTCCCAGCCCCACAAAAGTCCTGCCAATATCAGCGGCAGGATTACCAGCGCGGGTGGCCCGTGGGTAATCCCCCGGCGGAACGCGAGATGTTCCACTCCCTCCAGCCAGAAAAAGCACGCCGCATCGACATCGGGCAGGTTCGCCCCGATAATCAGCGCGGGCATGGCCAGCCCGGTCTTTTTCTTGAGGCCCGCCTGCCCGATCAGTGCGCCCACGAGCGAATGGGTGAGATTGTCCATTGCCCGACTTTTGCCCAAGTGGCCGCCATCAGCAATGCCTCTCCCTTGTTTAGCCCCCGACGGCGCACTAGGGAGCGGCCCCATGATCGTGTTCGTCAATCGCTACTTCTGGCCTGATCGCAGCGCCACTTCGCAGATCCTCAGCGATGTCGCCTTTCACCTCGCCGAAAGCGGGCATCAGGTGCAGGTGATCGCCAGCCGCCTGTCCTACGAAGGCGACGAAGGGCCCTACCCTCCGCACGAGGTCCATCGCGGAGTAACGATCCACCGGGTTGCTACCTCGGCTTTCGGGCGCGGAAGCATTGTCGGGCGGATTGCGGACTATCTCGGCTTCTATGTCACCGCCTTCGCCAAGGTGCTGGCGGTCGCCAAGGCAGGCGACGTGGTGGTGGCGAAAACCGATCCGCCGGTGCTGTCCTGGCCCATCGGCCTTGCTGCGCGGCTCAAGGGGGCGAAGCGGGCCAACTGGTTGCAGGATCTCTATCCCGAAGTGGCCGAGGCGTTCGGCGTGCTCAAAACCGATGGCCTGGCCGCGCGGATGGTCCGGGCGCTGCGCGACCAATCGCTGCGCAAGGCGGATGTCAACGTTGCCATCGGGGATCGCATGGCGGACTTGCTGCGCCGCCGGGGAGTGGCCGACAGCCGGATCGTGGTGATTCCCAACATGACCGATGACGAAAGCATCCGTCCGATTACTGCGGCGGAAAATCCCTTGCGAAACGAATGGGGGTTTGCCGCGAGCGACCTGGTAGTGGGCTATTCCGGCAATCTGGGCCGCGCGCATGAAGTCGATACGATTCTTGATGCCGCCGCGATCTTGCAAGCAGGAGGGCGGGGCGACATTCGTTTTCTGGTGATCGGCGGTGGCTATCTGAGAGACCGGCTGGAGAGCGAAATTACAGCGCGCGGCCTCGCTCACTTCGTCCTCAAGCCCTATCAGCCCCGCGAGAGCCTGCATCTTTCGCTAACCGTGCCCGATGTCCATTGGGTGACGTTGCTGCCTGAACTCGAAGGTCTGATCGTTCCAAGCAAATTCTACGGGGCAGCTGCAAGCGGCAGGCCGGTAGTGTTCATCGGTTGCCCTGAAGGAGAACTTGGCGCGGTAGTGCCCGATCAGCGATGCGGCGCGGTGATCGCCAACGGTGCGGCGGCGGAACTGGCTACCCTGCTCACTTTCTACGCGGACAATCCCGAAGTGCGACTGGAACAGGGCCGCAACGCGCGCGAACTGGTGGCGAGCGGTTTCAACCGCGCCGCAGTCCTGGCAAAATGGGAGCGCTTTGCGGCGCAGTTCACTCCAGGCGGCTAATGACTTACTTCGCTCCGTGGCCAGTAAAGACCACCATCGCCGTGCGTGCCAGGATCACGAAGTCGAGCCAGTACGAGAAGTTCTTGATGTAATAGAAGTCGTACTGCAGCTTGTTATCGATGTCATCAAGGCTGGTCACGTGGCCCTGATTGACCTGCGCCCAGCCGGTGATGCCGGGGCGGACGATGTGGCGGTAGGCGTAGAACGGGATTTCCTGTTCGTACCAGCGTGACAGCTCCAGCGCTTCGGGCCGGGGGCCGATCCAGCTCATGTGGCCGCGCAGGATGTTGTACATCTGCGGCAATTCGTCGATCCGGGTCTGGCGCAAAAAGCGGCCGAATTTGGTGATACACGGATCGGCATCACCCGTCATGGCCTTGCGCCGGCGGGTTTCTTCATCCTCAGCCGCCATTTCGCAGCGCATCGTGCGGAACTTGAGAACGTGGAACGGCTCCCCGCGATAACCGATGCGGCGCTGGCGGAAAAACACCGGGCCCGGCGAATCCATGCGAATCAACACCGCCACTAGGGACAGCGGCACAATCAGCAGCGGCAACATCAGGAGACAGAGTAGGATATCCGCCAGACGCTTGAGTCGCATGAACGACATGTTCGGCAACAGTGAGCCGAAGCTGTTTTCCGAAAGATGCTCAATCTGCACCTTACCGGTCGCAGCCTCGAACACCTGCTTGAAATGGAACACCGGAATGCCCTGCAAGGCAGCATTGGCCAGCATGCGATCCCACGCATCGGCATGATCGTGGTGCAAGTCGGCTACGATCATTGCTCCGCGCTGGCTTGGCAGGATCGGTTCCATAAGCCGGCGCGTTTGCAAGCCGATGTTTGCCAAACGGGTAATGCGGCCCCCGGGAACAGTGTAGAAGATGTTCTGATCAGAACGCGTCGCGAGAACCATCACCACAAGGTAAACGCAGATGGACGCGGCGAAATTGACCCCGAAAACCGGAATGGAGTATTTCAGGCGGAGCACCAAAATCGCCATCGCCACTACGCCAAAGCTCATCAGGAACGCCGGGATGACGGATCCGAACTGCTTCACTCCGGGATAGATATTAACGCGGCGAGCAAGAAAAATACCCACCACCGAAGCGATTATCGTTGCGACGACGGAATTGGTTATCGGTCCCGGCTGAAACAGCGCCGCCCGGCTGCCAAAATAGAGCAGGGGAGGCAGCAGACATCCAAGGAACACACAGGTCACAGCCTGCAGCGAGAAGGAGCGATAGATGCTCCGCTCGTCCTGAATTAGCTCATTGGGCGCAGCCATCAACATAGCGCAATCACCTTCAACCCCCCACTAAGGCGAACAAATCCGCTCTTGTGCAAGTGCGAAGGCGCGTGATTTACGCCCCGAATGTAAAAAGCGCAAGACTTCGGCGCAGGTCTTCGCGCTCAGACGAGCGTCGCGAGATGCTCAGTCGAGTACCCGGCAAGTTCATGTCCGCGCCCTTCGCGCAGCATTCTCGCCCAGTATGGATTCGAAATCAGCGCGCGACCCACGGCGATCAGGTCGAACTCGCCGCGCTCCATCCGCGCTTCGAGATCGCCCAGTTCGGCGGGGGGCGCATTCTGGCCCGAGAAGGCGCCGAAGAAATCGCCGTCCAGCCCGACCGAGCCGACCGAAATCGTCGGCACGCCGACAATCTTCTTGACCCATCCGGCGAAATTGAGGCCCTTCTCGCCGTCGATTTCGGGGAACTCGGGCTCCCAGAAACGGCGCTGCGAACAATGCAGCACATCCGCCCCGGCGTCGACCAGCGGCGCGACCCAGGCTTCCAGTTCGGCAGGCGTAGGCGCGAGGCGGCGCGTGTAATCCTGCTGGTTCCATTGGCTGATGCGCAGGATCAGCGGCACATCGCCCACAGCCGCGCGGGTCTGGCGGATGATCTCCGCAGCAAAGCGGGTGCGTTCGGGCAAGGTGGCCCCGCCCCAGCGGTCATCGCGGCGGTTGGTTTCGCCCCAGAAGAACTGGTCGATCAGGTAGCCGTGCGCGCCGTGGAATTCGATCGCATCAAAACCGAGTCGCACCGATTCCTTCGCCGCACGGACGAAGGCATCGACGGCATCGGCGACATCTTCCTCGCTCATCGCGCGGCCATAGGGGGTGTCTGCCTTGAACAGGCCGGAAGGGCCTTCCGCCGGTCCGGGGCGTGGGCGATCGGGGAACTGTTCGCGGACAAGGCCGGTGTGCCAGAGCTGCGGCGCGACCGCCCCTCCCTCGCCATGCACGGCGCTGACGACTTCGCCCCAGCCCGCCAGCGCATCTTCACCATGGAAGCGCGGAATGTTCGGCTCATTGCGCGATTCGGGCCGGTCCACCCCGGTACCTTCGGTGATGATGAGCCCGACTTCGCCCTCGCCCCGCTTGCGGTAATACTCGGCGACATCAGCGCCAGGGACGCCCTCGGGCGAGAAATTGCGTGTCATCGGGGCCATCACCACGCGGTTCTTCAGCGTGAGATTGCGGATCGTGAACGGCTGGAACAGGACGGACATCGCGGAATTCCTTCGAGAGGTTGGCTATCTGGCGACCAGTTGGGAAACCAGGTTGCGCGCTGCAACCTGGTTTAGCGCCCTAAGGAAAACCTTTCGGCCCGTCTGAAGGCTAGGCCGGATGACCCTCGCTTTCGTCCACGCGCCAGGTCTGTCCCTTACCCAGCAAGGCCGCAAGATTGGGCTCTTTCCCTTCGCTCAGCCGCCGGTTTTCCTCGACCACCTGCGTCTCGAACGAGGGGCGTGGATCGTCATACAGCACACCCAGCGCCATCGGGAACGGGCCGAACGGCAGTTCCACCAACATGTGCGCAAGCGAGCGGTTGGTGACGTTGTGGCGGATCACGCCCGCTGCCTGCCAGTCACCGTCCACCACATCGACCACCTGCATCTGCAGGTTCTCGTGATCGAGGCTGATGCCCTTGGTCCCGCCTGCGAACAGCATCGGCTCGCCGTGCTGGAGCCAGAGCTGGTTGTCCTCCGCTCCCTTCGGCGCGGCGAAATCGTTGAACACATCCTTGTTGTAGACGATGCAGTTCTGGAAAATCTCGATGAAGGCCGCGCCCTTGTGCGCATGGGCAGCCTTGAGCACGTCGGGCAGGTTCTTCGACACATCGAACCCGCGCGCCACAAACCGTGCGCCTGCGCCCAGCGCGAAGGCGCAGGGCTGCGTGGGCCGGTCGATCGAACCGCCGGGTGTCGAAGGGCTGGTGGTGCCGATGCGGCTCGTGGGCGAATACTGGCCCTTGGTCAGGCCGTAGATCTCGTTGTTGAACAGCATGATCTGCATGTTCACGTTGCGCCGCAGCACGTGCATCATGTGGTTGCCGCCGATAGATAGCCCGTCACCGTCCCCCGTCACCAACCACACGTCGAGCTCGGGATTCGCCAGCTTCACCCCCGTCGCCACCGCAGGCGCGCGGCCGTGGATGGTGTGGAAGCCGTAGCTCTCGATGTAATAGGGGAAGCGGCTCGAACAGCCGATGCCGCTGACGAACACGGTGTTCGCCGGATCGCAACCCAACTGCGGCAAGGTGCGCTGCACCGCCTTGAGGATCGCATAGTCCCCGCACCCGGGGCACCAGCGCACCTCCTGGTCGGTTTCCCAGTCCTTGAGGGTGGTCTCGATTTTGACGGGAGCGTTCATATCAGGTCTCTGAGGCTGGCAGGCGGTTCATCGCGCGTTCGTTGGGACTAGTTGTCGCGATCATGATGCATTCGCAACGATCGCGGCGTGGTTCCGTCGTCGGGCTGAGATTCGGGACTGGGCAATTGCTGGTCGTTGGGAGCGACGACGCCGCCTTCGTTCCCGGCCACGCCATCGAAATACTTCCCAATCGCCGCTTCCATCTCGCCGATGCTGAACGGCTGGCCGCTGGTTTTGGTCAGCGGGGTCGCATCAACCAGATACTGGTCGCGCAGCAGGGTCTTGAACTGGCCGGTGTTCATTTCCGGCACCAGTACGTGCTCGTAACTGTGCAGCAGCTCGCCAAGGTTGGCGGGCAGCGGCCAGATGTGGCGGACGTGGATGTGGCTGACGTCCAATCCCTTCGCCCGCGCGCGGCTGACCGCCTGGTGGATCGGACCGTAGGTGGAGCCCCAGCCGACCACCGCCAGCTTGCCGCCCTTCGTGCCGACACTCACCTGCTGGTCGCGGACCTTGATCTTGCCGATCTTGTCCTTGCGCGCGTCGGTCATCAGCTGGTGGTTATCGGGCGAGTAATCGATATGGCCGGTATCGACCTGCTTCTCGATCCCGCCGATGCGGTGCATCAGGCCCGGCGTACCCGGCTTGATCCACGGCCGCCCGCCCAACTCGTTGCGCTTGTAGGGCAGCAGCGTGTCGTCAGGACCGTTCTTTTCGGTCAGAAACTCTGCCGGGAAGCGCTCGAAATGCTCAGGGTCGGGCACTTTCCACGGTTCGCTGGCATTGGCGATATAGCCGTCGGTCAGTAGCATCACCGGGGTCATGTACTGCACCGCGATGCGGCACGCCTCTATTGCGCATTCGAAAGCATCGCTGGGGCTGCGCGCGGAGATCACCGGCATCGGCGCATCGCCGTTGCGGCCATAGACCGCCTGGTAGAGATCGCTCTGCTCGGTCTTGGTCGGCAGGCCCGTGCTGGGGCCGCCGCGCTGGCTGTTGACGATCACCAGCGGCAGCTCGGTCATGATCGCCAAGCCCATCGCCTCACCCTTCAGCGCAATGCCGGGGCCGGAGGACGAAGTGACGCCAAGACTGCCCGCATAGCTCGCGCCGATGGCGGCGCAGATCGCGGCAATCTCGTCTTCCGCCTGGAAGGTGGTGACGTTGAATTCCTTCAACCGCGCCAGATGGTGCAGGATCGCGCTGGCCGGCGTGATTGGATAGCCGCCGAAGAACATCGGCAGCCGCAGCAGCCGCGCGCCAGCGACCAAGCCGAGCGAGACCGCTTCGGCCCCGGTGATCGTGCGATAGAGTCCCGGCGCGGTCGGCACCGGATCGAGATGTACCTGCCGCAGCGGTCCGGCCAATTCCGCCGTTTCGCCATACGCATGGCCCGCGTCAAGCGCGGCGATGTTCGCTTCGGCCAGTTCGGGCTTGGTCTTGAACTTCCCGCGCAGCCATTCCTGCAGGGGCGCGCGCGGACGATCGAACATCCACAGCGCCAGCCCCAGCGTCCACATGTTCTTGCAGCGCAGGGCATCCTTGTTGCCAAGGCCGAAGGGCTTGACCGCTTCCACGGTCATCGCCGAGATGTCGAGCTTCAGCGTGTCGAACTTGGCCAGCGTATCGTCATCCAGCGGATTGACCTCGTACTTGGCCTTTTCGAGGTTGCGCTTGGTGAATTCCCCTGTGTCGATGATGACCAGGCCGCCGGGTTTGAGCGCACCGAGGTTCACTTTCAGCGCCGCCGGGTTCATCGCCACCAGCACGTCCGGCGCGTCGCCCGCAGTGCTGATTTCCTTGCTGCCGAAGTTGATCTGGAATGCCGAAACGCCGAACAGCGTGCCCTGCGGGGCACGGATTTCGGCGGGGAAATCGGGGAAGGTGGCGAAGTCGTTGCCTGCCAGCGCGCTGGACAAGGTGAACTGGCCGCCGGTCAACTGCATCCCGTCGCCAGAGTCCCCGGCAAAGCGGACCGTGACCGCGTCCTGCTGCGAAAGATCGGGCCGCTTATCGGCCAACTGGCTTGCCATGTTCTGCTTTCCTGCCGCGACTAACCCGTCGCATTTGTATTGGGGTGCGAACTAGGGATCGCTGCCCGCGTAAACAATCAAGTTTTTCTGTCCGCAACGCAACAGGCGGCTTTCACCCGTCCACCGCCGCAGCTACAGCGCGCCCATGACCAGACCCGACCGCGACCAATACCGCCCCTGCGTGGGCACGATGCTGATCAACTCTGCGGGCGAGGCCTTCGTCGGCAAGCGGATCGACAACAAGGAAGGCGACTGGTGGCAGATGCCGCAGGGCGGCGTGGATGACGGCGAAGACCTCGACACCGCCATGCTGCGCGAGCTGGGCGAGGAGACGGGCATTTCGCCACAACATCTGGAGATTCTGCATCGGATGGAGGGCGAGCTGTTCTACGATCTTCCCCCTGAGTTGCATGGCAAGCTGTGGGGCGGAAAGTTCAAGGGCCAGCGGCAAAGCTGGTATCTGGTGCGGTTCACCGGTTCTGAGACCGATATTGACCTTGATGCTCACAAGCATCCCGAATTCTGCGAGTACAAATGGGTCGATCCGGAACTGCTGCCGGTGCTGATCGTGCCGTTCAAGGTGCCGGTTTACGAGGCGGTAGTGGCGGCGTTTCGCTCATATTTGTGAGTTCCCGCGAAGGCGGGAACCTCGGGCGGACAAGCGCGAATCCGCATGAGATCCCCGCCTTCGCGGGGACCCAAGCCCATTCTCAGTTCTGCGTCACCTCATCCACCGGCGACACCACTTCCGCCGTCATCACCGGCGGTCCGCGATCGATCACGGCGGCAAGCGCCATTGTTTCCACACAGCCATCCCCGCACAGGCTTTGCAGCACTTCGAGGTTCTCACGCGCGGCGGCCAGTGCGCCCTTTTCGACCAGCGCCTCGCCCTCGCCTGAAATCGCGGCGAGGTTTTCCGGATCGCGTTCGCGCGCCTCGCGGTAATAGCGGATCGCCTTGCCTTGCAGCCCCTCGGCCCGCGCCACTTCAGCCAAATCGATATAGACCTGCGTGTACCCCGGATCGACTGTCAGCGCCGCTTCGAATGCGTCGATCGCGCCCTGCGTGTCACCCTGCGCCAGATGCGCGCGCCCTTCGGCCACCAGCGCTTCGGCGCGCGGATCGGGGGCTTCCTGGCTGGCGTGGCCGACACTGGCATTCACCGCAACGAACAGCGACAGGGCAGCGGCGGCGGGTCCGAAACGCATGGCAAGCTCCTTGAGTCTGGACGGGAAAGAGGCGGGGTAAGCGTCCATCTGGCCCTAGTGTTATCACGCCAATGCTGCACGCGCGATGAAAAATCCGTCCGTCCCGTGACCGGACGGTGTCAGCCGTACTCCGGGGCCGTGCGGCGTGCCGAACGGCACAGCGGAGGGAACCGCACGCCATTCGGGATGCTCCTCCAGAAAGCGCGCGAATTGCCCTGCGCCCTCTTCATCGAGCAGCGAACAGACGACATAGGTGAGATGCCCTCCCGGCTTCACCAGCCCAGCCGCGAGTTCCAGCAGCCGCGCTTGCAAGGTGCCGAGCTTCCCAAGCTCGGCAGGAGTAAGCCGCCAGCGCGCTTCCGGATTGCGCCGCCAGGTTCCGGTTCCCGAACAGGGCGCATCGACCAGCACGTGGTCCGCCCTGCCCTGCCACTCTGCCAGCGCCTCCGCCTCGCGCCCCGGATCGAGCAGCAGGGTATGCGCGATCTCCGCCCCCGCCCGTTCGGCGCGCGGGCCAAGCTGGGAGAGCCGCCGCTTGTCGGTGTCGGCAGCCACCAGCGTGCCCTCGTTCGCCATCGC
The DNA here is from genome assembly GCA_019739335.1 of Erythrobacter sp. Classification (NCBI taxonomy): domain Bacteria; kingdom Pseudomonadati; phylum Pseudomonadota; class Alphaproteobacteria; order Sphingomonadales; family Erythrobacteraceae; genus Erythrobacter; species Erythrobacter sp. The sequence continues at coordinate 3,084,462 of CP073261.1, forward strand.
CGCCGCAAGCGCCAAGGTCTTGCCGCCCGCGCCCGCGCACAGGTCGATCACGCAATCGCCCGGAGCGGCTCCCACCGATGCGCAGGCAATCTGGCTGCCGAGATCCTGCACTTCGATCAGGCCTTGTGCGTAGGCCTCCCACTCCTCCACCCGCGTCCCTGCGGGAAAGCGGAGCGCGTTGGGGAGCGGCAGGGGTTCGCCCGGTTCCGGCAAATCCCCGAAACCTTCAGCCACCTTCAGCCTGTTGATCCGCGTATCGAGCGGCGCGCGGGAGAGCAGGCTCTGCGCCTCCTCCTCGCTGATGCCCGAAGCAATCAGCCGGTCTTCCAGCCACTCAGGAGCGATGCCGCCGGGTGCCACCAGCTCGTCTTCCTCGATGGCTCCGGGGCCATAAGGGGTCCCGTCGAACAGCGCCTTGAGGTCAGGCCGCTCGTCCGCCAGCCCGAGCATCGCTGCCCGGCCTTCCGCCGGGATCGGGCCGCAGGCGCGGATCGCATCGTAGACCAGTTCGCGGATCGCGGCCTTGTCCTTCGATCCGGCGAAGCGGTGGTCCTTGAACCATTGCGCAATCAGCCGGTCCGCCGGAGGCCCCTTGTGACGCGCTGCGCCGATGATGGAATCGAGGATCTCGATAGCGGACTGGACGCGTGCGGAAGGAGTCACCGGGTGGGGTAATTCGGGGCTTCGCGGGTGATGCTCACATCGTGGACATGGCTTTCGGAAAGCCCCGCATTGGTGATCTGGATGAAGCGCGCGTTCTTCTGGAGGTCGGTGATGGTGGCGCTGCCGGTATAGCCCATCGCCGCCTTCACTCCGCCCACGAGCTGGTGAACGATATCGCGCGCCGGGCCCTTGTAAGGCACCTGCCCCTCGATCCCTTCGGGAACCAGCTTCATCTGGTCCTTGATGTCCTGCTGGAAATAGCGATCGGCAGAGCCGCGCGCCATCGCGCCGACGCTGCCCATGCCGCGATAGGCCTTGTACGAACGTCCCTGGAACAGGAAGGTATCGCCCGGCGCTTCCTCCGTCCCCGCCAGCAGGCTGCCGACCATGACCGTGCTCGCCCCGGCGGCGAGCGCCTTGGCCGCATCGCCGCTGGTGCGCAGGCCGCCATCGGCAATGATCGGCACGTCTCCGGCGGCGCTGGCAGCGTCCATGATCGCGGTCAGCTGCGGCACGCCAACGCCGGCGACAATCCGCGTGGTGCAGATCGAACCCGGCCCGATGCCGACCTTCACCGCGTCAGCACCCGCATCGATCAGCGCCCTGGTCGCTTCCGCCGTGGCCACATTGCCCGCCACCACCTGCACGTGATTGGAGAGCTTCTTGGCCCGCGTCACCGCTTCGGCCACCGCCTTGTTGTGCCCGTGCGCGGTATCGATGATGATGACATCGCATTCGGCATCGACCAGAGCTTCGGTCCTCTCAAACCCCTTGTCCCCCACCGTAGTAGCAGCGGCGACGCGCAGGCGGCCGGTGGCATCCTTGGTGGCATCGGGATTGAGGACGGCCTTCTCGATATCTTTCACCGTAATCAGGCCGACGCAGCGGTTGGCGGCGTCCACCACCAGCAGCTTTTCGATCCGCCGCTGGTGCAGGATGCGCCGCGCCTGTTCCTGCGTCACCCCTTCGGAAACGGTGGCGAGGTTCTCGCTCGTCATCAGTTCGCGCACCGGCTGCGCGGGATTATCGGCAAAGCGCACGTCCCGATTGGTAAGGATGCCGCACAGCGTGCCATCGGCAGCGGTAACGGGAATCCCGCTGATGCGGTTCAGGTCCATCAGCGCCTGCGCCTCGCCCAGCGTTGCATCAGGAGTGATGGTAATCGGATTGATCACCATGCCGCTTTCGAACCGCTTGACCCGGCGCACCGCCGCGCATTGTTCGTCGATGGTGAGATTGCGGTGCAGCACTCCGATCCCGCCGAGCTGCGCCATCACGATCGCCATTTCGCTTTCGGTGACAGTATCCATCGCCGCAGAAAGCACCGGGATATTGAGCGCAATGCCCCGCGTCAGCTGCGTCCGCGTGCTCGCCTGACTGGGCAGGATATCGCTTGCGCACGGCTGGAGCAGCACGTCATCGAAAGTAAGGCCGGTGCGGATTTCCATGGGGTTTGCCACTTCATGTGTCGGGTGATTCGTGGCGGCCCATGTAACCGCACTATGTGGCAGGTGCTAGGGGGCGGGGAGAGAAAGAGGATCGGGGGGTCCCTGGCATTGTCGAACCAAACGCCGACAATACCCTTACGGCCTCTCCGTTTCCTATTGCGCCGTCCACCCGCCATCGATCTCGTAGTTGGCGCCGGTTATGTTCTGCGCCACGTCGCGGCAGAGGAACGCTGCCAGTGCGCCCACTTCCTCCGGTTGCGAGAACTTCTTCGACGGTTGGCGTTCGAGGATAACGTCGTTGATCACCTGTTCGCGCGTCATCCCGCGGCTTTTCATCGTGTCGGGGATCTGGTTTTCCACCAGCGGGGTCCAGACATAGCCGGGTGAAATGCAATTGGCGGTGATGTTCAGTTCCGCCAGTTCCAGCGCCAGCACCTTGGTCAGCCCGGCGATCCCGTGCTTGGCGGCGACATAGGCGGCCTTGTACGGGCTGGCGGTAGTCGAATGGGCGCTGGCGGTGTTGATGATCCGGCCCCAACCCGCGCGCTTCATGTGCGGCACCGCGAGCCGCGCGGTGTGGAAAGCGGCGGAGAGGTTCAGCGCGATGATCCGGTCCCACTTCTCCGGCGGAAAGTCCTCCACCGGGGCGACATGCTGCATCCCGGCGTTGTTGACGAGCACGTCCACACCGCCCGCCTGCGCCATCATGTCTTCGATCGCGGCGACATCGGTCAGGTCGGCGCCCGAATGGGTTGCGCCCAGTTCCTCGCAAAGCTGCGCGATCTGGTTCGCATCGCCAAAACCGTTGAGCACAACCTGCGCTCCCTCGGCATGAAGCGCGCGGGCGATGGCGAGGCCGATGCCCGAAGTGGAGCCGGTTACAAGTGCGCGCTTGCCTTCGAGGAACATTTGGTTCTCCTTGCGGGTTGAATTCGCCACGGCTCTAGGTTCAGGGCGATAGCAGGGCAACAGGCACGGGGATTTCGATGAGGCTAAATCCATTCAATACCGGCAATATCCAGGTTGGCACCACTGGCGGCGGGGGCGGCGGCGGTCTGGGTGGTGGCGGAAAGCTGGGCTGCGGTGGCATCGTGATCGTGCTGATCGGCGCGCTGGTGTTCGGGGTAGACCCGGCAGAGATGCTCGCCACGGTAGAAGGCACTCAACAAGGACAGGTGACCCAGGCTCCCTCCGGCGAAGATGCGCAGGCAATCTGTTCATCGAATGAATATGCGACTGAAACCTGTAACGCGCTGTCATCGCTCAACGACACCTGGCAACCGTTGTTCGCTGCACAGAACCTCGAATTCCGCCAGCCGACGCTACGTTTTGCCACTTCGCAGCAGTTCAACACCGGCTGCGGTCCCGGCTCGGTCGGCATGGGGCCGTTTTATTGCCCCGCGGACGAGACGATGTACATCGATGTCAACTTCTACGACGAACTCGCGCGCATGGCGGGCAACGGCGGCGATTTTGCGCGCCTTTATGTCGTCGCGCACGAATATGCCCACCACGTGCAGACAATCACCGGCATTTCCGGGCAGATCCGCAGTGCCCAGCAGCAGGACCCGCGCCGCGCCAACCAGCTACAGGTAATGATGGAACTGCACGCCGATTGCTACGCCGGCGTGTGGGCAGGCAAGAACCGCAACCTGATCGAACCTGGCGATCTGGAAGAAGGCATGAACGCCGCTGCCGCCATCGGTGACGATACCCTGACCGGCGGGCGCGTCTCGTCAGAGAATTTCACCCACGGGACCAGCCAGCAGCGCATGAACGCCCTGCGGCTCGGCATGGAGAGCGGCGATGACCTGCAATGTGACCGGCAAATCCTGCAAGCGGGCTAAGGTGCGGGCGGCGCTGGCCGCTGCCGGATTGGCGCTCACCGCGACACCTGCAATGGCGCAGGACGATGTGAGCGACCGCGAGCCCGACCTGATCGATGCGGCGATGACACCGCTGACGGATCTTAACCTGGCTCGCGATCCGATTCCCGCTGTCCTGATCGCGGCGCGCAGCGATCCCTATGCCAACCGGGGAATGGCCGATTGCGCCGCCATCCTTTCCGGCATCGGCGATCTCGATGCGGTACTGGGGGACGACTATGACACCCGCGTCGCGCGCGAGCGGCGGCTCACACCTGGCGGCGTGGCACAACGTGCAGTGGGGATGTTCATTCCCTTTCGCGGGATCATCCGCGAGCTATCGGGCGCGAACAATCACGAATTCGAGTTCCGGGAGGCGATCGTCGCCGGGCAGATGCGCCGCGCCTACCTGAAGGGCCTGGGCGAGGCGCGCGGCTGCCCCTACCCCGCGCGTCCTGCCACGCCCGACATGGTGGCGCGCCTGGACGCGGATGCCCAACCGCAGCACACTGTCGCAACGGCGATGACTGGCGATGGCGACGATACGGTCTTCGTCAGTCGTGCCATCGTCCAGCCAACAGCCGAATAGTCCGGCGGACGGGCTCAGGCGGTAACGCGCGCCACCAAGCGGGTGGTGCGCTGCGGCTCGGTGTCGTTGCACTCTTCCGTAATTGCCGGGACCAGCAGGCTGGCAGGCTGGAATGCCGGAGCGGGCTCGGCGGAGAACCTGTAGGCTACCGATGCCCGTACGGGTTGGGGCGCAGCACGCGGAGGCTTGGGCGGAGCGGGAGGCGCAACGTGGAAAGATACGCGCCGCGCTTCGATCCGCGCAGCTTCCATTTCTTCGCGCGCGGCTTCCATTTCGGCAGCGGCTTCTTCCAGTTCGCGGCGGATTTCCGCGCGCGTTTCTGCCGAAAGGTGTTCGTTTGCTGAAATCGCCGCCATTGCTGCACGGATACCGTTTGCGGCATGGGCCTGAATCGCGCTGTGGCAGATTATCATCGCCCGGCGGCCATCGCCCAGGTCCTGATGGACCACAGTGTTCTCGCCATCGCACCGCGCGTCGATATTGTGGCGGCGCTCCTCGCCTTCGTTGATGACGACAAAGCGGTTTTCCGCTTCGGCAGCGCGGGCGCTGTGGGCCATGGCCAGCGAGACCTCGCGCTGGATTTCCGCGTCCAGCCCGGCGAATTCGGCTTCCATTTCGGCAATCATCGCCTCGATCTCAGCCTCGCTCATGTCGCCATGTTCGCCGCGGCGGACTACCCGGCGGACAATCCGGCGCTCGCCATCCTCGCCTTCGGCGCCTTCGCGGATGACCGTGACTTCGACATGGTGTTCACCGGAATCGTCGACTTCCACTTCGACATCGCCCTCTCCGCCCATCCGGCGGTCGATCCGCACCACACGGCGCTCGATCTCGCTCTCGTCGCTTGAGGCAGCAGGCGCATCGACGTCCTGCTCCTGCCCCGGCTGGGCGTAAGTGATCGACGCGGTCAGCGGCAGCGCCAGCGCGGTGGTCGTGATCGCGACGATGCCGATACGGCGGCGACGGGTGGAAATGTCGGACATGGTGAGGCTCCTCAATCGGTGGATGATGGACTTCTCGCCCAGCACCGGGCAGGCCATCGGAGCAGCCAGTGCGAGATGCTCACCGGCAGCAAAGCCCGCGATAACCTCGGCATAGGCCGCCCGTTCCGGCCGCGCCCGCCCGGAAACGACCCGCGCATCGCAGGCCGCCTCCTGATCGATCCGCATCGCTCGCCAGCCCCACCAGGCGAGCGGATTGAACCAGTGCAAGGCCAACAGCGGTTGCGCCGCAATGTTGGCGAGAAGATCGTGGCCGCGGTGATGCGCCAGCTCGTGCGCGATCGCCATGTCGCGCGCTTTCACGTCGATCAGCGCCATGAAATCGACCGGCAGCGCGACGACCTTGTCGCGAATGCCGAAGGCGACAGGCGCGCTCACGGCAGGCGTTTCCACCAGCCGGACCTTGCCCGCTTCGCCCATCGGGCGCGCATCGGCCAGCAGATCGCGGCGCATCCGGATGTAATCGCGCGTCCGCCCCAGCAGGAACAACAGCGCCCCGCCCAGCCACAGGACCAGCAGCAATTCGGTAAGCGGAATGCCTGCCAGGGGTTCGGCAGCGGGCGCGGTGGCGTACGGGGCTGCAACCGGCGCTGCAGCGGCGCTGGCTTCGGAGATAACCACCATGAGCGGCTCGGCCCCGGTGCCTTGCGCCACCTGTTCCACGGGCTCGCCCGGATTCATCCACGCGGGCAAGGTGATCGGCGGCATCACAAAGCGCAGCAGCGGTAGCGCCCACAGGGCATAGGCCAATTGCGGGCCGAAATGCCGCGCCACCGGGCGGCGGACCAGCAGCACCAGCGCGATCAGCGCGCCAGTATAGACGAAGGTGTCGATCATCCAGTCGGAGAGGCCGGTCATTTCTTCATCTCCCGCAGCAGGCGCTCGATCTCGGTGATGTCTTCTCGGGTCAGCGACTCGCTTTCCGCCAGATGCGCGAACAATGGCGCGGCGCGACCACCGAACAGTCGCTCGACCAGCCGTTTCGACTCGGTGCCGAGATAGGCGGAACGTTCGATCAGCGGGGTGTAGAGGAAGCGGCGGCCATCAGGCTGCGTCGCCAGCACGCCCTTGGCCACCAGCCGGGAAAGCAGCGTCTTGACCGTGGGGATGGACCAGCCGCGTTCAGCACAGATCGCCTCGCAGACATCGGCAGCGGTTTGCGGGCTCTTGCGCCACAGCGCTTCCATCACTGCGTGCTCGGCATCGCTGATGCGTTCGGCACCCGTTTCACCAGTACCCGAAGCTGAATCCCCACTCATTGTGACCTCCCAAATGGTCGCATCGACAGCCTTACGATTACGTTTGTAATCTGAACGCTGGTTGAATGCAACCGGTGCTTTGAAACCGGAGAGCGGGATGTGGCCTTGATGTAACCCCTTCGCCCACGCGCGCGAAATGGGGTAACCGCATCGATGCATGGAACGAACCGATATTCCACCAACTGCTGATTCCGAGCCGCTCGATCGCTTGATGGCAGCGGCGCGCGGTGGAGACCGTGTCGCCTATCGACATTTTCTGGCCGAGGCGAGTCGGCGCATTCGCGCGATGCTGGCGCGGAAGATCGGTGCGGACAGCGAACTGGAGGACGTGTTGCAGGAATGCCTGATCGCCTTGCATGGCAAGCGCCACACGCTCGATCCGGGGCGGCCCGTAGCGCCGTGGATCTTTGCGATCGCCAATTACAAACTGATCGATCACTGGCGGCGGCGCGGGCGCAGCCGGCTGGTGCTTGATGACACCGCAGATCTGGGCGTGGCGGCAGATACATTTGCGGGAATCGATATTACCGATCTGCTCGAGCAATTGCCCGAAGCGCAGGCGCAGGCGATCCGTCTGACCCATATCGATGGCCTGACCAATCGCGAGGCAGCGGAGAAGATCGGCATCGGCGTGTCGGCAATGAAACTGCGTGTGCATCGCGGAATGCTGCGGCTGAAGGAACTGGTGGAAGAACGCGGGGAATGACCGATATCGATGCCCTGATTGATCGGCTCGCCGAAGACGGTGTAATACCGCCGCAGGGGGCCGCGCGACGTTTTGCCCTGCCGTTGCTGGCTGCGATGATTCTGTGCGTGCTGGGCGTGGCGCTGGTGCTGGATGGCGCATTTGCCTCGGTCGGGGCCAACGGAATCGGCCCAATCACGGTGAAATGGGGCTTCTCCATCGCCGTGCTGCTCCTGAGCGTCGGCGCGCTGATCGTGCTCGGTAAGCCGGGACGCTCGGCCCGCTGGGCTATCGGTGCGCTGGCCGTTCCGTTTATACCGGTGGTCGCGCTACTGGGCTTGGAACTGGCGATGATCGGCCCCGTGATTGAAGCTCCGACATGGCGGCGATGCCTTACTGCCATGCTGGTGATGAGCCCGCTGGGATTTGCCGGAGCCGTGCTGGCCGTAAGGGCGCTTGCCCCCACCGATCTGCGCCGCGCCGGGCTGGTGGCAGGATTGTTCGGCGGAGCCGTGGCGATGACGGCATATGCGCCGTTCTGCCCCGAACTCGGGATGCTGTTCATGGCCACCCTCTACTGCCTGCCGATGCTGGCCATGGCGGCAATCGGCTGGCTGACGGGGCCGAAGCTCTTGCGCTGGTGACGCGGCGCGCTAGGCGTGCTGCTCATGAAAATCGGAAAAGTCCGGCGGCTGGCCGAGTGCCACAATATCGCGGATTTCCGCGAGTTGGCGCGGCGTCGCCTGCCCTTCCCGGTGTTCCACTACATCGACGGCGGCGCGGATGACGAGGGCACCAAGGACCGCAACACCGCTGCCTTCGATGCAGTCGACCTGGTCCCCGATGTGCTGGTGGGGGCAGAGAATGTCGATCCCTCGATCACCGTCATGGGCCGTGAGAGCCGTCTGCCTCTCATGCTAAGCCCCACCGCGCTCCAGCGACTGTTCCACTGGCACGGCGAGCGCGCAGTTGCTGCGGTGGCGGAGAAATACGGGCTGTGGTTCGGCATTTCCAGCCTCTCCACCGTGAGCATCGAGGAAGTGAGCGCAAAGTGGTCCGGTCCCAAGATGCTGCAATACTATTACCATCGCGATCGCGGGCTGAACGCGGCGCTGACGCAGCGGGCGAAGGCGGCGAAGTTCGATGCGATCACGCTGACAGTGGACACGGTAGTTTCAGGCAACCGCGAACGCTGCAAGCGCACCGGCTTCACCACTCCGCCGAGGTTCACTCCGTCCAACGTGCTGTCCTACGCGAGGCACCCGGCATGGGCGCTGAACTTCCTGTTCCGCGAGAAATTCGACCTGCCCAATTTGTCCACCCACGTCGCGGCGGGCAGCGGGCAGGCGATTTCGATCCAGGACTACTTCAATTCGATGCTCGATCCCGGCCTCAACTGGCAGGCAGCCGAGCAATTGCGCGATGACTGGGGCGGCACCTTCTGCCTGAAAGGGATCATGTCGGTGGCCGATGCGCGGCGGGCGGCGGATATGGGTGTGGATGCGATCATGGTCTCAAACCACGGCGGGCGGCAACTCGACGGCAGCCGCGCCCCGTTCGACCAGCTCGACGAGATCGTGCAGGCGGTGGGGGACCGGGTCGAGGTCATCCTCGACGGCGGTGTGCGGCGCGGCACCCATGTCCTGAAAGCGCTGGCGACCGGCGCGAAAGCTGTGAGCGGCGGGCGGCTGTACCTCTACGCGCTGGCCGCCGCGGGTCAGCCGGGCGTGGATCGCGCCATTGGTCTACTCGACACCGAGATCCGCCGGGGAATGCAACTGATGGGGGTAAGCCGGGTGGACCAGCTCACTTCCGATCACTTGCGGCGACGCTAGGCTGGAGCCAACTGCCTGCGCCAGCGTTTGGGCAGAATGGCCGATACGATTTCAACTGAAGATATTCTCGCGGCACCGCAGCTGCGCCTCATCGGCAGCATGGACGATGCCATGTACAAGGAATTCCGGAACCAGCTCGCCGCTGCGCCTACCGAAGGAATGCTGGTGATCGCCATCACCACGCTAGGCGGCAATCCGGAAGTCGCGCGGGCAATGGCCGACGATGTCCGCCTGCTGCGAGGGACAGGGCGTATCGTGGCCTTTCTCGGCAAGGCGGTTGTTTATTCGGCCGGGGCGACATTCATGGCAGGATTTCCAATCGCGCATCGTTTCATGACGAGGAGCACAAGCCTACTGATTCACGAGCGGCAGATTTCCCGGACGATCAATCTCTCCGGTCCGCTGCGAAGCTGCACCGCGCAACTCAAGGCGGCACTCAATGAGATCGAGCATTCAATTGCCATCGAGGAAGAAGGCTTTCGCTGCATCATCGAGGGAAGCCGGGTCACGTTCAAGGAAGTGCAGCGCCGCGCTCCCGACAACTGGTACGTCAATTGCGAGGAAGCGAAGGAGCTGGGCCTGATCGCAGGGGTGATCTGACCCGGCTCCTTCTTCTCCCTTCTCAGCTCTCCGGCATCATCCCGTCCTCACTGCGCCGCACTAGCGCCCAATCGACCGAACGGGTGGCATACATGATGCCCGCCAGCGCCGCGAAGAGTAGCAGCGATCCGATCACCAGCGAGTAGGTCTCCATGCTCAGCAGCACGAACAGCAGCGCGTATAGCGAGGCCAACATCGCGCCGATAAAGCCCGCACGCCGCCAAGTGCCCAAAACCGCTGCGCTGTAGGCCGTCAGCAGCCCGATGATCGCCGCCGCTGCCACAACATAGGCCAGCGCAAAGCCAATCATCTCGGCAAAGGCCAGCAGCATGACGAAGAACAGCACCAGCCCCGCGCCGGTGAGCAGGTACTCGGCACTCGCCACCCGCGCCCCCGCCACCACGTCGAACATCAAGAACACAGCAAACGTGAAGCCGATGAACAGGAAGCCGTATTTCACTGCCCGATCCACCTGGCTGTAGAGATCGACCGGATCGACCAGCCCGATCTTGACCGGGCCCGAGTTGCCACCGCTCGCCGCCATGTTGCTGTCGATGGCAAAGGCGGGATCGTAGCCAATGTTATCGGCCATCAGCGCCATGCCGCCGTCCTCCAGCGCCAGCAACCGCTGGCCGAGTGCGAGATTGGTGATCCCGGCATAAGTGGCGGTGAAGCCCTGGGCGCTTACCTCGCGCTCATCGGGCAAAAAGCCGCCGGTGAAACTGGGGTGCGGCCACGGCGAGCTGACGGTCCAAGCGGTCTTCCCGCCGCGCGGTACCAGCGCGAGCGAGCGGCTGCCGCGCAGTCCGTATTCCCAACTGACCTGCAAGGGCGCAGCGCCGTCCCACGCAACCGGGGCGGAAAAGCCCGCGCCGGCCGTGGCGTTCGGGCCATTGCCGGGGCTGAGCCGCACCACCTGCCCGCCCACGCGAACCTGCGCCCCGTCGGTCAGCCCACGCGGGTCGGAAATGCCGAAACGCAGTTCGGCGCGGTCGAATTGCAGGCTCTCGCGCGTCACTCCGAGCCGCGCCAGTTCCTCGTCCAGCGCAAAGCTGGCCGTGCCGCTGATATCGGCCTGATAGACCACGCTTTCATAGATCGTGTAAGCCTTGCGGTCGGGATCGATGGCAGTTTCCACCTGCTGCCGCGCGGGCGAGACAAACAGTTCCCGCTCCACACTGCGGCGCACCTCGCGTTGCTGGCCGTTCACCGTCTCGCTTTCGGAAACCGTCCCCGTATAGGGGATAACGAGCAGCGGCCCGGTGATGGTCTGCGCCCCGCCCCACCCTGCCTCGATCTGCGCCTGCGCGTTTTGGGACTGGTTCTCGCGATCCCAGACCAGCGCGTAGACCATCATCAGCGGCACGATCAGCACTGCTGCCACCAGTCCGGCCATGAACAGTTTCATGCCGGGGCTTCGTTCTCGGGACATCGCTTCACCTCCTTAAAGCTATACGACGAACCGTGCATTGTGAGCGATGAATTGAATGGCAGGTGAATGGTCTGAAAGGCTGTTGACCTTGTGGCCATACGCAGCACAATCAGGGGCATGACCAGACTTCTTGCCTTGCTCGCCCTGCTCATCGCCACTCCGCTCGCCGCACAGGAGGTTCCCGAACCGGCTCCCATATTCGCCACCACTGACGTCGTGCTCGAAACCACGATGGGCGACATCACCATCACGCTGGAAAGCGAGCGCGCGCCACTCACCGCCGCCAATTTCCTCCGATATGTCGAGGAAGGGCGGTTCGACGGTGCGGTGTTCTACCGGGCGATGAAGCTGGAGTGGGGCGATCAGCCCAACGGCCTGATCCAGGGCGGCGCCCAGAATGATCCGGAGCGAACCCTGCCGCCGATCCCGCACGAGTCGACCACCCAGACCGGCCTGACCCACACCCGCGGCGCGATCTCCATGGCGATGGGTGAGTCGGGCAGCGCGACGGGCGATTTCTCGATCATGCTGGGCGACCAAACCGGGCTCGATGCCGATCCCGAAGCCGAAGATCCGGTTTGGCGCAACGGTTATGCCGTTTTCGGCTATGTTACCGGAGGGATGGACGTGGTCGAGGCGATCCACGCCGCCCCGATCGATCCGGACAAGGGCGAAGGCTGGATGCGTGGGGAGATGTTGGCGCAACCGGTAGTGATTACCGAGGCGCGGGTGGCGGCGGAGTAGGCTCTTCAGCCGCCTCACATCGCTCTCGTTGCACGCGAGCATATAGCCAAATCCAGATCCGGTAGCAGATCACGCCAATAGTGGCAGCTGCTGCACCAAGGAACCAGTCCTCGGCACTTGCCACTCGTCGAGCGAGCATGAGAAATTGAGCGATTTCAATTATCCCCGCCAGTGCCAGCAGCCCCATCCAGACCGTCACCAGTTGCAGTCTTGGCCAAGCCGCCGGGGTGAACAGGCCAAGCAACATGAAGGCGACGCCGTGATATTCGGCGCCGCCGATCCCGCCCGCTTCTGCAGGGGCGAGAGCGAAATAGAGCATAGCCAGCACTGCAGTTGACCAAGCCGGGATGATGAGGTTGGTCGACAACGTCCTGCGTTCCGTCTGCGCCCGATATTTGCGCCAGATGCTCAGGTATAGTTTCCCAGATAGACCATGCCCGGTCCGATTTCGGCAGCAACCCTGAACTGCACGCCCTTGGGGCGAACGATTGTCCATTGCGGAATTCCGCTGCCAGGCGGGTAATCGTCCTCGCCGAATTCGCCCGCCAGCGGGACCACCTTCGCCAGCCGTTCATGGCCTGTATAGGCGAACACTTCGCGAATGATCTTTTGCTTCAGGCGCGGCAGGTCGAAATTGTTATCCCTTAACCACTGTTCGGAATTCCGCGGATCGGGGGGATTTGGAAGGTGACCCTGGGCTACCCCGCCGCTCATCTGGCTGTAGCCGCGGAATTCAAAGTCGGTTTCCGTCAGCATATCGTCCATAAACAACAGTGACCAGCCCTGTGATAGCCGGCCCGTGCGATAGCCCAAGCGTTGTTCGAGTTCATGCGACGGTTGCGAGCGCAGATAAAGCGCCTTGGTGAAAAAACCCCGCTTGGTAACCCGGTCGCCAACAGCCATTCCAAGTCCCCTTCGCTTTGCTATCCACCCATCAATACACACGCTTCTTCGGTTTGATGTATTCGATATCGTCCGTGAGCGTATATTCGTGCACCGGGCGATAGCCGATCTCCACCGCGCCGCCGCTGCCGCCCCAACCATCGAACCAGGCCACGGTGTGCTTCATCCATTCGGCATCGTCCCGCTCGGGGAAATCCTCGTGCGCGTGGGCGCCGCGCGATTCCTTGCGGTTTTCAGCGGAGTGCATTGTCACCGCTGCCTGCGCCATCAGGTTATCGAGTTCCAGCGTCTCAATCAGGTCGCTATTCCAGATCAGCGAGCGGTCGTGCACCTTCACGTCCTGCAGCCGCTTGTTGGTTTCGCCAAGCTGGCGCACGCCTTCGCTCATCAGCGCGGAATCGCGGAACACGGCGGCGTGCTTCTGCATCGTCTTCTGCATTTCGCTGCGCACCTGCGCGGTAGGGGAGCCGCCATCGGCAAAGCGGAAGTGATCGAGGCGGCCCAGCGCGAAATCGGCGCTGTCGCCCGGCAGCTCCTGATGCGCGGTGCCCGGCGTGATGGTTTCCTTGAGTCGGAAGCCCGTCGCGCGGCCGAACACCACGAGATCGATCAGCGAGTTCGAGCCGAGGCGATTGGCACCATGCACCGAAACGCAGGCCGCTTCGCCTACCGCGAACAGGCCGGGGACGACATGGTCGGGGTTCCCGTCAGGCCCGAGCGTCACCACTTCGCCGTGGTAGTTACAGGGGATGCCGCCCATGTTGTAATGCACCGTCGGGGTGACGGGCAGCGGCTGGCGGGTGAGGTCCACCCCGGCGAAGATCTTGCCGCTTTCGGTGATCCCGGGCAGGCGTTCAGCCAGCACCTTGGGATCGATGTGATCGAGGTGGAGGTAGATGTGGTCCTTCTCCGGCCCGACGCCGCGTCCTTCGCGCATTTCCAGAGCCATCGAGCGGCTGACCACGTCGCGCGACGCCAGATCCTTCGCCGAAGGGGCATAGCGTTCCATGAACCGCTCGCCTTCGGAATTGGTGAGGTAACCGCCCTCGCCCCGCGCGCCTTCGGTAATCAGCACGCCCGCGCCGTAAATGCCGGTGGGGTGGAACTGGACGAATTCCATGTCCTGCAAGGGCAGGCCCGCGCGCAGCACCATGCCGCCGCCGTCGCCGGTGCAAGTGTGGGCCGATGTAGCGGTGTAGTAGCAGCGACCGTAGCCACCCGTCGCCAGCACCACGCCGTGGGCGCGGAAGCGGTGGATCGTGCCATCGTCGAGGCACATCGCGATCACGCCGACGCAGCGCTTGTTCGCGCCTTCGCCCTGCATGATCAGGTCGATGGCGAAGTATTCGATGAAGAAGTCCGCCGCGTATTTCAGGCTCTGCTGGTAGAGCGCGTGGAGCATGGCGTGGCCGGTGCGGTCCGCTGCAGCAGCCGTGCGCTGCACGGGCGGGCCTTCGCCCATGTTCTGCATGTGCCCGCCGAAGGGGCGCTGGTAGATCGTGCCATCGGCATTGCGGCTGAATGGGACGCCTGCGTGCTCGAGTTCGTAAACCGCCTGCGGGGCTTCGCGCGCGAGGTATTCGATCGCGTCCTGGTCACCAAGCCAGTCGGCACCCTTGACCGTATCGTACATGTGCCACGACCAGTGATCGGGGCTGTTGTTGCCCAGCGAAGCGGCGATCCCGCCCTGCGCTGCGACAGTGTGCGAGCGGGTGGGGAAGACCTTGGAAATGTTCGCGGTTTTCAGCCCGGCTTCCGCCGCGCCCATCGTCGCGCGAAGGCCTGATCCGCCTGCGCCGACCACCACCACGTCATAGGTATGATCGGTAATCGGATAGGCGCGGCCGCCCACTTCGAATGTCTGGCTGCGGGCCATTATGCGGCTCCTCCGAATACCAGGCGGGCCAGCGAGAACAGCCCGAACGCTGACCCGGCGAAAATTGCCACGTTCAGCAGCAGCACGGCGGCAAACTTGTTGCCCGGCGTATCGACATAGTCTTCCAGCATGATCTGCACGCCAAGCCGCGCGTGCCAGAAGGTGTTGACCATGATCAGCGCGAGCGCCAGCGCGGGCACCGGCTGCGACACCCAGTCCCGCGCCGTGGCATAGGACAGATCGGGCAGCAGCAGGAAGGAAATGACCAGGAAGCCGATCAGCACCAGGTTGCCGACCGCAGTGAAGCGTTGCAGCAGCCAATGGTGCGCACCGTGATGCGCCGAGCCGAGACCGCGGACGTGGCCGATGGCCGTGCCCTTCCCGCCGAAGGGTTCGAGAGAAGTTCGTCTACCCATGATCAGTCCTAGAAAAGAAGAAGCGCGGCCCAGAATGCCGCAGTAAGCACCACACCCGACGCGATCGAGACCCACGAAAAGCGCTTGTTCGTCTCCAGCTCGTAACCCGCGCCGATATCGAGAACGAAGTGGCGCACGCCCGAAGACAGATGGTTGAAAAAGGCCCAGCTCAAGCCGACCAGCACCACATATCCCAGCGGATTGGTGGCGGCAGAAGTGAAGGTCTCGTAGGCCTCCGGCCCGCTCGCCAGTGCGGCAAGCCACCACAGCAGCACCGGCAGTCCGACAAAGGCCATGCCGTTGCCGCTGACCCGGTGAAGGATCGAGGTGGCCATATGCGGCCCCCATTTCCAGATGCTGAGATGCGGCGATAGCGGGCGGTTGGCCATAGTGTTCCTCCGGGCGAGTCCCGATGTGTCCTGAAAGGTCGCGCTCCACTAGAGCGGCGATCAATAGATGTGAACCACCGTGATTGCCTTGGGAGGCTTCTCGGCAAGGAGTCTTGCGCAGGGCGGGCTGGTGGCCCGTCCAAGCAAGACGACGCTGTCCGAGGGGCCTCCCAAGGCAACCCCTCCGGGGCGGGCCGATTTTGGCCGATTGCAGCGTCGCTTGTCGGTCACGATGCTTTGGCATCGCTTCCTCCGCGCTCCTCGCACTCGGCCAAAATCGGCTCCGTCCCGGTGGTTCACATCTATCGATCGCCGCTCTTAGCGGATGGTGCGCGCGTGACAAGCGCACCTTTGGTCTTAGCCTGCACTCCCCGCGCACGCGGGGACCTCCTTGAAGGTCGAGCCGCAAATCGCCGAGGTCCCCGCCTGCGCGGGGACTCACTTCCGGGTTTGCCACTCCGGCACCCGGCGCTAAAGCGGCAATATGACACACATTCTCGTCACCGGCAGCAGCCGTGGTATCGGCAGGGCGATTTCGCAGCAGTTGGCGGAGCGCGGCTGCACGGTCATCGGCCATGCCACGCGGGCCGTGGACGCCCGCACGATCGCTGCCGATTTCGCCGATCCCCCCGCCCCGCAGATGCTGTGGGAAGAAGCGCTCGACCGGCTCGACGGGCGGATCGACGTGCTGGTGAACAACGCCGGATTCTTCGAACAGAACCCGCTTCACGCCAGTGATATCGAATGGCTGGATCGCTGGGAGGATACCTTGCGGATCAACCTCACCAGCGCCGCGCAGCTCAGCCGTTTTGCGGTGCGCCACTGGCAGGAGCGCGGGAATGCCAAAGGAGGCAATGGGGGCCGGATCGTCCATGTCGCCAGCCGCGCCGCCTATCGCGGAGATTCGCCCGCGCACTGGCACTATGCCGCCGCAAAGGGCGGGATGATAGCAATGCACAAGACCATCGCGCGCGGCTATGCGAGCGAAGGAATCCTCAGCTTCGCGGTCACGCCGGGGTTCACCGACACGGCGATGGCGGGGGACTATCTCGCCAGTCGAGGCGGTGCCGGGCTGCTGGCGGATATTCCGCTGGGGCGGGTTGCCGAGCCGGAGGAAATCGCCGCGATTGCTGTATTCTGCGCGCTCGATGCGCCTGGGAGCATGACCGGCGCGGTGATCGATGCCAATGGAGCCAGCTATGTCCGGTAGACTCGTATGGGCAGGAATTGCCGCATTGCTCCTGCCATCGGCAGCGCTGGCGCAGGCCGACGAGATGGAGCAGGCCGACGCCGAAATGCGCGCGGCCTGGGTAGCAGCCTGCGAGGACTGGGACGACTGGGACAAGCCCGGCCCGCTGTTCCGCATTCACGGCAACACCTGGTACGTCGGCACCTGCGGCATCTCCGCGATCCTGATCGCCGGGCAGGACGAGCACGTACTGATCGATTCAGGGACGGAAGCAGGCGCGCGCGTCGTGCTCGACAACATCGCTGCGCTTGCCATCGATCCGGTCGATATCGGATTGTTGCTCGCCAGCCATGAGCATCACGATCACGTTGGCGGCATGGCGCGGCTCCAACAGGCGAGCGGTGCCTTGCTGATGGTAGGCCCGGAGTCGGGTGAAAGCTATACGACCGGGCGGGCAGCACCCGCCGACCCTCAGTTCACCATCAACGAACCCTTCACGCCGGTGATGACTGAAGAAGGGCTCGAAGGGAGTTCTTCAATCGGTTTCGACATTCTTGAGATCGATTCAATTTTTACGCCCGGTCACACACCCGGAGCGCGCAGCTATCGCTGGGAAAGCTGCGACGACACGCGTTGCCTCAGCATCGTCTATGCCGACAGCCTCTCCGCCATCAGCGCCGATGGCTACCGCTTCTCCGATCATCCCGAATATGTCGCTGAGTTCCGCCAAGGTCTAGCCCGGCTGATGGATCTCGATTGCGACCTGCTCCTCACTCCGCACCCCTCGGCCAGCGGGATGCGCGACAAGCTGCTGGCGGGCGATCTCACCAGCGGCATGAATTGCGCCGAATATGCCGAATTGCAGGACGCCCGCCTGACCGCCAGGCTGGCAGAGGAGGCGCAGCAAGTGGAAGGGGCGCAATGAGCTGGAAACTGTCCGCAATCGCTTCAAAGGACGAAGTCGAGGCCGCGCTCGACCGACGCGAACTTGTGCATGACTGGGACGAGACCATCGTGCTCGCCGGATATGAAGTCGATCCGGACGAACCCGACTGCTGGTGCCTCGACGCCTACGTCCCCGCCAAGCCCGGAGAAGCGCAGCGCAAGGCAGTGCGCGCCCTGTTCGACGGCACGCCCCCGCGCCTCGTCGCCGAGCGTCTGCCCGATACCGACTGGGTGAGCGAAAGCCAGCGCGCCGTAGCGCCGATCCGCGCGGGCCGCTTCCACGTCCACACTCCCGATCATCCACCCGCCGCTACGCGCGGCGTCACCGATTTCTGCATTCCCGCCGCGCAGGCCTTTGGCACCGGGCACCATCACACCACGGCGGGCTGCCTCGTCATGCTCGATGCCATGCGCCAGCAGGGGCTGAACCCGCGCCATGTCGCCGATATCGGCACCGGCACCGGCCTGCTTGCTTTCGCCGCTCTGGCGTTGTGGCCGCACGCGGTGGTGACCGCGAGCGACATCGACCCGGTCTGCGAGCCTTCGGTGATCGAGAACGCGCAGCGCAACCGGGTGCGGTTGGGCGCCGGCCCCGGGCAAGTGACGATGGTGATTGCCGACGGAATGGACGATCCGGTGCTGCAAGCCGCAGCGCCGTTCGATCTGCTGATCGCCAACATCCTCGCCGGGCCGCTGGTGGAAATGGCGCAGGACTTCGCCGGAGCCGTGGCCCCGCGCGGCAGTATCCTGCTCTCCGGCCTGCTGATCCGGCAGGAACCGCTGGTGCGCGCCGCCTACCGCCGCGCGGGCTTCCGCCTGCAACACCGCCTGCACGCGGGCGACTGGTCGATCCTGTGGTTGCGGCACCGCTTCACCGGGTGAAGCTGCGCAAGGCGGCTCTTGGGCTGCTGGCGCTGCTCGGCATATTGCTGGCGGGCTATCCGCTGGCCGCTTGGCTGGGCAGTTCGATCCCGCAGGATTCCGACTGGCAGGAACCCGCCGAGGGAATCGATATAATGGTCGAAACCAACGGCATCCACACCTCGATCATCGTGCCGATTGTCAGCACAACCAAGGACTCGCGGCAGACCTTCCCCAGTGCCGCACTCCCGCATCGCTCAGGGGAAATGCCCACCCACATCGCCATCGGGTTCGGCGAGCGCGAAGTGTTCCTCAACGTGGCCGAGTGGAGCGATCTCTCACCCCTCACCGCGCTGCGCATCTCCACCTTCGGGGGCGAAGGCCTGATCCGCCTCAGTCACTATATCCGTCCCGCTCCCGGCGAGAACCACCGCCGCCTGCGAATTTCCGACGAGCAATACGGGCGGCTGGTCGCGAGCATCGAAGCCCACCTGCCCGCCATGCCCGCAAGCGAGCGCGAAATCCTTCAGGGCAGCTATTCGGACGATGCCTATTACGAAGCGCTCTCTGACTATTCGGCGATCAACACCTGCAATACCTGGGTCGGTGCGCGACTGGCCGAGGCGGGAATTCCGATGGGTACATGGACCCCGCTGGCCGGCGGAGTGATGAAGTGGATTCCGGAGGCAAGCTAGCGGCGGAACGCCTGCGCGATCCGATCATTCGTTTCGCATACCCTCTCGCAATCCCGGACCTCCTCTATGACCAGAACACTCCTCATCACCGGTGCTTCTTCCGGCATCGGCGCCGCAACCGCCCGCGCTGCCAGCCGGAGTGGATGGAACGTGGCCTTGCTGGCCCGCTCCGCCGACAAGCTGGCGACATTGCGGCAGGAACTGGGCGAACGTGCGCTTGCCCTGCCCTGCGACATTACCGATCGCACGGCACTGGATGAAGCGGTGGCCAGCGCCGTGAAGCGGTTCGGCGGGATCGACGCTGTCTTTGCCAATGCCGGAATGGGCGTGAAGCACCCCGGCATCGAGACCGGCGATCCGGGTGAATGGCACGAGATGATCCACCTCAACATCCTTGCGGTGCTCGCCACCGCGCACGCCACCCTGCCACAGCTCCGGAAGACCAAGGGCCATTTCGTGATCACCGGATCGCACGCAGGGCGCATTCACCTGCAAGGCTCGGTCTATGGCGCGACCAAGTGGTTCGTGCAGGGGTTGGCGGGAAATCTGGCGGAAGAAATGCGCGAGTGGGGCGGGCGCTGCACCCTGATTACCCCCGGCATGGTGGACACGCCGTTTTTCGACGAGAGCAAGCCGACCAAGCTCCAGGCCGATGATGTCGCCAACGCGGTGATCTTCGCGCTCTCGCAAGCGGCCACCTCTTGCGTGCGCGAGATCAACCTGCTGCCGAACGACTAGGGCGGATGCGGGCGCTCACCCCGCTCACCCCGCTCACCCTGCCGCCGCGACGATCTCCGCCCAGCCCGCTTCGTCGATCACTTCGATTCCCAGCTCCGCCGCCTTCTTCAGCTTTGATCCCGCGCCCGGCCCGGCCACCAGCAGGTCGGTCTTGGCGCTGACCGATCCCGCCGCCTTCGCGCCCAGCCGTTCGGCCTGCGCCTTGGCCTCGTCGCGGCTCATGGTTTCCAGCTTGCCGGTGAACACCACCGTCTTCCCGACAACGGGGGAATCGACGGTCTGCACTTCGTAGCGCGGCGGTGAGACTTCGCTCAGCAGGTCGTCCCACACCTGGCGGTTGTGTTCTTCGTGGAAGAAATCGCCCAGCGCCTCGACCACTGCCCCGCCGATCCCGTCGATCGAACCGAGCGCGGCCGCTGCCTCGGCATCGCCAGCGCGGGCGCTTTCGGCGGTTTCGCGCAGCGCCTCCAACGAATGAAAATTCTTCAGCAGGTCCCGCGCTGTCACCGCGCCGACATGGCGAATGCCGAGGCCGAACAGCAGCCGTGCCGCATCGGGCGCGCGCTTGTTTTCCACAGAAGCCAACAGGTTATCCACAGACTTGTCCTTCCACCCCTCCAGCGCGAGGATCGCCTCGCGGCGCTGGTGGAGGCGGAAGATGTCGGCGGGGCTTTCCAGCCAGCCGAGCGCAAAGAACTGGTCGATGGTCTTCTCGCCCAGCCCCTCGATATCGAGCGCAGCGCGGCTGACGAAATGCTTGAGCCGCTCGGTGCGCTGCGCCGGGCAGACCAGCCCACCGGTGCAGCGGACATCGACTTCGCCCTCCTCGGCCACCGCCTCACTGCCACATTGGGGACAGTGATCGGGGAACGCGAAGGCAGGCCGTTCCTCCTCGCGGGTCAGGTTCTCGACGACCTGCGGAATCACGTCGCCCGCGCGCTGCACCACCACCCGGTCCCCCGGTCGCACGCCCAACCGGGCGATTTCGTCGCGATTGTGCAGCGTGACATTGGTAACGGTGACGCCGCCCAAGGTGACCGGAGTGAGCCGTCCGACCGGGGTGAGCTTGCCAGTGCGGCCGATCTGGATGTCGATGGCTTCCAGCGTGGTCTGCGCGCGTTCTGCGGGGAACTTGTGCGCCAGCGCCCAGCGCGGGGCCTTGGCGACGAAGCCGAGCCGCGCCTGCCAGTCGAGCCGGTCCACCTTGTAGACCACACCGTCGATATCATAGGGCAAGTCCGCGCGCGCCTGTTCGATGGCGCGATAGTGGGCGAGCATTTCCTCGACCGAAGCCGCGCGGGTGAACAGCGGCGAGACGGGCAGGCCCCATTCTGCAATCGCGCCGATCACCTTGTGCTGCGTCGCCCCCGGCAGCGCACCCTCGACCGCCCCCCAGCCATGCGCCCAGAACCGCAAGGGGCGCTGCGCGGTGACGCCGGCATCCTTCTGCCGCAGCGATCCCGCCGCCGCGTTGCGCGGATTGGCGAACAGCTTGCCGCCCGCTTCCGCCTGCGCGGCGTTGAGCGCGGCAAAGTCCGCCTTCGCCATGTACACTTCGCCGCGCACTTCGAACACCTGCGGCCAGCCCGCGCCCGCCAGTCGCTGCGGAATATCGCCGATATGCGCGACATTGGCGGTGACGTTCTCCCCAACCTGCCCGTCCCCGCGCGTGGCGGCGAGCACCAGGTCGCCGTTCTCGTAACGCAGCGAGCAGGAGAGGCCGTCGATCTTGTCCTCGGCGGTGAAGGCTACGGGCGCGTCCTCCGCCAGATTGAGATAGCGCCGCACCCGCGCGACGAATTCGGCTACCTCGTCGTCGGCAAAGG
The DNA here is from genome assembly GCA_019739335.1 of Erythrobacter sp. Lineage (NCBI taxonomy): Bacteria > Pseudomonadati > Pseudomonadota > Alphaproteobacteria > Sphingomonadales > Erythrobacteraceae > Erythrobacter > Erythrobacter sp. The sequence goes on from CP073261.1 coordinate 3,106,421, forward strand.
CATTGTCGAGGCTCATCATCCGCACCGCGTGGGTGACCTTGGAGAGCGGCGAGGCGGCTACTTCATGCCCTACGGCGCGCGAGGGCGAGTCCTCGCGGATCAGATGCGGGAACGCGGCCTCCAGCTCGGCATTGCGGCGGATCAGCGCGTCATAGTCGGCGTCGGAAATTTCCGGCGAATCTTCGGCATGGTAGAGCCGGTTGTGATGGGCGATAGCGCGGGCGAGCCGCATCAGCTCATTGGCGGCTTCGGCTTCGGTGGGAGATTCATTGTTCATTTGCGAACACCATGTGGATTGGCGTCACTTTGGTGCTGTCGCCAGCCAAAGGATGATAAGTGTGAGGCCTAGAGTTGGTACGAAAAGGATAACAAACTTAGCCCAAGTTGGGCTGGCTGCGGTGCGAAAAGCAGCAAACGAAAATGCCATGAAAAATGTCCCGCAGATGATCGCAGGCCAAAAGGGAGCATTCGGAGCAAACAATCCAATGACGAGAAAAGCGACCCCAACGAGGGTGAAAACCCCAAACAATGACCAGATAGTCGCTTTTATGAATAGGTTATCGACTTCCATCAAACCCCCTCCAGCAACCGATCCGCCTGCGCCCTGGCCTCCGGCGTCACTTCCGCGCCCGACAGCATCCGCGCAATCTCCTCCTGCCGCCCGCCTTCGTCCAGCAGCGCCACCGAAGTGCGCGTTACCGTGCCGCTCGAGGCCTTGGCGATCAGGTAATGCGTGCCGCCCCGCGCGGCGACTTGCGGCGAGTGGGTGACGGCGAGCAATTGCCCGCCGGAAGCCAGCCGCGCCAGCCGTTCGCCGATGGCCGAGGCCACTGCGCCGCCCACGCCGCGATCAATCTCGTCGAAGATCACCGTCGCCGCCCCGCCCTGTTCGGCCAGCGCCACTTTCAGCGCGAGGATGAAGCGCGACAGTTCGCCGCCCGAGGCAATCTTGGTCAGGGGCGCGAAATCGGCGCCGGGGTTGGTCGAGATAAGGAATTCGACCGCGTCCTTGCCCGATGGCCCCCAGCGCTCCTCCGGCAGTTCGACCACCGCCGTGCGGAATCGCGCCGCATCCAGCTTGAGCGGCGCGAGTTCGCCCGCCACCGCCGTATCGAGCCTGGCCCCCGCCGCAACGCGAGCCTCGTGCAGCGCCCCAGCCGCCGCGCGATAGGCCTCCCCCGCCGTGCGCTCCTCCGCCTCAAGCGCAACCAGATCAGCATCACCCTGCTCGATCGCATCGAGCGAGGCCCGCAGCCCCAGCATCACCCCGGGCAGGTCATCTACCTGCACCCCGTGTTTGCGGGCCAGTGCGCGCAGTTCGAACAGCCGCGTCTCGATCCGGTCGAGTTCGAGCGGATCGTGCGTCAGCGCCTCGGCAGCGGCTTGCAGCTTTTCCTCCGCTTCCCCCGCCTCGATCACCGCGCGGTCAAGGCTCGCCAAAGCCTCCGCGAGCAGCGAATGTTCGGGCGCGATCCGGTCCAGCTTGCGTGCGGCGCTGCGCAGGCGGGCCAGCGGCGAATCGCTGCCGTCCCACACCAGCCGCAGCTCCTCCAGGTCGCCAGCCAGTTTCTCGCCCTTCTGCATGTCGGAGCGCGACCCGGCGAGCACAGCTTCCTCGCCTTCCTCCGGCGCAATCGCAGTCAATTCGGCCAGATGCGCGAGCAGCAGGTCCTGATCGGCCTTCGCCTGTTCGATAGCCCCGCGCGCTGCCGCCAAGGCCTCGCGCGCTCCGCGCCACTGCTCCCACGCCGCTGCAACCCGCGCCACATCGGCCCCGGCAAAGCGGTCGAGCAGCGCCCGGTGCCCGCGCGGGTTCACCAGCCCGCGATCATCGTGCTGGCCGTGCAGTTCCACCAGCGCCCCCGCCAGTTGCCGCAGCAGCGCCGCGCCCACCGGCTGATCGTTGACGAATGCCTTCGAACCGCCATCGGCCTTGACCCGGCGGCGGATAATCAGCGGCTCGCCCGGTTCCAGCTCGACCTCGGCCTCGCCCAGCGCCTCGGCTATCGCGGCAGGCAGAGCGGCGAATTCGAAAGTGGCGGCAACGCTTGCCTGTTCTTCCCCGGCGCGCACCAGCGCAGTCTCCGCCCGCGCGCCCAGCACCAGACCCAATGCATCGAGCAGGATCGACTTGCCCGCCCCCGTCTCCCCCGTCAGCACACCGAGTCCCGGCCCGAACGCAAGGTCCAGCGCTTCGATCAACACGATGTTACGGATGGAGAGGGAAGTCAGCATGGCGGTTTGCGGTCATTACGGCTCCGCCGGTCGCAGCGCAACGATCACCCGCCGCAATCCGTTGGTGCTTGGGGAAATCTTAACCAATGTGAGCGAACCTTGGGTCGCACATAACGGGAGGTATCGGTTCACCATGACGGTGCTCACGATCAGGGCACACCGGCGCTATGCGCTGCGTATGCCGGCACAATTGCAGAGCGAAAGCGGCAAGCCCGCGCGCTGCCTGCTGATCGAACTGTCGCAGGACGGTTTGCGGATCAGCAATCTGGGTGAGCGAAAGCTCGAACCCGGTGAAGCGGTGACGCTGGATATGCAATGCGGCAAGACCATGCCCGGAAAAATCCGCTGGGCGCGCGATGGCGTGGCGGGCGTCCTGCTCGATCAGCCACTGCACTTGCCGGAAATGTCCGAGATCATCCACGCAGACCGCCGCGAAACCGCAGCAGCCTGATTCGCAATTGCCGGAAGCTTACCCGCCCAGCCGCTCCGGATGGTGTTCCCGCATCAGTTCAAATGCACGCTCGTACCATTCATTGCCCGGATAATTCGCGCCGAGCACCGCTGCATAGCGCTGCGCTTCTTCCGGCACGCCGATGGCAAGGTTCGATTCGACCAGACGGTACAGCGCTTCGGGCGCGTGGCTGGTGGTCTGGTAATCGTCCACCACGTTCTGGAACCGCAGCGCGGAAGCCAGCCACTGCCCGGTGCGCTGGTAAAACCGCCCGATTTCCATCTCCTTGCCCGCAAGGTGATCGTTGATCAGGTCGATCTTGAGTCGTGCATCTGCGGCATAGGGGCTGCGCGGATAGCGGCGGACGATTTCGTTCATCGCCGCAAGCGCCTGCCGCGTGATCGCCTGATCGCGCTCCACATCGCTGATCTGCTCGTAATAGCTGAGCGCAATCAGGTAATAGGCATAGGGCGCATCGACGTTTCCGGGGTGGATCGAGAGGAACCGCGTGGCCGACTGGATCGAGGCGTTGTAATCACGCGCCGCATAGTAGGAGAAGGCGCTCATCAGCTGCGCGCGGCGGGCCCAGGGCGAATAGGGATGCTGCCGCTCGACTTCGTCGAACAGCGCCGCCGCCACTTGCAGGTCGCCGCGATCAAGCCGGTCCTTCGCTGCGTTATAGAGCGTTTCCACGTCGCGCGCGACGTAAGCGAGGTCGGTGCCCTGTTCGGCGCTGCCACGGCTGCATCCGGTAAGGACAATGGCGCAAGTGGCCGCTACCAGCGCAGCGCGGATCGATTTTGACGGGTTCATGCTCCGCCCTATAGCCAGCGCCACGCTGAACGCCAAGTGAAGTGCGCGCGGGCCTGTCGAAATTGCGACAAGGGCCGCGAATCCGACGAGCAGGACGGCGAATAGACGTTCGTCGGTCCTGATTTGCCGGTCGTCGGCGAACGTCTATGTTTGTCGATGTTACAAGCTTCCCTGTCGAGGCGCACGATCATTCCTCCCGTGTGTTGGCTACATCAGCCTCATCGCTCCCGGCCAAACCCCCCAGACCCCCCACCGGCCGGGAGCGCAAAGAGGAGGAAAGATCATGACCCGTTTCCTGAAGACAGGACTTGCTGCCGCCATGCTGGCCAGCGCCTTCACCGCCACCCCCGTGCTGGCCAGCCAGGATGGCGAGCCCGCCGAAGCCTATGTCCGCTACGACGATCTCGACCTGTCGACCGAGCGCGGGCTTGGCCTGCTGGAATCGCGCTATCGCGATGCCGCGCAATATGCCTGCGGCATGGATATCCGCGAAACCGGAACGCGCATGGCCCGCCGCGAAGCGCGGCTGTGCTACGCCGAAAAGCTGCGCAATTACGAGCGCGAAGTGGCCGCCATTATCGCTGCCGACCGTCGCAACGTCTGACGCACGGCTGCAATACAAGGTGGCCAAGCGCCGCCCCGACCTGTCCCGTCCACCCGGCCCGCATGGGTAAGATGCTGGCCGACAAGACCCCAACGGAACAGGTTCGCCTCAGCCCGCCGCAGCGCTTTCAAGGCGCTGCGGCGGGCATTTTCTTTGGCCGCCTGCGCTAGCGGCAGGGCTGGCGAATGTGGCGGCCCTTTCCTATAGGCTTGCACTATGGCCAAAGCGCTTTTCGAGCTGAACCCCGATCTCGACCGTGCGGCGCTGACCCGCCGGTTCGCACAGGCGAAGCGGTTGCAGATCCGCGACGTGCTTACCGATGTAACAGCGCGCGAATTGCGCACTATCCTCCACACGGCGACACCCTGGGGGATTGCCATGCAAGCGGGTGCAACCGGCAAGGCACGCGGCTTCAGTGCGGCGGAATTGCGCGATCAGGCAGGGGCGCAGGCGGCGATGGAACTGGCCAAGGCCACCGATGCGGCGGCAGCGAAGGGCGACTATGCCTTCCGCTCGCTTCGTTATTCATTGGTTGAGGCAGTGCAGCAGGGTTGGGACAAGGACGGACCGTTCGAAATTCTGCTTGAACATCTCAACGCCGAGCCTTTCCTGGAACTGATGCGTGAGGTGACGGGCATCCCCGAACTGTGCCGTGCCGATGGTCATGCCAGTTGCTACGCCGCGCAGCACTTCCTCGGGCGGCACAACGACAGCCACGTCGCCGAAGGCTGGCGGATCGCCTATGTGCTCAATCTCACCATCGATGACTGGCATCCCGATTGGGGCGGACACCTGCTGTTCTTCGATGCCGAGGGGAATATCGAGCTGGGCATGAAGCCGAAGTTCAACACGCTCAATCTGTTTCTGGTGCCGCAGGATCACGCCGTCAGCTACGTTCCACCGTTTGCCCCCAAGGGCCGTTATTCGATTAACGGCTGGCTGCGCGACCGGTGAGCGCTGGTTCGGGAATCTATTTCGGCGATGCAGCGCTGGCCAACAGCGAGGGCAATCTGGCGATGCGGAGGGGCGATCCATCTGCGGCAGAAGCACTGTTCGCACAGGCTTGCAGAATTGCGCCGCAAATCACGGAATTTGCGATAAATCAGGCCATCGCGCTGGCGACGCTCGAACGTCATGAGGCGGCGTTGTCGGTTCTCGATCGCCACGCTTCAGCCTGCGCGGGCGATGCACGTTATCACTCTGTCCGCGCCAATTCGCTGCGGGCTTTACGGCGGCTCGCGGAGTCCGCGCAGTCCTATGACCGCAGCCTTGCCCTCGCCCCGCAGGGAGCCAAGGCCCTGCATGGCCGCGCGCGAGTGGCAATGGAGCGGGGCGAGGCCGACGCGGTGGCGCGGTTCGAGGCGGCGCTGGCGGTGAATACACAAGACCCGGAAGCGTGGCTGGGACTCGCCGAAGCACTTGATGCAGCCGGGGAAACCACCCGCGCGCGCGATATCGCCGCGCAGTTGGTGGCGCAGGCGCCCCATTGGGTGGAAGCGCTGCGATTTCTCTCGCAATTGCGGCTAGCCGCGGGAGAAGGTCACTTCGCTGCGCACTTCGCCGAGGCCGAGCGCCTCCGTCCGTCCGATCCGGATCTCGCTCGCGCGCACGTGACGGTGCTCGATGCACATGATCTGCACGCAGAAGCTCTCGCGGTAGCGGCGGCAGCGCACGCGCGGATGCCCGGCGATCCGGCGATGGCACTGCTCGAAGCGGTGCAGGCGAGCAGCGCGGGCGAGGATGCGCGGGCGACTGCATTGTTCGCTGAGCTCGCGCTCGAAACGCCAGAACGCTGGTTGCACGAGGCGCGGCATTGCCTGCGGATCGGCGAATTGGCGCGGTGCGAAGCCTTGCTGGAACCGGTGATTGCGCAGGCACCCGGCAATGTCTCGGCCTGGGCGATGCGCGATCTGGTGTGGCGGCTCGCCGCCGATGCACGCGCGGACTGGCTGCACGGGCAGGATGGGCTGGTGCGGATGCTCGCCCTGCCCGATGCCGCTGCGGTGGTGGCCGAAGCCGTGCCCTTGCTGCATTGGCTGCATGACAAGTCGGCCTTCCCGCTCGGCCAGAGCCTGCGCGGAGGGACGCAGACGCGCGGCAACCTGTTCGATCGGGCGGAGCCAGAGCTCGCACGGCTGCATTCGGCGCTGATCGCCGCGCTGGAGGACTATCGCGCCGGATTGGCGCCTGCCGATCCTTCCCACCCCCTGCTGCGCCACCGGGAAGGTGGCTGGGCGATAACCGGTTCATGGTCGGTCCGGCTCGCGGGCGGCGGAGATCATCATGCGCCGCACCTGCATCCGCAGGGTTTGTTGTCCTCCGCCTGCTATCTGTTGCTGCCCGATGCTGTGGGCGAGGAAGCGCAGGCAGGCTGGATCGAATTGGGCCGCCCTGCCCCCGACCTGCGGCTCGACCTGCCGCCGCTCTACACGCTGGAGCCAAAGGCCGGCCATCTCGCGCTGTTTCCCAGCACGCTCTACCACGGCACGCGCCCCTTCCGGCTGGGGCAGCGGATGACGGTGGCTTTCGATGTGACCCTAGCGGGGGCGGGTCATTGAGCGAGGCGGCGTGGGACGCCTTCTGGGCGCAGCAGCGCGGTTGCCTGCCCGATAGTGCAACTGGCAGCGGCAGGGTGGTGGCGCAGGCGTGGCACGCCTTCGCCCGCCAGCTTCCCCGAGGTGCGAAAGTGCTCGATCTGGCTACGGGAGACGGGGTGGTAATGGCCCGAATGCTGGAAGCGCGGCGCGATCTCAAACCGGTTGGTATCGATCAGGCCAAGGCTCTCCCACCGCCCCCGCGCGGCGCAAAAATGCACGCGGGAATAGCGATGAGCGCCTTGCCCTTTGCCGATGCCTACTTCGCAGCCGTCACCAGCCAGTTCGGCTTCGAGTACGGCGCAATGGAAGCAGGGGCCGCAGAAGTGGTGCGGGTGCTTCAACCCGGCGGGTCAACCTGCGTGATCGCCCACCGCTCAGACAGTCCGATCGTGGCGCACAATCGCGCCCGGCGGGCTGCAATCGAATGGGCAATCGGCGAGCAGGACCTGCCCGGCAAGGCCAAGCGCAGTCTGGCGCTGCGGCAATTCGGCGTGGCCCCCATCCCGCCTGACATCGCCAGCGCACCGGCGGCGGGCGCGGCAAAATTCGGGCAGGGCTCGGCCGCGTGGGAAATAGCCGAGGCGATCCGGCGGACGCTCCTTGCGTCGGGCCGCGAGCCGCCTGCCCAAACTGCCGCGATGATCGACCGGATCGCCGGACAGGCGCGCAATGAGGCGAGCCGGATTGGTGCACTCGAAGCGGCTGCAGAAGCGGCGGGAACCGGCGAGAACGTGGAGGCAGCGCTGGTCAATGCAGGACTACAACGAGTTGAACGGCGCGACCTGCACGATGGCATGGCCGCCACACCTTTCGCGACGCTACTCGTGCTGACCAAGCTAGCCTAGCTCCAACTCACGGATAACAAAGAAAAAGGGCGGAGGAACCGAAGTTCCCCCGCCCCTTTCACTCACGCTTTCGCGCGGCAGGTGTCGCTTAGAAGCGGACGACCGCCGAAACGAAGAAGTCGCGGCCGAGCGTGTCGTAGGTGCTCGGGTAGGTGTTGGCCTGCTCCTGGTTATCACCCAGCAGCAGCGAGTTCGGACGGTTGGTCACATAGAGACCATCCGCGTCGAAGGTCGGCGTGCCCGGCAGGGTGTCGAACAGGTTGTTCACACCGGCGCTGATCGTGACGGCCTCGTTCCAGTCATACGAGAGGGTAAGGTCGATCAGGTCGTAGGCGCCGATACGCTCGATGCCGTTCCAGTCCGAGTAGTCCACGGTGTCATCCTGATCGTCCACCGCGCTCAGGTGGCGCCAGCGGGTCGACATGGTGAACGGACCGTCCACCCAGCTGAACCGCGACGTCCACTTGAAGCCCGGAGTCGGCTGGCCGCACTGGCCCCCGAACTGGCTGGCGCATTCGGTGACCTGGTTAAGCTCGGCCACCGGAATGAAGTACGAGCTTTCGGTCCAGGTGCCCAGGAACGAAATGTTGAAGTCCGAGACCCCACCATTGCTGAACACCGAGAATGGCAGGTCCATTCCGTAGCTGATCTGGAGATCGATACCCGAAACACCCAGCTCGGCGAGGTTGGCGTTCGACACGAGCGGCGGAGCGTCCGTGGTGATCGCGCCATCGCTGTTGCGAATGCCGACGAAGGGCTGACAAGCCGCGCTGTTGACGTCCTGCACATCGCGATAGCACAGATCGAACAGACCCTGCAGACTGCCACCTGCCACCGAAATCGCATTTTCGATCACGATGTCGAAGTAGTCTGCAGTAATCGTCAGGCCGGGGACCATCGCCGGCTGGATCACGACACCAAAGGTCATCGAGTCAGAGACTTCTTCCTGCAGGTTCGGATTGCCGCCGAACAGCGCAGGGATCTGCGCGTTGAGCTGGACTGCCGAAGCATTGCCGAGGTTGCTCTGCGGAACACCGGTGGCGACGCAAACTGCGTCAGCGCCGGGGTTCTGGTTCAGGAATTCCTGGTTGCCGCAAGGATCGGTCGCACCGGGGAAACCGATGGCCTGGCCCTGGAACAGTTCACCGACGTTCGGAGCACGAACGGCGCGCTGGTACTGGCCACGGAACTTCAAGCCATCGAACGGCGCGAATTCAACACCGCCCGCATAGGCCCAAACACCGCCAACCGCTTCGAGCGAGTAATCGGAGTAACGGCCCGCCGCACTCAGATCGAGAGTCATGCCGCCATCGGTTTCGATGACCGGGATGTTCAACTCGCCGAAGATCTCCTTCACGCTGTAGGCACCTTCGGTCGCGTCACCGGCATTGAAGCCGATCACGTCACCCGAAGACAAGGCAGTGTCAGGAATGAACTGCGAAGCCATCCGGCGATATTCACCGCCCAGCGCGAAGCCGATCGGTGCGGCGTTGCCGATGGCAAAATCGCCAAAGGTGCCGGAGAGGTAGCCCGTCAGAACTTCAAGCGTCGAGACGTCACCATTTTGCGCCTGGATGCTGATCGCGTCGACCATTTCCGGGGTCAGGCCGCCTTCATCGAAGATGTTGATCGGCGTACCGGTGCCATCGAGGCCTGCCGCGAAAGCCGAGCGCGAGATGTTGCCCGCCTGAACGTTGGCATTCCGCGTACGAGCATACGAGTAGTAGGCATCGTAGTTGATGTAGTCGGTGATATCACCACGCAGACCGCCCAGAACGCGGAAGGCGTTACGCTCATCGAGCGTGTTGCGCGAACCGGTTTCGATCGTGCGGCGCTGGATGGAGGTGCTAACCACACCGGCTGCAGCGCCCGGAAGAGCCGACAGGCCGTTTGCAAGACGAGCCGCATTGGCTGCGGTTTCGTTGGCATCGAGCTGCTGGAGCTGGGTAAACACGGCATCGCTTACGAACGGCTGCACCGTGTCGAGATCGACGAGGAAGGTGCCGGTAACAGGAGTTGCCGCCAGTTCCTGCGCCACGCGGTTGTTGACGTAGGAAACTTCAGTGTAGACCTCATGGCCGGTGAAGATTTCGTACTCGGCATAGCCGCCCAGCAGGTAACGTTCCTGCGGGATCTGCAGGTAGTTGGCTGGAGCATAGTTGTAGGTGTCGCCTGCACGCGCACGCGCACCGCCGCTGCCGACGTCAAAGATCGCATCGTCAAGCACGAGGCCGTCAGCAAGTGGAGCGCACTGGCCGGGGATATCGCAATCGGCATCGGCAACAATTCCGACTTCGGTCGGCGCATTGAAGCGCGTTGCCGGCATGGTCGAAGAACCAAACGCTTGCAGGAAGTCATCGAAGGTTTCGGCACCGACCGCAACCCGCGAGAAGCCGCGATCGCCCTGGAAGATCGATTCACGATTGTAGTATTCGCCGAACACGGTTGCACGACCGCGACCGTCAGCGAACTCCGTGCCGATCGCACCGTGCAACTGGTAACGCTGCCCATCGCCGCGCTCAGTAATGGAATACTGACCACCGACTTCCGCACCATCGACATGGCGCAGGCGGAAGTTGACGACACCCGCAAGGGCGTCCGAACCGTACACAGCCGATGCGCCGCCGGTCACCACGTCAACACCGTCCAACAGGAACTGCGGAATGGTGTTCAGATCGACGACCTGGTTGGTATCGTAGAACATCCAGCGGCGGCCATTCACCAGCACCATCGTACGGGTCGAGCCGAGGCCACGAAGGTTCAGGGTCGAGGCACCGGTGCCGGGATTGTTCGACGCCGAGGTGAAGCCGGGGATGACCTGCGGCAGGGTGTTGATGACGCTTTCGACGTTCACCGCGCCCGACAGGGAGAATTCTTCGGAATCGACAACGGCCACCGGAGCAGCGGTATCGACGTCACGGCGCTGGATGCGCGTACCGGTGACGAGGATGGCGTTTTCTTCAGCGGCGGCCGGTTCCATGGTCGGATCGTCCTGGGCCATCGCGGGCATGGCGATCAGCGATCCGAAAATCACCGAGCTGGCGAGCAGCGTAGCCTTGGTCTTGCGAGTAATCATTCTTGTGCTCCTGGTATAGGGGAGAAACTGCGGGAAAGAGGTACCTGACCCATGCGGGATTGACCCATCATCAATGTCTGGCGACCAATTCCTCCTTCCTCAGATTGCCCCAAAGCACTTCGCCGGATTCCAGACAATCATTGTCTTGACCGGTTTCACAGGAGACGATTTCGTGTGACATTTATGAAACAACTGCGTCAACGGGGTTACACGCTTGTGACACAGGGCCGATTCCGGTTGCTCGCTGGCACGCTTTGGCCCTCCGTTCTCTGCTATTCCCAGAACGCTATTGAACGGCATTCAATGCTGCTGCGCGAGTTCGCCGCCTGCGCCTCGCTACCGACAAAGGCCGAATGCGGACAGCGCCAGGTGCGCGCATGATCGCTATCGTGGAACTTGAACAGCAGCACGTCGTCGCGCTCCATGCCGGCGAAATACCACCAGCGGTGTTCCGGGCTGTATGAGAGGATGCTGGCGGCGAGCATTTCCTCCTCGTCCTTGATCGGCGCGATCAGCGCATCCCCCTGCGGGAACTCGTCCACGATCACCAGCGTGTTCGATTTCTCCTCCCCGGCAAAGCTGCTGCGCCCGTCACATAACGCAAGGGGCACATCCTGCGGCGGCGGCGAGAAAGTGCGCCAGTGGCTGGTGATCAGGAAGCGGGTATAGCCCGGCCCGCCGGGGAACTGCTGGCGATAGGTCATGTCCGCCATCCGCTGTGCAGTGGGCGTGTCGAGATCGATGTGCACTTCGCCAGCGGTGGGCTGGATGCCGCCGGTGTGCTTGTAGCCGGCGGTTTTCTCGGCCTTATAGGCTGACAGGTCTTCGCTGGTGCGCAACATCCACCCGCGCGCCACGCATTTGTCTGCGCCCGTCAGGCGGATCACGTCACGCTCCACCTCGCGTTCGTAGAACCGGTCGACTTGCGCCTTGTCACGGAAATCGCGGACCTGCGTCTCGCTTTTCGCAATGGTGAAGCCGTGGGTATCGAGCGCGAAGTGATCGCGGATCGGCATCCCGTCGCGGATCGTCACCGCATGATCCGAATAGGTACCGGTGTTGATCTCTTCGCCCTTGCTGACATAGCGGCGGGTGACGAACTCGCCCGGATCGACATAGCGGAGCATCGCCTGCACCTTCCGCGCGCCTTCTTCGATCGGATCGTAATGCGCTGCGGCCTGTGCAATCTGGCTCGCCATTCTGTTCTCTCCCGGCATGGTATTTGTGCGCCTGATGGCACGACGGACTTTGTCAACGCAAGCCCGTGTGTATAGGTGGTGCAAAGCATCCGGGGAGAGAGACTGTGGGACCACTGCCGCCGACTATGGACGATCGCCCCCTGTGGGACGTGTGGCAGTCGCAATTCACCCTTCCGGCTGTAACCGTGGCGGACGAACTGGGGGTGTTCCGGCTGCTGGGTGATGAGCAGCACGATACCGCTGCTGCGGCGGCAGCACTGGGTGTGAATGTGCGGGCGCTGGGCCTGCTGCTGGGCGCGTTGTCCGCGCAGGGTCTGCTGGAAAAGCGCGACGGACGCTGGAGCGCAACGGCGGCGGCGCGGACCTGGCTGCATCCGGAGGCCGAAGGATACTGGGGCGGCTTCCTTTCCCGCTTCCGCGAGACCATTCCGCTGCACGCGCAACTGCTCGGCACTGTGCGCGGCGGCGAGCGGCCCGGCGGCCCCACCGGCGGCGCGGCGGAGTGGGAGCGCGGGACGATGAGCGCCGGAATGGCCGCGCGGATCGCCGATTTCATGCACGCCCACTCGATCGCGGCAGCCAAGGGACTGGCCGCGCAGCCGCTGTTCGCCGGAATGGGCAGCCTGCTCGATGTCGGTTGTGGTTCGGGGGTTTACGGGATCGAACTGGCGCGGGCGCATCTGGCCTTGCGGGTGACATTGCTCGACCTGAAAGAAATGGTGGTGGAAGCGGGCAAGCGGGTGGACTCGGCGGGGCTGGCGGACCGGGTGGAGACTTGCGGGCTCAACATGTTCGAGGCCGACTGGCCCACCGGCCACGACGCGCACCTGTTCGCCAATATCTTCCACGACTGGTCGGAAGAGACCAACGCCATGCTCGCGGCCAAAAGCTACGCCGCCCTCCCCTCCGGTGGGCGCATCCTGCTGAGCGAAATTCTCACCGACGACAATGGCGACGGCCCGTGGAGCGCCGCTTCGTTCAGCCTGATGATGCTGCTCGGCACCCTCGGTCGCCAGTATTCGCTGCCCGAATTCCGCGCAATCCTGGAAGGCGCAGGCTTCACCGATGTCCGCGCCTGCCGCACCGGGGGCGGCTACTACTCGATGGTTTCGGCGGTGAAACCCTGAGCCGCGCATTCCACCCTGCCGAAGCGTAAACGGCCTGTTTACCGAAAACCCCTATCCTCTCGCAAGACTTGCAGGACTAGGGATCAAGCAGATGTTCACCCAAAAGGCGATGCGCCTCGCCACCGACGACCGCGGAGCGACCGCGATGGAATACGGCCTCCTCGCCATGCTGATCGGCGTTGCGCTGGCGGGCATCATGTTCTCGCTCGGTGAGGGAGTCGAAACGCAGTACGATACCGTCAATACCGAGTACGCCGAGGCCGCCAATGGCCACACGCCGGAGTAACCGCATGATCCTTCGCCTCCACACCCTGCTTGCGGACGAGAGCGGTGCCACCGCCATCGAATACGGCCTCATCGCCACGCTGGTGAGCATTGCCGCGATCGTCGCGATGCAGGATCTGGGGGACGAAATCTCGACCACCTTCGAAACCGTGCAGACCAAGGTCGAAAGCGCGAACGAGGCGAACCAGTAAGCACTTTCCTACAGGGGCCGGGGCGGGCCATGCCGAAGCGATTCGTATCGCTCCCGTGCAAAGGCCTGCCCCCGCCATGACCGACCACCCCGCCCCGCCCCCAGATCCGCACCAGCCCCCGCACAAGTCCCAGTACAGGCCCCCAGACAAGCCCCCGCGCAAACCTGGGCTCGCCACCACGCTCCCCGCCTTCGCCCCCGTCCCCCGGCTGAAGCAGCGGCACGACGGCTGGACTCCCCGCCGCCAGCAGCAGTTCATCGAGGCGCTCGCCGATACCGGCAGCGTCAAGAGCGCAGCGCGCACAGTAGGGCTGACCCCGGAAGGCGCCTATCTGCTGCGCCGCCACCCGCAGGCGGTTGAATTCCGCGCCGCGTGGGAAGCCGCACTCGATCTGGGGGTGCAGCGGATCGAGGACGTGGCGATGGACCGCGCGCTCAACGGCGTCGAACAGCCGGTCTTCGCCTATGGCCAGGTTATCGGCACTCGCCGCGAATACAACGACCAGCTGCTGATGTTCATGCTCCGTAACCGCGCCCCCAAGCGCTTCGCCACCGGCGGCGGCGCGCGCGGACTGTCGGGTTCGGACCAGTTCAAGCTGAAGCGGCTGAAAAAGGAATGGCGCCGCGAATGGCAGGCCGAGCGCGACGCGGAGGAGGAAAGCGACGAAGCCGTCGTCACCTCGCTCACCGCGAAGCTCGACAAGGCGCGGATGGGCTGGCTCTACCAGCTCAGCCCGCGCACCCGCGCCGCCTATGACGAATACCAGCGAATGGAAGTCGAAGACACCGAACAGGGGTATCAGTTCTGGAAAGACCCCGAGCACCCGTTCAACACCGATCCGCGTGATGGTGATGGCGGCGAGGATGGTGGCAAGGATTGCAGCGAGGATGGCAGCAGCGGCGAAATCTACCCCGACTGGAACGATTACGTGGCGGCTGAAGCCGAGCGCACCGATTGCTCAGCGCCGCCCACCCCGGAAATGCGCCTGCTTCTCCCCGGCGCGAAAGCGCGGGCGGAGCCGGACGACGGCTGGGATCTGGTGCGGGACGAAAATGGCATTGCTCGCGCCGATGGCGGTGCTGTGGGAAAGGAAGACGAGCGATGAACCGCGAACAACCCTGGCAGCCGCGAGTGCACCGCGATTTCTTGAAAGCGGACGGCGTGCGGGCGGTGTGGCCCGGAGCCGAGGTGCGGGTCCGCTATTTCGGGGAGCCGGGGGTGGAGAAGAATGAAGTGCGGGGTTGACTCTGATTACAACAACGCAACTTCCTATCATTCTCGCCTGCTGTAATTGAGCGTCATGACATAATTCTTCAAAAGCATTCCAGACTGATTGGCCTTCGCCATCGCCTTGGTGCTACGCGCCATCTCGACGGCCACGTGGTGAAGGGCCAAATGTTGCAAGCTCACCGCGCCAAGATTCAACTGAGCCGAACGCTCGCGCGCAGACGCTGTTGAGGATGGTGAATTATGAACCGAGGGTGGCATTGGCTTTGATTGAGCGAATGGGTTAGAGATCAGCCGCCACGACTGAGTAAAATGCTGCATGACTAACGAACAAATCGCGAAGCTCGCACAGTCCTGCTTCCAAGGTAATCCGGTCATCGTCCTTGGTAGTGGGGCATCTATGCCTCATGGCCTTCCGAGCATGGGCGATCTAGCGGAATTCTTGAAAGGCAACATCAAACCGTCTGACGCAAAAGAAAGCTCTGGTTGGGATGCCGTGGTCGCTGAGCTGGATGACGGAAATCATCTTGAAGCAGCGCTTGAAGGCAAAAATTTACCGGCGTCTCTCTTACAAAAAATCATCTGCGAAACTTGGAACTGCGTAAATGAGAAAGATGCTGCTGTTTTTTTCGGCCTAGCCAAAGACCCTGCCGCTTTCCCCCTTGGCCGAATTTTGAGCTCACTATTCCAAAGCACCAATGTTGCAGTTCACGTCGTCACCACGAATTATGATCGCGTGATCGAGTATGCCTGCAATTCCGCTGGTCTACTCTTCAACGCTGGCTTCACTCCGGGCTACTTACAAACTTGGGAAGCTGGTGGAGGCGTCGGATTCATGATCGCTGGAAAGCCGACAAGAATGGTCAAAATATGGAAGGTACATGGATCGTTGGACTGGTTTCAAACTGCCGATGATGCCGTTGTGGGGTTACCGGTCTTCCAATTGCCTGACGAGACGCACATCCCACTGATCGTTACACCGGGCTTGAATAAGTACGAAAAGACTCACCAAGACCCATTCCGCTCGACGATTAATGGGGCTGACGCCGCATTAAGAGGTGCGTCTGCCTTTCTTACAATCGGATTTGGTTTTCGCGACCAACATATCCATCCCAAGATCATCCAGCGCTGCAAAGAAAAAAATGTACCAATTGTCGTGCTCGCTCGAACGCTCACTGAAGAGGCTAAGGCCTTCCTCGGTAAGAATGCAGGCCAAAACTACCTCGGCATTGAGTTCGACAATGGAACCGGCAGCCGTGCATACACCAAAGACCATCCCGATGGATTCGAAATTCCCGACCAGGAGTTATGGTCCGCAGAGGGATTCATGAGTCTAGTCGCTTAGGAACATTTATGTCTATTTTTAGCTTCAAAGACGCCGACGCCCTTGGCTCGGTGATATCGGTTGATACCGCTGCCGTAATTATTCGGGTTGACGATCTTGACCGTCTGAAGCGCCTTCAGGTCAATCGATTGGTCGTGTTGCAAAGCAGCAAGGCGGGGCAACACTTGATCGGGGTAGTGGTCAAAATCTCAAGAAAGCCAGATGACCGAGCCATTGCGGTCGGCTTGCCGGAGAATGGTGACGAAATTGCTGAGCCGAATGAGAACAACCTCGTTCGCATCACACTTATTGGAACGCTGCTCGACAAGGTTGGTGAAGCAAAGAATGTATTTCGCCGGACGCTGGAAACTGTGCCTGAGATTGAAGCTAACTGCTTCTCTTTGGAAGGAAACATCCTGACGAGCTTCATGCAGGTCATCTCCAACGTTGAGATCGATGGTCCCAAGCTTTCACTCGGCACCTTCACCCTAGATGATGATGCCGTCGCCTACCTCAATGGGAACAAGCTGTTTCAACGTCACGCAGTGATTGTCGGCAGCACGGGTTCGGGAAAATCATGGACGACAGCCCGCTTGCTCGATCAAATTGCTGCTCTTCCACAGGCCAATACGGTGCTCTTTGACATTCATGGTGAGTATCGACCGCTAAAAGGCGATGCATTTCAGCATTTCAGAATTGCGGGCCCAAGCGACATTGAAAAAGAAACAGGCATTGAAGATGGCGTCCTGCATCTTCCATATTGGCTACTGGGTTACGAGGCTTTGGTCGCCATGTTCGTTGATCGCAGCGACCAAAATGCGCCAAATCAGTCAATGGTTATGACGAGAGCGATTACTGAGGCAAAGAAGGCAGCACTTACCGACCCAAAGTATAAAGAGATTTTAGATAACTTTACAATCGACAGCCCAGTCCCATTTTCAATCGACGCGGTCTTGGCAAACCTCAATGAACTCAATACCCAGATGGTAGCGGGCGCTCGCGGGGAAAAGCAGGGCGATTATCACGGCAAGCTCAGCCGTTTGATTGCGCGATTGGAAGCAAAGCGCGCAGATCGACGGCTTGCATTCCTGTTTCAGCCACCAGCCCCCTGCATGGAAATGGACTGGCTTGAGAAGATAGTTCACAGGCTGGTCGCAGGCCGCGGGGCGCAAGATGACAACAAGGGTGGTATCAAGATCATCGATTTTTGCGAGGTGCCATCGGACGTTTTGCCCCTTATGGTGAGTCTTCTTGCCCAGATCATTTTTTCAACGGCTATCTGGACTAAATCCGCTCAGCGCCACCCTATCGCGATCCTCTGCGACGAAGCGCATCTATATATTCCAGAGCGAGCGCATGCCGATAGCGGCGAATCGGTTGCAGTCGAGATATTTGAGCGGATTGCCAAAGAAGGCCGGAAGTACGGCATCGGCTTGATTGTAATCAGCCAGCGGCCCTCGGAGGTAAACCGAACTGTGCTGAGCCAGTGCAACAATGTGATCGCGATGCGATTGACTAATGGTGATGACATGACCCCCTGATTTTCCTCCAGTCTCGATTAGAGTCCGGCCCTGACAGAAGGACGGACGAGATGAAGAGAACGAGGTTTACAGAAGAGCAGATTATCGGGGTGCTGAAGGAGGCGGAGGCGGGCGCGAAGACCGCTGATCTGGCCCGGCGGCTCGGTATATCGGAAGCGACGATCTACAACTGGAAGTCGAAGTATGGCGGACTGGAGGTTTCCGAGGCCCGGCGGCTGAGGGAGCTTGAGAGCGAGAACGCGAAGCTCAAGCGGCTGCTGGCCGACACGATGCTGGACAACGTGGCGTTGAAGGATCTCCTGGCAAAAAAGTTCTGACGCCCGCCGCCATGCGGGAAGCTGTAGCTCATCTCCGTGCCTGCCACGGGATGAGCGAACGGCGGGCGTGCCGTGTCATCGATGCTGATCGCAAGAGCGTGCGCTACCGTTCCACCCGGGACGATGATGCCGGTCTGCGTGAGAAGCTGCGCGAGCTGGCCAACCAGCGTCGCCGGTTCGGCTATCGCCGTCTGCACATCCTGCTGCGCCGGGAGGGCGTGATGATCAACCGCAAGAAGACCCAACGCATCTACCAGGAGGAAGGGCTGGCAGTCAGGCGGCGACGCAGCCGCAGGCGTGCTGTCGGCACGAGGGCACCGGCTCCGGTGCTGGCACTGCCGAACCAGCGCTGGAGCCTCGACTTCGTGCATGACCAGATGGCCTCGGGCCGAAGGTTCCGCGTGCTCAACGTAGTCGATGACGTGACCCGGGAGTGCCTGGCAGCGGTGCCGGACACGTCGATCTCCGGCCGCCGTGTCGTGCGCGAGTTGACCGAGCTGATCGCAAAGCGAGGCAAGCCGGGGATGATCGTCAGCGACAATGGCACCGAGCTTACCAGCAACGCCGTGCTCGCATGGTGCGGCGAGATCGGCGTCGAGTGGCATTACATCGCGCCGGGACGGCCAATGCAGAACGGCTATGTCGAGAGCTTCAATGGCCGCATGCGCGACGAGCTGCTGAACGAGACGCTGTTCATGAGCATGGTCCATGCCCGTGTCGAGATCGCCGCCTGGGTGGATGACTACAACCGGGAGAGACCGCACTCATCCCTTGGATACGCAACCCCGGCGGCGTTCGCCGCTGAACTGGATAAGCAATGGCCTGCTCCGCTACGCCCTACGGGCTCCGCTACGCAGCCCATTGCTTCAACCGCGCTCATGCGCAACAAAGCGGCTCGGCTCTAATCCCAGCTGGAGGAAAGCTGGGGGTCATGTCAGTGACGATCAAAATGTGATTAGGAGATTGCTGCCGGACAGCCTTGGTAACTTTGGCGACTTACTTCCCGTACTTGATGTGGGCGAGGCTTTGGTTGTGGGCGATGCTAGCTTGCTGCCAACGCGGGTCAGAATTGCGGAACCAGAAAACAAACCTGATAGCCAGACCGTCGCGTTTTGGGACGAATGGAGTAGCCACGAGGTGAAATCCGATACGAAGGATGCCATTATGTCGTGGCGACGTCAAAGTGGCGGGCTCAAAAGCTTCTGCTCAATATCTTGAAAATCGTTTGCGTTCCTACTCCTCCCCCATCCGCAACGCCGCGATAAACGCCTCCTGCGGGATGCTCACGTTCCCGTACTCGCGCATCCGCGCTTTCCCCTTCTTCTGCTTTTCCAGCAGCTTCTTCTTGCGCGAGATATCGCCGCCGTAGCATTTCGCGGTCACGTCCTTGCGCAGCGCTGCGATCGTTTCGCGGGCGATTACCTTGCCGCCGATGGCGGCCTGGATCGGGATCTTGAACAGGTGGCGGGGGATCAGGTCTTTCAGGCGTTCGCACATGCCGCGCCCGCGTTCCTCCGCCACGTTGCGGTGGACGATCAGGCTGAGCGCGTCCACCGGCTCGGCATTGACGAGGATGTTCATCTTCACCAGATCGCCTTCGCGCAGGCCGATCTGCTCGTAATCGAACGAGGCATAGCCGCGGCTGATGCTTTTCAGGCGGTCGTAGAAATCGAACACCACTTCGTTGAGCGGCAATTCGTAAGTCACCTGCGCGCGGCCGCCGACATAGGTGAGATCGGTCTGGATCCCGCGCCGGTCCTGGCACAGCTTCAGGATCGAGCCGAGGTATTCGTCCGGCGTGTAGATCACCGCCTTGATCCACGGTTCCTCGATGGTGTCGATGCGGTTCACGTCCGGCCAGTCCGCCGGGTTGTGAATGTCGATCACTGTGGCGTCCTCGTTCCTGGTGTGGCCGAGGTGGATGCGGTAGACCACGCTGGGCGCGGTGGTGATGAGATCGAGATCGTACTCGCGGCTCAGCCGTTCCTGGATGATTTCGAGATGCAGCAGGCCGAGGAACCCGGCGCGGAAGCCGAAGCCCAATGCGGCGCTGCTTTCCATCTCGTAGGTGAAGCTGGCATCGTTCAGCCGCAGCTTGCCGATGCTTTCGCGCAGCTTCTCAAAGTCCGCCGCGTCCACCGGGAACAACCCGCAGAACACCACCGGCTGCACTTCCTTGTACCCGGCCAGCGCCTCGGTCGCGCCGTTCTTGACCGTGGTGATGGTGTCACCCACGCGGGCCTGCTCCACCTCCTTGATCTGCGCGGTGATGAAGCCGATTTCGCCGGGGCCCAGTTCGGGCAGGTCGATCCGCTTGGGGGTGAAGGCGCCCACCCGGTCCACCAGGTGCTGGGTGCCGCCCTGCATGAACCTGACTTCGAGGCCCTTCTTGAGCACGCCGTCGATCACGCGGACGAGGATGACCACGCCGAGGTAGGGATCGTACCAGCTATCGACCAGCATGGCCTTCAATGGCTTGGTGGCGTCGCCCTGCGGCGGGGGAATGCGGGCGACGACGGCTTCGAGCACGTCCTCGATGCCGATGCCGGACTTGGCGCTGGTGAGCACGGCCTCGCTCGCGTCGAGCCCGATGATGTCCTCGATCTCGGCGCGGACCTTCTCCGGCTCGGCGGCGGGGAGATCGATCTTGTTGATGACGCAGACGATTTCGTGGTCGTGCTCGATCGACTGGTAGACGTTGGCGAGCGTTTGCGCCTCGACGCCCTGCGCAGCGTCCACCACGAGCAGCGCGCCTTCGCAGGCGGCTAGCGAGCGCGAGACTTCGTAGGCGAAATCGACGTGGCCGGGGGTGTCCATGAGGTTGAGCTCATAGGTCTTGCCGTCTTTTGCGGTGTAATTGAGGCGCACGGTCTGTGCCTTGATGGTGATCCCGCGCTCCTTCTCGATATCCATGTTATCAAGGACTTGCTCGGACATCTCCCGCGCCGTCAGCCCCCCCGTGGTCTGGATCAACCGATCCGCCAAGGTGGACTTGCCATGGTCAATATGTGCAATGATGCTGAAATTTCTGATCAGCGAAAGGTCGGTAGCCATGCGCGGCCTCTAGCGGGGTGCAGGCGCGCTGTCAGCAGGGAACGAAGGCCATCCACCGCTCCCCTGGGGAATCAACCGGCGCGGAGCGATCCGGCAGTGATATCGACCTGCATGAAGCGCGGGCGCGTGGCTTGTCCGCCGTGCTGGTTCGGCATCGCATAGTGCCCTGGCGGCAATGCCTGCAACGGCATCCCCGCCGCCGCCAGCATGTAGGGGGAAACGCGGTGCCTGGTGCACAGCCCGCCCGCCCCGTCGCTCACCAGCAGGTTCTCGAACGCAAGCCCTTGCGTCGCGTCCTGCGATCGCTTCACCGTGCAGACCACGAGTTGCCCCTCGCCCAGATCGAGCACCAGCTGGGTTCCGACTGGCACATCCACCAGCCCCTCGATCCGTGCGCCAGAGCGGGAAAGATCGCGCAGCATGACCGAATAGTGATGATCCTCATGGATCACCCCCACCCGGCGGAACAGCGTTTTGCGGTCGGCACGGTGCCGCGCAGGGCCGGCAGGTTCATAGCTGAGTTCCCCCGAACCCAGCTTTTCGAGCACAGACGCCTGCGGTACCGCACGCGAGAAGATAAATCCTTGCACGAGGTCCGCTTCCAGCGCCGAAATGCACTTCAGCTCGTCCAGCGCTTCCACGCCTTCAGCGGTGGTGACCATCTTCATCGCCCGCGCCAGGCTGACAATGGCGGTGATGATGGCGGCGTTGGAATTGTCCTCTTCGGTACAGCCGCGCACAAAGCTCTGATCGATCTTGATCTTGCTGAAAGGCGCGCGGCGCAAGTAGGACAGCGACGAGTATCCGGTGCCGAAATCGTCCAGCGCCAGCTTCACCCCCAGCTTGCACAATTTCTTGAACATCTGGTCCGTGGCGGTGACGTCGCCCATGAAAACGCTTTCGGTGATTTCCAGTTCGAGCTGCCGCGCCGGAAGTCCGGACGACGAAAGCGCATTGGCCACCACTGTGGGCAGGTTGTCGCTGGCGAATTGCTGCGCAGAGACATTCACAGACAAAGTGAGTTCGCCAGGCCATTTGGCGGCATCCTCGCAAGCCCGCCGCAGTGCCCATTCGCCAAGTGCATCGATAAGGTTGCTGTCTTCGGCGATGGGGATGAACACACCGGGGCTGACGGGGCCGTGATCGGGATGGTGCCAGCGCATCAGCGCTTCAAACCCCTTCACCATATGCGTGCGCGAACAGACGACCGGCTGGTAATGCATCTCCAGCTCGCCGCGCGCCAGGGCATCGCGCAGGTCTTCCTCGATCTCGCGGCGATCATCAGCTGATTCCTTCAGATCGTTGGAATAGAAGCGGAACTGCCCGCGCCCTCCGCCCTTGGCTGCATAGAGTGCCAAGTCGGTAGCCTTGATGAGTTCGCTCGGTTCGATCCCGTCGTAAGGCGCAATGGCGATGCCGATGGATGTGCCGATAATCGCCCGGCTACCCTCGATCGAGTACGGCTGGGAGATCATCTGGATAATGCGGTTGGCGAGATCGCCAAGGTCGCCGCGGTCGTCCTTGTCGGGGATGATGATCTGGAACTCGTCGCCACCCAGCCGGCCTATTTCGGCATCGTCGGGCACAATCCGCTGCAAGCGTTGCGCAACCTGTCGCAGCAGTTCGTCACCCGCCGGATGCCCGAGCGTGTCGTTCACCTGCTTGAAGCGATCGAGATCGAGCATCAGCAGGGCACAGGACCGCTTTTCCATCCGGTACGCTTTGAGCACCGTTGTCAGGCGGGTCAGCATCCGGTGGCGATTGGCGAGGCCGGTAAGCGAATCGAAGGCCGCAGCCCGTGAGGAATCGCGCAATTGCTGATAGGTGGCGGTAATGTTCTTGGCACTGCCGCGATAGCCAAGGAAGTTCTGGGCATCGTCGAAATGCGGCTTGCCAGTCAGCGCCCACCAAGTCTCGATCTTGGTCGAGCCCGAGGCTTCGGCCTGCGGGATCAGCCGCACCACCTGTTCGCTGAAAGTCGTCCGCGCGCTCAGCAGGAAAGACAGCGGCCTGCCCCGCGTCTCGCCATCGTTATTCTCGACAGTCTCGACCAGTTTCGCGAGGTGAGCGCCGATCAGTTCACGGTTCTTTTCGAAGCAGGCGGCAGCATTGGGTGAGAGGTAGATCAGCCTGCCAAGCTCGTCGGTGGCCCAGAACCAGCTAAGGCCAGAGCGTTCGAAGGAATCCAGGAAGGAGAGGCGCTGACTGTCCGAGAATTCGACAACCTGAGAGACAGCGTTCTCGGCATCGGGCACACGGAGCCCGCCGGCAAGCGGGCCGCCGAAATTCCGGAACATGCCACGAACCCCCAAGTTTTCGTTCCTTCAGAAAAGACCCCGGACAAATGCTCCCAGGATTACTGCGCTTCAATACGCAAGCATTAGTGATGCATACTTACCAAACGCCTAAATACGGCATCTCGTCTTGAATTATCCGGCCGAGGAACGGCCCTGCACGACAGAAGGCCCCACCCCGGCAATTTGCTATCCGGCTTTTTGCAGTTCTTCTGGCATGAACTGGCGCGGCGGGGGCGCTTGAATCGCCGTGATCTGGCCGGATGAGTCCCGTTGCAGCGGGTTGGCGAATTCAACTCCAGTACGATCTTCCGCACTCCAGCGAGCGACGCAGGCCAAAGTTTGGTTGTGCGATATCTGCAACTGGAAATGGGTACCTGCCGGGACATTCCACAGACCCTCAATCATCGCTCCGGTTACCGAGATGTTGCGGATCGTGCCGTTATAGAAATGACCGTTATGCTCGAGCACAACCTTGCGGAGCATTTTCTGTCGAGCCGCTCGCGAGGATTTCGGTCCCTTGGCCTCCGCCTCCAACCCCCTGGCGATGCGTTCGTGAACCTGCTCGGCGGTGAGTGCCCGGTCAAATATGAAGCCTTGGACATGGCTGCACCCGTGCTGACGTATCAGGTCCAGCTCATCATGCGTTTCCACGCCTTCTGCCGTGGTATCCATACCCAATGACTTGGCAAGGCTGGTGATCGAGGCGATGATCGCCGCGTTGCGGCTGCCCCTCTCGGTCATCCCGCGCACAAAGGTCTGGTCGATCTTGATCTTGTCGAAGGGCGCCTTTTTGAGATAGCCGAGCGAGGAATAGCCGGTACCGAAGTCGTCCAGCGCCAGCCGCACCCCCACACGCTTGAGTGCCGCGAACATTTCGTCGGTACCACGGTCATCGCCGAGAAACACACTTTCCGTGATTTCCAGCTCCAACCGCGCCGGGCGCACTCCCGCCTGGTCTATCGCGTCGGCAACGATCGTCGGCAGGTTGAGGTTGGAGAACTGCAACGGCGATACATTCACCGCCACGCGCACTTCATCGGGCCAGCGCGCCAAATCCTGGCAGGCCCGGCGCAGCGCCCATTCACCCAATTGCTGGATCAAACCGCAGTCCTCGGCTATTCCGATGAACCGTCCGGGTGATATCCACCCCTTTACGGGATGTTGCCACCTCATCAGGGCTTCGAAGCCCGCAATCCTGTCGGTGGCCAACGAAACAATCGGTTGGTAATGCAGCTGCATCTCACCCTTTGCTACCGCGTCCCGCAAATCTTCCTCAAGCTGCGAGCGCGCTTCCGCTTCGGCATGGAGGTCCTCTGCATAGAAGTGATAGCGACCGCGCCCCCCATCCTTTGCCGCATAGAGCGCAAGATCGGCGTTGCGGATCAGTTCCTCGGAATTGTCGCCGTGTTCGGGGGCAACGGCAATCCCGATCGATGCGCCGATGACAACGCGCTGGCCATCGATGGAATATGGCTGCGACAGGGAGTGAATAATCTCGCGCCCCAGGTCGGCTAACGTCTGGCGCGGCACCCGGGCCGGGATGATGACCTTGAATTCATCGCCGCCCAGCCGACCAACCTGCCCGGCTGTGTCGACCGCACGTTCAAGCCGCTGCGCCACCTGCTTCAGCAATGCATCCCCCGCCGGGTGACCCATGGTGTCATTGACCTGCTTGAAGCGATCCAGGTCAAGCAGCAGGATCGCACATTCGCGATTGACTTCGGCCTGGGCGGTGAGGATTTTCTCGAGCGCCTGCGACATCTGGAACCGATTGGCTAGCCCGGTCAACGCATCGTAGCGGGCCAGCCGCGTCGCTTGTTCCTGGCTCCGCTTTCGTTCGGTAAGGTCGGTGCCCGACCCGCGGAATCCGACGAAGTTGTCGAACTGGTCATAAATCGGCCGCCCCGAAACCGACCACCAGCGTTCCTCACCATCAATCGCCGCGCGAACTGGCAACTCACTGAAGGCCGAGCGAGCGGAAAGATGGAACATCAGCGTCCGCTCGCCTTCGTCACCGGTGTCCTCCAGATCGAAAAGACGCGTGAATGGCTGGCCAACAAGCCTGTCAGGATTGCGGTGCAACGCTTTGGCTACAGGCGCCGAAACGTAGGTGAGCAGTGACCGACGATCTGTTTCCCAGAACCAACCCTGACCAGTTTCCTCGTAATCGGCGAGAATGTCGCGGGCGCGGGTTTGCACCCGTTCCTGAGCATCCACCCTCTCCCGCTCCACCCGGTTCTCTTCCACCTGTTCGCGCACGACCAGCACAGCCACCAGCATGCCGACGGCCAGACCCAAAATGCCTGCGAGCGAGCCGTGTGTGACCACTGCCGATGACCAGATCGAGAATTGTGCGGCAAAAATCGCTGCAGGCTGGCGGCGGAGATATGCAGTGGCAATGCCACTCACACACAACATGCCGACCAAGGCGACATCCCAGGCAATGCCTTGATTGGTGGCCCATATGGTCAGCCCCATGCCGAACATGAACAGCGGCAGCATGACCACGCCCGCCAGCGCGATGATCTTGGCCAGCCGCTCCCGCTGCGCCACCAGATCGTGCACACGGCTGATCTGCATCGCGAAGATGACAGAGCAGACAAGAATTGCCCAGGTGCCCGGACGCGGAAGTTTCGCCGAAAACACCACGCACACTGTAATGGCTCCAACGATGCCGAGGATTACATAGGTCCACCTGCGGGGAAACCAGTGGTGGTGGGCCTGCATATAACGCGGGGCGTTGACGGCGCGATCGGCCCTGGGAGCGCGGCGCTGTCCGTCGCGGCGCTCTGTTGGCATTGGCGCAGGTTTCGCGTCCGTTCGGGCAGCTTCCCGATCGGGAATTTCTACTTCCATTTCAGGCACAACGACGCCTGCCTCGCTACGCACAGGCGCTGCGTATGGCTGACGACGCTGTATGGCCTGGCGGGTCGCACCTTGCATGGCAGGCTACTGCCAGTTTCCCTTTGAAAAACGGTTAATTCGCAGAGACATATTCCGGCTAAGCAATAGCCGGGCAAAGCCTTTGCCCAAGCATTGCCGATGAGACCCGATCGTTTAAGGTTGCCGCGGGCAGCGGATGTCTGGAGGATGCATGCGTCACATCGCCATAGTCGGCTCGGGGCCAGCCGGATATTACACCGCCGAAGCGGCGCAGAAGGCCTTTGGCGAAGATGTGCGGGTCGATGTGTTCGACATGCTACCCGTCCCCTACGGACTGATCCGCACCGGAGTCGCACCGGATCACCAATCGATCAAGGGCGTTGCCCGCCGCTACGAGGCGACTGCACTGACCGAAAACGTCCGCTTTGTGGGCAATGTCGCCATCGGGCGCGATGTGGAAGTAGCTGAACTACAGGCACTTTATGATGCCGTCGTTCTTGCGACCGGGGCACCGAAAGATCGCCCGCTGGACCTGCCGGGGCAGGATCTTGTCAATGTTTTCGGCAGCGCCGCATTTGTAGGCTGGTACAATGGCCATCCTGAATTTGCCGCGCTCGATCCGGACCTTTCGGGCCGGACTGCGGTGGTGATCGGGATGGGGAATGTCGCGCTGGACGTAGCGCGGATGCTATCCAAGAAGGGGCGCGAATTCGGTGGATCGGATATCGTCGGCCATGCGCTGTCGGCGCTGACGGCGAGCAATATCGAGCGGATCGTGATCCTGGGCAGGCGTGGGCCGCACCAGATCATGATGACGCCCAAGGAACTGGGCGAACTGGGGCAGCTCGATCAAGCCGCCCCATACGTTGCGCGCGATGACCTGCCCGACCCGTCGGCGGACGCGATACTCGAACCCGGACTGCGCAAGTCAGTGAACCTGTTGCGCGAATTTGCCGCAACTCCCGAGCATATCCGCGCCGAAAAGCGCATTGCGGTGGAATTCGCCTTCTTCCGCCAGCCGGTCGCGCTGCTGGGTGCGGGCAAGGTGAAGGGAATCGAGGTCGAACGCACCGTGCTGGAAAAGGGCCGCGCTGTCGGCACGGGAGAAAAGGAGACCTTGCCGACCGATCTCGTCATCGCCTGCATCGGTTATCGCACCGCGCCTATCCCCGGAGTGCCATTCGACACCCGCGCGGGCCGTTTCGCCAACGATGACGGACGGATCATGCCCGGCCTTTACTGCGTTGGCTGGGCCAAGCGCGGACCTTCGGGCACGATCGGCACCAACAAGCCAGATGGTGCCGGCGTAATCGCACACATCATGGCTGACATCGAAAACGGAGCGCTGGGCAACGGCGGCAAACGGGGCCGCACCGGGTTCGACGAACTAGCGCGGGCCAAGAGGCTGGATGTGGTCACTTTCCAAGACTGGAAGAAGATCGAACAGGCCGAGTCCTTGGCCGCGCGCGAGGGCGCCCCGCGCGAGAAATTCGTCGATGTCGAAGCGATGCTGAAGGCGCTGAAAAAGCCCTAGGCTACACCCGCATCGGCATGAGCACGTAAAGCGCTGCGCTCTTCTCGTTCTCGCGGATCAGCGTCGGCGCACCGGCATCGGCGAAGTGCAGTTCCACAGTGCCGCTGCCGAGTTGCTGGAGGATGTCCTTCAAATAGCTCGCGTTGAAGCCGATCTCGATCGGATCGGACGAATACTGCGAGGAGACTTCCTCCACCGCATTGCCGTTGTCCGGGCTGGTGACGGTGAGCGTCACCTTGTCGGCTTCCAGCCCCATTTTCACCGCGCGGGTCTTCTCGGTGGCGATCGTCGCCACGCGGTCCACCCCGGCGTAGAGCGACTTCGGGTCGACCTTGAGCAGCTTGTCGTTGCCGGTCGGGATCACCCGGCTGTAATCGGGGAAGGTGCCGTCGATAAGCTTGCTGGTCAGCACCACCCCGCCCTCTCCGCCCAGCCCGAAGCGGATCTTCGACGGGCTGAGATCGATCTGCACATTGCCCTCGGACGCTTCCTCGAGCAGCTTGCGCAGTTCGGCCACTGCCTTGCGCGGCACGATCACGTCCGGCATCCCCTCGGCCCCAGCAGGGCGCGGCAGGGTGAAGCGGGCTAGCCGGTGACCATCCGTCGCCGCAGCCTTCAGCACGCCGCCATCCTCGTCCGAAACGTGCAAAAAAATGCCGTTCAGGTAATACCGGGTTTCCTCGGTGCTGATGGCAAACCGGGTGCGATCGATCAGTTCGGCGAGCAGCTTGGCCGCGACTTCGAAACTGGTCGGCAGGTCGCCTTCGACGATCACCGGGAAATCATCACGCGGCAGGGTCGGCAGCTTGAACTTGCTGCGCCCCGCCTTGATTTCCATGCGGTTGTCGGCGGTTTCCAAGCTGACCTCGCTGCCATCGGGCAGCTTGCGGGCAATATCGAACAGCAGGTGCGCGGAAACGGTGATCGCGCCGGGCGTATCGACGCGGTTGGCGCGCAGGTTGTCCACCACCTGCAGGTCGAGATCGGTCGCCATGATCCGCACATGCCCGCCAGCCTCGGCTTCGATCAGCACGTTGGAGAGGATGGGAATGGTATTGCGCCGCTCCACCACGCTCTGGACGTGGGACAGGCTGCGAAGCAGCTCTGCGCGTTCGATGGTGACTTTCATGGCCAATCATTCCCCATTGCGCGCTGGTGTGACCGGGACGGCCCGGATTCGCCTGCCAGCGCCGGTATAGATGCTGCCCTACCCTTAGCGAAGGCGCAAAGAGGGGCAAGGATTCGGATCGAGCAGGCGGGATTCGCTGGGGAAAAGTTAGCTGATGAGGGGTGATCCGGCGAAAACTCTTGTTTGCGCAGACTTCGCGTCGGTGCTGCGGACATAATGCGCAATGGCCTGGGCAATTTTCCATCCCCCAACAACAGAGGGTTCGATCGGATTGGCGTAGTCGGCAGGCTCAGTGCAAACCAAGCGAAGATCAATGAGGTCGAGATTCGCGCGATGAACATTGCGCGAGATTGCATCGTTGAAAATCGACATGGCGGTCGTAATCAACGGCCCCATGTTGGCATCGTATATCGTGCAGATCGCCACTGGCCTTTCCAGCAAAGCGGCGGCTTCCACCATTTGTCGATGAGCAGGCTCTAGCTCCGCTCTGGCCTCAGCAAGCAGAGCCAACCCAGAACCAACCGTCGAGACGGGCTTCTCAAGCATGGTTGCATGATGAAGAATGTCGTTTCCGCCGCATGAGACGATCACATGGGTCGCGTCCTTTGGGCAGCGTCCCAATTGCTCGACTGCGTGCTCGCAGATGCTCCCGTCCACTGCAGCAAGCGTAACCCGATCATCAGGCTGCAAAATTTCGCGCAACTGCGCGGCTACGTCCGGGCCGCCATCCACGTAGGCAGTATTATCGAAGAGGGAATCTCCGATCAGGACGACATGGCGACTCATCGATCAACTCAGCATCGCCATGCCGCCGTTCACGTGCAGCGTCTGCCCCGTGACATAACCCGCCTCGCGCGAGGCGAGATAGGCCACTGCCGCGCCGACATCCTCGCCCTCGCCCATCTTCGCCATCGGGATGCGCGCGTTGATCGCGCCCTTCTGCTTTTCGTCCAGCGCCTCGGTCATCGCCGAACGGATGAAACCGGGAGCGACGCAGTTGACGGTGATGTTGCGGCTGGCGACTTCCTGCGCGAGGCTCTTGGACATTCCGACCAGCCCGGCCTTGGCCGCGCAGTAATTCATCTGCCCCGGATTGCCCGTGGCGCCAACCACGCTGGTGATCGAGATAATCCGCCCGAACCGCGCCTTCATCATCGGCCGCACGCTGGCGCGCATCAGCCGGAAGGCGGCTTCGAGATTGATGCGGATCACCTCGTCCCACTCCTCGTCCTTCATCCGCATGGCGAGATTGTCGCGAGTGATCCCGGCGTTGTTGATCAGGATGTCGATGCCACCGAGCGTATCGACGGCGGCGGGGACCAGTTCCTCAACCTGGGTGCGATCCGAAAGGTTGCAGGTGATCTCGACGTGGCCGTCATGATCGTGGTGCGCGAATTCGGCGTTCAGCTCCTCGCGGAAGGACCTGAGCTTGCTGCCGTTCGACCCTGACAAAGCCAGCCGCGCGCCCTGCGCCGCGAGCGCGCGGGCAATCGCCGACCCAATCCCGCCGCTGGCGCCGGTGACGAGGGCATTCATTCCGGTGAGTGAGAACATGGCGCACGATTCCTGCTGCTTAGGTTATACCCGCCTGTTGCGCGCCCTAGCTCTCGGGTCAACCGTCTAGCTATTCTCGCCTCGACGCCCTCGGCGTGAAGTTCGTCCGTCGCACTTCGCGGATGGCCCCATCCTCGATCCGGCCCTCCACCAACTCGTAACCCAGCAGCGCAAAGATCCGTTCGCGCAGGAAGATCGGGCGGGCGTTGCCGTACCAGTCGACGCAGGAGGCGATGCAGTTGTCGCTCACCCCGGACTTGGCGCGGCTGACCAGGTCGCCTGCGGGATTGAATTCCCGGTTGTCGCGGCGGAGGAAGAAGATCGCCGAGGCGTTGCCGAGGAATTCCCCCCCCGTCCCCGTCCGTGTGCGGCTGACCGGCAAGCCGAGCGTGCCCGAAACCCCCCCTGGCGACCCCGGATCGGCGCGGTAGAAGAAGGCCTGGCTGCGCACTTCGCCCTCGCTGGCGGCGGGCAGCATATAGACATCCTCCACGCGGGCCTGCCGTACGAGCGAAACTGCCGAGAAGCCCAATGCATTCCCGCTGCCCGGTCCGATGGCAATGGCATCGGAACCCATCACGTCGATCCGCGTCACCCCGTGCTCCAACTCCACCCGCTGCGCCGCGCGGCCATCGACCGGGGCGGCATAGAAGAACCGCGCGTCACTGGCATTGCCGTAATTGCTTGCCGCATAGAGCAGGTAATCGCCGACAAAGCGGTTCTGGAACTGGTAGCCAGCCACCGGCGGCAATTCGCGCAGTGCCGCCATCGGCATCCGCTCGGAGCCATCGGTGAAGGCCCCCAGCGGCACGGTGAGCAGGCCGAGATCGCCGCCGGAGAATTCGCTTCCCCACATGGCATCGCCCTGCCCTTCGCCGCGCAGGACAACCCGCAGGACATTATCGGCAGCGTCCTCGGTGAAAGAGAACTGGTCGATCGGCCCTCCGGAGACCGGCACCGAACCGGGCCGCGATCCGTCGAGCGGCAGGCGATAGAGCTGGCCGTCGGCCTCTCCTCCTGCGTAGCTGATCGCCGAAGTCCACAGATAGACCGCGCGCGGGGAGACGTAGAATACCCGGCTCCAGCTTCCGAGCACGGCAGTGGCATCGCACTGGAGTTCTTCGGCGGAGAGATCGCAGCGCGTCACCGCGTGCGCCATCGGGAGGTAGAACTTCCCGCGCCGTGCGGGCTGGGTGACGAATACGTCCTCCGGCTCAACCAGATCGACCACTTCGCCCCCCGGCCCACCGCGCCTCAGCGCGGGCATGGTGGCGCGCCAGTTGTTCCATTGCAGCGAGACGGGGGCGTAGAAGATCAGCTCGTCGCCGATCATCCGGCTGGCGTAATTGCTGGACGAATAGTAATCGCCCGAACGCAGGTAATGCGTGTCGCGATAGGTCAGGCTGCCGTCACGCCCCAGTCGGAAGCGGTTGATCTCGGTGCCGAAATCGCCGTAGCTGTACCCGACCACGATCACCTGATCGCCGCGCACCAGCATTTCGTCGTACCAGGTGTTGGATGCATTCTGCGCACCCGGCGGGAAGGCATTGATCGCTGCCACCGGTTCCAGCGCATTGCCGCCGTGGCGCACGGTGAAAATCCGCCCGCGCCGCAGGATGACGAGATAGTCCCCCGCATCCTTGACGATCGCGCCTTCGTCCACGCCCGCTTCCTGGGTGTTGGTGATCTGTTCGCCGGAGACAGGTTCGGGAGAACGGGCGCTCTCCATCGCCATACTCGGCATGGCCGCTGGCGGAGGAGGAGGCGGAGGAGGCGCGGGAACTGCCATCGGAGTGCCGGTGACCATGATTTCCGACTCGTCCGATGCATAGGCATGGTCATACTGTCGCCCCGCCAGTTCCTGCATCTGGGCGGCAAAGGCTTCAAGCGCCTCCTCGCTTTCGAAGGCGTAGAGCCCTTCCTCAGGCTCCCCGGCATTCTGCGCACCGACCGACTGCACGCCGACAAAGGCCAGGCAGGCTCCGGCAAGGCTGGCCGGGACAAGAATCGACATCCGGAGCGGCAGTTTCATCGCATTCCCCCATTTTGATGTAATACTGTTACATCACCCTCTGCACCTGAACGCAATATGTATGCGGAGCCGCGCTCAGATCAGCCCTGCCAGCGCGTCGATATCGTCCATCCCTACCACGCTCGTCACCGTGGCATCGGGCGCGATCTTGCGGATCATCGGGCCGAGCACTTTGCCGCCCAGTTCGACGAAGTGCGTGATCCCGGCCTCGTGCATCGCCAGCACGGACTCGCGCCAGCGCACCCGTCCGGTGATCTGTTCGACCAGCAGTCGCCGCTGCTCTTCCGGATCGGTGACTGCGGCGGCGGTGACATTGGCGTAAACCGGCAGGCGGAACGCACCGGGCGGCGTCGTTTCCAGCGCGCCAGCCATCCGCAGAGCGGCAGGCTGCATCAGCGAACAGTGGAACGGCGCCGATACGGGAAGTTTAATCGCCCGTTTGATGCCGTGCTCCTTGGCCAACTCCACCGCCCGATCGATGGCAGATAGATGGCCGGACAGCACCACCTGCCCCGGATCGTTGTCATTGGCGACTTCGCAAACGCTCGCTTGCGCTCCCGGAAGGGGGCCCTGCGCCGCCGCATCGGCCAGCGCCTGCGCCTTTTCCAGATCAGCCCCCAGTAGCGCGCACATGCCGCCCACGCCGATGGGCACTGCATCCTGCATGGCGATCCCGCGAATGCGTAGCAGCTTGGCGGTGTCAGTGAGACTGAACGCGCCCACGGCAGCGAGCGCGGAATACTCCCCGAGCGAATGCCCTGCCACCGCCTCGCCCTTCTCCGCCAGCGCAATTCCACCTGCTTCCAGCACCCGCGCCACGGCGAGAGCATTGGCCATGATCGCCGGCTGGGCATTGGTGGTCATGGTCAGTTCGCTTTCCGGCCCCTCCTGCATCAGAGCGAACAGCTTCTGCTTCAGCGCCTCGTCCACTTCGCCGAACACCTCGCGCGCAACTGAACTGGCCTCGGCCAGCTCCGCGCCCATGCCGACTTTCTGGCTGCCCTGTCCGGGGAAAACGAATGCGATCATGTGTAGTCCTCTTGAATGGTTCGTCCGAATGGGACGATGGCGTTGTCCGCATCATGGCCGATATCGGCGCGGCCGAGATAGGGTATGCCCGTTTTGGTGCACCAGTAACGGGTGATGTCTTCTTCTGTGGAACCGAAGGGACGATCGTTCTCCGGCACGTCGGACACACGACCCAGACGGATACCCGTCGCGCCTCTCAGGTGCTGGGTGACGTGGAAAAACAGCCGGTCCACCGCATACAGATGCTCGGCCACTTCCTCCACCAGCACGACATGGCCGGTGAGATCGGGCATCAGTTCGGTGCCCGCGAGCATGGCCAGCGTCATCAGGTTGAAGGCGACCGTGGGCCGTTCGTCCAGTCCTGATTCCAGCAGTACCGGCTGACCGGACAGATAGCTCAGCACGCGGCGGGCGGCATCCTCGCCGCCCTCGCGGCGCACATCCCCGGCGAGCGGCCCGTGAACGGGCCTGCCGATCCCGTGCCGGTAGAGCGCGCCGAGCAACATTCCGGCGTCTGAGTATCCAAGATAGGTCTTACCCTGCGCATGTTCGCCCAGCCCGGCAATAGCATCCGCAGCGATCCGGCAAGCGCCATAACCACCCATGGCGAACCATACCGCATCGACCTGCGGATCGTTGGCGACTTCGAGGAAGGCCGCCAGCCGCGTGGCGTCATCGCCCGCGAAATGGCCGGCCTCTGCGAAGCACTGCGGGTGGAATGCCAGCTCAACCTGCGGAAAATCCGCCGCCGCCAGCGCCAGCACGGCATCGGCGCGGTCATGGCGGATCGGCTTGCCGGGGCAGACGAGAGCGATGCGGGTCATGCGGTGGCCTTAGCTTCGAACGGCGGTGGCGCGAAGGCGGCAATTGCGCTTTTGCGCAGGGGAGTGATGGATGCACGCGGAGACGCAGAGACGCGGAGGGGCATGGCCGCGCCGAAGGCGCTGTAAAGAATTACACTCACAGAGCGCATAATGGAACAAGCGCCTTCGGCGCGATTGCACTCCTCCGCGTCCCCGCGTCTCCGCGTGATCAAATCTTCACCCCAGAGGTGACGAACACCATTCCCATGGCTATCGCGCAACCATGACCGAAGCGAACCTAACAAAACCCTATTTCTTCTGCGGCATCGGCGGATCGGGGATGCTGCCGCTCGCGCAGATCGTGAACGGGCTCGGCGGCCAAGTCGCCGGTTCGGACCGCAGTTTCGACCAGAGCCGCACGCCGGAGAAATTCGCCGCGATGCAGGCGCAGGGGTTCCACCTGTTCCCGCAGGACGGCAGCGGGATCACCTCGCCCGAGCAGATCCTCGTCGCCAGCGCCGCCATCGAGGATACGGTACCCGAAGTCGCCAAGGCGCGCGAATTGGGCTGCGAACGTCTCACCCGTGCCGAACTGCTCGCCCGCCTGTTCAACGCCGCGCCCTGTTCGCTGGCCGTGGGCGGGACGAGCGGCAAGAGCACCACCACCGCGATGCTCGGCTGGATCATGCACGCCGCAGGCCGCGCGCCGACGGTGATGAACGGCGCGGTGATGAAGAACTTCGTTACGCCCGAACACCCCTTCGCCAGCGCCGTCGTGGGCGATGGCAGTACCTTCGTTTCCGAAGTCGACGAAAGCGACGGCTCGATCACGCTGTACCGTCCCAGCGTGGCGCTGCTGCTCAATGTCAGCCTCGATCACAAGAGTATGGACGAATTGCGCGGGCTGTTCGGCGATTTTCTCGGCGCGGCAGGACGCGGGGTAGTGAATGCCGA
Source organism: Erythrobacter sp. (assembly GCA_019739335.1). Lineage (NCBI taxonomy): Bacteria > Pseudomonadati > Pseudomonadota > Alphaproteobacteria > Sphingomonadales > Erythrobacteraceae > Erythrobacter > Erythrobacter sp. Next base: position 3,141,522 of record CP073261.1, read on the forward strand.
CAATCTGGAGGCATTCCGGCTGGTTGCAAAGGCCAGGGAGCCGCTGACCTTCGGGATCGACAACAGCTGCGCCGCGCTGGGCGTGGCAGACGGCAGCATGGCCGATGGACCGACCCAACAGGCGGCCTTGGTGGTGGATCGCCGCGACGGCTCCGAACACCCGCTGCGGCTCGCCATGCCGGGGCGGCACAACCTGTCGAACGCGCTCGCCGCGATTGCCGCCGCCAATGCAGCCGGAGTGCCGGTGGCGGAGGCCGTCGCCGCGCTCGCCGATTTCAAGGGCCTCGTCCGCAGGTTCGACATTATCGGCACTTCGGCCAGCGGCGTGACAGTGATCGATGATTTCGGCCACAACCCGGAAAAGGCCCGCGCCACCCTGCGCACCTTGAAGAGCCATCCGGGCCGCGTGATCGCTTTCTTCCAACCGCACGGCTACGGCCCGCTGCGGCAGATGGGTGCCGAACTGGCGGAGACTTTCGCGGGCGAACTCGGCCCCGAAGACCTGACGATCCTGTGCGATCCGGTCTATTTCGGCGGCACGGTGGACCGGACCGAAGGCAGCGAGCGGATCGTGGACCTGATCGCCAAGGCAGGAGGCCGTGCGCTCCACATCAACACTCGCGAAGGCTGCGGCGATTTCATTGTCGCCAACGCGAAGCCAGGAGACCGTGTGGTGATAATGGGCGCGCGGGATGATACTCTCACCACCTTCGCCGAAAGCCTTTTGCAACGATTGCAGGGCTAAAGTTCCTCCCCAACACCGCGAAGCACGGGGAGCAGCGCCAGCAATGCAGAAGAATTATCGCGCGGGCGGGGTCGGGTTGTTCGATGCCCTGCCCGGCACTTATCTCGTTTCCGCCTATTTCGACGATAACCAGGTCGATGTGGTCACCTGCAACGTGCTCGGCTGGCAGGTCGGCAATGACCGGCGGCTTACCCCGCTGTGCCTCGATGTACGCGCGGCGGATGACGAGGTGTGGTTCGTCGCCCATCCCGATGGCCGGGTGGAAAGCTCCGACGGGATGAGCTGGCCAACGCGGGACGCCTGGATCGCCGAGCAGCGCCGAAATTACCGCGCGGCGGCCTGATCCCTTTGGCGCGTCCTAGTACGCTGCTTCTTCGGTGTGCCCCAACCCGAGCACATTGTGCAGCACGAACACGATAATCGCACCCAGCACTAGCCCGACGATTGCGGACAGCCCGGCGAATGTCAGCCAGCCGAGTACACCGCCCAGCCCCCCGGCAACCACTTCCACCCAATGCTGCGCCTGATGGATCGCCGCTTCGGGGAACAGTATTCCCAACTCGTGCAGGCCGTGAATCACGATCCCGCCGCCTACCCACAGCATCGCTACAGTGCCCACCAGCGATAGAATTGTCAGCAGGTGCGGCATGGCATTGACGAGCATTCGCCCGAACTTGCGCCCCGCTTGTGTCATCGCCTCTTTCGCCAGATGGAGGCCCACATCGTCCATCTTTACGATCAGCGCCACCGCTCCATAAACCACCACAGTAATGATGATCCCGACCAAGCCCAGCACGCCTGCACGCACCAGCAGGGTTTCAGCTGCAACCTCGCTCAGGGTGATCGCCATGATTTCGCCGGACAGGATCAGGTCGGTGCGGATCGCGCCGCTAACGCGCTTCTTCTCGAACTCAACCGGGTCTTCGATCGGGCTTTCCAGGTTCTCCCCGTGCTTGGCCCCGCCAAGCTTCTCCAGCACTTTTTCCGCGCCTTCGTAACACAGGAATCCGCCGCCCAGCATCAGGATCGGAATGATCGCCCACGGGAGGAACTCGCTCAGCAGCAGGGCCGCAGGCAGCAGGATGACGAGCTTGTTGAAGAAGCTACCCTTGGCGATCTTCCAGATGATCGGCAACTCGCGCTTCGGAGATAGCCCGGTGACATAGCTAGGGGTCACAGCCGCATCGTCGATCACCACACCCGCGGTCTTGGACCCGGCACGCCCGGCGGCGGCGGCTATGTCATCCACGCTGGCGGAGGCCGCGCGGGCGATGATGGATACGTCGTCGAGAAGCGCGGCGAGGCCACTGGGCATGGAATTCTCCGATCGGGAAAGGTCGCTGGCAAGCTCTGCTAACGCACGGTGCGCCTGTCCAGTGCCTGCGATTCTATTGCACCCGAAAAATCGCAATCCGTACGGCCGGGACGGGATGATCCTGCGCCAGTTCCAGCCGCCCGACAAAGGCATTGCGGCCCAGCCACGCGAACTCCCCTAGCGGCGGTTCGAATTGCGGGTTGGTGTAGATCGGTCCCGGCGCTTCGCCAGCGGCAGGCGGGCAGATCGTTGCACGGTTGAGCACGTTGATCACCACCCCGTCCGTGGTCTCGATGAAATAATCCGCTTCCAGTTCAGTGCAGCCGTCGGTGCGGGTGAGTTGCCAGTCCCACGCGCCCGGTCGGATCGTGCCGGAAATCCGCTCGCCCTCCACCGTCCCACCGGTAATCGGAATGATCCGTCGCGGCCCGCGCCCGGTGAGGCCGAGGTCCTCCATCGGTCCGAGTTCGGCGGTAATGGTGAAGACATGCTCGAGCACCGGTGCCTCCTGCGCCATGGTGGGCGCGGCGATGAACATGGCAGTGGCGGCTAAGGCAATTCGCATTTCAGTTCCCCTCTCAGCCTCGTGCCATACCACGCTTGCATTCCACGCCAATCCCGCTATGTGCCCGGCTTCCGCGTCGCTGGGACTGAAGGCCAACATTGCGGAAATCAAGAAAGCCGGAGGGGCGCGTACGGAATTCGCCGTGCCAATGCCAGCGATCGGCATGAAATGAAAGGAAGCGCAGCATGGCTCTTTACGAGCACGTGTTCCTCGCGCGTCAGGATCTGAGCCAGGCTCAGGTTGACGCGCTTGCTGCCGGCGCCACGGAAATCGTGGAAAGCATGGGCGGCAAGGTCGTGAAGACCGAAACCTGGGGCCTCAAGTCCCTCACCTACAAGATCGACCGCAACCGCAAGGCGCATTTCGTGATGCTCAACATCGACGGGCCTGGCACGCTGGTGGCCGAGCTCGAGCGCCAGAACCGCATCAACGAAGACATCATCCGCTGGCTCACCGTCTCGGTAGACGAGCACGAGGAAGGCCCCTCTGTGATGATGCGCAAGAACGACCGCGACAAGAAGCGCCGGTCCGAACGTGAGGAGCGTTTCTGATGGCCCGTCCTTTCCACCGTCGTCGCAAATCCTGCCCGTTCGCGGCCAAGGATGCACCTGCCATAGATTACAAGGACACGCGCCTGCTGCAGGGCTTCATGTCCGAACGTGGCAAGATCGTGCCGAGCCGCATCACCGCCGTTTCCGGCAAGAAGCAGCGCGAGCTGGCCAAGGCGATCAAGCGCGCCCGCCACCTGGGCCTGCTGCCCTATGTCGTGAAGTGAGGGGAGCATAACCATGGATATCATTCTCCTCGAACGCATCGGCGGGCTCGGCTCGATCGGTGATGTCGTCACCGTGAAGGACGGCTACGCACGCAACTTCCTGTTGCCGCAGAAGAAGGCTCTTCGCGCCAACGATTCGAACCGGAAGGTTTTCGAAGCCAACCGGGATCGTCTCGAGACCGAGAACGTGCAGAAGCGCGATGCGGCTGCGAAGCAGGCCGAAACCGTTGCCGGTGCCGAAATCGTGCTGCTGCGCGCGGCTTCCAATGCTGGCCAGCTTTACGGCTCGGTCAACGTGCGAGACGTGGCGCAGGCTCTCAAGGAACAGGGCCACGATGTCGACAAACGTCAGGTCGTGATGGGCGCGCCGATCAAGACCATCGGCGTTTTCGAAGTGACCATTGCGCTGCACCCGGAAGTCGAAGTCACGATCAAGGCCAACGTCGCCCGTTCGGACGACGAAGCCGAATTACAAAGCAAGGGTGTCGACATCCTCGCCGCCGCCTTCGAAGAAGATCGTGGCGAAGCCGAAGGCTTCACCGAAGCCCTCGACCCCGACCGCGAACTTGGCGAGCTGCCGAGCGCGGACGAAGACGCTGCCGAGGGCGAAGCGAACGCCTGAAGCTGATTGCTTCTGCTGCAAAGAGACAAGTCGGGGCGCTGCCGGAAACGGTAGCGCCCCTCTTCGTTTGGGGGAAAATGTTACGACGCAACCGGACTACTCAGCCCGGAGGAGATAAGGAATTCAGTCCACCAGCATCAGCGCATCGAGCGCAATCACGCCCCCTGAAGCATTGGGCCCCGCAGGATAGACGATCACCGGATTGAGATCGATTTCGCGGATCGACGGATTGCCCGTCATTACCCGCCCGATCTGCACCACCAGCGCCGCCAGCGCATCGACATTGAGCGCCGGGCTACCGCGCCAGCCTGTCAGCAGCGGGGCCTGTTGCAGCGAGAGCAACCCTTCCTTCACCTGCTCGACCCCAAGATCGGGGGTGAACAGCTTAACGTCCTTGAGGATCTCTGCCGTCACCCCGCCAAAGCCCGCGAGCACCACGGGCCCCCATTCGGGATCGTGCTTGGCACCGACGATCATCTCGACACCCATCGTGCCCATCTTCTCGATCAGCACGCCGTCCAGCACGATCGTGGCATCGTAGGCGGCGACATTGCCGAACATCCGTTCGAACGCCGCGCACACATCGTCGGCGGACTTGAGGTTCAGGATCACCCCGCCCGCATCGCTCTTGTGGCCCAGCGCGGCAGCCTGTGCTTTCATTACCACCGGATAACCCAGAGCATCGGCAGCAGCAGCGGCTTCGTCCGCGCTTGCGGCGAAGGTGCTTTGCGGGAACGGGATGCCCAATGGCGCCAGCAATGCCTTGGCCCGATATTCCGGGACCACGCCATGCACATCGCCAAGTGACGGAATTGCCAGCGGCTCGCCAGAACGATCACTCAGGTCGCGCTTCGCCAGATCGGCCAGTCGGGCAATCGCGCGATAGGCGCGCTCGGTGCTGGCGAACCACGGGATGCCCACCGCGCGCAGTCCGTCGATAAAATGCTGTGGCACGTTCGCGCCCTCGTCCACCCCGGCGAAGACCAGCGGCTTGGCGAAGCTGTGCCCGTCGAGCACTTTCTGGATCGCGGGGAACTTGATCTGCGACGTGATCGGATCGGACTGGATGATGCTCGCCACCACGCAGCCGACGCGATCATCCTCCAGCAAGGCGGTGAGCAGGCGGGTGTAGATTTCTGGCTCGCTCAGGCCGATGGCGGTGATGTCCGTGGGATTGGAGACCGGCACGAAAGGCGGCAGCACCGCGCGCAGGACAGGGCTGTTGTCGTCATCGAGATGCAGCAGGTCGAGCCCGATTTCCTCGGCAATGTCGAAGGCGAGGCCGCGCAGCGCGCCGCTTTCGCCCAGCACCACCATGTTCGCTCCCGGCAGCGTCGGGCAGGTGAGCGCGATGGTGGTGATGTCCGCCAGTTCCTCCAGCGTTGCGGCGAAGATCACGCCTTCGCGCGCCAGCTTGGCCTGCATCAGCTTGAAATCGCCTGCCATTGCGCCGGTGTGCGTGGCAGCGCTGGCCTGCGCCTTGTCGCTCTTGCCCGGATGCAGCAAGACGATCGGCTTGCCCGCTGCGCGCGCCCGGCGGGCGGCGGCGATGAAGGCAGCGGGGCGGCGGAAGTTCTCGACATACATGGCGATGACGTGGGTGGCGGGATCGTCCACCAGCCACTCGACATAGTCCTCGACCCCGCTGGCCGCCTCGTTGCCGGTGGAAACCGAGGTGCTGACATAGCAGCCGCGCGGGTGCAGCGTGGTTGCGAGCACCGCCGCCAGCGCGCCCGACTGGCTGGCGATCCCCACCGCACGCGCGCCTTCCGGCGGGGTCTGCATGTTGATTTCGACGAAAGTGAGCGGCACCCGCGCGACGTAATTGGTGCAGCCGAGGCAGTTGGGGCCTTCGATGATCATGCCGTGTTCTTCGGCAATCCGCGCCAGTTCGGCCTGGTCCTTCGCGCCTTCCTCCCCCGCTTCGGAGAATCCGGCCGCATAGATCACCGCCGCGCCGCATCCCTTCTGCGCCAGTTGCCGCACCGTATCGATCACGAAGGCGCGGGGGATGGCGAGCACGGCGCAATCCACGCCTTCGGGCAGTTCCTCGACGCCCTTGCAGACCTTCAGCCCCAGCAATTCATCGCGCTTGGGGTTCACCGGATAGATGTCGCCCGCGAATTCGTACTGCACCAGGTTGTTGAGCAGGGTGCAGCCCAAGGCCCCGTGGCGATCCGACGCACCGATCACCGCGACCGATTTAGGGCGCAGCAGCCGGTCGAGCTGGGCATTGGTGAAGCGGCGGGTGGTGGTCATGTTGATCCTCGATCTGGCGCAATAGTCCCCCTCCCGCTTGCGGGAGGGGTCAGGGGTGGGGGCGAGCAAAGCGAGCCTTGCCGAAACAGGCCCACCCCCGGCCCCTCCCGCTAGCGGGAGGGGAGAAGAAAGCTCAATTCTTCCCCAAAGTGCTCTTGTCGAACACGCCCAGCCCCGGCTTGAAGGTCTTGGCATCGAGGAATTGGCGGGTCGCTTCCTTGCGGCTTTCCACGCCGCCGAACTGGTTGAGCGCTTCCTGCGCCCGGATCAGGTAATCCTCGGCATTGTCGTAGGTCATTTCCATCACCCGGCGCATCGCCCACTTGGTGGCGCGCAGGGCGTGGCTGTCCTTCTTCTTGAGCACTTCGCAGACTTCGACAACCCGCGCCTTCAACTGGTCGGCGGGGAGCGATTCGTTGACCATCCGCAATTCCGCAGCCTGCGGTCCGGTGAGGTTTTCGCCCATCATCGCGTGGTACATGGCATCGCGGAACGGCAGCAGCTCCGCCGCCACCTTGCTCGCGCCGCCGCCGGGCAAGATCGCCCAGTTGATTTCGGACAGGCCGAACTGTGCCTCATCCGAACAGAAGGCCAGATCGCAGGCGAACAGCGGGCCGTAGGCGCCGCCGAAGCACCAGCCGTTGATCATCGCCACGGTCGGCTTCTCGAACCAGCGCAGCCGTTCCCACCACGAATAGGCTTCGCGCTGATGCTTGCGCACTTGCGACAGGCCGATCTGCTCGGCTTCGCGGAAGTATTCGAGCAGGTCCATCCCCGCCGACCAGGCCGAGCCTTCGCCGGTGAGCACCAGCACCTGCACGTCGTCGCGGAATTCCAGTTCCTCGATGGTGATCAGCATCTGCCGGTTGAGCTTCGGGCTCATGCAATTGCGCTTGTCCGGGCGGTTGAAGCTGACCCAGGCAATGCCGTCCTCGACATGGCACTTGACGGTCTCTTCCTGCGGGCGGGGATCGGGCTGCGAGGGGGCTTTGGTTGCTTCGGCCATGATGCTCTCCTGAAATTTTTTGGGCCTGAATTTCCCGACGACTCGCGCCGAGTGCATTTGTTGGCCGCGATGTAGATTCGTGGATTGTTATGCGCAACAACAATCGCTATCACCTGCGCGATGGATGATCCGCTTTCGATTTACCCCGGCTATTCGCTGCGTCGCGCCGCCAATGCGACGGGGGCTGAACTGGCCGCGCGGCTGGCCGCGCTCGACCTGCGCCAGTCCGAAGCATCGGTGCTTCTGATCCTCGCCGCCCATCCCGAAATCACCGCCAGCGCGCTGGGCCGCAAGCTCGATATCCAGCGCGCCAACATGGTCCCGCTGCTGAAGCGGCTGGAAAGCGCCGGCCTGCTCGAAAAACACGCCATCGACGGCAAGTCGCAGGGCCTCGCCCTCACCCCCGCTGGCGCGACGCGCTGCGAGGAAGCGCGCGCGGTGATCGAGAACTTCGAAGCCGAACTGCTCACCCGCGTCCCGCCGGAACACCGCCAACATTTGCTCCCCGCACTCAACGCCTTGTGGAGCTGACGCTTCAGCCATAGGATCAACCATGCCCCGTACCCGCCTCTATTCGCTCGACGAGCTGGACGACATTCCCGGCACCATCGTCTTCAATGCCCGCCGCAGCCGCGAGGCCTATCACCTGCACAAGTTCTGCATGAGCCTGATGAAGGCCGAGAACCGCGCCGCCTTCAAGGCGGACGAGCGCGCCTATCTCGATCGCTACAAGATGACCGAGGAGCAGAAGCAGGGCGTACTCGCGCGCGATCTGGGGCGGCTGATCCAGCTGGGCGGGAACATGTACTTCCTCGTCAAGATCGCCAGCACCGACGGCTGGAGCGCGCAGAAGGCGGTCAGCTCGATGTCCGGCATGAGCGCTGAGGAATATGCGCAAATGATGCTCGACGGCGGGCGTTCGCCCGAGGGCCTGCGTTCGATCCGGGAGGGTAACTGATGGCCCGCATTACCGCCGGAATTGCCACCAGCCACGTGCCCGCCATCGGCGCGGCGATCGATCTGGGCAAGCAGGCCGAACCCTACTGGCAGCCGATCTTCGCCGGCTACGAATTCGTCAAGGAATGGGTGAAGGACAACACGCCCGACGTGGTGATCCTCGTCTATAACGATCACGCCTCGGCATTGATGCTCGATATCGTCCCCACTTTCGCGGTGGGCTTTGCAGAGGAATTCGAAAGCGCCGACGAAGGCTGGGGTCGCCGCCCGGTGCCAATCGTCAAGAACCACCTCGATCTCGCCGCGCATGTGGCCGAGCAGCTGGTGATCGACGAATTCGACATTACGCTCATCAACGAAATGGACGTCGACCACGGCCTTACCGTGCCGCTCAGCCTGGTGTTCGGCCAGCCGGAGGAATGGCCCTGCCGGGTAATCCCGCTCGCCGTCAACGTCACCCAGTTCCCCACCCCTTCGGGCGAACGCTGCTGGAAGCTGGGCGAGGCGATCCGCAATGCGGTGAAGACATTCCCGGAGGACCTCAAGGTGCAGGTCTGGGGCACCGGCGGGATGAGCCACCAGTTGCAGGGCACCCGCGCGGGGCTGATCAACGAGGAGTTCGACCGCCGCTTCATCGACCTGCTGGCGCACGAGCCGGAAGAACTGAAATACATCACCCGGCTGGAGTACCTGCGCGAAGCCGGGACCGAAGGCATCGAACTGATCATGTGGCTGATCATGCGCGCCGCGCTGGGATACGGCGTGGAGGAAAAGCACCGCTTCTACCGTGTGCCCGCGAGCAATACGGCGGTGGGGCATGTTGTCTATGAGGCGCGGAGTTAAGCCAGAATGCGCAAATTGATCTTGCCCTTGGCACTGCTCATTTCTGCTTGCTCGACCTCAAGCTTCGATAAAGCACCGCCGCGAGCGGCGGACTTGGCAGCGGGTGACGTAATTGCGGTCGGGCAACTTGAGAATCTTGGATACGAATCCGCCACTCAACCTGGTGACCTGTTGGGCTCTGGCGTGATGACCGCCAGATTTCATGTTGCGCGGGTAGAAATTGGCGAATTGCCGAACTCAAGCGTCGATGTAACTTACTTTGGCCATACCTATTTCCGCGAAGATGCAACTTTCCGATTTCATCTGCGACCCCGGCCCGAAGGGGGCTATCTGATTTGTAGGTCGCCCAATTCCGCCGGCTTCGTTTGCGACTAATTTTTGGACTAGCGAGAACCCATGACCACCCAACCCACTGCCGCCGATCAATCCGCCGACATCGCCCGCGTCTTTGCGCTCCAGCAGGCGCATCAGTGGGAAGTGAAGGCAAGCTCCGCCGCCGCGCGCCGTGCGAAATTGGAAAGGCTCAAAGCCGCCGTCGCCGCTCATACCGACGACATCATCGCCGCCGTGCTCAGGGACACGCGCAAGCCGGAGGGCGAGATTCGCGTTACCGAAGTGCTCAACGTGCTCGGCAACATCCAGCTCAATATCGACGAGCTGGAACAATGGATGCAGCCCACCGAAGTCACGCCGAGCAAGAACCCCGCCGACAAGGCGATGATCGTGCCCGAAGCGCGCGGGGTGTGCCTGATCCTCGGCCCGTGGAACTTCCCGCTCGGCCTCACGCTCGGACCCGTCGCGGCGGCGGTGGCGGCGGGGAACACGTGCATGGTTAAGCTGACCGACCTCTGCCCCAATGTCGCCAAGGTGGCCAAGACGATCATCGAAGAAGCCTTCGACGAAAACGAAGTCGCGGTGTTCGAAGGCGATGTTTCGGTAGCCGAGGCGCTGCTCGAACTGCCGTTCAACCACATTTTCTTCACCGGCTCCACCCGCGTGGGCAAGATCGTGATGGCGGCGGCGGCGAAAAACCTCGCCAGCGTGACGCTGGAGCTGGGCGGCAAGAGCCCGGTCATTATCGATGAAGGCGCGGACATCGCCCCCATCGCCGCCGCACTCGCCGGGGCCAAGCAGTTCAACGGCGGGCAGGCGTGCATCTGCCCCGATTACGTCTTCGTGCCCGAAGGGCGCCAGGCCGAACTGGTCGAAGGCTTCCGCGCCAATGTCGAAGCGAACCTCTACGGCTCGGGCGAACTGGACAAGAGCGCCATCGCCCAGATCGTCAACAAGGCGAATTTCGACCGGGTGAAGGGCATGGTGGACGATGCCGTTGCGCAGGGCGCGACGGTGGCCGTGGGCGGGCAGGTGGATGAAGGCGACCTGACGATCCACCCGACCATGCTCACCAATGTCACCCCGCAGATGACAATTTTGCAGGACGAGATTTTCGCGCCCGTTCTGCCGGTGATGACCTACGACAATCTCGACCAGGTGATCGATTACATCGCCGCGCGCGACAAGCCGCTGGCACTGTACATGTTCAGCCCCAGCGAGGAGAACATGGAGCGGGTGCTCCAGCGCACTTCGTCAGGCGGCGCCACGCTGAACGGGGTGTTCTCACACTATCTCGAAAACCGCCTGCCCTTCGGCGGCGTGAACGGCAGCGGAACCGGCAGCTATCACGGCTATTGGGGCTTCAAGGCCTTCAGCCACGAACGGGCGGTGTACCGGCATATGGCTCCGGCCTGAGCGGAGCCAGCCGCGCCCGGAACAGCGCGCGCAAGGCGACATGGCAGCCAACCGCCGCCATCGCGCCCACCACGCCGTCCAGCGCATAGTGCCAGCCCAGCGCAATCGACATGCCGAAGACCGTCAGGAAAGCGAGCAAGGCCAGAGGCAGCAGCCGCCGCGCGCTGGTCCAGACTGCGATCACCACCCATGTGCTGGTGGTGACATGCATGGACGGCATGGCGGAAATTCCGTTGCCCGCACCGGTGCTGCCGCTAGCGTAGAACTGCCAGAGGTAGTCGGCCACTCCCGCCGTTTCCGGATTGACCGGCATGGCGGCAAAGCGCGGGCCGTAACCCATCGCCTCGTAGAAGATCGGCCCCGCGGCGGGCAGCGCGGAGTGCACCAGCGGCGCAACCAGCGTCCACAGCACGAAATATCCCAGCAATACGGCAGAGCGATCGGGCGAGCTTGGCGCGGCGATTGCCAGCAGCAGCCCGAGCATGATCGAAAGGAACCACACCGGGTGATAGATCAGCCCGGCGGCGGGAAAGTTGAGCCATTGCAATAATGTCCACGGCTCATGCCCCAGGAACAGCGCCCCATCGAGATCGGCCAGCAGCGGATCGGCCCAGAACGGCACCAGCACATTGAGAAGCGGCTTGATCCACATGAAAGCGACCAGATTGAGCCCCGCGAGCGCCATGAACAGCCCCGCCCCGGCGATCCGCCAGTGGTTCGCGCGCACGAAGCGGATGGTGGCCGAAAGCGGGCTTTTCTCACCCTGCACCGCCATCGCCGCGAAGCCGAGGATTAAGCCCAGCACTGCACTCCCGGCGATCCATGCGGGCAGGATTCCCAATGCGGGCAGCAAATCGCTCGCCGCTGGCGTGTGCCACAAGGCAAACAGGATCGCCCCCGCTGTCAGCAGCAGGCAGGGAATGAACCAGTTGCGCTCGATCGTCACGGGCGCGGTGTTATCGGATCATGGTTAAGGTGGTGCTAAAGTCGCACGTCAGTGAGGAAAGCGCCTGTCAATTGTCCAGCGGGCTTGCCAGAATGGACTATTGCGAGGTAAATCGTCCCATGACGCCTGAAGCGAAACCGCCGACCAAGGATGTCGAGAGCTGGACCTCGGATGGCCTGGCGCGTCCCGAAGCGATCAGCCAGTGGCGCGAATGGGCCGCTTCCACCATCGCCCCGGTGGAAGTCGAGGTGTTCGATCCCAACGCTTTCGCCGCGCGCTGGACCAGCCACGGCATCGGTCAGTTGCGGCTGCTCCACCTCCACGCCCCGGCACAGCGGGTGACGCATACCGGGCTGGAAGGCAGCGCCGGTCGCGCCGCGCCCTCGATCCAGCTGGTCTATGCCCGCCAAGGCGCGCTCAAGACGACGATGCAGGGCAAACGATTCACCGTGGAGCCGGGGCAATTCGTGCTGGTGGACAATACCAAGTACTACCAGATGGAAATGGCGACGCCGCACGAAGCGCTTGACCTGATGATGCCCGCCGCCTGGCTGGAAAAGCACTTGCCCGATCCCGATGCCCTGCTGGCGCAGCCGATCAGCGCGCGCGGGGGCTGGGGTGCGCCGCTCGGTGCGCTGCTGGAAACGATGGCGGACGGGCTGGACAACGCCCCCCTCCCCCGCCCGCTGATCGCCGAGCAGGTCGGCAGCCTGCTGGCGCTCGCCACCGGTTTTCACGAACCGGGCGAAAGCACTCGCCATCGCGGGCAACTGGCGCGGCGGATCCTGCGGCGGATCGAAAGCGACTATGCCGATCCCGATCTCGGCCCGGAAAAGGTAGCGGAAGATTGCGGTATCTCGAAGCGCTATCTGCAAACGCTGCTGGCGGGCAGCGGCACCAGCTTCGTGCAGGAACTGAACGCGATGCGGCTGGACCGCGCGGGTGACCTGCTGATCGATCCGCGTGCGCGCAGCCTCTCGGTCGCCGATATCGCCTATCGCACCGGCTTTCTCGATCCGGGCTATTTCACGCGCCTGTTCCGCAAGCGCTTCGGCATTACGCCGAGCCAGTGGCGCGCGGGCCATGCGCCGAACAACTGAACGGGATCGGGCAGGAAGCGTGAAATTGGTGTTTGCCGTAGTGCTGCTGGGAGTGCTCGCGTTGGGCATATCCTACGCCGTTTCGCCCCTGCGCACCTTCAACGCGCTGGTGCCCAAGGATGCAGGCAGCCGGAAAATCGTGGATGGCATCGCCTATGGCACGGGAGAGCGGCGCATGCTGGATATCTATGCTCCGGTGGATGCAGCCAACATCCCGCGCCCGGTGATCGTCTGGTTCTACGGCGGCAGCTGGAATTCGGGCAGCCGCCACGGTTACGACTTCGCCGCGCGGGCGCTGGCGGCGCAGGGGTTCGTTGTCGTCGTGCCCGATTACCGTTTAGTGCCGGAAGTGCATTTCCCCGGTTTCGTGGAAGATGGCGCGGCCGCAGTGCGCTGGGTCCGGGCGAATATCGGCGAGCATGGCGGCGATGGCGAGCGGATCGTCCTCGCCGGGCATTCGGCGGGTGCCTATATCGCCGCGATGCTGGCTAACGATCCGCGCTGGCTGGGCGATGATCGCGCCGCAGTGGCGGGCATGGTCGGGCTGGCAGGTCCATACGATTTCGTGCCCTTCGATACTGATTCCTCGATTGCGGCCTTTGGCGACTGGCCCGAAGCCGCCGACACCCAGCCGATTACCTTCGCCGATGCCAGCGCCCCACCGGCGCTGCTGCTGACGGGTGAGGACGACACCACCGTCAAGCCGCGCAACAGCGCAGCTCTCGCGGCCCGGCTCAAGGCAGCCGGGGTCGAGGCCGAAGTGGTGCGCTATGCCGGGGTGGACCATATCGACGTGGTGATCGCCCTCGCCCGCCCCCTGCGCAGCCGCGCGCCAGTGCTGGAGGATATGGCCCGCTTCACCCGCCGGGTCACGACCCCACAATAAGACAAAATCGCTATCGCATTCATCCCACTCGCCCTGCGCGCGAATCCTTTGCCCTTGCCCCTCGCAAGGCATAGCATCCCGCTCAATCCCGAGCCCCAGGCGAGACGGCGAAAAGCCGCCGCCGCTCGGGTCGCATACGAGAGGATGCATGATGCCCGAAGCCAAAAGCTTTCCGCTGCCGTCGAGCGTGGCGGTGACCCCCGGTACCGAAGCGGCACAGGCCGCCTATCCCTACTACTGCCAGTTCGTGCCCGAGGATGACGAGCGGTTCTGGTTCTACAATTCGATGCACTTCCCTGAACCGATGCATCATTTCGACATGATCACGGCAGAGGCCGCCTATTGCGCGCTGGGGGCGTTCAATACCCGCGTGCATGTGCTGCCGACCACCAAGGGCATCGATCACCGCATCATCAACGGGCGCGTGTTCATCGGCGGGGTGCCGGTCACCGATCCGGAGGAAGTCGCTGCCCGCGTGGTCGAATTCCAGCAGCGCGGATTCTATTACTACGAGCACTGGGAAGAGCTTTACGCCAGCTGGAAAGTGAAGATGAAGACGTTGATCGCGGAGGCGCAGGCGCTGCCCGATCCCTCGCTGCCCGAACTGGAGCCGATCGAGACGACGCATACCGGCAAGGGCGTCGCTGCCAATCACGCGCTGATAGATACCTACCGGAAGACGCTAGAAGGCTATTTCCGGATGTGGCACCACCACTTCGAATTCCTGCTGCTAGGCTACGGCGCGTACCTGACCTTCTTCGACTTCTGCAAGAAGGCCTTCCCGGAGATTTCCGACCAGGCGATCAGCCGGATGGTGGCGGGAATGGAAGCGGAAATCTTCCGGCCGGACGAAGAGATCAAGCGCCTTGCCCGCCGTGCGGTAGAACTGGGGGTGGACGACCAGTTCACTTCCGGGATGGACATCGCGCAGGTGCTGGCCGATCTCGACGCGCTGGGCGATCACGGCAAGGAATGGCTGGTCGAGCTCGATACCAGCCGCAACCCGTGGTTCAACGTCAATGTCGGCGACGGCTTCTACCATTATCACCGCAGCTGGAACGACGACCTGTCGATGCCCTTCTCCGCCCTGCCCGGCTATATCGCCAAGGTGAAGGCTGGCGAGAATATCGAGCGGCCGATGGAACGGCTGATCGAGGAGCGCGAGGCGCTGGTCGCCGACTATCGCGAACTGCTCGATACCGAGGAGGACCGGGCGACCTACGATCAGTTGATCGGACTCGCACACCGGGTTTTTCCCTATGTCGAAGGGCATAAGTTCTACTGCGAGCATTGGTACACGAACCTGTTTTTCAACAAGATCAGGGCGTTCGGTACCCTGCTGGTGGAACACGGCTTCTTCGAGCACGAGGAGGACGTGTTCCACCTCACCCATTACGAACTCGAAAGCGCGATCGTCGATCTGATGCTCGCCTGGTCCAGCGGGTCGCCGCCGCTCGGGCCGAAGCGCTGGCCCGCGATTGTCGAACAGCGCAAGGCGGCGATTGCGGTCTGGGCGGAGGAGACGGTGCCCCCTGCGCTCGGTCATGTGCCCGATGTGATCGACGATCCGGCCATCGTGATGCTGTGGGGGATCACCCGCGACAATCTCGATGCCTGGCTGTCCGATGGCGAAGGCGATCCCAACGAGCTGAAGGGCTTTGCTGCCTGTTCGGGCGTGGTCGAAGGCATCGCGCGGGTGGTGAAATCGGCGAAGGAAATCGACCGCATTCAGCAGGGCGATATCCTTGTCTGTCAGGTCACCAATCCCACGTGGTCGCCGCTGTTCCAGCGGATCAGCGCGGCGGTTTCCGATATCGGCGGCTCGATGAGCCACATGGCGATTGTCGCGCGCGAGTACGGCCTGCCTGCCGTGGTCGGCACCGGTTCGGCGACGCAGAAGATCAAGGACGGCGCGCGGATCAGGGTGGATGGTGGCAAGGGGACGGTGACTATCCTCGAACAGCCTGCCGAGGTCGAGCGCGCGCTGGAGGACGCCTGAACCATGCAGGCAGTGGCATGGTTCGCCGATGTCGGCATTGCCGATCGCCCGACCGTGGGCGGCAAGGGCGGTTCGCTCGGCGAACTGACGCAGGCGGGCATCGCCGTGCCGCCCGGCTTCGTCGTGACGACTGCCGCGTTCGAGCAATTCCTCGCGCTGCTCGAAGCCAACGCGCCGCTGCGCGAACTGGTCGAAGGCCTCGATCCCAACGACCTGGGCGCCGCCACCAAATTGTCCGAACAATTGCGCGCACTGGTGCTGGAAGAACCAATGCCCGACGACCTCGATACCGCCCTCACCCAGGCGCACCAGCAGCTCTGTGCCGATAACCAGCCCGTTGCCGTCCGCTCATCCGCGACCACGGAGGATGCCGAGGACGCCAGCTTTGCCGGTTTGCAGGACACCTTCCTCTGGGTACTCGATGCCGCTTCGATGGTGCAGAAGGTGCGCGAATGCTGGGCCAGCCTCTATTCGGTTGAGAGCATGACCTACCGTCGCAAGCACGCGATTCCCGAAGCGCAGGTGGCGATGGCGGTGGTGGTGCAGCGGATGGTCGATGCCAAATGCGCAGGGGTGATGTTCACCCGCTCGCCCACCACGGGGGACAAGTCGGTTATCACGATCGAGGGTGCCTGGGGTCTCGGCAGCGCGGTCGTTTCGGGCGAGGTCACGCCCGACAAATGGGTGCTGGGGAAGATCACCGGAGAAATTTCCGCCCGCGACATATCGGACAAGCACGCCCGGCAGGTCCCTGCTCCCGGTGGCGGAATCGTCGAGGTGGAGAACGATGCGGACCTCCGCCATTCCCCCTGCCTCACCGATGACGAACTGATGGCCCTGCGCGAAGTCGGCCGCAAGGTGGAGCGGCATTACGGCAAGCCGCAGGATATCGAATGGGCGGTGGACAAGGCGGGCGGCGTGGTCCTGCTCCAGTCACGCCCGGAAACGGTTTGGGCGGTGAAAGATGCCCAGGCAAAACCCGTTGCTCCGCCGAGCGACAACCCGCTCGCGCACGTGATGGGCATTTTCGGCGGGGGCGCGCGCCCATGACTTCTGGACCGAGCCTGACCGGCAAGGACATCGCCGAAATCGCCCGCCTGCTCGACGCGAGCCATTTCACCGCGCTCGACCTGCAACTGGGCGAGATGAAACTGCGGATTCGGCGTGAGGGTGCGCGGGAGGAGGAATACCCACCTCAGCGAGTCCCCGCGAAGGCGGGGACCTCAGGCGAAGATGCACCAGATCCCCGCCTGCGCGGGGATTCAGTGAAGGATCAAGCGGCAGAAGCAGGCGCAGGCGAAGTCGACGTCATCGCCCCACTGCTCGGCAACTATTACGCTGCGCCCCGTCCCGGCGAAGACCCCTTCGTGCAGGTGGGCGACCGGGTTGGGGAAGACACCGTGATCGCCATCATCGAAGTGATGAAGCTGATGAACTCGGTCCGCGCAGGGGTTTCCGGCACGGTCACGGCGGTGCTGGTGGAGAATGGCTGCGCGGTTGAGGCTGGGCAGGCGCTGATCCGGGTGAGGGCTGACTGATGACCTTCGCTACGCCCACCCTCCTCGTCACCCCGGACTTGATCCGAGTCCCGCTTTTCTGCGGCACTCACAAGGTAGCGGGACCCCGGGTCAAGCCCGGGGTGACGTAAGGAAATAGACGAAATGGCCCGTATAGACATCGTCGAAACCTCCTTGCGCGATGGCAACCAGTGCCTGTGGGGGGCGACCGGGATCGACACCGCCAAGACGCTGACCGTAGCACCCGCCATGGAACGCGCAGGTTATCGCGCGATTGATTTCACCACCTCGACCCACATGGGTGTGGCGGTGCGGTTCAAGCAGGAAGACCCGTGGGAACGCATCCGGGCGATGGCGGAGATCTGCCGCAAGACGCCGCTGCAATTCCTCAGCACCGGCTTCCGTTTCATCGCCTGGGAAACCGCCACCCCGGATTTCATGGAACTGGCCTTCCGCACATTGGCGCGCAACGGCATCCGCCGCTTCGCCCTCGCCGATCCGATGAACGATGCCGCGTCGAACGCCGAAGTCGCGGGCATGGTGAAGCGCGCGGGCGGCGAACAGGTGGTCGGCGCGCTGGTCTATTCGATCAGCCCGATCCATGACGATGCGCACTATGCCGCCGCCGCGCGGACGATGGCGGCCTGCCCGCATATCGATGCGCTCTACATCAAGGACCCCGGTGGCCTGCTCACCCCCAAGCGCGCGGGCACGCTGATCCCGGCGATCCTCGCCGAAATCGGCGATATGCCGCTGGAACTGCACAACCACTGCACCATCGGCCTTGCCGAACCCGCCTGCCTCGAAGCCGCCGATCTGGGCGTGGCAGCGGTGCAATGCGCCAGTGGCGGCGCGGCGGACGGCACCAGCAATCCGCCGATCACCCGCATGATCGCCAACCTGCGCGCGGCGGGCCACACCGTCGATGTCGATGACGAAGCGGTGGAGGAAGTCTCCGCCTTCTTCACCGCGATGGCGGCGGCGGAAGACCTGACCACCGGCTCGCCGCGCGCGTTCGACGCTGCCTATTTCCAGCACAACCTGCCCGGCGGCATGGTTGGCACCATGCGGCGCCACTTGGCCGATCACGGCTGCCCCGAAAAGGAAGGCGCGGTTATCGAGGAAATGGGCCGCGTGCGCCGCGAACTGGGCTGGCCGATCGTGATGACCCCTTTCGCGCAGATGCTGCAAACGCAAGCGGTGATGAACGTGACCGCTGCCGAGCGCTGGAGCGTGATCCCGGACGAGATCATCCGCTTCGCCATTGGCCGGTTCGGGCGGCCCAATGCGCCGGTCGATCCGGATGTGATGGACCGGATCATGGCCAACCCGCGCACCAAGCAGTTGCAGGAAGAGACCGGCATGGCCGACGTCAAGACGCTGCGCAGCAAGCTGGGCGAGCGGCTCTCCGAAGAGGAATTCCTGCTGCGCGCGACCATGCCGGAGAACCTGGTCGAAGCGATGCGCAAGGCCGGACCAGCCGAACGCGCTTACGAACCGCGCAAGATCCCGCTGATGAACCTGCTGCGCGACCTCCTCGCCCGCACCGATCTGGACGAGGTAAACATCGAAAAGGGCGACATGAAGCTGGAACTGCGGGTGTGAGGCTTTGGCCAGACCGTCATTGCGAGGAGCCGAAGCGACGCGGCAATCCATCTCCGGCCGTATCGAGATATCGCGAGGGCAGGTGATGGATTGCTTCGCCTACTGCTCGCAATGACGAAAAGGTGAATCTCCATGCGCACACCCAAGGGCTTCATGTTCGATCTCGACGGAACGCTGATCCTCTCGAACCGCTCGCTCGGCGGCTACACCGCCATTCCCGGCGCGAAGGAGGCGCTGGAGGAACTCGACGCGCTTGGCATTCCGTGGATCGCGCTCACCAACGGCAGCGCCTTCGCGAGCGACGTGCAGGCGCCCAAGCTGCGCGCGGTCGGCCTGCCGGTGGCGGACGAACGGCTGTTCACACCCAATTCGGTGGCCGCCAGGGTGATTGCGGATCGCGGCTATCAGCGGGTGCTGGTGCTCGGCAATGCCGGAGTGATCGCGGCGCTCGAACAGCTCGGCGTCACCTGCGTCGGCCCTGACGCGGCGGACCACGCGGGCTGCGACGCGGTCTATGTCGCCTGGCATCCGGACTGCTCGATGCCGCACCTCCACGCCGCCTGCGAGGCAGTGCTGGACAACGGCGCGGCGCTGCTCACCGCGTCGGACGTGCCGTTCTTCGCCACCCGCGAGGGGCGCAGCTTTGGCTATTCGTGTGCGATCAACGGGGCGATCGCGCGGGTGACCGGGTCCGAGCCCGAAGCGACCGGCAAGCCCTCCGCCCACGCGATGGCCTTCGTCGCCGCCCAAATGGGCCTAGCGCCCGAAGATGTCGCCATCGTCGGGGACGACGCCAAGGCGGAAATGCAGATGGCGCAGGAAGGCGGGGCCATCGGCATTGCCGTCACCAGCGGCTCGACGAGCGCGGAGCAATGGGCGAGCCAGGTGCCCGAACGCACGCCGCATCTGGTGATCGATAGCGTGGGCGATCTGGTGGCGGCCTGCGGCTTGCGGTAACGCAGAGCATGGCCTCGCTCGGATTCAGCGTCGATGAACTGCTCCCGCGTGCCCGCGCGGGTGGCGCGCTGAAAATGGGGCTGGCGGCGCTTTCTGAATCCGAATGGCTCCAGCCGCAGCCTGACCTCGCAGCGCGCGCGGCAGCCTTCGACCAATATCCTGAAAGCGTGCAACTCACTCCAGAAGCGGTGGCTGCGGGCGAAGAACTGGCGGCTATGGTTGGCACTAGTGGCGGGCTGGAAGGCGCTGCGCGCGCGATGTGGGAGGACATGTGCCTGCTCGCCCCCGATTCAGAGGGCGTGTACCGCCTGATCGGTGCGGCGGTGGCCTTCCCCACCGACTGGCACCCGGCGGACAAGCTCGGCCTGCCACTGATCGGGCTGCACAAGCCGATCCACGGCTATGCCGACCAGCTCGCCAGCGGGGTCGATCACTTCATGGCCAAGCTACAACCAGGGCGGATATTCGGGCGCTGCAACTGGTTCGTCAGTCCTACGGACGCGCTGCGCTGGATCGAAACGGATCCGCCGGAAGTGAGCTTCGCCCATGTCACCGCGCAGAACGCGGGCGAAGCCCTGTTCGTCCGCAGCGAACGCCAGACCCTGCGTCGCCTGCCGCAAACTGGCGTGATTGTGTTCACTATCGGAGTATATGTGACGGCTTTGGGTCATCTCGCTCCGGCCAATTTGGACCGAATGGCAGAGGCCTTGCAGACCATTCCCCGACAGGAAGCAGAACGACGTGGTTCACCGCATTTTGCGTCGCAGCTCATCGCTTTCGCTTCCAACGCTGCCTAACGCTCTTGCAGGGAATCCCGCGTTGTCTTGAGCAGCGGCTTGGTCAGATATTCCCAAACCGTCTGGCTGCCGGTGAGGATTTCCGCTGTCGCTGTCATTCCCGGTTGCAGGTCGATCCGCTCACCCTCGCGGCGGGGGCGCATAGATGAGGTTTCGACTTCGAGATTAACTCGGTAATAGACGTTGGTTGTGCCGTCCTCACGCTCCTCGGAAAGCGTATCGGGGCTGATGTAGACCACTTCTCCATCGCCCGATCCGTAGACCGCGCTGTCATAGGCATCGAAATTCACCCGCGCGCGCTGGCCGTTGGAAACGAACGCAATATCGCGGGGTGGTACCTGCGCCTCGACAATCATTCTCTCGCCAGTGGGGACGATCTGCAGCACCTCGTCCCCCGGCCGCAACACCCCGCCCACCGTGGTCAGGCGGACGTTCTTGACGATCCCATCGGTCGGCGCAACCAGCGAGGCGGCACGCAGGGAATCCTGCCGCTGAGTGAGCAATTGCTGGGCCGCAACCAGTTCTTCCTCGGTCTCGGCAAATTCGGATTGCAGATCGCGGATATATTGCGCGCGGATGTTCGAAATGCGGCCCTGCGTCTCCACAATGGCTCGCTGCATCCGGATGATTTCGGACCGCGCGACATCGCCCGTTTCCACCAGCGGCTGGTTGAGATCGAGTTCCTGTTGCTGGAGCGCTGCCATGCTCGAGAGCGAACCGATCTCGGCCTGCAAGGCGGCGCGGCGGCGCGTGTACAATTGCCGCTGGTTGGCGGTAAACTCGGGGAAATCGGCCAGCGAGGCCGGAAAATTCAGCGCCTTGTCGAACAGTTCGGCATCGATCCGGGCCATCCGGCTTTCGAGCGCCGCCACGCGTCCTCGTGCTTCCTCCGCACCTGCCACCAGTTGCACCGTATCGAGTTCGACCAGCAATTGCCCTGCCGTTACCCGGTCGCCCTCGCGCACGAGAATGCGAGCGATGGCACCTCCTTCCTCGCTTTGCACCACTTGCACGCGGGCAAAGGGCACGACGCGACCCGGAGCGCGGGTCACCTGATCGAGCTGGGCCCATTGCGACCAGGCGATGAGCCCCACCAGCGTGACGCATATGGCAATGATGATCCAGTGGGATGGGCGGAGGCGCTGCATCACGATGCCTTCTTGGTGCTAATGGAGGAAGTGACAGTGCCTTCGGTGCTTGGCCGTGCCCCGGTCCCGGACTTGGGTGCATTCGGATCGGCCAGCTTGCGCGGCGCAAGTTCGCGCAACACGTCCTGTGTCGGCCCGTCCTTCACTACTTTGCCGCCCGCCATTACCACGATTCGGGTAAAACGGGGGAGCAACGAGAGCTTGTGCGTAACCATCACCAAGATGGTGTCAGCTCCCAATGCGCTCTCGATAGCTTCGAGCGCGCTGCTTTCGGTCGCCTGATCGAGCGCCGCTGTGGGTTCATCGAGCAGCCAGACCTTCGGCCTTGCCAGCAGTAGCCGATTCAGCCCGACCATCGCTCGCTGTCCGCCGGACAAACCGCGCCCACCTTCCTGTATCTGCAAGGAAAGGCCATCGGGCTGCCCGGCGATCATTGTATCGAGCCGGGTCTGCCGCGCAACCGCCATGATTTCCTCGTCGCTGACATCGCCCAGCCCCATCGACAGATTGTCCCGCAAGCTGCCGTTGATCAGCCGCGCATCCTGCGTGACATAGCCGATGTGGCGGCGGGCGATATCTTCAGCCACCTGGTTAAGGTCGAGCCCGCCGAGCAGCACGCTGCCCTGTTGCGGCGAATAGAGCCCGCTCATCAGCTTGAGCAGTGTGGATTTGCCCGAACCGATCCCGCCGATCACGCCCACCCGCTCGCCCGGCGCGATCTTCAGATTCTCGATCTCCAGTGCCGCGCGCTTGGTGCCGGAATAGGCGAACATGGCATCGCGGATTTCGTAAGCACCCTGCAGGCTGTCAGGCCGCAACGCGCCTGCTCCCGTCGAGGGATCAAGCGGCAGCGCCATGATCGAATCGAGCGCCTTGATCGAGCTTTTGGCATAGCCCCACTGAACGATCAGGTTAGGCAACTGCGCCACCAGCGGGCCGTTGATCCGGCCGGCGATGATTGAGCAGGCGAGCAGCGCGCCGGTGGTGATCTGCCCCTCGGCGGCGAGGTAGGCACCCCAGCCCATCAGCGCGACATAGGCGACCTGTTGCAAGGTAGAAAACAATGATCCGGCAACGGCGGAAGCCTTCTTCACCGGCATTTCGTAGTGATGGATTTCACGCACCAGCCGGTTCCAGCGGCCCATCATGAACCACCCACCGCGATTGGCTTTCACGGTTTCAGTGGCATCGAGCGATTCCACCAGCATCCCGTTCTTGCGATTGCCACTGACCTGGGCGCGATCGGTGCCCTTTCGGATAATGCGCGAGAGGATCATCGCCATGATCAACGCCACCGGCAAGCTGATGATCGGGATCAGCGCCAGCGGCCCGCCGATCCATGATATGACGACAATGAAGAATATCGCGAATGGAAGATCCGCCAGCATGAACAGCGAGCCGGAAGAAAGCACCTGCCTCACCTGTTCCTGCCCGCGTAGCTGTGCCGCCAACGTTCCGACCCCAGGCGGGCGCGCATCAAGCCGGATCGCCTGCGCACGGGCGAAGAAGAACTCGCTCACCTCGGCGTCGATGTCCTGCGCCTCCCGCTCGATCAGCAGCGCACGCGATGAACGAAGGGCGAGGTCGAGCAGCAAGGCAAAGCCGACCCCAGCTGTCAACACGAACAGCGTGTTGTAACTCGCAAGCGGAATTACCCGGTCATACAGTTGCATCGAATAAAGCGAAGTCGCCAGCGTGAGCAGGTTGGCGAACACGGTGGCGAGACCGGCCATCACCAGCGGCTGCTTGCGCCGCTTGATCGCGCGCCAGAACACCGCCAGCGCTCCGCCGCCGTCTGCCTTCAGCGGATCGGGCAGGTGCATCGTGAAAAATCGCTGGTCAGGATCGTAGGGCAGGCTGGCGCGTTCGCCTACCAACGCCATCACATCGTCCCCGTCCCACTGCTGGACGACTGCCCAGCCACAGGTCTGGTCATAAACGATCAGCGGGAACTGATCGGGGCGCGGGCGGCCCTGGATCCGGCGCGCGGGTTCCCAGCCGAGCACGGCGATCAGGCCGGGAAGCGCATCGACCCCCTCAGCGAGTTCGACCTCGCGCAGCTCCATTTTCCAGTGCGGTGACAACGGCGTGCCGGTGGCCCTGGCGTAATTCTCTATCGCGCGCTCTACGCTGCCGTCACTCACTGCCGTTCCCCTGCACTATCGGGCTGCCAGCGACAGGCGAGCGCGAGAATGCGCGCCGTGCCCGCCGCCGCGCTGACCCGCGCATCGCTTTCCGAAAGCCGCGCATTGGCGGCTTCGCGCGTCGCATTCATCACATCCAGCCAGCTCCGCCTACCGGCAATGAACTGGCGCTGGTAGCTGGCGATGATCTCGTCTGCCGCGTCGGCTGCTATCACACCGGCCTCAATCCGCCGCTCCGCCGCCCGAACCAGCACGTAATCGCGGCGCAATTGTTCGCGCAAGGTGCGTTCGGTTTCGGAAAATTCCGCCAAGGCCCGCTGGATTCGTGCCTCGCTCGCTTCCACTTGGGTAAGCTGCGCCTGACCGGGTCCAAGCTGCGCCCGCAACACCAGCGCGGCGCGCGCTCCGGTGATTTCGTTCTGCGACAACTGCAGCAGCAATTGCGGTAACCGGTCGGCAAACGCGATGTCCCGCTGAGCTTCTGCAACAGCTATCAGACTGGTCAGCGAATCCAGACTGGGACTGCATCCCAAAGCCTCGGCGAGCGCAATCTCCTCTGGCGGCAAGGTGCGCGAAACGCCCGTCGGCGGCAGGATCGGATCGACTGCAACGCCGCCCGTCAACTCGCGCAGCCGGATCAGCGCCGAATCGCGCGCTTCCTGCGTGCTGGCGAGATCCAGTTCGACCTGCGCAGTGCGCGACCGGCCTAGCGTCAGGTCCGCCAGCGGGGACACTTCCTGCGTTACCCGCCGTCCGATGGCTTCGAGCAACTGGTTGTGCTGGGCCAGACTGCTTTCGAGGACAGTAAGTCGTTCTGCCGCAAGCACGTAATCGTAATAAGCGGATGTCACCCGCAACACGATATCGCGCTCGGCCTCCCCCACCCGGTCCTCGCCAACACGCCGTGCCGCGCGGGCGCGGTCGATCTCGCCGGTGATGCGCCCACCCGCCCAGATCGGCTGTTCGAGTGTGGCGTTGAAGGCAATGCCGTCCTCATCTGTGAAGGACGAGCCTTCGGTCGCCAGCAACGCCTCCACCGAGAGGCTCGGATAGCGCCGCCAGCGTGCAGAGCGGAACTCCGCATCTAGTGCGTTTGCCTCGGCCTCTGCGGCGCCGACCAACGGATGCGTTTGCGCCGCCAGCGCCGCCGCGAGATCAAGCGGATCGGGTATCGCAGCCGGGGCGGGCGGGCGCAGCAGCGGCACATCGGCCGCAGGCGGGCCGTAAGTCTGCACCGCCAAAGGCTCATTTGCATCCTGCGCGCTCAGCCCCGCCGAACCGGCGAGCAGCGATAAGGCAATGGCAGGCTTGGCGAAGGCGCGCATCGGATCCGTTCGGCGGGGGAGGACCGATTTGCCCGGTGGCAAGTCGGACAGATCATTCGCATTGGCACACCCCCCGGAATGCCGCTGCGCCTTGTCCCTCACCTATTCGACATTTCGGCGAGCCAAATCAACCTGCTTGTTGGCGCATGACCAGAAGCTGAGTGTCGATCTCGGCCAAGTCGGCATCGGTATCAACATCACTAAGCGTACCGGGGGGCGCTTCTATGCAACGGAGATCGGGGACTTGGCGCAAGAATGGGCCTGCTCCGCGTCCTCCCGCGAGTTCGGCAAGCGGAGCGAGCTTCTCGTTCGGCACGAAGATTGGAACGCCGGGGGTTCCATCAGGATACGTTGTGGCTGCCAACTGCTGTGATTCCACCAAGGCCTGCAAATGGGACGGAGGAACAAGGGGCATATCCGCAAGCAGAAGTAGCAGTTCGGCCCCGTCTGCAATAGCCGTCCGGGCGGCCAAAGCCACAGACGAACCCTGCCCTTCGCTGGCGACGGGGTTGATACAGATTGCCCAGCACTCGGCCCCCTCTGCGAAAGCGGGAGGGTCTTTCCCGGTAACGATAATCCCGGGCGCTAGCCCGGCCTCGGCCACCGCCTCCAGCACCCATCGGCCAAGCGGCTTGCCTGCGCAGAGGGCGTCAAGCTTCCCGCCGCCGAAGCGGCTCGCGCTGCCAGCAGCAAGCACCGCGACGAGCAGCGGGCGATCAGCCATTGCCAGAATGGTGTGGATGGCGCGCTTCGTATGCGCCAGCGATGCCAGCCAGCACACTCAGCGCAAGGCCCACAGGCTCGCGACTGTGCTTGACCGTGCCGATCGGACTAAGGATGCGCGCCACCTGTTGCGGCGCGAAGCCTGCTTCTGCCAGTGCGGCCTCACGTGCCGAGCGTGCAGGTGCACCGCCTTGCGCGCCAATGAAAAAAGCAGGAGTAGTGAGCGCCCATTCGAGGATGGCGCGTTCCCATTCGTGATCGTGGAACAGCAGCACCACGGCGGACCATCTGTCGGCAGAAAGAAAATCGGGACGCTGGCTCAGCGATAGCGCGTCGCGCTCCCTCACTTCCACCGGCAACCCCGCAGCCATCGCGATATGCGCCATCGCTGCCAGTTCCGGCCCCTCACCCAGCAGCAGCAAGTGCAGTGCGGGGACAAAGCGGCGCTGCGGCAAGGGGGAGAATTCCGGCAATGCCAGCCGCGCTTCGCAGCGCTCCTCGAGTTCTCCGACCACGGCGCGACAGGCTGACCTGTCGGGCGCAGGATCGATCAGGATATCCAGCCCGCCACCGCATGGAAGGCGGAAATCGACCATCGGCGAGCCAGCACCATACCGTAGAACCCGCTGCTCGCCGCCTGCCAGTACTTGCCGCGCGATTTCGGCCTCCAGGCACCCGTCGGCAAGGCTACCGACAACGCTGCCATCGGGATGCACCGCCAGTTGCGCTCCCAATCGGCGCGAGAAGCTGCCGTCGATATTCACTATAGTGCACAGCCCTACCCCCGGCGTGCAGGCCGCGCGCAGGGCAGCATGGTCATCGGCGAAAGGCAGGGTCACGCCGGGACTGGTGGACTATTGCTCCTCGGGCGGCAAGTTCATGATGAGCGCGGGAGTCTCGCCGCGCAATTCCTGCATTGCGATCCGCAAGTTGATCCGCGCCCGGCTGCGCGGGGTGCCGCCGTATTCGAGACCTGGCATACGATCAGCGCCCATGAACACTGCGAAACTGGGTACGGCGTTCAGCCGCGCCATCGCATCATCCTCGGTACCGCCAGTCTGCACCGTCTGTTCGGCAATCTGCAGAAGTCCGCGGTTGAAGGTGATGAAACTGAGAAATTCCGCGCGGGTGCTAACATCGCCATGACCGGTGATCACCGTGTCGGCATCGGGGATGTTATAATAGGCGGCGGTCAGTGTAGTCGGCAGTGCAAGCATCGAACCGCCCGATCCCGGATCGATCAGCGGGCTCATGTGCCAGGCATAGGCATCGCCCGCCATCAACACACGATCGGCGGGGAAGAAAACGAAAGCATCGCCATCGGTGTGCGCTGCGCCGAACCAATGCAGCTCGATCCGGTCATCACCCTCGCCAAGCTCGCGGTAAGTTGTGAACTGCTGGTCCACCCGTGCGGGCGGGAATGGCCCCCCCCCAGCCGCCATGCGCGCGGCGGTATTGGCCTGCGCCACTACCTGCACGCCGGGATTGTCGGCGAAAAAAGCATTGGAGCCGATGTGATCGGGGTGCGAATGGGTGTTGATCACCATACCCACCGGCAGATCGGTGATCTTGCGCACTTCGGCGAGGATGCCCTCACCCTGCCCCGGCACTTTGGTGTCCACCAGCACCACGTCTCCGGAACGGACAAACGCAACGGTGTTCCCCCCCGCACCGGCGATCTTGTAGACGTGTTCGGAAACCTGTTCGATGTTCTCGATGCCCGGAAGCCCTTGCGCTGCCACAGCAGTTACTGCGCCACCAGCAAGAAGAATGCCCGTCAGGACTGCTATACGCTGCATCGTCACCCGCTCCCCATATTCCAGACTCTGTCAACGAACCAATAGGCCCCTGCCAGCACGACTGCAAGCGAACCGCCCAAAACAATGCGCTTTGCCCATGCCGCGCTGCGCTGCCGGATCGCTGCCAACAGCAGCGCGAAAGGGATGACGACAGCAAGCTGACCCAGTTCCACCCCCAGATTGAACCCCAGCAACGACCAGCCGAGATTGCCCGCCGGAAGCCCGAATTCGCGCAAGACGAAGGCAAAACCGAAGCCGTGGATCAGTCCGAAAGCGACGGCGAAGATCGGGCGCAGGTCGCGATCTCCCGGCTTGCGCAGCAGGTTGTCCGCGCCAACCACCACGATGCTGAGCGCAATCAGCGGCTCGATGAGCCAGGCGGGCGGTGCGAAGATCTCCAGCGCGGCCAGCGCCAGGGTGATCGAGTGGCCGAGCGTGAACATGGTGACGATCAGCGCCAGCCGCCGCAGCGATCCGCCGAGCAGGATCAGCCCAATCAAGAACAGCACGTGGTCCGGGCCGATCAGTACATGATGTGCTCCGGAAGGCACAAAAGTGGTCAGCGTCGCCAGCACGCCCGCTGCGGTTCCGGCAAAGTGGGTCTGCGACCCGCTGCCCTCGGCGAACAGGAACTGCTGCCGCAATTCGCCACTTTCGTAAATGTTCACGAAGGTCTGGTGCGAGGAATCATAGGGAAACAGCGCGGGTGCTATGCTGAGTTCCGGAGGCGGTGGAGACTCGATCACAAACCGCAGTCGGATCGCATCGTCCTGCGGCGCGGCAGCGATTCCCATGAATCGCACCACCAGCGCTTCCCCTTCTCCAGTAGACAAGCGCAGGCGCGGCGCAATGAGACCCTTGATTGCAGCGTATTGCGCGGCTAATACACTTTGGTCGAACAGTGTCGACGGTTCGGCGATACCGAGTTCATGCGCAAGGTCGCTTGCATGCACCGTGAGCGTGCCTTCGATCCGCTGCTCTTGCAAGTCGAGGTCCACATAGCTGAACGGCGCGGGATGAGCCTGCGCGGAACCCGGCAGCACCAACGCGAAGGCGGCGAGTACCGCGAGTAGAAGGCGAAAAGTATAGAGCATTGTCACATAGTTGCGCAAAGGCCACGAAATCCGGCGCAGTTCTCCATGTGACAATCCTGTAATTGGAACAAGCATTAAGGGCCGCTAAGGCGCGATCGGGGACGGAACATCGGGGGACTGCATTTCATGCTTGCCAGGCGCAATCGCGCACGACTGCTGACGACGGCACCGCTGCTGTTTGCGCTGGGTGCCTGCGCCACTACGGAAGTGGACGTACCCGCGCCCACGGTCGAAGTGCCCGCCGAATGGGCGCTGAGCAATCCCGCGCCGATTTCCACCGACCTTACACAATACTGGACGCTGCTAGACGATCCGCTGCTGACGCAATTCGTCGAGCAGGCGATTGTCGAGAACCGTGATCTGGCGGTAAGCGCGGCCCGGCTCGATCAGGCGCGCGCTTCGCTATTGCAGGCTCGTGCAGGCTTTTTCCCTTCAATCGGCGCGAACGGCGGGGTCAACCGCGATGTCGGGGACCGGGCGCGCGACGGGGTGCAGTTCTCCATCGGTGCCGATGCATCTTGGGAAGCCGACCTGTTCGGGCAGATTTCCGGCAGCGTCCGCGCCTCGGAGGCGGAGCTCGCTTCGGCAGGTTATTCGCAGGCAGACCTGCAGCGGTTGATCGTAGGACAAGTGGCAATCGCCACGATCAACGCCCGCGCGACCGCGCAGCAACTCGCCATCGCCCGCAATTCGTTGGCCTTTCAGGACGACAACCTGCAGATCGCCCGCTGGCGGAATCAGGCGGGGCTGGTGTCCAGCCTCGATGTCGAACAGGCACGCGCCCAGCGCGCGCAGACTGCGGCCAGTATTCCGCTGCTCGAAAGCAGCCTTGCTTCCACCGCCAACGCGATTTCCACGCTGATCGGGGAACCTCCCGGCCGGGTCCTGCTGGCGTTCGAGAACAACCCGGCCCCTGTTCCCGCCCCGCCGCTGCTCGCCGGGTTCGAAGCGCCCGCCGACGTGCTTCGCCGCCGCCCCGATGTGCGCGCGGCGGAAGCCTCTCTGGTGGCCAGCAGCGCGCGGATTGGCGTTGCGCGGGCGCAATTGTTGCCGCTGGTTCGGCTGACCGGCTCGATCGGCACTGGCTCGGCCAATCTGGGCAGCCTGCTCGACATCATCAGCGGAAACCTGTTCGCGGGTGTCAGCCAATTGATATTCGATGGCGGGCGCACAAGGGCGCAGATCGACAGCGCCGAAGCGGTGGCGCGCGGCAGTCTCGCCAGTTGGGAACAGGCGATCCTTGTCGCTCTCGAAGATGTCGAAAGCGCAGCGGTGGACCAGCGCACGTCCGACCAGCGGGTGGACCTCAATGCCGAGGGCGTGGACGCGGCGGAGATTTCCGCGCTGCTAGCGCGCAGCCAGTATCAGGCCGGGCTTACCGACTTCCGCAATCTGCTAACTTCCGAAAGCCAGTTGCTGTCGGCCCGCAACGCACTCGTCGGTGCCGAGGCTGATCGCGCCATCGCCTTCGTCCGACTTACGCAGGCGCTGGGCGGCGGTTGGACCGCTGCCGATCTCGATTTCCCGCTGCCCGATGAGACATCCGGGCCAGACGACAGGAACCCCGAATGAGCCAGACCGACCCTACCCCCGCCAGCGAAGCCGATATCGAGACCTATCTCGGCAGCGGCGGCCCGAAGAAATGGTACAAGCGCAAGCGGGTATGGCTCGGTGCCCTGCTGCTGCTGTTCATCGGCTTCATTGTCTGGTCGGCCATGCAAGATCCGCCGAAGCCCGATTACATCACCGCCGAAGTGCAAAGCCGCTCGCTCGATTTGTCGGTCACCGCCACCGGCAATCTGCGCCCGACCAACCAGGTCGAGGTCGGTTCCGAAGTGTCGGGCCGGATCGATCGCATCCTGGTGGATGTGAATGACCGGGTGACCCAAGGCCAGGTGCTGGCGATTATCAATACCGACGTGATTCAGGACCAGATCGCCCAAGGGCGCGCCAATCTCAATGCCGCGCGGGCGCAGGTGGCACAGGCGCAGGCGACGCTTGACGGCGACCAGTCGCAGCTCAATCGCCTGCTCGAAGTACAGCGCCTCTCTGGCGGACGGGTGCCGAGCGAGTCGGAGATCGACATCGCCCGCGCCGCCGTCAATCGTGGGGTGGCCAGCGTGGCCGCCGCCCGCGCCAATGTCGCCGCTTCGCAGGCGCAGCTTTCGACGGCGCAAACCAGCTATGAACGCGCCGTCATCCGCTCACCCGTGGCAGGCGTAGTGCTGGCGCGGCAGGTGGAACCGGGGCAGACCGTGGCCGCCAGCTTCAACACCCCGACCCTGTTCGTCCTCGCCGAAGACCTGGCGACCATGCAGCTGCGCGTGGCGCTCGACGAAGCCGATGTCGGGCAGGTCGCCGCCGGGCAGGAAGCGACTTTCACCGTCGATGCCTATCCCGGCCGCCGTTTCCCTGCCACGGTGGAGCGGGTGGACCTTGCTTCCAACAACATCGCCACCGCCGCGCAGCAACAGCAGCAGGGCCAGCAAGTGGTAAGTTACGAAGCGCGGCTGATTGTCGGGAACAGCGAAGGCCTGCTCCGCCCCGGCATGACCGCCACCGCGACCGTCGCCACCCAGAGCACCGGTACGGCCATGCTGGTGCCCAACGGCGCGCTGCGCTTCAACCCGGATGAAGAGGAAGAGACCGGCGGCATCTTCGGCCCGCAAGAAATGGGGCTAGAGCAAAACGACGAAGCCAGCATCGGCGTCGGCAGCCGCCAGCGGGTGCACATTGTCGACGCCAATGGCGACCTGCATGAGATCGAGGTCGTGACCGGCGCGAGCGATGGACGCTTCACCGTAGTGACTTCCGAGGAGCTGGAACCTGGAATGGAAGTCGTCACCGGCATCCGCGCGGCGGGAGCCGAGTGAGCGCATCGTGACCGAAGCGCCTCTTATCGAACTCGAAGGCATTACCAAGACCTTCGGCACCGGACCGGCAGCGTTCCAGGCGCTGAAGGGCGTGGATATGGCGATCCAGCGCGGCGATTTCGTCGCCGTGATGGGTCCGTCCGGGTCGGGCAAATCGACGACAATGAACATCCTCGGCTGTCTGGACGTGCCGACCAGCGGCAAGTTCCGCTTTCGCGGCGTGGAAGTGCAGGCACTGACCCGCGACCAGCGCAGCCTGCTGCGGCGGCGCTATCTCGGCTTCGTGTTCCAGGGCTTCAACCTGCTGGCGCGCACCACCGCGCTGGAGAATGTCGAGCTGCCGCTGCTCTATCGAGGCGAAAGCAAGAAGGCGCGCCGGGTCGCTGCCGAAAAGTCGCTCGATCTGGTCGGGCTGCTGCCGTGGGCGGACCATACTCCGGCGGAACTTTCCGGCGGGCAGCAGCAGCGCGTCGCCATCGCCCGCGCGCTGGTGACCGACCCGGACGTGCTGCTGGCGGACGAACCCACTGGTAACCTCGACACCGAACGCTCGCTCGAAATCATGGAACTGCTCACCGACCTGAACCGGAAAGGCATCACCATCCTGATGGTGACGCACGAAATGGAAATGGCCGAATACGCCAAAACCATCGTCCATTTTCGTGACGGGCTGGTGGAACGGATCGATCGCGGACACAAATCGGGTTCGCCGATCATGGGCCACGCCTGATGCGGATGTTTGGCGCCACCTTGCTGCTCGCCTTTCGCGAAATCCGGCGGCACCTGCTGCGCAGCTTCCTGACGACGCTGGGGATCATCATCGGCGTGGCTGCGGTGATTACCATGGTAACGCTGGGTCGCGGCTTGACCGCCAGCGTGCAGGAAGAGGTATCGGGTCTCGGCTCAGACGTTTTCATCGTTTTCCCCACGCGCGTCGATCCGAATGTCTCGCCCCCGCCGTTCGATGATGAAGATGTGCGAATGGTGGAAATGCAAATTCCCGGAGTTGAGGGGGCGGCGGGTTCCGTGAACGCCAACGCGGTCGCCTTTCACAACGGGCAGGACTGGCAGACCAGCGTACAAGGCGGCGACAGCGAGTTTTTCACGGCCCAGTCTATCGAAGTGGTCGAGGGTCGCGGGTTCAGCACCGAAGAGGAAGCGCGCGGCGAAAGCGTGTGCATCATCGGCCCGACCATCGTGGAAAAAATATTCGTTGAGGATGCGGTGATCGGCGAGGAGATGCGCGTGGGCGATGTCTCCTGTCAGGTTATCGGCGTGATCGACGAACGTGCCAGCGCCGTGGGCGGCGGGAATGATGCAAACGACATTGTGTTCATGCCGCTGAAAACTGTGCAGCGTCGTTTTACCGGCAGTAACAATGTGCAGTTCTTCGTGGTCAAGTACGATCCGACCTATTCGAGCGCAACAATCCAGCAGCAACTAATCGACCTGCTGCGCGAACGGCGGGTGATCCAGGAAGGCGAGGACAACGATTTCAACATCGTCGATACCGCACAGATCAACGACACGGTGAACACCGTCACCGGCACGATGACGCTGGTGGTGACGGTCATCGCCGCGATCAGCCTGCTGGTGGGCGGCATCGGGATCATGAACATCATGCTGGTGAGCGTGACCGAGCGCACCCGCGAAATCGGCATCCGCCTGGCCATCGGTGCCTTGGCAAAGGAAGTGCGGCTGCAATTCCTCACCGAGGCGGTGGTGCTGTGCTGCTTTGGCGGATTGGTGGGGATTGCGCTGGCTTTCGGCCTGTCTTTCTCGCTGTCGCAGGCGATTGATCTGCCGTTCGCATTCGATCCGGTGGTGAACGTGCTGAGCTTCGTATTCAGCGCGATAATGGGGATTATCTTCGGCTACTATCCCGCCCATCGCGCCAGCCAGTTGGACCCGATCGACGCGCTGCGGCACGAATAGCGAGCCGTGATTGCGAGGAGCCGCAGGCAACGCGGCAATCCAGTCCTGCGCATTGTGCAAAAGAGCCAACGGCAGGACTGGATTGCTTCACCACGTTCGCAATGACGAATGTGGCTGCTCAGGCGTCGACAAGCACAAGTTCGCTATCCTCCAGCGCGGTAATCCGCAGCACGTCCACCTCGGCCACGGCCACCCCGTCGCGGGCCTCGGCCACTTCGCCGCCGACCTGCACCTTGCCGGTGGCAGGCACAAGATAGGCCTTGCGCCCGCCGAGAGCGTAGGTGACTTCCTCACCGGCCTTGACAGTAGCTCCGAGCACGCGGGCATCGGTATTGATCCTCAGGGCATCGGCATCTTCCGCCTCGTCGCGCCCGCTGGCGAGCACAACGAAGCGTCCGTCGCGTGCTTCCTTCGGGAAGGACTTTTCGCCCCAGCGCGGGGCGATGCCGCGACGATCGGCCATGATCCACAGCTGAAAGGAATGCAGTTCCTCATCCTCCAGATTGTATTCGGCGTGGGTAATGCCCGTGCCCGCGCTCATCACCTGCACGTCGCCCGCAGCGGTGCGCCCTTCATTGCCAAGCGAATCACGGTGGCTGATCGCGCCTTTGCGGACATAGGTGATGATTTCCATGTCGCTGTGCGGATGCGGCGGAAAGCCGGTCTTGGGAGCGATCACGTCATCGTTCCACACCCGCAGCTTGCCCCAGTTCATCCGGCTCTGGTCGAAATAGTCGGCGAAGGAAAAGTGGAAATTGGCCTTGAGCCAGCCGTGGTCCGACTTGCCGAGCGTTTCGAACTTGCGCACTTCGATCATCGCGTGTCTCCTTTGCCGCAGGAGATGGGGAGCGGTAGAGGCGCTGCAATGCCGCCCTTTGTTGGGGTTGCCAAAGCGCGGCTTTCAGCCCCGGATAGTCGCGTGGCACTCCCCCAGACCGATGCGGGCGAAGCCCTCGCGTTCGGCCCAGGCTGTCATCACCACTTCGTCGCCATCCTCAAGGAAAGTGCGCGTCTCGCCGTTCGGCAAAGTAATCGCCACCTTGCCGCCCTGCGACAGTTCCATCAGGCTCCCCTCGCCCCCCGGTTCACCGCTGGTGAGCGTGCCGGTGCCGAGCAGGTCGCCCGGCTGAAGATTGCACCCGCCCGCCGCGTGGTGCGTGATCAGTTGCGCGGCGGTCCAGTACATCGCCGTCATGGGGCCGCGGCTGAGGCGGTATGGCGAATCGCCCGCTTCGCGCATCTGGCGCGTCGAAAGTGCCACTTCCATGGTGATGCCGAAGGCCCCCTGCGCCTGATCGGCCTCGTCCCACAGATAGGGCAGCGGGGCGGGGTCGCCTGTGGGACGCGGCGGCTGCGCAGTGCGGAAGGGCGCAAGGGCGTCCGTGGTCACCACCCAGGGGGACACTGTGGAATGGAAGTTCTTGGCGAGGAACGGGCCGAGCGGCTGGTATTCCCACGCCTGCAAATCGCGCGCCGACCAGTCGTTGAGGATCGAGATTCCGGCGATGTGTTCGCCCGCTTCGCCGATGGGGATCGGTTCGCCCAGTTCGTTGCCCTGCCCCACCCAGATTGCCATCTCCAGCTCGTAATCGAGCCGCATCGAGGGGCCGTAGCTTGGAGCCTCGGCATCGGGGGCCTTGGTCTGCCCGCTCGGCCGCTTCACATCGACACCGGAAACGCGGATCGACGAGGAGCGTCCGTGGTAGCCGATGGGGACATACTTGTAGTTCGGCAGCAGCGGATTGTCCGGACGGAACAGCTTGCCGATGTTCTCGGCATGATGGATGCCGGTGTAAAAATCGGTGTAGTCCATGACGAGGAACGGGACGTGCATCTCGCAGTCGGCAGCACGGTGCAGCGCGGGTTCGATCTCGGCGCGCTGCGCCTCGTCCGTCAGCAGGCGGAACACCGCTTGGCGCAGCGCCCGCAGCGGCGCGCGGCCACCCGCAAAAAGCGCGTTGAGCACCGGGGCATTGGCGGTGAGCGCAGCATCCTGCGCCGGGTCGTCCAGCATCATCCCGATGGCCGCCAGATCGAGGATCATGTCACCGATGGCGATGCCTCCGCGCGGCGGTTTGCCCCCAAGCGAGAACACCCCCAGTGGCAGATTCTGCACCGGAAAATGCGGATGCCCGTTGGCGCTTTCGACCCAGCTGGTCGCGGCGGGATCGTGGGTGAAATCGAGTTCGGTAGTCATGGCAATTTGGCTTTCGGAAATCCGGCCCAGCAGGCTTCGTAATCGCTTTGCAGCAGCCCGCCGGTCATGGCGAATGGGGTGGTCTGGATGATCGCGCGGCTTTCGAACATGAAGGCCAGTGTATCAGCGATCTTCACCGGCCCCAGTTCCGCTGCCATTGCCCGCGCTGTGCTTTCGACATCGGGGCCATGGCCGTTGAACTGGTTGTGCAAGCTCGCCCCGCCGGGTGCAAAGCCGCCGCCCTCTTTCGCGTCGTAAGCGCCGTACACCAGCCCCATGAATTCGCTCATCACGTTGCGGTGGAACCACGGCGGGCGGAAAGTATCCTCCCCCACCATCCAGCGCGGCGGGAAGATCACGAAGTCGCAATTGGCCGTGCCGGGAGTGTCGCTGGGGCTGGTGAGAACGGTGAAGATCGAGGGATCGGGGTGATCGAAGCTGACCGTGCCGATGGTGTTGAACCGCGCCAGATCGTAGCGGCAGGGTGCCGAATTGCCGTGCCAGGCAACCACGTCGAACGGCGAATGGTCGATCGTGGTGGTCCACAGCCGACCGTTGAATTTTTGCACTATCTCGAACGGCTCGTCACGGTCCTCAAACCAGGCGACAGGACTTTCGAAATCGCGGGGATTGGCAAGGCCGTTGGCACCGATGGGGCCAAGGTCGGGCAGCCGGAAGGGCGCACCGAAGTTCTCGCAGACGTAGCCGCGTGCCGGTCCGTCGCTCAATTCGACACGGAAACGCATTCCCTTGGGCACCAGCGCCATATGGCCGGGAGGAACCTCCATCCGCCCCAGTTCGGTGACGATCCGCAGCGCGCCCTGCTGCGGCAGGATGAGCATTTCGCCATCGCTGTTCTGGAACGCGCGCGTCTCCATGCTCTGCGTGACGGCATAAAGGTGAATGCCGATCCCGCCTGAGGACGGATCGCCGTTGCCGCCGTAGGTCACCAGTCCGTCAACGAAATCGACCTCGCCCTCGGGCAGCGGCAGCGGGTCCCAGCGCAGGCGATTGGGCGTGGTGTGAGTGCCATCTGGAGCAGCGAAGCGCGCCGCTCCGTCGTAAGGGACGAAAGCCCCGTGCTGCGTCGTGGGCCGCATCCGGTAGAGCCAACTACGGCGGTTCTCGCTGCGCGGTGCGGTGAAGGCGCTGGTGCTGAACTGCTCGGCGTAGAGCCCGAACGCCGGGCGTTGCGGGCTGTTACGCCCCACCGGCAGCGTGCCCGCCACCGCCTCGGTAGCAAAGTGATTGAGAAATCCCGTCTGATAGGTCATCGGCATTTGGTATCACCTGAAACTTTACCCGACAATGGGCATGACTGCTATCTGCGCAGATGCGAGAAGGAGGCCACGATGAAGCTTTACGGATATTGGCGCAGTTCCACCAGCTATCGCCTGCGGATTGCGCTGGAACTGAAAGGGCTGGCCTACGAAAGCTGCCCGGTGAACCTGCTCGAAAGCGCCCAGCGCGCTCCAGAATTCACGCGCCGCAATCCTTTTGCCGGAGTGCCGATGCTGGAGGCCGAGGGCCGTGACCGTGCACAAAGCATGGCGATCATCGAGTGGCTCGACGAACGCTGGCCGGAAAACCCGCTGCTACCCAAGGATATCGAACAGCGCTTCACCGCCCGCGAACTGGCCTATGCGATGGCCACTGAACTGCACGCCCCACTCAACATGAAAGTGCTCAATTACCTCAAGACCGAACTGGGCCACGATCAGGCAGAAGTTGACACGTGGTATCGCCATTGGCTCGGCGTGACACTGCATCCCCTCGAATCGCGGCTGGCGCAACTCGACACCAGGGACTTCCTGTTCGACAAGCCGGGACTCTTCGAAGCGGTGCTGATCCCGCAGATGCGCAATGCACGGCGATTCGATTTCGACCTGTCGGCCTGTCCGCACATGGAGCGGATCGAAGCGACATGCCTGGTGCATCCGGCCTTCGAACGGGCGCATCCGGACCGGCAGCCGGACGCCAGCTAAAGGACTTCGCCAAGCACCTCGCCGATGGCATTGAACACGCGATCGAGCTGATCTTCGGTGATGCAATAGGGCGGCATCAGGTAAATCGTGTTACCGAGCGGGCGCAGCAGGATGTCGCGGGCGTAGAAGCCGGCCTTAAGGCGGGGGCCAAGGTCGGAGAGGTAGCCGGCGTCTGCCACTTCCACATCGGCGGCAATGATGCTGCCGCACTGTCGCAAGTTTTTGAGCGGGTACTTTTCCGCCAATCGGGCGAACCCAGCCGCCTGCCGCACGGCCAGCGCGGCAATGCGATCCAGCACCGGCTCCTCGCGCCAAATGGCGAGATTGGCATTCGCCGCCGCGCAGGCGATCGGATTGGCCGTGTAGCTGGACGAGTGAAAGAACATCCTCGCCCGGTCGGTCGAATAATGCGCGTCGAAGATCGGCGCGGTGGCCATAGTCAACGCCAGCGGCATCGATCCGCCGGTCAGCCCTTTCGCCAGGCACAGGATGTCGGGCACGATCCCCGCCTGTTCGCAGGCCAGAAGCGTACCCGTGCGACCCCAGCCGGTCATCACCTCGTCGGCGATGAATAGCACACCGTGCGCGGAACAGATGGCACGCATCCGGGCGAGAACTTCGGGCGGATAGACCAGCATCCCGCCGGCGCCGAGTACCAGCGGCTCGGCGATGAAGGCAGCGACGTCGCCCGCGCGGCATGCCGCATCCAGCGCATGGCAGGCTTCGTCTTCAAGGCATTGCGAAGGAAACGGAATGGTCCCGACATCGAACAGCAACGGCGCATAGGCGCGGTTGAACACGCCCCGCGCGCCCACGCTCATCGCGCCGATGGTATCGCCGTGATAACTGTGTTCGAGCACAAGAACGCGCGCACGCGGTTCGCCGCGATTGTGCCAATATCCCAGAGCCATCTTGAGCGCGACTTCCACCGCCGTGGACCCGGAGTCGGAGAAGAATACATATTCCAGCTCGCGCGGCATGATCGCGGTGAGTCCGCGCGCCAGATTTTCGGCGGGCTGATGCGTCCAGCCGGCGAAGATCAGTTGGTCGAGCCTTGCCGCCTGCTCCTGGATCGCCGCAACGATCCGTGGATGGCTGTGACCGTGCGTCGTCACCCACCAGCTTGAGATCGCGTCGATAACTTCGCGCCCATCGGCAGTGTGCAGCAGCGCCCCTTCTGCGCGCTCGACCAGGGGGATCGGTTCGCCCAGCCCGTGCTGGTGGAATGGATGCCAGACCGGCGACTTGCTCATGCAAGCAGATCGGTGCGGATGTTGGCGGCGAACGCTTCCGCCAGGCTGGCCGCGTCGAGTGGGTCGAGCAGCGGCAGCCGGCCGAGCATCGGTGCGCCGCCCAAACGGGCGATGGCCGTCTCCGCCACCGGCTCGGGTGCGCCCACGAAGGCCACCCCTGCCACCGCGATGCACCGCGCGCGCAAAGCTTCCAGCGTCAGCAATGTATGGCTGATCGTGCCCAAGGTCGTCCGCGCGACGACCACGGCAGGCAGGCCCCAGCGCGCGAACAGGTCGGCGGCGGCCAGATCGTCGGTATAGGGCACCAGCGCCCCGCCCGCGCCTTCCACCACCAGGGGGCCTTCGACGTCCGGCAGCGCAAGCCGGGCCAAGTCGATCGCCACCCCGTCTATCCGCGCCGCCGCATGCGGCGAACACGGCGTGACCAAGCGATAGGCCTCAGGCAGCACCCGCGCCCCCGGAACCACCCGCGCGACTATCTCACTATCGGTCTCGTCCTCCAGCCCGCTCTGCACCGGCTTCCAGTAAGTGGCACCCAGTGCACCTGTCAGACCGGCGGCGAAGACCGTCTTGCCGATCCCGGTATCGGTTCCAGTGACGATCCAGCCCTTCATCGTAGCCTCCGCATGGCGTCGAGCACCCGCCCGACCTGCTCGCTGGTGTGCACGGCGGATAGCGAAAAGCGGATACGGCTCGCACCTTCAGGTACCGTGGGCGGGCGGATCGCCACACCCAGCACCCCTGCCGCTTCCAGCGCCGCGCTGGCCGCAAGTGCCTCCGCCTCGCCGCCGATCACCACTGGCACGATCTGCGTATCCGATGGACCGCAATCGTAGCCCAGATCGCGCAGCCCATCCCGCAACAGCCCCGCCAGCGCTTGCAGATGCGCACGCTCTACCGCCATCCCCAGCACCAGATCGAGTGCCGCATCGATGGCGCCGAGCACCGGCGGCGGCGGCGCAGTCGTGTAGATGAACCCGCTGCACGCGTTCACCAGGTAGTCGCGCACTTCCCCAGAAGCCGCGATATAGGCGCCGAAACTGCCGAGCGCCTTGCTGAAAGTGCCCATGACAATGTGGGGTTTGTCGGCCAGATCGGCCGTCAGCCCCGCCCCGCCAGGACCAAACACGCCGGTGGCATGGGCCTCATCCACGACCAGCAGCGCATCGTGTTTCCGCGCGATAGTCACCAGCCGCGCGAGGTCCGCCCGGTCGCCGTCCATGCTGAACACGCTTTCGGTGGCAATGATCCGGGCCGGGGCCTGTGCGCCGTGCGTGGCCAGCAGTTCCTCAAGGTGATCGTAATCGTTGTGGCGATAGCCGTGGTGCTTTGTCCGCCCGGCGGCAATACCGTGGTGAATGCTGGCGTGCACCAGCCAGTCGGCGAACACCGCTGCCCCGGGTGCCAGTTTGAGCAAAGCCGGGAACAGCGCCGCATTGGCCTGCCAGCCGCTGGCGAACAGCAGCGCGGCCTCGGTCCCCTTGAATGCCGCCACCCGCGCCTCCAACGCGACATGGGCTTCGAGCGTGCCCGAAACCAGCCGCGATGCCCGCGCCCCGGTGCCCATGCTTATCGCCCATTCCCCAGCGCGCCGCGCCAGCTCGGGGTGGCGGGCGAGGCCGAGGTAGTCGTTGCTCGAGAAATCGATCAGGTTGCGCCCGTCGCGCTGCACCATGCCAGAGCCGCCCGGCGTGACCGGGCGCAGCACGCGGTAACGATCGCTCGCCTTGCGCTGCTCCAAAGCTTCGGCAAACAATTCGCGCATGGCAGGCCTATTCGGCGGCCACGGCCCGCAACCCGCAAGGCCTGCCCGCCCGCATCGGCTCTTCCCCTGCCATCGCCTTCAACCCCAACCGCGCGAACAGCGCCGCGTCGCTGTCGTCGCCCGCATTGGGCGCGGTGAGCAGGCGATCGCCGGTGAAGATCGAATTCGCGCCTGCAAGGAAGCACAGCGCTTGCGTCGCATCGCTCATGCTTTCGCGCCCGGCGGAGAGCCGCACCATGCTCAATGGCATGGCAATACGCGCGACGGCTACGGTGCGGACGAATTCGATATCGTCGATCTTGGCCATGGGGGTATCGGCGAGCATATCGCCCAGCACCGTGCCCTTGACCGGCACCAGCGCGTTGACCGGCACAGATTCGGGATGGCGCTCAAGCGTCGCCAATGTGTGGACGAAGCCCACCCGGTCGGCCCGCGTTTCGCCCATGCCGACGATCCCGCCGCTGCACACGTTGATCCCCGCCTGCCGCACATTTGCCAGCGTCGCCAGCCGGTCCTCGTACTTGCGGGTGGTGATGACGCGCTCGTAGTACTCCGGTCCGGTATCGACATTGTGGTTGTAGTAATCGAGCCCCGCTTCGGCGAGCTGGTCGGCTTGCTTCGGGGTGAGCATCCCCAGCGTCATGCAGGTTTCCAGCCCCATGGCCCGCACGCCCCTCACGATCTCGACGATCGCGGGCATGTCCCGGTCCTTGGGATTGCGCCAGGCGGCGCCCATGCAGAACCGCTGCGATCCGGCATCGCGCGCCTGCGCGGCGCTTTGCAGCACCTGGCGCACGTCCATCAGCTTCGTCGCTTCAACCCCGCTATCGGCCGAGGCGCTTTGCGAGCAATAGCCGCAATCCTCCGGGCAGCCGCCGGTCTTGATGCTGAGCAGCGTGCATAGCTGCACTTCGTCCGCCGCATGATGCTGGCGGTGGATCGAGGCAGCGCGAAACAGCAGTTCGGTAAACGGCAGGTCGAACAATGCGGCGATTTCTTCGCGCGTCCAGTCGGTGCGGATAACAGGCGGTGTGGCTTCGGGCGATTTCATGCTTCCGGCAATGGCGAAAAAGCCGCCGCAGGTAAAGCGGGCTCGACAGGTATCGCGGCGCGGATAGCTTGGCTGCGCGGAGCGCCGAATGTGACTGGCTCTCAAGTAACCCGCGCTACCTCAATTGTAAAATC
Organism: Erythrobacter sp.; assembly: GCA_019739335.1. Classification (NCBI taxonomy): domain Bacteria; kingdom Pseudomonadati; phylum Pseudomonadota; class Alphaproteobacteria; order Sphingomonadales; family Erythrobacteraceae; genus Erythrobacter; species Erythrobacter sp. Next base: position 3,183,591 of record CP073261.1, read on the forward strand.
TCGTAACCATTACATCCAATTCAGGGGCAATTTATGGTCAATCTTTCAACAATCTCCTAGAGGCAACGGGGGAAGCCGTGGCGAAAGCTGCGGCTGTGGGTATTTCGGGTTGAAAAAATTGAGAATAGCAATCGCTGACGACAATCAGGAGGTGCTGGACCAGATCTCCTCTTGTCTTGCGCCAACCGGTTATGATTTCGATCGTTTCCGGAACGGCAAGGACTTGCTCGTCGCGCTACGGCGCGAAACTTATGACGTGGTGCTGGTGGACTGGAACATGCCCGGCGCCACCGGGCTGGAGATCGTGCGGTGGGGCGTCGAAACGCTCGAACAGCCGCCTGCCTTCATCCTCATTACCAGCAGATCCGACAAGGCGGATATCGTGCGAGGGCTGGAAATCGGGGCGAGCGATTACATCGTCAAGCCCGAGAGCGAAGTGGTCATCGTCGCTAGGATTGAAGCTGCGGCGCGCCGTCGTGGCACCCCTGTTAAGCCGGAACGATACCAGACTTACGGGCAGTACCGGATCGACCGGCACAACGACGGGATCGAACGGAACGGCGAGGAAGTGCGGCTGACCGCAAAAGAATTCAAGGTTGCGGCGCTGTTCTTCGATAACCTCAACCGACCCTTGTCGCGCAGCTATATCTTCTCGCAAATCTGGGGAAATATGGGCGATATCACCACCCGTACGCTGGATATGCATGTCTCGCGGGTGCGTTCAAAACTGGAATTGCGCCCGCACAACGGCTTTGCCATTCAAACTGTCTTCGGCTTCGGCTATCGCATGGATGCGTTTTTCGAAGGGGCCGGGGATGAAGAGACTGTGGAAGCCTGAGGCGACAATCTTTCGGACATCGTGGGCCGCGCTGGGAGTGGCGACCTTGCTTGGCGGATGTGCGGTCTCCACACCCGTCAGCATTGCTTCCACCGATGGGCGCCTACCCGCCGAGGCTGCGGTGCAGATGGCGCCTTTCGAGTCGGACGGATCGCTGCGCGGCAATTTTGGCGCAGCGCTGGCTGAGGCGCTGGCAGCGCGTTCGATCACCACCGCGCAGGGCGCACCGATTATCGCCGAATTTGCGATAGCCGTGCGCGAGGCGGAGGCGGGAATTGCCGATCCTGCCGGGTCCACAAATGACTCAATCGACTGGGAATCGCGCCCGCGTCCGCGCGACTGGTTCGACACTTGCAATGCCACGCGGCTGCGCGCCACGCTGTTGCTGCTGGACCGCACGGAAGGCACCATCCGCTATCGTGGCGTCGCCGAGACCGATGACTGCAACTACGACGAAGTCCATCTTGCCGAACTGGCGGAAGCGCTGGTGAGCGATGCTCAGGGCGAGTTTGTCCAGCGATAACCTTCCCGACCTAGCCCGCACGCTGCTGCGGCAGATCAATTACGAACGCTGTGCCGACGCCATCTCCATGCTCCACCCGGACCGTGCCCCCGTGCTTGTCCACCACCCGCTTGACGAAGGTCAGTCCCAGCCCCACGCTTGGCCCGGCTCGATGCTCGTGCGCCCCGAAGCGGGCGAAGGGATCGGCAAGGCGTTCTGGGGGCAGGCCCGGCCCTTCATCCTGCACCGTCAGGCGCACCGTGTCAGGTGATGGCGCTTCCAGAGCGATCGTGACGGTGCTGCCGGCAGGCGCAAACTTGATTGCATTGCCGACCAGATTGTCGAGCAGCCGTGCCAGCAGCGCCGCGTCAACCTCAGCGAAGGATAACTCTTCAGGCAGGTGCGGCACCACTTTCATCTGTTTGCTCCGAGCAGCGGCATAGGCCCGGTCACAAGCCTCTTCGACCAAGGCGCCAAGGTCGCAATCCGCAAATTCCGGTCCGGTCTCTTCGAGCCGCGCAATCTGTACGAAGTCGTCGGCCAGTTTCAGTGTGCGTTCGGCCTGCACGCGGATGCGGCTGGCGATTTGCGCGGGCTGTTCATCTTTGGCCAGCCGCCCTGACAGGCCGATGATCGCCACCTGCGGGGTGCGCATATCGTGCGAGAGGAATTCGAGCATTTCGCGCCGCTCATCCTCGCGCCGCCGTGTGTCGGTAATATCGCGCAAGGCCATGATTTCGCCGCTGCCCTCGGCATCCTCGAGCGCGAAAGCCGCACGCGCCACGAGAAAAGTGCGACCATCGGGGAAAGTGATTTCGGCGGCTTCACGGGGGTGGCTCGCGCCCACGCCGTCGAGCAGTCCGGCCAGCGATGGCGGAGCATCTTCGCTCCACTCTGGAAACAGCTCCTGCGCGATGCGGTTCGCCATCACCACATCGCCCGCCTTGTCGCGCACCAGGATGGCGTCGGGTGCGGCCTCGATCACCTTGCGCAAGAAGGCAAAACTGCGGCTGACGTGCCCCACCAGCCGATGCATCCGCGCCACCTGCCGGGCGATCAGGTCGAACCCTTCCCCTTCGGCACGGATGCCTCCTTGCGGCAGCAGGAAAGCGGCTTCTTCATCGAGATAGGCGCTGACCGAAGTGAGCCTGCGCCAGCTCCACAGTGGATAGGCGAGCAGCACTGCCAGCAGGGCAACACCGGGCGCGAGCCATAGCCTCGCCGCCACCACCAGCAGCACAGCCAGCGCCAGTGTCGCAGCCGCAATCGCCAGGGTGGCGATCAGGCCCGAACGCGGCGACATTCTCCAGAACACCAGGAACTGCACCAGCAGCGCGAGCGCGGCGAGCAGGCCGGACCAGAACGGCGGCAGATCGCGCACAAGTACGCCGTGGCGCAAGGCATCGTAGAGATTGGCCTGCGTCTCCACCCCCGGCAGCACCGCCACCGCACCCGCGCCCACCGCGTAGCGATCACCCATCCCCTGCGCCGTGGCTCCCACCAGAACGATCCTGTCGCGCAGGAATTCTGCCGGCACATTGCCGGCGATTACATCGGCGGCGGAAACGGCAGGATAGCTGCCCGCCGGATGGAAGGAGATGACGGGCCGTTCGCCAAATGCCGCATCATGCGCAGGCTCGCCTTGCCGCAATCCCGCCAGTACGAACTGCGGCCAGGTTTCCCCGTCTGCCGAAACTGCCAGATCGAACCGTCGCAAGACACCATCGGAGTCCGGAGTAATCGCCACATGTCCCAGTCCGGCTGCGCTTTCGGCAATCCCGGCAATCGGCAGTACCGCGATCGTGCCCGAGAGCGCATCGGGCCGGGGCGCGAAAGTCATGGGCAGGATTACTTGCCCGTGCCGCGCGATAGCCTCTGCCAGCGCTTCGTCCTCCGCTTCCAGCAACGGTTCGAGGAACAGCACATCGTACAGCACCGTTCCGCTTTGCGCTTCCGCCAACCGGTCCACCAATTGCGCGTGGCGCGAGCGCGGCCAAGGGAAAGGACCAAGCCGGTGAAGGCTGGCATCGTCGAAAGCGACGATAACCACGTCGGGCGAAACCTCCTGCCGGGCCAGCGCTGCGGCGCGATCCAGGAGGCTGCTGTCAAACCGATTGGCCAGATCCCAGCGCGCGGCGAAAAACGCGAGAGCGATCCCGGCAGCAAGCAGGACGATCCATTCGATGAACAGGCGGCGTGCCATGATCTGTCGTCAGCCCCGCCCCGCCTCGGCCCCGCCTATTCGGGCGAGACCGTCAGGCTCTGTTCGGGACCCCAGACCTTCAGCAGCCCTTCCTCGGCATCGGCCTGGATCGCCGCCACCCGCCAGATGTAGGTCCCTGGTGCCAGCCCGGTAATCACCGTGGCGCTGCCCGGAAGGGCCAGTTCGTCGTACAGCGGCGTGGCGGCCTCACCTTCGCGCCAAAGCTGGAAAGCGAAATGGGTAACGCCCTCCCCCTGCGGCAGCCATGCGAAACGGAAGCCGTCCGCCAGTGGCGAGGCCTCGACTGTCGCTTCCACTCCAAGCCGCTTGCGCCGGAAAGAGAAAGTCTCGGAAAGACCTTCCACGCCGCTGGCAGCAATTCCGCGCGCACGGACGAAATAGCGCCCGTCTTCCAGCCTGGAAAACACGGTATCGCCATCGGCAGATACATCCTCGGCCAGCATTTCAAGAAAGCCCGCATCGCGCGCAATCTGGGTGCGCGATTCCTGCGCACCGGGTGGAGGCGTGACGGCAAAAGCCACCACTTCTTCCGTCTGCACCGCTCCCGGCGCGGCAATTGCAGCGGGAGGAAGCAGCAGTTCGGGCGCGCTCAGCCCTGCCTCACGCGCAGCAATGCCATACCCTTCGCCCGTCAGCCGCTCGTCTTCGGAGCGTTCGACCCAGACGGCACCCTCGATCACTTCGGTGGTGCCCAGCCCCGAAGCCTCGTCAAAACTCACCCGGTACTCGGTACCGCGCACCGCTGTGACCGCTACCGGCGTGCTGGTGCGGAACCGCTCGTCGCCGCGCAGGGTCGGTGCCTGCACCTCGCCGCGCCCGTTGAGAATGCGGAATTCCACATCGCGCAGGTCGCGCAGGGCATAGACCCGTGCCCGCTCCAGCCGGGCGTGGGAATTGGATGGCAGGGCAATCGCTGCGCCGTCAGGCGACTGGAAGGTGACAAAGCCACCCGCCCCCGTGCGGATCACTGCGCCTTCGGAAAGCGGCGCGCCGATTACAGGAGCCGCTCCGTCGATCGTCACCGGTCCGGAAAAGCTGCGCACCACCAGCCCGGCAGGCCGCCACGCCAGCAGGTCGCGCGGCAGCAGCAATCGCGTGCCGACCGGAATGCGGCGGACATTGGTGATACGGTTGAGGCGCGTGATCGCGGCGAGCGAATCGCCGCGTTTGAGGAAACGCTGCTGGACCGATATCAGCGTGTCTCCAGGCTCCATATGATAGGTGATATAGCCATCGGTCGCTTGTGCCTGCGCACCGGATGCGAGCGCTACCGAAGCGAACAGCAAGGCCGCCAGCCCCATCCGTGCTTCAGCCATCATGCGCATCGATTGAAACTCCCCCTTTGCAGCCAAGGTTACGCCTTCTCGCCAGTGAGATGCAAGGCAGCAAAGTGCCGCGCCGGAGGCCCCGTCTTGCCCCCAGCACCTCGCGGAAGGGCGAGCATGCGAGAACGGGACGCTCCGGCGCGAACATGAAGGTTCCGGTATGCTTGCAATCCCTGCGACCACGGACAGGTGCGACCCTGAAGGACCCGATCGGGATTCTGGCGTGGAACAGTCAATCACCAGGGGGGCTAGTGAGCGCCTGCGCCGTCCGGAGACAAGACCGTCTGGGTGGACGATCCCGCAGCCTCTGCCGGGCCGCTTGAAAGTGCATTGGCGGCGAGAAAACAGCCGATTACGATCAGCGCGCAGACAGCGACGCCAATTCGCAACTTGGTAAGCGGTGGGCGGTGACCCTCTGCCGAACCAATCATTGTCGCGCCTCCAACGCCATAAAATACTGATCCTGCAAATAGCAGCGGTCCCAAGGGGACCCGAGTAAACATTTGTAAACCACATCCTGCCGGGCAAGACCGTGATGCGGAACCGGGGTAGCGCAATCCGATCGCCTGAATTGCCTGCCGAGGAACAATTCTGATCGCAATCTGCGCTTGCCCTGACGCGCGATACTGTCCAGATAAGCTGACACGTGAGCAGATTTCCTTTCTCCGCAATCGTCGGTCAGGACGAGATGAAGCTGGCGCTGCTGGTGGCGGCGGTCGATCCGGCTATCGGCGGGGTGATGGTGTTCGGCGATCGTGGCACCGGCAAGAGCACCGCCGCCCGCGCGCTGGCCGCGCTGCTGCCGCCGATCTCGGTGGCGGAGGATTGCCGCTACGGCTGCAAGCCTGAACAGGCGGGCACCTGCCCCGATCCCTGCACTTCGAAGCGAGCCCGCAAGGTGGCTGTGCCTTTCGTCGATATGCCGCTGGGTGCGACCGAGGACCGGGTGCTGGGCGCGCTCGATCTGGAACGGGCGCTTCGCTCTGGCGAAAAGGCGTTCGAGCCGGGGCTGCTCGCCAAGGCGCACCGCGGGTTCCTTTATATCGACGAAATCAACCTGCTCGAAGACCACCTGGTGGACCTGCTGCTCGATGTCGCGGCATCGCGCGAAAACGTGGTCGAGCGTGAGGGGCTGTCGGTGCGCCACCGCGCGGCCTTCGTGTTGATCGGCAGCGGCAATCCCGAAGAGGGCGAGTTGCGCCCGCAATTGCTCGATCGCTTCGGCCTGTCGGTGGAAGTGCGCACGCCCAAGGCCATCGAGGATCGCGTCGAAATCATGCGCCGTTGCGGCGCGCAGGAGCGTGATCCTGCGGGTTTTGCGGAATCGTGGCAGGCCGAAGAAGCCAAGGTGGTGCAGCAGATCGCGCGGGGGCAGGCGCGGCTGGCGAAGCTGGACGTGCCCGACGACGTGCTCGCCGATGCCGCGCACCTCTGCGTGGCGGTGGGGGCAGACGGACTGCGCGGCGAATTGACGCTGATGCGCTCCGCCCGCGCGCTGGCGGCATTGCGCGGCGCGAAGGCGGTGCGGCGCGAGCATCTCACCGCGATTGCCCCGCTGGCGCTGCGCCATCGCCTGCGCCGCGACGTGCTCGACGAAACCGGATCGACCGTGCGGATCGAGCGGGCGATCACCGAACTGTTCGGATGAGCGGCGCGGCAGGCCCGCTGGCCGAGGCGATGCTGGCCGCGCGGCTGTTCCTGCTGGCCCCCCAATCGCTCGGCGGCATGGTGCTGCGCGGCGGTGGCCCGGCGCGGGACCTGGTGCTCGACACGATCCGCGCCGCCATCCCCACCCGCCGCATTCCGCCGCATGTCGATGAAGCGCGGCTACTCGGCGGAATCGATATCGTCGCCAGCCTCAGCGCCGGGAAGCCGGTGGAGCAGCGCGGCCTGCTCAGCGAAGCAGCGGGCAGCGCGCTGATCGCGCCGATGGCCGAACGGATGGATGACGGGCTGGCCGGGAGGCTGGCGCAGGCGATGGACGCGCGCGCCGGATTTGCGCTGGTGCTGCTCGACGATGGGATCGCTGCCGATGAGCGCCCCCCCGCGTGCCTGAGCGACCGCGTAGCCTTCATTTGCGATCTGTCACAGACTGCCTCGCTCGATGTTGAAGCAGCATCCAGCGGCGCAATCCCGCTGACGGGAGTCGCCCCCCCCGGCGACGACGTACTTACCACCCTCGCCAGCGTCGCCAGCGCATTGGGCATCGACTCCGCTCGCCCCCTGCTGTTCGCCCTCAACGCAGCCAGAGCCAACGCCGCGCTCTCGGGTCGCCGCGAAATCGCCCAGCCCGATATCACCGCCGCCGCCCGCCTCGTGCTCGCCCCCCGCGCCACGCGGATCCCCGAAGCACCGCCCGCCGATGAGCCTGACCAAGCACCACCGCCCCCTCCCCCGCCCGAAAACGAAGGTGACGGCCAAAACCAGCAGACGCAGCAGGACATTCCCGAAGATCTCGTTCTAGAAGCCGCGCTGGCCGCGATCCCGCCCGATGTGCTCGAAATGATCGCCGGAGACCGCGCCAGACGCGGTGCGCAGGGTGGCGGTGGCGGAAGGCGGACGAAATCGAAACTGCGCGGCAAGCCGCTCGGCGCGCGTCCCGGCCTGCCGCGCGGCGGGGCAAGGCTGGCGCTGATCGACACGCTGCGTGCCGCCGTTCCGTGGCAACCGCTACGCCACCGCGAGTCGGGCGAATCCCGGCTGATCGTGCGCAAGGACGATCTGCGCATTCGCCGGTTTGAGGAACGCGCCGCCACCGTCACGGTGTTCTGCGTCGATGCCTCCGGCTCCGCCGCCGCCGCGCGGCTGGCCGAGGCGAAAGGCGCGGTCGAACTGATTCTCGCGCAGGCCTATGTCAAACGCAGCGAAGTAGCGCTGATCGCCTTTCGCGGGGCGGATGCCGAATTTCTGCTGCCCCCCACCCGCTCGCTCACCCGCGCCCGCCGCGCGCTGGCGGGGCTTCCGGGCGGTGGCGGCACTCCGCTGGCATCGGGTCTTGCGCTCGCCCGCGAACTGGGCACCACCATCGCTGCACGCGGCAACACGCCGTTCCTCGTTTTCCTCACTGACGGCAGCGCCAACATTGCCGCCGATGGCACACCGGGCCGCCAGCGCGCGGGAGAAGATGCCCGCGCCGCTGCCCGCGCCATTGCCGCCAGCGGGCTGGACGCGCTGGTGATCGACATCGCCCCGCGCCCGCGCCCCGAAGCGCAGGAGATCGCCCGCACCATGCAGGCGCGCTACCTGCCGCTGCCGTTTGCCGACGCCAAGGCGCTGAGCAAGATCGTGCTTTCCGCCCAGCCCGAAGCGGCGACCGCATGAGCGGGGCGCTGAACTGGGAGCGCGACGGACGAAACTGGCCGCACCGCGAGGCATCGCAGTTCGTCAAGGCGGGCGGGCTGGACTGGCATGTGCAGCGCATGGGCAGTGGCCCCGAACTGCTGCTGCTGCACGGCACCGGGGCCTCCGCGCATAGCTGGCGCGCAGCGATGGAACTGCTGGCAGCAAACTTCACCCTGACGGTTCCCGACCTGCCCGGCCATGGCTTCACCAGCGGGCAACTGCGCGGCGGGGCGAGCCTGCCGAACGTCACCGCCGCGCTCGCCGCCTTGCTGGCCGAATTGGGCGTCACGCCCGCCTTGGTCGCAGGCCATTCCGCAGGCTCTGCCATCGCGCTGGAATATGCCCGCCGAACCAGCCCCGCGCTCCCCGTGGTCGGCTTCAGCCCGGCGATCATGCCCTTTCCCGGCTTGGCCGCGCGGCTGTTTCCGGCGATGGCGAAGGTGCTGTTCGTCAATCCGCTCGTCCCGCGAATATTCGCCGCCACCGCGCGGATTCCGGGTGAGACCGGGCGGTTCCTGCGCCGCGCCACCGGCTCGGCCGTCGCTCCCGCTGACCTCGCTTGCTATCAAGTGCTGATGGGCAATGCGCGCCATTGCGAAGGCGCGCTGGCGATGATGGCGAACTGGGATCTCGACGCTTTCTCCGCCAGCCTCAAGGACATACCCAATCCGGTGCTGTTGGTACACGGACGCAAGGACAAGGCCGTGCCCACCGGCTCGGTCGAAGCCGCCGCCGCGCGGCTGCCCCATGCGCGGCTGGAACTGCTGCCCGATCTGGGGCACCTTGCGCACGAGGAAGCGCCCGATGCGGCGGCGCGGCTGATTACCCTGTTTGCGCGCGAACAGGGCGTGTTGCAGGCACTGGAGGCAAGCCAATGAACAGCGTCGGCGAAAACTTCGGCTGGATCGAAATCCTTTTCACCGCCTCCATTGCGCTCGGCTTCGGCTTCTACCAGCTGTGGTCGGTCAACCGCGAGATTGCCCGCGAAAAGCAAGCCAAACGCGAGGACTCAGCGCCCAGCGCGGGGCATCCGGTAGGGGAGCATGAACTGGACGACCGGTGAAGCGAAGCGATCGAGATCGAGGCTTTCCTGCACCGCCACTGCCGCTTCGCCGAACAGCCGCGTCTTGAGCGTGGAGCGGGCGTAGAACGGCGCATCCTCCCAGGTCTTGATCACGCTGGCATGGCCGCGATCGGCGCGGGTCTTGCGCTCCATCTGCCACAATGTGTTGGGCAAAGGCGCGACCAGCGGGGGCTCCTCGATCTGCGGCATCCCATCCGCGCCGAAGCGCAGCGCGCTGGCGAAATGCGATCCATCCCGCCGTACCCCTTCGTAGCAGACCACCCCGCCTTTTGCGGTATGCGCACGCGACCAGTGCCAGACGCGGAAGCCCTTTTCGAGCGACTCGCTGCCGAAATTCGAATCGAGATAGGCCCCGCCCTGCCAGCGCAGCCCCGGCTTTTGCATGTCCACCTCGATCCGTGCGCGCGGTGCAAGACAGTGCCAGCGATGGCGCGACTGCGGATCGAGCGCGAAAGCGACCCCGTTCAGCGCTTCGGGAATGATGCGAATCTTGCCGCGCACCGGGCGCTGCCACGGGTTGAACAGCCGCTTGTCCCGCTCGACAATGTCGATTTCCAGCGCCTCTCCGGTCCAGCGCAGGCTGCTCGGCCCGATGGCGAGCAGATCGGCATCACGCGCCACCGCGCGGCTCGGACGTTCGGTCATCGTCCAGCGGGCGCGAGGGCCGTAGAGCGCCACGTTGAGTGCCGCATGATCGAGCGGATCGCGGCGCCCGCTGGCCTTGTAATAGGGCGAGAATACGCTGCCCAGAAAGGCGATGATCGTCAGCCCGTGGCGTCCGTCGTCGCTGAGCGCATCGACATACCACCAGCCGTAGCCGCCGGGCGGGACCTCCGCGTCGAAGCGAGGTCTTGCAGCACTGTGTTCGCCGCCAGCTGCCCGGACAAGGCGGCCATCGGCACCCCGGCCCCCGGATGGGTACTTCCACCCGCGCAGTAAAGCCCAGGGATCCGCGTCCGCGTGCCCTGCCGGAGGAAGGACGCCGCCCAGCCGCGCGAGGCCCGTCCATAGATCGCTCCGCCGGTCGAGGGCAAAAGCGCGTTGAATTCGTTCGGCGTCAGCAGGTGCTGCTCCAGCGGGTCCTCCAGCTCCAGCCCGCAGCGCGCGAGGCTCGCTCTCATGGCCGATGTGCATTGCTCTCTCTCCTGCGGTGAATAGGTGTGGGTGTCGCCGTTGGCGGGCGCATTGACGATTATCTGGAGCCGTTCTCGGCCCTGCGGTTCTGCGCCGCTCCCGGCTTCACGATCCTGCGCGCAGACATAGACGGTGGGATCGGCGGGCGGCCTGCCGCTGGCAATATCGGCGAATTCGCGCGGATAATCGGGCGAGAAGAACACGTTGTGCCGTTTGAGCGGAAAGCCGCTGGTCTTGGCATGGGCGAGCCAGACCATCGCCGACAGCGAACGGGCCTTGGGCTTGATCGGGCGCACCGCGCGGCGCGCATCGTCGCCAAAAGCACCGTCGGCCAAGGCGGCGGGATCGGCGTTGACGATCACCCGGTCCGCGGCGAGCCGTTCGCCGGTAGCGAGGATTACGCCCGACACGATGCTCCCGCTTGTCTCGATCCGCGAAACGCGCGTGCCGAAGCGGTAGCTTGCGCCCTGCCCCTGGCCCAGCCTTTGCAACGCCCCGGCAAGCGCACTCAGCCCACCGTCGATCAGCCAGACACCCTGCGACTCGACGTGGGCGATAAGCATCAGCGTGGCGGGCGAGGCGAAGGGGGAAGATCCGCAATAGGTGGAATAGCGAGCAAACAACTGGCGCAGTCGCGGATCGGCGAAGTGTTCGCCGAGCACTTTCCACAGGTTCTCGTAGGGGCGGATCGCGTGCAGGTCGCCTAGCCGCGACAGGCCGATGCGCCACATCAGCGGGACTGGCCAGTGAACCTTGCCCTGCCGCAGCAGGCTCTTGTCGAGAATGGTGAAGATGCGCGCGGCCTCGGCACGGAAGGCGCGATAGCCGCGTGCAGCCTGCGCACCGGCGAAATCTCCGATGGCATCCTCGCTCCGGGCAGGATCGGCGAACAGGTCGAGTCGCTCGTCCGTCGACCACGCATGGCGGGCCAGCGTTTCGGCGGGCCGGGCGTTGACGTGGTCGGCCAGTTCAGAACCGCAGGCGCGGAAAATATCGTCGAACACGTCGCGCAGGGTAAAGACCGTCGGCCCCGCGTCGATCTCCGCGCCATCCACCGACAATTGCCGCGCCTTGCCTCCGGGATGCGCTTCCTTCTCCAGCACCGTTACCCGGCACCCGCGCGCGGCCAGCAGTGCGGCAGCAGTCAGCCCGCCGATACCTGCTCCGATAATCGCGACATGCTCCGGCACCCGGTAGCCCTCCAGATGGAAGATGATTGACCTTTACACGCCATCTGTCCAGTTGATTGGACATGGATCAGGCGAAATCGAACCGGGAGGCTAAGGGCCTGCCCGAATGGAAGAGCCGCTGGGTCGCCTGGCGCAATCGGCTGATGGCCTCGCCGGACTTCCAGAAATGGGCATCGGCGGTGTGGCCGGTTAGCCTGATTGCCCGCCGTCGTGCGGGTGGTCTGTTCGACCTGGTGGCAGGCTTTGCTTACTCGCAGACACTGTTGTGCGCCGTTGAAAGCGGTTTGCTCGACCTGCTGGCGGAAGGCCCGTGCGACGCCGATGCGGTTGCCAAGCACTGCGATCTCTCGCCCGATGCGGCGCTGCGACTCGTGCGCGCGGCGGCGGCGCTGGATCTGGCAGAGGAGGTCTCTCCCGGCTGGTGGATGCTCGGCCAGCAAGGCGCTGCCCTGCACGCCAATCCCGGCGCGAAGGCGATGATCCGCCACCACAAGTTGCTCTATGCCGACCTCGCCGATCCGCTGGCGCTGCTCCGCGCAGACCGCCAACAGGAGACGCACCTTTCGCGCTTCTGGCACTACGCTGCCGCGGAAAACAGCGCCGAAGCAGCGGCCTACTCGGAACTGATGGCCACGTCGCAGGCGCTCGTCTCACAGCAATTGCTCGATGCCTACGACTTCTCCCGACACCAAGCCCTGCTCGATGTCGGCGGCGGGCATGGAGCATTCGCCAAGGCCGTCACCGCGCGGCACCCGCAGTTGCGAATCGGCGTGTTCGACCTGCCGCCCGTACTCGAGTCGGCCTCGCTCCCGGCAGCATTCGCGCGCCATCCGGGCGACTTTTTCAAGACCCCCCTTCCCTCCGGTTACGATTGCATCACCCTCAACCGCATTCTACACGATCACGACGACGAGGCCGCAATCAATATCCTCAAAGCAAGCCGCCGCGCCCTCCCCCCCGGCGGGCGACTCGTGATTGCCGAGCCGATGGCGAATACACCCGGCGCAAAGCCGATGGGGGACGCCTATTTCGGGCTCTATCTCTGGGCAATGAACTCCGGAAGGCCCCGCACAGTCGATTCAATCGGCACGATGCTGGAGGAAGCCGGATTTGCGCGCTGGAAAGCGCTCCGCACCCGCCAACCTGTCATCGCAAGTGCAATTGTCAGTTTTGTTTGACACCCTATATTGTCCGAAACATTTGACACCCGTAGCTGTCTTGCTAAGGTGACCCTGCAAAAGAGTATCGCGAGATACCGAAGACCCACGGGGGTCGGAAAGGGGCGACCGGGCATAATGGATGCATATGCGGTCATTTTGGATGCACCCAGACAGCTGTCGCTAAGACCGCTGACATTGACCCCTTGCGGCCCCTCGGACCTCGTCGTCCAGATCCATTACAGCGGCATCAGCACCGGCACAGAAAAGCTGTTCTGGAGCGGGGAAATGCCGCGTTTTCCGGGCATGGGCTATCCGCTGGTACCCGGTTACGAGTCGGTGGGCCGGGTGATCGATGGCGGCGCCGAAGTCACCGAACGCATTGGCGACTGGGTCTTCGTTCCCGGAGCCACCTGCTACCAGGACGCCTTCGGCCTTTTCGGCGGCACGGCAGAAAAAGTCGTCCTGCCCTCCGCCCGCGCCCTCCCCGTTTCCGAGTCGCTCGGCCATGAAGGCGTGCTGTTTGCCCTCGCCGCCACCGCACTCCATGCCATTGCCGGGGGCAAGCCTCCCGAACTGATCGTCGGACACGGCACGCTGGGCCGTCTGCTCGCCCGCCTGACCATCGCCATGGGCGTACCCGCACCTGTGGTGTGGGACAACAAGGCCAATCGTCGCATCGGCGGCGCCGGGTACGAAGTGCTCGCCCCCAAGGATGACGACCGCAAGGACTACGCGACCATCTACGATGCCAGCGGCTTTGCCGACGGGATCGACACGCTGATCGGGCGGCTCGCCCACAGCGGCGAGCTGGTGCTGGCGGGCTTCTACGCCAACCGTCCCAGCTTCGCTTTCCCCGCCGCCTTCCAGCGCGAAGCGCGCCTGCGGATCGCTGCCGAATGGAAACCGGAAGACCTTTCCGCCACCCGTGACCTGATCGAGCGCGGCGCGCTCGACCTGGGTGGCCTCATTACCGACGTCCGCCCAGCCGGCGAGGCCGACAAGGCCTACCCCGCTGCCTTTCACGATACCGATTGCCTGAAAATGGTGCTCGACTGGAGCCAGACCGCATGACCATGCTTGATACCGATATTGCCCTGCGGGACGAGGCGGCGATCGAGCCCGATCCTGTCCACGCTCGGCCCGAAGATGGCGAAGTGAAATCCGAAACGCAGATCATCGCGATCTACGGCAAGGGCGGCAGCGGCAAGAGCTTCGCGCTTTCCAACCTCAGCTACATGATGGCGCAGCAGGGCAAGCGCGTGCTGCTGATCGGTTGCGATCCGAAGAGCGACACCACCAGCCTGCTGTTCGGCGGCAAGAGCTGCCCCACGATCATCGAAACCAGCTCGATCAAGAAGCTGGCCGGCGAGGAAGTGCGGATCGAAGACGTGTGCTTCCAGCGCGATGGCGTGTTCGCGATGGAACTCGGCGGCCCGGAAGTCGGCCGCGGCTGCGGCGGGCGCGGGATCATTCACGGGTTCGAACTGCTCGAAAAGCTGGGCTTCCACGATTGGGGCTTCGATTACGTGCTGCTCGATTTCCTCGGCGATGTGGTCTGCGGCGGGTTCGGCCTGCCGATCGCGCGGGACATGTGCCAGAAGGTGATTGTGGTCGGATCGAACGACCTGCAATCGCTCTATGTCGCCAACAATGTCTGCAAGGCGGTGGAATACTTCCGCAAGATGGGCGGCAATGTCGGCGTGGCCGGCATGATCGTGAACAAGGATGACGGCACGGGCGAAGCCAAAGCCTTTGCCGATGCGGTCGGCATTCCGGTGCTCACTGCCATCCCCGCGAACGAGGATATTCGCCGCAAGTCGGCCAATTACCAGATCATCGGCACGCGGGACAGCGAATGGGCCGGCCTGTTCGAAGAACTGGCGAGCAATGTCGCCAGCGCGCCGCCGCTCCAGCCCAAGCCGCTCGACCAAGACGGCCTGCTCGGCCTGTTCTCGCCCGAGGAAACCGGCGGCAACGTGACGCTGCGGCCCGCCACCCAGGCGGATATGCGCGGTGGTACCTTCGAACCCAAGCCCAGCCTCGAAGTGATTTATGACGAGGCCTGAAGCATGAGCGATCTCGCCCCCGAAATGGCCCGCCAGCCTGACCGGATCGCGCTCGATCCCGTCGATAGCGGCGGGGGCTGCCACGGCGGCGCGGAAACCATGCGCGAAGCCGCGCGGACGGCGGGCAACAGCGAAGTGCTCGATCGCTATGCCGCTGATTACCCGGTGGATGCCGCCAAAGGCCCGCACGATCAGCCACAAAGCATGTGCCCGGCCTTCGGTTCGCTGCGGGTGGGCCTGCGGATGCGCCGCACGGCCACGGTGCTCTCGGGTTCGGCCTGCTGCGTTTACGGGCTGACCTTCACCAGCCATTTCTACGGCGCGCGGCGGACGGTGGGCTACGTGCCCTTCAGTTCCGAAACGCTCGTTACCGGCAAGCTGTTCGAGGATATCAAGGAAGCAGTCGAGAATCTCGCCGATCCCACGCTCTACGACACCATCGTCGTCACCAACCTCTGCGTTCCCACCGCCAGCGGCGTGCCACTGCGGCTGCTGGGCAAACAGGTCAACGGCGTGCGGATCATCGGCATCGACGTTCCGGGGTTCGGCATTCCGACCCATGCCGAGGCCAAGGACGTTCTCGCGGGCGCGATGCTCGCCTATGCGCGGGAAGAGGTCAGCCAAGGCCCCGTCGCCGCGCCGCGCAATCGATCGGACCTGCCAACAGTGACTCTCCTGGGTGAGATGTTCCCTGCTGACCCGGTTGGCATAGGCATGCTGCTGGAGCCCCTGGGCCTCGCGGCAGGTCCGGTCGTTCCCACCCGCGAGTGGCGCGAACTCTACGGCGCGCTCGATTGCGCCGTGGTGGCCGCGATTCATCCTTTCTACACCGCCAGCGTCCGCGAATTCGAAGCAGCGGGGCGCACTGTTGTCGGTTCTGCTCCGGTTGGGGTCGAAGGCACGGCGGCCTGGCTCGATGCCATCGGCGCGGCGTGCAACGTGGCGCAGGACACAATCGATGCGGCCAAAGATCGCTTCATCCCGGCCATCCGCGCGGCGCTCGCCGCCAACCCGGTGCGCGGGCGGATTACCGTGTCGGGCTATGAAGGCTCCGAACTGCTGGTGGCGCGGCTGCTGATCGAAAGTGGCGCGGATGTGCCCTATGTCGGCACTGCCTGCCCGAAGACCTGCTGGTCCGATCCGGACCGCGAATGGCTCGAAGCGCGCGGCGTGCGGGTGAATTATCGCGCCAGCCTCGAGGAAGATATCGCGGCAGTCGAGCAATACCGCCCCGATCTCGCCATCGGCACCACTCCGGTAGTCCAGTACGCCAAGCAGAAGGCGATCCCTTCGCTCTACTTCACCAACCTGATCTCCGCCCGCCCGCTGATGGGCATCGCGGGGGCGGGCAGTCTGGCGCATGTCGTCAACGGCGCGATGGGGAACAAGGCGCGGATGGAGAGCATGCGCGAATTCTTCGAAGGCGTGGGCACCGGGCATACCAGCGGCATCTGGGACGACACCCCGCAGGACCGGCCGCAGTTCAAGAAGAAATACGCGGCGCTCAACGAAGCCGCACGCAAGGCTGCGGAGGCGATCGGCTCATGACCCTGATCCTCGATCATGATCGGGCCGGCGGCTACTGGGGCGCGGTCTACGTGTTCACCGCCATCAAGGGCCTGCAGGTCATCATCGATGGCCCGGTCGGCTGCGAGAACCTGCCCGTCACCTCGGTGCTGCATTACACCGACGGCCTGCCCCCGCACGAGTTGCCCGTCGTCGTCACCGGCCTGGGTGAGGAAGAACTGGGCAAGACCGGCACCGAAGGCGCGATGATGCGCGCGTGGAAAGTGCTCGACTCCGAATTGCCCGCCGTGGTCGTCACCGGTTCCATCGCCGAGATGATCGGCGGCGGGGTGACTCCCCAGGGCACCAATATCAAGCGCTTCCTCCCGCGCACCATCGACGAGGACCAGTGGCAGAGCGCCGACCGCGCGATGAGCTGGCTGTGGACCGAATTCGGCCCCAAGTCGGTGCCCGCGGTCAAGCCGGTGAAGGAGGGCGAGAAGCCCAGGGTCAATATCCTCGGCCCCGCCTACGGCATGTTCAACATGGCCAGCGATCTGGCCGAAGTGCGCCGCCTGATCGAAGGCATCGGCGCGGAAGTGAACATGTCCTTCCCGCTCGGTAGTCATCTCGCCGACGTGCGGCGGCTGGGGGACGCGCAGGCCAATGTCTGCCTTTACCGCGAATTCGGGCGCAACTTGTGCGAACTGATGGAGCGGCCGTTTTTCCAGGCTCCCATCGGGCTTGACAGCACCACGAAATTCCTCCGCGCCCTGGGGGCCGAGCTGGGACTCGATCCCGAACCGTTCATCGAGCGCGAGAAGCACACCACGATCAAGCCGCTGTGGGACCTGTGGCGCTCGGTGACGCAGGATTTCTTCGCCACGGCCAGCTTCGGCATCGTCGCCAACGAGACCTATGCGCGCGGCATCAGCAAATTCCTGCGGGACGACATGGGCCTGCCCTGCACTTTCGCTTTCAGCCGCTCGGCCGGAGTGAAGCCGGACAACGCCGCCGTGCGAGAAGCGATCCGCAGCAATCCGCCGCTGGTGGTGTTCGGCAGCTACAACGAACGGATGTACATGGCCGAGTGCGGCGCGCGCGGGATCTATATCCCGGCCAGCTTCCCCGGCGCGGCGATCCGCCGCCATCCCGGCACCCCTTTCATGGGCTATTCGGGCGCGACCTACCTGGTGCAGGAAGTGTGCAATGCGCTGTTCGACGCGCTGTTCCACATCCTTCCGCTCGGCAGCGAGCTCGACAAGGTCGATGCCACCCCTGCCCGCGCCCACCGCGAAATGGCCTGGGATGCCGATGCCAAGGCCAAGCTCGATGCACTGGTCGAAGCGCAGCCGGTGCTGATCCGCATTTCCGCCGCCAAGCGCCTGCGCGATGCCGCCGAAGCCGCTTCGCGCCGCGCAGGCGAAAGCCGTGTTACCGCCGAACTGCTCGCCGATGCCCTCCTCGCCGGAGCCGGCACATGAACGCGCGCAACCCAATCGCCCCCGTAACCGGGGCCACGAAATCCGCCCGGAGCAATCCGGACGGGTACCGAGGGAGGCACTCCGCCTCTCGCACCATCCATAAGAATGGAGAAATGCTATGAGTGATCCTGATGATCGCTTCGGCCTGAGGACCTACCTCACGCCCGAAGAGGCCAAGGAATTCCACAAGCTGTTCATGAGCAGCTTCATCGGCTTCACGGCGGTTGCCGTGGTTGCCCATGTCCTTGTCTACGTCTGGCGCCCCTGGCTCTGACCTGACGCATCGCCCGCGGCGATACGCGTCACGGGGGAACGAAGAACCACTCTGCAAAAGGAAACAAACCCATGTGGAGAACCTGGCTTATTTTCGATCCGCGCAGGGCCCTTGTAGCCCTGTTCGTCTTCCTGTTCGTGCTGGCAATCGTGATTCACTTCATCCTGCTCAGCACCGACACCTACAATTGGATCGATGGTCCGAATTCGGTCCAGGGAGCAACGGCCGCTGCCGCGGCTCCCGCCGCAACCTGACTGAAATCTGTGCGAGAGGCGGCGGGCCGACTGTCCGTCGCCTCCCCGGGTGAAGTGAGGGAACATTAATCCTGCCGGTTCTGGTGGGGGAGGGTAAAGCTATGGCGCTCCTGAGTTTCGAGCGGAAGTATCGTGTGCGCGGTGGGACGCTGATCGGCGGCGACCTGTTCGATTTCTGGGTCGGCCCATTCTACGTGGGCTTCTTCGGAGTGGTGACGGCGATCTTCGCCTCACTGGGAACGGCGCTGATCTTCTATGCCGCCTCGCAGGGGCCGACATGGAACCCGTGGCTGATATCCATCGCTCCGCCCGATTTGTCCTACGGCCTCGGCCTTGCCCCGCTGCTCGAAGGCGGCTTCTGGCAGGTGATCACCGTCTGCGCGATCATTTCCTTCACTTCCTGGGCACTGCGAGAGGTGGAGATCTGCCGCAAGCTGGGCATGGGATACCATGTGCCGGTGGCCTTCGGCTTCGCCATCTTCGCCTATGTCAGCCTGGTGGTGATCCGCCCGATCCTGCTCGGCGGCTGGCACTTCGGCTTCCCTTACGGGATTTTCAGCCACCTCGACTGGGTATCCAACACCGGATACCAGTACCTGCACTTCCACTACAATCCGGCGCATATGCTTGCGGTGAGCTTCTTCTTCACCACCACCCTGGCGCTGGCGCTGCACGGGGCCCTGGTCCTGTCGGCCACCAATCCCGCACCGGGACAGGACGTGAAGACGCCGGAATATGAAGACACCTTCTTCCGCGACCTGATCGGCTATTCGGTCGGCACGCTGGGCATCCACCGCGTGGGCCTGCTGCTGGCGCTGAATGCCGGCTTCTGGAGCGCGGTATGCATCATCATCAGTGGACCGCTGTGGACCAAAGGCTGGCCCGAATGGTGGACCTGGTGGCTCAATCTCCCGATCTGGTCGTGAAGGGGCACTGACTTATGGCTCGCTATCAAAACATCTTCACTCAGGTCCAGCTGATCGCCCCCAACGAGGGCGGCATCGCCCTGCCTCGCGGCGGTGAACCACGGATCAACCTGTTCTCGCGCAGCGGCCTGATGGGGCGGCTGGGGCAAGGCCAACTCGGGCCGATCTACCTCGGCTGGTCGGGTCTCGCCTCGCTGATGTTCGGCTTCCTCGCGATCGAGATCATCGGGCTCAACATGCTCGCCTCGGTCAACTGGGATCCGATCGAGTTCATCCGGCAACTGCCGTGGCTGGCGCTCGAGCCGCCGGGGCCGGAGTATGGCTTCACCCCGTTCGTACCCTTGGCCGAAGGCGGCTGGTGGATCCTCGCCGGCTTCAGCCTGACCACGGCGATCATCCTGTGGTGGGTGCGCACCTATCGCCGCGCCCGCGCGCTGGGAATGGGTACACACGTTGCCTGGGCCTTCGCCGCTGCAATCTGGCTCTATCTGGTGCTCGGCTTCATCCGCCCGATGTTCATGGGCAGCTGGGCGGAGGCGGTGCCCTTCGGCATCTTCCCGCACCTTGACTGGACCGCCGCCTTCTCGATCCGCTACGGCAACCTGTTCTACAATCCGTTCCACGCCCTCTCGATCGCCTTCCTCTATGGCTCAACCCTGCTCTTCGCGATGCACGGGGCGACGATCCTGGCGGTCGGCCGTTACGGCGGCGAGCGCGAGATCGAACAGATCACGGATCGCGGCACTGCGGCCGAACGCGGGGCGCTGTTCTGGCGCTGGACGATGGGCTTCAACGCCACGATGGAATCGGTCCATCGCTGGGCCTGGTGGTTCGCGGTGCTGACCACGCTGACCGGCGGGATCGGCATCCTGCTGACCGGCACGGTGGTGGATAACTGGTATCTCTGGGCGCAGGAGCACGGTTACGCTCCCGCTTATCCCGCCAGCGGGATTGTCGATCCAGCAGGTTTGGCGCCAGAAGGCTTGGGGAGTGTGACAGAATGAACAGGAGAACCGGCCTCAACCTGACATTGCTGGCGGCCTTGCCGCTGACACTGACAGCCTGCGAACTTGCCCCCAAGACTTCGCAACAGAACGGATTTCGCGGCACGGGGATGGACCAGATATTCGTCCAGACTTCCGAAATCCGGGACGAAGTCCCCGCCCCGCCCTACGAGCTTCCCGCCGACACCGGCGGCCCGCGCGCGGGCGAGGTTTACGAGAACGTGCAGGTGCTCGGCGACATCTCGGCGGACGAGTTCAACTACCTGATGGCGGCGATCACCGAATGGGTATCGCCCGAACAGGGCTGCAATTACTGCCACAATCCGGCAAACATGGCATCGGACGAAGTCTATACCAAGGTCGTCGCCCGCAACATGCTGCTCATGACGCAGAATGTGAATGCGAACTGGTCCAGCCATGTTGCCGAAACGGGTGTGACCTGCTGGACCTGCCATCGCGGCAACAACATACCGGAAGAATACTGGACCTTGCCGGTCGAGGGGAA
Source organism: Erythrobacter sp. (assembly GCA_019739335.1). NCBI lineage: Bacteria > Pseudomonadati > Pseudomonadota > Alphaproteobacteria > Sphingomonadales > Erythrobacteraceae > Erythrobacter > Erythrobacter sp. The sequence goes on from CP073261.1 coordinate 3,204,409, forward strand.
CAACCGCTCGATCATCGGCAACCGGAATGGCCAGAACAATCCGGTGTCCAACACCGCCTACAGCTCATTGCCGCAGGAATCGGTGGCGGCGTATCTGCTGGGCGAACTGGACAACAATGCGATCCGCGTGGCTTCAACCACCATGCACCCGACCTCAGCGAACACGCTGTCGACGATGAGCACCGAACAGACATACTCGCTGATGATGCATATGTCGGATTCGCTTGGCGTGAACTGCACCTATTGCCACAATTCGCAGAACTTCGCCGACTGGAACATCAGTGCCCCGCCGCGGCAGACCGCGTGGCACGGGATCCGCATGGTTCGCAACATGAACGAAGAGTATATCACCCCGCTCGCCAGTGTGTTCCCGGCCAACCGGCTGGGTGCGGCAGGCGATCCGTTCAAGGTGAATTGCACCACCTGCCATCAGGGCCAGAACCTGCCGCTGGGCGGGGTCTCGATGGTGGTCGATTATCCGGCACTGCGGCAGCTCTACACTCCTACGGCTCCGACCGCAGAAGAACCCGCGCTGCCCGCCAGCCCGGCGAGCACCGATACCGAATAGGTACTTGCAGGATCAGTCCCGCCGTTTCGCACGGCGGGACAGGTCTGCCAGATGCACCGGGAAAGACAGCGCCAGCGGCAGCGCAATCCAGATCCAATCCGCCCCCACCAATGCGGCGCGCAGGGCGAGCAGCATCAGCACCGCAGGCAGCAGGAGAAGCGCAAGATCGCTCACCCGCCAGCCGCGCCACAGCAGATACACCGTTTCGATCAGGATAACCGCCAGCACCACGTCCACCGCGCGCCCGCTGGCGAAGAACTCCACCACGCTTAGCGACCTCAGCCGAACGGGCCGTTGAGCTGGACGATCTGCCAGTTGAGCGCGCCCGCGATGGTCACCCAGATAAGGTAGGGCAGCAGCAGCAAGCTCGCCGTGCGAGACAGCCGCCAGCAATAGGCGATCAGCACCGCGATCGAGAGCCACAGAGCGATCAGCTCGAAGAAGGCCCAGTCTGGCCGCTGCATCCGGAAGAACAGCAGGCTCCACAGTATATTAAGGAAGCCATTCAGCGCAAACAGCCCGATCAGTGTGTCCGAAACCCTGGTGCTGGGCGAAGCGCGCCAGGCGGATACAATGGCAACCGCCACCAGCGCAAAGATCACGGTCCAGACAATCGGGAAGGCAGCGCGAGGTGGGTTCCAGTCCGGCTTGGCCAGCCCTTCGTACCACGGCCCCAGATCGGTGATCGTCCCCCCCACTGTCGCGACGGCCAACGCCGCCAGCCCGGCGACGACGACGGGGAGAATCCAGCTTTTGCTCATGCTCATTGCGTGACAGGTCTCAATCCCAGCAGATGCGCGGTATCCTTCACGAAGATGCGCAAATGGGCAAGCGGGCGTGCGCGCACCAGCCGCTTGTTCATATAGGCCTGCCAGGTGAGCTGCTGCACGTCCTTGTCGGCGCACATGGCGACAAACCTCTCGCGGCGCTTGTCGCTCGAATACCAGAAGGACTGCATCATCCCGAGGATCCAGAACACCCGTCCGTGTTCACGCAGGAACTGCTTGCGCGCGCGCTTGAGCACGGCGGGCTGGTCGCTGGCGATAAAGGCATCGGCAGTTTGGGCGGCGATACGGCCGCAGGTCATGGCGTAGAAAATACCTTCACCCGATGCGGGCGCGACCACGCCGGCGGCATCGCCTGCAACCAGCACGTCGCGGCCATTGTCCCAGCGCTTCAGTGGCTTGAGCGGGATCGGTGCGCCTTCACGGCGGATCGTTTCGCAGTCCGCCAGCCCCATCTCCTCGCGCATGGTGTGCACCGCGCCGCGCAGCGACCAGCCCTTGTTGGCACTGCCCACGCCGATGCTCGCCTGCTCGCCGTGGGGGAAGACCCAGGCGTAGAAATCGGGCGAGAGGTGGCCCTGATATAGCACGTCGCAGCGCGAACCGTCGAACCCCTCAGGGGTGCTGGCAGGGGACTTGATGACTTCGTGATAGGCGAAAACGCAGGGGATATCCTCTGCGCCCTGCAGGTTCTCGCGCGCCACGGCCGAGCGGGCACCGTCCGCGCCGATCACCAGTTTCGCGCGGGCTTGCCGCATTTCCCCGCCGCGTTCCTCGCGGTAGCAGACCAGCGGCCCGCTCCCGCCGTCGCGCTCGATATGATCGAAAGTGCCCTTGCGCCGTTCCGCCCCGGCGGCTTCCGCCCGCACCCGCAGCCATTCGTCGAATTCGCCGCGATCGACCATGCCGACATAGCCGATCTCACCCACCGGCATATCCACCGCGCGGTTCGACGGCGCGACCATCCGCGCCGAGCGCGCCTTCGCCACCAGCAGCGATTGGGGAATCTCGAATTCTTCGAGCAGCCGTGGCGGCACCGCCCCGCCGCAGGGCTTGATCCGCCCTGCCCGGTCCAGCAGCAGCACGCTGCGCCCGGCTCTCGCAAGGTCCCAGGCCGCCGTTGCGCCCGAAGGCCCGCCTCCGACCACCACGACATCGAATTGTGCAGTGCTCATGCCGTTACCAACTCCCCGTTAGCTTGCTTGCGACGTTTCGATGCGCGCACGGCAAGCAGTGCCGCGACGATGAAAAGTGCTGCTTCTAAAGCAAAAATGAGCTGGAAGGCCGCGCCGTCCTGCCCGCCGTTTGCGGCTTGCCAACTGCGCGCCATGTCCACGCCCACCGCGCCGATCAGCCCGCCTGCGCCAAAGGCAATCGCCTGCGATGCGCCCCAGACGCCCATGCGAACGCCTTCGCGGGTCGTTTCTCCGGCGCCAGCCAGCCCCATCATCGAACCAATGGCGGCCACCGCGAAAATGCCGTTGCAGAACCCCAGCGCGAAGACATTGGCGGCCAGCGGCCAGCCATCGCCAGCCTGCGCTGCCACGGCCAGCCCGGCGAGCGCCAGCGCCGATCCGGTGCAGCCGACCATGATCCACACCCGCAGTTCCACCGGCATTCGCCCGGCAAATGCGCTGCCGCCTACGCCGGCGGCAATCATGCCGAGCAGGACCCCGCCGTGTTGCATTCCGGCAAGGCTGGTCGATTCGCCCGGCGTCATACCGAACACCAGTCCCGCAAAGGGCTCAAGGATCAGGTCCTGCATCGAATAGGCGAGCATTGAGACGAAGATGAACAGGGTGAAGCGGCGCGCTTCGGGTTCGTGGAAAATCTCGCGGATCGCGGGGGCGAAACCGGGGGAAGGACCTGCGCTGTCTTCGCGCTCCGCCACGAACAGTGTCGCGGTGTCCTCCAAACGGTACATCGCCAGCACGCAGACCAGCAGCGCTCCCGCCACCACGCCGCCCGCAACCTGCATCAGCCGTTCGGGCGAGAACGGATCGAGCAGCGCGCCTGCTATGCCAGCGGAAATCACGATCCCGCTCACCATCATGATCCAGGTGGTTGCCGCCGCAGCAGCGCGTCGTTCGGGCGCGACGCCTGAGGCCAGCAGCGCCAGCATCGACGTCCCCCCCGCGCCTACCCCGGCGCCGATCAGCGTGAAAGCCAGCGCCGCCAGCGCGAAAGCGGCGAGCGATGGCTCCGCCAGCATGATCGTCGCCTGCACCGCCAGCAGTCCGCCAAGGCCGAGCACCGCCACGCCGCCCACGATCCAGGGCGTCCGCCGCCTCCCCAGATCCGAACCGTGGCCCCACAAGGGCCGCGTCAGCTGCACGGCGTAATGCCACGCCACCAGCCCCGCCGGGATCGCCGCTGCTAACGCATATTCGACGACCATGACCCGGTTAAGCAGCGATGTCGCCAGCATCACGATCGCGCCGATTGAGGCCTGCACTGCGCCCAATCGGACAATCGAGACCCATCCGAGGCCCTTGGAAGCGACGGGATTGCTCATACGTAGCCCCCCAGCCCGAGCGATGCCGCCAGCATCCCCAGCACATAGAGCGTGACCCCCGTCGCGTTGTACCAGGGCGCATGTCGGGCGGGATCCGAGATGAGACGCGGCATCAGCGCGAGTTGCACCAGCAGCAGAACACTCACGGCTATCGCCGAGATCGTCATGCCCCACTGCGCCAGCAGTGCCACCACCGCTATTTGCGGTACAGCCATCACCACGCAGGCCAGCCGCGCCGCACGCCCGACGCCCAGCGTGACGGGGAGCGAGCGCAGGCCGGTGGCCTTGTCCCCCTCCACCGCCTTGAAATCATTGAGCGTCATGATGCCATGCGCGCCGAAACTGTAGAGCCCCAGCACGATCAGCACGGTGCCCGGCGGCAAAGCGCCCGCCATCACACTTGCACCGGTGAACCAGCTCAGCCCTTCATAGGTCAGTGCCACAACTGCCGGGCCGAGCCAGCCGCTGGTCTTGAAGCGGAACGGAGGCGCGGAATAGGCCCATGCGCAGGCGAGGCCGAGCACCGTTGCCGCGAACACCCACGGCCCGGTGAGCCAGGCCACCGCCAGCGACAGCAGTGTCCCCGCACTTGCCACGCGCAGGCCCCAGGTGCCGCCTACCCGCCCCGAGGGAATCGGCCGGTTCGGCTCATTGATTGCATCGACATGCCGGTCGAACCAGTCATTCACCGCTTGGCTGGTGCCGCAGACCAGCGGCCCGGTGAGGGCAATTCCGGCGATCAGGAACGGCCAGCGCGTGTCCAGCGGCATCCCGCTCGACACCACTCCGCACATGAAGGCCCACATGGGCGGAAACCACGTAATCGGCTTCAAAAGTTCCAGCACATCGCGCGCCGCCGGAGGCGGGACGCGAGTTGTGGAGACAAGCGATTGATCCATCCGGCAAGGCTATGCCTGACAGGTTGAAGCGTCAAATTATTTTGACAGTTAGTCTTCGGATTACTCCGATTCAGCGTCCAGATTTCCCATTCCATGCCGATGCAGCTTGGAGTAGAGGCTCTGGCGGCTGAGGCCGAGAATCTCGGCAGCGGAGGCGCGGTTATCCGACGTGTGCGTGAGCGCAGCCTCAATGCACAGCCGTTCGATCAGGTCGGTACTTTCGCGCACGATGTCCTTCAGCGACATTCGTCCAACCAGTTCGGTCAACTGCTCCACCGAACGCGGAAGATCGCTCGCCACCGGCGGCAGATCGCGCAGTCGGCGGCCTACCGGGCGGATAACCAGTCCCATATAAGGCTCTTCGCCATCGGTCTGGACTGCGGAAAGCTCCACCGGCTCTCCGGCGAAACTGTCACTCGCTCCAACCACGGTACTAACGTTGCGGGCAAAGCCATGTTTGGCGAGCTGTCCACGCACCAGTTCCAGATCAATCCCCGGTCGACCGACATAGTCGCCCAGCGGCTGGTTCAGCAGGTGATCGACACTGGCCACCCCGACCAGATCGGCAAATTGCGCATTGGCGGCGGCGATGTTTAGCTTCGAGTCGGCTAGCACGAAGGCGTCCGGCATGCGCTCTATCACCGCCAGCACCGGCCCGGAGACTTCATCTCCATGAGTCGTACCCGAACGCATTCGCAAGAGCAGGTACTGCGTGCCGCGCTGGCGGAAGCTTGACGCCTTTAGGGTCAGTTCCTCGCCGCCATCCGCGAGCGCCAGAGTTATCGGTGAAACGGCATTCGATGCAGCGGCAGAACCGAGGAAGGCGATCAGCGCATCGCGGGAAGCACGCGGGAACAGACCCGCCACCTTGCTGTCCACCAGATCGCCCGATGCCGCCTTGAGCAAGCGATGGGCTGCGGGATTGGCTTCGCGGATGCGGTAGCCGTCACCCTCCACCACCAGGGTTGCTTCTGACACGGTATCGAACAGCAGGCGATAGCGGTTTTCGGCCTGCCGCAATCGCATGTAATCGCGTTCGAGCGCTTGCTGGGCTTGCAGGAAACGCTGCTGCAACGCCGATTCTTCACGCATGTCTCGTCCGAGTGCGAGGCAGCGCTCCGAATTCTCGAAAGCCACCAGCGCATAACGCACCGGCGCATCGCCATCTTCGCTAAAGTGGTTGATTTGCCGCCAGCGCTGGGCCTTGCCTTCGCGCATTGACCCCAGCATTTCCATCACCTTGGCACGGCTCTCGACAGTCACGGTGTCAACCAGATCACGGCCAATCCAGCTTTCAACCTGCGGAAAAAAATGCGGATCGGCGCTGCCGCCGACGATCGTGCCATCGCGATCGAGTACGAGGCAGATGTCGCCGGCAATCAGCGCCAGCCTAGCGGCGGCCGTGGGATCGGAATCATCAAAAATACCGGCGAAATCACCGTATTGAAGCTTGCCTTCGATACTATGTTTTCGAGTGAGCATTCTGGCTCCGGATCATGCTTCGAAGCAGAAATTCCCCCTCGAAACGGGGACGATCCTGTCTGCCAGGATCAGTGCTGAATTTGCGTCGATGGCAGTGCCATCAGCGCCTGCCCTGTCGGCCAAGGCTGGGTTGGCATTGATAGCCCGACCGCCGACTATAACCTTGACCGAGCGGCATTTTGAGACGCTGCGAATGGCCGTAAGCAGGCTTGCAATCTCGCCGCTAGGGCAGTCGGTGCTGACCGTCAATCCCACCAGTTCGAACTCGCGATCGGAAATAACCCGTAGCAATTCGGACCTTTGCGGCTCAACCAAGGCCTCGCTATCCCATCCTGCGCGGGCAAATACTTCCTCCACCATCAGCGTGCCGAAGCAATGCTGTTCGCCCGGCATCGGGCTGAACAGCGCGCTGCGCGCAGGTTCGAACTCTTCGGGAGTCGCCGGTGAACGCTGGGCAATTTCCCGCATGACTTCCTGCAGTCGCCACAGCCCCATCGTCACATCGACGAAATCGCAGCGGTCCTCCTCCCAGTACTCGCCCAGCCGCCGTGCGGCAGGAGCCAGAAGCTGGACGAAAACATCCTCGGGGGTAATGCCGCGGACGAGGAAATGTTCGACCTCCAGCATCAACTCATTGGCCTCGAGTTCAAGCGCCATCGGCGCAAAAGCTTCGGCTTCTTCGAGCGAAACGGCCCGTAGGTCTTCGACTATCCGCACCCGCCGGACAATGCTGCCATCACGCTGGTGCGCGACCAGCAGACGGGGAAGAATCTCCTGTTCGATGAGGCTATCGACCGGGCCGCCTTCCGGTGACGGAACCATTGCCCCCTTCATTCGTGATCGGAAAGTATGAAAGGCGGAGGACGACCCCAGCGTGTCGCCAGTCCCTGAAAGCTTCGGGCGCGCCCTCCCGGAGCCTGCGCCAAATGCCGATGCCATAGTATGCTCTCCCGTCCGGAGCGGCGCGGATCGCGTCATCCTTTCCCAAGCAGATACATAGTCTGAGTCGATAAAGGTGAGCCAAGGCTAATCACATTAGGAGCGATTGGCAAACCGTAAAGTGTCAAATAAATTTGTCGTCCAGTTTAGTTGACACTTTGCTCATAAGAGGCGTAGTCTCCAGCATCAGCAAGGCGAAGGAATGTCGCTCGGGATGCGAGGGGAATACACACCAGAGGGAAGCGCCGCAGCAGGGCGCGCAACCCCATCGCAGGGTGAAATCCTGATCGGCGGGCTCTACACTCCCGAAGAGCGCCGCCGCCGCGATGAGTCGGTGTGGACCACGGTTCAGGGCGTGCTCGCCCCGCTGCAATTCCTGATCTTCGCTGTCAGTCTCGCCCTTGTGCTGCGCTATCTTGCCAGCGGCACCGGCGAATGGGCCGCAGACGCATCCATCGTGCTGAAAACACTGGTGCTTTACACCATCATGGTAACCGGATCGATCTGGGAGAAAGTGGTCTTCGGCAAGTGGCTGTTCGCCCGCCCGTTTTTCTGGGAAGACGTTTTCTCGATGCTCGTGCTGGCGCTGCACACGGCCTACCTCATTATGCTGCTGGGGAACATCGGATCGGCCGAGTCGCGTATGCTCGTCGCCCTCGCCGGATACTGCGCTTACGTGGTCAACGCCGGGCAATTCCTGCTCAAGCTGCGCGCTGCGCGACTCCAGACTGAAGCGATGGTGGCGGCATGAGCAGCGTCCTGCCCAACCCCGCTTTGGCCTCCGCCAACGGCGCAGACTGCGCTCCCGTCCTGCGCGAGCGCGGCCAGCGGGAAGTCTTTTGCGGCCTCACCGGGATCATCTGGCTGCACCGCAAGATGCAGGATGCGTTCTTCCTCGTCGTCGGCTCGCGCACCTGCGCGCACCTGCTGCAATCGGCGGCAGGCGTGATGATCTTTGCCGAACCGCGCTTCGCCACCGCCATCATCGAGGAACGCGATCTGGCCGGGATGGCCGATTGCCAGGACGAGCTCGACCGGATCGTCAACAAGCTGCTCACCCGCCGCCCCGATATCGGCACGCTGTTCCTTGTCGGCTCGTGCCCGTCCGAAGTCATCAAGATGGACCTCTCGAAGGCCGCCCAGCGACTCGGCGTCACCTATGCCGGGCGCACTCGCATTCTCAACTATTCAGGCAGCGGCATCGAAACCACTTTCACCGAAGGCGAGGACGCCTGCCTCGCCACGCTGGTGCCGGAAATGCCCGCCAGCCTGCGGGATGCAGCGCCGCAGTTGCTGATCGTCGGCGCGCTGCCGGATATTGTCGAAGACCAGTTCCTGCGCCTGTTCGCCGAACTCGGCATTGACCCGGTGCATTGCCTGCCCTCGCGCAAGGCAAGCGACCTGCCGCCGATCGGTCCGAACACCCGCTACCTGCTCGCCCAGCCGTTTCTCACCGAAACCGCGCTGGCTTTGGAGAACCGCGGCGCGCAGCGGCTCGATGCACTGTTCCCCTTCGGCGCGGAAGGCACGACCGACTGGCTGCACGCCGCCGCACAGGCCTTCGGGGTGGACGAAATGCACTTCAACCGGGTGATCGCGCCGGGCCGTGAGCGGGCCAAGCGCGCCATTGCTCACAGCCGCGAACGGCTGGAAGGCAAGCGCATCACTTTCCTGCCCGACTCTCAGCTTGAAGTGCCGCTCGCGCGGTTCCTTGCGACCGAGCTGGGCATGGTGCCGGTGGAAGTGGGCACGCCCTATCTCCACCGTCAGCACACCGCGAAAGAACTGAAGCTGCTGCCCAAGGGCACCCGCATCAGCGAAGGCCAGCATGTCGATCGCCAGTTGGACCGGGTGCGCGCCGACAAGCCCGATCTCACCGTCTGCGGCCTCGGCCTCGCCAATCCGCTCGAAGCCGAAGGGTTCACCACCAAGTGGGCCATCGAACTGGTCTTCTCCCCGATCCACGGCTTCGAGCAGGCAGGCGATCTCGCCGAGCTCTTTGCCCGCCCGCTCCGGCGGCGCGACGTGCTGAGGGTATAGGCCGATGCAGCTCGCCGTCTGGACATACGAAGGCCCGCCCCACGTTGGCGCGATGCGCGTGGCGACGGCGATGGAGGGGATGCACTATGTCCTCCACGCGCCGCAGGGCGATACCTATGCCGACCTGCTGTTCACGATGATCGAGCGGCGCGGCAAGCGCCCGCCGGTTACCTATACCACCTTCCAGGCACGCGATCTCGGCAAGGATACCGCGCAACTGTTCCAGGATGCAGCGCGCGATGCCTATGCCCGCTTCGCTCCGCAGGCGATGATGGTAGGCGCCAGTTGCACCGCCGAACTGATCCAGGACGATCCCGCCGGCCTCGCCGAAGCGATGCGCCTGCCCTGCCCGGTCATTCCGCTCGAACTGCCGAGCTACCAGCGCAAGGAAAACTGGGGCGCGGCGGAGAGCTTTTACCAGGTCGTCCGCACGCTGGCCGATCAGACCGTGCGACCGCGCGGTGGTGAAAAGGCGCTGGTCAATGTGCTCGGCCCCGCAGCGCTCGGCTTCCGCCATCGCGACGATCTGGTGGAAGTGCGCAAGATTCTCGACGCGCTGGGCGTCGAAGTGAACTGCGTGGCCCCGCTGGGTGCTTCGCCTGCCGACATCGCCCGCATCGGCGCGGCCGATTTCAACGTGGTGCTCTATCCCGAAATCGGCGAGGAAGCTGCGCGCTGGCTGGAAAAGGCCTTCAACCAGCCCGCCGTCCGCGTCGTGCCCATCGGCGTTGGTGCGACCCGCGAATTCATCACCGCTGTTGCCGCCTTGGCTGGAGTCGATCCCGCCCCGGCGCTGGGCGATCTGGCATCGCGGATGCCGTGGTGGAGCCGCTCGGTCGATTCGACCTACCTTACCGGCAAGCGCGTTTTCATCTTCGGCGATGCCACCCACGCTGTCGCCGCTGCCCGCATCGCCCGCGACGAGCTCGGCTTCGAAGTCTGTGGCCTCGGCTGTTACAACCGCGAATTCGCCCGCGAACTACGCAATGCCGCCAAGCTCTACGGGCTCGATCCGCTGATTACCGACGACCACATGGAAGTCGAGGACGCCATCGCCGCCGCCTCGCCCGAACTGGTGCTGGGCACGCAGATGGAGCGCCACATCGCCAAGCGGCTGGGCCTGCCCTGCGCGGTGATTTCCTCCCCGGTCCACGTGCAGGACTTCCCCGCCCGCCACAGCCCGCAAATGGGCTTCGAAGGCGCGAACGTGATTTTCGATACCTGGGTTCACCCGCTGGTGATGGGGCTGGAAGAGCACCTGCTGACGATGTTCCGCGAGGATTTCGAATTCTCCGACACGGCGGGGGCGAGCCATCTCCATTCTCCCCTCCCGCTTGCGGGAGGGGCCGGGGGTGGGCCTGTAGCATCGCAAGGCTCGGCTGTCGCCTCGCCCCCACCCCTAGCCCCTCCCGCAAGCGGGATGGGGGTTTGGTCTGACGAGGCCGAGCGCGAGCTGAAGAAGATCCCCTTCTTCGTCCGCGGCAAGGCGCGTCGCAATACCGAGCTTTACGCTGCCGACCACGGCCGCGCGCAGATCGATCTGGCGACGCTGTACGATGCAAAGGCGCATTATGCCCGCTAACTTCGCGCCTCTCACCTGGCCCCCGGTCCGTGTCGCCATCATCACGCTGGACAACCACCTGCGCGGCGCTGTCGATCGCGCCGACAGCCTGCTGCACAAAGAGAACATCGAACTGTCGCTCCATGCTGCGTCCGACTGGGACGACGGTGCGATTGCGCTGGAGCACAGCAAGAAAGCCATTGCCGAAGCCGACTTCGTCATCGTCACCATGCTGTTCCTCGACGATCACGTGCGCGCCATCCTGCCGACGCTCGAAGCGCGGCGCGAGAATTGCGACGCGATGGTCTGCATGATGTCGGCGGGCGAAGTCGTGCGGCTCACCCGCATGGGCAATTACCGCATGGATGCGCCCGCCAAGGGGCCGCTGGCGCTGCTCAAGAAGTTGCGCGGCAATGCCGGGAAGAATGGCAAGCCGGGCGGCAGTTCGGGCGCGGGGCAGATGAAAATGCTGCGCCGCCTGCCCAAGATCCTGCGCTTCATCCCCGGCACCGCACAGGATGTGCGCGCCTATTTCCTCACCCTGCAATACTGGCTGGCGGGTTCGGAAGAGAACATGGTGGCGATGGTTCGCGCGCTGATCGACCGCTATGCGGCGGGCGAGCGGCTGGTGCGGCGCGGCACGACCGGGGCGGCGGCGCCGCTCGAATATCCCGAAACCGGCGTCTATCACCCGCGCACCGAACAGAAAATCAGCGAAAGTCTGCGCCTGCTGCCGCGCGGTGGCGGCGCGAACGGCACTGTCGGCGTGCTGCTGCTGCGGTCCTACCTGCTGGGCAAGGATACCGGCCATTACGACGGCACGATTGCCGCGCTCGAAGCGGCAGGGCTGCGGGTGATCCCCGCCTTCGCCAGCGGGCTGGACGCGCGGCCCGCGATCGAAAAGTTCTTCATCAAGGATGGCGTGCCGCAGGTCGATGCGCTGCTGAACCTGACCGGTTTCTCGCTGGTCGGCGGCCCGGCCTACAACGATTCCAAAGCGGCGGTTGACGTGCTCGGGCGGCTGGACCTGCCCTACATTGCCGCCCACGCGCTCGAATTCCAGACCATCGACGAATGGCGCGGACGGCGGCAGGGGCTGCTGCCGCTCGAAGCGACAATGATGGTTGCCCTGCCCGAACTCGACGGCGGCACCAATCCCAGCGTGTTCGGCGGCCGTTCGGGCAGCGAGGCCAACTGCACCGGCTGCGAACGCCACTGCGAGCATCCCGAAGGCGGTCGCTTCCGCGCGATGATGACCTGTGCCGAGCGCGCCGAAGCGCTGGCGGCCAAGCTCGTGCGCCTGATCGCCCAGCGCCGTTCCTCGCGGACCGAACGCAAGCTGGCGATCGCGATTTTCAACTTCCCGCCCAACTCCGGCGCCACCGGCACTGCTGCGCATTTGGCAGTGTGGGAATCGCTCCACGCCACGCTCGTGCGGCTGGCGGCGGAGGGTTACTCGCTCGACGTGCCCGAAAGCGTGGACGCGCTGCGCGATGCGGTGCTCAAAGGCAATGCCGAACGCTACGGCTCCGACGCCAATGTCGCCGCGCGCATTTCTGCCGACGATCATGTGCGGCGCGAACCGCATCTGGCGCAGATCGAAGCGCAGTGGGGCCCTGCCCCCGGTCGCATCCAGTCGGACGGCTCGCATATTCAGGTGCTCGGCGCGCAATTCGGCAATGTCTTCGTCGGGGTACAGCCCGGTTTCGGCTACGAAGGCGATCCGATGCGGCTGCTGTTTGCGGGCGATTACGCCCCGACCCATGCCTTCGCTGCCTTCTACCGCTGGATTCGCGAAGACTTCGGCGCTCACGCCGTGTTGCATTTCGGTACCCACGGGGCGCTGGAATTCATGCCCGGCAAGCAGACCGGCCTGTCGGGCGATTGCTGGCCGGAGCGACTGCTGGGCGATTTGCCCAACTATTATCTCTATGCCTCGAACAATCCGTCGGAAGGCATCCTTGCCAAGCGCCGTTCCTCCGCAACGCTGGTCAGCTATCTCACGCCGTCGTTGGCGCGTGCCGGACTGTACAAGGGCTTTGCCGAACTCAAGGTGAGCGTCGATCGCTGGCGCACCCTGCCCGAAGGCGATGAACGCAATGCGCTCTCGGCAATGATCGTCGATCAGTGCGAGACGCTTGATATCGCCTGCGACGACATTTCCGATCTTGCCCCTCAACTTTACGAACTCGAACGCGCGCTGATCCCGCACGGGATGCACGTCCTCGGCCAAATGCCCGCAGGTGCGGAGCGCGAGGAACTGCTCGCCGCGATGGTAGAGGCCGATCCCGAAGCCGATAGCGCCGAGATACGCATCGCGCTCGACTCTTGCGACGAACTGGGCGCGCTGGTCCACGCGCTCGACGGTGGCTTCGTCAAGCCTGCCCCCGGCGGCGACATCCTGACCAACCCGCAAGTGCTGCCAACCGGTCGCAATTTGCACGGGTTCGATCCGTTCCGTATCCCCAGCCGCTTCGCCTGCGAAGAAGGCCGCAAGCAGGCCGAAAGCCTGCTCGCCCGCCATGTGGCCAGCGGCGAGCCCTTCCCCGAAAGCCTGGCGATGGTGCTGTGGGGCACGGACAATCTCAAGAGCGAAGGCGTGCAGATCGCCCAGGCCATGACGCTGATCGGCGCGCGGCCCCGGCAGGACAGCTATGGCCGCCTGTGCGGCGCGGAGCTGATCCCGCTCGCGGAACTCGGCCGCCCGCGCGTGGATGTGGTCGTGACGCTGTCGGGCATTTTCCGCGACCTGCTGCCGCTGCAAACGCGGATGCTCGCCGAAGCCGCGCTGCTCGCCAGCCAGGCGGATGAGCCGCTGGACCAGAACTTCGTCCGCAAGCATTCGCTGGCGCACCAGCTGGCGCATGATTGCGATTTCGAAACCGCCAGCCTGCGCGTCTTCTCCAATGCCGAGGGTGCCTATGGCGCCAACGTCAACCAGATGATCGAAGGCGGCGTCTGGACCGATCCGGACGAACTGGCCAATGCGTTCGAGAACAACAAGGGCTTCGCTTACGGGGTCAAAGGCGCACCCAGGGCGCAGCGGGCGCTGCTGCAAAGCGCGCTCAAAGAAGTCGAATTCACCTACCAGAACCTCGAAAGCGTCGAAGTCGGGATCACCGATCTCGATCAGTATGTCGACGGACTCGGCGGCGTCAGTCGTTCGGTGGCCCGCGCGCGCGGCAAACAGGCGCCGGTCTACATCCTCGATGCCACTCAGGGTGCCGCCAAGGTACGCACGCTGGCCGAGCAGATCGACCTCGAAACCCGCACCCGCACGCTCAACCCCAAGTGGTTCGAAGGGATGCTCAAGCACGGCTACGAAGGCGTGAAGTCGATCGAAGGCCATGTGACCAATACGATGGGCTGGTCCGCCACCACCGGGCAGGTTGCCCCGTGGGTGTACCAGAAGATCAGCGAGACCTTTGTGCTCGATCCCGAAATGCGTGAGCGCCTTTCGGCGCTCAACCCGAAAAGCTCGGCGCGTGTCGCCGGTCGCCTGCTCGAAGCCTGTGAGCGGCGACTGTGGGAGCCGGACGAGGACACGCTGGAGGCGCTACGCGCCGCCAGCAACGATCTCGAAGACCGGCTCGAAGGCGTCATTGCGGCCGAATGAGGAGAATATGATGAACCTGATGAACCCCCGCTCGACTTTCAGCCCGTCCGATGGCCAGGGCTCGGTGCAGGTCGCGCTCGATCCGGAAGACAAGATCAAGGGCGCGAAGGTGTTTGCCGTCTACGGCAAGGGCGGCATCGGCAAGTCGACCACCTCGTCGAACCTCTCCGCCGCTTTCTCCAAGCTGGGCCACCGGGTGCTGCAGATCGGCTGCGATCCCAAGCACGATTCCACTTTCACCCTCACCAAAAAGCTGATGCCGACGGTGATTGACGTGCTCGAAAGCGTGGAATTCCACGCCGAGGAACTGCGGCCCGAGGATTACATGTTCGAAGGCTACAACGGCGTGATGTGCGTCGAGGCGGGCGGCCCCCCGGCCGGCACCGGCTGCGGCGGCTATGTCGTCGGGCAGACGGTGAAACTGCTCAAGCAGCACCACCTGCTTGAGGACACCGACGTGGTGATCTTTGACGTGCTGGGCGATGTGGTCTGCGGCGGCTTTGCGGCCCCGCTGCAACATGCCGAGCGCGCCGTGGTGGTCGCCGCCAACGATTTCGACAGCATTTTCGCGATGAACCGCATCGTTGCCGCCATCGGCGCGAAGGCGAAGAATTACGAAGTCCGGCTGGCCGGCGTGATCGCCAACCGTTCCGCCCAGACCGACGAGATCGACCGCTTCGCCAATGCTATCGGCATGACCCGGCTGGCGCATTTCCAGGATCTCGACGCGATCCGCCGCAGCCGCCTGAAAAAGTGCACGCTGTTCGAAATGGACGATTCGCCCGAAGTGATCGGCGCACAGCTCGAGTACCTGCGGCTGGCGCAATTGCTCTGGGACGGGGTCGAACCGCAGGAAGCGCGGCCGATGAAGGATCGCGACATCTTCGACTTCCTGGGGTTCGAATGATGGCCACGCAATTTGCCCCCACCCGCTACGACACGCAGCGCGAAAAGCTGGCCGAATACTTCGACCGGACGGCGCAGAGGGCCTGGATCGACCTGACTTCCGACGCCAAGGTCAGCGGCATCCGCGCCACCGTGCGCGCCGGTCGCGATGAAATGCGCGCCACGCTGCTGAGCTGGCTGCCCACCGACTTGCGCCGCCAGCGCCTGCTCGATGCCGGTTGCGGCACCGGGGCGCTGAGCATGGATGCGGCGTGCAGGGGCGCGGAGATCATTGCGATCGATATTGCCGGCGGGCTGGTCGATATCGCCCGCAAGCGTGCCGACAGCTTCCACGGCCACGGCCGGATCCAGTGGCGCGTGGGCGACATGCTCGATCCCGCGCTCGGCAGCTTCGATCACATGGTGGCGATGGATTCGCTGATCCACTATTCGCCCGCCGACATGGTGGACACGGTCGAGCGGCTGGCGCGCAATTGCCGCCACTCGCTGTTGTTCACCTTCGCGCCCTACACCCCGCTGCTCGGCGCTATGCACACAGTGGGCAAACTGTTCCCGCGCTCGGATCGCTCGCCCGCCATCGTGCCGGTGTCCGAAGATGAACTGCGCCAGCGCCTCTCGCGGCTGGAGGGCTGGATAGTTGGCCGCAGTCACCGCGTTTCGAGCGGTTTCTACAAATCGCACGCGCTGGAACTGGTGCGCGGCTGATGCAGGCAGGCGCGCCTCTTTCTGCGAAGTGGAGCCGGGTGGCAACATCCTGGCTGCCGTTCGCGGATGCGGCGAGCGCCGACCTGCCCTTGTCGCGCCTGCTCCGGCTGGCGCTGTTCCAGGTGAGCGTCGGCATGGCGCTGGTGCTGCTCAA